>NZ_JAFBEC010000003.1 GCF_016908595.1 Geomicrobium sediminis | reverse complement strand
AAAACTAAAACTGGCTGGTCAAAGTCCGATTCAATATCGAACATCAACCAGCCAATCAGCTGTTTAACAAACTCTAACTTTTTGGGGTCACTACCGAAAGGTCGTTTCTTGAATTACTCATTTATGCGATCAATATCTTCATGGATGTAGACCGTTTTCGCTTCGTGAGGATTGCGCTCTGCAAGTCTGTCTTTCGCTGTTGCAGGAAACCCTAAATAAATGAAGCCAACAACATTACCACGCTCTGTTAAGTTATAAAACTCTCGCACTTTATCATGGTACATCGGTTTACCTGAACGCCAAATCGCTCCTAACCCGAGGGCATGTGCCGCGAGTAGCATGTTCTGAGCAGCAGCATGAGCGGCTGCGTACTCTTCAATCTCAATCACTTTTTCTTTCTCGCTCGGTTCAACAGCAATCGTAATGACGATTGGTGCACGAAACGGCTTTTCGACCGTCTTGTCTAGCTTCTCAAGTTGTTCTTCGTCAGGTTCTCCATCAATCTTCTCACGTTGAATCTCACGAAGCACTCGTCCAAGTGCTCGCCGCCCTTCCCCTGTGTGAACGAAAAACTTCCACGGCTCTGTCTTATAATGAGACGGAGCCCAATTGCCTGCTTCAAGCACTTTTTCTAAGGTTTCTTTATCAACCATCTCATGTGGATCTACTTTGCCTATGCTTCTACGTGTTTGAATTGCCTCAAAAACGTCCATTCAGCTAGTCTCCCCTTATTGAGCCTTCTTGTCTGCATACGTTTCTTTAATGTTCGGCCAGCGATTACGCGGGTGCTCACGACATTCTGTCGTACATGCCGCTTCATGCTTTTCTTCGCATTCTGTGCAACATACATACTGGCGGTTGCACTCAGGATTGCTACAGTTAATGTAACGATCCTCAGTCGTGCCACAATGATGGCAAGACGCAATCACAACATCTTCGTCCGTATGATTTGCTCGAATCGAAATCCGCTCATCAAACACGTACAGCTTACCGTCCCATAAACGACCTTGCACTTCTTCATCTTGACTGTAGTTCACAACACCGCCGTGAAGTTGTGCGACGTCTTTGAAACCTTTGTTCATTAGAATACCTGTCAACTTCTCACAGCGAACGCCGCCTGTACAGTACGTGATCACTCGTTTATCTTTATATTCTTCTAAGTTCTCATCAATCCACTCAGGAAATTCTCTTGAAGACTGAACACCTGGCTTAATTGCATTACGAAAATGACCAATTTCATACTCGTAATCGTTACGCCCATCAATCACAATTGTATCTTCATCTAAAAGCGCATCGTGAAATTCTTTCGGACTTAAATACTGCCCAGTGAGATTATTTGGATTGTCATCAATCTCATCATCCAAACGCCACGTAACAAGCTCTTGTTTCGGACGAACAAACATTTTCTTAAATGTGTGCTCATCTGATTCGTCTATTTTAAACCAAAGGTCTTCAAACCTCGGGTCTTGCTTCACGTAATTCATATAACGTTCTGTTTGTTCAACTGTACCTGAGACCGTACCGTTAATGCCTTCTGGTGCAACAATAATACGTCCCTTTAATTCATTTTCTTTACAAAAACGCAAATGTTCTGCGGCATACTCTTCGTAATCAGGCATGTCCACATACTTGTAATATAGTAATACACGATAATCCTTACTCATCGTTTTCCCTCCGAATGTACATCTTGCAGTGATGTCATTGTACTCCATAGGAGCCAAACACTATAATTATAACAGATTATGAACAGTCTTTCAGAGGAAAAAATAAGAAAACCACTCCGCACGTAACGTGCGAAGTGGTTATTCGGCTCGAACTTATCGTTGCTCTTTTCCTTCGACCGGGAGAACCGTTTTGGCGATTTGTTCATCTAAGTTCTCATAATCATAATATTGAATCGCATCATAAAGATCTGCTCTCGTTTGCATTTCCTCTAAATGATCTTTTTGTGTTCCCTTTTCACGGATTTCACGGAAAACACGCTCATAGGCTTTCGCTGCCACTCGCATAGAAGTAACTGGATAGATCACCATTGAGAAACCGAGTTCTTCAAATTTCACTGCACTATAATAAGGTGTTTTTCCGAACTCCGTCATGTTCGCAAGCAATGGCACGTTGATTTTACTTCCGTAATACTGAAAATCTTCTTCATTAATTAATGCTTCTGGGAAGATGGCATCGGCGCCTGCTTCAACATAGGCTTCAATTCGTTTCAACGCTGCTTCTTGCCCTTCCACCGCTTTTGCATCCGTTCTTGCCACAACAACAAGTGATGGCGCAATTTCTTTCAACGTTTTAATCTTCGCTATCATATCTTCCGTTGAAACGAGTTGCTTCCCGTTTAAATGACCACACTTCTTCGGTAACGCCTGATCTTCAATTTGAACAGCCGCAACACCGGCTTCAAGCATTTCCTTTGCTGCTCTTGCTACATTAATGACCCCACCGTAACCCGTGTCAATGTCTACGAGCACTGGTAAATCCGTTGCGCGAATAAGCTCTCTCGCACGGTCTGCAATTTCATTTGAATAAATGAAACCGACGTCTGGTAACCCTTGGCTTGCCGTATAGGCTGCACCGGATAAATAAAGTGCTTCAAACCCTGACTTCTTCGCCATTAGCGCACTCATTCCATCATGTGCGCCTGGAATCTGCAAAATCGAATCTTCTTTCACGAGTTTCAAGAAACGTTCTGCGAGTTGCTGTTGACTGCTCTGTTCGTTTACTACCCAGCTCATGTTCTCCTCCTATATTGTGAACTTTTCCATAAATTCGTGAACCGGAATGTCGTTAAAGTTCGGATCATTAAATAACGCTACGAGTTCTTCCGCTTGTGTACTTGGGAAACGTGTATACAACGTATCTTTGTACTTCTCTTCAAGTAACGGAATACTCTCTTCGCGACGACGACGGTGACCGATTGGATACTCAACCGCTACTTCTTCTGTCTTACTGCCATCTTTAAAAATGACTTGTACAGCGTTTGCAATTGAACGTTTATCTGGGTCAAGGTAATCTTTTGTATATTGTTCGTTTTCAACGGTGTACATCTTTTCACGCAACGCATCAATCTCCGGATTCTTCGCAATGTCATCTTCATAATGATCTGCCGTTAATTCTCCGTAGATGAGTCCAATTGCCGTAATGTACTGAAGTGAATGATCACGATCTGCTGGGTTATGAAGAGGACCTGTTTTATCAATAATTCGAATCGCTGATTCATGAGTCGTAATTTTCACTTCTTGAATTTCATCTAGACGATCTTTGATTTCAGGGTGTAACGTGACAGCTGCTTCAGCAGATGTTTGTGCATGGAACTCTGCAGGGAACGTTACTTTAAATAGTACGTTCTCCATCACATAACTTCCGAACTCACGACCGAGCGTAAGATTCTTTCCACCAAATAGCACGTCTTGGAATCCCCACTTCGGTGCAGTTAATGCACTTGCATAGCCCATCTCGCCTTTCATCGTCATGAGACCTAAACGTACAGCACGACTCGTTGCGTCCCCTGCTGCCCAAGACTTTCTTGAGCCTGCATTTGGTGCGTGACGATACGTACGTAAGCTTGAGTTGTCAATCCACGCTTGTGAAACGGCGTCCGCGACTTGCGCTTCTGTTCCGCCGAGCATTGCTGTAACAACAGCTGTCGACGCAATTTTCACGAACAAGACGTGATCAAGACCTTCACGGTTCATACTGTTCTCAAGTGCAAGCACACCTTGGATTTCATGTGCTTTTACAGCAGCTTTTAATACATCTTCCATCGTCAATGGATCTTGACCTTTTGCAACGCGTGTACGGCTAATGTAATCGGCAACGGACAAAATACCACCAAGGTTATCCGATGGGTGTCCCCACTCCGCTGCAAGCCACGTATCGTTGTAATCAAGCCAACGAATGAGCGTACCAATGTTGAATGCTCCTTGAACCGGATCTAATTCAAACTGCGTCCCCGGTACACGCACACCGTTTGGAACGACCGTACCAGGTACGATTGGACCTAAGTGCTTCGTACACTCTGGATAACGAAGAGCTAAAAACGCACAGCCGAGTGAATCCATAACGACTAACTTCGATGTCTTTAGTGCTTCCTCACTTGAAATTTCTGCATTGACTGCATAATCTGCAATTTGTAACAACAATTCATCTACGAGTGGTTTTTCATTTGCTTTAATATCTGTACTCATATTCGTTCCTCCTAAGGATGTAAGTTTCTTGGACCCGTGTATTTTACTCTCGGACGATAAAGGCGGTTGTTGTCGTGTTGCTCAATGACGTGTGCACCTAAACCAACCGCTCTTGCTGCAAAAAATACAGGCGTATAGAGTGGAATTGGAATGTTCAATAAATAGTAAACCGGTGCTGCATAGTAGTCGAGATTCGGGTATAGACCCTTCTCTTCTCGTAAAATATCCTCACCGCGCTGGCACATCTCGACGAGATCTTCTCTACCACGATCTTTTGCTAGTCGCTTTAGCGCTTTTTTCATTAACGTTGCACGAGGATCCATCTTCTTCATATAGACGCGATGTCCGAATCCCATAATCCGTTCTTTGTTTTTTAGCTTTTCAAAGAGTAACGTTTCCAAGCCATCAACGGTTTTACCTTCTAAAAGCAAATACATAACTGCTTCATTCGCACCGCCGTGCAAGCTTCCTTTAAGTGAAGCGACTGCACCCGTATACGCACCATAAATGTCGGCTTGTGTAGACGCAATGACACGTGCGGTAAATGTCGAGTTCGGCATTTCATGCTCGCTATACACCATTAATGATTGATCAAAGATTTCTGCTTCAAGTGCGGTTGGAACCTTACCTGTAATCATGTACAAGAAGTTGCTACTAAACGGCAAATCTTCTCGTGGCTCAACAGGCGTTGCCCCCGTCAGCTTATGATAACTATTCGCAACAATATTTGGTATTTTAGCTAAAAGGCGAAGAGACTTCTCTCGATTTGCGCTCGTCGAGCGGTCTTCTAAGAGTGGATCAAAACTTCCAAGTGCCGAGATTCCTGTTCGCAAAGCGTCCATTGCGTTCATGTCTTTTGGCAAGTTGTTGTAAATGGATAGAAATTCATCTGGTAATGCGTACTCTTTCTTTAAAGCGCTTTCAAACTTTGCCTCTTCTTCTTTATTCGGTAACGTTCCTTCAAAGAGTAAATGGGCGAGTTCGATGTACGTAATCTTTTCAGAAAGCTCAATTAAATCATACCCTTTAATGACAATTTCTTCTTGTTCTACGTCTAAATAAGACACGTCAGTTTCTGTCGCAATGACTCCATCTAAACCAGGGATTACTGTTTGATCTTTCATACTTACACCTCTTTTACGTTGAATATGAAGATGAGTGTTCAATCGTTTCTTCAATCGTCTTCAAGCTTCTTCGAATATGTGCACGCATGAGCTCTTCCACTTCTCCACTACTTTTCTCTTTTAGGTAGCGTAAAATTTTTACGTGTTCGTTTAGTGGGGTTTCTAAAGCATAATCAGGATTACTGTACCCACTAATTCTTCGGTACCGTTCTACTTTGTTCTCCAATTGTTGTAAGAAACGCTTGGCTGTTTGATTGGTACTCTTTGATTGGATAATTTCATGAAAGTCGCCACTATGTTTCATGAAATCTTGTGAACGGTTTAGCTCAGCTGCACGCTTCATTAAAGCAATCGTGTCTTCAAGTGCATAAACATCATCTTGAGTAAGTTCTGTCGCCGCTTCTTTTGCAATGAGACTTTCCATTAATTCTCGTACGACAAAAACCTCTCTTGCTTCTTCTAATGTTACAGGCGCAACATACATTCTTCCGTTTGATTGTTTGTTCACAAGGCCTTCAAGTTCTAATCGGTACAACGCTTGTCTAAGCGGTGTACGACTAATCTCTAAATCCTTTGACAACTGATCTTCTAGAAGATGTTCTGCCGGCTCATACTGTAACTCAATGATGCGTTCTTTTAACGTCTCATACGCGACGTCAGCTGCTGATAAACGCTTCGATAAATTGTTCACAACCATTCTCCTTTTAGTGCAAAATCACCTCAGTTCAGTTGGTGACGTATTATAATATAATTGTATACAAATTTAATTTTCTGTCAATACGCCTTTTCTTCAGTAAAGTACTACAAAAAGTGACACTTTTCAGCTAAAATAAAAGAACATTCGTGTTATAAGTGCCATTATTCGCGAAATTATAATTAGGTTTTACAGGAGAAGGGATTGTTTGGAAATGGAAAATAACAAAGATTTGCGCATCCGTTCTCACGTGATTAGTGAGAGCCCTAACCGCGCACCAAACCGTGCGATGCTTCGAGCTGTAGGGTTTGAAGACGAAGATTTCAAAAAACCAATGATCGGTGTCGCAAGCGCTTGGGCTGAAGTAACGCCTTGTAACATGCATTTGGACAAGCTTGCGATTGCCGCTAAAGAAGGCGCTTCTAAAGAAGGCGCGCCGTTAATTTTCAACACGATTACAGTCTCTGATGGAATCGGTATGGGACATGAAGGCATGTTCTTCTCCCTCCCTAGTCGTGAAATTATCGCTGACTCGATTGAAACCGTGATGAATGCTGAACGTTTAGATGCGCTCGTCGCAGTGGGTAGTTGTGATAAAAACACGCCTGCTTGTTTAATTGCAATGGGTCGCTTGAATGTTCCTTCTGTGTACGTGTACGGTGGAACGATTCAACCTGGAAAGTTAAACGGCAAAGACCTTGATATCGTCTCAGCATTTGAAGCGGTCGGTCAACACCAAGTCGGTCAAATTACAGATAAAGAATTGCATGAAGTTGAATGTCATGCATGTCCGGGCGCTGGTGCTTGTGGAGGAATGTACACAGCAAACACGATGGCATCAGCCGTTGAAGCGATGGGCATGTCACTTCCTGGTTCATCTTCAACTCCTGCCATTGCTGGAGCGAAAGAAGAAGAATGTACACGCGCAGGTGAAGCCGTCATAGAACTTCTCAAGAAGGATATCTATCCAAGTGACATTATGACGAAAGAAGCGTTCGAAAACGCGATCACAGTTGTCATGGCACTCGGTGGTTCAACAAACGCGTTCTTACACTTAACAGCGATGGCGCATGCGGTTGGTGTTGATTTATCCATTGATGACTTTGAAGTTGTTCGACGCCGTGTTCCTCACCTTGCAGACTTGAAGCCAAGCGGACGTTACGTTATGCAAGACTTGAACAACGTTGGTGGTGTACCTGCAGTGATGAAGATGCTTCTTAAAGAAGGACTTCTCCACGGTGACTGCCTAACCGTCACAGGTAAAACACTTGCTGAAAACCTTGAAGAAGCAGAAGATTTACACGAAGGTCAAGACGTCATCTTACCGATGGGTAATCCGAAGAAAAAAGACGGACCGCTCGTCGTTCTTCGTGGTAACCTCGCTCCAGAAGGTGCCGTTGCCAAAATGTCTGGTCTACAAGTAACGAAATTCCAAGGACCAGCGAAAGTGTTTGATAGTGAAGACGCTGCAACGAAAGCCATTATGAACAATGAAATTGAAGAAGGAGACGTTCTTGTCATCCGTTATGTCGGTCCTAAAGGTGGACCAGGAATGCCTGAAATGCTCTCAGTTACGGCCATGCTCGTCGGTAAAGGACTTGGCGGTAAAGTTGCCCTTCTCACAGACGGACGTTTCTCTGGAGGTTCCCACGGTTTTGTTATTGGACATACTGCTCCTGAAGCACAAGTCGGTGGACCGATTGGCCTCTTGCAACACGGAGACATCATTACGATTGATAGTGATGAGCAACTTCTTCAAATGGAAGTCGAAGAGTCAGAACTTAAGGCTCGACTTAACAACTGGACAGCACCTGAACTTCGCTACAAAAAAGGTGTCCTAGCAAAATACTCTGCCCTTGTATCATCTGCTGCCAAAGGTGCGATTACTGACGATTTCAACAACTAAACAAACCACATTACAAAAGTTGCCTTTTAAAGGCAGCTTTTTTTGTTTTTCATAGTTTGTACGGCTCGTCATATACATAAGCATCGATGTATGAAGGAGGAATCAAGATGAAAAAAACAATCATCTTAGGAAGTGTTTTGACTAGTTTTGCACTAGTGGCGGGTGCCTGTAGTGATTCTAGCGATGGGGAAGAAAGCAGCGAGGATTTATTTGTAACCATTGCAGCAGGAGGAACATCAGGTGTTTATTATCCCATTGCAGGGGCGATGGCGAATGTGTATGGTGATGCTGGTCATGACGTTTCCGTCCAAGCCACAGGAGCTTCCGTTGAAAATGTGAACCTCTTGCAGAGTGACCAGGCTGAACTTGCGATTGTTATGGCCGATACTGTAGAACAAGCGTACGAGGGATTTGGTGCATTTGAAGGGGAAGATCCACAAGACAACTTAGTTGCCATTGCTGGGTTATATCCAAACGTCGTTCAAGTCATTACAACGACTGATTCTGGAATTGAATCGTTTGAGGACTTAGAAGGCAAACGTGTCGCTGTCGGGGATGCAAATTCGGGTGTAGAGCTGAATGCCAGAATGATTTTTGAAGCACATGATATGACCTACGATGATATCTCTGCTGATTATTTACCTTACGGAGAAGCTATTGATCAGATGAGAAATGGCATGCTAGATGCGGCATTTGTTACGAGCGGTGTGCCTAACTCCGCGGCGATGGATCTTGCAAGTACCCATGATGTAACAGTCGTGCCAATCGATGATGACGCGATGAATTATTTAAACGATACGTACCCGTTCTTTATTGAAGACGAGGTTCCAGCTGGGACATACGACAATGAAGAAGACATTTCAACTCCATCCATTACGAATTTACTCGTCCCTAATCCTTCACTATCAGATGACGAAGTTTATGAATTAACGAGCCTTTTCTACGAGAATTTAGAAACCATCCAAAGTTCACATGAAGCAGCTACAGACATTGAGATTGAGCATTTTCAAGAAGGTGTGAACATCCCCCTTCATCCTGGAGCTGAGCGTTACTTTCAAGAGCAAGGACTTCTAGATGAGTAACTCATATGAAGCCGTTCTTGCTACTACTCTGCTGCATTCTCCTTGCCGGTTCTGCACAAACCACATTATTCATTGAGATCCGGCATGCGATAACAAAAGAAACGTTCACAATTCAACAACTAAGCGAAGACGATGAGTTAAAACTTTCTTGGATTCACTCAGTAGAAAAAACCCCTTGGGAAGAATACTTTACGATCAACAAACGAGGGAAACTGACACTAAACAAAACTCGATTTCAATCATTCGGTGCAGGCGTCTCTCCATATGGCCGCGGTACGACGAGTATTGAAGACGGTTACATCGTCTTATCCGAGCTGAATGAGTCGTTTGATTCGTACCGGTGGTTTCATTCCCACGATGCTTCTTTTACTTGGTACGTAAACGAAAACTTGTGGATTCATACACAACAGTTACCTCATCATGAATCGATTGAACTGCTCGTACACCATCGTTTATGAAAGGGGGCTATTATGAGCCAATCTAAAAACACAGAAGCACTTGATCAAGAACAACAAGAGCTTCTAGAAAAGTATGATAGTGAATCTCGATTTCGGGTCTTCTTAAACAATCGTATCACTTTACTCGTTACGATCATCGCGGTGACTTTTTCACTATATCATCTCATTACTGCATTTACAGGACCACCCGTTTACGTACTTGTGCACCGCGCTCTACACGTTTCATTCGTTCTCGTACTCGTCTTTCTATTGTTCCCAGCTACAAAAGGCGCAGCTCGCAATCGATTACCTTGGTATGACATGCTACTTGCCCTTTTATCTGTGCCCTCAACGATCTATCTATTTCTAAACTACACTGAAATTGTGACGCGTGGAGGGTTACCAAGTACTCTTGATGTCCTCTTTGGCACTTTGCTCATCATTCTTGTATTTGAGGCCGGCAGAAGGGTAACAGGTTGGGCTTTACCAATCCTTGCATTACTCTTTGTTGTGTATGCTCTATTTGGTCGAGATCTTCCTGGCATCTTTCGTCACCGTGGGTACGACTGGGATGCAATTTCTAATCAACTTTTCACAACAACTGAAGGGATTCTCGGTACAGCCATCGGAGTATCAGCGACGTATATTATTCTTTTCATCTTGTTCGGGGCTTTTCTAGCGAAATCTGGAATGGGTCAACTGTTCAATGATTTAGCGCTCGCTCTCACCGGTCATGCAAAAGGTGGACCTGCAAAAGTTTCCGTCGTCGCGAGTGGGTTTTTGGGAAGCATCAATGGTTCGGCTATAGCAAACGTCGTCACAACAGGCGCGTTTACAATCCCTCTCATGAAAAAGATTGGTTACAATCGTAATTTTGCAGGTGCTGTTGAATCTTCTGCTTCAGTCGGAGGACAAATCTTACCTCCAGTTATGGGAGCCGCCGCTTTTATTATGGCCGAAACGCTCGGTGTGCCTTATACCGACATTATCTTGATTGCGATTTTACCAGCATTGCTCTTTTATTTAGGAATTCTTGCTCAAGTTCATTTGCGAGCAACGAAGCTAGACTTGTCTGGCATTCCTAAAAGTGAATTGCCGAGTATAAAAGACGTATTAAAAGAACGAGGTCATTTGCTACTTCCAATTGTCTTTTTGATTTACATGCTCTTTTTCACCGGTACGACCGTAATCTTCTCTGCAGCATGGACCATTATCGTTACAATCCTGATTAGCTTTTTAAGAAAATCAACACGAATGAGTTTCAAAGACTTTATTGATGCGCTAGAAAACGGTGCGCGTACGACCGTTAGCGTCGCCATTGCCTGTGCGACTGTTGGAATTATCGTTGGGATCGCGAACATTACAGGCTTTGGCTTGAACTTAGCCAATGCAATCGTCTCCATCGGCGGAGAGAGCTTGTTCTTAACTCTATTGTTTACGATGGTCGCCTGTATCGTCCTCGGAATGGGAATGCCTAGTATTCCAGCGTACATTATTACAGCAACGATGGCCGCACCTGCGCTCGTCCAACTTGGCATTGAACCGATTGTTGCACATATGTTTGTGTTCTACTTCGGGATCTTTGCAAACATCACGCCACCGGTCGCTCTAGCCGCCTTCGCTGCTGCCGGCTTATCAGGTGGCAGTCCGATGCGAACAGGTTTTATGGCGATGAAACTCGCAATCGCAGGCTTTATCGTGCCATTTATGTTCGTCTACAACAATGAGTTGTTGTTAATGGATACAACATTTACAGAGTCCATCGGCGTCATCATAACCGCTGCGATTGGTGTCTTAATGCTCGGCATCGCCGCTGAAGGCTATTTGTTACATTCGATGAATGTCATCTCCCGCTTGTTTATGGCTGGAGGCGCTTTACTCTTCTTACACCCTGCACTATTAACTGATGCAGTAGGAGTCATCATTCTCGTAACGATCTTCCTAATCCAATGGATCCGAAAACGAAAACAACCAGCAACCCCAGCAGAAGCATAGTTGTAGGTACGGTACGGGTGAGCCCGCTCCAAAGTGAATGCTTTGGAGCGGGTTTTTTGGCTACGTTACCTTTGTCTTGCAACGCGCGCTACCGTGCTCTCACACCGCACTGTACTGCTCTTGCACCACGCTTCCTTGCTCTTGCACCACGCTGCCTCGCTCTTGCTACACGCTACCTTGCTCTTGCTACACACTACCGTCCTCTTGCTACACACTACCGCTCTCTTGCTACACACTACCTTGCTCTTGCTACACGCTACCGTCCTCTTGCTACACACTACCGTCCTCTTGCTACACGCTACCGCTCTCTTGCTACACACCACCGCTCTCTTGCACCACACTACCGTCCTCTTGCTACACGCTACCTTGCTCTTGCTACACACTACCGTCCTCTTGCTACACACTACCGCTCTCTTACACCATGTCGAATGCTACAATCTCGCCAAAAAAGGCATAACTCATCATGAGTTATGCCTTCATCGTACGTACTTCGAATCAAGGGGGGCGGTCTTACTTCTAATTATGCTGCGTCTTCTGCTGCTTCAATGTCTTCTTGAGAAATAAGATCTGTTACAGCGACATCAATGAGATCTCCTACCCATTGCAAGCGCTCCGGGCTGATTCGGTCAATTGTATCTTCTGGTGTGTGATACCAAGGCTCAGGTCTTGCGGCTCCTGGAGGTGTGCCTGGTTCCATCCAGATGTAAAGTGCAGCATCAATTCCAGCGTCATGGAACGGTACATGATCTGAGCGTCCAAGTTGATGAAGTGTATAATCATTGTGATTATAGCCTAAAACTTCAGCTGCATGAACAGAAGAATCCCAAACTGCATTCTCTTCACCGTCTACGGTCGTAATGTGCATTTGTGACGTTGTTTCATAGTTTGTCGCAATCATATCAAGATTATAGTTTGCAGCACTGCGATCAATCTCTTCTTCAGATAATTGTGCGACGTACTCACGGGCTCCTACTAATCCAATTTCTTCTGCTCCAAAGGCAATAAAGCGTACTTCTTTTTCACTTGGCACATCCTCTAAAATACGTGCCAATTCAATAATAGCTGCTGTTCCTGAAGCGTTGTCGTTTGCTCCCGGGGAGACGCTTACGCTGTCATAGTGCGCCGTTACGTAAACAATTTCAGGGTTTTCAACACCGTCTGCTTCTTTCACTGCTATAACGTTTTGAGACTCAGCTTGTCCATTACGAATATCAAAGAGATGTTGTTCTGTCTCATAACCTAGACGTTCAAACTCTCTTTCGATGTATGCCGCTGCTTCACGCTCTGAATCTGCGCCTGCTACTCTCGGCCCAATTGTTTCACTTAAGTGCGAAATGTGACCCATCGCACGGTCCACATCAAATACGAGTTCATAATAGTCCATCAAATCATATGCAAACGTATAAAGCATGGAGTACGCTTCGTCAGTCATTTGATCTTGATAACGGTTTAACAACGCTTGGAATCCTCGCGTATGTTCTAAAAGACGATCTTCTTGTCCACGATTTTCAAAGTGTGCGAGAGTTGTTGTATGAAGATCAAGCGCACGATGAATTGCCGTCGTTGAGAAGGCTCCTTCTTCATCTAAAATGTCTACAAAATCATTTAAATGACTTGCCGTTACTCGCGGTTGCTCACAAGATGAAAGAGGCAATGCGTTCACTTCGTTATACAACGCATCCGAGTCCATAAGCTTTGGAATGACCGTCATCATCGGTTGTCCCATTGAAACGAACGTGCCGTACGTACTTACCTTTTCAGTCTCAAGAGAAAAGGCGTCCACGATATGTCCAAGTTCATCTACTTGTTGTTCATGCAATAGGTATCCACAGTAGTGAGGGTCTTGCACAATGGTTGGATCCCAGTTGTCCGCTCCGTCGAAGTAAAAAGGAGTGGCACCTGTCGCTCCATCTTGTGCTCGTTTTTCTGGCGCAGCTTGAACAGCTTCACCAATCTCTTCAAACTGTTCTGTGTAAAAATCAAACGTTGCTTCAATGGTTGCCATTTGTGCATCGACTCGTTTTACTGGTTCTTGCATTCCTGCCGTTTCCGTTAACAAGCCTAATCCATGACGTAAGCCGAGCATGTTTCTAGAAATTCGCTCGTCACCATTTCCAGCTCCACCAGGCGTTCCATAAATTCCAGTTGTGAAGCCTTGTTCTGCAATATCATCAATAAGTACGTCTTCAACGAGCGATTCACTTAAAGCCCGAATGTCTTCATCAATGTTCAAGTTTCTTGGCCATAAAAATTCAATGTCTGGGTTACCGTATGCTCTTGGTCGCTCATGGGCATCGACCGTCAAGTCTGGTTGATACGTATCTAGCACTTCTGCAAGTGCTCTCGTTTCAGGTTGTTGAAGCACGAGATGGTCTCGGTTCATATCGACATTGTTGGCGTTTGCCCGTTGGTCACGAATAAATCCGTCTGGATTTGCTGTTGGCACGAAGAGTACAGTGGATTCTTCCAGTTGCTCAAGAATTCCCTCATCGTCAGTAAACGCGAGATCTCTCATAAATTGCAATGCCATCTCACGTCCTGCTGGTTCGTTTCCGTGCTGTGTAGCAACAACGAGCATATTGCGACCTTCTGCTACTTCTTCATCCGTTAACGTTTGATCGCCAATTCGTACGAGATGAATAGGTCTTCCTTCAACCGTTTGTCCAACTTCTGAATAAGAAGCAAGATCTGATTCAGACAACTCATTTAGAAAATTAATTTCTTCATCAAACGTAGACCAATGCTCTTGGTTACGATCTTCAAAGCCCGTCGTTGGGGGTGCCAAAGTAGCAGAGCCTTCATCAGCTGAGGCGACTTGAATAGAGCTCGTTGCAAACAGCAGAGCGCCTAATGCAAGCCAGGAACGTTTTTGAATATATTTGCTTCGACTCATAAAAACCTCCCGATAGATTGTTTTATTTAAAAAATTAAAAAGAATAAGATTAAATCAAAATTTTAGCTATTCGATATCTTGTGTTGCAATGAACGTCCAATCCAGTTGCAGAGAATCACCTTGGAATTGGTTCAAATCAGCATCCACATCACCTTTAAAGTTAAACTGTACAACGAGGTCGTGACTTTCACCTACAGGTAATCCACGATCACCAAGCTCTGGATAAAAGATGTTCTGGTTGACAGCTTCTGGAGACATATCTTGAAGCTCACTTAACGTCGTCTCATAGATGACTTCATCAAAATTATTGACGTTATAGAGAAATTCAACTTCAATGAAATCTCCGAAATCATCGGTGTTATCACCTTTTACATCAATGACACGGTAATTTGTATCAATCGTCACAGAACCGATGTCTAAACTACCATCATTCACAAGCTCAAAATCTTCAATAAAGGAGTCGCCAGGCTTGATGTTGTCTACTTCAATAATCTGGTTTGGACTAGCACTTAAATCCAACGTACCAGCTGCAAACGTATTATTCGTCGTCACGCTGTCGCTAAAGTAGGCATACGTTCCCCCTCCAATTAGCGTAAGTCCTAGTGCCGCAGTTGCAACACCTAACCCGAGTTGCTTTTTTACATTGTTGTTACTCATGACCATTCCTCCTAAAGTGAGTTATATTATGCAACGCCCAACAACTATTCTTGGTGGGACGATGACACCGTTTGTTGTTGTTCTTTACTCAATCGATCAACTTCACGTAACGCTCGTACGATCGTATACAGCGAGTAAAGAACGAGTAGAAAGCCAGGAATTATGAACAAGAAAATTACACCAACATCGGATGACACAAATGAAAACACATGCCCTAAGTATGGAATCGTCATGCCAGTATATTCACCAACAACCATCGACGGCTCGAGTACTTGTGTATCCGGAAGAGGGTTGTTATCCCCTTTTGTTATGTAACTTTGACCACCGTCAGTGACTTCGTGAATACGGTGAGTGACGAGCGGACCTTCATACGTTTGAAACGTTACAACATCGCCAACTTGGTATACTCCTGATTCATCGACCGCCCGAACGAGAATGACGGAACCTGTATCAATACCTGGCTCCATTGAGCCTGACAATACCGTTTTTATTTGATATCCGAATAGACTCGGCTCACCATCAGAGACTTGGGTCGTTACGACCGCCGCAACAGTGACGAGTAAGATGATGGTGAGCAATGTGGTTAACGCTCCACTAAGAATCGAGGTTACTTTTTTCATCGCTTTCACTCCAATTTTCGACTGTGACCGTTCCATTTACTTGCTCAACGTCGACAAACATCGCTTCTGTAGGTGTAGAATGTAGTGCGATGAATATCAATAGGAAGTAGCTGAAACCTATGTAGACGAGAAGCTTCACTCTTTTCATCTGCTCACTCCTGAAATACAAAAAATAATCATATTAATACAAAATGTTCTTTCTTTTTACAAAAATCTTAACATTGTGTTGTTAATCCGAATAGTCAATGACTACCGCTCTTATACAACACGTCTTCGAAATTAGTGTAAAAACGAGTATAAGAACCTAGATTTATGAATGATGATCAAATGTCATATACCGACTATCGAAGTTATTAAAACCCAAATATATCCATTTATACTGAGGCTATACTTTCGATATTAACGATGAAACCATTTTCATTTTTACAACCATTGATACATTAACGTTTATGCACCGTAATGACTAACTCTCGAGAAGTTCATCCATAAGTCCTGTAGTCACAAACAGCAAAAAAACTACGAAATTGGTCGATTAAGCACAACCGATTTCGTAGTTTTATTCTTGAATATACACATTGATTGTCTATGACATCCCTCAACCCGACTTCCACTGAATTGGTCTATGTAAGTCGAGTCGTTAAGGTGCATTTACTAACGTCCAACGGACAGATCCTTCAAATGATCCAACTCTTTGATGAGGGGCTGTTTGTAGAAGTACGCCTTCATCGATCTGCCATTGAATTGGATGCTCCACCCCATTATGCGTTGGTTTGTAAACGAGTATGGAGCTATTTGATAAGACCGTTTTTTCCTTGTTCTTATTAACGAACACAATCGCTTCTGGTAGCACCACTTCTGAATGAAGCATCGAGGTAAGAGGCTTTTCGAGTGCCGCATGAACGCGCCAACTAGGTGAATGTTCACCGGTTTCATCTACAACGTTTAAATGACCATGTCCTTGTTGACGAGTGTGAATGGCCGATTGATCGTTTACAGGAACGTCCCCAAAGTTGAATGCCATTGGTACATTCTCAAAATAGACATTGCCTGGTTTTACACGTATGATTGCTTCTTTTACACGTAAAGATGTCCCACTTTGATCCTTACCACCTACTTTTAAACCATAATCGCCTGGCCTTTGCAGGTGATCTTGCTCTACAACTTCATTATGCGTTGCGACAAATTGAGCATTGTTACTTAACTCACCTGTAAACACATTCCTCACCGAAACATAATCAAGAAATTGAAAAGGTTCACCGTCATTATTAAACGGTAGTTCAATTACTGGTAGCCCATTTTCTAATGGCAATAAACTGCCATCATGATCATGAAACTCAATTTCAGAGTTCCACGTTTGCAATGTTCGGTGGGAAACACCAGGAGCTCCCCCACGGTCTAATGTAAACGTACTCGAGAATGGCAATGCTTTATTTGGATGGGGCGGCAATAAATCATCTTCAAAGTTCATCGCTTTAAGGTCTGCATCGATCCTTAATGTTACTTCTCGATCCCTTCCAATTAGTCCAATAATGTTCAAAAGCCATTCAAAAATGTTTGAGCTATACTGCGTATTGAGTGTGATTTTATTTTGACCTTGTACGACAATAAAATCATTTTTGTTAATCTGACGAGACCTTGACCCCATTTGGATGCTAGCACTCGTTATCGATTGGGCAAATTGTTCAACTGGAATCTCAGCTGGCAATTGGATGTCGATTTTAAATTCATTGCTAGCTACTAAGTTGAGGAGCCCATAAAAATAAGCCGTGTTCCTCGTTTCTAAACGCAAGGTTCCTGCTGAAAAAGTATGATCTCCCATCGGTGTATGCGCCAATGAAAGTGATGAGTTTCTCACATTCATCGTTTCATACATGACTTCTTGCTCTATGACTTCTCGTTCTATTGATGGTTCATCGTCCTCTTCCGGTGCATTCTCTTCTTGTTCGACCTCATCTTCAGCTGGTGCTTCATCTTCTTTTTCAATGGTTTCTTCTGGATTCTCCGTGTGATCAATTGACTCTTCACCTTCATCATGCTCACGATTCTCAGGAAGTAACGACTCATCAATCTGATCGACTATGTCTTCTTGTTCTTCGTTTTCTTCGTATTCTTCAATGTCTTCGAGAATCTCTTCTTCATCAAGTTCCTCACAAACGTAGTCTTCGTCGTCCACTTCACAATCTTCGAGTTCAGTTCCCTCTACGTAAGGTTGAATGGACAACAATAGAATAAGACTTAAACTTTGAATGAATACTTTCATGAACGACCACGTCGTCCTGAAATGAATGCAATTGGCACGAAAAGAATCGCGACGACCATCATGATCATCATCCAATAAGGGAAAGGTCCTGTCGATTCTTCTTCAATCATTTCCGCTTCAGCAAAATCTTCCTCTTCAATTGTTAATTCCTCTTCCCATACCCACTCGTCGACGTCGTTTGTCGCCGTAACGTTTGCAGTATAGGTGCCTGGCTTTAAAACTTCAGACAGTTCTACCCCATACGTGACCGCTGAACTCGGTGCCATTCGACCATCTACTTTTTCATGTGATGCAATCCGTTCACCTTCATCTGTAAATATTTCAGTTACAACCGTTAAGTCATCTATAATAATCGCAGTATCATTTTGAAATGATACGTTAATACGTGGTCTATTCTCATACGTAATCGGTTCAACATTGATAAAACTTAATTCTGGTTCAATTGCTCCATGTTGTTCATGATCATTCGTCAGTTGTAAACCAATGAGATACGCGTATTCATTTGAAATGCCACCATTTGTTATGTTTTCATCGTAGGCTTCTTCAAAATACAAACCTCCGAGTAAAAACCCGTCAAAAGCCTGATCGGGAACTTGTACGGCGACATCGATTGTCTTCACTTCGTGAGGACCAAGGGTGACACTCGGCTCTACATCGATGAGATCTGCAATTTCACTCTCCGCCTCAATATAATCAATCACAAAGTGCTCATTTGTCACAGCAGGAAACAGCGAAGCGTTTACTGTAACTTCTTTTGAACTCAGATTGTGTAGAACAACTTCAAACTCCGTTGACTCAGTAGGATCTAGTTGCAGTTCATAATAAGACTCGTTTCCATCGATTTGTTCTTCTGGAAATAGTGGTGTAACCGTAAATGATGGCTCATTTGCATACGTCGTGTCAGAATAAACCACAAACATGAATACGCTAACAATCACAGCATAACAATACTTCACTTCATACACCTCACACTGTTCATCATTCTATTCATCGTGACAATAAGGGCTGCTCATGCAGCCCCATCGTTAAGGTGTACTTAAAAGCATCCACGTAATTGTCGTCGAATAGTCATCCACTCGAGCCGTTCCTGGTGGTACAACAAGCTCCAGGTTTGTAGGTAAGAAGTTTGTTTCCCAAGTTCCTAACCCTTCATTTACTTCTGCACTTATAATTGATTGTGCAGCATCCGTCACCCGAATTGTTCCAGAAAGTGAAGGAGGGTTAGAGACGTTTGATGAATCAGATGAAATTGATGAAGGCGTTAGCAAAAGCTCGGCACCTGTTAATTCAGCATTTTCTGATGCTAATTGTGGAGCACGTACTTGCACGTCCCATCCTGCACCAGTTCCTCGGTTATCTGTCACTTCTACGAAACGTTCTATACCGTCTGTTACCGTATATGTTTGAGAAGATGAAGAGATGGACTGCTCACCGAAGCTAAAATCTTCTATTACTTGTTCAAAGCGAAGCGCCCCATCAGGATCCCCGGGATCCCCATCACGTACAAAGTTTACTTGAACTTCAGTCGTCCCCTCTCTCCCTTCTGCCCCTACATCCGAAACAATAAATCCACTTGAGATCACACCAATACCCACCAAGCTAAGCCACAATTTCTTTGACACTTCAACGCCTCCTCAATGAAAATACTAGACTTTACTCACTGAGTATATTAACGGTCGCAATTAAAAATGCCAGAAACCAAGCTAACTAACAAAACCTTTTTCCTATGGATTACAGTTCAATTAGTATCGTAAAAAGAAAACATCACCCGAATTGAGTGATGCTTTTTTTTTGCGTCTTATTTTTACATTAGGCTGTATTGTTAAACACCTCTTCTAACAACACTCTTTCGGTAAACCCTCCTCTTTCTTCTCCTTTTTTTATGCGAGCCTTCTCAATGTCGGAAAACGTTACCCCGTGCATCTTTGCTAATGAATAGACAACTTCTAACACATCACTTAACTCTTCCACAGCTTGATCTTTACTAGTTGTGTCTAGATATTCCTTAACTTCTTCTTGTAATTTTTCTCGTAATTTATTTTTGAAATCTTCTAATGACAAAATTCGAGTTGAACATGATTTTCCTTGTTCTTTAATAATTTCAGGAATACGATCACGAACTAACTTATTATAAATTGTCACGTAGCACCCTCCAATAAAGAATAGTAACAAAAAAAGCCCGGTACTAAGTACCGAGCTCAACCTCAATCTGTATAATACGTAAAACCAATGGCTCCTTCACCTGTGTGTGTACTGATGACAGGTGTTGTTGATTGAATCGAAACTTTGTGTTCGCTTAACTTCTCACGGAGCTTATGAGCAAGCTCCAAACCGTTTGCGTGAGAAATACTAACACCTTTAACTTCTTTACCTTCGGTGTCTTGCTTGAAGTGATTCATTAATGTTTGAATGACTTGGTTTTGAGTTCGGACTTTCGTGACTGGTGTGTAGACACCGTCTTCTAATGCTGCAATCGGTTTCAGTTTGAGTAGCGAGCCAATAAATGCTTTCCCTCGACCGATGCGTCCACCCTTTAATAAGTTCTCAAGTGTACTCACAACGACGAATAGTTTTGAGTTTTTGCGTATGTGATCTAAACGTTCTAAGATCTCGTCCATACTCTTGCCTTCACTTGCCATCGTTGCTGCCTCAATCACTTGAAACCCTAAGGCATTGGCAATAAACGTAGAGTCTATAACTGTTACGTCTGCATCCGCTTGTTCTGCAGCAATGCTTGCTGCTTTATACGTCCCACTCATTCCTGCAGTCATATGAATAGATAAAATTCGGCTACCGTCTTTGCCTAATTCCTCATACGCTTCAATAAGCTCTCCAAGAGAGGGTTGAGACGTTTTAGGTAATTCTTCTGATTCTCTCATCATTTCTAAAAAACGATCTGGATTCAAGTCAACGCCATCTTTATAACTATTGTTATCTATTAAAATCGTCAAGGGGACGACCGTGACTTGATGATGTTCAAGAACCTCCTCGGGAAGGTCTGTCGTCGAGTCGGTCACAATCTTAATCTTGTCCATCCTACGTTCACCTCTTTATGATGTACCTGCTATCCTTAGTGTACCAGTCCGTCGGTGATTTCGGAACTATAAATAGAAAAAAGCCCGAGAAATCTCGGGCTCTTCCAACATTAGGAAGCCTGGACGACAATTTGATCGTTAATTACCGTCACTTGCATTGAATTTGCGTGTTCATTTTCAAGCATGACGTCGCTAATTCCATCTTCAACGTGCTCTTCAATAATTCTGCGTAGTGGGCGTGCACCAAAGGTAGGGTCATAACCTAATTCTACGATTTTTTCTTTTGCTTTTTGATCAACCGAAAGCATAACTTTCCGCTCGTTAGCCACCTCCGTTAAATCGTTAAGCATAAGATCAACAATCGATAGCAAATGTTCCTTCGTCAACGCATTGAATTGAACAATTGCATCAAAGCGGTTAAGAAATTCCGGTCTAAAATAATCTTGCAAGCCTTGTGTAACTTGCTTTTTATCGTCTTCACTAGCTCCAAATCCGACCGTTGCTTTCTTAACTGAGCTGCCGGCATTTGACGTCATAATAATGACGGTATCTTTAAAGCTTACTGTACGACCTTGAGAATCTGTTAAACGACCGTCTTCCATAATTTGCAAGAACATATGCTGAATGTCTGGGTGTGCTTTTTCAATTTCGTCTAGCAAAATAATACTATATGGTTTTCTTCGTACTTGCTCTGTTAACTGACCTGCATCTTCGTGACCGACGTATCCAGGCGGTGAACCAATCAATTTAGACGCGGAATGTTTCTCCATATACTCACTCATATCAAAGCGAATCATCACGTCTTTGTCACCGAACAATTCTACAGCGAGCTGCTTCGTCAATTCTGTTTTACCGACACCGGTCGGTCCAACGAATAAGAATGAACCAATCGGTCGGTTGCCCCGACGTAATCCCGTACGGTTTCGACGAATCGCTTTCGTAACTTTATTGACTGCTTCCGCTTGCCCGATCACTGATTGATCTAATCGCTCTGGCAAGTTGCGCATTTTTTGTTGTTCATCTTCTTGTAATCGACGTACTGGAATGCCTGTCTTTGCTTCAACAAGCGCCTCGATCGCTGCAACGTGGATGACATTATCTTTATTGTCTTGTTTCGTTGCTTGTTGTTTTTCTCGTAATTGCAGTTCTTCAGTACGAAGTTGTGCTGCTCGTTCGTACTCTTCTTTACTTGCTGCGTCAGCTTTTTCTTGTTGAATGACATCAAGTCGTTCTTGAATTTCGTCGATCGTACTCTCAGAAATATGCAAGTTCATTTTTGCGCCCGCTTCGTCCATTAAGTCAATCGCTTTATCTGGTAAGAAACGATCCTGAATGTAGCGACTCGATAATTGCACCGCAGCTTCTATCGCTTCATCGCTATATTCAACTTCATGATACTTCTCATAGTATGGTTTTAAACCGAGCAAGATCTTTTGCGCATCTTCAGTTGAAGGTTCATCGACCATCACTGGTTGGAAGCGTCGTTCAAGAGCTGCGTCCTTTTCGATTTTGCGGTATTCGTTTAATGTTGTTGCACCAATAAGTTGAAGCTCACCACGTGCGAGCGCTGGTTTCATGATATTGCCTGCATCTGATGACCCTTCGGCAGAGCCAGCACCGACAATTTGATGAATCTCATCGATAAATAAAATGACATCGTCGCGCTGCTTCATTTCCTCGATTAGTTGCTTCATTCTCTCTTCAAACTGACCTCTAACACCCGTTCCAGCTACAAGAGAAGTAACGTCCAACAAGTAAATTTGCTTGTTCTTTAATTTCTTTGGCACTTCTCCTTGGACAATTTTACGTGCAAGTCCTTCAGCAATAGCCGTCTTACCAACACCAGGTTCACCGATTAAGACTGGGTTGTTTTTGTTACGGCGGTTTAATGTCTCAATGACACGTTCAACTTCTGCATCTCGACCGATCACCGGATCAATTGTTCCGTTATTCGCATCCGCGGTTAAGTTCTTCCCTAATTCATCTAGTATTCCACCTGAATTCATTTCATCGGTTGTCATCGTGTGTTGCTGTTTCGAGCTTTGACCATTCATTGCATTGTATGGAGAACTTGCAGCAAAACCTGATGGTTGGTGCATTTGATTTTGGATCTCTTTGTAACACGTCTCACATAAGTGCATCTGGTGTTGATGTCCGTTCATTCGAAAGCGTATTTGAATACGAGCTTGGTTCGTTTGACAATGAGTACAGTTCATCATGGTTTTCCTCCTCGTTCTTTCTTAACGGTTTTTATTGTTGTCATTTTGACTTTGACTATATTTAACCTTTTCTTAACTCCATTATAGTTTGACTATCTTTGACTTTCAAGTGTTTCGTTAAATTTTTTTTGAGGATCGTTTTTCCAGTTTGGGAACACTATGCCATATGGGAGGTGTGACTTTGTTGCTTCACTTGCTTTTTTACGGTCTTTGTTTCATTTGGATTGCGGAGTTTTTTATAAAAAAAGAGCAACAAACCGCCAAGAAGGACAGTAGTTTTTATTTTATCTTGTTTGCCGTCATCGTCATCGTTGCGACCGCAAGCTTTACCGCCAACAGCTTTGGCTTTGACTTTTACTTTATTCAACTACTCGGTGTCGTATTGTTTGGTTTTGGTATTTTTTTACGCTATTGGTCCATAAAAAGTCTAGGAAATGCTTTCACACGAGGGATCGATGCAAAGCAAGATATGGTTCTGTCATCCAAAGGACCGTATCAGTTACTGCGGCACCCTTTATACGTTGGTCTAGCATTAATCGTGTTCGGCTTCGCTCTGTTTATGCAATCACCCATTGCAATGATGATGTCAGTTAGTCTATTTCCATTTGCTTTATGGGTAAGAATTCGAAAAGAAGAATCTGCGCTTCAGCTTACATTAAAAGGAAGGTACGACCAGTGGAAGAAAAAACGCTGGGTAGTGATCCCTTGGATTTATTAAAAATTAGGAGTGATATCGATGACTAGCGTAACGATTGTTGGAGGGGGATTAGGCGGTCTCTCCGCTGCAATTAGCCTCGCTTCTGAAGGCTTTGATGTAACTGTTCTTGAGCAAAACGAGCGCATTGGTGGGAAGTGCAATGTACGCGAAGGAGAAGGGTTTTCGTTTGATACAGGGCCTTCAATTTTGACAATGCCTTGGGTTTTAGAACAACTATTTGAACGGGCTGGCGAAAACTTGCACGATTATGTATCCCTTACGCGTGTAGAACCTCAATGGCGAACGTTTTTCGAAGACGGAGAAACGATTGATTTACATGGTGATTTACCGACGATGTTAAAAGAAATTGAGCGTATTTCAAAAGCAGATGCGCAAGGATTTTTGCAATATATGAATTACAGCTCAAAGATGTACGAGCTATGTATGAAAAGTTTTTATAAGCGAAGCTTGACCGGGTTAACGGAATTACGAAGTTATCATACACTGCCAGAGCTGTTAAAGCTCGACCCATTAAAAAGTATGGCATCTGGAACGAAGCGCTACATTGAAGATCCTCACCTTCAACAATTGTTAAACTTTCTCGTCATGTATGTAGGATCCTCCCCCTATCAAGCACCAGCCGTGATGTCTCAACTTGCTCACGTTCAATTTGGACTTGGCATTTATTACGTTGAGGGGGGATTATACAACATCGTAAAAGCGATGGAAAAAGTATTAATAAAATTAGGGGTTACGATTAAGACGAAGACAAAGGTTACGAAAATCGTAAACGAAAAAGACCTTGTTTCCGGTGTTGAGTTAGCAACTGGTCAAACGATCAAAAGTGATTATGTCGTCTCAAACCGTGAGGTTGTTTCTACTTATGCTGATTTGCTGCCCGAACATACGAACAAACCACTCGTTCATAAATATGAACCGACCGTCTCTGGACTCGTCATGCTGCTCGGCATAAATCGAGATTATGAACAGCTCGCACACCACAATTTCTTTTTCTCAAAAGATCCTGAACTTGAGTTCAAACAGATCTATGAAGAAAAACGCCCAGCAGATGATCCGACAGTGTACATTGGCATCTCTTCAAAAAGTGACCCAACACAAGCACCAGAAGGAAAAGCGAACTTTTTCATTCTCACACATGTACCTCCATTAAACGATAATGAAAATTGGCAAGAACAATACGGATCGTACCGCGATGTCGTGCTTTCCAAATTAGAGCGAAACGGCTTAAACGGACTTCGAGATTGTATTGAATTCGACTACACATTTACACCGAATGACCTCCACGATCTCTACGGTTCGGTCGGTGGTTCCATATACGGGGTAACGGCAAACCGTAAGACGAACGGCGGTTTTAAAATTCCAAGTCAAAGTAGCGCTTATCACAACTTGTATTTTGTTGGCGGTTCCACACACCCTGGCGGTGGCGTACCGATGGTCACATTGTCCGGTCAACTTACCGCTGACCTCATCGTTGAATCACAACAAACAACGAATAAAAGCTCAAAACACATCATCTAAACGTTCGGGGTCAGTCCCCCACCGCTTTAAAGTGGTGGGGGACTGACCCTGAAGTTATTTGAGGATGCGCCCCATGATGATGAGATCCATATACTGTCCGTCATCTAGTTTAATAGCATGCACTTTGCGACCTTCTTGAACGAACCCTTGTTTAATGTAAAGGTGAATGGCGCCAATGTTCTGGGAAAACACTTCTAAACTTACCTTCTCAACCGTTTTATGTCGTTCCACCCAGTCAAACAAAGCACGAAGAAGCAAATCACCGATTCCTTGATTTCGCCAATGCTCACGTACACTCATTCCGAGAGTACCGTCATGTTGATTTCGCCTGCGACCTCCTCCATGAAAATCGAGGAAACCGACAACCTTACCATCAAGCTCTGCAACAATTGCCAATTTGTTTTTGTGATCATACATATCCGACAGAAACTTCTCTTCTTCTTTTAACGTTAAAGTAAACTCTTCACGGGTTGTTAGTAAGTAAGGGGCTTCTGCTAACACCTCTTCATTAAATTCAAGAATTGCTTTTGCATCTTTTACGGTCGCTGTTCGAATGACGATATTGTGGCTATTCTTCGCTTGGGTCGTTTGAGTTAGAATTGCACCCATACCTAATCCCCCTTCGTATGCTCTTCAATAACGAATTCGACAATCACCTACACTTTCCTGCTCGGCTTTTGTGTCGAAAAACAAAAAAAAAAAAACGCTTGCTAGGATAGCAAGCGTTTCTTAACTCATTCTTAACGAGGTTGACGTCGACGATCTTGGCGTCTTCCACCAGACGATTGTGGTCCGCGACTTCCTCCACCGCCACCACCGCTAGAGCGACGACGATTACGGTTTCTACCGTCACGATCTTCGTAGAAACGGCGTCCACCTTTTTTATGCTTAGAACTTGGCGCTTTTGAGCGCTTTTTGTTAACGACAGGACGTTCACCAGTTAATGTCTTCATTGGTTCTTTCGTGTCGTTTTGAATTGATGCAAGCGCTGCAGCTACAACGTCTTTTGCGTCATACGATTGTAGTAATTTCTCAGCAGTTGCTTCGAAATTCGCTTGGCCGTTGCTCTGAATTACTTTTACAAGCTCATCAGCTAAACGAGATTGACGTACATCGCTTGCTTCTTCTTTCGTAGGAAGATCAATCGTTTTGATTTTCCCTTTTGTTTCACGCTCAATCATACTTAAATGATCCATCTCAATCGGTGCTGCAAATGTGTATGCTTTACCAGATTGACCCGCACGTCCTGTTCGTCCAATTCGGTGAACATAGCTTTCGGATTCTTGAGGAATGTCAAAGTTAAAGACGTGACTAACGCCTGATACGTCAATTCCACGAGCTGCAACGTCTGTTGCAACGAGGAATTTCACTGATCCTTGCTTAAAACGACGCAAAACGTTCGTACGCTGTGCTTGCTTTAAGTCACCGTGGATCCCCGCAGCTGCATAGCCTTGATGCTCAAGAGCTTCTGATAATTCATCAACACGACGCTTTGTACGCCCGAAAATGATCGCAAGCTCTGGATCTTCAAGCTCAATAATACGAGTAAGAGCAAGTAATTTGTGCTTTTCTGGTACTTTCACCGCAAATTGCTCGATGTTATCAACCGTTAACGTCTTCGCTTTAACCGAAACCGTTTTAGGATCCTTCATAAAGCGATCAGAGACTTTCTTAAGACGAGTTGGCATTGTCGCTGAGAATAACAACGTTTGACGCTCATCTGGAACCTCTTCAAGAATCGCTTCAATGTCTTCCACGAATCCCATGCTAAGCATTTCATCCGCCTCATCTAGAACAACTGTCTCAATTGAAGCAGGACGAATTGTACGACGACGTGTGTGGTCCATGTAACGTCCAGGCGTCGCAACAACAATTTGTGGGCGTGATTTTAATTCACGGATTTGGCGGCTGATGTCCGCTCCACCGTAAACCGCAACAGTTTTAACCTTTTTGTTACGTCCTAAACGTGTCAATTCATCAGCAACTTGTACTGCTAATTCACGAGTCGGTGCTAAGACAAGTGCTTGGACGTTCGGGTTATCCATGTCAATCTTCTCTAACATTGGAAGACCGAATGCCGTTGTCTTTCCTGTTCCTGTTTGTGCTTGACCAATAACGTCATGACCTTCACGTGCTACTGGTAGTACCTGTTCTTGGATTGGGGTCGCTTCTTCGAAACCCATTTTTTCAATGCTCTCGAGTAACTCAAGAGGTAGATCTAATTCATTAAACTTCATTCAAAAAATGCTCCTTTACATCTCTTTTCTCTATTTCTTCTAAGGAATGCATGATGCAAAAGCGCTCGAAGACTTCCAATCCCAAAAACGGAACGAACCTAATCACGATAATTCCACTAAACCTAAGTCTAGCTCACTTTTGCACAATAGAAAGGAGTATATTCCATATGGAATATACCCCTCTATTCCTGAGTATTCAGCTCTTCTTAAAGACCTACTACGTTAGCAGCTTGTGGTCCGCGGTCGCCTTCAACGATTTCAAATTCAACGTCTTGACCTTCTTCAAGAGTCTTGAAACCTTCTGCTTGGATCGCAGAGAAGTGTACGAATACGTCGTCTCCGTCTTCACGCTCGATAAAACCGAAACCTTTTTCAGCGTTAAACCATTTTACTTTACCAGTCATGCTTGTGGCCTCCTTTGAATAGGCGGTTCAAAAAGGTACGTTCCTTCTTGAACAAAAAAATTAGTGTAAAATAATTGAAAAGATGGTGAACCTTTTTGCGTCCTAAACTGTATAGCAGAGGCCGAAAAAAATAATACACCGTACATTCAATCACTTTCGACAAACTGAGTATAGCACGGTAAAATCTTAATAGCAAGAGGGTGTATAAAAAGATTTTGTGCCAAAAACTAGATAACGACTGGATTTATCGTTTCAATAACATCGTTCTCGCTGTCCATAATCGCTTCTGCACCTATTGGAATTGTCGTCTTATATTGCCCATGTCCTGAGGCGATATTCGCAAGCGTCGGTTTTCCAATTGATGAGAAGAATTCTTCTAATAACTGTTCATAATTCACACCATATGACGTTTGACAGTTCGTACATCGTCCGATTAACACACCAGCACAATCGTCGAACTTTCCAGCTTCCTCTAAGTGAAGCAATTGTCGATATACACGATGGACTGGTTCATTCACTTCTTCAATAAAGAATAGCTTTTCAGCTGTATCAATTTCATAGGGTGTAGCAAGCGTACCAATGAGTGACGTAAGATTCCCTCCAACAATTTCCCCTTCAGCAACACCAGGAACAATTGAATACCGAAGCATACGTCTAGGATTTTCAATTGTGTAAGGAACTTGAGTGTTTGAAATTGCTCGGAACAATTGATTGAAATTAAACGCCGGTGTCGACAATTTAAAATCAATTAACATGAGGGAATGAAGCGTTTCTAAGTCAGCAAACTGATAAAGCGCGTTAAGCAGAACGGTAATGTCGCTATAGCCCGTTACGATTTTAGGGTTCTGACGAATCAAATCCCAATCTAAGTATCGCAAGATCCCCGCTACCCCGACTCCACCTCGAACTGGCAAAATCCACTTTACTTGCTCATTAACAATCATACGCATGAAATCATTCGCACGTTCTTCATCACTGCCAGATAAAAACCCAGTATAACGAAAAACACTTTCTCCAACAAGAACATTGAAGCCAAGACTTTCTAAATAGAGAATACGTTCATTTATAATATTCGGATCGAGTGGACTTCCTAAGCTGACAATACCAACCGTATCATTCGCTTGTAAACTTGCAGGTCTTACAACCATCCCTTCACCTACGTTCCGTTTGGCTTGGGTACACTATATGAAATAGACGTCAGACCTATGCAAATTCTTTTCCATAAAGAGAGAAAGACGCTACACTAAATTAAGAGAAAGGATGAGACGATGATTGAGATAAACAAAGAAGAACTTCAAGAAAACTTATCACAGTACTTTAATCATGAAATCTACGTACATTTTGAAATGACGAACGGCGCTTATGCTGCATATCGTCATGGTAAAGCCGCTTCTGGCTTTGTTCGAAATGCGAAAGCGAAGTTAATTGAAGGGAAAGTAACTGGAGATTCTCCATTTCGCGTCGGCTTAAAAACGAGCGATGGATGGCTTTATGCGGATGGCTTGACGCATAGTGATCATACTTTTACTGAAGCACTTTTAATGTATGGATTTGACGATGATGGCAAAATGCAAATCGCTTTACAACTTAGCACAACACCATTTGAGTAAGGACGTGAAAAAACGATGACCGAAAACGTAATGCTAATTTTTCCGCACCCTGATGATGAAACTTTTTCAGCTGCCGGAACGGTTCAACACTATAAACGTACAAAAGACGCGTATGTTAGCGCAGTCTCTTTAACACTCGGTGAAATGGGCAGAAACTTCGGAATGCCCCCGATTGCAAATCGTGAGACGTTGCCACACATCCGAAAAAAAGAACTGGAAGATGCCTTAAGTATCATGGGTGTTGACCAATTTATTCACCTTGGCTATCGTGACAAAACGTTAGAATTTGAACTAACGAGTACAGTGGCTAACCACTTGCTTAACGTCATTGTAGAACATCAACCAACAACGGTAATCACTTTCTATCCCGGCCATAGTATTCACCCCGACCATGATGCAACCGGCGAAGCTGTCGTCGAAGCAATCAAAATGATGGATCATTCTAAAAGACCAACACTCCTAACAAAAGCCATTACGGCAGATGCTGAGCAACATATCGGTGAACCTGACGTAGTCTTCGACATCTCTCCATATCTAGAGATGAAGAAAGAAGCCATTCGCGCGCACCGATCGCAAGCACTCGAAGTTGACGCCATTACGAAACAAAAACTTAAAGAAGGTGCAACTGACCCTGAAGCATGGATTCGTTACGAAACGTTTTGGACTTACAAGCAGAGCGAGGAAGTATAACTCGCTCTGTTTTTTTATCGCAATGTTGACTGAATGCTATGATAGACGTCCGACCAAATTTGCTCGTCTTCTCGATACATCGTCGTCATTGACTTGATTGCTTTTTTGAATTCTTCATCATAGTTTGGAGCTGTTTTTTCTGGTAAGTTGCTCATAAGAGCACTGACGCGCTCTTGTACTTCTGGTGCTCTTGGTCCCCACTTGGCAACTTCATGTCCTTCATCATCGATAAAGATAAAGATCGGAATCGAGCGAGCTGTACCGTTCGTTAAGTATTGATCCATTAACTCCAAATTCTTATCACGCAATAACACACGTAATTCGATGTTGTGATGCTCTGCAATATGCATAAGAATCGGCACGTTTACCATCGCATCTCCGCACCAATCTTCAGTTAAAATAATTGCTCTAAGGTTACGCTCAAGCTGATCTTTACCCTTTGGTAGCTGAAACTGCTCGTAAATATAATGTAGATGTTCTCTATTCTTCTCCATTTCACTTACGTATTGCTCGATTGACATTCCCTTTTCAAACCATTGCTCTAAGGTCATTTGTCTTCTTTTCACTTCCTTCTTATGAAAATAAAACTGGTAGTTCATCAAGAACCTCATATCCATCTATTGTTGGTCTCGTTTTCAAACCAACGATCGTTACATTTTCGTGTGCATCAGTCAATGCTTTTGCAAATTGCGGATCAATGTGTTCAGCAGGTCGAATACACGATAGATCGTCTCGCTGAGCAATGAATAATACAATACTTTTATAGTTTGTTGACTTGGCAATTCGGTGCAATTCTTGAACATGCTTTGTGCCCCGCTTTGTCACTGCGTCCGGAAAGTAACCCGTTCCGTCAATACCATACGTAACACTTTTGACTTCTAACAAAGCTTGTTCTTTTCCGTTTTCTAAAAGAAAATCCCATCTTGAGTCGCCATACGTATATTCTTGACGAACAATCGACCACGGCTCAAGTGATGGGATCCTATGATTTTCGATAGCAAGCTTTGCAAGGGCATTCGCGTTTATCGTCTCAAGTGCGACAAAGCCACGTTGATCTTCTCGCTCCGCTAAAACGGCCGACCAGTTCGTTTTGCGGTTTGGATTATCATGAAAACGCAAGTACAGCACTCTGCCCGGTTCTAAAATCTCCTGAAGCCTACCAGGATCAGGAAGATGTACACGTACGTGTTCCCCATTTGAACGACTCGCCATAATTATAAATCTGTTTGGACGTTCTACAAATATCGCTCGCTCCAATTGACCTTTCATAGGCTGTAACACAATAACACCCTCCAGAACTCTCCATCACGATTGCTAACTTTCACACCGATTTTTAACTAAACGTTAAGAAACAGTACAAAAGAATTATTCCCCGGGAAATGGTATTTCATCAAAACGAATCCACGAACTGCTTTGGTGCAAGTGTATCACTTCTTCATGAGTGATAGAACGGAAACGACTTACGGCAACATTTCAAACAACTTTTCATACGCTTCTTTTGTACGCATTTGCTGCATAGTAAGATCACAAGCAACAATTGCACCAGCAATAGGTTGGTACTTCGGGCGAGTAACTTTTACTAAATCAAGGCTTTTTTCGAAGAATGGTTTCCATAAATGCAGCTCTTGATAGACACTACCTGCAAGGACAACCACACACGCCTCGTCTTGTTGGAACAACTGTGATTTCACCTGTTTAATTGCGTCAGCTTGTTTCACACGAGCGTGTGAAATGATCTCATTAGCTTCAAGATCGCCTGCACTCGCTAATTGTGATAACACTGGGCTAAATGAAGCAATTCGCTCCCGTTCTTTACCGTTCTCATAAATGATCGGAATCAACGCTTGCATATTTTCCACGTCGTAATGCTGAAGCACTGCTTGATCGAGATGAGTAAGCGTACGATTTTGATCGTCATTGTGCATGCTTCGAAGAATTGCTTGACGCCCGAGTTCAAACCCACTGCCTGCATCTTCAAACAAATAACCCCATCCACCCACTCGCGCATACTCGCCACGAGCATTTATGCCGTAAACGACAGCACCTGTTCCAGCAATGGATACGATCCCTCGTTCGCCGAATGTTCCACTATACAATGCTGATAATACATCGCTATCGACGATGATTTTGGCATTTGCACTTACGTATGGTTGTAATGACCGTTTCACCTTCAGCTGTTCAGTCGCCCTTCCACCACCAGACATTCCGGCAAACACGGCGGAAACACTTGCAAATGCTCGTTCCGCCTGTGTTTCTAAGTCGTTCATCGCTTGCTTTAATAGCGCTTGGATTTTGTTTGTATCAACGCTCGCAAGATTTGTTCCCCCGACTTTCGTGTAAGCAACAACCCTTTGGTCGTGCACGAGCACCGCAATCGTTTTTGTCCCGCCACCATCAATTGCAATCACAGTCTTCATCACCGAGATCTCCCCTTCAATCAAACTGTTGGGCTGTGTGAAGTTCATAATACACCCCACGTTGATCCATCAGTTCTTCATGACTTCCATGCTCAACAATTGTACCGTCATCAAAGATGAACAATTGGTCAGCATTTTTGACAGTGTTGAGTCGATGGGCAATAACAAAGCTCGTTCTTCCTTGCATCAACGTATCCAATGCCCGTTGCAAATGCATTTCTGTTACTGAATCGATACTGCTTGTGGCTTCATCAAGCAACAATAACTTAGGGTTACGTAATATTGCTCTCGCGATGGACAGCAATTGTTTTTGGCCTTGGCTAATTCCTTTTCCATCTTCAAGCATCGTGTCATATCCTTGAGACAACTCTCGGATAAACGGATGGGCATTGGCTAATTTACATGCTTCAATGACCTCATCCCTTGTTGCTTCTGGCACACTGTAGCGAACATTTTCCAATACCGTCTCATGAAATAAAAATGGATCTTGTAAAACGACTGCCATATTCTCTCGTAAACTGTCTCTCGTTAGTGTCGATATGGAAATGCCATCAAGAAGGATCTCCCCTTCATCAAGTTCATAAAATCGGGTCAACAAATTCATCATCGTCGTTTTTCCTGCTCCCGTCTTACCGACAAGAGCCACTGTTTGTCCTGCATTTACATGGTACGTAACATCTTGAATAGTCGGCGTTGTATCATAAGAAAACGATACATTTTGAAATTGAACATTCCCTTGGACTTTCCAATCGATGACTTTTGCATCCTGTTCGTCTGCTTGTTCCTTCTCTTCTTCAAGCACACTAAATACCCGCTCAGCTCCTGCAATCGCTGACAATACAAGGTTAAATTGGTTTGCAAGATCGTTTAATGGACGTGTAAACTGCCTTGAATATTCTACAAAAATAACAATTACACCAACAGTGACGAGGCCATTAACAGCTAACACACCACCTGCTAAGGCGATAATCGCAAAACTAAAGCTGTTTAACGCATTCATAAACTTAGGAATCAACCCTGAATACACTTGCGCCCAAAATCCAGTTTCCCTAAGTGTTGCATTTTTCTCTTGAAACCGCTCAATCATTTGATCTTCTTGTGAGAACATTTTCGTAATTGAATGAGCGGAAATCGCCTCTTCACTATAACCATTCAGCTCGCCAAGATGAGACTGTTGTTCTTTAAATAACACTCGCGTTCGTTTCGTAATCCATCGAATACCAAAGAACATCATCGGAACGACTAGCATGGCAACGAGCGTTAAAATTGGACTTAAGTAAAGCATGACAATGACTATTCCAATAAGTGTAATCACACTCGTAAACACTTGAATTACCGATGAGTTCAACGTATTGCTAACGTTCTCGATGTCATTGTTCACTCGACTAATGAGATCACCTTGTTCAGAGCGATCAAAAAATCGAATCGGCAACTGCAATAGATGGTCAAATAGTTGAGAGCGCAACCGATAAACGGTTCGTTGTGAAATGCCAATCATGACAAATTGTTGCAGCCATACGGTGAGTGAATGAAATAGATAGACGATTAGTAACAACCCGAGCATCCATACGAATCCATTAACTTCCCCGGTCGCGATGAAACGATCAATGCTCATTCCTACGATAAATGGTCCCGCTAACGCAAGTAGTGCACTCATTGCAACGAGTAAAAACACGATAACGAGCTTAAGTCGTTCTTTGCGCATTGTTTCCCAAAGTTGCCATAACGTCTGACCGATGTTTTTTGGCTTCTTTCCTTTCGGTTGATCCGCAGCAGAATGTTTTTTTAGCATGTCTTCTAAATGGGAAACGTCATGCTGAAATGGTGCTTTTAATTGTGTTTTCATAGACGATCACCATCTTGTTGCGACTTCGTAATCTCTCGGTACAACGTACTCGATTTTAACAATTCTTTGTGAGTACCTGTGGCGATTAATTCACCATCGTCTAACAACATAATTCGATCCATTTTCTTCGTCGTTGCGACCTTTTGTGTTACGAGTAATGTCGTACACCGTAAATCTTCAAGTGCACGCAAGAAAGCATGCTCCGTTTTCATATCCAATGCACTCGTACTATCATCTAACAGCAAAATCGCTGGATTCCGAAGCAACGCCCGAGCAATTGTGAGTCGTTGTTTCTGTCCTCCTGATAAGTTGATCCCCTTTTGACCAATTCTAGTTTTTATTCCTTCTGGTAGCTTTTCAATCGTTTCAGATAATTGAGCCCGTTCTAAAGCATCTATGATCTCAGATTCAGTCGCATTTTGTTTGCCAAAGGCCACAACTTCTTTTAACTGCCCAGAAAATAAATGCACATGTTGTGCAACGTATCCGACTTGAGCTCGGATTGAAGAAGTTGCATAGGTTGAACCTGGCTGATCGTCGTATAGTATACTTCCTTCATTCGGTTCATAAAGCCTTGAAACGAGCTGCATTAACGTCGTTTTTCCTGAACCTGTTGCACCGAGTATGGCGACCTTTTCACCAGGATTAATCGTAAACGATATCTTTTTTAAAACACGGGGCTGATTAGGATCGTAGGCGAAACTCACATTCCTAAATTCAAGCTTTCCGCTTAGTTTTGTAGTTTCTCCTTGATGGACATTGCTCTCTAAATCATCAACTGGAGATTCCATCACTTCAAACAGACGTGCACTGGACGCTTTTGTTCTCGATAAGTTCATAATAATCATCGAGAAAATTCCTAAAGCCATCGCTGTACGAGTGCTATAGTTAATAATGGCGACAATTTCACCTGTCGTTGCTTGACCTACCTGAATATACGCTTGACCAAACCAAAGAATTGCCAAGATGCTCACATTCATCAATAAAAGAATGATTGGCATCGTCACTTCAACGTAGCGAAAGGCAGAAATTGTCTGATCACGTAACTTGCTTGCTCCTTGAACAAAGCGCTTTTGTTCTGAGCGTTCTTTCACATAGGCTTTAATTAAACGGATGGCTTGAATGTTTTCATGGACGATTGTATTTAATTCATCTAAATGATGCTGGACTTTACGGAAACGTGAACTGGCAGCGATAAATAGCCAAAGTAGTAAAACGAAGAGTAGTGGAACGGTAACAAGTAATATGATCGCAATGCGCCAATTCACAACAAGAGCCATGATGACACCACCGACAACTAAAGCCGGCGCTCTGGCCATAATGCGCATTGACATAAGTAGCGTATTCTGAATTTGAGTGACGTCATTCGTTAACCTTGTCGTTAATTTCGCATTGTTGAAACGAGTGACATTATGTAGAGAAAATCGTTGAATCTTCGTAAAGAGATCTTGTCGCAACTGCCAACCGACTTGTTGACTAATATGTGCGGCTAAAAAAGAATTCAGTACTCCTGCAACAAGTGACACGAACGATAAAACGACCATGAACAACCCTAATCGCAAGACAACGCTAAGTTCTCCAACGACAATCCCTTCATCAATCATTCTGGCAATAAGCAACGGCTGAGCAAGTTCAACCGTCAATTCTATAACCATCATGAATAGCGCTAAAGCTATAATTAATGTATAGGGCTTTAAATACGTAATTAATTTCCTCATGATGTCCCCCGGTAAATCCATTGGCACGATGTTACAGCCGATCACCAATTATTACTACAACGAAGCGCTAACGTGTCTTTTGGAACAAGTATAGCACGCTGAAAAAAACTGTCAATTCTGTAATTTGATGACGATGTGCGCCCTAATGATCATTACATCTTAGAAAGGGCATCGATCACTTTTTGATAATAAGCTTTTGGATGCGGAACGAAACGAGGGTCAATCTCGTTGTCACATAAGAGTTGTTCACATTCTTTTAAAGAGAACCATGAAACCGACTCAACTTCCTTAGTATCTAACTTAAGTTGATTAAACAACTGGTCATCAACTAATTTGCTATACGTGTAACAATACTCTCGATCGAACTTTCCGATCCCCATCGAAGCTTCAACAGGAATCACACCTAGAAAATCTAGTTCTTCTATTGCGAACGACAAACCTAATTCTTCTTCAACTTCTCGTACCCCATCATTCGGCGTTTCCCCTGCTTCAAGATGACCAGCTGCGCTAATATCAAACAAATCCGGATAGTCTTCTTTTGTGTTCGAACGTTTTTGAAAAAGAACGTACGTCTCATCGTGTTCTTTCTTAATCAACCAACAGTGAAACGTATGGTGCCAGAGCCCTTTTTGATGAACTTTCGTTCGTTCTTCAACTCCGATATGCTTGTAATTCTTATCAAATACATCAAGATATTCCATCACATTCTCCCCTTAATCATCGTTGTGATTTAGTGTACTACATGCAGACAAAAAGGGAATAAAAAATGCCCTTTCTTATGAAAGAGCGTTGTTTAACGTAAAAGGGACAACAGGCTTCATCGCTTCAAATGGATTCCGACAACTGCGACAGTATAAAATTGAACGACATGCAGTCGGACCAAATACGTTATCCATCGAAACATACGGGGAATCACAGTAAGGACAATCCACGTGCCATTCTTCGCCTTCCACATAATCCGTTGGAGGAGGCGCAATCCCATTTTTCTTCAAGTTTTCTTTTCCTTCATCTGTTAATTGTTCGGTTGACCACATCGTTTCGAACGAAAATGATACGTCACACGATGTGAGCCAGGGTAATGTGCATAACGCTTCTTTGACGTTCTTCTCAATAATCGTGAGCGCTGGGCATCCGACAAATGTTGGCACGAGAATGACGCGTACATCTCCACCGCAAACAGCAACTTCACGAACCATGCCCAAATCTCGAATTCGTACTCCTGCAAGCTCCGGATCATCAACCGTACCTAAAACCTTCATCACTTCTTCTTCACGAGTAGAACTCACAATGATTGCACCACCTTACAATATCATGATTTCAAAACGGCCCCTTCTATTATGTTATATAATTAAGAAGTACGCTGTCAATAAAAAGTCATAACATTCTAAAGCTTGCGCCATCGATAACTTCCACATCATCTCTTAGTTTGAGACGATTCATTAACGTAAACAAGGCACTGTCTTTTTGTTTCGCTTCAATCATGCAGTCAATTTGGTTTACAGTTCCTTTAATTGTATGTAAAAACTCGAAAAATAGGTCAGGTTGCACAAAATCATGATGTACTCGAAATTGTTCATCACTCTTTGGACTTGATATGTGCATTTTCACTGGTAAAGGCGACATCTCCCACGTCGAAAGAACACGCTCCCAATGATCTTCCCAACGCTCATCATTATGATTAGCAAGATGGTGATGGTAATCAAATACGAGTGGTATTTGTAGCTTTTCACAGAGATATAGCGTATCAGTTAACGTAAACGATTTATCATCATTTTCTAGCATAATCATCTGCTGTAACGAAGACGGCACATCGCCCCAATTATCAATAAACCGTTCTAATGCACGATCCTTTTCTTTGTATTGACCACCCACATGCATCACACATCGATGAGTAGGGTCAATGTTCATCCCTCTTAGTAACTTATAATGCATTCCGAGCGTTTTAAGGGAAGCTTTAAAGATCTCCTTCTTTTGAGAATTTAAAAGGACGAAATGATCAGGGTGAAAGTCAACGCGCATTTGATGTTCATGAATGTATTTACCAACTTCTCTAAGTTTGTCACGAAGAGGACGCATGTATTTCCAATCGAGCAACTCTTCATGATTCGCGAGTGGAATAAGCCTAGACGTTAATCGGTAAAATGAAATATCAGAAGCTCTATTGTGCTTTAAAATGCGCAACGTATTGTCCAAATTCGATAACGCAATTCGCTCTAACTTTCGAATTGCTGCATCACGGTGATCAATTGATTGAAACTGCTTAAACGTCATCGTTTGAGAAGGTGACGCGTTCGTGAGTTCTTGACTCATCGCTACATACCCTAGGCGTACGAGTGTCATGACATGAACCTCCTTGTCTATGAATAGCTTGCCCGAAGAAATAACTGCCATTCAATTGAACATAAAACGATCCAAACTCTAACGAGTCTGGATCGTTTTATTAGCGTAGATCGTCGATGTCATCGTGCTCGGCAAAACAATAATTGGCCACCAAAATGGCGTGCCACTCCATCCGTGTTCTTCCTTTCCATTTTGACGCAAGAAAATAATCGCTGGTGTTGTTTTCGCTAACTGACGAGCAACCCTTAATTCACTGCTCTTTGTGCTCGCTGTGTCCGGTGATGTCTCGTATACTCCCGTTTTTGTGAGTCGCCGGATGTTACGATTCGTTTTTACGACGATGTGAGCAAAGTCTTTCTTTGCCGCATACGCAATCATCGCCTTTACATCATCAACGTGAAAAGAATAGCCTTCATCCATGACGAGCGTTTCACTGATCAAATCAAAAATGTTAGAGACCGCAGAAAGCGAAAGCTTTCCAACCTGCTTATCCTCAAAAGGAAGCAACAACCGATCGATTCGTTTTATATGCGGAATAATCCTCGTACGATAATCCGTTTGAAAGCCTGTCGGCAAAATCCGCTTATGAGGTGCCAACGTCTGTAATTCAGAAAGCAATAACTTGTTCGGACTGCAAGGAATCAGTTCTTCGTTCTCAGCTTTTTCTATAAAGACGACTTTCTGGTCTTCCCCTTCTTTAGAAAGTGACCTGCGTAACTCAGAATCAAATTCGTGCATCCGCTTCATCACGTTGTAGATTTTTTGCGTCGTATAAAACCTTGTTACAACAACGTCGTCGATGGCTCTTGCACCGTACATTCTTGAATGCTGCATCACCGTATCTTGTTGAAAATTCCTCGGATTTCGACCGTAATAAAACCCAATGACGTTTTGAACGGTGATTCCACGATCAAGAATTTGACCACCTATGAAAATATTAAGTGGCGCATGCAACCGCAATTCACCTTGCTGATTGAGCAAATTCTCCACATCTTGTTCTGAGTTCACGACCTCCGTTACGACATGCTCATCATTTAAAGCTTTTTTCACACACTCGTACACGTGCTCAAAGGTAGGCTGAAAACGTGTCGTCGATTGAATCACATGTTCATATGACTCTTCCACGATTTTCTGAAATGCCAGCTCATCACCGTGCATGAGCTGGCGAAATTGTTCTTCCATCTTTATAACAACGTCCGCCTGCCACTCATGCGCTTTTTTCCCACGGTCTGTGTGAATCAAAAACGAATACTTCTTCCAACGCTCATTGGCGTGGCGCTGTTGTTCCCACCGAACTGCAGCTGCGGTGACGAAATTAATAAACGCATGACGCAGTCCTTTCACATTACCCGTCGTTAACAGCGTCGTTTCCTTCACGCGCCTACGATCTTGTTTTTTTAGGACTTCTATTTCTTGTTCATTCACTGGCCAGAATAACGTGTTGGATAATTCGCTATCAAAATACGTTTTACTGCCAATATACTGATCATGAATCGGTACAATCTCAGTAAACGCTGGACGAATAGGGAGGTAACTCTTTTGTTCATGAACCGTACGGTCCTCAGGCTGCAAGTACAACGAGTACGGCGTGGCAGTTACTTGTAAATAAGAAGAATACGATAGACCCTTTCGAAGTTGATCAAGTTTCGAAGAGATGACTCGTAATTCCGTAATGTTAGAAGCTTGATTATGATGATATGAAACACTTGCATAATCTGCCTCATCATCAATAAATAAAATACGTTTATCTTTGAGTTCTGGATGCGTCTCAAAAAACAGCTCATGTAATCGGTCTAAATTCTTCGTTTCCTTCTTTACGACGAGCATGAGTTTTTGATTACGTTCATACTTTCGAATGCGATTTGGTAGCTTCATAATGTCGTACACTCTCGCTTGGTCGTTTTCAATTGAATCATGAAATTCGCTCATTAAGCGTTGACACGTCTGTTTTAGCAAAGCATTTGATGACTTTGTTAATACAATTGCTATGTCGTAATCCCGATCAAATGCTACACCCATTACACCGATAAATGCTCTTGTTTTCCCAGATTGAATGTTTCCAAGTAGCATACCTGGTCGATTTGAAGATGTCGCTTCTGAAGCTAATTTATGATACGTACGAAAGATGACTTGTTCAAGTTCGTTATGGTAATGTTGATTCGCTTGTAATTGCGAGTAAAAGTTCATAGTCAAATCCCCTGTTCACTTAACATATACAGACGAACATCATAACACGCATCACAAAACAGGGGTAGATGAGTCCACTCATCTACCCCTGCTCAAATTCACGTCCCACAGTACGTTGTATACGGCTGATGACCTTCTGGCGGTTTTGTGTACGAATCATGATCACTTGAATAAGAGTACGGATCCTTTAGCGCCTCAACAAATTGAATGAGGTGTGATGAATCCCCTTGATTTGCATGACGTAACACATCTTCTACAATATGGTTTCTCGGAATAATCGCTGGGTTAACTCGTTTCATTTGTGACATGACTTCTTCTTTAGTCGCTTCTTGACGCGAGAGACGCGCTTCATAATTCTCAAGCCAATCATCAAAACGTTTCGTCCCATATAACCCTGTTTCAGCCCACTCTCGTAGTGTTAACGCACGGAACGTATTCGTAAAGTCCGTCTTACGTTGTTCCATTTGCGACAGCAGTTCTCCAATAAGCTCACCGTCTCCACTTTCCTCACTCATTAGCCCAAGCTTCGAACGCATACCTTGAATCATTTCAATCTGATACAAGTCTTTGAAACGGCCGATAGCTTCTTGTGCGATCTCAACACCTTCTTGCTGTGAATCACTTAGAAGGGGAACTAACGCCTCTGCAAGACGAGCCAAATTCCAATTTGCCATGTACGGTTGATTGCTATAAGCATAGCGTGCGTCTTGATCAATTGAACTAAACACCGTTCTCGGGTCGTACGTATCCATGAATGCACATGGTCCGTAATCAATTGTTTCTCCACTAATCGTCATATTATCTGTGTTCATAACACCGTGAATAAAGCCGACGAGTTGCCACTGGCTAACGAGCTTCGCCTGACGCTTGATCACTTCATCAAGAAAATAAGCATAACGGTTGTCTGCGCTTTGAAATTGCGGGGTATGACGTTGAATCGCATAGTCTGCAAGATCTTTTAGCATTGAATCGTCTTTTAGCGCTCGGGCGTACTCAAACGTACCGACACGCAAATGACTGCTCGCAACGCGGGTTAAAATTGCACCTTGTAACGCGGTCTCTCGATGGACAAGCTCACCTGTTGTAACAACAGCCAAACTTCTAGTCGTTGGGACTCCTAGGCCGTGCATCGCCTCGCTGATCACATATTCTCGAAGCATTGGTTTTAAAGCGGCACGACCATCGCCACTTCTAGAATATGGCGTACGTCCGGAACCTTTTAGTTGAATGTCAACGCGCTCGCCATTCGGTTTTTGTTGTTCACCGATGAGCAGCGCACGACCATCTCCGAGCATAGTGAAATTGCCAAATTGGTGACCTGCGTATGCTTGAGCAATCTTTGCTGATGACTCTGGTAGCTCGCTTCCTGAAAAAACATCGACCTTTTCTTGTTCATGAAGGTCATCGAGACCGATTTCTTTCGCTAATTCATCATTCCACATAAACATCTTAGGGGACTGGACTGGTGTTTCCTCTACCTTAGAATAGAACGTTTCTGGTAACTGCAAATAACTATGGTCGAACTTCCACATCGCATAGATCCCTCTTTCGTTACGAATCGTTTCCCGTATCGTATCACAAATCAAGGGATTGCGTTTATCGGTTGAATCCAAAGGGAATCGATGAGTAAAAGCGTAGAAAAGAGGGAAGATTTTGAACAAGAAAATTATGGCCTTTGTTCCAACTTTACCTTTCCTTCTAACGATGGCTTGTGATACACAAGAAGGCGAAAACACAACAAATGAACCCGTTGAGACGACTGAAGCAAGCGATGAAGATTTAGAGCCTGATGAAGATCCCCAGCCTGTCGAAGAAGATACTGTCAATGCAACTCCTGATGAAGACAACACAGAAACGCCAGGTCATGAAGTTGATGAAGCGAATGAAGAGGAGTCTGTCGAACATGATGAACACTATTTTACAGAGAATATCGTATTGAATCATGATCAGTTCTTTGATGAAGAATATGGATTAATACCCTTGATGACAATTACTGCATCCGCATCGGATCTAGACCATCGACTTCTAGCTTCATTTACGTCGAGCGATCGAACTCAAGATAACATTACAGAGTACATGACAAACATAGAAATTGATGAAGATAATGTCATTCATTTCACATTTTCTGATGATCTTTCTACAGCCCCTATAAGCATGGCTTCTACCGAGAGCCGAGGGTTTATGGAAATGTTGCACGCCGTAAGTGACGGCTTTGGCGCAGAACAAATGAACTTCTACACCGGAGACGAGCCTGGCGTACTGATAGATCCTCTTGCTGAAATGGAAGAAGTACCTGTAGAGCTTGAAGAAGGAATCGGTTATTATCGACCAACTATTTCCTCAGAAGATAGTGAATATGAGAATGTATATATACCTTCAAGAGTAACGGACGATCCGATTGTAAGTGAAGACTTCGGAGAAGTCCTTCTTGAGTTGCAGACATTTGAAGGCGGAGCTTATTATGAATCACCAATTTCAGACGTTGTTGAATTGCATGACGCTTGGATCGAAGACGACGGTAAAGCACAACTTCATTATTCAATTACCGATGAGAGTGAGTGGGATGAGGAACAACAACAAGCATTTGAATATGCCGTATTTCTAACCGCACTCGACTTTAATGCGACCAATGTAAGGCTTGTTGATGAAGGCAATCAAGAAATTCTCGATTTCCCGTTGCTTGAAGATCGTGATCCCCATGCAAATCAACCTGAACATTAATGAAAAATAGCCATTCCAATTGTGGAATGGCTATTTCTGTGCAAGGGTTAGGATCTGTATGATATCTTTATCATGTAATTGTTCTAGGTCACCGATCGGACCATATAAAGTAGCGTTTTTCGCCATTTCTTCGAATCCTTCTGCAGGAAGATTAGCAGCTTGTAAATTCGTTGGCATTCCAATCGTCGTAAGAAACGCCTCTACTTGCTTAATTCCTTCGTAGGCATCGACGGTAACATCTGAAGTTGGTATAACCGAGAACACGTTATGAGCAAACGCCGCGAATCGTTCCGGGTGTGTTTTGTACACGTATTTCATCCATGCAGGCATCACGATTGCAAGTCCTGTACCGTGAGGAAGATCCGCGTATTTGCCGCTGAGTTCATGTTCAATCGCATGACTTGACCAATCCCCTTCAATACCACCTAAACTTAACCAATCATTGTGGGCCACCGTAGCAAGTAGCATCATTTCCGTACGCGTCCTCTCGCCGTCTGTACCTTCAACTAAATCTTTCGCTACAGAAACAATAGATCGCAATGTCGCTTCTTGCCATTCTCGCACAAAGGGTAAGGGCTCAAGCTGTGAAAAATACCGTTCAAATACGTGTGAAAAAATATCAGTGCAGGCGATCGCAAGTTGTTTCTTACTCAAACTGTTCGTAAAATCAGGGTTTAAAAGTGCAAACTGTGGGCGAATGTAGTCATTGCTTTCCATATCTCGCTTCAACGCGAACGTATCGTGAGTGAGAACACAATCCGCACTCGCTTCAGAACCCGATGCAGGTAACGTGACCAAGGCACCGATCGGAAGTGCCTTCGTCACAGAAGCTTGATCACTAAAGAAGTCCCAGACGTCACCTTCATGCTCCACGCCCACTGCAATTGCTTTAGCTGAATCCATGACACTTCCACCGCCGACAGCAAGAATGAAATCTACGTTTTCCTCTCGACAAAGCTCAATACCATCGAGAACAAGCGAGCGGGTCGGATTTGGTTTCACACCACCAAGTACAACATAGGAAATTCCCTCTCGTTGTAACCACTGGGTGATTTGATCATACACTCCATTTTGTTTAATGCGATCGCTTCCGTAATGAAGCAGAACTCGCGTACCACCAACTTGACGAATTTCTTTTCCTACTCGTTCAACTGAGTCGGTCCCAACGATTAGTTTCGTCGAGCTTTGATGAGAAAATGAAAGCATCGTACCTACCCCTTATTGTTTCTTCCGTGACCTTCCTGATAGTAAAAGACCAAGCCACAAAGCAAAACCAGCGATCAAGAACACCATAAGTGAAGAAATGGCAATGAACATTTCTCCAGTTGCAGCACCAGCAGAGAAACCAACAAACACCGCGAACAACATCGTACCAACTGCTAAAGCATAGAGCGCTGCACGACCTTGATGCATGGCATATCTTTTTGTAGTCTCAATCGTTAGTATGCTATAGACAAGAAGCGCGCCACCTGAAACTGTAAAGATGTTCGGTCCAACGACAGAAACAGACTCAAGATCCATAAACACGAGCATTAACGACGTAAGAGTACCGAATAGAATGAGGACTGCAGAAGCGACAATGCCTACTTTTGAAATGCGCGCAGACTTTGATGAATACATGTTGTGTTTCGCTTCTTCTTGTGAAGATCGTTGCAAATCTTCAATTAGACCACTTAAATCTCCAAGTGATGCTTTCGCTTCCTTAAACGCTTGATCTTCTTCTAGGCCACGTGACTTGTAGTCACTTATCTTCTCCTTCATGTTGGAAAACAATTCTTCTTTCATTTCATAGGCTTCTTGACTACTTCCAACATTTTTAAATAGATGATTGATGTACGTCTCAATCTTTCTATCCAACGCATCAGTCATGTAGAATCTCTCCTTTAATAAGTTGATTGATGACTTCTTTTGCAAAATCCCAATCTTGTCGATTTTGTTCATATCGCTCTTCTCCTTCTGGTGTTAAACGATAATACTTCCTTCGCCCACCTTGCGTTTCATCGCCCCAGTAAGACGTGATCAACTCTTCTTTCTCAAGTCGACGAAAGGCCGTGTAAAGTGTAGCTTCTTTGAGTTCGTATTGATCGTCACTCAATTGAATGATCTTCTTATAAATGTCATAGCCATAGCTATCTCCTTGACGAAGTATATTTAGAATAATTGTGACCGTATGTCCTCGGATCAAATCAGTAGAAATTCCAGACATAACCTCACCTCCTAAAATACATTATATGCAACATTACTATTTGTGTCAAAGTAATATTGCACAAAAAAATCACACGAAAGGTATAAGCCCTTCGTGTGACCCGTAAAAACCATGTGTTTATACCGTTGCAAATGGCTCGTACTTACTGCCGTGCGCTGCGGCAACCGCTTCGTATGTGATTTGGCCTCGGTACGTATTTAAACCTTTACGTAAATTCACATTGTGAAGTAATGCTCCATCTAAATCATTAGCGATTTGAACAGCATAAGGAATTGTCACATTACTTAATCCAATCGTAGACGTTCTCGGCACAGCCCCTGGCATATTCCCAACAGCGTAATGAACGACATCGTGCTTCGTATACGTTGGATCATCGTGTGTAGATACACGGTCAACCGTTTCAAAAATTCCACCTTGATCAATTGCCACATCAACAATGACAGAATGAGCTTTCATTAACTGTACTGTTGATTCACGGACGAGACGAGGTGCTTTTGCACCTGGAATTAATACGGCTCCGATGACAAGGTCTGAATCAATGACGTTTTCGTGAATGCTGACGGGGTTACTCATCACAGTCGTTACTTGGTTACCAAACAACTCATCTAATTCACGCAAACGAACAGGGTTCGTATCTAGAATTGTCACACTTGCTCCAAGACCAATTGCAATCTTGGCTGCATTAGTCCCAACAACGCCGCCACCAATGACGGTTACTTTGCCACGAGGCACACCAGGAATTCCGCTTAATAAAATTCCCTTTCCGCCTTTAGGCTTCTCAAGAAACTGAGCGCCAATTTGAGATGCCATCCGTCCAGCCACTTCACTCATCGGTGTAAGAAGCGGAAGCGTTCCTTTATCACTTTCAACCGTTTCAAATGCAATTGCTGTCACTTTCTTTGAAACGAGTGCTGATGTAAGCTCAGGCTCTGCTGCTAAATGTAGATAGGCAAACAAAATCAGCCCTTCATAGAAATACTCATACTCACTTGCAACTGGTTCCTTAACTTTCATCACCATTTCCATCTTCCAAACATCAGCTGCAGTTGGCTCAATAACAGCACCAGCTACGTGATACTCTTGGTCCGAAAAACCAGAAGCAACTCCTGCCTCCGTCTCAATATGTACGTCGTGTCCTGCTGCCTTCAATTGACTAACACCCGCTGGTGTAATAGCCACACGATTTTCGTTGTTCTTTATTTCTTTTGGAATTCCTATACGCATAAACTTAATCCTCCTTAAGGATGAACGACTTCAAGATCAGATGCCTTATACAAACTCTGGCGTCGCTGACTCCAACTACCATTGATTCTCTCACGGCGAAGCACTTCTTTATCTGTTGTTGCAACGAGTACATCTCCAGTTGAAACGTTTGATTCAATTAGCACACCGGTAGTTGAAAGTTGCGATACAAGTGGCGAGTAGATGCCTGTTACTCCATGATACATTTTGCTATGACTCACAGTTGGCACTCTGCCAACGAGTGACGATGTGACAACAAAAATTTGGTTTTCGATTGCGCGTGCTTTGGCAATTCGCTCCACTTCTAGTGCCGAGGCTTGGGTTGAGCCTGCGAAAGGTACGACTACCCAGTGTGCACCACGTCCGACTGCCAACCTTACAATTTCTGGGAACTGCAAATCATACCCTAACATGAGCGACACCTTGCCAAAGTCCGTTTCAAAGATGTTTAGTTCATCTCCAGGAGCTACACCATACTTTCGTTCTTCTTCGATAGTTATATGCAGTTTGTCTTGAACATCAACCGTCCCATTACGGTGAAAAAGGTGTGCTCGATTTTTAAGCGTTCCTTCGTCTTTTACAAAGGTTGAACCTGCAAAAATGTTCATGTTATAACGAACTGCAAGGGTATGAAACAATGAACGGTAGTTCTCATAATCTTCAGCAATCGCTCTCGCTTGCTTGCTTGGAATGGTTTCTTCTTTGAACGATAACCATTGCAAGGTGATCAATTCTGGAAATACGATCACTTGCGCATGGTGTTCCAATGCGATTTGCACGTCATTCTCCACATGAATCGCAAAATCTTCAAAAGATGAAATTGGAGATAGTTCATATTGGCTTGCTGCAAATGTCACAGGCAATGAACGTTGATACAACGCCTCATCAGGCTGTACATAATGAGGATTTTTCCATTCCATGAGTGACGCGTATTCTAACGATTCCCGGTCATGTTTCAAGTAGCTTGCTAAAACTTTTCGCAATTTGAATCCGTGCGATAATTGAAACGTTAATACTGGATCGTAAATATTCTTCTTAATCACTTCTTCAGCATACTCTTTAGCGCTAAATTGATCCGCATACTTATGATAGTTCGGCAATCGTCCGCCAAACAAAATGCTTTCAAGATTAAATAATTGGCAAATCCGTTGTCTTGCTTCGTATAGGCGACGGCCAATTTTCATATGGCGATAGTCTGGATGTACGACGACTTCGATGCCATACAAATGTCGACCATTCGGATTGTGGTTACGAATATATCCGTCATCGGCGATGTCTTCAAAACGATGGTCTTCTCCATAATCTTCAAAATCGATAATTAAACTTGAACAAGAACCGATAATCTTACCGTCGTATTCGACACAGACTTGGCCTTCAGGGAATGTTCGCAGCTGGCTTTCAAAGTGTTTTCTCTTAAAAGCGATTTCAGGAATACCAAACCCAATCGCATTTACAGTAATGATCTGATCGATATCAGCAAACGTCGTCTGCCTAACGATGATTTTGAGTTCACGACTCATAAAGCAACCTCCATCACGAGTTAGTTGGTTTTTATGGACACAAATTTCTCGATAAGATAGTCGTCAAGCCCATATTTGCCGCCTTCTTTGCCTGTTCCACTTTCTTTTATTCCACCAAATGGGGCTTGAACGGTAATTGGAGTCGGGTCGTTAATGCCAACAATGCCGTATTCAAGTTCATTCATCACTTCATATGCACGACTAAGATCATTCGTAAAGCAATACCCTGCTAATCCGTAACGGCTGTTATTTGCCCGTTCAATGACTTCTTCCGTCGTTTCAAATGAGAAGATCGGCGCGACCGGTCCGAACGTTTCTTCAGTCGCAATCCGCATGGTGTCGGTTGCACCTTGAATGACTGTCGGTTCAAAGAAATTCCCATCACTTTCAATGATGTTCCCTCCACTTAAGACTTTGCCACCTTTAGAACAAGCATCTTGAACATGTTCATTTACTTTCTGAACCGCACCATCGTTAATTAGAGGACCGACATCTACACCTTCTTTCGTCCCATCACCAACCGTTAACTCTGATACTTTACGCGCTAAAAGATCTCCAAACTCTGAAGCAACCGATTGTTGAACGTAAACACGGTTTGTGCTAATACACGTCTGACCTGCATTTCTAAACTTGGACATGAGCACACCGTTTGCCGCTGCTTCAAGATCGGCATCTTCAAAGATGATAAAAGGGGCATGACCACCAAGCTCCATACTCATGCGTTTCATCGTTGCAGCTGAATCACGCATAAGCATTTTACCGACAGCCGTTGAACCTGTAAACGTCAGCTTACTCACATCTGTGCTACTCGTCATCTCTTTACCAATCGCTTCTGCATCTCCAATGACTAAATTCACAACTCCTGCAGGCACTCCCGCTTCATGGAAACATTCAAATACGTTAATCGCAGAAAGTGGTGTAGCCGGTGCAGGCTTCAATACGACCGTACACCCCGCAGCCAATGCTGGGGCAATTTTTCTCGTAATCATTGAAAAAGGAAAGTTCCATGGCGTAATTGCCGCTGCGACTCCGACAGGTTGGCGAAGAACCATAAGGTGCTTGTCTTCATGAGATGCTGGTACAACATCGCCATACACACGCTTCGCCTCTTCTGCATACCACTCTAAGTAGTTAATACCACTCGTGACTTCCCCTTTTGCATCAGCAAGTGGCTTACCATTTTCTTTTGTAATCGTATTAGCCAATTCGTCTGCACGAGAGCGCATAATTTCAACTGCTTTTGCCATATAGGCACCTCTTGTTGCACCTGGTAGCTTACGCCACGTTTTGAAGCTTTCACTGGCAGCTTGAATCGCTTCTTTCGTTTCGTTTGCGCCAACGATAGAGACAGAGCCGATGACCTCTCCTGTTGCTGGATTATACACATTCTCTTGATCAGTCGTTTCCAACCATTCTCCATTAATGTACGCCATAATGCCCCTCCTGAGTAATCGATACAAATTCATTTTCGCTAGGTTTGCCGACACAAAGATCCATCGTCCGCTTTGATAAGTTCATCACAACAGAAAAGACCGTTTCCATCTGACGATGTGTGGGTGCCGCTTCGTTTTTGAAATGATTGATAGCATTCGGTGCGTTGTACGTATCACCTAGCCATGATTTAAAAGTGTCTTCATCAATACGCTCATTATTAACGAGCGCGCCGAGCATAAGCTGTTCTGCACGTTTTTTACGAAGCATTGAATCTTCAAAACGTAACTCATTCATATCGATTAAATCTTGCAATACTTTCTGTGATAGTACATGGTTCGTATGAACGAGCCTGCCGTCTTCACCACTCACGTAATCCATTCCAAAAGGTGATACTTCAACGTTGACACTCATTCCAGCGTCTTTGCCATTGTCATAACCAATAAGAAAACTTGCTGCTGCCGCGATTTGTTTTTGCTTAATCTTCGCAATGGCTTCGCTCATACTATAAGAATTGAGCACTGCCCGTAATCCGAGATGAATTGGCAACTGATCAGACTTTTTGTCTGTAATGAGAGCGTTAAAACAAATCCCAACCCCCGCTTCATTAAAGCCAATTTTGCCGATCATGCCACCTTCAGTTACCATCGTAATTTTTGGCGCATTAACCGCTTCGATATCAAGGAGTAACAAGCTTTTCTCTTGTTCCCCTTTCCAGTCCCAATTTTGTGCAATGATCGTGTCATTGGTTAACGGCGGATACACAGACACCGCTGTACAACCATCCGAAAAACTCGGTCCACTACCCGCTAGAGCAATTTCACTTCGCGCATTTAACGCTAAAATGTCTTCAAAATCAACTCCAGCACCTGACGCAATACCTTCAATTTCTTCTAACATCGATGGATCGTGCTTTTCAATCGCTTTTACGTGAACGAGCGCCCGCTCACGCGCTTCTTGCCACGTGATATTTTGGTATCCATGGAAAAGACGCTCGTATAAATCCAAACTTTGAACAACTTGCTCTTTTCCAAGCTCACCGTGTTTCTTACCGATTTCTTTTGCAGAACCTGCTAACGTTAAACGTTTAATCATCCGCTCACTTCCTTTTCATGGATTAAAAGGAGGCTGTTAATGCCTCATCGATGATCGAAATCATTTCCGCAATCTCTTCTTTGGTAATCGTTAACGGCGGTGCAATGGCAATTACATCTCGATTGGGACCTAATGCTCGTAAAATGAGTTGGCGTTCAAAGCATTCATCAACGACTTTGACTGCAGGTGCAACATCTTCAGCGAAGCGTTCTCCCGTTTCAGCATTCTTTACGACTTCAAATGCCGCTAACATACCGATCGAACGACTATTGGCAACGTGAGCATGTTTTTCTTCAAGTTTCTTTAATTGTGCAAGTAACTCTTTTTCCATCTGAGCAGTATGTTCTACGATTTTCTCATTTTCTAAGATCTCAATATTCTTCAATGCAACCGCACAAGCCGTCGGATGTCCACTGTACGTAAACCCGTGAGCCAATACACCGTCATATTCGTTAATAACCGTATGAATTGCATCGTTAACCATGACGCCACCTAATTGGGCATAGCCACTCGAGATTCCTTTTGCGATGCTCATCATGTCTGGCGTAACTCCCCAATGCTCTACACTAAACATCTTGCCTGTACGTCCAAACCCACAAATGACTTCATCTGCAATGAACAAAATTTCATGCTCATCACACAATGCTCGTACTGCTTCCAAATATCCTGCAGGTGGAATGTACACACCGCCAGAACCTTGAACAGGCTCCAATATAACAGCAGCAATGGAATCAGCACCTTCACGCTCAATCGTCGCGCGAATTGATGATTCATAATCCGGGTCATTTTTGTCACCGTTTTCACAAGCAGTAATATGAGCTTTCGCATGGAGAACATCTGCAATCCCTGACTCTGAGAAGTTATGGAACAACGGGATTGCCGTTGCCGTTTGTGCACCAATTGTTACACCGTGGTACGCATTTTCTAATGCAATAATCTTGCGCTTTTTTGGTTTGTTCTTTTGCGCCCAATAAAACCGTGCCAATTTAAACGCCGTATCATTTGACTCTGAACCACCCGACGTGTAGAACACTGCGTTTAAATCGCCTGGTGAGATGCTTGCTAATTTCTCTGCTAATTTAATCGCCGGTTCATTTGAGTAACCTTTAAAGGAAGAAGCATAAGCCATTTGAGTCATTTGTTCATAAGCCGCTGTCGCAAGTTCTTTACGACCATGGCCGATATTTACGTTCCAAAGCATGGATAACCCATCAAAATATCGCTTTCCGTCTTTACTGTTGGCGTAAACACCTTCGCCACTCGTGAAAATAAGCGGCGTTCCTTCTTCTTGTTGCAGCTTCGGTGATGATGTCGGATGAATATAATGCTTTTTATCTTGCTCAATTAATGTATGAACATCGTTTGCTACCGTTTTAACCATGAAAAACGCCTCCTAAGTATGCAATCTATACCTAGTTAAAATGCAATTCTTATGCCAACACAAAACCTTACTCAATCACGCATAAATCCACTTCATTTTATGCATAATTGCATAATTAATGATTCAGTGCATACATGTAAAGCGAAACACCTGCATGACTTACTCTCTTGCAGATGTTTCGCTTTGTAGCTTTGCCCATTTTCGACTAACAGCCGATTGACTAATCCCTAATGCTCTCGCAGCTTTTGTCGTTGTCTTAAATTGTTCCATCGCAAGACGCAATAATTGGTTCTCAACGAGTTGCTTTGCGTCATTTAAAGGCATAACAGAAGCCAAAACCGGTGATGTTGCTGACGGTTTCATTACTTTTTCGACACGTAAAAATTGACTAGCTGCTTCTGCAGAAATTAAATCATCGTCTGCAGTCACGAACAATCGCTCAACGACATTTTGAAGTTCGCGAATATTCCCAGGCCATGCGTACGTCTCAAGTAAGCTAAGTGCATCGGGCGAGAACGAATGGCGCATCTGATAACGCTCATTTAGCTTTCTTATAAAGTGGTACGCTAACAGTGGTATATCATCAGGTCGCTCTCGTAATGGTGGCACATGGATGGGCACGACATTAATGCGGTAGAACAAATCTTCACGGAAACTACCTTCTTGTACCATTTCATCCAAATTCCTATGCGTGGCTGCAATAATCTGCACATCAACAGGAATTGGCGTTTGTGAACCAATTGGCACGACTTCCCCTTCTTGCAAGACACGAAGCAACTTCACTTGTAATGACATTGGAATATCACCAATTTCATCTAGAAAAAGCACACCGCGATCTGCCTGCTGAAAATAGCCCGGCTTTCCCTTTGAATCAGCACCAGTGAATGATCCCTTCGTGTAACCGAACAGCTCACTTTCGAGGAGTGATTCAGGAATAGAGCCACAATTTAGAGCTAAAAACGGTTCACTACTTCTTGCACTTTTCTCATGAATGGATTTCGCAATCAGTTCTTTTCCAACACCCGTTTCCCCGTGAATGAGGACAGTTGATGAGAACATCGATAATTTTTCGATGTTCTTCATGATTCTCTCCATTCTCTCACTAGCGTAAATAAGCGTATGCTTTGGGGTTTGTTGATTCTTTAGACTTTCTAGTTCTTCCTTATAACGATTCGAGATGGCCTTCGTTTGCCTCAATTCTGATTTCAACTGAATATTCTCTGTTATGTCCCTTGAGGCAATAATAATTCGTTCAAGTTCTCCTCTTGCATTAAATACGGGGTTTCCAATCGCAAGCACTTTGTCACCCGAAGGAATCTCTTGAACGACAGACACTTTCTTTTGTTGTTTTAAGACGAGCTTTGTCACCGATGGAGGTAACCCTTGTAAATCAACTTCTAATAAATTCTTACCAACGAGCGCATCGATCCCATCAGGCCATAATCCTTCAATATACTTGTCGCTATGGCGTAGCAATGTGCCATCTTTATCAACAATTAACACTTCATCATACATCGTGGACAAAACCGCATTTAAGTCCCGGTTCAAGTCTTTCACAAATTCTATTTCCATTGCCATCTGTTCAACCATTGGCAGATCTTGAACGATGATTATTGCCCCTTCTACTTCTCCGGTTCCATTCTTAATCGGGCTATAGTCGACGAGGATGCCCATTTCATCTGTAATGAGAATTTGATTTAGAAGTGTTTCACCGTATGTAAACACACGATGTACGTGATCTTGTTGAAACACTTCACCAGCTGATTTACCGACGACTTGTTTATGTGTCGACCGAATCATCTGCAGCGCCTTATCATTACTATTCATAATTCGTTCGTTTTTATCAACGATGAACATGCCCATTGGAATCGAAGACAACAGAATTTTTAGTAGGTTCGCGTTATGATGTTCTCGTTGAAACAGCTCAATTAACACATCTTCTCGTTCAATGAATCCAATTGGTGACTCTGATTCATCATGAACAATCACAATCGGCTCACCCATTAAATGAAATATCAATGGAAGCGTAAACGATTGATCCGGTTGAATCACCCCGACATTGTGCATGGATGTAGAAACTAACTCTAAGTCTTTGCGCGACTGAATGCCGTCACTATCTTTCAACTCGACGTAGGCTTGCAGTTGATTATCCTTTTCCAAGAAAAGGAACGGCTCTTTGCACTCTTGCAAGTATTCTGTTATTTCATCGGAATGTTCAGGAATGGTGTAAATTGGTCGCAGTTGTTCCATTAACATAACAAAACTCTCCCTTTTTATCAGTATACTAAAAAAGTAGAGAGATTGTTAGAATTGTTGATAAATTATCTAACTAGCTTGCTTACTTTCTGTCGTCGGTTCATCCTCTTCATACTCAATTGTAAAGCCAATATAGCCATAAATAATCGCTACAATCGGACTTAACAACGCCAAGAATGCGTACGGCGCATAACTAAACGCGCTTACACCAAGCGTTGCGAACATAAACGCTCCACACGTGTTCCAAGGAATTAATGGTGATGTCATCGTCCCTGCATCTTCAACCGTCCGTGATAAGTTCTTTAATTTCAAGCGACGTTTTCTGTATTCACCTTCATACATTCGCGCCGGTAAAATAATACTCAAATATTGATCACACCCAACGACATTCGATGCAAACGCAGTGGCAACTGTCGTTGCAATTAGACTTCCTGTAGATTTCGCAAGACGCATCAGACTTTCAACGATCGCCTTGAAAAACCCTGCGGATTCCAATATCCCCCCGAAACTCATCGCAATGATAATTAACGAAACGGTCCACATCATCGCTTCAACGCCACCGTTCGTTAATAAGTTATCGACAGCCTCATCACCCGTTTCGACGACATAACCTTCAACAAGCATGCCGATTGTATCTTCAAACGCTACCCCTTGAACAAAAATAGCACAGATTAGCCCGAGCACTGAACCGATGACGAGTGCCGGAATTGCAGGGGTTTTCATGATCATGAGAATTATAACGATCAGAGGAACGAGAAGTAACCACGGTGTGACCGTAAACAATTCTGTTAAATTTTGTTGCAGATAAGCAATTTGAGACGTATCCGATCCAGATTGATGTAAGAAAAAGCCCATGATCGTATAAATAATCAACGAAATAATCAGTGCGGGAATCGTCGTATAAAGGAGATGACGAATGTGCTCAAACAAATTCACCCCGAGCACCCCTGGCGCTAAGTTCGTCGTCTCAGAGAGCGGTGATATTTTATCTCCAAAGTAAACACCTGAAATAATTGCACCTGCAACCATCGCTGGATTCATTCCGAGTCCTTCACCAACACCCATTAAAGCAATACCAATCGTACCCGCAGCCGTCCAAGCATTACCGCCAGCTAACGAAACGACACAACAGATAATACAAGCAGCAACAAGAAAATAGCCAGGAGATAGAATACTCAACCCGTAATAAATCATCGTTGGTACGATTCCCCCAGCAATCCAATACGCGATAATCGTTCCGATAATAATTAAAATGATGATCGCTTGCATGGCAAGTCCAATAGCTTTTAACATCCCCGATTCTAATGCTTTCCACGTGTGACCTAGAGCCATCGCAATGATGACAGCAACTACTGCACTAATAAACAGTGGAAAGTGTGGGTCTGCACCGTACCCCCCAATCGCAACGACCAATGCAACAATCATAAAAGCAATTGGCAATAACGCTATGAGCAATGTCGGTTGCTTTGCTTCTTTCATTCCCTTCTCTCCTTTTGCGTGTATCTTTTTAAGAGAATTGAACCTGCAAAAAACTTGCCAACTTACTTTTACAGTCCCATCAAGAAAAAACGCAGTTCTGATTATGCATTTTTGCATAATCAGAACTGCGTGCATAATTCTTAACTTTCATTTACGACTACTCAATCTTTGAGGCATTTTTCATCAACACGTTCTAGTACTCTAAGTAAATTGCGAGCTTAATGTATGCACATAAACATGAATGAAATCCCTATCTCTAATAAGCCAGTCCGATTCTAGCTCCTATGTACTTATCACATTCGACTTGCTTCCAAGTACATTCCGCTGTGTCAGGCACGGATATTTTCGCTCCACCTTCTGGCAAGAAGTCACGTTCTACTCGATACTGTCCAGTGTACTCCCCATCTGGCAAATAGGTTGGGCAAACGATCGTCCAATCAAGACCTGATGCCTTCAAAAAATCATATGCTCGGTGATGGTCTTCTGCTGCTCGAGTTAGCTTACGCTTTGATTCACTGGATTGATATCGAAGCAATTCAGGTGATGTTCTACTTTGTAAAATGCCAGCTGTACCTACCGTAATGATTCGCCTTATCCCTTGCCCTTTCATGGCGTCTATGATGAGTGGCATGCTCTCCGACAGCGTCGTTGATCCATCTGTATTAAGTGCACTAATGACAATGTCTACACCTTCAATTGCACGAATAATATCATTTGTATTTAAGACATTTCCTTTTATAATCGTTAGGTTTTCATGCTCTGTCTTGGCATTCTCTGGTGTTCGTACTAAGACCGTCACGCGGTAATTTTCTTGAAGTGCATGATTTACAACATGACTTCCTACCCTTCCTGTAGCGCCTAAAATTAAACAGTTCATGCGCATTATTCCTCCTCTATATCTCTACGACGCGATTAAACTGTGCTTCTTTCTTAGTTTAGAACGAACGCATTACGTGAATCAACAATGAAGCTTTAAACAGTGTTTATTGCAATTCTTTTAAATCAGCAACCAATTCAGGCAAGCCGTCTTGAAACAGGTGATCATTTCCTGAAAGCAGTCTCGTATTTAAGCTTCGGATTTTCTCTGAATAATACACCATATGTGTATCCGGCACGTGTTCATCATGTTTGCTTTGATATAAATACATGTGAGGAATGGTTGGCAACCTCGAACCGAAGTCCTCAAATAACACAAAATCCTCTCGTCTCCAATCTTCCACACCCCAAAATGGCGATGCGATTAAACACAAAGTAGAAATGGATACATGACACTTTTCTTCAGAGAGGTATTTCAACAAAACCGATCCACCTAACGAATGCCCGATTAAAACTACACCATCATGTATAGATGCAAAGGATTCATCTAGAACGGCTTTCCATTGAGCATACTTAGGATCTTCTGGGAACGGCATTGGCGGGGCCACCCATTCATAGTCATTGCTTAATTGTTTAACGAGTGAGGCTTTCAAAGCGTCACTTCCTTCGTGAACACTTTGCGGGCCCGCACTATGAATAAATAACACGTGTTTACTCACCTTGATTCCCCTCTTTCATGTTAGAGATTCAAAAAAACGATAAAAATTATCACACAGACTACAAGACGAAAACCATCTTTAATCACCTCTCCCGAGGTTTGTGATAGCGATATACTAGGATTGATAAAAGAAGAATAGTAGATGCAACGAGCGAGGATAAAATAGTTGCTGTATACAATACCGCTATCAAATCTGTAAAATAGCCAATGGTGAACACAATTGCAACGAAACAGGGCACTCCAAGCCACTTTTGCCATCGATAAACTCTGCCATCAAATGCAATTTCACTCAGAGAATGCTTCATCGCACTACCTCCTTCGTTAAGTAGCGTTTAGTTCGCCCTATTATTCCTCATTATGAACGTTTACTTCGTTAGACAAAATTCATCATCCATTTAAATTACGACATCGTTCAGTCTCGTTTTAGACAACCGCTGTCGAATCCTATCTAATATTCCTTAAACTACCAGAATATATTTTATTCGAGAGATTTTTGTTGTATTATGCTAGTTAAATATATAGAAAGTGCGATTATTCATGGAGTTACACAGGAAAGGAGCATTTAAACTTGACTGAAGAATATGAAATCATAAAAGACTTAGGTTCTTGGCTACATTGTTTATCTCTAAATGATCTTGAAAAAGCCGCTCAGATCCGAGATCAGCTTACTGAAAATCTACCATTCCTACATTTAGATCCACAAACAAAATCCTATTACAACTTGCTTTATTCTAAACACCAAATGATGCTCTCAAAAAGCGAAAAACAAAACAACCATCCAAATGAACCTTTTCAAGAGCAGCCTTCTTCAGATAAAGATTCAGAACAAACACTGATGTACCTTTATCATTATATGGAAGGTACGCTACTTAATCACTCCAAAAACTATTATAAAGCGTTAAAGCATTACACTGCCGCTGAAAAACAGCTTGGTGTGTTATGCGATATTGATCAAGCCAACTTTTATCTTCGACAAGCGAACACGTTCAATCATTTAGGAGAAAGCATAACAGCCTTAAACTATGCCATAAAAGCCTACGACACATATAAGAAAAGTCATGCATCTACGAAAAAAACCGTTCGTGCGCTAGTGCTGATCGGGAACATCTATTCAAAAACTGGCTATTACAAAAAAGCAAAATCCACATTCGAAGATGCACTTACCATTCAAGGACTTAAAGACCGCCAACGTGCAGTTTTATATCAAAGCATCGCTAAAAATGACTACCTTTTTCATTACAACAATGATGCGGAACATGGATTTAAGATGGCGTTGAACGTTGATGAAGAATTACGACTAGAATTCCAAGCGGACACCCTCTATCGGCTTGCAAATTCGTGCTTTCGACAAGGTAAACAAAAAGAAGGAGATCAGTTATTACATAAAATTGAAGAAGCGCTTACAAAAAATCACAAACGGTTTGAAGAGTTTCGTGCAAAAAGTATGATCTCTAGAGGTGTGTTCTTATATAAACCTTTTCATGATGGGATGATTCGGGAAGGGTTTCAACTATTAAAGAAATTCGGAATCCAAATCGAGCTCATTGAGTTAGCTCACGAGGTATCTGACTATTATTATGTCAATAGCAATTACGAGAAAGCCTATGATTATTTGTCACTGGCAAAGCGGCAGAAGAAAAACATTGTAGAATAACAATTATAAAGTGCCTTCATCGTCTTTTTCATCGGCTTCTTGGATGACTTCTTCACTGGATGGTTCTACGTGACTTGCAATGACAACTGACAACATACTAACTACCATAAGTAGCGCAATTTTCATCGTTGCACCTCACATTTTCTCAATTAGTTAGAATTACGATACCAGTTTCTACTAGATAAATACAATGATTTTGCTTACTTTTGAATACAAAAACAACAAAAAAAGACTTGGAAATACATCCAAGTCATTCGTTTTCTATTCATGATCAAAAGCAGGGATTGCTGTTTCGTCGTAATTTTCTTCTAGAAAGTCACGAACGATTTCACTAGTCATCACCTCTGCGAGTGTTTGAATTGCCTCTTCGTCTACGTTATCTTCACGAGCGACAAGTGTAATTGCGAATTCATTTTCTGTGCCTTCAGTGAGAAGTGCGTCATTTGCAGGAGTTAATCCTAACGGCTCAGCATAAGCCGGAGTTATGACAACCGCATCTGCATCGTCATACATTCTGGCGAGCATAAGTAAATCGACTTCTTCAAAGTTGTAATCATTCGGGTTCTCGCTAATATGAGACTGTGTATAATAACGCTCATCTGTTTCTTCTAGCTCAATAACTTCATGCTGCGCGAGTAGCTGTAGCGAACGGTCAATATTAGAGATGTCATTTGCAATTGCAATCGTTGCACCTTCTGGAAGTTCGTCCATTGATTCATAATCAGCAGCATACACACCGTAGTTAGCGAAATAAATCGGCTCCACAGGTACTAGTGATGCATCGTTATTAATGTTGTACTCTTCCATAAACGGAACGTGTTGGAAAAAGTTCGCATCTACTTCTTCATGATGTAAGGCATCATTCGGTTGAATATTGTCACCAAGTACAACAACGTTTAGATCAATGCCCTCTTCAGCCAGTTCTGGTTCAACTAATTCGAGAATTTCAGTCATTGGAGGAATTAAGGAAGCAACGTCTAGAGTAACTTCTTCACTTTCCTCAGTTGCTTCTTCTGTACTTTCCGCCGTTTCTTCAGTTGAATCGGTTTCTTGTTGATCTTCAGATGTGCCACATGCAGCTAATAATAGAGCAGGTATTGCAACTAGTGTAGTAAGCTTTTTCATGGTGAATCAATCTCTCCTAACGTTTGTCGATCTTTCTTGCAATGGTCATTCCGATAAATTGAATCATCTGAACGAGTATAACCATAATGACAATGACATATAGCATTAAATCAGTTTGAAACTGTTGATAACCATAACGAATGGCAAAGTCACCAACGCCTCCGCCCCCAACGACCCCCATAATCGTTGAATAGCTAATAAAGCTAATCGTCGACATCGTAAGTCCAACGACTAATCCCGACCTTGATTCTACAAGTAGAAATTTAAAGACGACTTCTTTCACCGAAGCTCCCATGGAAACCGCTGCGTCGATCACACCTTTAGGAATTTCTAACAAGGATTGTTCCACGAGCCTAGAATAATGAGCAAATGCAATGATTGATAAAGGGACCGTTGCAGCCGCAGTACCGATCGCTGTCCCCATAATAAGACGAGTAAAAGGAATTAAGAAGACGACTAGAAGCAAAAACGGGAACGAGCGAATAATGTTAACGAGCAGGTTCAGCGAAGAAAAAACAAAACGATTTTCTAATAAATTGCCTTTTCGACACAAATACAGAAGTGTTCCAACAGGCAGCCCTACTAGAATAGCAGCAAGAATTGAAACGCCTACCATAATAAACGTTTCTCCGATTGCCTGCCAAATTTCCGCTTGATAACGCAAAAGAATGTCAGGCATCATTTTTTAACTCCTTTATAAACCTTTCAGGACTTCGATCACTTTTAGGTATTCCCGACGATTCAATCGGTACCGTTTCATAAATCGTTCCTTGATCCATGACAGTGACTCGTTGACAAATGCTTTTGATGACGTTCATTTCATGGCTTACGATAATCACTGTCACACCGAGACGTTCATGTATATCACGGATAACGGTTAGAATCTCTGAAGTCGTATGAGGATCAAGTGACGACGTTGGTTCGTCGCAAAGAAGAACTTCAGGCTCATTTGCTAATGCGCGTGCAATAGCAACACGTTGCTTTTGTCCTCCGCTTAACTGAGCAGGGTACTTATCCATTTGATCTTCTAATCCAACAAAGCGTAAACATTCCCGCACACGATCTATTTGCTGATGCTTAGGCACTTGTGCAAGCTGTAAGGAAACCGCTACATTTTGTTCGACAGTTTTATTTAAGACAAGGTTAAAATGTTGAAAGATCATGCCTATTCGTTTGCGAGCTTCTCGCAGTTCGCGTTTTGAACGTGTCGTTAACTCACGATCACCGACATAAATCGATCCCGAATCTGGAATTTCAAGTAAATTCATTACCCGTAGCATCGTTGACTTTCCAGCCCCACTTGCACCGATCAAACCATGAATTTCGCCCTTATGTACTGTTAAGGAAACGTTTTGAATAGCCGTATGGGTACCGAACTTTTTCGTTACGTTTTGCAATTCAATCACAAATAAACCCCATTCCATCATACAAAGGCTAAAGTAACAACTTTTTTATTATAGTACATGTTAGGGTTGATGTCATAATCTACATCAACAACTTTCCAAAAATAACGATATGCAGAGAATTTGATCATTGAACTATTCAGAATTACTTGTATACTTAAAGGACTGATTGGTAGTAACGCGTTACATTTCTAAAGGAAGTAGACACCTAAGAGAATAAGGAGATTGATAATGATGAGAAAAAGAAACGCACTTGCCCTTGGACTTAGTAGTGCACTGCTACTCACAGCTTGTTCAAGTGATCCAGAAGAGAGCGAGACGAGTTCCGATGCTAATGAACCGAGTAGTGAAGTTGAAGCAGGTGGCAATTTCATATTGGCGATGCCCTCAGATCCTGTAACGTTAAATCCTCACGCAGCGACGGATATACCTTCAACCATCGTTTTTACGAACATTTATGAGAATCTTGTGATGAATGATGAGAACATGGAATTACAACCTGCGTTATCTGAATCTTATGACCAGATCGACGATTTGACATGGGAATTCAACTTACGTGAAGATGTTTCATTCCATGACGGGGAGCCATTTAACGCCGATGCCGTTGTCACAAATTTCGAGCGATTCCTAGATCCTGACACCGCATCACCACGCGCGTCTTTATTTGAACTCGTTGAAGACATTGAGGCGGTTGATGAGTACACCGTCCATTTCAAAACGTCGGCGCCATTTGCACCTCTTCCCGCTCACCTTGCTCACGGATCAGCTGGAATTGTTAGCCCAAAAGCAATAGAGCAAGATGAAGCAGGTGAATCAGATCTAACGATGAATCCAGTTGGGACAGGTCCTTTCGAATTCGATTCTTGGGAACAAGGAAATGAACTCGTATTATCCGCAAATGAATCCTATTACGGAGAAGTTCCTGCAATTGACCAAGCAACATTCAAAGTTGTACCTGAACAGTCAACTCGTATTGCCATGATGGAGCAAGGAGAAGCTCATTATATGCAACAAATAGAACCTGCAAATGTCGGTCAGTTTGAACATATGGATGACGTTTCTGTAATCACTCAAGAACAATTAGGCTACGAATACATCGGCTTTAATACCGAGGTGGAACCGTTTGACGATCCACTCGTTCGCCAAGCGTTAACAATGACCGTAAACCGTGAAACGTTACTTGAAGGCCTTTACGATGGGTATGGACTTGTCGCTGAATCACCACTTACTGAGAATACGTTTGGGTATTCAGACAACATTGAACCGTTAGAATACAACCCTGAAAAAGCAAAAGAGTTACTAGCAGAAGCAGGCTATGAAGATGGATTTGAAGCAACGATCTTAACGAACGATGCGAACCCATTACGTGTTCAAGTCGCAGAACTTGTACAAGATTACTTCCAAGAAGTTGGCGTAACGTTGTCCATTGAATTAATGGAATGGGGAGCTTACCTCGATGCAGTTGGTGAAGGGAATTCAGACATGTTCGTTCTAGGCTGGTCTTCAGCTACAGGGGATGCGGATTATGCATTGCACCCTAACTATCACTCTGACAACCTAGGTTCAGCTGGCAACCAGACATTCTATCAAAACGAAGAGGTTGACGAGTGGCTCATTCAAGCACGTGAAGAAACAGATGAAGATGCAAGACTCGCACTCTATGAACAAATTGAACAACAAATTGTAGATGATTCACCTGCAATTTTCACCGTTCACAACGACTATATCGTCGGCTTGTCTGACCACGTTGATGGCTTTATTCACTTGCCAAACGGAGTATTGCAATTAAAGAATGTAAGTCTTAGTGAAAGTGACAGTGGTTATTAAAAAAATCCAATTTAGGGTGAACTTTTAGTCACCCTAGATTGGATTTTTTGTTATTTATTACCTGAACTTATAATTACATCCCCGCAAGTAATGCAAGGATTCAATACACTTACCATTAATTAAAGCAAATATCACTTTTTTTCTCAATAGCTTCTAAATGTTCGTTACCAATCCCATCAATTCTTATCAAATCCTCAAATTCGTTAAACAGTTTTTGTTCTCTCAAATCTAGTATTTGCTCTGCTCGTTCTTCGCCGATTTGATAAATAGTCATAAGCTTATCTTTCTGGTCTTTATTTATGTAAATACTAGCAGCAGTACAATTATCGGTTTGCTCTTCTTTCGAGAATGTTATAGAAGTATTATTCTCTGAACCTAAGGTGCAACCAAATAATAAAACTATCATGATAAAAATCGGTGAAGACTTTAACAACCTATTATTAATTAATAACAAAGCACTACACACCACCCTATGATTGATTATTTAGAATATAAAATTTACTAAACTATACTATACAACATATTACCTAATAAATCCATAAAACAATGACTCGAGAATTAGACCTCAAGTCATTTTTAGATGATAATTAATTTTAACTACCATTATATTGATAATTCCACTACCGGCGCTTTTCGTTTTACGATGACTTCTCCGTTTCGAATTGAATAAAGGACAATTGCTTCTTTGCGTACAGCTTCGTATTCGTCTTCTGCATCAATGATGAGTAAATTCGCTGCATGCCCTTCTTCGATTCCGTATTGCTTAAGGTTCAACGCCTTTGCTCCGTTCAAAGTAATGAGTTCAAGTGATCGAACAATCTCGTTGTACCCAGTCAAATGAGCCACGTGAATGCCGGTATCGAGCACGCTCATTAAATTGCCATTACCAAGTGGATACCAGGGATCTTGGATCGAATCGAGTCCGAAAGCAACGTTCATATCTGCTTCGAGCAACTCCTTCACACGCGTTAGACCTCGCCGTTTCGGATACGTGTCAAACCGACCTTGCAAGTGTAAATTCGCTTTTGGTAGAGAAACGAAGTGAATGCCAGAGCGCTTTAATTTTTGAAATAACTTGTAGGCATACGCATCGTTATAAGAGCCCATGGCAGTCGTATGACTGGCAACAACACGCTCCCCCATCTGCCTGCGATCTGCCTCTCTTGCGATGACTTCGACAAAACGAGATTGTTCATCGTCAACTTCATCGCAGTGAAAATCGAGCAGTTTGTCATATTTCTCAGCAAGATCAAACGCTTTCTTAATGGATGCAACGCCTTCTTCATACGTCGGTTCGTAGTGTGGAATTCCACCTACAACGTCCGCACCGAGCTTTACTGCTTCTTCAACGAGCGCATCGCCACCACGATAACCGTACATTCCTTCTTGAGGAAAAGCGACAAGTTGTACATCCACCCATAGCTTCATTTCCTCTCGTAGCTCAAGTAATGCATGTAACCCGGTTAACGATGGGTCTGTCACATCAACGTGCGTTCTGACGTATTGGACACCATGTTCGATTTGCATGAACAACGCTTGTTTCGCCCGCAATTTTATATCTTCTTTCGTTTCATGAACAACTTGTTTACGTTCGGACCAGAGCTGTATCGCTTCAAACAACGTTCCTGATTCATTCCATCTTGGTGTGCCAGCGGCGAGTGCATAATCAAGGTGTATGTGAGGCTCCACGTATGGTGGAATGACCAACTTTCCTTGAGCATCAATCTCCCCTTCATTTAGCTCGCTAGAAGCAGGCGAAATCTTCTCAAAGATTCCGTTCGTCATCACAAGGTCAACTAGCCCACTTTGACCATACAATTTAGCATTTCTAATGATCATGACTTTGATCTCCTTTCGCTGGAAATAATAGATCTCGATTTGGTTGGTCCATAACTGGAAAAGACAATTCTCCTGCTTGCCATCTAAGCGCAATCTCATCAATGGTCGTAAACCAGACATGGGGCTTTGATTTCATATGTGTAATTAACTGGTCAAGCAATTGAGCGCGAGAGGCTCGTCCCATTAATTGAGGATGCATCGTTAAATGAAACATTCGCCCTTCTTCATAAAGTGCATCAAACTCCGCCTTCCACAATCGATACACTTTGTCAGGCTCCTCGATGTGAAACGAACTTCCCCAATCTCCTGAGAATGCAAACTGCTCCCAATCATCTAAGACCCATGTTCCAGGAACTTCGAGCAATTCCCCACCTTCTATCTGGACCTCGTAAGGGATGTCGTTTGCTTGCAAGCTTGCATCATATAAAAACCCATACTGCTTAAGAAGGGAAAGAGAACGGTCATGCATTTCCCAAAGTGGCGCACGATAACCAATCGGCTTTTTTCCCATCGTTTTCTCAAGCATTTCGATTCCTTTTATGAGTTCTGCTTCTTCTTGTTCCTTTGTCAACTGATCATTTGGCTTATGCAAATAACCGTGATGTCCAATAGCATGGCCTCCGCCAATGATCCGCTCTACGACTGTCGAATCCATTTCTGCGATTGCCCCCGGCACAAAAAAGGTTGCGAGAACGTCATGTTTACGAAGAATCAACAGTAAACGATCAAGTCCAATTCCACGACCATATGTGCCCATGGACAACAATGATGGACGATCTTGATTACGTGGCTCTGCTAAATGTGCCGTCTCTCCATCTACATCAAACGTCAAAACAGCAGCTACTGTTTGGCCACCTGGCCAACGGACCGATTCAATCACCATGACCACCTCCGATCGATTTACGTCTACTGTATACCATATTTTAAAATAAGTAAAATAAATATTTACTAATAATAAAATATAAATGTGATACACTCTCATTGAATGACTAGAAAGGGGTTGAAGCAATGGTTACCATTCGACCTGAACTTGCAAGCTATGTACCGATCGCGAACATGATTGCAGAGAACTTCGGTGATCAAGGAGAAGTTGTCATCCACGACTTTGCCGATGTAAGCGCATCTCTCGTTTATATAAAAGGAAACGTCACCAATCGAAAAGTTGGCGCACCGATGACCGATCGCATGTTTCAAGATTGGCGAAAGTACGGGAATGAAATTGAAGATAACTACGGATTTACGACCCGGACAAAAGATGGCCTTTGGCTAAAAGCTTCACTCTCTTACATCCGCAATTTAGAAGGACAGGTAATCGGTTGTCTCGGCATTAACCTTGATATCACAGCACTCATTTCAACCTCAAAGTTTCTTACTACACTTATCTCCTCAAGCGACGATCAAGCTCCAGTAGAACAAGAGTTTTACGGCAAAGATATTCAAGAAATGTTCCATGCCCTTCTTGAAGAAGCAAAGCAAACGATCGGTATTTCGATAACTTCAATGAAGCGTGATGACAAAATTGCGTTTGTTAAACATCTCGACCGTAAAGGCGCCTTTCTTATTCAAGGTTCTGCAGAGCAAATTGCTGATTACCTCCGTGTTACGAAACAAACGATTTATAATTATTTGGATGAAATTCGCAAGTAAGATGCCACGCCTATGTGGCATTTTTTTACTTTCACAAAGCTTTTTTGACAGATCAGTCACTAGAATGTGACTATAATTGGAACAATAACGATGAATAAGAGCTAAGGATTGTGAAAGTCTTCACATAAGAGATACACTAGAGCTAGAAAGAAACGTTTAGGAGGACTTCTGTTGAACGAACACTTGCGTCCTAGTCGTACACACCTTACTACGATGACACTACTTACCGTCATTACAGGGGTTGCGATCATAGTTCAAGCCTTTATGATTGTTTCAATTATTGATCGGTTATTTCTTCAATCACTTTCTTTTCAAGAAGTTATGCCCCAATTTGTCACGTTACTGATTGCGTTGTTCGTGCGCATTTTCAGTCGATTTCTGATTGATCGACTGGCGAACACCATGGCCACAAACGTTAAAATCACACTGCGTGAACGACTATTGCGTCACTTTTCAAATCGCACCCTTACCTCATCTAAGAAAACAAAAACAGGTGAGACGACGAGTTATTTTCTAGATACGGTCGATGAAACGGCTGCGTATTTTAATCAATACATTCCACAAATGATTCAATCAACCATTATCCCAATCATGCTTTTATTGGTGATTTTCTATGAACATTGGGCATCAGGTGTCATTATTCTCATTACAGCGCCGTTTATTTTCGTCTATATGATTATTATTGGTATGCGTACCGGTGATCAGTCGAAACAACAAGTTGAGAAAATGGCTGACTTTTCAAGTGTGTTTCTCGACACACTTCAAGGATTGTCCACGATTAAGTTCTTTGGACGGACAAAGCAGCAACATCAACGAATTAAAGATAAGAGTATTGAATTCCGTGACGCTACGATGAATGTCTTAAAAGTCGCGTTCACAAACTCCCTTGCACTTGAATTCATTTCAATGTTAAGCATCGGAATTATCGCTTTAGAAGTTGCCATTCGTATGATCATCGTCCAAGACACGACCTTTTATTCAGGGTTCTTAATGTTGATTCTGGCACCTGAACTGTTTAATAAGCTAAAAGACCTCGGCTCCGCATTTCATTCAGGAAAAGTGAGTAAAGGAGCTCTGGAAAAAACTGAAGCATTGCTCGAAGAATCCGATGAAGAGCAAACATTCGGTTCGAACGCACTTGATCCGACAGAACCACCGACACTTTTAATGGATGATGTACAGTTTTCTTATCCTGAAGGCTTCCAACTATCCCACATCAACTTAGTTGCCAAACCGTATGAAAAGATTGCTTTGATCGGTGCTACAGGGTCAGGAAAGACGACCCTTCTGCACATCTTAGCTGGATTGCTGCCCCACACAAAAGGAAGTTATCAGTTAGGGAACATGCATTTACATGAGATTGAAGCGTCTTCTTGGTACGACCAAATGACGTTGATCTCTCAAGATGGCTATTTGTTTGCAGGGACGATTGCGGAGAACATTACACTTGGTTCCAAAATGAAACCAACTGATGAAGCGGTTTTAAATGCGGCAACAGAAGCTGGAATTATCGAGTGGATCGAGCAATTGCCTGATGGCATCCACACCCTTGTTGGTGAAGGAGGACGAGGCCTGTCTGGCGGGGAACGTCAACGAGTGTTTATGGCTCGAGCGTTTTACAAAAAACCAAACGTCGTGTTTTTCGATGAACCTACAACGGGTCTTGATCTTCGAACGGAAGCGATGCTTCAAGCATCACTCAAAAAACTGAGCGAACAGTCGACCGTAATTATTGTCGCTCACCGACTTTACACGATTCGAGAAGCAGACCGCATCTACTTGTTAGAAAACGGAACCATTCGTGTAAGCGGCACCCATGAAACGCTTTGGAATGAAGATGATTTATACCGTAACATGATCACAACGCAGCAAGGAGGCACTCAGTCATGAAAGCACTCACACCTTTTATCAAACTCATTTTCGCTGAAAAAAGGGACCTCTTTCTTTCAATCCTTGCTGGTTTTATCGCAGGAATAACGGCCGTCGGTTTGTTTTCTGCTAGCGGGTATTTAATTTCTCACGCTGCACTAACTCCTCCCATTGCAACGTTGATGGTCATCGTTGCGATCGTAAAGTTACTCGGAATCACATCCGCTGTCAGTCGTTTCGGTGAACGCTATTATTCTCACCGAGCGACGTTTACGATGCTTAGCAACATTCGCTTACGTGTATACGAAAAACTAGAACCTGTCTCAAATCGAATTCTTAACCGCTATACGAGTGGAGATATTCTCTCCAGGATTGTCGGAGATGTTGACGCTCTTCAAAACGTCTTACTCCGTGTCGTCTATCCACCGATCGTAATGCTTTCAGTATTTCTTGCAACCATTGCATTTACGACATTGTTCTCAATCGGCACTGCTGTACTAATCATACTCGGTTTAACACTCTCATTACTCGTCATCCCTGCACTATTCTTTCTCAGCCAACGGCGAGTCAACGACCAGATTCGAGAAACACGTGGAGAGCTTTCTTCTATGTTTGCGGAATACGTTTACGGTTTTCGAGAACTGACCATTCACCAAGCCCGTCAACAACGGGAGCAACAGGTGCGTAACACGATTAAGCAATACGAACAGCAAAAGCAAAAATCACAATCAGTTCAAATGTGGAGCGATGCAACAATCGGCTTGCTCTCCTTTCTCGTTTCAGTTACCGTCTTGTTTTATGCTGGTTTCCAAGTGGCCGAAGGTAATTTGGCAGGCATTCTACTGGCGTTACTGCTCATGATTACGCTCACCGTCTTTGAACAGATTACACCGATGGCAACCTTACCGTATCATTTGCAAGAAAGCGCTCATGCAGCAAAGCGAATTGAGTCCCTTGAAGAGGAGAACAATCGCGTTGAACCCGATGTTGACGTTCAATTCAACGAAGCCTTAGGCATCCAGTTTCAAGACGTTACGCTTCAATTTGCGGACCAACTTCGCCCTGCAATCCAACGTGTGAACATCCAAATTCCATCAGGAAGCAAAACTGCGATTATCGGTGCAAGTGGCTCGGGTAAAACGACTATCGCGAATGTACTACTAAAAGCACTGCCTTATGATCAAGGCACTGTCAAAATCGATGGGCACGAGCTATCCACGATCTCAGAAGACACACTTTGGAAGAACACAAATGTCTCATTGCAATCAAATCATTTCTTTGTCGGTACCGTTCGAGATAATCTACTCGTTACAGAAGAGACGACAGACGACATTACTCTTCAAAAAGCGTTACACGCAGCGGAATTGCCCCACCTTAAACTCGATAGTCGTGTTGAGGAAAAAGGACAAAACCTCTCTGGTGGTGAGAAACAGCGACTCGCAATCGCTCGTCTGCTCCTTCGAGAAGCCCCGCTCTGGGTGCTCGACGAACCAACAACATCACTTGATGCACTTACAGAAGAACGTATGCTGCGCCTTCTTCTTGAGCGCGCAAAAGATGCCACTGTTATCCTAATTAGCCACCGCTTAACTGGACTTGATCAAATGGATCAGATTATCGTCGTAGATCATGGTCAAATTATTGAAAGTGGAACGTATGATGAGCTCATACAAAAGGACGGCTACTTCAAACAGATGAAGGCGCTAGAAGAGCAATTATTCATGAATGAATAAAGCGATCAGGCTACCCGAAGTAGCCTGATCGCTTTTACTTTTAGCTTCGCTCAATAAAAATAAACAATTTCCCAAATATGACCATCTAAGTCTTTAAAGTGACCTGAATAGCCCCACTCATAATCCTTCGGCTGACGAGGCAAAATTGTGCCTCCGAATTCCGAAACTCTCCTTAAAGTTTCATCGACCTCTTCTTTACGATCAGCAATACTACTCAAAATCACTTCAGAAGATCTCTCTGAATCAGCGCTCCTTTGATCAATTTCCTCAAGTTCAGTTCGAAGATTTAATACGAGTGTGATTCCATTTTCTAATTCAAACACGACTTGATCTGAACCTTGAACGAGCCCTTCTGCTGAAAATCCTAATCCATTTTGATAAAAGGCGGTTGATTTTTCTAAATCATCAACAGCAAGTGTGATGATCGTAATTCTTGGTTTCATAACAGCTTTGGCCTCCTTGTTTATACCAAAGTTACTAGGTTCAGTGCCTACTTCGATAACTAGACTTACCTACACAACAATGAACCTGCCTCATATAAATATACAAGAGGTGATACTATGTCAAAACATGGAAATTGCATTAACATTAACAACAACTTGATTAACGGACCTGGATTCATTGGTAACGGAGGCACTCCCACTATACCGACTGTCCCTACAGCGCCAACCGTTCCAACAGGCCCAGGAGAAGAAAACATCGGTATTTTCACAACAACCCCGTTCATAACTGCTCCAGGTGGATCTGGTGTTCCTCTTGAGACGAATCAAACGCTAATAGGCACTGCGATTACGCACACAGAAGGCGAAGCAGAGATTATCCTCGTCGAACCTGGTACGTATACGGTTTCTTATTCAGCAAATGCATTCGCTATGAACGGCTCTACAATTGCTCTACAAATCGAACAAGATGGCATCCTCGTACCAGGTACGTACGCTGAAGGTACAGAAGTTACTCTGTTAGCCGCTTCTGGAAGTCTGACGGTTACCACAACACCATCTGTCCTCACATTAGTACCTCCAGATTTCACGATTGGTACTGAGAATGTTGAAGTGACTGTCGTTAAGACTGCTTAGGAAATATGTAAACCTACTAGCCCGCAGCCTCATGCATGCGGGCATTCATATTGGCGTTATACCTTCAAATTGGGGACAGGCAGTTCATTTCCAAACTGTACATTAGTCGTCAACTGCTACTCTTTCACGCTGCGAAGCAGGTCCTTTCTCTTCATACCATCTAATCATTCTCCATACCCCGTCACATTCTTTCTTCCAGACCTCTAGCGACAGTGCCTTTACTTGCATATCTTGCTCTTTAAATAGAATTTCATAAGAAACCGCCGCTTGCCCACTCGCTTGAGGCATAATCGTTAATTCAGAGTACTCAAATTGAATGTCTTTCCCCTTATAGAAGTTCACAGCATTGCTATTTCCTTTGGTAATCGCTTCGTAATTCATCTGTTCAACGCCACCAGCTTTAGGCATATAAAGATATCCAATAAAATCCTTTGAATAATACGTATTTAATTCTTCAAACTCTCCTCTTGCCATTTGCTCATGCAATTCACGCATTTTTTGCACTTGAGCTGTGATTTCCTGCGTAATTTGATTCATCATAACCTCCTCTTCAATTGTTTCTAGTAGTGATATAACCATTCCATTAAAACTTTTCACTTTCCTGCTACATGTATTCGATTGACTCTCCCCTATAGGGGAGGCCTTACACTACAAGTAATCAATCAAAGGAGGCAATAACATGAACGTTGAGATTAGAGAAGTAAGAAAAGAAGATATTGAACCGATCAAAACGATTACCATCGAAGCTTTTGCTAAAGGGTTTATTGAGGATGAACAGTTATTGGATGCTGCTGTTACGATGATGTTTGTAAGTCCAATCTTAACTAAAAGCAGCTTCGGAAGAGTTGCGACATTAGACGGAGAAGTTGTTGGTGTGATTTTTGGTTCAAGAGTTGGCGAGGCACCGACATATCGCATGTTGCAAGAAGATTATACGAAGGAAATGCTACACTTACTCAACCAAGAAAACGACGACCGAGATTTGTTCGTTCAATTAACGAACTCAACGAATGAGGCCTACAAGAAATTAATACAAGGCAAAGAACATGAATTCCAAGGTTGTTTAGAATTCTTTGCTGTATCTGAACAAGCTCGAGGAAAAAAAGTTGGAAAGAAATTGCTGAATGAGCTCTTTTCATATTTCACCGAAACGAACACAGACAAGATCTATGTCTATACCGACACGATGAGTAACTACGGTTTTTATGATCATAACGGCTTTGTTTGTCTAGACGAAGAAGTCACCGTGTTTGATCTCCCTGATGGTGCATTTAAGAACACAAATTTCATTTATGAATATACGTTTTAAGCGCATCAAATTTAGTCCACCTCATGTCATGGGGTGGGCTTTACGTTTACTTGGAATTGAGCATGATAATTATCTTGATTAAATACGTCCGTCACTAAGTACAACATGTATAGATCATGGTATTCCAGATCGTTCGTCTTTAAATAGTCTACCAACAATTGTAGCACTTCTTCCTCAGATTCCTTCGTACAATTTACCGTTACGTACTGTCCGCTTGGCAATACTGAAACCGTTGCAGTTTCTTTTAGCAATTGATAATCTTCTACGTTGATGATTCGAAATACGTCACGAACGTTAAGATCGTCGTGCAAAAATGTATAAATTAACCCATACTCGAATGTATGATTCGTAAATTCAGCTAACTGCTCGTCTAACTGATCAAATGATAAAACCTCATTTAGTTCGCCTGCTTGTGTAGGTGAACGTAAAAGGTACCGCTCTTTAAATGTTTGTACGTGAATACCATCTTTTTTACGTTCAACTTCTGAAGAATGAATGGTGCGCTGCAATAAGCTTATTCGTTTTTGAAGCTGCTCTAGACTTACCATCTCTTCTTCAATTTCTTTACTCTTCTTTTCTAAGAAAAGCTTAAGTTCATTCGTATCTGCTTTTTCAAATAAAACTTTAATCTCTTTGATTGTGACATTGCTTTGTTGGCAAAGTTTTATAATGTCTATGTAAATGAATTGACCCATCGTATAATATCGATAACCATTGTCAGGGTTGACATAAACTGGACTAAGCAAACCAATCGTATGATAATAACGAAGCGCCTTAATGGTTACATTTTTTAATTTTGATACCTCACCAATGGAAAAATACCTACGTTGATCCATAACTTCCTCCATTCGAACTAAAAACACCCTTACTATATCCAAATATCGTACAAGTCATTACGATCATTCAAGTACGTAGGCATCTGAATCGTTCCTTGTTTATATCGAGTTATTTTATAACGCCTGCAAATAACCCCGTCATGACTTCAATGTGATCTTGATTGATACAACGAAATGAAGCCGTTATTGATCTACGACCATTGTCTTTCTTTGTATAGTGATCAATGGTCACCACACATGTAATCGTATCTCCGGTAATGACTGGCTTTAGAAAAGTAAAGTTCATCGTATGCGCAAGAACGTCATTTTCTCCCCCAATTTTCGTTGGTAGCGTTGCAGTTAATAGCCCTTGAACAATTACGTTCCCGTTTTCATCTGGATTTACATGATGAACACCTTCATCAAGAGAAAGCTTCGTGAACGTATCAACATCTTCTTTTGTAAATGTACGACTAAAACTAAGTGTGCTGCCAACTTCTAAGTTCATACTCAAATCTCCTTTTTAAGTCAGACTACTAAATAGAGACGTTCTTTTAGGTGAGGCTAATGAAATATGTAAAAATAGCGTCATATATAGCTGGCAGAACTGTTAAAACAACGATCCAAACGATCGTACTCAAAGTCGCCATAGAAGCGAATTGACGTTTAGAAATTTCTTTTCTTTGGTGTGCAATGAGTAATACTTTAATGATTGAACTTACTGTGATTGCAATAATTATTCCAGAAAAAAGTACCGCTAAGAAGATTTGCATCACTGAATTCCTTTCAGTCATTCCAAGTTGACGATCACGCATCGTTTCATCAACTGTTCCGACAAGTCTTTTTACTTCGTCCAAATGTCGAATACTAAAGTTCCTTCACAAACATTACCCGATCTTGACCAGGTCCATCGTAATCTGACTTAACGTGTACATGATCAATTTCTTTGTCGCCTTGTTCAATGTAGAATCCCATCGTTGTATGGTACGCAATCGATGTTTTATTTACAGGCGACGTAATACAGCGCACGATCGACCGCTCTTCTTTTAGGACGTAAGTAAAGAACGTATGGTAAAGCTCCTTGGCAACCCCTCGATTGCGATGATTTGGATTCACACCAACGAAATGAATGTACGCTTGATCCTTATGAGTCTGAGAAAGGAAACCTATTAGAAAGCCTATGACCTCCCCTTCAACTTCAGCAATAAAACTCGAATCATTAAAATGGTCAAAAAATAACTTCGGCAACATGTCCGACATTTGCCTGCCACCCCACCACTCATTTAATCGCGGCGATACGAGTTCATAATCTGAACGTATGACATTTCGAATGATCATCCTTTGTCCTCCGATGTATTTTTGTCTCTTTATACTAACATGTTCACCCATTGCTTCTGGTAAAACCTCATAGATCTTCTCATAAAAAATACTCTCTAAAAGCGTCTTCCTGACTTTGTAGAGAGCTTATCAACAATTAAACTAGAAATCTCTTTCAACCCAAAACATTCCTACTTTAAATGATTTTCATTATTTGACGATGCTAACACCTTGGCTTGTTGCTTAAGCTCTCGCTTTAATATTTTTCCTGCTCCACTCGTCGGTAATTCTTCTGTAATAACAAGTTCACGGATTTTTTTATAGGGTGTCACTTGTTCATTAACAAATGAAAGAAGTTCATTTGTTAAACACTCTCGCTCTTCTTCAAGGAAATCCTTTATAACAACAAAAGCTACAGGGAGCTCTCCATGCAGTTCATGTGGCACCCCAACTACCGCTGCTGAAGATACTCGCTCATAACGGTACAACCAATCTTCTAATTCACCAGGATATACATTATAACCTTTGTATAAGATCATATCTTTTTTCCGATCAACAATATACAAGTAACCATCTTCATCAAATGTTCCTAAATCGCCAGTACGAAGCCATCCGTCTCTTAAAGCGATTTCAGTTTCTTCAAGTCGATTTAAGTAACCTTGCATCACCTGAGGACCCTTTGCACAAACTTCTCCGACTTGACCCGTACTGACTTGTTGATTACTCTCATTCATCAAAATCACTTTAGTGTCATAAGTTGGTATGCCTACAGAACCAATTTTCCGTCGAGCCGAGCGTTCACATGGATTTGCCGTCAACATCATGGACGCTTCTGTTAAGCCATACCCCTCAGATATGATTGCATTTGGGAAGATCCGACCAAGTTTTGTTAACACCGATTGCGCGATTGGTGATGCACCTGAGATTACTTGTTTCACACAAGTGAAATCCATATCCTCAATGTTTGGAACCGTAACAAGAGCATGGAATAAAGGAGCTGCACCGCCTACTGTTGTCGCTTGATGCTGTTCGATCATTGATAAATATTGTCTAGGTTCAAACCACTTTAACAGTACAATCGTCGCTCCTTGAAATAGAATATTATTCAGGTAACCAATTGTACCCATTGCGTGGTACCAAGGCGTAACTGTCAACGTCACACCAGTTCCAAAGGGAATTAAATAATGGTCTTCGTCTGACGGATTCTGAGATAAAACAACGGTTTCATTCACTTCTTCTACCGTTCCACCGTTACGAAAACATGTCGCTTGGATGATATTTGCCACAACATTTGCATGTGTTAGCATGACCCCTTTGCTTCTCCCTGTCGTTCCACCCGTATAAGCAAGATGAGCAATGTCAACATCTGGGTCAAAGGTCAAATCAAGTTCTTTGGCTTCTTCTTCCTCCAATAGATCTTTAAACTGATACGTATGATCCGACAACTTACTTTCACCTGAAACAATAATTTCTGCCACTGCTGTTTCTTTGACGACACTTGTTACAAGTGATTCCGTTGCGCCCGTCGTCACAACGATTCTTGCCGAGCAGTCATTCAACTGATGAGTGAGCTCAGCTTCTGATAACAAAGGGTTTGCAGGAGAATACGTTGCACCACTCATTATAATTCCATAATATGCAACAAGATACTCGACCGAGTTCGTAAGATGTAAACAGACGACATCACCTTTTTCAATGCCAAGCCGATGAAGTGCTTGAGCAAATTTCAGGCTTTTTGAATATATTTCTTCATACGTATAGCTGTCCTCACCATCAACGAGTGCAACACGACTAGGGTAGATCCTAGCACTCCCTTTAAACAGCGCTTGTATTGGCACTTTTGGATAATTTATTTGAGTCACATTAATTCCCTCCATTTTCTATTGATATATAAGGTCTGGGAGCCACAAAGTGATTTGGGGGAAAATCATAACGAGAATCGTTAATAACACATACAAACCAACAAATGGCCATACAGCAGTATATAGTTCTTTCATCGAGACATCTGGGGCAACAGATCGCAAAACAAATAGGTTGAAACCAAATGGCGGTGTGAAATAAGCCATACACATATTGATGACAAAAAGCACACCAAACCAAATCGGATCAAAACCAAGTGCATGAACAACCGGTAAAAATAGTGGTGCAGTCATTAGAAGAATACCTGCAGGATCCAAAAACATTCCAAGCACGAAAAATACAATTAAAATCCCAGTGAGAATAACCCATCGATTCACATCAAAGCTCGTAACAAAACCTGCAAACCAAGAACCAACACCTGTTACCGTTACAATCTTTGAATACGCAATGGCACCGATAATAAGCCAGAAGACCATCCCAGTTATTTTCACTGTCATCATCATAATTTGCTTTATATTAGGTATATTTAATTTCTTTTTAATTCCGGCACTAACCAATGCTCCAACCACACCAACAGATGCTGCTTCTGTTGGTGTAGCAAAACCCGTATAAATTGATCCTAGAACGAGGATGATGACAAAAAGCGGTAATGCAATATTTTTTAATGAGATGATTTTTTCTTTTAAACTGTATCGGTCTTTTTTATCCACAGCAGGTCCTGCCCCTTGTTTGATATAACAATAAACAATGGCATAGGTCATAAACAAAATTGCTGCTAGAATGCCTGGTCCAATACCAGCCATGAACAAACGCCCTGTTGATACACCTGCTTCATTCGCGTATATAATCATAATGATACTTGGAGGAATTAATAGTCCTAGTGCCCCTCCTGCAACGATGACACCTGAAACGAGCTTACTATCATACCCACGTAACATCATTGACGGTCGAGCCGTTACTCCAAGTGTTGCTGTAGCTACTGTGGCAATCCCTACCATTGCGCCAAATATTGCAGAGATTAATGTTGTCCCTGCTGCCAATCCACCCTTTAAACCACCCATCCAACGGTAGATCACCTCATACAAATCATCAGCAATTTCACTATACCTAAGAATAGCTGCCATTAAGATATATAACGGTAACGCAGATAAAGTAAACTCGGTCACTTTACCATATGACCCAAATAAAAACGCATCCAAGCTGAGAAAGCCACCCCAAAAAAATATGCTAAAAACAATCGACAAACCACCTAATGCAAACGCAACTGGTACCCCTAAAAATATAAACAGAAGCAGAGACCCAAACAGTAATAAAGCGATTAAACTCACGTCCAATTTAGCCCTCCACCTCCCAAAGTTTATGTCCCTTCACGATCGTATGAATGTCATTAATTAAATCAACAATGGCTTGTAGTAACAGGAGTAAGCCTCCAATCGGTACCATGATCCATTTAATCCAAAGGCTAATGTTAAGTCCAGTTGAGGCGACAGCTCCAAGCTCAATAAGATGAATTACATAAGCGCCACCGTAAACAATAAACACACCAGAAATTAAAAAGATAAACAACGCAGTAAACAAATCAATAACGCTTCTCTTTCTCTCGGAGAACTTTTCATAAAAAATGTCTACACGAACATGTTCACGATGAAGCAGGCAGTAACCTCCGGCCAAAAATGCCGTTAATCCTGTAAACCAAGCAGTCAAATCATAGTTCCAAACGGAAGGGCTATTGAAGAAGTAACGTAAGATTACATCTGTAAATAAGAGAAGCGCCATAATAAATGCAATACTGCCTACAACCCATAACATTGAATTGTTAATCATGCGTATAAGAGCTACAAATCTCATCTTCGTCACTCCTTTTTACTCTCTTCTTTACAAATTGTTACTCCTCTAAAGGTAGCTCTTCTCTAATTACTTCAACCATTCTTTTCGTATCATCACTTATTGACGCGAATTCATCCCATACAACGTCGCTACTATCACGAAAGCGTTGCCATTCTTCATCTGAAAAATGGGTAACCGTGACATCTTTTTCTTCAGCAATTTGCAAAGAGTCCTTAGTTTGAGCTTTAGATGCTTCAATGGCTTTGCCTTCCATTTCTTCTCCCACATCGAGCATAATTTGTTGCAAATCTTCAGGTAATGTATTCCATTTATCTAAACTAATTGTCGTAAAGGTCATAACAGGATCAATAACAGGTGGATATGTAGCATAGTCTACAACTTCATGATAATTGTTCGTATCCAACGTGTAATATGGATAAATCGTCCCGTCCATCGTTCCCCTTTGTAACGCTTCATAAATCTCTGAAGCTGCTACATTCGCAGGTGCAATACCTAATTCTTGAAACCATGTTAACCAAAGTCCAGTTGGCAGTCTCATCATCGTCCCATTCAAATCTTCCGGTACACGAATTTCTTGATTCGTCATAAATGAATTTGCACTTGAGGGCCAGTAGAATAATGGTTTTACACCGTACTCCTCCAAATTCTGTTCAAAAATCTCTCCTACTTCTGTATCCCTCACAAGATGCATCAGTTCTTCTTCCCCGTCTGAAATATAAGGAAGCCAAAAAACATCATTGGTTGGAATCATATCTCCCCAATATGAACCATGTCCCCCCATATCAATTGTTCCCGACGCAATAGCGTCCAGTAAATTTCCTTGTGGAACCAACTGATTACTATAATAAATATCGAATTGAATTCGACCTTCGCTACGCTTTTCAACTTCTTCAGCAAATAGATCAATCCCGTAATACTTAGGTTCATATTCATTGGAGATGGGGCTGAAGGCACTACTAAATGTAAATGTAAAACTCTCCTCTTCTACCTCAGAAAATGTTGAAGCAGTTTCTGAAGTACAAGCGATCAACAAGGAACTCATCATTAAAAGTACGAATGCTCGACACCTCAATGTTTTTCCTCCCCATTCATCATAGTTAATAATTTCTCAAGTACTATAATGGTAAAACTCTAAAAATCCAAACGATAAAACGCCACACAATTGATAACGCTTTCAAAATTGATTAATGAGAATCTCAAAAGTTCCAATCTGTTACACTGCTACTCCTATGTGAATAAATCCTAAAGGTTCACTTTTTAAATGTCAAGTTAAATATTAGAAAATTTAATCACTTCAGGTGTTGTTTAATTTTTGACTCAAAGCATATAGATATTTACATGCTTTATTTTCCACAAACGTAAATTCTCACATATAGCAATAATTATATTACTTATACATGGCAGATTATATGCACTATATTAAAAAACCAACTTGGAGATCCAAATTGGTAAGGGTCACAATCTATTTATTATTTTGATTTATAAACGCAAGTCCGTGCTTTCGACTGTGAATGCTGTGCTTAATAGTGATGAACCACTGAGGACCTGGAGATAACACTATTAACAGTCCGACAATTAGTACAGTAAAGAACGTATCAATATTCACGATTTGCTCCTCTCGACAATATAACTACGTAATTACTTGACCACACCTATCATTATTCATTTAAAGCCTAATAAATCTCATTCACCTAAATATTTTGTTGGCATAATTTCTTCCACTAAACGATCTCCCATTACTACCCGATAAGACTTCGAATGTTTCCTTGAACTGACGATATCAAAAATCTCATTATCAATATAATGAATAGCTACTCCATCGTCGGTCGCAACACCAGGAGAAATAACACGTGACTCCACCATATCGTGATAAGCAGGGCGTCGATCCTTTTCTCCATCATAATGGGGGCAGTTGCTACCTTCAATGAACCCTAAACAACGGATGGATTCTAACTTTCCACCAAAAGAGTCTGTGACACCCTCTTCATACCAACATATTGAACCCGCACTAATTCCAGCCAGAACTTTGCCCTCTAGCCACGCTGTTCTTAAAATTTTATCCATACCCCAATCTTTCCAAATAGCTAACAAATTTTTTGTATTTCCACCACCCACATAAATAATGTCATTTTCCATTACAAAACTTTCTATATCTCTCATTGGGGGTTCGAATAAAGACAAATGGTTTGGACGACATTCATGCTGGTTGAAGAAGTTATAAAACCTAGAAATATAATTCTCTGCATCGCCACTCGCAGTGGGAAGAAAACAAATTTTAGGTGTATTTTTGTGAGCTTGGTCTAAAATATACTGGTCAAGAAGTGGATTTTCTGGTTCCATTGAAAACCCACCCCCGCCTAAAGCAATAATCTGCTTCATTAAAGCACCCCCTTATTCTTACAAAGAGATTGATTAACTCTATTTACAATACACTAGGCTCCACCAACCTGATTCGCTTCTCTTCACAGTTGACCTCAGTACGAATTCCAATTGGCAAAATGAACATCGGATCTGTGTGACCGAAATCAACATTCGTGATGATCGGCAACATATGGTTTTGAAATTCATCCCGAACGACGCTAATAATCGCATCATCTAATTGTTCCTTTTTTTGATCTGAATAGTCCCGAGCTCTCCCAATTAAGAGACCTTGAATTCGTTCCAGCATTCCTTGCATGCCATAGCTACGAATAATTCTTCTGATTTGCTCAACCGTTGTTGTTTCTTCAGCATTCTCTAGGAATAAAATCTTATCGTTAAAAAACTCAACGTCACAAAAGTACCTTGTCCCTTTTAACATTTCCAATACTTCAATACAGCCTCCATACAACTTCCCGCTGTTAATCCCTTCACCTTGTAACCAACGCCATCCCTCTGTATTGCGTTTATCTTCATTGATTTTACCTGTGTTGTTTGGATCTGCCCAATCAGGATAGCCTTCAGACCAGCGTGTATACGGTTGAAAATCATACGTATCACTTGGGTTAAATAACATATTAAGAATATGACGTTTATAATTATCTTCTAAACGACTAAGCTGCGAAATACCAGCCATTACCGTAGGCCCGTAATACGTCACCATCCCTAATTGATTCAAATACGTTAAAAACGTCGTATTATCCGACGCTCCCATGATAATCTTAGGGTTTTTCATTATTAAATCCGTGTTTAAATAGGGGAGAATTCTTATTGAATCATCGCCACCAATGGAACAAAAAATTGCTTTTATCTCTGGATCAGCAAATGCTCGATTGATATCTTCCGCTCTCTGTCTCGGGTTTCGATGTAGTTGTTCAGCAGCTGCACGGGCAGTATCCATTTCCTTAACTTTTAAATTGAGTTCCTGTTCTAGAATTTGTATTCCTTGATCAAAGATATGTGGGAATACGCTCGGCACCCCTGCTGATGGGGACAATACGGCAACCGTGTCACCCTTATTTAAACGTTGTGGCGTTATCATTTCCATATCCTTTTACCCCCATTTAAAATGTTAGGTCTATTCTATCACACTAATTTCACACAACATGGAACATTCGAACATCACGCCGTCTAGCATTTTATAAAGGAGTTTTTTCTACCCACTCTATAAAACTCTTTGGTATGATTAAAGACACAGCACGTATTTATAGAGGCAACATAAAGACACTCTCAGAAATTGCTGTAGCGACAATGACAAATCAAGATGTGACGTTGCACGTACACTCATTTTAAACACTTAATAAAACGAGCACTTAACCCTTACAAAATGGAGAAAAGGAGTGTCCAAGTTATGAAGAAGAAAATTCTCATGTTTTTATCTTTCGGTTATGGATTCTCTACTGCTGTTTTCTTCTAGAATTCATGATATTGGTGAAGTCTATCTTTTTTAAGAAATCGAGCAGAAAAACTCTAGAAGTGAGGGTATACAATGCAAAACATCAGTAGGAAAAATCCAGATTCAATGGCTAAGCCCGTGGGGAATTACAGTCATGTGACACGAGTTCCAAAAGGTGCCGATTTAATCGTCACATCAGGTCAAATCGGAACAGATTCACATGGCAATCTCCCACCTAAATTCAACGATCAAGTCACAAATACATTTTCAAACATACAGAAAATCCTAACATCAGAGACTTTAAGTGAAAAAAATATTATTAAAGTTAACATTTGGGCGACCGAACAAATCGATTGGAACTTCTTAGACGCTCAATGGGATGAACTGTTCCCATCAGCATACCCAGCCATGACTGTGGCTTACATCTCAGCATTAGGATTACCCGAGTTAAAAATTGAAATTGAGCTTTGGTGTGCTGAATTTTGATAGTAGCAACGATTCAAAGCATACAGCTTTTTATCAAATGAACGTTCCCTTGTTACGAAGACAGGGAAAGTAATAGATATCGTTTAAGGCATAGCTTATAGAGGCTATGCCTTTTTGCACGAGGCTAGAATTCAGGGGCATTGTGCAAAAGCTCGTGACCGCGGTGCAAGAGCTCAGGACCATGGTGCAAGAGAACGGGACCGTGGTGCAAGAGAACAGGACCGTGGTGCAAGAGGCCAGGACCGTGGTGCAAGAGACCAGGACCGCGGTGCAAGAGACCGGGACCGCGGTGCAAGAGAACAGGACCGCGGTGCAAGAGAACAGGATCGTGGTGCAAGAGAACAGGATCGTGGTGCAAGAGACGGGACCTCGGATTAAATCCATAAAATTTTAGTCCTCTTGACCAACAAAACGCCCTTCAAAGTTCACTTTGAAGGGCGTTTTCGAATTATAATGTCTCTTGTTTTTCAGCTTGGAACGAATCAAGGAGTGACCGTACTTCATCTGTTGAACTTGAGTTCATCAATTGATTTCTTAACTCACTCGCTCCACGGAAATCGCGTACATAGATTTTGAAGAAGCGGTGAAGCGGTTTAAACGCACGGGATTCAATCTCGTGATATTTGTCGTGTAGGTCAAGTTGCAACCGGAGCAGATCGAGTAACTCTTCACTGCTATGCTCTCTAGGTTCTTTTTCAAATGCAAATGGATTCGTAAAGATTCCTCGTCCAATCATGACACCGTCGACTCCGTACTTCTCAACGAGTTCTAAGCCGACTTGACGGTTAGGAATATCACCATTGATCGTCAACAGTGTGTCAGGTGCAATCTCATCTCGGAGTTTTTTGATCTCTGGAATGAGCTCCCAGTGCGCGTCGACTTTGCTCATTTCCTTCTTCGTACGTAAATGGATAGACAAGTTCGCAATGTCTTGCTTTAGTACATGTGTTAACCACTCACGCCATTCATCCACATACGTATAGCCAAGTCTCGTCTTCACACTTACAGGCAGTCCCCCAGCTTTGGCTGCTTGAATGAGTTCAGCAACAACGTCTGGGCGGCGAATTAATCCGCTTCCTTTTCCGTTCCCTGCCACATTTTGAACCGGGCAGCCCATATTAAGGTCGATTCCTTTAAATCCTTCTTTTGCCATGCCAATACTCATTTCCTCGAAGAATTCAGGCTTGTCACCCCAAATATGAGCAACCATCGGCTGTTCGTCTTCTGTAAACGTCAAACGACCGCGAACACTTTGCTTGCCATCTGGATGGCAATAACTTTCAGAATTCGTAAACTCCGTAAAAAATACATCTGGTCTCGCGGCTTCACTTACGACGTGACGAAACACAACGTCCGTAACGTCTTCCATCGGAGCTAATATAAAGAATGGACGTGGTAAATCACGCCAGAAATTTTCAGTCATCGTACTTCCCTACCTTTTCGTCTCTCGGTCTTTCTTATCCCACATATTCACGACACGATTTATAGCAACTACTCCATAATAATATAGGAAGTAGCACTATGACAATTGAATAAATTTCCCTCATGATCATAATCAAAAAAAAGAAAGGTCTCGCCCTTAGTACTTCAAGGCAAGTCCTTCCGAATAAAATAAGCACTCAAAATCTCAATTGATCTTCACTAGATAACTCCATCAAAAATGGATACAATGACATGAAAAGCAAAGAAACAGATAAGAAGATCATGATAATTGCTAAGAAGCCTAAATTTGTTAACAAACTTAATAATGGAACGAGCAACGGTAAAAATGCTAAAAATGACGTTTTTCTTTTCGCATTTCTAGATAAATACTGTACCTGACAATGAGGGCAACTCATCCCATAAATTGAGAATGACTTTTTGATGGATAACCTCCATCCCCACCCTTGCTTGCAGTTTGAGCACGTAGGCATGACATGACCTCCTTAACACTTTAATATCACAACAAACACACCATTCTATGGATTCATCCGCTTTTAAGAAGCTGTTTAACATTACCCCTAACTCTATCCGGCAATGGCTGTCTGCACGCTTCGATCAACAATTGCTTATTAGAAATGCCATGCGCCTGAAAATAACGAAATAAAAGCAATTCTTTCTCTTCTTTATTAGGCATCAAACTGTATAAGATGTACCAATCTTCTAACGTACAGAGTGGAATGCTTACACCGTTAATTTGTGTACACGAAACAATTGAATTTGGGGTTAGCGAGAGTATGTATACGCCATTTTCGTGTTCCAAGGAGAATCCACTCATAAGGTCAACTTCGACATCATTCATCGTGTATTTATAGAAATAACTGGTCCGAAAAGGTGAATACTTTTGAGCTTCCTTTTCATTCCCAATCGTATCAATGATTGTCTTCTTACGACCTACATCTTTCTCAGACACTAACACATCGATGTCATTCACTTTCTTTACAATCCCGTATTGCAAAAGGAGAAATGACCTCCAATCGCCCGAGTAATATTGTTTTCATTAAGCTGCTTAGCTAAGCGTGCTAATTGCTCACGCAATTGTGTATTGTGACTTTGATGTAACGTCATCCACTTTACTCCCTATCAACCAATAAAAAAAACAGACTCAAAGAGTCTGTTTTAATCGGGTATTAGCCTTCTTTTGAAACGTTTGCAGCTTGAGGTCCACGGTCACCTTGAGTGATTTCAAAGCTAACTTTTTGACCTTCATCTAAAGTTTTGAAGCCTTCAGTTTGGATTGCAGAGAAGTGTACGAATACGTCTTCGTTACCTTCACGCTCAATAAATCCAAAACCTTTGTCTGCGTTAAACCATTTTACTGTACCTTGTTCCATGATTGTTGCCTCCTAGTGCTTTGCACATGCATTACACGATATATTACTATTCTTGCTCAAAGTGAAACTCTAGATGAAAGTTGCTTGCTTTCTGTTTTCTTCGTAACAAAACTAGTTAATAGTAATCGTAACATATAAATAAGCACCTTCCAAGTTTTTTATGAAATTTTGGATTGTTAAGCGAATTAGATGATTCTTAAGTATCATCCTTTTCCTTTTTAATGAAGAACAGCAGCCAATTGATCGAACAGAGGTTCAAGCTGTCTTTTTCTATAACATAGCTTTGATTCGTATTCTTGATAACAAGATCAAATACCTCATGATAAGTATGCATAAATAATTCATATTGAATTCTTCGTTGGTTATGAGATTGCTTTAAATACTCAATATTCATACCTCTTTCGGACACATCTCGAATGCCCCTTCTCATAAACTCAGTTTCTCCATCTGTATAAAGGTAAATCTTCAAATCAAATAAACTTGGATCTACAAATGCAGTACTCATCCCTTCCACAATACTAACTTTGTTATCAGATGATACTAACGCACTTTCCATATAATGCGTTTTTATCGTATTAAAATCTAATCCCTCTCGAATCATCGTAAGATCTCTTTCTAAGGAGACGACATGGTGGGCTGCTGGATGGCACGCTGTCATTTTAGACGCATGTCGTTTTTGATCATATTCATACTCGATTGTTGTGTACTTTCTAAGCTCAGAGCCAATGATGTAAGGGTCCGTGTTCATATAATTGACATGTTGCTCCCCAATCAACTCTCGAAGACGATTCGCAAATGTTGTTTTCCCTGAAGCACCATGACCCGAAATTCCGATTACGATTTTTTTATCAAGATGATTAATATAGTTGGCAACTTTATTTGCTATGTTATCCATAACTTCTCCTTCAATAAGTAATGTCTATAAAAACGAATCTATATTCACTCTAAAGATTCAAGATGACTTGCTTTTGGAACTGCAAAATCGGGTAAACATATTAAAAAAGATCGGAGGTCCCCATGGCTAAAAAAGCTCTATTCATCGGGTTATGCCTATTTTTCATTATGATACTTACTGAACTGATTAGCCGTAACACCATAAATCTCACGACCCTGCTCGGTATGTTAACTGTGTGTACGATTATCTCATTAGTAATCTACGCTTCACTTAAGTATAAACAAACCAAAGATAAATAGCAGTGACTTACAGGAAGACATTAAAGAAGGAAGTCATTGTTTTATAGACCTGTGAAGAAACACCTTCATTTACTAAAAACTCTCACGCCTTACGCTTCGTGCCTTTGGTTTCTACGTTTTCGAGTTCCCCGCGCGCTAAGTACTACGTATTTCATAAGGATCCCTATAGGATAAAATACAATTACTACAGGAACAATCACTGTTAACAATATAAGTGATAAAAATAAATCGTTTGCCACAATAGAAAAATTCCCTGAATCCAATAGCGTCGTTCCTAGCACTAGATCAGAAAATGCTCTTATTAACGGATTCAAAAATGACACAACGATTGAGAATAAAATCGCCAATCCGATAGCCGCTAAATAATAAGAAAACTCTTTCAAAAAAACTCTCATGCCTTATAACGACTCCCCTAAGTTAAAAATACTGTTAGCAATTACACCATATTCACCGTAGTGTTTCAATAACGTTCGTTTTTAAGGACTATAAAGACGGGTACATGTACTGAAGAACACTAACGCCTCTGGAAATTGTATGAACGAACGTATTATAGGAGTGTTTCGAGATGACCAATAATTCAGATTATCATTCGAAGAGGAACGAACCGAAAGAAAAGATCGGTGAATCCGTTGATAAAGGGATCGTTGGAAGACCTGAAACGTTCGCTCAAGGAAGCTGCCTTTCAAGAGTCTTCACCCTCGCATTCATCATCGTGCTATGTATCATACTCTTTTACTTTTTCTTCTAGGCTTTTGCAGGTTGATATTTTGATTAAGAGGGGTTCGTATTAGATATGTCATGAAAACTTTATCGAGCATAGCTGCTTTTTTCTTACTTAATGGATGTAGCAATGCCACGGAAGAAATTGAAGGAAGAAGGACGTCATTCACTTTAAGAGAACGACGTCCATTTATTAATCTCTACTCAGTCTTTCTCTTCTTAAATAAAATCGTTGCGACAATAAACGAAATGATGAGCAATCCCCCGAACCAAGCAATGGATAACCACAGGTTCGTGCCAATCGGTGTACCGAGAAGAAGTCCGCGTAATGTCTCAATTAACGGGGTCATCGGTTGATTTTCTGCAAAGGTGTGGAGCCATGAAGGCATCGTTTCAGTAGGTACAAATGCGCTACTCACATAAGGCAGAAACAACATCGGAAATGTGATCGCGTTGGCTGTTTCTACATTTTTTACAAGCAATCCAAATACGACAAATAACCAATTAAGAGAAAGCATAAATAAGGTTAAGATACCAATAACTCCTAACCACTCTACTACCCCTGCCTCTGGCTGAAAACCAATCAGTAGTGCGACTAGAATGACGACAGTCGTAGCAATCGCATTCCGAACGAAGCCACCAATCACATGGCCGACCATTAACGAAGATGGATGAAGTGGCATGCTGCGTAGGCGCTCAAATAACCCACCAATCATGTCTTGTGTAACACTTACTGCGATAATCGAACTTCCAAAGCCTGCACACGTAATAATGACACCTGGAACAACGTAATTGACATAGTCCGTTCCCGTTTGAATTGCTCCTCCAAATACTGCAACGAACATAATCATAATAGCAACTGGTAATCCAATAGCCATCATTAGGGATTCCTTTTCTCGAACGATATGTTTTATGCTACGTCTCGTCATCGTCCACCCGTCCATCGCAGCCCAATACAATCTTGAATTAGTCATTTGACGAAACTCCTTTTGTTGATTTGCCTGTAATTTCAAGAAATACGTCGTCCAATGTCGGTTTACGGAAATGCATTGCAACGGGTTCTATTTGATTTTCATGCAACGTATTCAAAAGGCGACGTAAACTTTCCGTTGAACCTTCCGTCTCAACAGAAATGACCTTCTCACTTTCGTTTATTTGCCCTTTGATGACTTTACTCGCTTCATCGAAAGAAGCTTGGTCTTGGAACGTTAACTCCAGCTTTTCCTTTCCAATGATGCTTTTTAATTGTTCTGAGGTTCCCGTTTCAATGATTTTCCCGTTATTCATAACCGCAATTTTATCCGCAAGCTGATCTGCTTCTTCCAAATACTGCGTTGTTAAGAAGATCGTCACGCCACGATTAGCCAGCTTACGAATTAATTCCCACATGTTTTTGCGGCTACGAGGGTCCAGACCGGTAGTTGGCTCATCTAAGAAGATTACTTCAGGATTCGCAAACAAGCTGATTGCAATATCAAGTCGACGGCGCATTCCTCCTGAATACGTACTTACTCGTTTTTTTGCAGCACCACTCAAGTCAAATTGTTCGAGTAGCTCTACTGTGCGTGCTTTAACCGTACGGTGATCCAAGTGATTTAACCGGCCGATCATTTGCAAATTCTCTTCACCAGTGAGCAACTCATCAACTGCTGCGTATTGTCCAGTCAAACTTATTAATTTCTTTACAGACACGGATTCACTGTCGGTATCATATCCCCCGATTTTTGCAGAGCCGCTGTTAGCTTTGATCAACGTCGCTAAAATACGAACCATCGTCGTTTTCCCAGCGCCATTTTCGCCTAATAAAGCAAAGATTGAACCTCGTTCCACATGAAAACTCAGTCCGTCTAGCACGAGATGCTCACCATATCTTTTCTTAATGCCCTGTACCGAGATGACCTGATCAGTCATGAAAGATCTCTCCTTTTATGTTGATTGACTAATTCAGTCAATTTAACAACAAAATTTTTTTGACTGACTCATTCAGTCAATTTTATAATACGTACGCTTTATTTTTATGTCAATCTTTTTTATCACAATTACCTTTCCGAGATCATCCTAGTTAAAATGCCAACTTTTTGCTCTGTATTATCCTTCCAAAACGCTGGATCATCTGCCATTATGCCGGACAATACTGTCAAATAAATACCCAACAATTCTTCCGCATCACCCTTAATAATCTCTCCAGAATTCTGTCCTTCAACAAAAAGAGGATACAAAGATTCGATGTAGAATTGTCCTGCTTTTTCTACGAATTGCACTAAATGTTCAGGTAGGTCGTTCGTAGAACTTAAATTCTGGATAATCCGAAACACGCCATTGCTAATTTCTGTATCACTCTCTGTAAATGCAAATAAAGTGAACTGCTTAATTTGTTCAAGCGGACTAACCTCATGATCATTCAGTTCTTGAAAAAGCTTTGCAGATTTATGCTCTTCAACCGCCCAATCTAAACTTGCATACAAGATCTCATCTTTAGAAGTAAAATAATGATAGACGAGCCCGTGGCTCACTTTCGCTTCTTTTGCAATCATACTGATTTTTGTCAGTTTAATCCCGTTTTCAGCAAATACTTTAATCGCAGCACGCATAATTTGTGCTTTGCGTTCATGTTTCTTCTGATCGAGTTGTTCTTTATTTTGTGGTGCCATAGATCCCCAGTCCTTCTGTACTTATATGTAGTCTCGTTCATTTAGCTTCCTTGTCTTAAAGGTATGATTAACTCGTAGTTTTGTCAATTGACTTCAATCTTAATCGAAGATGTATACAAACAATATGTCCCCTTTGTTCGTAGCGAATAAACCCGTTGCAACTGCCAAACACTACAAAAAATCTTAAAACCAGACCTTGCCATTCATAATCCCCTCACTGCTATTCCCCAAATTATTGACCTTTCTTTTCAACAAGTGTTTATCAAAAAATGGTAATTCGCAACATCACACTTTACAAGATGACCTTTCGGATGTATAGTTGATTACACGACTAATCAACCACTCAACATAGAAGTGAGGAAGGAGCGTTTAGTGAAGTCTGTTCTAGATGAGTCAAAACCAATTTTCCAGCAAATCTTCGATATGATTGCTGATGATATCGTTGATGGCGAATTGCTTGAAGGAGAGCAAATTCCATCAACAACAGAGATCTCTAAGTTTTATCAAGTGAACCGGGCAACCGTACAAAAAGGACTATCCATGCTTGTTGAGGCCGGTTATGCCTATAAACAACGAGGTGTTGGGATGTTTGTCGCAGAAGGAGCCAAGAATGAGCTGCTAACGAAGCGTAAAGAAGAGTTTTATATTCAATACGTTAAGCCCACACTGAGCGAAGCTAAGCGACTTCAAATGTCGAAAGAAGAATTTATACAATTGATTGAGGAGGATTATGATGATTAAAATCGATAACGTATCGTTTTCATATGGGAATGCAAAAGCCTTGCAAAAGGTTTCGTTACACGAGAACGAACCGATGATCATCGGATTATGGGGGCGCAGTGGCTCCGGGAAAACAACGTTGATGAAGTTGCTTTCCGGTATGGAACAACCAAATCAAGGAACAATTAGCGTAAATGGGGTCAGCCCATACAACAATCCAGAAGCAATGAACCACGTAACCTTTATGCAAGAAGACCATCCATTTTCAGATTTATGGGATGTTGATGATGCACTCCGTTTCGGTTCTTATTTCAATGAAAATTGGGACCAATCATTTGCCGAACATTTATTGGATGTGTTTGAGTTACCGAGGAAAAAGAAGATCAGAAACTTTTCAAAAGGCATGAAAAGCATGATTAAAATCACGCTAGGACTTGCGAGCAAAGCGCCCGTTACGATTATGGATGAGCCAGCAAACGGGCTCGATGCGAGTATGCGTAAAACCTTTTATGATGTGTTGTTGGATACGTATGAAGACTCTCCACGCCTGATCATGTTGTCGACTCATCACATTGATGAAGTTGAGCCACTCTGTGAAAAAATCGCCTTGATCAATCAACACACCATCACTCGCTATGAAGATACAGAGAAATTAAAGCGGCAAGGAGTACTCCTAACAGGACCAGCGGAAGCTGTCAAATCGGTGATCGGAACGAGCATTGTTCTTGAGGAACGCAAAATCGGCAAACAACTTCACGTCATGATTGACGACGATTATGACGAAAGCTTAATCACGCGCACGGAAGCAACAGGTATTAAGATTGAAAAAGCACCACTTCAAGACTACCTCGTGAACCTAACAAAAAAGGGGACGATGAAAGCATGAATACACTCAAAGGACCATTCAAGATTATCATTAAAGAAATGAATCCAACGTTCTTCTGGAACGTTGGTATAACAATCGCTTTAATGGGGTTGTTTATTATTTTAAGCTTCTATACCGATGGCAATGAGCAGTTGGGAATCACGTTCGGCCCGTTCTATGTCATTTTTCTTGTGTATCCTTTTATCTTGATGAAAGCTTACAAATGCATACTCTCCTTGGGAGGCACGAGAAAGCAATATATGATCGCAACTTTTCTATCCATTGGAATCTATCTTGTACTAAGCGCAATCATATTAAATGGGCTCTATTCTTTAAGTCCATACGTACTAAATCAAGGATATATCTTTCACATGGGAGACCTTGTGAATGAATCAAATCCCTTCTTATATGTGTGGATTGACGTATTATGGATGTTCATTCTGTTCGGTATTGGAGTGCTCGCACAAACGGTTTACTTTAACCTCGGTACAGTACGAACGTTAAGTGTAGGTGCTGTTCTGTTAATTGGTTCGCTCGCGACGGTCTTTTTTGCGGACCTCGGTCCCCTCTTCGAATTCTTCATTACTGAACAACTCGCATTCGTTCACATCCTGGCAGGTATATCTGCACTATTTGTACTGCTTTCTTATCTGTTTATGAAAAACGGACCGCTAGAAAAAGGCGATCGCTATTTATTTAGCAGAGGCTGGAAAGAACCTAAACCAGAATAACACGATTGATAAAAGGCTACTTTAGGTCATGATTAGACCTGAAGTAGCCTTTGCTTTATTCTATGATACTGATTTGCATTAAGATTAATTTAAATTGAACCAACGATTAAGAAGTCCATCGGAGTCGATTTGAGAGTATATAAAATCTGCGCCAACAATTGAAAGCACAGCAAAAACAATCGCCCAAACGATGATACTTCCACCGATCCATAATGTTGTGGACTTTTTAGAGGCTCCTAATGAACGAGCAATTAAAGCCGTTGCATGACTACTTCCAACCGTCACAGGATGAATGGCTGCAAGACCAGGTAATCCGTATCGTTTCAAAAGTTTAACTGCTTTTTTCTTTTTATCGCTCTTTTCATTCTTTTTGTTTTTCGGTCGATTTTCTAACCATTTTATAAATTGCTCAGACAGGGTAATTGCGATTAAAAAGGTCATTAAATTCCCAATGATACTAATCATGGTAACACTCCATGGATTAAGGCCTGCCAATATCCCTATAGGAATAATTAACGTCGATTCTAAAAAGGGTGTAGCTGCAATAATGAAAACAATGATATACAAAACGATTGCTGACATAAAATTCTCCTTTCACAATCAAATAAACTGACCGTACGGTTTATTAACTTCGGGAAAAATAGCCTCACGATTATGAGGCATAGGGTTTATTTTTCAATCCCATTCAAAAAGATTTCGATCGCATTCTGATAAAGCAAATAGAACTTCTCCTCATCGTAACCAAGGAACTGTGTAATACTCATACCTGTGAGTGTACTATAAAGAATATGCGAGATATCTTCGACCGTTTTATTACTCACAAACTCTTGATTACGTATACCTTCATTTATAATTTCATAAAAAACATCATACTCCGGTTGAACAAGATGGATCAGCTTTTCTTTCACCATTTCTTCGATATTCTCCGAACCCATATATTCAGGTACAATTTTTGAAATTGGATTTTGCATATCCGAAGCATAAAATCGAGCGAGAAGGTATAGTTTCTCGGTTGCTGTAGCAAGTTGATTGGCTTCTTTCTCCCACTCCATTCTCCATGATTCAGACGCCTTCTCAACGGTATACAAAAAGAGCTCTTCCTTACTCTTAAAATGATAATAGATGCTGCCTTTGCTTATCTGAGAATACTCACGAATATCTTCCATCGAAGTTGCCGCGTACCCTTTACGTTCAAAAATCACCTTTGCTTTTTCCGCAATACGTTTCTTTGTCTGTTCTCCTTGTCCTACTGGTCGAGCCATAATGAATATTCCCCTTCAATGTTAATGACTAGCATAGTAAACTGACCGATCAGTTTATTAAATATTAATACATTATTTTAGAAAAAGCAACGATACCTAATTAAGCTCCCGGTGTCGTTGGCTTGTTTTAAAACAAGGGATGACCTTTACAGACGACTTCTTCTCGAGGTTATTCGGTAGCATCATCATGATTATTGGAGTTATTGTCATACTACTTCCACTACTCTTAGGTATAGAGAGCATGAACCTTTCAAATCGTCCCTTTCTAGATCACCGATAAAACACATAACCATATTCTTGTTTGTTACAATTATCTCAATGATTCGTTCGAAAGGAGAAGATAAAATCGAAGTATTAAGTACTGGCATTGACTGGGGAGCCGTCATTACTTCAGTGATCGCTTTCATAATTCTTATCCTAATTATCGTCCTCATCATTCGATTATATCGATATTATGTTAAGCAAAAGTAAGCAAGCTACTCCGTAATTTTCTTTGCACTCATACTTGGTCCTTTGCTGTTATCAGCCATAGACTTTGGAGGTGTTCCTATTCTTAGATCTCCTCTAAGATTTCTAGAAGATGACCGTAAAGCATTCGTCTTTGGCGTATTATCTTTACTCATCCCTTACATTGGAATCGTTTTTGGCATTAAAGCCATTACGTATTCTAACGGAAAGAAGACTTCAGCTGCGATCGGTGGGGAAATATTAGGGATTCTTGGTGTGGTTATGAATACGTTCTTACTTCTAATCATCACCCTCTATGTGAGCACCTTTTTTATTAATGTCGAATAGCCCTGCTAATGGACTAACAAAGAAGCAAGTCATTCAATAATGAATAACTTGCTTCTTTGCCTTACGTAGTTAACTTTTCTAAAGTTGCTTACGAACTATTATTATTCTCTAGGACCACTTCTGGATAATGCTTTTCAACCAGCAGATACAACTCATCTAGAAGCAACTCCAATTCTAAGATACTGTCTTCAAGTGGGCTGAAATTAATCCTTTCTAGTCGCTCTTCTAAGTTGTTAGGTTTGAGCCTGAATTGACTGGTTACCTGACTGTTCCATTTAAAGACCGGGTGTTGGATGTATTCTTGATTGATGGCATAGAACATATAGTTATAATTCAGTTGAACTGAACTGATGACTTGTTTCAATATGAACCAATCATCTCTTTTCATCAACGCTTCACGATGATTCCATTGATTCGTTAGTTTCATATACTTATGTATCATCGCCATCGTTAGTTCTCTAGGGTATGGGGTTACTTGTGCTACAAGTTCACTGTACAATTCATTCCCTAAGACTGGAATGCCACTTTTAATACTCGAGACTATTAATTGCTTATTTATTGAAGTGTCATATTCCTTTGTAACTTCGTGTACAATTTCTCGTACACGATAAGTTAAAAAGTTGCTAATTTCATACTTCACATGCGAACTCACATAACTTTCTGACCATTCATCTTCTTCAAAGGGGTGAAACTCGATTAATTCTCCTTGTAATTCTTTTATTGGCTTCTTTCGATCATCGTCTGTTGGAGCTTCATTCCAAAGCACATAGATCTCAATATCCGATAAGTGATCCGCCCAGCCTCGTGAAACCGAACCTGCAATCATGACTAAATCAACATTTTGATTGTTACGATAATACGCGCTGATTGCCTTACCTTTTTCAAGTAATTCCATGACATCACCCCTATTACATTATGCCGTTAAATCAATCAAATAATAAGCGCAACCAGGCTCTTAAGCCTTACTTGCGCTCAGTTGCTGAATGTGTTTAATTTACGGTCGCCTTTTCTTTTATTAAACGTCTAATTAATTTTATCTGACCTCTATGACTGATTTCATCTTCAATAACATGAAACCATAAATAATAGTTATTGTACGGTGTTCCATCTGGAAAATGCCTTTCTTCATAAAGCCATTGGTCATCTTGCTCTTTAAGGAAATCGTAAGTCACTTGCCTTACCTTACTCAGCTTTTCTAAATAGTACGGTTAATCATTAGAATGAATCTCTGTTCTTCCTTGCTCGCCCATCTGTAGGGCCGCTGTCCATTCTTTCTCTTCTTGCTCATTGAACATGCGATCTTCAAACGACATGACTTGGTGTAAATATTCAATCGATGCCATATGTGAAAGTAACATGCCAATTGAGTTACTATTTTGATCATGAAGAAAATCCAATTCATTCGTTGTTAACTCAGCAAGTTCAAATTCTGTCATCGTTCTTGTTAATTCGAGCATGTAAACGAGTTCTCCAATTGCTTGATCGTAACCTTCTTTTGAGTGAAATTTAGGGTTAAACATCGGATCATCCTTTTCATAAAATACACTACTATACTACCATTCATTGTTTACGCAATGAGAATAGTAGGATGAATCCGATTAACCAACTGCTTACCCGTAATGTTCCATATGTTGACGATAAAGCTTCCAGCCTGTCGTTTCTTTTTTGAATACCTCCACTGTCAACACAGTCGTTTGATTCTGACCTTCAAGATAGAAATCAATCGTTGCTGTCAGAATCAATTCATCGTGCTTACGTAGATTATATGTAAGGTCGTTATACTCGAATGTAGGATTTTTTCCTTGGTATCCTATAAATGTTTGTACATTGTCATCACGATACTCTTGCCCTCTATACACACGATAATCAACGTCATTGTAATATCCAAAATACCCAATAAAGTCATCTGAAACCCAACCATTAATTCTCTCCACATCTCCAAGATTCAAATCAGTACGGTAGTTCGTGATCGCGTCCCATACTTCCATTTTCACGTCTCCCTTTTATATGATGTTAAACATAATAAAAATCGCGCCAATAAAGTTGCCGACTGAATGGATTAACCAACTCGGTAAAATCGATCCTCCAGACTTCATTTCGTTCATCCAACCTAAAAGATAAGCACAAACGCCTGTTACAGTAATAATCATCATTGCTACTAAGAAGTTAGTGATAAAAATAAACATGATGCCGTGCACGACTCCAAAAATGAATGCTTGCACGAAGTTGCCTAAACGAAAACCTAGCTTGTTTATAAGCCTCTTCGCAACAAATCCACGAAAAAAGATCTCTTCGGATAAACCAGTTTGGATAAATGCATAAAACAACGCCGGGATGATTGCTACGATACCGTATCCTGCGAATTGTGCGATTGCAATGTCACTGGAGTCACTCAATCCACTGACTGCCATCAACCCGATAATAGCTAGCATAAGGAAAATCATTCCTATGAGGTACGCACTATATTTTAAAACAGACGTATTCATCTTTATTCGATGTAAGCCGATGTAGCCAAAGAACTTTACGTCTTTTCTTGCGGTTAACAGCCAAAAAATAAATGGAATAGAAGTAAAGAGCAACACTTGCAAGATGGAGCTTAAGATTAATGATGTTAAATCCATTTTTACCCCCTAACAAAATTGCTGAGACCTACAAGCATAGCTACATCGTTTTTTCGAACAACTTCCTTTCAAATAAAAATCACTGCAGTACTTTAAACAGTGATTTTCATTACGATTCGATTGTTACTTAAAGAAACCACGAATAAACATTCCAACATAAAAGGCCATTTCAGCAAATACAAAGAACCAATCCTTTTTTTAGCCTTTGCTTATTTGTTTGTTGCGTTACTCATCTGTTTATACCTCCATAACTAAAGGGTTATCTGAATAAAATTGACAGAACATTCTTTTATTTTATCTTAACATATGAAGCTAAGTAACTAAAGACTTAAGAGCCTACGCAGGAGTCTTACAGCTCGTTCCTTCATTAAAAACAGCTGTGAACAAACACAGCTGTTTCTAATACCTTTATAACCATTCAGTTGTGGTATTCGCTAATTCTTGCAATTGATTCATAAATGACGCTGCATGATAGCCATCACAAACCGCGTGATGCACTTGCAATGAAACCGGCAAGTACGTTGCTGTACCTTTAAAATAATATTTTCCCGCTGTAATAATTGGCAATAAAAAATCGCCACCATTACCGATATTCAAATTAAATCCACTAAAAGAGTTCCATGGAATCATTGATATCGGAAATGTATTAGCTGGAATTGGGCTTTTAGGAAATAGACCACCAATGTGGTTGTACTCGGCTACATCACGAGCATAGTCTTTTTGAAAAGTTAAAACGTTACCTGTTGATTCTGTCCAAAGATTAGAAAACGATTGCTTTTGTTCATCAAAAACAGTATAGAAAGGAATCAATTTCTCCCAATAACCGAGCTTACCTTCATTATTGAAGCTTATTCGAAAAGATTCATTTGCATTGATCACTTCTGTCACCATGTAAATAAATGTTGGGTAGAATTTGGATCCTTTTCTTTTAATTGCTGCTTTTAACGAACTAATCTCTATATCTGTTGTCATGCTAAATGTCGTTTGTTGATTTAAATAGTGATTAAAGTATTCTTTGCGTTCCCAATTCTCTAGGGTAATTGAATTAAATGTCATTTTATTTACCTCCTAAATTAGTGCTTTACAATGATTTAGGAGGCCGTTTCATCTGTTTTCTTCAAAATGGTTCACCCTTATATGAGTCGTACTCTTGATTGTATAGTAGGTTTCTTGTCAAAATCAACGCGTACCATGCCGTTACACCTGAATCATTTGTCGAATTGTTATGACATTGTTTCAGTGTACTCGGGTATTGGATAACAAGAGGTGATCGTATGAATCGTTTTCTGACCGTTCTTCTTTTTATTCTGATCCCAACAATTGCAATGCCACTACTGTATATGATTTGGTCTATGCTTTTTGGTGACGCACTATCTGTTACTTCGATTTTAGTATATGTACTGACAGGTGTTATTTTCGGTCTCATTTTTGTCGGTTTACGGTTTTTACTTGTCGGCAAGTTATGGGGTGAATAACAACGCTTTCTGAATTTATGAATCACACCAGAGAGATTGAATACACTAGCAAACTAGCTTTAATTGCTATTGATAGCATAATGAGTATCGATGATTGAAGTTTTGATATGTGCCACATTGCACCAAAGTCTCCCCAAGGATTCCTCGTTCTGATCGTCATAACAATGCTCATCCCTAAATAAACAAAGTAGATAACAAGTGCTGTTAGAAGTAAGGAGATGCTTAACGGAGGATAACCTATAACAACATTGAAGATAGGTACACAAACCAATATAAATACCAATTCCGCAATAAATCCCGCATTGATAAAACGAAATGAATAATGATCGTCTCGATCGTATTCGAAATAAGCCTCTTTATATGCTTCATACTGGACAGGTGAAATCCAATTCCCATGTTTCTTAATCGCTACATGAGGTAAAAGCGTTTTCATCTTAATACGTATCGCCTCTTTTGGAATTCCTATATACCTACCAAGAAGGTAATGCCCGGTTTCATGAACAAAAGTAAGTACGATACAAAACAAGCTATTGAAGATCAAATAAAAGACAAATGAGCCAATCTTTATCCACCCCCATAGTTCATAACGCTCTACTCATTGGACAACTGGGTAACTTTCAACATGATCATCTCTAACTCGTTAGGAAATTATTTATTGAAACGTACAATGAAAAGAGTGCTACTAGGAAGCAGAAAATCGCAAAAAATTACGATCTTTTTTAAATTCATCGACTCCCATTATGATAAACATAATCCCTAAAAGCCCTATTGTATACTTGCCAAAATCATAGTTTTCAGTAATGATACTAATTACCGATAATACGACAACTACGATGGCTATCACAAGTCTTAAAATCAGTAACAATGGTGTACCTCCAATCCTTATTTATGAAGATTTCCTTATAACTCATTGTAAAAATCAATTACGGAATTTGCTAACGATACCACTTTACTTTTCAAATCCTTTGGGGCAATAATCTTCATTTTATTCGCAAACCCTACGATATACTCAACGGCTTCTTGTTCTGCATTAAATCTTAACGTTGCCTCGATCCACTGATCTGGACTTGAACTTTCTTTTTTTATCACTTGAACAAACTTACTCGTAAAATATAGCCGCTTCATCACGGATGGATGAATTTCAACTTGGACGTCGTAGGCTGGTAAACGTTGAATGAATTCTTCCTTTGACTGTTCCCAGTACCCAGCCAATATGAAATTAGCTGGTCTTATAAAGGTTTCGTTTTCAACAATGGCCTTGTGTATGCGGGACACTCTGTAATTACGAAATTCCGAATCTCTTATTGCAACGAGATACCAAGTATCCCCCTTTGCTACGAGCCCTAATGGTTCAACCACTCGTTCATTTTGTTCCCCATCTGCTTGTTCATAGAGAATGGTTAACTTCTTACTTTCCCAAACCGCCTGTTGGACGGTCTTTAATGCATCAAGGTTCTCTTTGGACGCTCGCCACGTACTTGAATCGATATGAATTCTTTCCCAGATCGCTTCTGCTTCGCCTCGAAATGTTCCTGGGATCGCCGCTAATAACTTCTGGCGAGTGTCTAACGCTCCACTATGTAATCCTAAGTCTTCAAGTACTTTTCCTGAAGGGAAAAGAAATAACGATTTCAAGTCGTCCATTGTGAGCCCACTTAACTGACTACGAAAGTTATCTACTAAACGCCAACCTCCGTCTTTTCCCCGATCAGAGACAACAGGAATTCCTGCTGTGCTTAGTGCATCCATATCTCTTAGAATTGTTCGATCTGACACCTCTAGTTCTTCAGCCAATTCCTTTGCTGTCATTTTCCCTCTGTTTTGCAACAAAATCATAATTGTCATCAATCGATCTGCTCTCATACGATTAATCCCCTTAGGTAATACTATGAATAAGCCACTTAATATGACATAAGGTGTCATATTTTAATTGTATACTTAATCTACAACTAAAAGAAAGGTGATGATTATGAATCGAAAAGTCGTGGCATTTATTGCATCTAGTTTAGATGGATACATTGCTACAGAAAATGAATCTCTAGAATGGTTATTTAACGTAGAGGGCGAAGGGGATAATGGATTTTCGGAGTTCTACGAAACCATTGACACTGTTGTAATGGGGAAAAGAACGTACGACTGGGTCATGTATCAAGAAGCTGGAGAATTCCCATATAAAGATAAAAAGTGCTACGTATTCACACGCTCATCCGCTACTGATACTGAACATGTAACGTTTGTTAATGAAGATGTCTATCATTTTGTTCAAAAGCTAAACCAACATAAAGGCAAAAACATTTGGCTTGTTGGTGGAGGAGAATTACTATCTGGCTTTATTCAAGAGAAGTTAATTGATGAATTCATTATCACAATTGCACCGACGATTATCGGTAAAGGAATTCCATTATTCAAAGCTGGGGATTTTACGTTAGACCTTTCATTGAAAGGCACTCAACACTTTAATCAATTTGTGGAATTGCATTATGAAGTAAAATGAATTAGCAAACAACCTAAAAAAGCAGCTCATTTCATCAGAGCTGTTTTTATTTTTTAGGATTCACACTTGATGTCTTTCTTGCTTCTCTAAATGTACCTGTCGGAACAGGAGAAATAGGGGCAAGGCCAGGGAAACACCAACCGTGAGTGAAGCAATAATTGGAATCCAAAGATGCCTCATTCCCTTACGCTTTCCTTCGTAAATGATAAAACCGATAACGACAATAATTGAGATGATTACATCCCACCAAGCAAATGCTCCCATTCTCGATTGGTTCATTTCAGCAAAAAATTGCGTCAAATTAAAACCATAGTGATATAACCACGGTAACAACTGAGAATAAGGAAGTATTGTCCCAAGTACTGCTAATGCGCCATAAAAATACTTCATTTGTTCCCCTCTCTTCAAGGTCATTCACATTAATAGATTGATAAAAGTGTGCTACAACCCTCTTGCATTGTCCCGAAACTCTTTATCATCTGGCGAATAAAGAAAGACATGAAGACTGTAATGTTCCAACTTCTCTTTAGAAAGATTCTGTTCAAGATACTTTTCTACTTTTGCTATCTCTTCTTTATCAAAGATCGATACAGCAATTACAGAATCTGTGTCACCAACGTGTATACTCTGCACATGATGGTTTTCCCACAATGAATCCATAACAGCTTGCATGCTTGATGGTTCCTTATGTAGTAACGTTTGTAATGCGAATATAGAAACTACACAGACGATCCCAGTGATTGCTAATTTACTTTTTCTCATTTATATCACGCCCCATGCAAAGGTCACCTTAGACCAACATAATTTGCACATTATTCATTCAATTATTGATACAACCTTTGTTTCTTCACAACATTATATAAGCAAAGATTCAACATTGCTGCTAGTCCTATTAACATACCTGTTGCAATAATAAATGGAAATGCTCGTTCGATGATTCCTATGAGACTCATCAACTGCAATGCCACAAGTGTACAGCCTACGATTGTTAAAAGTATTGATAAACAAATCAGCCAAGGATTTTTTCTGCGCGTTTGCAATGTTCCTCACCCCTCTGTCAATTAGTTTAATCATACCATCGACGATGCACGTAAGATGACAACTTAATTTTCTTGTAAACCAAACAACGTTACCTAGCCATCATTCATTCCTATGCTCAAAATAATGTTCCATTTTTTGCTCAATTCCCTTTGGATCCAACTCACCAGAAATAGCATCAATAACAATGTGATCTTCGTCAATAAAATACGTCGTAGGAACCCCCGTTAAGTAAGGATAACTTTCTTCAAACAGCTCATTACTTTTTAAAAATGGTATAGTGTAGGGGTGCTCAAGTAAAAACGATAACACTCCATGATCATTAAATTCCAGACTATCCACATTAACTGCTAGAACCTTTAATTGTTCGTCACCATACTTGTTGTCCAATTCCTCTAATAACGGAAAGTTATCTTTGCACTGATCACACCATGAAGCCCATAAATTTACGATAATAAAGTTATCATCATAATCTTGAAGCGCTACGGTTTGCTCTTGATTTATCATAGTTAGTTGAAATTCAGGTGCTGCATAGCCCACTTGTGCGCTCTTTGGAGCGGAATATTGTACTATCAATACGATTACTACTACCATAAATAAACTTACAAAAACAGTGGTTACCGCTTTTTTCATAGAGAGTACCCCTTCAGTTAATTGGTTATACCAAAGCATCTATAACCATTGTAACGCTATCCGGTTTCTGAATTCACCATTTTTGGTATTTTTATGAAGTCAGCATGAGCGCGTTATAACATTGAAGGGAGGGAATGTTATACTGTCTGGTGGGGAAATGATTTCCGTAAAAGGAGTTGACGGGATGTTATGTTCAGTTATGAACTAATTTGTTACAGTTGCAAGCGAACGTTCCATGTCTATGAAGGATCTACTCTTTATAAGCTTGTCAAAGAACGAAAAGGCACTAAATTCACATGTGAGGATTGTCATCATAAAGCACGTCTTGAAGCGATTAAACGTTTTATGAATTAATTATTGACTCATAATTCTTTATATAACCTACGCGTAAAAAGGCGAAATCCCTTTTTGAACAGGGATTTCGCTCGGCACTCCAAATTAAACCCGTTTACTTTGGAGGGTCTGATTCTACGACTTCACCATTATTATAAACATCATAATATCCAACTGTTCCACTTCCACCATTATCAATCAATTCTTGGCTTTTTGCTTGAACTTTATAATAGCTTCTATTTTCTGGTATCACGTCTTTGTATCCAACGATTCCGAATCTAAGATCATCATTATCTAAAGCCTCTTCTGCAAAGGTAATAGCTTTCTCTTCCGTAAAGATCTTCTTTCCGTACTCTTCTTGCAGAATCATCCAAGTGTCAACGTCAACAATTCCACTTTGAGTAATTCCCTGATCTGCTTGCAAATTCTTCACTTGTTGTTCAGTATGTTCACCAAAAATCCCGTCAATGTCCGTTTCAAATCCGAAATGCGTTAACATGACTTGTAAAAACTCTTTTTCAAAGGACTCTCCAGGTCCCTTTGTGAGTATTGGTTGCTCTTCAGGAGTCCATTCGAAAATTGGACTATATCCTGGTGTAATTAAAGGATCAGATCCCTTTGATTGTTCAACTTCTAGTTCATTTCCTGATGATGCCTCTACAGATTGCACAGCGAATGGCATCGCTACAAGCGCAAACATGGGTACTAGGATTAACAGCTTCTTCATACGAATCTCCTCCTAAAAATTGAGTATCTTACTTCTTTCAGTACGGATCATCCAATGATTTTCACTGTTCGTCACGTCACATCTTTTTTTATTTGCGTCGCACCTCCTGGAAATCATTTCTGCAGCTGCGTTACTTATAGGTCGGGAATTAAACAGCGCGGTTACAAATAAATCATAATTAATTGTATATTCATTTATTAGTATCGAAACTGATCATTGAATAAGGTGCAATAAAAACAACTCCAAGATGCTCTCTTATCAATACATACCGATGATAAAAAAACTAAACATCAATTCGATTAAGTTAATCGATAAATTCTAACTAAACGCTTTCTTTAGTGCATTGATACGTTTCTTTTTGTTTGAAATGACGATCTTGCTATTCTCCACCATATCATAACCATGTACAGTACCTTTAGTGTCATTCAACTCAACTTGTTGTCCATTAGATATCAGTTTATTTGCATAGTTCAGCCCTTCATCATGCAAACAATCATATTGTGCAACCTCGATATAAGCATTAGGTAAGCCTGCTAAGGAGTCATTTTCCATCAGGGATGCATAATTTCTTAGATCTCCAACTCCATCCTGTAAATAGAGATCCCACATTTTTTTATTTAGCTTAGAATTCCACATAGGGGTGTCCACATAAACCTTCATTGAATTTGTATTCTGCCTCGCATCTGTAACCGGATAGATTAACATTTGAAAACAGAGATTTAGCGTCCCACGATCTCTAGCCATTAGAGTCACTCCAGTAGCCAAAGCACCACCAGCACTATCCCCACCAACTGCGATCTTATTCTTATTAACCCCTAAATCTTCGGTATGATTTCGCACCCAATCATACGCACTGTAGCAATCTTCTAAACCTATTGGGAAGGGACTCTTAGGCATTAACCTATAATTTACAAATACCACTTTACACTCTGCTTCAAGTGCATATTCAGTTACTAAATTTATATGATATGGGGCTTCTTTAATAGCAAAACCACCACCATGATAATAGATTAAACACGGTAAATCATCTTTAGGTGTTTCTAATAAAGGTTCATATACAGTCACAGTAATATCTTCTAATTGGTAACCGTCAATAATATAAGATGTTGTTTTGATTTGTTTTGGTAATTTAATTCTTTTATTTTTCCTGTCCACCAATCTATTCAAAGTTGGAAGTAGCTTTGGATATAAAGGTAACTTTTTATTTTTTAAAGAATCGAAATCGGTGTGTATATTGTATTTACTCATTGTCATTCTCCCATCCTTTTAATTATGTATAGTATACTAACAATGTGTTCGATAAAAAACATCAAGTTCGCTATATATGATACTTAACGAACGTTTATGCTATTTATGTTCGTTAATCACACAATGTTTACATTTATAGGAGGAAAAGATCTTGGTTAAACATGATGATAGACGTGTCAAATACACTAAACTAGTGCTAAAAGAAAGCTTATTACAGCTACTGAACGAAAAGTCTATTCTCGATATTACAGTTACAGAACTTTGTAAGAGAGCAGACATTAATCGCAACACTTTTTATACTCATTATCAATCCCCTCATGAATTATTACGAACGATTGATAACACATTTACGAATACATTTATTAGCAAAGTTGAAAAGTCTATGATCCACGGCAATTATCATCAGCTTTTTTATAACCTTTGTTTACACCTTCAAGATAATAAAGAATTATGCCTAACGCTCATATGTAATGGGAAGCGTGACCTTTTGACAAATATCATTAGCTACTTCAAAGAAGATATCGTAGAAAAATGGAAACAACAAAGTAGCATGGATCAATCAAAAGTTGAGTTATTGTATACTTTTGTTTCTGGTGGTAGCGTATCTGTGTTAGAAGAATGGATTCGCACTGACTTTCAAAAAAAACCTGAATTAGTAGCTGATGAAATCAAGGAGATATTAGTTGTTATTAATAAGAAGTTTATTAATAAAGTCTAAAATATTAGGCATTATTAAAGGAAGCATTCAATGAACGCTTCCCCAGTTTCTAGAATAGTCACTATTCGTTTACGATTTCTAAAAAGTAACTGGTAAAGAATTTAAACTTTGAGACGATAAGGCAATATCCCAATCCAACTCATCTCTTTTGACGTTCAATTCTATATTAGGAATACGCCTCAACATCGTAGTAAAAGCAATGTCTCCTTCAATTCTTGCTAATGGCGCTCCAAGACACATATGAATGCCTTGTCCAAATGCTAAATGCCTGTCAATCTCACGCATCACATTTAATTCATCCGGCTGATAAAACTTCTGCTCATCACGATTTGCCGATTTGACCAAAACCAATAACATGTCACCTTTGTTTATCTTTTGATTATTAATGATGATGTCTTCTTTGGCAAAGCGAGGACCTACACTTGTAGAAGGACCATTAAATCGTAATAACTCTTCTACAGCTGTAGGAACTAAACCTAAGTCTGATTTTAGATGCTCTAATTGTTTTGGGTGATCAAGTAGCATCATCGTCCCTGTGGCGATGAGATTTGAAGTCGTCTCGTGACCTGCAAAAATGAGTAATGTAATCATGGATATTAACTCTGATTCACTAAGACGATCGCCTTCTTCTTCAATTATTATTAATTGACTAATGAGATCATTCCCTGGATTTTTACGCTTCTCTTCGACGAGTTGTTTCGTGTAGTTTCCAAAGCTATTTAAACTATAAGCGATACTTGGGTCTTGTCTCCCCCACCCTAATCCTTTCGCAATTGCTGATGACCATGTTTGTAAGTCCTTACGATCTGATGTCGGTACTCCTAACATTTCACTAATCACATTAATTGGTAATGGATAAGCATAATCTTTGACGATATCCATTGCACCCTCTTCAATTACCTGATCTAATAACTCGTCTGCAATTTGCTGAACACGAGGTCGTAATTCTTCCATGTATTTAGGGGTAAAAGCTCTAGAAACTAATTTTCGCAGTCTTTTATGGTCTACCCCATCTACAAAAAGCATTGAATTACCCGTGAAAAATGTGTCAGGTGTTGAAGAGTCTAGATTATTCGCAAGATCTTCTCGTAAGTTGTTATCTTCTAGGCCCTTTGGATCTACTGTAAACCTTTTATTGTCTTTAAGCACATTCATTGCTTCGTCCATGTCCGTAATCATCCATGCTTGTTTATTGCTATCCATAGGATTAGGCACAGAAACTACAGATCCTATTGATCGAAGCTTAGCAAATAATGAAAAAGGATCTTCACTGCTTTTTCCACTCAGAAAATTTAATGTTTGTTCTTTTACTACTTCTTCAGTGTTTGTCATTATCTTACACTCCTCACTAAAAATAGCTTTTTAACTTGCGTCTTTAGATTACTGAAATTTCCTTGTAGTATGAACAGGACGTTTGAAGCAAAACACTATTTATCGAACAATTTCTGAAGAACTTGTTCGTTATTTTCTTAAAAAGAGATAATATAAGAATACTACTTTGCGGATACACGATACCTTTATAAATGTTATTTCCCCTTAATTCTTAACCAACTTAAGCTTCAGTAGTAAAAAACCCACACCACAAATAAGGCATGAGCTTTTCACTAATTACTGACGTCGATTTCATAGATAAAATGAGTACCATTCTAATTCAGCTCTTCGTATTCTTCTTTTCGATCTTCATGGAGCTGGAATGGCCTTTCACTAATTTGGTCTCCTATAAACAGCGGACCATCAAATTCTTCCCCGTTGATAAGAATTTGCCGACCTTATGGTCCGGGTCGCTTGCCCACGTATGAATCGCCGCCCAATACAATTCATCTTTACTAGCTGCATAGATCGTCGTATGTTCTTTGTACCTTTGGGCATCACTTGCTTCAGTGTTCTCTGTATAGTAAAGGTACACAGTTTCACTAACGGCATCCTCTTCATCAGAAGAAGCTTCCTCAGTGTCTAAATCACTTTCCGTTAGGTCTTCTCCTTCCACATCCAATGGCTCATCGTCGACATTATTCTCCTCGTCATCTTCAGGCAACTCTTGATCTTCCTCCAGATTGTTATCCGTACCGCTCTCTTGTGAATTCTCTTTTCCACCTTCGCAAGCAGGTAGGAATAAGAATCCAATTAAAGGAGTATATACAATAGGATGCTTCTTCATAACAGCCTCCTAGTTACACCTTATTTGATTTTTATTATTCGTAGCATTCACTATATAAGGAGCTTTTCTTGTCACCAAGAGTTGTGCCCTGCATACAGCTCTTACAGGCCGTTGACTTTATCGTTATATATTTCGCTCTTCTTCCAACTTCTTTAAGATCTGCTCTAACATCTTTTTGGTATCAGAATTATCAATCCCCCTTTGCGCTGCTGATTCTACAACAAAGTAAAGAATAAACAGAAAAATAACCAGTGCGGCTAATAAGATACCTAAGTTTATGTTCATAATTAAAACCTCTCCATCGTTGAATTTACGCCACTGACTGTCACACAGGCTCTACTATACAATTCCCTTAAAGATATCATTCAACTTATCTGGTCATGGAAAAAGGCACAAGCAGGCTGGTATGCCTGACTTGCACCCACATCCTGTCCAAAGGAATCCTAAAGGTTATACAAATCAAATCCTTGTAATTTCAGTAAACCTTCTACATGTGCAATCTCTTCGTCCACCATGTTCACGTACGGACAATCATCTGTAATTCGATGCTTTACTTTAATTCCCTTAAATTGCTCCAAACTAATGATTTTACACTGAGCTTCGCATTACGTTAAGGTCTTCATCATTCTTTGATCTTACTATTAGACCCCTAATGACGAGTGATAAAAACAGAATCGTATTTCATTAAACGCAATTGTAACTTACGTTACTACTCCAGTTTCTCAAGTGCAGTTTTGACGTCTTGATATACTTCTAAGTGTGCAAGCTTAACGCCAAGTTGAACTGTTGTTTGTGCCATATCAGGGCGGACTCCTGTAATAATTGTTCGAATTCCTAAAAGGCTTAGGGTACCCGTAACAGTGAAAAATCGTGATGCAGCATAGGTATCAAACATATGAATTGCGGATAAATCCAAGATTAACGTTTCAACTCCCTGTTCAGAAACCATTGGTACAACATTGTTTAGAATGTGCGTTGCACGATCATCACTCATTACACCTATAATAGGCATAATTGAAATGTTCTCTTTTACAGGTACAATAGGTGCGGATAAATCTAATAATTCCTCTTCCAATTTGACTAACCGTAATTGGTGACGGCTATTATAGTATTCCGTGGACTGAGCAATTGCTTGGTCAAAGATCTCAGTAATTTGATATAAAAACTGGAAAATTTGCTCTCCTTGATTACTTTCTTGAAAGGAATCCAACGAGCGTCTTAACTCATGTTCAACCTCTTGTAATGCATAAATACGAAACTTTGATAGCAATTGAATAATGTACTCTAACTCATAACCTTGCTGTGCTAGCTCATTCGTTGCATCGTAATCTAGATTCAATTCTTCAGTCGAATCCTGATTCAGCAACGCCTTTTTTACTTTTTGAAGAAGGCGGAGCAAAAGTTGACGGTGAAGTTCTTTTTCATTCTCAGTCAAGGCTTCTTCAGAGTTCTCTGAGGTTGCTTCAACAATCCCCTGTACCGTCTGTTCCAATCCTTCGAAAAAATGTTGATACAACAAACTAGTTTTGTCGGACATTTAAATACCCTCTTTCTAACTATTTAATCCAATACTCGCTATTGTTCAGTACGTGCTCATTTATTCAAAGCTCCCCATACCTGAATAAATATAAATTAAGTACTGTAGATTGGCTGTGTTACATTCTTTTTCAATTTGAACAAACGTGAATCGAATCTCACAATAAGTTGCAAATGTTTCTTGAAACTTTCTTGAAACTCATTATATCAAGTACTATTTATTATACCTGACAGCAACCTGTTCTAGTAAGAGAAAATGCTACACCGTTTAGACCATTATGTAGAAAGCACAAGAAAGTTCTTATGCCATATTTTTTATGCGCAATTCAATTTCCACGTTTCTGCTCAGTTTGTTTGAAACCATATAAACAGTGGAATGTGATTAGAACAATTCTTGGGGGTGTAGGGCATTAGATTTTTTCTTAATCGTATTTTTCCAGTAATCGCTATGGGGTCATTTCTGTTAGCTGTTTGGTTAAGATCTCTTCCAGCTTTTATAAACTCAATTGTGATTATGGTATTAGCTCTAGGACGTAACATGTTGAAAATGTTTAGGAGAGGTGAACGCGCCAAAGCTACCTTAGCATTATTCTTATTCATAGTTATTGTAGTGGTCTTCTTCCCAATCTTTCTTTAGATTAATAAAAAAAATTCAATTATGTATGTCAGCAACTTTGAAAACTATATATTGACCCAATCTGACATAACAACCTTTGTTTTATTCAGTCTCACCTTATTCAACTTCTTTCAGTCACATCTTCATTTTCCCCAGCTTCATTTCCTGATGCACTTTGTTCATCACTTCCACATGCCGTTAGCACCGCTATACTGAAAAAAAGTGTAGGCATCGTCTTACCAAACGCTTTCATGTAATCCACCTCCTAAATTAATGACGTATTTAAAATGGTTAATTGTGCAATCACATACTTTTACCCTAAGTCATTTGGGAGTAATCTGATATTTACTCAATGCCGCGTTTACATCTTTGTTTTCAATCGATATTCTAATAAAACCAACGTGTTTAACTGGTTACACCCATTTGATAACATGACATTCTTCATTGGTTTGTTTTTTATAGTCGTAATACCTACATACGTCTTAGCATGAAAATCAATTTGTAACCGATACAAACCTAATTTATGTAACAAAGCACCATAACCGATCCCTTTATAGTTTGGATGAACTCCGATCCAAAACATACGTCCCTCTTGATCTGTATTAGGTTCAATATGGGGTAAAACAATTCCCACTGGAATTCCGTCAACGATATAAACTGTAAACATCTCATGATATTGTGATGGGAGTTCAACTTTCATGCTCTGAAGAAATTTCTTTGACTCACCTTTATCGACGTCCATAATCGTTGCTAATAGCCTTATTGAACGATCTTCAAAAGGAAGCCACACCTCGTAGTGAGCTTTATCTATTGTAATTTCATTTATCAATTGGGATGTGTACAGGACTCTTTCTCCAATGATTCTCATTTTCTCTCGAGTTTTATTAAGCTGGTTAAAAAGTTGATTCGTGCATTCAAGTGTTACACGTTTATACCCATAAGTATGCGCAGTTGAGAATAGTTCAATGATCAAATGATCGACTTTGGAAATTTCTTTAGGTGCACCATGAAAAACTTCTAACATAATTTGTTCATCGTTTTTCAAAACATGAATATCATGTTCTTTTAACTCTTGAATCAGAGAATTCATACACTCCCCACCTCTATAACAGTAAAACTCTACTCTTATGCCCAATAAAAACTTGCAACGTATTACCGTCCAAATCATAGAAGTCAAAGAACTTCTTCACATCGTCACTTTCCAATTCACTAACCGTCACACCATTTTCTTTTAATACTTTATACGTCTTCTCAAGTCTTTAGAGAAAAATGGGATACACTTTATGATATGATTCGCTCACTTCACCTTCTTCAATCGTTACAGGCATCTCACTATGGCCAATCGATAAGATTCGATAGTTATCTCCTACTAAGCACTTGCCTTCTCAACATTACTAACACATAAACCAGTAGTGTCAATTCGTTCAAGTAAACTCATTGATTTTTCACACTCCAATTTTATTTGCTTCATCCTTTAATTACATAATAAAGCACAAGCAGGTTGCTATTCCTGACTTGTGCCCTTAAAGATGTTGCTCTAATTGTGGTTTGAATGAATCTTTCGGTCATTCACGAACGCTTGTAGAAAGAACGCTTCATTGAAATTCGGTTCTCTACGATATTCTTTCTTAAAAGAATCAAGAGCTTCCTCCATTGAAGTCGAGTCTACAACACGGCTTGTAGAGGTCAGTTCGTTCCAATATACATTCATTTCATTTTGGTCACATATGGATTCGTGTCCAAGTAATGAGTCGTTTGCTTCATACTTTGTAATGCTTTCAATCATAGGTAGTAAATGAGATTGTTTATAATGGAATAAAGAGTTTGTTGTCGTTCCATAAGCACAATCGCCTAAATAAATGACTTTATCATCGGGAACGTAAACAATCGTAGAATCATCGGTATGTGTCTCTTTGATCGTTTCAAGCAGACAAACTTTGTTTCCTAAATCAATTGTAAATTGATTCTGAAAAATGATATCCGGTGAAACTAATTTAAATGACTCCCGCTCAGGAATTTCATCCACAATTACTTCAACACACTGATCCGTAATCAAACTAGAATCTTTGTACCTTTGTAGAGATTCGTCGTCAAACGAATATCTTTGCCATTGTTTGATCGTTTCATTTGTCAGGCTATTTACGATTATGCTAGCATCTTCAAACTCATTCATCCCTAAAAAATGATCCCAATGACCGTGCGTAATCACAACATATTTCACTGGGGGAACATTTAATGCTCTTACTTCTAATAAAAATTCTCTTGCATGTTGAGCAGAATTTCCAGCATCAATAACCAGACTATACTTATCACCACAGACCAACCCTAACGCAGGTCTTTCTCTTGCGTCATCATTCGCTAAATAATAATTGCTTTGATTTATTTGGTTTAGCATCATAGATCTCCTCTATAATTTGATTTAATAGTTCGAATTATATTACGTTGTAGGTTTTCGTTTAGTTTCGTTTTGCCATTGGACTGTTACCTCCTAACTTTTGTAAAGTGATTTGGTCCTAGATGTGATATGATCATGAAAATAAATGAAAAACAGTTGAGAACATCTTGTTCTCAACTGCTTGGTACGTTATTCACTAATAAACATCTGAGTCCAATAATTGCCGTCTTCTTCATACCCAACACCGATATGAGTAAGCTCTGGGTCAAGGATGTTTTGACGATGTCCGTCTGAGTTCATCCAACCATCCATCACTTGTTCGGAAGTCTGCTGTCCCATTGCAATATTCTCAGCTGCACGCATGTACTCAATACCAAATTCACTCATCATCCCAAATGGCGAACCATAAACCGGGCTCACGTGGCTGAAGTAGTTGTTCTCATTCATATCCTCAGATTTCACTTGAGCAACTTCAGATAAATCTTCATCCAATTCCAAAGGGTCGAGACCTCTCTCTTCTCTCTCCTCATTAACAAGATCGGCTACCTCTTCTTGTTCAGCAGCATCGGCATCATTTATTCCAAATACACCGATCAGCGCCAAAGACGTAAACGAAAGTAAAAATTGTTTCATGCTTTAACACCTCCGTCTACGAATCTACCACATATAATTGTCACTAAAAATGAACCTAAGACTCAAGTTTAAAGGGGGAAAAATCACGAAAATAGACGTGTAATCCATAACTCAAGTCCAGGTTCCACACGTTCACAACCTTCTAACCCTTCCATTTTAATCCTGATGAGTAGGATGTATGAATGATATGACTGCCCATTCGCAAATTAAAACTAGTACATTCTGAAACAACTCACACTTAAGCATGATTTTATAACGAATAGCTTCTAAATTGTAAGTCATCATTTTCACCATAATAATTCCATTCGTTCCAAAGCCAACCTGTAGATCACTACAGGTTATACTTGAAGAACATTCAATGCTCTTATTTCTCTTAAAAACTCTCGTGCATTCTAAGTAGAATTTCCAGCATCACAACTTAATTCGCTTGCCTAAAAAAACGCAAAAAGTACTTTCACTTATTTTGCGTCCGTTCATTCTAACTTAGCAGGAATTCAATTCATTAAACTTCTTTAACGAATAACCTCATTATAAATTTGTCCTTCGCCATTCTCCCCAATGCTAATAATTTTCAAACGTTCTTCATCTAGAATATAGATTGATTTATATTCTGCATTCCCATCATTTTCGTAAAGGAGTACCCGACTGTTGCCTTTATCATTTTCCAGATTGACCTCTTCAAAATCCGAGCCAATTTGATTCTCGATCACAGTTAACTCAGGCCATTTATTTTTATTTTCTTCAAAAAAGCTTGTACCACCCTCATCATTGTTACCACAAGCGACTAACAATCCAACAAGTGCAATAAAAGCCGCTGTTACTGTCGCAACTCTTCTCATAAGCAACCTTCCTTACATTCACCATTTCTGTGTTCTAGTCCATTATGATATTTCACAAACACCCTCAACTTCACAGTGAGGTTCAAGCCAAATACCGTGCACAGTAAAAAAGATACCACAATTTCATAATTAAGATTCAAAAGTACAATCACATGTAAACTTAACTTGACATAATGTAAGGTTGAGTTTACATTGCAACTAAGGTGATCATTATGAAAATAAACAATCGAGTCAAAGAAATGCGGGCTAGACATAACCTCACACAAGAGAAGCTAGCTAAATCGGTAAACGTCACTAGGCAAACCATTGTTGCCTTAGAGAAAGGAAGTTACACACCATCTCTTTTACTCGCCATGCAAATTGCGAGCGTCTTTGAGTCTCAAGTAGAAGAAATCTTTACGATTGAGGAGGAATAACAATGAAATTGTTTTGGGGAGTTTTCAGCTCAGTGGGAATTATTATTTTGTTCGGTTGGTCATTAATTGAATTTTATCAATTCACTCAATTGATTGCCTCACAAGGGTTAAATCCACCTTGGTCTGCATCCTTAAACTTATTGCCCTTCTTGCTTTTTAGTTTATTTTCACTCATTACATTCATTATTTATAAAAAGAAAAAGAAATCCTTACTTTTTCCTGCAGAGATTGAAGAAAACGACGAGCGTGAACAGTTTATTACTTCTAAAGCAACACGATTCGCCTATATAAGTATCTTTTATAGCTTTCCTTTCATTACAATCCTAATGCTTTTGTATCCATTTATTTCTGAGTCTTTTCCGTACTACCCTATAGTGATTATGTTGCTTTTTCCAATTTCCCAAATTCTCGTCTATGCTTTTGCTTGGCAACGGGCGTATACTTCATAATATTACAGTCATTCGCAACAGCTTAACGAGTAATCTATATAAGCTGTTGTTTTATTTAAAACTTATACTTTTCTCTGATGAAGGCTTAATTTCTTTCACCTCAGCTTCTCAAACTTCGATCACCTGACTGGTCACTGTGTAAATTCAAATCTCTGCTCTTAACTTGTATAAAGCGAACATTCCTTTGAAACACTAACTTTTATAATTATATAAAGGAGTGTTTGGCTCACGTGGACGAAGAAAACAAGTTTAATGAAAACAGCAAAAACGAACAGATGGAACAGTTTCGCAGTGCAGATAACGAAGACAAGGCAATGACTACAAATCAAGGATTGAAGATCTCAGAAGACGAATTTTCACTCAAAGCTGGTGAACGTGGTCCGTCCTTGATAGAAGATTTTCATTTCCGAGAAAAAATGACACACTTTGATCATGAGAGAATTCCAGAGCGAGTTGTACATGCCCGCGGCTTTGCAGCTCATGGTGAATTTGAATTATATGAATCGATGAAGCCTTATACAAAGGCAAAATTTTTACAAAATCCGAAAGTGAAAACCCCAGTTTTCGTGCGCTTTTCAACCGTTGTTGGATCACGTGGTTCATTGGATACTCCTAGAGATGCCCGTGGTTTCGCTACAAAATTTTATACCGAGGAAGGGAACTATGATTTAGTAGCGAACAATATTCCGGTTTTCTTTATTCAAGATGGAATTAAATTCCCTGATGTTGTACATGCCATTAAGCCGGAACCTGATAGTGAGATGCCTCAGGCCAGTGCCGCCCATGATACATTCTGGGACTGGGTCTCTCAAAACCAAGAAAGTGCCAATATGATCATGTGGCTAATGAGTGATCGAGCGATTCCTAGAAGTTTTCGGATGATGGAAGGATTTGGTGTACATACGTTTCGCTTAGTGAATGATGAAGGAAAAGCTCATTTCGTGAAGTTTCACTGGAAACCAATCCTCGGTACACATTCACTGGTCTGGGATGAAGCACAAAAGTTAGGAGGCAAAGACCCTGATTTTATACGTAGAGATCTGTGGGATGCGATTAATCTAGGAAACCATGCTGAATATGAGCTTGGCGTTCAAATTATTGAAGAAAAAGACGAATTTGCCTTTGACTTTGATATACTCGATGCTACTAAAATCTGGCCTGAAGAAGACGTGCCTGTCCGCATTATTGGTAAGATGACATTGAATCGAAACGTCGATAATTTCTTTGCTGAAACAGAACAAGTCGCTTTTCATCCAGGAAATGTCGTTCCAGGAATCGATTTCACGAATGACCCTCTCTTGCAAGCCCGTTTGTTCTCTTACACTGATACACAGTTACTCCGTCTTGGGGGTCCGAATTTTCACGAGCTCCCTATTAACCGTCCTGTCTGTCCGTTTTATAATAATCAGCGTGATGGGTTCCATCGTCAAACGATTAACAAAGGGAAAGTTTCTTATCACAACAATTCACTCGCAAACAATTCACCACACACAGTAAATGAAGCAGAGGGCGGATACGTTCACTACCAAGAAAAAGTCGAAGGACGTAAAGTACGTGCTCGAAGTGAGAGCTTTAAAGACCATTTCTCTCATGCGACACTTTTTTGGAACAGCATGAGTGAATCAGAAAAACAACACATTGTCGATGCATTTCGCTTTGAACTTTCTAAAGTGAAAAGTAAAGATATTCAACAGAATGTGGTCGATATGTTTGCAAATGTTGATGTGGAAATGGCAACAAGCTTTGCGAAAACACTCAACGCCACTCCACCTTCATCACAAAAACCAACCGTGACGAAATCTTCCCCGGCACTTAGTCAAGAAAACACTCCGAAAAAAGCAACTACAAGGAAAGTCGCTGTGGTCATCGCTGACGGTTTTCATGGAGGCAATGTAAAAGAAATGGTTGAGGCTCTGCAAGGCGCTGGTGTACAAGTTGCCATTCTAAGCGATAAACTCGGACCGATTCATTCATCAGATGGAAAGGAAATCGAGTCCATGCATACCTTTCTTACCGATGGATCTGTCGCTTTTGACGCAGTTTATATCGCTGGAGGGGCAAATGCTGACAAACCGTTTAAAGAGAATGCAAAAATGTTTATGAAAGAAGCATTCACGCATTTTAAACCGATAGCTGTAACGAATGAGGGCAAACAATGGTTTGACGAACAGCAGCTCAGTGATGAGACCGGCATTATTTCAGACGTTGGCGAAACAACTGGTTTTGCATCTCAATTTGTTGATGCCATTGCCTCTCACCGATTCTGGAAAAGGAACATTTCATAATCGTAAAAGCAATTTAATCGATATTTGAAATAAAATGGTGAAATCCTGAATTAGGATTTCGCCATTTCATTTGTCACAATTGTGTAAGTAATGCTTCATCATCTAGCATTCTCTGTGTAGCCAACCTATAAGTTTAGCTATAGCCATGCTATTTTAATTTTCCCCTTCATTTTCATTTACTTCGATCCTCTCAACGCCATCTTGTGTCGGTGGTAACGAATCTTCTCTAAAAGCATCCGGATCATAATAGACAGAGACCTGATCTCCTACTTCGACGCTTTCATTTACATCATTTGGTACGGTAAAAATGATTGTGTCTTCATCTCCACCTATGGATCCTTCAATCGTTATACGTTCGTAACCATTATTACCGTTTGTTATTTCTGTTATCGTTCCGGAGTAACGGTTTAGCTCGCTGTTACTACAGCCTATCAATAAAATAATCAGTAGTATAAGGCTCAGCGACTTACGCATACGAAACCTCCCAATATTAACAGAATTTTTGGTGTTTAGTACTGTTTCTCATACCACAACTTAAATCTCTGAAGTAAGTGATGGTACTTGTAATTGTCCAGCACTTCTTCTGTTTCATAAAATAAGTGAAGCTCTTCAACGATTGCTTCATTCGTGAAATATAGAGATAGAATTTCTAAATTCTCATTTGTTCTTGTCGACCAGCTTTCATCTTGTACATTTACCGTTAGATATGCGCCCCGGATCAGTTTCTTTAGAACACTACGTTTTTCAAGTATTGATATCTCTTTATCACTTTTTAAATCCTGAATTTGTCCATTGATTGTTGGAACGAGGTCTTTATTAAGTGCACGACTAATCATGCGATTAGGTTTCATTGCAGGGAATTTTGTTGATAGATCTTTGCCGTAGATACAATAGCACATGTGCCTTAACCAAAATCCCCACTCATAATAATTATCTGAATCTACGACATCGATTAAATCTCCAATATCGTAATCAACTTTCTTTATTACATGGTTATCTTCAAGAAGTTTACTAGTTTTGTGCTCAATCCTATCTTTCTCTAGTGTAGTAACCGATGAATGTAAAATAACAGTTACGTCTACATCTGATTTAAAAGGAATCGCTTCACCTCTTGCGACACTTCCATAAACATAAATGCTGTGCAATTTATACTCAAATACACTTCGTAGCAATTGTACTATGATTTGAAGGATCGGTTTAAATTCATCTTGTAGTTTATTTTTAGTTGTTTGATTACTAATAAATCCCTGATTATCCGTACCTAACCTCGTTGGCACTTTCACTGCCTCAACCCCTTACGTATGAGTAACCGTAAAACGATCTTCAGTAATTGTCACAAAAGTAAACGTAATTACGCCTTTGCTACAACTATACTTCATTACTGTTTAACCTTTATTTGAATTTCTTCCCCTGTTAATCGTTTATTAATCTCTTCTATAGCTTCGCCTTCCCTGCCTGATTTGACAATTGGAGTCAATGTCAACTCTTCGATATGTTCCGATAATCGTCCATATTGCCAGAATGAATTTTCACTCAACGTCTGACCAGCCTCAGGTGGAATAAGATTCCCATCTTGATCAGACATTTCAAAGATGACATCATACTCCCAATCAAATGGTTTAGCTTCTTCATTATTGTACATTGTATAGTGTAGTGTCGAAGATCCTGGGCTAATTGCAAATGAATCCACGTCAACAACTTGTCCATTATCGAGTTTGATTGTTTCATTAATATCAATGACTTTCGTATCTTCAGATAGTTCTGCACCGGATGTTTTAAATGCAAATGACCACTCTCCTTCAATCACATGATCTGTCGTCTGATGAAGAAAATGAGAGTATGTAATTTCGATTGGTTTTTCATATAATATGGAAGAGAATTCTTCGTCAATATGGACCGAACTAATCATGGTCACTGTATGTTCATCAACAATGTCCCGCTGACCGGATGCACCCTGTGAAACTTCTTCGCCATTTACTTTAAGATGTGGCATTGGAAGCATATAGTCAGTTAAATCTACTTCTGTGGAATAGAATGTTGTGCTTACAATCAGACGATGGTTATCATACATCACCTCATTAAGTGAGACTTCTATGTCTTTGTCTTCCACGTGAGTGCCTACGACTGTCACATAATCATCAAGTACATGTTGTTCATCATCTTCATCTAATAAAAACCCACTGATTGTCGACCCAATCCACGGCACATTAGCGAGAACTCGCGGTTCAATGGTTCCAATTAGAATGATCGCAGCCATAAGAGATGTCACGGATAGCATCACTACATGTTTAGATTTACGAATCGGTTTTTTTGTTTCAATATGCTTTCTAATTCGTTCTTTCTCAGAAAGACTTAATGCTTCTTCATTTTGTAAGTTAGAAAAATTGGCTCGATTTAATTTCCTATACAGCTTGTTCATGGTTTCATCTCTTTTCTAATTTTTAAAAAGCTTGCGAAGTTGTTTTCTGCCTCGTGACAAGCGATTGTATATTACGGATGACGAGAGTCCCAACTTCTTTTCTAAAGCTCTTGTCTGTTCTCCCTCTAAATAATAATTACGAAAAAGATTCCGATCCTTTTCTGGTAAATGATTGAGTAACTCTTCAACTTCTTCCTGTAATGCTCTTTCTTGCTTTTTCAAGTCATCATAGTATGTTATTTTTCCATCATCATCTGTACTTGACTCCCTAGCAAGTAACCTTAACTTCTTACGCTTATAATCAATCGCTTTGTGGGAAGCGACTGCGGCAATCCAATTTTTTAGGCTGTTCTTCTTCGGATCAAATTCACTAATCTTATCCCAAACGACCCAGAACACATCATTTATACACTCTTCTCGTTCTTGAGGGTATTTGTAGAGGTACTTGTAGACGATATGTTTTACGAGGCCGCCGTAAGTATCAATCACATATTGCAGTGCCTTCTCATTCTTTTTCTTTAGCTGTTTGACTGCGTTTTTTTCACTGATCTCCACTTGCTCCCTCCTTATACCCTCTAATACGTTTTCACTTTTTAATTCCTATCATTTTTGTGATATAAACGCACAAAACAAAAAAAGCAGCATGAAATAGCTACTTAACGACTCTTAAAAGCGAAAGATCGTGAGTTATAAAGACTTCTCTTCTTCCTTTTGTTTATCCGCTCTATACTTACTCATTTTATAAATACAGCACCACTACCTGATGTTCAACCATACAATCATTTCAAAGATTCATATCCTAATGATAAAGGAGTGAGAATATGAAAAAGCGAATTACAATTAATAACAATTTAATCAATGGTCCAGGGAATATTTCTCCGATTCCTCCATTACCACCAACGTCTCCTACTTTTCCAACACAACCGACTCAGCCCACCCCACCAGTTCCGCCTCTTGAAGATTTATTATTTATTGGACGCTCTGGTGGAATTACTGTATATGATGTATCACGAAGACGTGTTATCACTGAAATTGAAAATGTAGGCACACCAAATGATATTTTTATCAATTCCGAAATGAATTTGCTTTATGTAACATCTTCATTAGGATTAAGCGTTTTAAATTTATCAGATTATCAATTAATTGCACAAACACCTGTACCATCGGGTATTAACGAAATTGGATATAATCCAACCAATAACACCGTCTATGCCGGTGCAGACTTTAGGGCTTTTGGATTTGATCCCGATAACAACTATCAGCTAAGTACGACGATTGATGTCACTCCAAGCGGTGCCAGTAGCGGAATGTTTGCACTAAACCCATTGACTAACAGAGGGTATTTACCGATTGGCCTAGCTGATAATGTGTATGTTCTTGACCTACTCACCAATACTTGGGTAGATACTGTCATTACTTCTCCTAGTGCATCAGGTTTAGTGGCTGTAAATTCAACAACAAATCGAATTTATACTTCAAACAGTTCAACACCAAGTCGAACTATTCTACTCGACATCATTGATGGCAATACCAACACTGTCACAACTACGATTGCCCTCGCCGAACCTGAGAATTTATCCACAGGTATAGCCATAGACGAGATCAACAATCGAATTTATGTTTCAAATCGAAACACGAATAACGCATCAAACGTTCTTGCCTATGTTGTAGATGGAAACACGAACACTTTACTAGACACGATTACGATTGACCGAAACGTAAATACTAGTTCAATCACCGTTAACCCAAGTGTACGTCGCGCGTATATCTCTGATGCTGGTAATGACATTATTTATGTAATTGACACCATTTCCAATACTGTAGTTGAAGAGCTTCCATTCCAAAGTTTTGTTCTAGCAGCCTATACACCTTAATCATCGAATTGGCACTTATATTTGATCTAAAAGGATAGAAAAGGAATAACAATCCTCAGGCTGTTGAGAAACTTAAACGGACCAAAAGCGTACTCGTAAATGAGTAAGCGGCTTCTGTGGCTACGCTTGCCGCGGGCGTCTTCGCCACGACAGCCGCTTTTATACAGCTTATTGAGTTTGTAAAAGCAAAAGTAAAATGTATAACTTCAATACTTTAAAATCTACAAGTTCATTAACTCTTTACTTCATTTATATAAGAACAGCACTTTTTCGACAATCTGAGGAATAACAATCCTTTTCTATCCTTTTAAAGCAAAATATGAAGTAATTACTTTGGGATTATTCAAGTGAAACAATTAACATTAACCTGCCAAGTATACTTTAAGAATCGCACCTTCACCAGCATTGTCGAAAACTTCAATCCAACTTTGACCCGAAGACTCGTCATATCTCGTTTCAAGTCGTTTCCCATGAATCATAATAGTTTGGCCAACTTCTTCATTTTCCAAAGCTTTCATAAACGCTTCTAAGTCCTCTTCGTCAGTAGTTGGCGGAGGTTCATTTGTCTTTGATGGTGAGGATTTCAACTCAATCTCTACGATACCATCCCACGTATGAAGACGAACTGTTTCAGACGTGATCCATTCTGCTGTATGCAAACCGAGAACCTCTTCAGCATCTATACCTGATGGGAAGTTTCTACTCATAATAGTCATAGATTGGTCCTCAAGAGATCTTCCTAAAATCCCGAATTTCGTCTCATAAAAGCTATAAAAATAGGTCGTTTCCCCAAGCGTGAAATCTCTATATTCGACGACGAGCGATTGTTGATCATGCGGAGAGTCTATACGCGCATAGCTACTCTCTGTGATCCAAACGATAAAACCATGTACTAGCAATACTACAAAACTAAGAACTAAACTTATAAAAACCCAACCATTATGTAGAGATTTAGAACAAATCCCTAACACAGATAGAACAACGATGTTGATGACAATCGGAATAATGTACCCCGTCGGTTTTATAAAAAGAACATGAAATTCTGAAAAATGGATGATGACAAGCAACACGTTCATTATCCCTAATACAACGAGAAGACCTTTAGTTTTTGTCATATAAAAATTCCTTCGTTCTCAACTTTCCAAAGAAGCATTTAATCTTTAATAATCAACATATTTGAATCATCAAATTCCCATAATGATCCGTAGGCGACTTCCCAATAATAGCCATCAGGATCGATGAAATATCCTCCATAACCGCCCCATGATAATTTCTGTGGTTCTTTTACAACGTTGGCACCAAGCTCTTTTATTTTATGAATAATTTCATCAACCTCGTTTTCAGACTTTGCATTATAAGCAAGAGTGAAACCGGAAAAGCCTCCATTTGATAATTCAGGTGGATTTTCTTCATTGATGTCTTTCGCTAATTCTTCAATTGGGAATAACTCTAGCTTCGAACCTTCATTTTTGAAAAATACAATAACAGGATTGTCTTCGCCTCCAGTGACGGATGCTTCAAAGCCGATCTTTCGGTAAAATTCAAGCGATTCCTTAATGTTTTTCACACCTAAAGTAATGAGGTTAATTCGATTCATACATCAACAACTCCTTAGGAAATTTCAACGACAATCCATCGTTAATTATCATTTAGTTAACCTCCCTGAATTCACTTCCGTCTGCCGATATAAAGCAAATGGGAAGAGATTCCTAACACATGAGGATCTTCGGCTCGTTCAATCAAGAGACCGATTAACTTCCTTACTTCTTCCTCTCCTTTACCTTCCCAATAATTCCAACTCTCTTGATTTAAAATTGCACCTACATTTGAGCCAATGAAATTAATCGTTTCAAATCCGTTGTTTTCCATGAATGGCTTTATATCCTTAACCTCGAAGTAATACGCACCGGTAAAACGACCCTCATTGGAATGATCGAAACAACCTGAACGTGAAAACGCATCGATTGCCTCCATGTTGTCATTCGGCTTCCAACTACGAGGATTTAAAAGAGAAGTAAGAATATGCCTCACTCGTGGCATAAAAGCGACAAACACCAGCCCATCACGCTTCGTCACCCTTCTTAATTCCGCTATCGCTTTTAAGCGATCTTCTTCTTGTTGTATGTGATACATCGGTCCAAGCATCAACGTAGCGTCAAATTGTTCAGAGTTAAACAAAGACAACGCTCTAGCATCCGCCTCGTAAAATCCATCAAACTGACCTTCTACGTTTCGTTCCTTGGCCTTGGACTTTGCCATATCCACAAATTTAGGAGTGAGGTCCGTTAATGTCATATGATAACCTTCTTGCGCAAGCGCTACCGAATATTTCCCTGGCCCTGCTCCGTTATCAAGAATACTGCCCGTTCGTGGTAAATACTTCTTTATGTAGTGACAATTTACTTGAAATTCGATCGGTTCACGATCAAGTCTTCCCCATTCGTCAAATTGGTTGTAATAGTTGATGACCTCACTCAAATCATTCACCTACATCCTTCGTCATTAGGCTCAAGAGATGAAACATTCCATGATGATCATTCTCTACAAAATCTTTAAGTCTAAGATGAGTTGCTCACCGATTTTGCCGATTTTTCTTCTTCCTGTATCTTGAAAGCCAACACTTTTGTACAGGTTCTGGGCAGGGATGTTTTTATGGTTAACTGCCAATACAACTTCATCGATCTTCTCAAAGGTCGATGTTATGAATGTTTCTAATTCCAGCATTGCTTTTTTCGCATACCCTTTTCCTTGTTGTTTATAATCGACTGATAAAGCGGTTAATAGTATCGCTTTAGGGTTCGGTGTATAGTCACTTACTCGGTTCGTCGTATGCAATAAGAAGAACCCTACTGGCTCCTGATTCGCAAGAATAACAATTCGATATTGTCCTTCTGATACATTCATTAGTTCTTCTGGTAAGGCAGTAAATTGCGCTTGCGCCTCTGGGAGTTCGAACTTTTCTAACAATTCAAGGTGCTCATTTTTGAAAAACGTTAACTGAATATCTTCGCTATGGTTCATGAATGTTCTCTCCTTTTCAGTTTATATCTTACCATGAGAACATATGTTTTTATACGATTTTCTAAAACAATCCATAAAAAACTAGAGCGACAACTGCCGCTCTAGTTTTGAAAGTTATTTCGTTTTATCTTTACTTGCTACGATAAAGGCAACGATGATCGCTCCGATGAGTACGAGAAACGGAGCTACTAAGATTAAGAAATCATCCAACATAAGCTCACTCCCTTTTTCCTTTTACGTACTTCGGATCGAATAAGAACAAGCGTAACAACAAGTACAAGGAAGGCAATAGTAACATCATACCGAGAATAAATACGACAATGAGACTAATCGCCATCGCTTCATTTGTAAAGCCGTCGTAAATGGTTAGATAAGGATACAGCAAGTACGGATAGTGCGAGATTCCATAACCGAAAAAGGCAAAGGCGAACTGACCGATCATGAGCCATACTGCAAGGCCATACTTTCGTTTGTTCCAGATTAACCAAAGCGTGACCGCCCATAACACGAATGAGAGGGCAAACATCCACCAAAGGTTTAGAATGCTATCAAAGTGAGCGGAGTTATGGTTTTGCAATTCAAAAATAATCCCGCCAGCTGCAACGATCAGTGGAACCGCCCAAATGAGTACGTACTTCCTCATGATGCCCGTCGCTTCTTGATCTTCAGTCTTACTCGCATACCACGTGAGGAACACCGACGAAATGTAGAGCACGGCAACGATACTCAAGACAACAATTGCCCACGTTAACGGACTTGTAAACAATAATTCATAACTTAGAACTGGTTGACCGTCATCCATGTAGACGAATCCACCTTCTGAGATGGTGAGCACGACCGATAAGGACGCCGGAATTAAGATCCCTGTTGCTCCGTACATAAATGCATAACCTCGGTGACCCTGAGAGCCGTAGGATTCAAACGCATAGTACGAACCCCGAAGTGCGAGTAAGATAATCGAAATACTCGCAGGTACTAATAGAACGCTACCGAATAAAAACGCACTGTCTGGAAAGAAACCAATAATCCCAACGAAGAAAAAGACGAAGAAGACGTTGGTCACTTCCCAAACGGGTGACAAGTAACGTTGAATGACCTTACTTAAAACGTGCTGCTTCCCATTTATAATACTGTGAGCGTTAAACACACCCGCTCCGAAATCAATTGATCCAACAATGATATAAAAGAAGAGAAAGAGCCACAACACCGTAATGCCGATGATTTCTAAACTCATTGCTCATCCCCTCCTGCATAAGACTCTAATTCTTTCTCTACGGGTTTGTCTTTGAACATCTTGCGAAGAACAACGATCGTACCAACTCCAAGAATCAGATACAACAACACGAAGAAAAAGAAGACTAAATCTACGTGACTGGCTGTAGTAGCCCCTTCATCAACCGTCATAATGCCTCTTAAAATCCACGGTTGGCGACCAACTTCAGACATCCACCAGCCGGCTTGAATTCCTAGGAATGATAGAGGTGCACCCATAACGATTAACCAGCGGTACCATTTCTTATCGACAAATGTCCAATTTCTCCAGCGAGCGACGAGGAAGACGAACGAGAGTGTCAGCATAAACATGCCGATCGTAATCATCGTGTCAAAAAAATAGTGAATAATGAGTGGTGGATGATGCTCTTCTGGGAATTGATCTAGACCAATCACTTCTGCATTTGGATCGCTATGTGCAAGAATGCTTAGCGCAAATGGAATTTCAATCCCATACTTCACTTCATTATTCTCATCTAAGATTCCCCAAAGAATAAGTGGGGCTTGTTCATCCGTTTCAAAATGCCACTCGGCAGCTGCCAATTTCTCAGGCTGATGTTCTGCAAGGTATTTCCCTGAGAAGTCTCCAATGATTGCTGCAGCAATCGCAAAGACGAAACCAACTTTCATCATGACGTTTAGTGATTTCTTGTAATACGCTTTGTGACTGCCTTTCATTAAGCGGAATGCAGCGATTGCCGCAAGCGTAAAGGCGATCGTCATATAAGCTGTTGCTAAGACGTGCGTCACCTTCGTTGGCATCGCAACAGTAAACATCGCAAGCAATGGGTTTACGTTGGCAAGTTCACCATTAATCATTTCAAACCCACCCGGCGCGTTCATGAACGAGTTGACGACAGTAATGAAAAATGCGGACATCGCACCACCAATCGCAACTGGGACGAGTAGTAAAAGATGCTTTTTCTGATTATCAAAGCGGTCCCACGTATATAAGTAAATACCGAGGAAGATCGCTTCAAAGAAAAACGCGAACACTTCCATGAAGAGTGGAAGGGCAATAATATGACCGGCAAGTTGCATAAAGTTCGGCCATAGTAACGCTAATTGAAGACCGATCGCAGTACCGGTTACTACACCAACTGCTACGGTAACGACAAACCCTTTCGCAAGTCTTCTTGCCATTAAGATGTAGTGAATGTCGTCTTTTTTGATCCCCAACCAGTGGAACAACATAATCATAAGTGGCAAACCGACACCTACGGTTGCGTAAAATATGTGAAACGAAAGCGTAAGCAACGTTAACAATCGACTCATCAATACGGGATCATCAATAAACATGTGCTACCCCCTTTTTGAACAACACAAATAAAGTATGTTCACTACTTCACAAACTTTCGACTTCATTATAACAACGATTAAAACCTATTGTAATACGTGCATGTTAACATTTTATGAAGAACGCTAACCTGTCACGTCTCGGTCACAATTCAGACAATGCAATGTCAAAATAAAATCAGTATTTTCTTACCATAACCACACAACAATGGGTTAGTTGAGGTCTTTCCCCTCCCCTTTAATGCACTAAAAAACATTTCTTTGACTTTCCGTTCCCGAAAATCATTTGCTTTACACTTGTACGTTACAAAAAGACACAGTACTTAGCACTGTGTCTTTAACTATTGGATTGAGAGACTTCAAAGTACTACTATGTACATAGATAATAAGCGGCTTCTATGGCTTCTGTGGCTTCGCTTGCCGCGGGCGTTGCCTCAGCTATCGTGCTACGCACGATGATCTTCAGCTAACGCTACTCCCGCAGGCGTCTTCGCCACTACAGCCGCTTGTCTGTCACATATTCCCTTAAATTATAATTCTAAATATTTAAAAATATTATCGTAGGAACTTAGTGTTTAAATGTAATATTAAATCTATATTTTACATTCTCTCAAGTTAATTTATAAATGAGTTCCGTTCGGTTTTTGACATCACACTTTTGATACATATTTTGTAGATGTTTTTTCACCGTATTCACACTGATCCAAAGCTGAAACGAGATTTCTTCATTTGTTTTCCCTTGCACAACGAGTTGAAAAATTTCCTTTTCTCTCGTTGATAATGTCACTGTTTCCTCATTACTTACAAGCATACGCTTTAGGTAAACTGATAGTGTTTGCAAAATCTCTTGATCTTTCTTTGAAAATGGCCGGTCTCCACCAAACCTTGAAAAACCGATTCCTCCTAAAATTCTATGTCTATCAATGAAGTAAAGTACCATTTGATCTTTCATTTGGTAAGACGAATAAAACGGATAATAATCGCTCTTTCTTAATGTGTCAAAACTTGCAATATCATTAATTGTAAATACCGTTTGTTGACACATAGACTCAACGAACAATAGTTTTTTAGGGTGCATTAAATCTTTTGACATATATACCGATTGATAAGCTTGATTAAATGGTGTAGCAGTGTTGTAAAACTTTAAATCATACATGTTTTGTTCTTGGTCACTACGCCAACACATTGAATAGTGAAGACCGAATTTCTCTGATAGCCCTTTCTGAATCGATTGTTCGAGTTGCTTACTATTCCAATCAAGATTAGTCATAAATTGAATCATACTCGTATAATCACGATTCGTTAACATGTTACAATCCCTCACTTAATAGATTGCATATTCACTACTTTCATTCCATTATACCGATTTCTTATATCCGCACAATTATAAGATTATCCTTTCGGGTAATTGTTACCATCATGTGAACCCGTAATAATACAAATACATAACATCTATAAGGAGGGTACATTTATGAAGAAATCAACAGGATTTATTTATGATGAAAGTTACTTTTGGCATGACAATGGTTCTGGTGCATTAAACATGCCATCTGGCGGCTGGGTACAGAGCCATACGTATGGAGAAGACCCGGAAACAAAGCGACGCTTCAAGAATTTGATGGATCGTTGCCAACTTACACCAAAGCTTACATCTATTCGCCCTAAACCAGCCACTCGTGAAGACCTAGAACGCTTTCATGATACTCATTACATTGATAGAGTAAAAGAATTAAGTGATCATAACGGTGGCGATGCAGGAGATCACGCAATAGTAGGACGAGGTTCTTATGAAATTGCCTTACTGTCGGCAGGTGGGGCAATAACTGCGGTTAATGCAGTCATGAATGGCCATGTTACCAATGTCTACGCCTTAACAAGACCACCTGGTCATCATGCAGAGGCTGATCAAGGTATGGGTTTTTGTCTTTTTAATAACGTAGCAATTGCTACAGATTATGCAAAAGAAAAATATAACTTAAAACGAATTCTCGTTCTAGACTGGGACGTTCATCACGGAAATGGAACTGAGCAAGCATTTTATTCTGATAATGAAGTTCTTTTTATTTCATTACATCAAGACCGTCTTTATCCCGCAGAGCGTGGTTACATCGAACATATAGGAGAGGGAGCCGGCAAAGGTTACACCGTAAATATCCCGCTTCCTGCAGGTACGGGGAACGCTGGTTACATGAATGCCTTTGAAAAAATTGTAGAGCCAATTGTTAATGAGTTTAAGCCTGAACTGATCATCATCTCTGCAGGACAAGATCCTAATTTCTTCGACCCACTTGCTAGGATGATGGTAACAACTACAGGGTTTTATCGATTTTCTGAATTTATGAAAAAGCTTGCAGAGAAACACTGCGACGGTAAGCTTGTTCTCTGTCACGAAGGCGGATATAGTGCTGCTTATGTTCCATTTTGCTCACTTGCCATTGTTGAAGCGATGAGTGGAATCTCAACTAGAGTCGATGACCCATTCACTAACAGTCTCGGAGCACCTGTGGACACACTATTTCCTCATGAAGAAGAAGCTGTTAATCGTGTTGTACAAGAGCAATCTCACTTCTGGTCGATGGAACAAAAATCGAGTCAAAGATAATAAGGCATATGAAAGAATGGGTCTCATTGTGGCTCATTCTTTCCTTTTCTCTCCATAAATTTGTAATCGTCCCTTCCAATTATCTATTTACATAGTGAATATACTGTACTCTGGATATAAACGCTCGAGCTTAATACTTTATAAGAAACGATACATCTACTCCTTTCTATTGTTATCATCCAAATATTAGAAAAAATCGATTGACATAGTTAAACAATAAGAATAGTATGATAAAAAAGAAAACCCTACGAGCTGACCGGACAACCGAAGGCCATTTGAGGAGAGGTTTTAGTTAAACCTTTGCTTTTTTTACTCGTTTAATTCAGAGTATTTACATTTGAATTATATCTTTTATAAGGAAGGATGATGATTGTGAAGTATTATTCTTACTTTCTTGGAGGAGTAACGGTTGTTTCGATTCTTTCTGCATGTAACGTAGGTGGATTTGATGAAGATCAAAGTGGTGAAGTCATCCAAGACAATCCAACGGCTGACGGAGATGTCATCGAATTGCTAAATGTCTCTTATGACCCTACTCGTGAGTTTTATGATGACTACAATGAAGCTTTTCGTGCGTATTGGCAAGAAGAAACCGGCGACACGGTCACTGTAAATCAGTCCCACGGAGGTTCAGGTAGTCAAGCACGTTCAGTATTAGATGGACTACAAGCTGATGTTGTGACGTTAGCGCTCGCTTACGATATCGATGTTTTGCAAGAACGCGAATTACTGGATTCCGAGTGGCAAAGTGACTTCCCAGACAATGCCTCGCCTTATACGTCAACGATTAACTTTCTAGTACGTGAAGGCAATCCAAAAGACATTCAAGATTGGGACGATCTCGTCCGAGAAGATGTAGAAGTTGTAACTCCAAACCCTAAAACATCTGGTGGTGCACGTTGGAATTACTTAGCCGCTTGGGGATATGCCGAAGATACATATGGCGAAGAAGAAGCGGAGGATTTCGTCACGAACATCTATGAGAACGTCACCGTATTGGATTCAGGAGCTCGTGGATCGACGACATCCTTTATTGAACGCGGCATCGGAGATGTGTTGCTCGCATGGGAAAACGAAGCATTACTTACTGTGCATGAATTGAATGCTGAAGATTTTGAGATTATCACGCCCTCGGTATCAATACTAACTGAGCCACCTGTCGCAATTGTCGACTCGAACGTACAACAGAAAGGCACAGAAGAAGTCGCTCATGCCTACTTGGATTATTTATATTCTGACGAAGGTCAAACGATTGCAGCTGACCATTATTACCGACCACGAAATGAAGACATCTTAGCTGATTACGATGACTACTTTCCAGACGTCGAGTTATTTACGATTGAAGAGAGATTCGGAAGCTGGGACGAAGCACAAGAAAGACATTTTTCGGATGGTGGCGTTTTTGATCAGATCTACGCGCCATAGTCAGGAGGAACTACGATGAAACGCACACTTCCAGGCTTCCCGCTTTCTTTCGGCTTTATGATGTTTTACATGAGCTTTATCGTCTTCATTCCTTTAATTGCATTGGTTTGGTACACGATGGGAAGCGGGTGGGAAGCGTTTTGGAATGCCATTACTGATCCTAGATTATTTGCAGCACTTCGACTAAGCTTTTCTGCTTCTTTTATTGCGGCAATAATTAACGGCGTCTTCGGTTTACTCATTGCCTGGGTACTCGTTCGGTACGACTTCTTTGGAAAACGTATTATGGACGGAATGATTGACCTCCCATTCGCTTTACCGACAGCAGTTGCAGGCATCGCACTCACGAGCCTTTATGCCGAGAATGGCTGGATCGGTTCATTGCTTGCACCACTTGGAATTCAAGTCGCATTCACACCGATTGGCGTGACGATTGCCCTTACGTTTATCGGCTTACCGTTTGTCGTCCGCATGGTTGAACCGGTATTGCGTTCACTCGATCAAGAAACAGAAGAGGCGGCAGGATTACTCGGCGCTTCTCCTTTTACAATTTTTAATACTGTATTATTACCACTTTTAACACCGGCAATTTTAGCGGGCATGACGCTTGCATTTGCACGGGCACTTGGTGAATACGGTTCCGTCGTCTTCATCGCTGGAAACATCCCGATGCAAACGGAAATTGTCCCTTTACTCATCATGAATAAGCTTGAACAATTTGATTACGCGGGAGCGACGGCGATTGCAACGGTAATGCTCGCTCTTTCATTTCTTTTGTTGCTTGGAGCGAATATCCTGCAATGGTGGCTTTCTAGAAAATTAGGGCAAAAGGTGGTGGATTCTTCCCGATGAACACAAAAACCTACAAGCCCCTCTTAATTTTCATTGCTTTTCTTTTTCTAACGCTGTTTTTGTTATTACCTTTACTTATTATTTTCATCGGTGCATTTAGCCAAGGATTTGAAGTGTTTTGGTATTCCATTACGGAGCCTGCGGCTAGGCACGCGATTTTTCTAACCTTGCTCGTTGTTGTCGTTACCGTCCCACTTCACACGTTGTTCGGGTTATCTGCTGCTTGGGCACTCACGAAATATCGCTTTCGTGGTCGACAATTGTTAATTACGTTAATTGAGATTCCTTTTGCCGTCTCCCCAGTTATTGCGGGCCTTGTGTTTATTATTCTTTACGGAGTAAATGGCTTTTTAGGGGAATGGTTACATGCAAATAATTTGCAAATCATCTTTGCCGTACCTGGAATTATTCTTGCGACGATGTTTGTCACGCTACCGTTTATTGCCAGGGAACTGATTCCTTTAATGGAGGCTCAAGGAAGCGATGCTGAAGAAGCTTCTCTCACACTTGGTGCAGGTGGTTTCAGAACGTTCTATCACGTGACCCTCCCTGCAATTAAATGGGGACTACTGTACGGAGTGATTCTTTGTAGTGCCCGTGCCATCGGAGAATTCGGGGCTGTCTCTGTCGTGTCTGGACGAATTCGCGGGGCGACAAACACGATGCCGCTTCACGTGGAAATCCTTTACAACGAGTATCAATTTGCTGCCGCTTTTTCCGTTGCATTGCTCATGTCGTTGTTCGCAATCTTTACCATTGTCATTAAGCAAGTCGTCGAACGAAAACAACAACTGGGGTGAATACGATGTCGATCACAATTACAGGTATTACAAAAGACTTCGGTAAAACTAAAGTGCTAAAAAACATTAATCTCACCGTGAAGGAAGGCGAATTATTAGCACTACTTGGCCCTTCTGGTTCTGGAAAAACGACTTTGCTTCGTATGATTGCAGGCCTTGAACACGCATCTAAAGGAGACATCTTCTTTGATGGCAATAACATGACCAACGTGAATGCCAAAGACCGAAATGTAGGTTTTGTGTTTCAACATTATGCCCTGTTCTCACATATGAAAGTCAAAGACAACATCGCCTACGGCTTACGTGTAAAAAAGAAAAAGGATCGACCAACAAAGTCACAAATCGATTCAAAAGTAAATGAGCTACTTGAACTTGTAAAGCTTGAAGGATTGGGCGAACGGTACCCTAGTCAACTTTCAGGCGGTCAAAAACAGCGCGTAGCCCTTGCTCGCTCACTGGCGATCGAGCCTTCGGTTTTATTACTTGATGAACCTTTTGGCGCTCTCGATGCCCAAGTTAGAAAAGAGTTACGTCGCTGGTTGCGAACGCTCCATAAACAAACCGGTGTGACGACCGTTTTTGTGACACACGACCAAGAAGAAGCGCTCGATGTTGCTGATCAAGTCATCGTCTTAAATGACGGAGAAATTATCCAAGAAGGAACTCCGTCCGATATATATGATTCACCTAACAGTCCATTTATGTACCGCTTTTTAGGAAATGCAAATGAATTAAAGGGAACCGCAACAAAAGAAGGAATTTCAATAGGAGGCGTAACACTTGCAAGTGGAGAACCACTTGCAGATGGCGAAAACGTAGTGAGCTATGTTCGACCTCATGAAATTTCGCTCGCGCACACTTCTGGAAATGATCATCGCTTAGAAGTCGAAATTACGAAAACTCATCCTGTCGGTCCGATCGTATTCATTGAAGCAAGACGACTAGATCGTGCTCAGGAGCACATTGAAATTGAGCTTTCTAAAGGTACGTTTGACAACTTGTCCATCAAAGTTGGCGACATCATGTACGCTCATGTAGAGCGTTTCAGAACATTTCAAGCTAATGAATATATGATTTAACTCGTACAGGAGGTTCAATCGTGAAACAAAACTATAGCTACTTTACACACCTCGAATGTCCAAAATGTAAGGAAGAGTATGACGGGTCCACCGCTACACATTTATGCGTATGTGGATCCCCGCTTCTAGCACGTTATGATTTGCAGCGTTTAAAAGAACATTGGTCAATAGAACAGCTCAAAACACGCGAACCAACGCTTTGGCGTTATCACGAAGTACTTCCTGTGTTGAGTCCAGCAAATCGTGTATCGCTCGGAGAAGGAATGACACCTCTCGTTCATATGGAGACACTCGGTAAAACGTACGAGTTACCGAACCTTTACATGAAAGACGAAGGTCTACTCCCTACAGGTTCCTTTAAAGCTAGAGGTGCTGCGGTCGGCGTTTCGAAAGCAAAGGAAGTCGGGGTCCAGACACTTGCAATGCCAACAAACGGGAATGCAGGAGCCGCTTGGGCGTTATACGCTTCTAGAGCGGGTATTCAAGCGCACATCGTGATGCCACTCCAAACGCCTGAAATTACTAAACGTGAAGTCATTGCAGCTGGAGGGACACTTTCTTTAATTGACGGACTCATCCATGATGCTGGACATGCCGTATCAGAAGCTTCTAAAGAACACGGTTGGTACAACGTAAGCACATTAAAAGAGCCTTACCGAATCGAAGGTAAGAAAACGATGGGCTATGAGATCTTTGAACAATATGGCTATCACCTCCCTGATGTGATCCTTTATCCAACAGGTGGAGGTGTCGGTTTAATTGGCATTTATAAAGCGTTTCTAGAACTCAAGACACTCGGATGGATCCCTAACGATGCCACTCTGCCACGCCTCGTCGCTGTTCAATCAGAAACGTGTGCACCCATCGTTAAAGCGTACGAACAAAGAAAAACACATGCTGAAGTTTGGGAAAACGCAGAAACGATTGCATTTGGCATTAATGTTCCGAAAGCGATAGGAGATTTCCTCGTGCTTGAAGCCATCTACGAAACGAATGGATGTGCCCTTGCCGTAACCGACGACGAGTTGTTAGCGGAACAAAAACAAGTCGCAGAGCGTGAAGGGAATTGGATATGCCCCGAAGGCGGTGCGACGTTTGCCGCAGCGAAAAAGCTTCGACAATCAGGATGGATCCAAGAAGATGAACACGTTCTTTGTTTGAATACTGGAATGGGAATTAAATACCCCGATACGGTCACGTATCACGATGAAGATTACCTAAAGCATTCAATTACTATAAAGCATTAATACCATAGGAGGGAGACTTGATGTCAGCCAGTCATCCACAAATTGAAGAAGTTAAAGAAACCGTAGAACAGATGTTAGCCACGCTTCAATATGGTTCTGTTACGATCATCGTCCAAGATGGCCATGTCGTACAAATTGACAAAAACGAAAAGCACCGAATAAAATGACACTGCCTTTCTGGCTGTCATTTTATTCGGTGCTTCACTTTATCCACACGTTTAGAACTCATCACTCCATTGTTTCGCGAGCAACTCGAACGCTTCCTTACGATTTGGATCGTTCAAAAAAGATTGTGCCGAAATTCTCTTTAGCAATTCCGAACGCATCGTTTGCGACATCGTTTGTTGCTTCAATTCCGTACGAGCTTCTTCCAAAAAAGCTAATTCTTCTTCTACTGCTCTTGGCAACATCTCACGGATTTCACGTTCCAAGCGTTTTGCATAATGAGGACTCGATCCATGCGTTGAAAGAGTGATCGTTAAATTTCCTCGTTGAATCGACGTAGGAAAATGAAAATCACTTTGCGCCATCTCTTCCGCTCGATAAATCAACTGACGTGGTGCTCGATTTCGCATTAACTCATCGTGTAGTTTTGGCACATTTGTACATAACACGAGTATACTCGCAAGAAAACATTCCGAATCTCTCACCCGGCGTTTTTCCCAACGCACCTTGCGCAAAAGGCTTTCTGGCAATTCCGGCGAGATCACGACAATGTCTGAATGGTAATCGAGCAATTGTTCAATTCTTCTCGTTCCAACCTTTCCTGCACCAACAACAACAACTTGTGCATCTTTTGGATGCATCATTATGGAATAACTCCTTGTCATACGTGACCACCCCAAGCTAATGCCCGAGAAACGATCACCGGCGCTAACTCATGATCCGCACCTAAAAACTCACACAACGTGTACGTTGTCCCACCTTTTCGGCATTGTAGTTTTTGTTCTAACTCATTCATAAGCACACCTGTAAATAGTAAGTAAGGCAACACTACCGTATGCTCGGATCGTAAACGTTCAACTTTCTCTAACCCTTCGTCAACAGTCGGTGTTGTTGCTGCTAAAAAGCAAGTCTCTACATAACGGCAGTCCACACGCTCATAGATAAGGCGAGCAATCTTCGCTACGTCACTCGGTTGGTACCCATCACTGGATCCTCTTCCAACGATTAAGACGTCTACATCTGTTCGTTTTGTCTTATCTGCTAACCTAGACACCCCCACTGCTTCTAAACGTTTGACCGCTAGTTCAACGACCTCCTCACACACCCCGATCGTTTCCCTGTAGTGGATACGTATCGTCGGATAATTTTTTATTGCTTCCTTCACTTGCTCAGGAATATCAACCCTTGCATGACCCGCTGTTAAAAGCAAAACCGGCACAACTGTAATCTCAGTTGCACCGTTTTGCACGCAGTGATTCATTGCCTCTTCAATCGTCGGGGAGGACAATTCTATAAACCCGTACGTCTGAAACACCTCGGGTTCAGGGTAAAGTGCCATGACTTCATGAATAAACCGCTCGAACTGTTCGATCCCTGCTTTCACCCGACTGCCATGACCGACGTACAAGATCGCTTTCATGTTCTTCCTCCTTAATCGCAAAATACGGCTTTACTACTGGCTCAACTTCCCGATCCTTACAAATGGCATCAATGTAGTCGGCCACCCACTCAATTCCTCCCTGCCTTAAACTATCCATGAAAAACGAAACCGATGCGACAGTCGGAAAATGGACGGTTTGTCGCTCACCACTCCCAAATTGTTTCGCGAGACAATCATGGCTCATTGGGTGATACGTATGAGTGGTCGTTCCAATCTGTTCAGTGCCTGGTAGACCAGAGAGCGAAACTTCCGCTTCTCTCGTATCATCCTGCATTGATGAAAGACCAAACTGTTCGAGTTGTTTAGCCGCAAGCTCTGTTCGAACAATCAACTCGGCACGTAGCTGTCTAATATCCACGTTACATTCACGAAGCCAGACAATCCAATGACGAACCGCTTGAGCATCTTCAAAACAAATACTCGTCACGTCGTGCCAATAGTTCGTTGGGGACGGCTTAGCGATTGACGTCACGTGAGGATATACGAGCACATTTGCTCCTGTTTCTTGTAACTCTTGTTGAATTCCTTCATTATAATGTTCATCATATGCAACGATATAGGATTGTCCAAAGCCACTCTTTCTCTCCCACCAGCTTTTCGTTTCGTATACGTGATTCACTCGACCGACTAATGTAATCGCTGGATTAGAAATACTAGCTTCTTTCGCAGTAAGCGCTAGCGTTGCTAGACTTGCCTGAACCGTTCGTTGCCTTCCTGTTGTCCCCCATTCGATGATGAGTGCAGGTTCATCATGAGACCTCCCGTGCGCGAGCAGTTGATCCGTAATTTGCTGTAAGTTGTTCACCCCCATATAAAAGGCGATTGTCTCAATTCCAGCTAACGATTGCCAATCTAATTCGCCTTCTGTTTCTTTCTTACGGTGACCTGCTGCGATTGCGAAGCTTGCTCCATAATCACGGTGAGTAACGGGAACACCCGCATAGAGAGGAGCTGCAATTCCCGCTGTAATACCAGGAACCAAATCATAGGCAATCCCTGCTTTATCTAACGCTTGCGTTTCTTCGCCAACTCGCCCGAACACACCTGGATCGCCACCTTTTAAGCGCACAACCGTTTGGCCATTTTTCGCATAACGAATGATTTCTTCTTGAATTAACTCTTGCCGTAACGTATGGTGCTTGGGGAACTTACCAACGTAGATAAACTCAGCAGTCGGTCGAGCATGAAGCAATAGCTTTGGATTGACGAGCCGATCGTATAGCACCGCATCGGCGCGCACTAGTGCTCTAATACCCTTTTCTGTAATTAACCCTTCATCTCCTGGGCCTGCACCGATAAAATACACCTGACCATTATTCATCGGCTTGCCTCGAAATGTAGTTGTGTTGATCTAAGTACTGAACGATCTTCAAGACGCCTTCTTCAACACTTAAAACGTCTGTATTGATTGTAATTTCGGGCTGTGTAGGCGGCTCATATGGCGAGCTAATTCCTGTGAAATTCGGGATCGTTCCCTCTCGTGCTTTTTTATATAACCCTTTCACATCTCGCTCTTCACATGCATGCAATGGGCATTCGACATAAATTTCAATAAATTCTTCTTCCTTAAAACGTTCACGAACGAGGTGACGATCCTCTCGAAACGGTGAGATAAACGCCGTAGATACGATAACTCCTGCATCCACGAACAACTTCGATACCTCTCCAATGCGTCGGATGTTCTCAACTCGGTCTTCATCACTAAATCCGAGATCAGCATTTAATCCATGCCGTACGTTATCCCCGTCTAACACATATCCCGCCAAGTTACGTCGAAAGAGTTCTAGATTAATCGCATTTGCAAGCGTAGATTTCCCAGAACCAGACAGACCGGTAAACCACAGCACACAGCTCTTCGCTCCGCTTCGCTGTTGACGCTCTTCCTTTGTAACACTCGCCTCATGCCATACGATGTTTTGGTCAGTCATGATCTCACCTCTTTGTTCGTTTCTCCTTTTATTAGTACTTCAATCACTTCTTTGCGACTGAATTCTTTAGGGGGCAGAACTTGGTTACTAAGCATTTCGCGAACTTTCGTACCCGATAGAATGACATGTTCTGAGCTGTCATGCGGGCATGTTTTGTGTGAAGCCATGTTATCGCATGCTTTGCAGTAAAAACTATGCTCGAAAAACAATGGAGTAATTCCTAATTCCCCTTCTTCAAATTCTTTGAAAATCTCTTGCGCATCATACGTTCCGTAATAATCACCGACTCCTGCATGATCACGACCGACAATAAAATGTGTGCATCCGTAATTTCTGCGAACGAGCGCGTGGAAAATGGCTTCTCTAGGGCCCGCATACCTCATGGCAGCCGGAAAAACAGACAAATGAACACGGTTTTGAGGATAATATCGTTCTAATAACACTTTGTAGCTTTCCATTCTTACGTTTGCTGGAATGTCCCCTTTTTTCGTTTCCCCAACGAGCGGATTTAAAAATAAGCCATCAATCGTCTCTAATGCGGCTTTTTGAATATATTCATGCGCACGATGAACCGGGTTCCTCGTTTGAAAGCCAACGACTGTTTTCCAACCGTACTCATGAAAAGCCTGCCGTGTTTCCTCAGGAGTCAAATAATCTTCCGCAAATTCGTCACGTTCGATTTTTTTCGTGAGGACGATTTCTCCTCCAACGTAAACATTCGGTCGAGCATATAATTTTGCAACACCAGGATGTGCATGCTCAGTCGTTCGATAGACTTGTTCTGCTTCTACTGTTTTATCAGGTTCATAGATTGATTCAACAGTGAGCACCCCATACGTCACATCGTTGTAGACGAGTCGCACCTCTTCTCCTACATGGATGGAAGAAGCGTTTGAAGCAGGAAGTGTAATTGGAACACTCCACGGTTCACCGGATGCAAGTCGCATTGATTGAACAACGGTTTCATAATCATCCTTATTAAGGAATCCTGTTAAAGGACTAAAGCCACCAATGCCAAGCAATTCTAAATCTGAAAGTGCAAAAGCGTCCAAATCAATTGTTTTTGTAATGTGCTGAACATCTTTATTCGGTTGATATCGATTTACTAACTTCACGTCTGACGTCCTCCTTCTGTATGCAAACCACATTCTGTCTTGCCAGTACCTGCCCATCGTCCTGCACGCTCATCTTCACCGGGTAACACGGGTCGAGTACAGTGAGTACACCCAATACTTGGGTAATGCTGATCATGAAGCTCGTTGTAAGGAAGTTGATGCAAACGGATGTACATCCAAATTTCTTCTTCTGTCCAATGAATGAGCGGACAGACTTTGATTTTCTGGAACTTGTGATCTGCATTTACATATTCCGTATTCGCACGCGTTGGCGATTGCTCACGTCTTAGACCAGATAACCAAGCGTCGTAGGGCTGTAAATGATGTTCAAGCACGTCTAATTTCCTCATTTGGCAACACAAGTCTGGGTTCGTCTCCCACAACCGTTCTCCATAGGCAGCCGCTTGCTCTACTGGTGTTAGCGCCGGCTTCGCTTGTGTGATCTCAAACGATGGGTAACGCTTTTCCACTCGTTCAATCAGTTGTTTCGTCTCTTTGAAATGAAAGTCCGTATCTAAAAACAAGATCCTTGCATCTTTTTGCACTTTAGAAAGTAAATCAAGGAGCACCATCGCTTCTGCACCAAAGCTACACGCATAGACGAGCCGGTTTCCAAATGAATGATCAGCCCATTTCAGCACATCTAGACTATCTTTGTTATGAAGCTTTCGATTCAACGTTTCATAGTCTTTATGTTGAGCGGTATGATAGCGAACACTCATGAACTTCCACTTCCTCACAATATTCTTAGTAAATGGATATGTTTTACAGTGATTCTACATTCCTAAGCAATCTTTGTCAAAATAAAATGTAAATTCAAACGAAAAGAATTTCTTAATTCTTCTCATAAAAAGGCTTATAACTATGAAATTCCCTACTATGATCACATCTTAATCTACTCCCATACTCATTTGTATGCCTGCTAAGTCGTCTTCACTCTCTTAATATTGCATAAAACCAACTTGACAACTTTGTTTAGTTAGCATAATATTGTGCTAAATTTCTAATTGTAAGAACATTCCATTTCATCTTCCGGAATTCGATCTCGATTAAGGGGGAACTTCATTGCATCTTAAGACAACTTCTAGTCCTTTTACAGATGAACAAGTACAACTGTTAAATCAATTGTTACCAACATTGTCAGCAGAACAGAAAATTTGGTTGAGTGGTTACATAAGCGGGCAATCTTTCCCGAGCGAAGCACTACCCACTCCTTTAACCGAAGCTGTGGTCAACGATCACAACCCAATCAATGCGACCGTTCTCTATGGATCACAAACGGGGAATTCACAAAGTGTTGCTGAAACACTTGCTCTCCAATTCAATCAAGCCGGAATTAATGCAGATCTACATTCAATGAGAGATTACAAAACGAAAGAACTTAAGTCTGCGGAGCGACTTTTCGTCATCATTAGTACCCACGGCGAAGGTGAACCTCCAGACAATGCGATTGGATTTTATGAACATGCATTTAGCCGCAAAATGCCGAAGCTAGACGGCGTGCAATTCTCCGTTCTATCACTTGGCGACGAGTCGTATGAGTTCTTTTGTCAAACAGGAAAAGAATTGGATGACTTATTCGAAAAACTCGGCGGAGAACGCGTCGTACCACGAGCAGACTGTGATGTCGATTTTGAAGAAGTGGCAAATGAATGGATCGATGAAGTCGTCACAAAAATGGCTGAGAATCGACAATCAGCTACAGCTCCTTTTGCTTCACCGACGTCAATAATCGGAGACTCACCGAGTCCATATTCTAGAAGCAACCCATACCATGCTGAAGTGCTTGAGAATATTAATCTAAATGGACGAGGATCGAACAAAGAAACACGACACATTGAGTTGTCCCTCGAAGGCTCTGGTTTTACATTCCTACCAGGCGATAGCATCGGTATTTTCCCAGAAAATGATGAGTTAATCGTTCAGCAATTACTGGAGCTTACGAATTGGGACGGTAATCTTGACGTGTCCATCAATAAAAATAACGATACTGTCCCGCTCAAAGAAGCATTACTTAAACACTATGAAATTACTGTGTTAACGAAGCCACTTCTTACAAAAACGAAACAGTGGATGAATGAAGAGGGCGTAGAGGAATTAATCCAAGAAGGGAATCAAGATCAATTGCGCGACTACCTAGAAGGTCGTGATCTTATTGATTACATCAAAGATTTCGGACCCATTCAAACGTCTGCAGAAGAATTCGTCGCCACACTTCGAAAAATTCCGCCTCGTCTTTATTCCATAGCAAGTAGTCATCTGGCGAATGAAGATGAAGTTCATTTGACGGTCTCTGCCGTTCGTTATGATTTTAATGAGCGAGCGCGAAGTGGCGTTTGTTCTGTTCAATGCGCAGAGCGTACAGAAGTAGGCGGTGTTCTTCCAATTTTCGTACAAAAGAATGATAATTTCCGTCTACCTAAAGACCCTGAAACCCCGATTATCATGGTAGGACCTGGGACTGGCGTGGCACCATACCGAAGCTTTCTTGAAGAACGCGAAGAACTTGATGCTTCAGGCAAATCGTGGTTATTTTTTGGTGATCAACACTTTGTGACTGACTTTCTATATCAAGTGGATTGGCAACGCTGGCTATCAAACGGGACGCTTACGAAAATGGATGTCGCATTCTCACGAGATACTGATAAAAAAGTGTATGTTCAACACCGTATGAAAGAAAAGGCAAAGGAATTGTATGAATGGATTGATGCGGGCGCAACAATTTATGTTTGCGGAGATGAAAAACAAATGGCACAAGACGTCCACGATACGTTGGCTGAGATTGTCGCTGCAGAAGGCAATTACACGACAGACGAAGCCGAAACCTTCTTAAAAGAGTTGCAACAAGAACAACGATATCAACGAGATGTCTATTAATTGAGGTGAAAAACAATGGCGAACGAGAAAAACGTACACATTCAAAATGGCCCTCCTAGTGATGTTGAAGAAATTAAGGAAAAGAGTAATTATTTACGAGGCACTCTTGAAGAGACGCTCGCCAATTCAATTACCGCTGGCATTCCCGACGAAGACAACCGCCTAATGAAGTTTCACGGCAGTTACTTACAAGACGACCGAGACCTCAGAAACGAACGTCGCAAACAAAAGCTTGAACCAGCTCACCAATTTATGGTGCGTGTTCGCGCCCCTGGTGGGGTTGCCACACCTAAACAATGGCTCGCCATGGATGAGTTAGCCACTCAATACGGAAATGGGACGCTAAAACTAACGACGCGTCAAGCGTTTCAAATTCACGGCATCATCAAGTGGAACATGAAAGAAACCGTTCATGCTATTAATAAATCGTTAATGGACACGTTAGCTGCCTGCGGTGATGTCAACCGCAATGTGATGTTGAACCCAAATCCAGACCTCTCTTCGGTTCATCAAGAAGTCTATGAATGGGCGAGCAAACTGAGTGAATACCTCTCTCCAAGAACGAGAGCTTACCATGAGATCTGGCTTGGAGAAGAAAAAATAACGAGCAGTAAAGAAGACGAGCAAGAACCGATGTATGGAAAACTGTACTTACCTCGTAAATTTAAAATGGGGATCGCGATTCCTCCTTCGAACGATGTGGATGTATTCTCGCAAGATATTGGTCTAATCGCCATTATTGAAAACGACAAGCTGACTGGATTTAACGTAAGCGTTGGCGGAGGAATGGGGATGACTCACGGAGATGATAACACGTACCCCCAACTGTCTCGAATGATTGGTTTTTGTACTCCTGAGCAAGTCACTGACGTCTCTGAGAAACTGATTACGATTCAACGAGATTACGGTAATCGCAACGAACGAAAATACGCACGGTTCAAATATACGATTGATGCTCGGGGACTTGATTGGTTAAAAACCGAATTGCACGAACGTCTCGGGTATGAACTCGCTGAATCCAAACCGTTTGATTTCACTCATAACGGCGATCGTTACGGCTGGGTTAAAGGCGCGAACAACCGCTGGAACTACACGCTGTTCATTCAAAATGGTCGTATTAAAGATGATGACGATTACCGTTTAATGACTGCTTTAAGAGACATTGCTCACATTCACACCGGGGAATTCCGATTATCTGCAAACCAAAATCTAGTCATCAGTAACATCACCGCTCCAAAGAAAAAAGCGATTCGTGACATCTTCGAGAATTACAACATTGTCGCCGAGGATCAGCTATCCGCTTTACGGAAAAGCTCCATGGCTTGCGTTTCTTTCCCTACTTGTGGACTCGCAATGGCAGAATCAGAACGCTACCTTCCTAGTCTCGTCGACAAACTCGAAGAGACAGTTAATGAAGCGGGGCTCAGGAATAAAGAGATTGTCATCCGGATGTCCGGTTGTCCAAACGGTTGCTCTCGAGCAGCTCTAGCTGAAATTGGCTTTATTGGTAAAGCACCGGGCAAATACAACTTATACCTTGGTGGAGGCTTCAAAGGAGAACGATTAAGCAAGATGTATAAAGAGAATATTGGCGAAGAAGAGATTCTCTCCATTCTTCGTCCCCTTCTCATCGACTATGGCAAAAACCGAGAAACTGAGGAACATTTCGGTGATTACGTGATTCGTGCCGGGTATATTAAAGAGACGAGTGACGGAACGAACTTTCATCAATAACCGAAAGAAACCGCCGAGCGAGCACGTATTCTCGTTCGGCGGTTATTCGTTTAACGCTTCCTCCACAATCTCTAACATCTCTTGTGATTCCACTTTATAAAGCGGATAGATATGATCGTTGTCTCGTTGATCTTGAAACGATCCACCACTCTCACTTAACCAGACATAATAGTTCAACTTACCAAATTCAATCTCATAATCAGGGTCAATCACATCGCTAATTGATGGTTGCCGAGAATTCTGTCCCTCACCAATAATTGATTGCATCGTTTCAACATCTTCTTGATCATCGATCACAACTGTTGAGTCTGGTACGCTCTCATTGAACGTTTTCATCTCAGTAATACTAATCGTTTCAAGGTCTTTTTCTAGCAAGCTAATGTCCTCTCGTACTTCTCCAACATCTTCACTTCCATTACAAGCAGTCAACATGATTAGAACGATCGCGCACGTCACAACGTATCGAATCGTTTCACCCCTCCACCATTCATTTCAAACGTAGACGTTACTCCACGAATTTTGTTTCAAAAGAAATTAACGCTAAGCTCTTGTATCCAACCGCAACAATTTCAGAGCGAGCTGAAGCTCAAAGGCTTCACGGACATTTCTAGGATTCAACTTCGTTTTCTCTTGAATGCTTTCGAGCCGGTATTTGAGCGTGTTGCGGTGGATTTTCAACCGTTTTGCCGTCTGTTCGCTACTACCGTTCTCAGCAAAAAACGCTTCAAGCGTCGCAACTTCTTTCTCTTTCAACGATGCAAATAGGCGATACGTAAAATGGTGAGCCCGTTCTTCGGTGACGTCTGCCAATAAGACGTCCATTTCATAATCTTCATAAGCAAGCATGCCCGGTACGTTCCTTTGATTCGCAAACACGATACAACAGTCATCAAAGAGACCTTTCGTCTCATCTAATCGGTGAAAGGTTGGACTATACATCATTCGTAGTTCAGGGTAATGCCGATGTAAATCTGTGTACAATTTTTTCGCACTCGTGACGAGCTTTTTAGATGAGATCGATGACGTTAACACAGCAAATCGATTAATCTCTGTGCACGTTACAAAGCTTTTTGTCGTATCGATAAACTGCTCAACATGTGTTAAAAAGTCTTTTCTATTTAGACCTGCGACATTCGGTTCAATCATGATCAGTAAATAAGGGGATTGAAGCTCGTATCCTAGAATTTCTAATTTACTCGTAATATCCGCTAATGAACCTTTATAAAGTAGAATTTCTTCTAGAATCGTTTGCTTAGAATTTTGCAACCACCCTTTATGCGAAATCAAGAAGTTCTGCTTGATTAACAGTTCAGTCGTTAACTTTGCCATTTCTGAGAGTTCCTTGATTTGTTCTGGTTCCCCAGTAATCCCAACAACCCCAACTAACTCATCTTGAAAGTAAATCGGCATATTGATGCCCGGCCGTACATCTTGGTAATGCACTACATCTTCGCTCGTTACGATGAGAGGAGTGCCTGTTTCCAGCACAGATTGTGCACCTTCATGAACGGTATAAAGACGGCGGTCATCAGTACTCGCAATGATGACACCGTTCACATCCATAATGTTCATATGATAATGCAATTTAGATGCTGTTTCTTTAATGATGGAATTGGCAATATCGACAGTAAGCATGTCTTCCCCTCCTCTTTTGTTCCTATTATACAATTTTGTTAATAATTTTGTGAGTATTTTGTGCATTCGTGCTGATTTATTTATGGACACCCTCTTGTATAATGACTGAAAACGCTCTCAAAAAAAACAAAGATGGGGGTTGCAAACATGCAAATCAAGAAGACGATTGAAAAAGTACCAGGGGGCTTAATGGTTATTCCACTGCTTCTCGGAGCAACGCTAAACACCGTTGACCAATTGCAAATTCCGTGGATTGTTGATTTCCTCCAAATGCTCGGAGCAGAACAACAAGAAAACGGGAACTATGAGTTTTTGAGACTTGGTGGTTTTTCTGAATGGCTCTTTAAAGACGGGGCTATGGTTTTAATTGCTTTGTTTCTTTTTTGTTGCGGTAGTCAAATGAACTTGAAAATTGGCGGAAAAGCGTTAAAAATCGGTACATTACTCCTCGTCGCGAAATACGGCTCTGGGGTAGCTGTAGGTTTTGCATTCGCTTCGATTTTCGGCGTAATGGATGGGTTACTAGGATTATCACTTATGACCATTGTTGCAGCCATGACAAATGGTAATGGTGGAATGTACGCTGCACTAACGTCTCAATATGGACGCCGTTCAGATGTTGGTGGTGTAGCCGTCCTTTCTTTAAATGACGGACCGTTCTTAACGATGGTTGCACTAGGTGTGATCGGTACTAGCTTTCCATTTATTGCATTTGTAGCCGTGCTTTTACCGATTCTTATTGGTATGATATTAGGTAACTTGGATGAAGACATCCGAGAATTTCTAAAACCAGGTGAGATTTTACCAGTACCATTCTTCGCCTTCGCACTCGGTGCAGGCATGAACTTAGCTTTATTCTTTAATCCAGAAGTTGTTGGAGCAGGTATTTTACTTGGGGTACTTACAACTGTAGTGACTGGTTTCGCAGGTATGCTCATATTTAAATTATTTAAAGAACGAAGTTATATTGCCCCATGGGCAGAAGCATCGACCGCAGGGAACGCCACAGCAACACCAATGGCAATTGCAGCGGCTGCTAGTTCTTCTGGTGCTGCAATGAGTGCTTCACAAGTGCAGGCCTATCAAGACTTAGTACCGCTGGCAACGGCGCAAATTTCACTTGCCGTTATCGTAACTGCCCTGCTCTGTCCAGTTGCCGTTATCATCGTTGATCGCTGGCAACGAAAACGCGGAATTGACGGTCGCCTTGAAGATGATGAGATGGACGAACTAGACGCTAACAAAAATGGCAAGGAGGCATCCTAATGAAACAAACCTTACTCTATGGACAAGAAAACCTTACGATTGATGTACCTGACCACGCCCATATTATTGAACCGAAACATATACCCGCCGTTGACGATCAAATGGGAGCTGTGCTGAAAAGCATGGCTTCTCCTATTGGTACAAAGCCGCTCAATGAGATGGTCAAAAAAGACGATACGGTAGCGATTGTGATTAGTGACATTACACGCCCAACACCGAATCATATTCTTGTTCCGGCAATCTTGGAAATGCTTGATCACGTGCCTCATGAACAATTTGTTATTATTAACGGAACGGGTACACACCGTGATCAAACGCGCGAAGAATTTGTAGGTATGCTTGGAGAATGGATCGTTGATAACATTCGAATTGTGAACAACCAATGCCACAACAACGATGAACTCGTTAAAGTTGGTGAAAGCAAATACGGCTGTGACGTCTATTTAAATAAGGATTACGTTGAAGCAGATTTTCGAATCGTAACAGGCTTTATTGAACCTCACTTCTTTGCAGGGTTCTCTGGAGGACCGAAAGGAATTATGCCCGGCATTGCTGGTATTGAAACGATTATGACGTTCCACAACGCCCGCATGATTGGAAACCCGAAAGCAACGTGGGGCAACATGGTCGATAACCCTGTTCAAGACATGACACGAGAAATTAATGCGATGTGCAAACCAGAATTCATGCTCAATGTCACATTGAATGGTGATAAAGACATTACTGCCGTTTTCTCAGGTGAGCTTTATGAAGCGCATGACGCTGGCTGCGCCTACGCCAAAGAGCATGCGATGGTAAAGTGTGACGATCGCTTCGATGTGGTCATCACATCCAATTCAGGCTACCCTCTTGATCAGAATTTATATCAAGCCGTCAAAGGGATGAGTGCTGCTCATAAGATTGTGAAAGAAGGCGGTACGATTATCGTCGCTTCTGAATGTTCCGATGGGCTACCAGGTCACGGCAACTATGCCGATATCTTGAAAATGGCAAGCACTCCGGCTGAACTCCTTCAAATGATTGAAGATCCTGAATTTAAAATGTTTGATCAGTGGCAAGTCCAAAAGCAAGCCGTCATTCAAGTATGGGCAGACGTTCATGTGTACTCCAAGTTGAGCGATGAGCAAGTGAACACGGCCATGCTAACACCGAGCCACTCTATTACAGATACGTTAGACAAACTTAACCATACGACCGATCGTGAATTAAGCGTAGCCGTCCTCCCTTTAGGACCACTGACGATCCCTTATGTAGAAGAAGATTAAAGGAGAGATACGATGCACAGTGACGAAAAGCTCTTGCAGTTAGAAGAGATCTTGCAAGAGATGGGCACCGTAGTTGTCGCATTTTCAGGAGGGGTCGATAGTTCGTTTTTGCTTGCTGTTGCCCTTAAAACACTCGGCCCAAAACACGTACTGGCAGTTACCGCCAATTCCGAGACACTTCCAGAGCGCGAACTCCAAGATGCGATTCGAATTGCAAGCGAACTCGGTGCACCTCATCATATTATTGAAACGTCTGAGCTTGCCGTTGAGGGGTTTGAAGACAATTTATCGAACCGCTGTTATCTTTGCCGTGACAACTTGTTCCATAACTTAAAGCCAATTCTCGAAGATCAAGGCTTTGAGAACATTGTCTTCGGCTTAATTGCTGATGATATGGGTGAACATCGCCCTGGTGTGATCGCGGCACGTGAGCACGGTGTTCGAGGACCTTTGCAAGAAGCGAATCTATTTAAAGAAGAAATTCGAAGCTTTGCACGAGAGATGGGAATCTCTGCTTGGAACAAACCATCGTATGCGTGTCTTGCTTCTCGTATTGCTTTTGAAGAGAAAATTACGATTGAAAAGTTAGAAAAAGTTGACGCTGCTGAACACTTTATTCAACACTTAGGCGTTCAACAAATTCGAGTTCGCTCCCACGACAACATCGCACGTATTGAAGTTGATCCTAATGAAATGGCCATTGTTTTACAACATCACAAAGTCATCCACGAAAAATTGCAAGAAATCGGTTTTCTCTACATTACGTTAGATCTTAAAGGATACAAAAGCGGAAGCATGAACGCAATGATTAAAGGAGTCCCATCATGAGCAATGAACATCACGTCGACTTTGACCGGGAAAACCGCACTGGTTTTCCCGAGATCATTTACGGAGAAGGCAAAACCTCCACACAAATCATCAACATTATTCACGAGCTTCTTCCACGACATCACAAAGCATTAATCACTCGTATCGATGAAACAAAAGCCACAGAAGTCTTGCATCACATCCCAGAAGGTCGCTATAACGTTGCTGCTAGAACGCTCGTCTACGGGCAGTGCGATCCAATTGAACTTGGGCATGTACTCGTCGTTAGCGCAGGTACATCTGACGTCCCTGTTCGAGAAGAAGCTGTAGAAACAGGCCAATGGCTAGGTTGTCGCGTTGAGACGATGACCGATGTTGGGGTTGCGGGCATCGATCGCTTATTATCCCAAAAAGAAACGTTGCAAAACGCAAGTATCGTCATTGTGATCGCAGGCATGGAAGGTGCCTTAAGTTCTGTTGTGGCTGGACTCGTCAAGCGGCCCGTACTTGCAGTTCCTACTTCAGTTGGATATGGAGCGAATCTTGAAGGGATTACACCGCTCCTCGCAATGGTAAGTAGTTGTGCGTCTGGAATGAGTGTTGTAAACATCAACAACGGTTTTGGAGCGATGTATCAAGCCGCACAAATCTTGAAGCTTGCAGCTGATTTAAGCGAAGAAAGGTAGTTACAGATGAACACGTTATATATTGATTGCGTTTCTGGCATCGCCGGTGACATGATGCTCTCTGCCCTTGTTGACGCTGGCGCTAATGAAGAAACGATTATTTCCCAACTTAACACATTACCTATTGATCATTTTCATATGTCCTTTGACAATGTTGTCAAAATGGGAATCTCTTCAAAGTACTTACAATTAGATGTTCATGATCACGGGCATGCCCACGACCATAGTCATTCCCACGACCACAATCATTCGCATGAACACGGTCATGATCACGTACACCGAACGGCAAAAGATATTTTCCATTTAATCGAACAGAGCGAGCTATCAGAACGAGTGAAAGAAAGAAGCATTGCTGTCTTTACTGCAATTGCTCATGCTGAAGGAACCATTCATGGCATGAACCCTGATGACGTTCACTTTCACGAAGTTGGAGCGATGGATTCGATTATTGATATTATCGGGATCTGTATTGCTCTTGAAGATCTGAATATTGATCAGATCATCTCGTCACCTGTTCCAACAGGATCAGGGAAGTTGCATATGGCACACGGATTGTACCCAATCCCTGCCCCAGCGACAACCGAATTGTTAAAAAGCATCCCACTCGCACCACTTGAAGCGAAAGGCGAACTCACAACACCAACCGGTGCGGGAATCTTAAAGGCACTGGCATCCTCCTTTGGCCAAGTTCCTGAAGGGATCATTTCAGCAATTGGATACGGCGCAGGCAAAAAAGATTTCCCGAAGCATCCCAATGTCATGCGCGTGCTCGTCATGAATGATGTCCCAAAGCACCGTGAGCGCCTCGTGATCTCACAATGTCAAGTTGATGATATGACTGGCGAAGCGCTCGGCTTTGCGTTAGAAAGATTGTTTGAGCATGAGATATTTGATGCTTACTACACACCCGTGTACATGAAGAAAAATCGCCCTGGCGTTTTAATTACCGTCATTTCAAAACCCGGGCAAGCACAAGTAGTCGAACAAACGCTACTTAAAGAAACGAGTACGCTTGGCGTCAGACAAAGTACAGCAACGCGTAACCCGATGAAGCGTACGATGGAAACGCTCGACACACCACTCGGTGCGATTAACGTAAAACACGCAAGCACAGAGGACGGAATTGTAAAAAAGTCGTATGAATACGAAGACCTTAAACGAGCAGCGAATGAACATCACTTGTCATTACAACAAGTAATTGAAGCAACTTACGATTGGGAACGCGAGAATTCAAAGAAGTAGTAGACTTCTGCTCTCAAATCTATTGTTTGAGAGCAGAACTTTAGAGCGTCTACTTTCTAATCAAGAAACCGTGCCACTACAGGTTGTCGCCCTAACTCTCTAGACCAAATGGAAAGCTGACCGCTATGATGAATCTCGTGGGCGACCATATGATGTAGAATATCATCGACGGTCTGAACAGAATTGTCCCAAGAAACACTTACTTCATTATCTAGATCTCGATTGGTTAGGGAATGCAATCCTTGCTTGATCTCTTGATGAAAGCGATTGGATAACGCTTGAATTTGATCCAAAGATTGATGATCCGCATACTTCACCACTATGTCCTCTCCACATCGGATTACACGCAACCAACTATATTCCACTTCAACGATATGAAACAATGTATATAGTATACTGCCAACGCCCCCAACTCGATCTATTGTTAATTCTTCATGAGGCACTTCACGGCACCAATCAAACCACGCTTCTCGAATTCTCCAGTTGTACTCAAACAGCTTTAGCATCATGATCCCCCTCTTTTGTAATCAAACTATACCTCTGTACGATCAACACGACCCCAAAACAACTCTGTTTCATATAAGAACGGAACTTTACCATCTTGCTCATATCGGTTAAAAAGGCGCTGTAACTCAGCCATCATTGGCTCATAGTTCTCATGTTCAGGCATCGGTGTGTACGATGATGACATAATCCTCCCACGTAACCCTTCAAAATCAAACGTTTGCTGCATCTGAAAACGTGTTTTATGCATCGTGTTATCAGTAAAAAATGCCCGCAAGTCTTCATCAGCAATGTTCTTATGATTAACTTTAAAGTAGTCAATACCATAATGGTGCCATAGCCTCTCTAACTCTTCCATAAAAGGCGTTCCTGTTACTTGGCGCTTATTCCATATGAGAGCGACAGTTCCACCAGGTTTTAGTATTCGGCTAAACTCTTCTTTTACGGCTACTCGATCGAACCAATGAAAAGACTGAGCACATGTAATTGCGTCAACGGACTGATCTTCTAAACCGGTCGTTTCAGCAGAGCCTGCTGTCGTGTTAAATGCTTGATCGCCTCCGATTGCTTTTATTGATGCGTTACGCATGACCGGGTCAGGCTCTACCGCAATAACATGCGTCCCTCGTTCAACGAGCAACTTAGAAAATATACCAGTTCCCGCTCCAATGTCGGCTACTGTTGAATGATCTGAAACAATTTGATGTTCATATAAATAATCAATTGCTTCACGTGGATAGGTTGGACGATACTTCACATAATCTTCTACTCGCTTTGAAAACTTGTGTTCCATGTTCAATTCCGCCTCTCTTGTTCAGTAATCGAAGTATTATTATGGTAGAATACTTATATAACTTATTATTTTTTATTTTCTATCTATTCAAAAGTTAAAGATCAATTAAACCGTTGCTCAAGTGCCTACGAATCTCTTTTAGAAATTGCTCATCTTGTTGAGGCGAGATCCGCACACTACCAAACCATCCATTAGAATAATAGATTTCAAATCCATCTCCTGCCAAATGAAGCTTGTATCCACCTGAAGTATATCCCATCCCTCGAAAGCGCTCAATGCGAGTGATCTTTTCATATGGAATCGTACTTGTAATAGGTCCTGCTTGTACGTTTAATTGTTGCGCTGTGATTACATACTTCACCGTCACCAACATCCAAAAGCAAAGTGCAACGACCACGACTAAAAAGATGAACGGCAACCATTCCCAAATTGTTGTTGCACTAAATAGCAATGTACCACCAGCAAAGCAGACGACACTCAACATTACTAGGATAATGAAAGAGACAAAACGTTTGTCAATTCTAGATTGAAATGTCATGTTTCACCCACTCTCTTGAAAACTAAATTAAAAGGAAGTCACGATGCACAATATCATCGCTACTTCAGTTATGTTTCTATTAGGCATGTTATTTATCGGTGTAAGCTTACCTCTCTATTACAAGAAGATTAAACCGAATTACTTTTATGGGATCGTCCCTAACATTTATGAGTGCGATACAGATTGGTATGCTAAAAGCAAGCGAGGCGCTAAGAAAGTGATTGTCCTTTCAACGGCGACCTGTGTCATTAGCTTTATTCCATTAGTAATTCCAGATTTCTCTGCAACTATAGCAGCCATTTGGATCGTCGGATCTTGTACTGCAATTGTTATATCATTGCTACATACGTCCATCTCTGAATGGAAATTCAAGCGTTCGCTTTAAATAATCCCAATTAACGGTGAGAACCCGCCTTCTGACATGAAGAATACAAAGCCTGTAAACACAATTAACACAAAACAAACCGATGCCGTTAGTAAGTTTTGCGATAACTTGAATGCGTTTTCTCCTTTTTTGAATGCCCACAATGACATCACTAAACCGCTTACCGATAGTGTTAAACATAAAATGAACGCGACCCAAGGTAGAACTTCGGCAAGAAATGCTAAACCTGTGGAAAAAAACATCACCAAATAAAGAAATGCAAATAATGTAGCGAGATTCGATACACGATTTACCTTGGAACTCATGCCGCTCTTCTCCCCTTCCCCCGTTAAATGTCTTTACGCCATTCAAGAACGTATTCACCCTCATTCGTAGGCTCGTCAATCGCTTCCTTCTTCACGAGAAAACCGTTCTTCTCGTAAAAACGAATCGCTGATTTGTTCTTCTTGTATACGTTTAGAGTCACGACATCGTTCTGTTGCTTGGCGAAGTTTAGTAGCTCTTTTCCATACCCTTTCTTTTGTTTCGTAACATCAACAAAAAGTGCTGCAATGACGTGATCGACCATTGATAAAAATCCGACAATGTGCGATTGATCCCTAATAACATACGTCTTTGATTGCGGCAAATACGTTTCTTTCATTGCTTGCTTTTGCGACTTCCAATATGACTCGTCAATAAAGTCATGTGCCTGTACTGAACCTTCGTACCAAATGTCGATGAGTGTATCTAATTCTTCTTGTTTCGCAACGTTAATCTCCATTTGAATGATCCTCACTATTTGATTTGTCTACATCAACAACCTCAACACCGATCGCTAACGCACCGTAAGCTTTCTCTTCTTCAGCAGTATACAATTTATACGTTGCTTTCATCATCTCGTCCATCGTCCAGCCGCTACAGTCCATTTGCTCAAATGCAATGTCTTCGTATAAAGCGAGAAATAATTCGTATGAATTAAGAGTCGTCACCTTGCACAAAACAGTTCTTGCCAGATCGCCTTCAAGAAAAAATCGAATGCAATCACCAACTTGAACTGTACTTACTTGCTGATCATTTAATCTTACTTCGACTGTTTTGGTCTGATACACAATGGATTGAAAAGGTACGTTAAGCTTAAGTTATGGTTCATTTAGGTTCCCCCTTTATCGCTTCTGTAAAATGATACCAAGGATTAAACGAACCACGCGCAATGTACTTAAATTCAAATTGCGGTTAGTGAACATTTAAACTCCGATCAGAAGCGTCTTACTGCCTATAAGAATAATCTTCCTGTTTCTAACAAAGCCTAACTGCATTAGGAAACGGGAGGATTATGATGACTCGAACATCGGCTACTTATAATTTATGGTCCGGGCTGCTATTTGGACTCGGTATGATTGCGTTTATTGACGAAGTTTTATTTCATCAACTGCTTCATTGGCATCACTTTTATGACAAGTCTACGACCGATGTTGGCCTCGTATCAGATGGGTTGTTTCACGCCTTTAGTTGGTTTTCAACGATCGCTTCGTTATTTATGCTCGCTGGTCTTAGAAAAAATCACAGCTTTTGGCTAAAACGATGGCTAGGTGGCGTTTTTCTAGGCGCTGGCGTCTTTCAGCTCTATGATGGGGTTGTTCAGCATAAATTGATGAGAATTCATCAAATACGTTACGTAGAAAATGTCGCTGTTTATGATTGGATCTGGGGAATTGTTGCCGTATCTATGATCATTCTAGGTGGCTTCCTCATACTACAAACACGACGAGGATCAAGATGATGCTTTTGCTCGTAACGGTCGTCTCAATCATGCTTTATTGTTGGTATGGAATACGGACAAGCCACTCCACGAGGCTACGTAACTGGCCAATTTCCCGTTATGTTTTGTTCGCAGCTGGCATTTGCTCAATCTCTGTCGCTTTATCCTTTCACGCGCAAAGCCATCATAACTTTCAAGTACACATGTTCGTCCATTTACTTCTTGGTATGCTTGCCCCACTACTCCTCGTCTTAAGTGCACCAGTCACTTTGCTGTTAAGGGCTTTACCAGTTTCCTTTGCCCGATTCTTAACACGACTGTTGAGGCTGCGTTTCGTCAGTATCGTTACAAATCCTTTTGTTGCCATGCTATTGAACTTCGGAGGGCTTTGGATCTTGTATCAAACGATCCTGTTTGAATGGATGCACACGTTCTTCATTGTTAATGTAGCCGTACATGTGCACCTATTCATTGCTGGCTTTGTTTTTACGTCTTCCGTCCTTTATATTGATCCTGTCCCTCATCGCTTTTCCTTTCGCTTTCGAGCACTCGTTATGATCATTGGTTTCACTTTGCACTCTATACTTTCGAAAATCATTTACTCAGCGTCACTTCCCGGAGTTCCATTAGCTGATGCAAAACAAGGTGCAGTTTTCATGTACTATGGAGGAGATCTCATTGATGCATGTCTCATCGGAGTATTTTGTTTTCAATGGTACCGGAAATCGATGGTTCACGTGCCTTTAAACGAGTCGCTTAGCAATACGTAAGTTTGTTCAACAGAATTAGCCAAAAATGTAGATGAACAAACGTAAAACAATAATGATGACCGACCAGATGAGTATGAATTCAATGATTTTTCTTTTTCTCGTTTTTCTCGCTTTCTTCTCTATCCATCGGCGCTCCAACTCTACGTTTCTTTCTTCTGACCTAAACATCCAACCGAGCGTTGTTCCGATGTATGTGAATACGAAAAAGAATAGTAAATATCGAAAAGGAGGTAATTGAAAATAAATTAGAAAATAACCAATCGCGACAACAATGATAGTGGATAGAGGTATAGTTAGAAACGTACGCTTCTTCGATATTCTTCTTAACTCTTCGTAAGAGAGATCCACATTCATCAATTAGTTCACCTCTATACAACAATATTCTAAATTATTATTTCAATCTTAATTTATAGATATATTAACGCATTTTAGGAATACATAAACCGTCTAAGACAACTCCCACTTAATAATTAGATCTGTAGGCGTCTGTTTATAAAAATCCCGATATTCTTGAATGACTAGTGTTAATTGAGATAAGTCATCTGGTAAGGCAGGTGTAACAATATATTCGTAATGTCGGTGTCCTTGCGTTCCACCCCCACCCTTTCTTCTAACTTTATAGCCCTTTCCAATGTCCAATTCCAAATGAGAAACTTTTGATGATATAAAGCCTCGCTCTTCATTACTCGTATCCCAGTCCACTGTTAACTTAATCACGCTGGCATTTGTGTATTGAGCCACATAAGTCGTCGAATACACATAATCATCTTTCTCGAACCACTTCATTAATGGTACGTATTTTCTAAACTCTTTAGGCTCAATTTGAGGGCGGTACCTTTCTTCGTCCCAAGCATCCTTAAACAACAATTCCAAAAAGCGTTGAGCTAGATGAAACCGGTCGGCCCATTCACGCACATCATTCAATGGAGGGCATCCAGGATTGTTATTGGTCATCGCCTTACGCTGATGCAATAGGGCACAGATCTGTTCATCAATGTGATAGATTCTTTCATCGTAATAATTAACCGGTGGGTAATGACTCATGTTTCCTCCTCCTTTATGATTAAACGAACTTTTTATAGATTATATTAAGATTTCATGTGTGATTGCGGTGACTCATGTAAAGTTATGGAAAGCATTGCCTTGCCGGTAAAACGCCCTTATACTAAGTCTAACATGAAACGCGTGATCCCAAAGGGGAGTAGCATAAAAGCAGCTGTCGTCATTACGGGAGAGATCCTCGGCACTGCTGGCAACGATTTTGTTGCTTGCGAGACCTTTGTCCATCCAACGGTGGGCAAAGGTCTCTTTTTGTATTCCTTTGCCGCCATTCGTAAAGGAGTCTGTTCAATGAGCAAGCTAATGAAGCTACTTAAGTCAAAAGCCGTTCGTCAAGGAATTAAAGAGGCACAAAAGCACGTCGTTCCCTTCGTTAAAAAGGAACTGGCAAAAAGAAATGGGACGAAGAAAAGATAATGGTGTGCCTAGCTATAGATTACGAGCAATACGCGAGTAGCGTCACTTTCAAACAACTAAGATCATCCTATATAGTGGCAAGCGCCCATCCAGATTTATCAATTTGTGGAATTGGAAGAAGTGCTGTCGTGTTTAAGATTAAAGAACAAAAACGTGTAATAAAAGTGTATTATCCACCGTATCAACATGTTGCAAAAAACGAACAGATAAATTATAAGAAAGTCGCAGGAGATCCTCGTTATCCTAAGCTCTATGAAGTAGGTGATGACTATATTGTTCTCGATTACATTGAGGGGAAAACGTTTTTTCAATGTTTACAAGAAGGGATTCCTATTCTCCCTGAGCATGTGAAACAAGTCGACGATGCACTGCTCTTCGCTCGTAACCGCGGGCTTAATCCATCGGATATTCACCTACACAACCTAATCATTACGAAACGTGGTGACGTCTGTATTATTGATATTGCGCGTTTCTCTCAGTCTAAACCATGTGAGCAGTGGAACGACCTAAAGTCAGGCTATTACAGGTACTATCATAAAGCTTATTTTCCTTCTAAATTACCAAAGTGGCTCATGGACGTTGTAGCTGCGCTATATCGAACACGTAAAGGAACAAGCAATCACACTTAATGTGACAGTCCTTACAAATGCAATCTCTACATTGCGTATTAAAACGACTATAAAAATATTTGAACCTTTTTCTGTTTCAAAACGTATGAACAATAAAGGGAGGAATGATTGTATGGAAATGAACGCATTTGAATCTTACGCCACACCATTTTTAGAAGCATTCAAAACACCTGGAACGATGGTTGCACTCTCGAACCCGAAGTATCAACAAAGTTTTGGTTACCGCAACGTAGAGGGACAACAGCCAATTGATGAAGATACGATCTTTGGCATCGGTAGCGTCACGAAGGTGATGACGTGCATGGCGATTATGAAGCTACAAGAAGAAGGAAAATTGTCTGTGCATGACACAGTCACTACTTACGCACCCGAATTCTCAGCTTCTGAAGACCAACGCTCGAAAGACATGACGATTCATCATATGATGACGCACACTTCTGGACTTCCGCCACTCGATACGCTTTTTTATGCGAATAAGAAGAGCGTTTCAAATGAAGAATTCAAAGCAATGAGCGATCATTTAGACGTAAATACGCCGAGTATTGATACAGAGGACGAGTTTTTCTCGTATTTGCGATCGAAATCTTATCGTCTACTCGCCGATCCTGGTGAAGTCTTTAGTTATTCCAACGATGGATACTCAATTCTCGGATACATTATTGAACGAGTAAGTGGTCTCTCTTACGCAGACTATATGCAAGATGAGATTTTTTCTCCAGCTGGTATGAAACGAACGTTCTTTTCTCCTAAGAAACTTGAAGACTATGAAAATGTTGCGATGTTATACACGATGGAACAAAAAGATAACGAAGCCTTTACTGAAGCATCGCCTACTTGGTGGGATGCACCAACAATGTGGTCCGCAGGGTATGTTAAATCAACTGCAAAGGATATGCTTTTATTCGGAAACCAATTAATTGAAAGCAAAGCTACTATTCTTTCTGCAGATAGTTTGAAACAACTCACCACGCAACACGTACAAATCGAACCTGATCTCTACTACGGTTATGGCATCATGATTCGTACCGATTTCTTCGGTCGACGAACACTTGAGCATGCTGGGGGTATTAAAGGGGTCTCTGCACAACTTACTGTGCTACCCGATGAGAAAACTGCTGGGGTTTGTTTAACAAACATTGCCGGAGCACCCGCTTCCTCTGTACTTGAGAGTGCTTTAAAAGTAGCCATCGGGGAGAGTCCCGATACACCAACAGTCACTTATGAAGATGTAGAACTATCAAACGAAAGCAAGCAATTTATGCTCGGTACCTATAAAGCAAACGAAGGACAATCATTAGAAATTGTTGAAAAAGACAATAAGATATTCATCGTCGTAGAAGGCCAAGAAGTCCCAGCACGAATGGTCGGCGAGCAAATGTTAACTCTTCACATGTATGGGATGGAGCATTTAATTCAATGGAACGGTAAGAACTTATTATTTGGCTTTCGACAGCTTGAGAGAGTGTAGCGGTCGCAGTCGTTTGGAAATAGAAGAAACTAGGATCGTATTCATTGTCCTGGTTTCTTTTTATTTTGGTTAGAATGAACGTGTTATTTCGTATTACTCTGTTCTTCTTTTAATTTCATATAATAATGTACTTAGAGAAAATAAAATACCTGCAGCGATAGACATAAAACCAGTCATTGCTACAAACACTTTTATGTAAAACCAATAAAAAGTGTGACCTTCAGTAACTTCAAGGTCACACTCTAAAATTTAACGAAACATTTAGTCGTTTACGGATACGTTCCACAAAATTGGGCCAGTAATATGCTGATACCCTTCAATCCCATCTCTCATCGAAACAATATCAATTTTATTACCAGGTTTTAGTACAGGAAGGTAATCCCAAAACGCTTCATGGAATTCATCAGCGTATGCCTGTGCATCTTCTGGCGTACCCGCATATAAAATATCCTCGGTCAATTGTGATAGCTCCTCGCTATCTGTCCACCCGTGGTACCCTGAATTTAAATAAAGATATTGAACTGGCATCGGGCGAAAGGCAAACGGTGAAAACGTAATATCCCATACTTCAGAGTCATCACGCACATCTAACACGGTTGCACGGTCGCTCACTTGTAAGTCGACATTCATTCCGATCGCTTCTAATTGTTGCTGAAGAACAATCGTCATATTATACTCATCCGGAACTTCACGCGACGCGAGAATAACGATCTCTTCTCCATCATACCCAGATTCCTCTAACAACTCTTCTGCTAGATCCAAATCAAACGTAGCGTGTACATCACTACCAGCCTCAGAGTACCAGCCTTCTTGTTCTTCTTGAACCAACGAATGGTCATTAATGTAGAATTCTTCACTTCCATAAGCTGCTAGTAACATATCTTCTGTATTCACTGCTGCATTAACCGCCTGACGAGCGGCTTGCTCTGTGAAAATGCCTTCCGCTTTATTGAATATGAGTGCTGGGTATGAACTCGAAATGAGTTCATTATGAAGGTCTGGATTGCTTTCTAGCATTTCAGCATTATCCTGTGGAATAGCTGTCGCGATATCATATTCTCCGGATTGAATACCTGAAACACGAGTTGATGCATCACCTACATGATGAAAATAGATGTCATCGACTTTAGGCTCTTTTGCTCCGGATAAACCGTCTGCTGGTTCTTCCCGAGATTGATAATCTTCGAATTTTTTAAAGTGTATAAATTGATCTTGTCGCCACTCTTCCAACTGAAATGGGCCCGTCCCAATAAGTTCATCAACGAGGTTCGTTCCAGCATTTGTAATAACTTCTTCAGGCATAATTGCAGCAAACTGAGTCATGTCCGCAAAGATAAACATATCAATCGTCGTATATTCTTCAAGGTGAGCAACAACCGTATAATCGTCTATTGCTTCATATTCTGTTCCATCTAAATATTCTTGTGCTTGCGAAGAGTAATCATGCCATCTTTCCATAGAGGCAATAACATCACGGGCTGTCATTTCATCACCGTTATGAAATTGAATCCCTTCACGGAGATAAAACGTAACGGTTTCCTCATCTTCATTAACTTCATAAGACTCAGCCAACATGGGTTCTACTTCTAGACTACTATTTAATGTTACGAGAGGCTCAAACATATGCTGAGAAATATCACGAGTAGATACATCCGTTACCGAATGCGGGTCAAGACTCGGTGGTTGTACACCATAAGCAACGTTAAGTTCCCCACCCTCTTCAATCGCTCCTTCTGATACCTCTTCTGAATCGGTGTCTAACGCACATCCCATAAGTAATCCGAATAGCATTAATGTAACTACTGAGCTCCCTACCTTCTTGACCATGAACTTACCTCCCTTAATTTGAACATGAATGGATTTTTCAATTCTAAATATTCTAATTTTTTAATACATAAATTCACTAGTTAAATTAGTGATTTCTAAACTTTCTTTGGCATTTCATCGTCCTGATCCTTTTTCTCTTCATAGTTTTTTTCAATCCATGCATAATTCGCAACCGCCCCCTCATCATGTCATGATTATTAATCTATAGTACCCTCTAGTATATGTTTTACACAATAAGAACTTATGAAAAATAGTAATTTGCTCCATAAATTTAAGGATAAAAGTTCGGTCATCAAGGAGTGATGACCCGAACTTTTTTGCCTCATTTGGCATACCAACAAATTAACGATAAGCCTCAATAACCCTTACGAAGTGTTGAATAAGAGCATTTACCTCTAGGTGCTTATCATCCCAATGATCGTTCACCTGACCGAGATAAGCCTGTCGAGCTAGGTCAAGTAGCACCCCATGTTCTATAGAGAGACGTGAAATCGCCCATTTTGCAGCGCCATCTTTCGATGAGATCATACCGTCCTCTAGTGTTTTCCACATGCGAGCGAGCGTTAATAGTACATTCCGCTCATCACCTTCGGGGTTTTCTATTAACGACGACAACGAATCGAGAATGGCTTTTTTTATATCTTCTATAGGAATTGGATCATGAATCGTTGACAGTTCAGGACCAAATAACGAAATGCCATCCTCCCTTGCTTGTGCAAGTACGATTGTCAAATCGGGATCATATATCGGTTCAGGAATTAGACCAGCTTCAAACTCTTGACGAAGCCATTCCCCATACAAAAATTCACTTCTTGGTGGGTATTGCAATTGTGTACCTTGTGTTTCTTGAATCACGGTCAACTCAAGATACCGCTTACCTTCTTCGTTGCCGATCTCACCTGAGATTTGCAACAATCGCTCAGTAAGTATTCTACGAGTCTGATCAGAGAGTAATCCACGAACAACAACAAGAACGTCAACATCACTATACTTTTTTAACCCACCACTAACAGCTGAACCGTAAAGCGTGACTGCAACGACGCCGTCACCGATTACTTCTTTTACGACCATTAATGCATCATAAGCTTCTTTAGGAATTTCTACGTTGGATAATCCGTTCATGATCGTAACACCTCAATCTCTCATTCATACTAGCATCGCATCCATTGATATCAAAAGCAATAATAACAAAAGCAGGCTGAGTCCAATATATTGAACCAAGCCTGCTTTACACTACGATTCACTTAACTCGCTGTTACCTCTGACTCTACGACTTTCCAAACGTCCCACTCACCCGATTCGCTTGGAATTTCATTAACTGTCCACCATTTTGCTTCGTACAACACGTCATCATACCAAACGCGATCACCCGCAACATAAATGGCGTTGTTTTGCCATGTTGGATACTCATCATCATTGTCTACATTCGATGCATTAAACTGTGGATTACCAATCGTATGGAACCATTCTGCAACTTGCTCCGTGTTATCTGGTGCGTATGTTAATCCGAGCGTGAGTAAAATTCTCGCTTTTTGAGGGATTAAATCGTTTGCCGCAATAATTTGATCACGACCACCATAGACATTCCCAGCACCTGTTCGACTTGATGTTGCAAAGACAACATCGTGGTTCTCAATCGCATCGTTTTGTGCTTCACGTTGCGCTGAAGAAATCCCACCAGCACCTGTACCTGCAGTAACAATTCCGTCTACACCCGCTTCAGCAAATGCTGTAATTGCTTCACCACCGGCATTTTGATACGTATAAACAATTTCAGTTCTTGCCAAATCGTCAGCTTCCACTTCAGTCATATCAAATGGGGTCATCCATTCATCGAGGTCTCCACAAGACTGAACACGTGCTGGTGCACGGTCGGTTGAAATATTCGTACCATCAATAAATCCGAGCGGACCGTTGTTCGGTGATTCAAACGTATCCATACGGTATGTATCAGCTTTCGTCACGTCTTTCGCCGCGTGAATTTCATCATTTAACATTAAAACTGTTCCAAAACAAAACGTTGATTGACTACCTGCAAGAAGAATCGAATTGTATAAGTTCGCAGGACCATCCGCTCCAAAAACCATTTCACCCTCAGAACTCCAAGGACGCATCGCACCGGTCATAACGACAGGCTTCTGACTTTGTACGGTGAGATCAAGCCAATATGCAAATTCCTCCATCGTGTCTGTTCCACTCGTAACAACGACACCGTCAGCTTCTTCAAGTGCATCTTCTACGACAAGTGTAAGTTCATGAAATTCTTCTAACGTATAACCGCCTGAACCGCTGTTCCCAAACTGAATAACATCAACATCAACGTGTTCACTAATCTCCGGTTGAATATACTCGAGCATCTCATCCATAGGAATTGAGCCAGCACGATAACTCGTAAAACTCGCACGCGACGATGCCTCACCGGCAATCGTACCACCAGTAGCCACAATCGTTACTTTAGGCTTCTCATTACTGTCGGCTTGTGCAATCGAAGCCGAAATACCAACGATGCTTAGAATAGCAAATACAAGTGCACTAATCGCGAAATAAAACGAACGTCTCTGTTTTAGTATCATAATCTACTCCCTTTCGATCGATTACGACAAACTTTATATAATTTTAATATAATTTACAACATTTCGTGTAAGATAAGTTGACATCCACCTAACCGCTATCAACTACGCTTTTGAGCCTTGTCCTAAAACGTTCTGCTATTTAATATTACATATTCTTCCTATTTATAGTTCACGAACACTCCTATAGACCTAATACTCAAGCAATACATCGACTCTTCTCTCTCGGCTAAATAGCTGTTTTATTAACAATTTTTGTCAGACTTTAGTGCTTTTCTTAACATCTGTTAACAAAGGCTTTGTACTATTCGTTCCAACAAGACCTAACATCGTTAGGAGAATACGCTGAGGACCAAGATAACTTTTTACAGGTTTGTACCATTCTTGAAGCGTATGGTATTTTCCAGCTTCACCTCCGCCACCAAGTGTTAATGACGGAATACCGAGGCTAATTGGATGATTCGCATCCGTACTAGATGCTTCTTCCAATGTCGGAGTTAATCCTAGTGCTCTTGTTGCAAGCGTTGCAACTTCTACGATTACAGAATCATCTTCTTGATCGCCTACAGGTCGGTCACCTGTCTTTTCAACTTTATAACCAATACCGTTTTCTTTCGTGTAACCCCAACGCTCATTTTCTTCATGGCAAGCTTTTTCAACGTAATCATAGACAGTGTTTGCCATCGATGTTAATTCTGATTGACCATTTGAACGAATATCAATTTGCATGATGCATTTCTCAGCAATTGCAGTTGGTATTGTTCCTCCCTCAATCACTCCAACATTAAATGTTGTTTTGGGTTTCGTACAAACGTCCATATCAGCAAACTTCACTGACGCTCTACTTGCTGCATGAACAGCACTTGGTGTCCCAAAAGCGTTATAACTATGCCCCCCTGGCCCCTCAAACGTAACCCTAAAGCGATTACTGCCAGTTCCCTTATATACAATCGCAGATGGTGATGCAAAATCGATCGAAATAAATCCATCAATCTCTTTCGGATGCTCCTCAAAAAAGGCTTTTACACCGCGTAAATCACCTGGTCCTTCTTCACCAACAGTCGCTCCAAAAATGATATCCCCGATCGTATCTATTGGCACTTCATTTAATGCTCGTACAAGTGTTAGCAAAGCTGCAAGGCCCCTTGCATCATCACAAATCCCCGCCCCATAATACACTCCATTTTTTTCGCTAACAGATACGTCCGTTTCAATAGAAAAGACACTATCAATATGAGCACATACAAATAATGCGGGGCCTTTGCCAATACCTTTCCTAGTTCCATAAACATTCCCTTCAGAGTCCTCAGTCACATTAGACAACCCTAATTCCTTTAAACGTTCCAACATGTAGTGAGCTCGATTCTCTTCTTGAAAAGGGGGGGCTGCAATTTCGGTAATCGTGATTTGCTCCTGCAAAGTTGTTGCATCGTCCCTTTCAAGAAATTCAAGTGCTTCTGCTACTCTTCTTTCACCTTTTAATACTTGTATAGTGTTTTCAAACTGCTTCATAAAAAGCTCCTCCAATCAATAATATTTCGTTTTATTGTGAGATGTTTCGCTCGAATGATTGATGACTCCTTAAACTGACACTAACAATAACGATTAAAGACACAATTGCACCGATTGGACCACCTAAGAATGGCGTTGGCATTGGTATGAACTGCAAACTGACCGTTACAATAAATCCACTAATCATACCTAGAAAGGCTGCATCTGCTGTTGCTCGTTTCCAAAATAGACCAAGTACTAACGGAACGAAAAATGCACCGATCATCAATGACTGCGCAAGTGCCATTACAAACATGATTAAATCGGGAGGATTCAGTGTAACTAGAATCGCTAGAATACCAATGACTAAAGCGACACAACGATTGACGAAAACAATTCGATTTTGAGAGATCGTTTTCCCTGTGAAAATTCGGTACAAATCATTTGTAATCGCAGATGTTGCACTTAATAACTGGGCATCAGTTGACGACATTGCCGCTGCAAGCACTGCAGCAATAAAAAGACCGATCAATACTGCAGGTAGCATATCAAGCACATAAAAGTACCCCATGTCTGAATTTTCCAAATTTGGATATGTTGCAATAATATAACTTCCAACAATGAGTAAGCTGAAATAAAAGACACTTAAGTACGAAGTCGCCAAAGCAGTTGTTTTCCGTGCTACTTTTTCAGTTTTTGTAAACATGAACATCATATAGACGTGAGGAGCACTCATAATCCCTAGGGTCATCATAAAACCTGAACTTAGCGCGTATAATGGTCCTTCTGTTCCAAAGATATGAAAAGCGCTTGTACCATGATTCGCTACGACAGTCGTTGCAGTCTCTGCCCAAGGTTGAGCTATAAATACAACAACTGCCACCGTTATCATCGCAACCATCATCATACAAAATTGAATAAAGCTAGCAATCACTGAAGAATGGCTTCCACCCATAATAACATACGTAATGAATACAACTCCGAGTACAATGACACCGATCCAATACTCCACCCCAAGTACAAACTGCATGGCTAATGCTCCGCCTTGAATTTGGGCCAGCATGTATACAAACATTGTAATCACTGTAACAAATGCTGCAAAACCACGTACTCGCTTATCAAATCGTTGTTCAAAGAACTGAGAGAAACTTAATGAACTAAAACTACGAAAGCGAGGTGCAATAAACACAGCGGCAACAGCAAATCCAATAATAACCCCTATATTCTGCCATAACCCAAAGCCAATGCCGAACACGTGCATCGCCCCTAAAGTACCTAAAAAACTTGACGTACTTGCGTAAGTAGAGGCTAGTGCCCCACCTCCAATCGTAATTCCCATACTTCGTCCTGCCACTAAAAAGTTCACTTCATCTTGAGAAGCTTTCTTTTTATAAATAAATCCAATCATGATCATGGCCAATAAGTAAAGGACAATGATTAGCATAGTGACATTCATTTTTTAATCCCCCTTATTCTTCGAGATTCACTTTCAGGATAAGAAACCACAGTAAAGGAATGACTAGTAACTTTCCGATCCATAGTACAAACAAATCGACTGGCAATTGAAAAATGACGTGTTGATCCCCGATTAGAAATATAGTTGCTAGCAACAAGCTAATACCAGCTAAATAAACGAGTAAACCTTGCATCTTCGTCAACTTCAATATCCTCCTATCATTTTAAGAAAATAGAAAACGCGCCAAACTGATAATATGGCACGTTTTCTGTTCGTTCATCCTTATAAATCGCCTTGAACACCATAAGAAGGTGCTGTTTCTGGCGTAATTGCTCTTGTCTCATAATCATCTGCTTGTGGTTCATAAATGGTCCATAGATCTTTCAAATCTTGTAATGGATTGTCACTGTAATCTACACGAAGATCGATATACGGAAAAATTTGGTCTTTATAAACAATTAACGCGATTGAACGTTCTTGGTCTAATTCACCGCCAAGATCAAATCCATTGGAAATCGCAGCTAGTAATCGATCAGGTAAAGCCCCCTCACTTTCTAGAAATGTTTTTGCCATTGATTGGGGAATACTTTCATTACTTAAGAGATTACCTAACGCGACAACATTTTCATTCGTATCGTGAGCATGCGTGCCTAATGCTTTTGAACCTGTATGAGCACTTGAATCACCTTTAGCGCTTAACGCCCCTAATTGACGGTACTCAGGATACGGGGTCGCGGAAGCCATAGCTTGAATAACTGATGTGGCAGTATAGCCGGCTTCAAAAGCTGTCAACCCGAGTGTTGCTAGACGTGGATCCGTTACATTTTGTGTTAAAACAACACCGGTATTGGCTTTTACAAAAGGGCAGCGCGCACCTACAGAAGGGCTACTAGAAGTAACAATTGCTCCTAACGCACCTGTCTTTTCACAACGACCTGCAACTGAAAATGTTGATGTTATTCTACTCATCTTTTTACACCTCACGATCTTGGACGACAGCTTGGACATCAATTTCCATGAGCATTTCAGGCATTGCAAAACCACTAACGATTAAGCCAGTACTACACGGGTAAACATCTGGGAAGTGTTCAGCAATAATGCCATAGACAGTGCTTCGATGATCTCGATCGAGAATATAAACCGTAAACTTGCAAATATCGTGAATCGTCCCTCCAGCTTCTTCAAGTAATTGTTTAACACATTTACATGCCATGTCTGTTTGCTTAGCAACATCATCGATTCCATGAAAATTACCTTCTAAATCAAAACCTGTCTGACCTCGCATAAAAATGTGATCTCCAGCTCGCACGACCATACTCAACTCATTTTTAATATGATGAGCATCTTCACCTAAATCTTTCGGATAATAACTTTCTGTCGAAAATTTTCTATACCTTTGAATAGTGGTCATTAACAGACACTCCTTTACTATTTGTGTGATCACTTACTCTGCCGAGCAACTGTGACGCCTTGTTACTATTTCCTTCTTTAAATAAGGAACGAATACGCGTAGATGAAATTCGTATCCCCTTCTCACACGTTAATTTTGAAAACAACTGAACATTGAACGATTGCTGTAATGTTTTAACATCCCCTTCACGATTTTTGCCAAAACGAAAATCATCACCCATCCAAAGTGATACTGGGTTCAACTTCTGAATGTATTGAATAAACTCATCGACGGTCCGTAACATGAACTGCTCATTAAACGTTGCTACGATTACCGTATCCACACCATATTGTTTAAGCAGTGTGATCTTTTGATCTAGTGATAATAATTGCAATTGCCCATGTAAAAACACTTTTGGAGGCGGGTCAAATGTATACACCACTAGAGGTACATTCATACGTCTTGCTTCACGTAACGACTGTGCAATAAGCTCTTGATGGCCTAGATGAAGACCATCGAATGCACCGATTGTAACAACACTTTTTTCACACGTAGGCGTATCGTTGTAAGAAACTTTCATATACTACACCATTTCTTTATGATTATTTGAAAGATTTGCCGCCTTCCTTACCATCTTTCTATTCTTCTCAAGATCAAAGTTGCTGAACGTTGCAAGGTATTGCGCGAATGGCGGACTTTGTGCGAATAACTCAAATGTAACTTTGTGTCCTGCATATGATGAATTTAATAAGTCCCTTGCAAAATAGAGTAGTTTCGTCCGATCCTCAGATTTCCACTCACCGAGTGAGTAATACTTATCCAAATACGCTTTGACATCTGGATGGTCAAAGTTATCCGCATCCGGTGTTACAGCAAGTTGCCCGCCAACAAGCTCCCTTGTAAGGTGCGCCATGGCTGGAAAATGCTTAAGTGCGTACACCCGACCCGCATAAAGTGTCGATTGTTTAGGCATCGCCAAATCACCAGGACTCGTTTCAGCATCAACCACCGCTGTCGTCAAATGTGAATGAATCGTCTCACGATAGATAATTAAATCAGCAATTTTCTCTTTTACTGCTGGTAAAGACGTGAGACCAGTTTGTTCAACATTTAATAATGCTGTACCAAGTAGCAAGTCTGCACGGCGTAGCAGTCGTAACACATAATTAAACGATGAATAGCGATGTAATGTATTACGAATATATTGAGCAGATTCTAACGAATTGTAAAACAACACATTTTCCCAAGGGATAAATACATTATCAAAAACGAGTAACGTATCAATTTCATCAAAACGTGTAGACAATGGATAATTTTTCTCGTCTCGATCTTTGCCTAATGAGCTGCGACAAATATGTTTCAATCCAGGCGAGCCCATATCACAAATAAATCCTAGGGCGAACTTCTTCATTTCTTCTTCTCCGTGACCCCAATTAGAGATCGTCGGTTTGACAAACGCTTGGTGTGCATAAGCTGCTGCCGTTTCAAATTTCGCCCCATTTACAACAATCCCAGCCTCATTTTCTTCCACTACATGAAGCAGTTTCGCACCGCCCTTTCCAGCGATTAATTCACTACGATCCCCTTTTGGGTCTGTATTAGCAGACACGTGAAATAAATCTTCTCGTGCGATACGATCAATATGATGTGCAATATTTTTCGCATATTTCGGGTCAATCGCATTTAACTGGTCTTGAGCGTCATACAGTGACCACATCTCTCCAATTGTTTCGTCACCTACGCGATAAACGACACCGTCAAGATCGTCAAGTACGGTTTCTACATACTTTCGAATAGCCTGCAAGTCGTCTTTTGTTTTCGGTAATTGATAAGCACGGCAAATCTCTTCACCGTCGGAAAGTGTAGTTGTGCATATATCCTTCAATGCTGGATCATGATTAAGATCATACATACGTGCTTTTGCTTCAACAATCGGTTTAAATGCAGGATGTTCAGCAACGTTATTTACTTTTTCCCCATCAATGTACACAGCCCGACCATCATTTAGTGATTGCTTGTATTGCTCACCTGTCATTAGAGCCATACGACCATCTCCTCTTTTGTTTAAATATGTCCACCGGCTTGTTCAATTACAGCATCACCCAATTGCTTCACCCCGTCAGCATGATGTTGTATCGTTTCTTTTGCTTTTTCACTGTTTTTTGTAAGAAAAGCTTGATACAACGTTTCATGATCGTGTGAAAGTGCATTTAATTGTGTTTTTACTTTCACATCATCAGCAAGCAACGATGCGTGTAGGGCATGTGTCATTACCGCTTCAGCTGTTAACTGTCTATACGTATGAAGCAACATGTCATTTTTAGCGAGTGAAACGATATAATCATGAAAGTCAGCATTTGCTTCAATATGTGATTCACTCACCTCTAGTTCGTTATGAAGTGTTCGTTGCAAATGATAGTTGAGCAATTGTAATTCATCTGTGGTCACACGTTTTATCGCCTTTTCAATTGCTGCGAACTCAAGTGCTGCTCTCGTATCAAGTGCTTCATGTAAACGAGTCTTCGTAAGCGGTGCTACGACAAAGCCACCATCATTTGTTTTCTCAAGAATTCCTTCTGACTCTAATTTTGCCAAGGCGTAATAAACGGTTTGCTTCGGAGCCTCCAATTGTTCATGAATGGCCTGAACATTCATGACTGATTTCACATCAAAATTACGTTCAACGACGAGCTTTCGAAGATTTCGATATACGATTTGATCTTGACTATTTTGAAAACGTCCAAATTGCCCACGATAATACGTCAAAGGGTCTCCATGGTTTGAAGATGCATGGATGACTTTTGCTAAAAAAACCGAATGGGTTCCACCATTCACCTCCTCATCAACTTCACATTCCAATACTGCTAATGCGTCAGACAAAACAGGCATATTTAATCGCCCATCACTAATTTGAACATTTTGAAATTTGTTGCTTTTAGGCTTAGCAAATTGTAATGCTAGATCCCCTTGTTCTTCCGCCAAAATATTTACGGCAAACGACTGCGATTCTGAAATTGCATGTTGAGTACCCGTATTTTTGTTCACACATACGAGAAGCTTTGGTGGTTCCATCGACAGTGATGAAACAGCACTTGCAGTAATTCCAAAATCTTGATCATTATGTCGTGTACTAATAACGGTTACCCCGCTCGTAAAATGACCGATCACATCTTTGTATACACTTTGGTCCAAGCTGAACACCTCCATTTATAAATAATTTCATTTAAGGAAAAGTTCTTTATATATTCTTTAAATGAATCTTAATGAACAAAAAGACAGATGTCAATACTTTTTATCCGAATTGTCAGATTAATTAACAAACAAATGTACAGCCTCTATGATAAAATATAGAAACTAAGATCTATAGGATAGGAATGAGGTGAAGCTGTCTATGAAAGCGATCGTAGGGATTGTTGGTCCAGAGGACAGCGTAGCGCTAATAAAAGAAACGGTGGAAGAATTTTCACATGAAATAAATGCTAATTATTTTATTTACAGAACCGCCGAAGAAACCATCGACATCGTAAAAAATCATCAGCATGAGATTGATTTCTGGTTATTTTCAGGACCTACCCCATATACTTGGGCGAAGAAAAGCGGCGTTCAACAAATATTTTTTTATTTACGACTAAATGGGCCTAGCTTAATGAAAGCTTTTTTCCAAGTCGCAAATGATAAGGCTATTAATTTAGAACGTGCTAGTATCGACTTGCTTGAAAAACAAGAAGTGTACGAAACCTATGAAGACAATCAATTATCAATGAAAAATGTTCACTTATTTGAATATGAAGGGTACACGCCAACTGAAGAAATTATCCGATTTCACGAACAACGATACAACAGCGGAGAGGTAACGATTTGCTTTACATGTTTGCAACACGTCTATGATTCTCTCACTAAACAAAACATTCCTGTTCATCGCCTTAGACCGGTACGAACCCACATCCGTGAAACGATTAAACTAGCACTAGAACAGCGAAAAACCTATGAATCAAAGCAAACACAAATCTCTGTAATCATGTTCCAGTTCAAGACGATCGATAAATTAACAAATCACAATAGCATTACTTATGACATTCACAAACTTCATTTAAGGATTCAAAGTATTCTTATTGATTTTGCAGAAACAATTGAAGGTTCTTTCGTAACATCTGGAATTGGTACGTATCATATCTTTTCAACACGAGGTTCATTAGATCAAGTAGACTATAAAACCTCCGAACTACTTCATCAAATTGAAACCATTACCGATCAACGAGCTAATATTGGAATCGGTTATGGAAACACTGCATTAACAGCAGAAGAACATGCGCGACTCGGTCTCGACCACGCAAACAAACATCCCAGCTTTCAAACGTTTCTCGTTGAAGAGGACAAAAAAATTGAAGCAATTCATCATGACCATACACCCCTTGCTTATGAGTCTCGAAACGTCAATCAATCGTTACTAGAGAAACTTAAACAAGCAGGTGTTAATTCAGCAACATTTAGCAAACTGCAATCACTACAAAGTCATACAGATACAAAAACATTAACTACTTTCTTTGTTTCACAACGTTTAAAAATGACACAACGTAATGCATCACGCATTTTAAAAAGCCTTGTTGATCAAAACCTTGCTAAAGTGGTTGGCGAAGAGGCTGCTACAGCGAAAGGGCGCCCAAGACAGTTATTTCAAATTCATTGAGCGTAGCGAGTTTAAAGAGACTTCATTTGGTTAATAAACAACAGCAAATAAGCCCAGTGAACATTTTATTGTTCTTTGGGCTTATTAATTTTCTCCTAGTTTAATCTACAACAAGTTAAAATTCCCTTACTGATTTCATTTAGACAAGAATCAACCAATTAGTTTTAGTAAAATCACGAAAACCATCATTTCTTCTTCAATCTCTAATTGCAAAATTAAACGGCGTCCGTTAACGTAGCTTGTAAGTGTCCTAATTAAAAAAAGAAGCGTTTCAGTCGAATTTCAGAAAGCCACAAAGCAATGCTAGAACCGTGCTACACGTTCAACAGAAAACATAAAGATCATTTACCTCAAACGTTGGTTACAAAAACAAACGATTCACAGTCCAACGATGACTAAACCTTTTAAACAGTTAGAAGGAGTCATTGAATACGCTCTAATTATTACAGAATCTTCATATATTGTAGCGAACATTATGCGTGACATGGAGAAGCTCATTAGTGAATTTACGTTTCGTTACGTAGACATGAACCAAAAAAGAGCAGAGTAGCTTAGGACTAGTCGTTCGACATTATGTAGGAAACTCAAACCTTAACTATGTGGAGAGATCAGTTTATGAATAAATCTCATGAGCTTGTTATCATTGCCGACGATTTAACAGGAGCAAACGATAGTGGCATCCAACTTGCCAAAAAAGGAAGGCGCGCAACGGTCTTCTTTAATGCAAAAGAAGCCATTGAACATGGTGAAGACGTCACAATTCTCGATACAGATTCAAGAGCAATCACTCCCTCCCAGGCTTATCAATGCATCGCATCATTAATGAATGGATTAAAAACCAAAAGCCCCCTTCCTCACATCTATAAAAAAATAGACTCAACATTACGGGGGAACTTAGGAGCAGAAATTCAGGCGCTCTACGATTCAAGAGCGTTTGATGTAGTGATTATCGCTCCTGCTTATCCAAAGGCCGGGCGTAAAACAAAAGCTGGATTTCATTACGTTCAAAATCAATTGCTTCATCATACTGAGGTTAGTCGCGATCCCAAAACACCCGTGTTAGAATCGCACATTCCAACCTTACTAACGCAACAATTAAGCCAGGCAGTCGGGCATATCCAACCTGCGTTATATAAAGATGAGTCCCAGTGGGAATTAGAAATTAATCGTCTACGAAATACGTCACCTTTTATTGTTAGTGACGCTAACGATGACGAAGAGCTCCAACGTCTGGCAATGCTTCAATCCTCACTACCACTCCGTACACTTTGGGTTGGTTCAGCAGGACTGATTGAAATGCTTTATGATCATCTCTTTAATCCGCTTGAGGTGACAAAAGTGGAAAGAAAACTACTTCCAACGGAAGGTCAAACGCTAATCGTTTCAGGTAGTGCTAGCACGAGTACTGCTAAGCAAATTGAACAACTCAAACGAGATAGTGACATTCAAACCCTTCCCATTAACATGACGCATATCACAACGAACACTGCTTCTATAAGCGATTATGTAAATGAACTTGATCGAATGTTATGGAATAAACAACATGTATTGCTCATAATTGAGGAAGTTCCAGAACAAACAAAAAATATTAGCAACATCATCGTAAAGACGCTTGCTGTTATTACGGCACATGGTGTAGCGTCCGGACAAGTAATCAACTTGATCTTAACTGGCGGCGATACCGCTAAAGCTGTTGTAACTGAACTCGGAGTAAAGGGAATAACTCTGCTCAAAGAAATTGAAGACGGAATCCCTCTTGGACAGCTAATCGGCGATCCTCCGTGTACGATTATTACGAAGGCTGGAGCATATGGCAATCAACACTCACTTGTACACGCATACAACTATTTGAAAAGTAGGGATAAAACATGCACAAACCAGTAATTGGCATTACGATGGGCGACGCAGCTGGCGTTGGTCCAGAAATTATCGTAAACGCACTACAACGACCTGAAGTATTAGAACACTGTCTACCACTTGTCATTGGCGACTTTAAATCTATTGAAAAAACAATGAAAAAAATAGACGCTAACTTAACATTTAAAAGCTATAAATCAGGGGTCCAAGATCTAAAAGATGGAATCCCTTTTCTAGATCTTAATTTGCTCCCCAATGACTGGGCTGTTGGTGAAGTTTCTGCTGCCTGTGGAAATGCTGCCTATCACTACGTAGCAACTGCAGTACAACTTGCACAAGATGGTGAAATTGACGCCATTTGCACTGCCCCGCTCAATAAAGAGGCCCTGCATTTAGGTGGACATTCGTATCCTGGTCATACAGAAATTCTAGCTACCTTAACAAAAACCGATAATTTTTCTATGATGCTAAGTTCTTCTAAATTAAACGTGATGCATGTGACTACACATGTGGGTCTCATCGATGCTATTCAACAGATTTCCCCAGAGCGTGTATTCACCACAATTGAACTCGCCCATCAAACACTTAAAGCGATGGATATTTTGTCACCAAAGATAGGTGTGTGTGGCATTAACCCCCATGCCGGAGAAAATGGCTTGTTTGGCTACGGCGAAGAAGAAGAGAAAATCAAACCGGCGATAAACAACGCCAACGAAATTGGAATCGACGCTGTCGGTCCACTGCCTGCTGATACACTTTTTTATTTAGCACAACGTGGTGATTATGATGGTGTTATTGCTATGTACCATGATCAAGGACACGCACCGATTAAAGTGCTTGGCATTGATGATGGAGTCAATATAACCATTGGATTACCAATCATTCGCACAAGTGTGGATCACGGGACCGCGTTTGATATCGCTGGAAAGAATATCGCAGATGAACAAAGCATGGTACAAGCATTAATGACTGCCACTAAGCTTGCTAATACAAAATCTCATAAACAAAAGAAATAAAACGACACTGCTCCGCTAGCAATTTTTACAGATCCTATATTAGCATTTGTATTTCATGATTATTCGAATAAATGTAAGAGTAACTAATACGATAAGTACTTCTTTGAAGTGATTGTATTTATGTATCCTGTTGCTTGGATGAACTTTGCATTTGCTTTTATTATATTTGCTAATCTCATTGTCCTCACAATGCTCAAAGGAACCATCACAAAGTACAGATTACGCGTTGTGTCTAGTGTCATTATTGCTCCTGCGATTTTTATGTATTGGGGAATGACTTCTACACATTCATCGCTCTTCTTATCATTCTATATGCCTCTCCTTGTTACGATTATTTGTATTGTAACTACCGTTTATAACATCTACAAAATGGCAAAGGTCGAACGGGCATAGCTTCGTTCGACCTTTGTCGTGTGTCCATTTATTTATATTACTCCATCCACTCTGGTTTTCCAAAACCTTCAAATTCTTCATCAATCGTTTCTTCAAATTGTTCGGATTGAATGACTTCAACGATATCATTCGCTAACGTACTTTCTTCATCCTCTGCACGAACAGCAACAACGTTTCGATACTGATCTGGCATGTCCTCTAACTCTAATGCCTCTAGCAGATCTAGATTGGCACTTAATGCAAAGTTCCCTGGCACAGCTGTAATTTCTGAACTTCCTACTTGTCTAGGCAACTGCGCGGCCTCAAGTTCCACGAACTGCAAATCTAAAGGATTGTCTGTAATATCACGAGCCGACGCCGTTAGTTCATCAATGCCATCTTCAAAACCAATAAGCCCAGCTTCTTCTAGAATCATAAATGCTCTAGCAGCATTGGTCGGATCGTTCGGGATTGCAATTTCATCACCATTCTCAATATCTTCAATCGTTTCATACGCCTCAGAATACAATCCCATCGGTGCTGTTGGCACCGCAATGAGTCCAACGAGATCTAGATTGTTTTGCTCTGTGAAGTTTTCTAAATAGACAGTATGCTGAAATAGGTTCGCATCGATTTCTTCATTCGCTAGCGCATTGTTCGGGTACACATAATCCGAAAACTCTTGGATATCAACATTGTAGCCTTTCTCTTCTAAGCCAGGGACGATGGCTGATGATAGCATGTCGCTATATGGTCCTGCTGTTGCACCGATTGTAATGTCTTGCTGATCATCCGTACCCCCTGCTTCCTCCTCACCACTACAAGCGGTTAAGATGAGTAGACCTCCTACAATTGCTCCTAACTGTTTTCTCATTTGATTTCTCTCCTTTTTCTTTATCTTCGATCTAATCGTTTTGCAACGACATCACCAATTTGTTGAATTAATTGGACGAGTACGATGAGTAGCACAACCGTCGAAATCATAATGGTCGTATCGTAGCGATAATGACCGTAACGGATTGCCAAATCACCAATACCGCCACCACCAACGACACCAGCCATTGCTGAGTAGGCAATGAGACTAATGATCGTAAGTGTGAGCCCTTGAATAATGGCTGAACGAGCTTCTGGAAATAGCACATCTTTCATAATCATCCACGGCGTTGCACCCGTGGCAATGGCGGCTTCAATCATGCCTTTATCAATGTCACGAAGTGCCGTTTCCACGATTCGTGCAAAGAACGGAATGGCTGCAACAGAAAGCGATACACTTGCAGCAATCGGTCCCGTCGTCGTCCCGACAAGTAATCCCGTAATTGGAAATAGTAAGACGAGTAAAATGATATAAGGAATGGAACGAACGACATTGACGATAAAACTTAAGATTTGTTGCACTACAAGATTTTGCCAAAACAATCCTCGATCTGTCACAAACAAAATCACGCCTAGTGGAAGTCCGATCAGTATCGCAACCGCTGTTGAAATCCCGATCATTTGCATCGTTTCTAAAAATGCCTCTGTCATTTCTGGTAGTAAATCAATAAGTTGTTCAATATCCATGGGAGATGACCTCCACTCGTACGTGACGTTTTTGGATGTAATCCATCGCTTGATTCACTTGTTCAGGATCACCCGTAAGCTCCAGAATGAAAATCCCAAGTGGTTTGCCCTCAATATACTCAATGGCACCGTGCAAGAAATTCCCTCTAACATCGACTTCTTGCAACATATCTCCAATAATTCCTTCACCTGCAGATGAACCTTGGAACATCACTTTAATAATCGTTCCTGTACACTTCGCAAGGGTTTCTTCTGGAACATCAAAGGAAACAACATTCGTGATAAATTCCTTCGTTAACGTGTTCTTTGGCTCTGCGAACAAATCGTACACATTTCCGTGTTCGACAACTTCACCATCTTGCATAATCGCCATCCGATTGCAGATCTCTTTTACGACACCCATTTCATGTGTGATAAGCACAATCGTTAAGCCAAGCTCTTTATTCAATGATTTTAGTAATCGTAAGATCGATTGCGTTGTTGTCGGGTCAAGCGCTGATGTTGCTTCATCACACAACAGCACAGTCGGATTATTGGATAATGCTCGAGCAATACCGACCCGTTGTTTCTGACCACCGCTTAATTGTGCAGGATACACATCACGCTTATCAGAAAGCTCAACGACTCGTAGTAGCTCTTCTACGCGACTAGGTATCTTATCAGACGATGCCCCCGCAGCACGCAGGGCAAACGCAATATTCTCATAGACCGTTTTCTGATTGATTAAGTAGAAATGCTGAAAGATCATGCCAATTTTAAGTCTCTGCTGACGAAGTGCCTCTCCCTTTAACTTCGTCATCTCCATACCGTCTACGCTGATCGTTCCACTAGAAGGTCTTTCAAGCATATTAATACAGCGAAGTAGCGAACTCTTACCAGCGCCAGAATACCCAACAATCCCAAAAACATCACCTTTATGAATCGTCAAGGAAACATTTTTGACACCAGTAACGGTTTTCTTTTTAGTATGGTATACCTTGGTGACTTGCTTAATGTCGATCATCTTCTTCCTCCAATCCAATAAAAAAAGACCTTTTTTCCATTGAAAAAAAGTCTATATGACCGATCTCGATCGGCTATCGACTTATCTTTCAGAATGGAATTCATTCTGTAGGATTTGGCACCTTCCTATTTCAGGAGGTTGCTGGACGTCATCGGGCCTTTCCCTCGGTCACTCTAGATAAGTAATCATTGTATTCAATTTTTGTAATACTCATTATCATAAGAGTTTGTAATGTTATTGTCAATCTGTTGATGAAATAAAAAACGACATAGCTTATTAAAAGCCATGCCGTTAAAAATAAAATTAGTGATTATCATTTAATATTTATAAGACTGTCCACCATCAATTGGTACAACAACGGCGTTAATAAAGTCGGCTTGGTTTGATAATAAGAAGGCTACGAGGTAACCAACTTCTTCTGGTTTACCAAATCGAAGCATCGGGTTTGCTTTTACGAACTCTCTCCCGGTTGCTTCCCAGTCTTCTCCACCCATTTGGCGGAGTGAGCCTTCGACCATTGCAGTCAAAATTGCTCCTGGTGCGATCGCTTTAACACTAATCCCGAACTGACCGTACTCAATTCCAGAGTTCTTCGTTAATCCAACAACCCCGTGCTTACTTGCGGCATACCCAGATTGATTCCCAACCCCGCGAATTCCACCAACTGATGCGGTATTCACGACGGAACCATGTCCTTGTTCTTTCATCACTTTAAGTACGTGCTTCATACCATAAAAGACACCGTTCAAGTTCACATCGACGACTCGTTGGAACTCTTCGATACCATAATCTTCAGTAAGGTTTTGTTTCCCTTCGATACCGGCGTTATTAAAGAAGCTATCAATTTGTCCAAATGTATCCAACGTGAATTGAACGTATTTCTCTACCTCTTCTTCTTTCGCTACATTTGCTTCTACGAGTTCAATTGTAGCTTCTGGAATGTCTTGTAGAATCTCTTGCTTACTTTCCTCAAGACCTTTCATATTTAAGTCAACGAGAACGAGCTTGGCTCCTTCAGATGCAAGTTGCTTTGCGGCAGCTCTCCCTAAACCAGAACCTCCACCTGTAATAATTGATACTTTTCCTTCAAAACGCTTCATAAAACCTTCTCCTTCCGTTGATGCTATACTAAGCGAAACGGTTTTTTAACGATTTAAGTGTAAACGGAGTCATGACCCTCAACAATCGTTAATCATCTCTGATTTGTCTATACAATCGACACCTTTACTTAATATGTTGATTTTTGGAGGAAACATACATGGTCTCAAGTGATCACCGATCATCAAAACAAAGCAAACGGACGAAGAAATCCTTTAAACAATCATTCATTGAGCTTATTCATGAAAAAGGTTTTAGTCACGTTACAGTGACCGATATTATTCGTAAGGCTGATTATAATCGATCAACTTTTTATCTGCATTATCAAGATAAATACTGTCTAGCCGATGAATTAAGAGCTGAAATGTTTCAACAGATAAAGCAAACGAGTATTAGTAATTATGAAGAAGGAAAAAGCATCATAACCTTATCGATGAGGCCGACTTCTTTTGAGCTAACTGAATTTATTTATGCAAATCAACCGTTCTTTAACTTGTACTTAGTAGAAGATACGTTGCCAAGTCTTCTCAGGGATTTACCGCAAGCGATCTACGAAGTATTAAAAGAACAATTTCATCTATACGCATTAAATCAAGACCATGACATTAACCACAACGCTCATAAATTGTATATGGCTCATGGCACCGCTGGACTCCTTCTAGATTGGATTGAAAAACAGTATCCCATCCCACCATCAGAAATGTCGCAACAACTGATCGACATTCTTGAGTCCTTTACTAAAACATTTACGATCACACGAAAAAGCTGAACGATAGAGGAACCCTCACCGTTCAGCTTTTTTACTTCGGTTATTTACTTGCTATAACGATTAACACGTAACGTTGCTTGAGCTTTATGCCCCATGAATCCTTCGAGTTCACATAGGCGCTCCGCATAACGACCAATTTCCACACTCGCTTCTTCTGTACATCGTTGATACGTACAGTTTTTCAGGAATTTACCGACCCATAGTCCACCTGTATAACGAGCGGCTTTTTGCGTTGGTAGCGTATGATTTGTACCGATCACTTTATCTCCGTATGCGACATTCGTTTCTGGCCCGAGGAACAACGCGCCGTAGTTCGTCATATTGTCTAAATAATAGTTCGGATCTTCAGTGAGAATCTGCACATGCTCATAAGCCAACTTATCTGCTTCGATAACCGCTTCTTCATGTGAATCAACGAGAATGATCGATCCGTTGTCTTCCCAAGCAACTCGCGCAATGTCTGCTGTTGATAGTGTCTCAAGTTGTTTCTCAATTTCTTTTACCGTTTCTTCTGCAAGCGCTCGAGATGTCGTAATTAAAGCGCCTGGAGACGTTGGTCCATGTTCCGCTTGACCGAGAATATCCGTAGCCACCATTTCAGCGTCTGCCGTTTCATCCGCAACGATTAACACTTCTGTTGGTCCGGCTAACAAGTCAATTCCTGCTTTTCCGAAAAGTTGACGCTTCGTCTCCGCAACAAACGCATTCCCTGGTCCGACGATCATATCGACAGAATCCATATTTTCTGTACCAAGCGCCATCGAAGCCATCGCCTGAACGCCACCTAAAATATAAATCTCATCCGCACCTGCAAAATGCATCGCCGTTACCGTCGCTGCTGGAATCTCTCCATTCAGTGGTGGTGTACACCCAATCACCCGTTTCACACCTGCCACTTTCGCAGTTAAAATGCTCATATGTGAAGAAGCAACCATCGGATAACGCCCACCCGGAACGTAACAACCTACACTGTTGACTGGAATGTTCTTATGACCGAGGAAAACGCCTGGACGAGTTTCGACCTCAATATCTTGAATCGATTCTCGTTGTTTTTGAGCAAAATTACGGATTTGCTCTTGCGCAAACCGAATATCGTCTTTCACTTCATCTGAAACGGAAGCCACAACGTCTTCAATTTGCTCTTTTGATAAGCGAAATTCCGCCGGGCTCCACTTGTCAAATTGTTCAGAAAGCTCGCGCACTGCTTTTTCACCATCAGTCTTAATTCGATCAATTAATCCTGCTACCGTTTCTTGAACCTTTGCACTCGTTTCTTGAATCTCTGATTCACTCTTACCGAGCTTAAGTACCTCTGCCATGAGTTATGCCTCCTAATTTTATGAATACGTATTCATAAAAGAGAAAAGAAATCCGTGAATACGTATTCATTATCGCTTAGCGTTAGTATATCTTCATAACGCTTTCTTGTAAACACTTACAAACGCAATTATTAGAATTTTAGTTTTTCACACCACTTGAATGCCTTGCAATGAGCCTAGGTCTCAATGTAACTTGCATATCCTCTTTCACTTCTTTCGATGAGTTGATTAAATGCAAGAGATGCTCAACTGCATATTGACCCATCGGTTTCGAAGCTTCATGAGTCACGGTCGTTAGCTGAATCGCGGCGTGACGGCTCATCGGAATGTCGTCCATACCACAAATGCTCATGTCTTCAGGAATGCGATACCCTTTGTTCATAAGGTAACTTTGACAACTCAAAGCCATCGCATCCGTCGCAGCAAAAATCGCCGTAGGTGGTTCATCTAAAGCGAGTAATTGATCAACCGCATCGATCACAGCTTCTTCGGTCGTGTTCGTTTCTTTAATCCAGTTCCCTTTCACAATTCCTCCTAATGCTTTCTTATAACCGAGTAATCGACCATGAAACGTTGAACAATTCGTCGGTCCACCAATCCAAGCAACCTTAGAATGCCCAAGCTCTAGCAAATGATTGGTGGCGAGTACTCCCGCCTTTTCATTGTCAATTTCAACAAAGTTTCCACCTAACTGATGACGGCGATTGAACATAACAAATGGAATTTTCGAGTGTTCCAATTCTCTATAGACCGGATCATCAATAAAAATCGACGATAATACGATGCCATCGACTTGTTGCTTTAAGACCTCTTCGTAAACCGCCTCATTGTTTCCTTGTTCCTCAAAGTAAACCAGCGTCCGATATCCGTGAGCCTTAGCCACATTTACGATTGTTGTTGTCGAGTCAACAAAAAAAGGATTGTGCAACGCACCTGAAATTAACGCGATCGACTTCGTCTTTTGTTGTTTCAAACTACGAGCAATTAAATTCGGACGATAGTTCAGCTCTTCCATCGCTCGTTGAACTTTTTCAATTGTTTCTTTGTTCACGTTCGTCGAACCATTAATTACACGCGATACCGTCGGTTGCGACACCCCCGCTCGCTTTGCTACATCTTTTGAAGAAGCCATGAAGATCCCCCCTTTTTATCATGGATTTAAATCTTTACAAATTAACCAATCACATCTATGAAGAACGGAGGCAACATTTTTTAAACTTTTTGCCACTACCGCATGGACACGGATCATTTCTAACGACTTTCGTACCCGATGCAAAAGAAACGACATTTGTTTGATCGTCTGAAGGTGTTTCATTTAAGAGCTCTGTTCTTCTACTCAATTCGTTTGGGCTATGACCTTTTAGCATCCATGACCTTGTATGATTGTAAACCTCGACTAATCGATCAATGAGCCCGCGCAAAACCTCAATTGAAGGAAATTCAATAACTTCTTCCAGATATTTCCCGACAACATTTACATCTCTAGAGATTCTCACAATTAACGTAACTTCTATTCCAAGGTCGTCTAATTCTTGTTTTGATAAATCATAATTTCTATTTAAATAAGCAAGAAACTCTCTCATTTGTGGTGTTCGGTCAAAGTAGTTTTCAGCTGAAGCTTTTAGTAGTTGTTGTTTAGTAAATTTGTAGTAATCAATTTCCGGCCGCATCTCTTGTTCTTCGATCAATTCGTCCATGTCCTCTACATCTACGTGAGAGAAATAAAATCGCTCTGACTCTATCCGATCTTCCAATTGCATATACAAATTCATTACATCAAAATAACGTTCAGTGTCTTTTTTGTGATTGAACGTAGAATACTCTTCAATAAAAATTACTAATGTAGGCATGTACAATACACCGTAGTAATGCAACATGCCATTCGTTAAACGGATCCACTCCGTATTCAATTGTATTCTTTTTTGAAGCTCCTTTCCATCTATCTCAAAAAAGATCTGCTTTACTTCTTCTGGCATGAAGATGATTCTGCCTCGATCATCCTCACCAGGGAAAATCATGCCAAAATCTAATAGTGATAAAACCTCATAGTGAGTTATGTCCGCAGAAATTCCATTTCGACTGTTTGCCACTCGTTGAATTAATGAATAGCGTTCTTCGTCCAAAATCGAAAAATAATATGCGATTGAATCAAGAATTGGACTGCTCAATGCATCAACTAAATTAGTTTTATTTAGCTGACTCACTCCTGTAATTTGATACATATTTCGAAGGTAATCCATTTCTGACTTCGTTAACCTAAATAGCGATTCCTTAAAAGTAATCGGAAACTCGACTTGCTTGTACATTCGTTGTTCCGCCTGCATCATTAAAATTTCTTGATGTTCTCTCACATTAATTAAAGCTTCCTCCAACTGCTTACTTGTCTTCTTATCCACACGATCGATCCTTTCAAGCTTTCAAAGTATAACGGGCTAATATATCTTTTATTCATTTTAATATAACTGTTATAAAAATACGAATCTCCTTAGGAGAAGGTCATGACAAGAAACTTGATAATGTTTAGCCTAGATACACTCGACACAGTATACGATTATAGCTCTTGCTACACCACCTGCTCCGCTTGCTACACCACTTGCTCCGCTTGCTACACTACCCGCTTCGATTGCTACACTACCCGCTCCGCTTGCTACACTACCCGTCCCGCTTGCTACACCGCCCGTCCCGCTTGCTACACCACCGCCTCCGCTTGCTACACTACCCGCTCCGCTTGCTACACTACCCGTCCCGCTTGCTATACCACCTGCTCCGCTTGCTACACCACTTGCTCCGCTTGCTACACCACCCGCTCCGCTTGCTACACTACCCGCTTCGCTTGCTACACTACCCGCTTCGCTTGCTACACCCCTCTCCACTCCACGTAAAATCCAAAAAGAAGAGCCACTCCCTGCTCTCGAAAGAGGCAGGAAATGGCTCAAAAACCGCTTATGCCGTTGCTGTTTTATTCACTGGGTTAAGCTTGCGCTCGATTTTACCCATGACGAGGTCTGCGACGATCGCCATCAAAGCGGTTGGAATGGCACCCGCGAGGATAATCGCTGTTCCGTCGGTTGCGTTCGTACCGCGGACGATGATGGCGCCGAGTCCGCCGGCACCGACGAACGTACCGATCGCGACAATTCCGATTCCGACGACGAGTGCGGTACGGATTCCTGCCATGATGACGCTCACAGCAAGGGGAAGCTCGACTTTGGTGAGCAATTGCAGTCTTGTCATCCCTGAGGCGTAGGCTGCACTCGTTACTGTGGAATCAACGCCTTTGATGCCGACGTATGTGTTCTGGATGATCGGAAGTAATGAGTAGAAGAACACGGTCGTAATGACGGTTGTTGTTCCTAATCCCATCGCAACCATCGTAATCGCCATGAACCCGAGTACGGGGATCGTTTGAATAATACTCCCGAAGGTGAGTACCCATGAGCTTAGTTTTCCGTATCTAGCAATGAGGATACCGACGGGAATGGAGATGATGGAGGCGAAGAGAACGCCGTATGCTGCCATTAGAAAATGACGATAAAACTCTTCCCAAATGTAAAAGCCGTTTTGTGAAACATACGTGATAAACGTTTCCATTACTCATCCTCCCCATCTTCAAAGTAATTGTGTTCTTCTAGAAAATCTCGGGCAATCGTTGAAGGACCAACGAGTTCAACATCTCCCATATAGTTCATTTCTTGCATGTCTTCGGTTGTGACTGTATCACTTAATTTCGCTAGGATCTCTTCGATTTCAGGATGATCATCAAGTACTTCATTTCGTACGACAGGTGAAGCGTCATATGGCGGAAAGAAATCATCTTCTAATACAGTTAAGTCGTACGCTGCAATTCGGCCGTCGGAAGAATAACCGAGTACGGCATCCATGTTTCCAGAAGCGGCGGCTTCATAGACAAGACCAATTGCCATCGGGTACACATCACCAAAGGCAAAATGCGTTTCTGTAAATGCTGCGTAGCCATCACCGGAACGGTTGACCCACGCATTATCGACTCCGAAATTCAATTCATCTGCAAATGGTTCTAAATCGTCGACGTGCTCAATGCCTTCACGTTCAGCGAACTCTTCTGTAACAGAGACGGTATAGCTGTTATCAAATCCGTAGGATTCTGCCCACGTTTGGTCGAACTTCTCTTCGAACTCCTGTTGGACGATTTCCATCGCTTCATCTGGATCTGTAATATCTTCATAATTTAAGACACCTGCAATGTCGGTTCCGGTATACCTTGTTGCTGTAATATCAACTTCTTCTTGCATCATCGCTTGGTGTAAGACCATCGTTGATCCGAGGTTCGTGACGAGTTCTGTTTCAAGATCGGTATAATGTTCGATCATATGTGATAGGGTGTATCCCCATATTTCTGACTCAATAGTATCCAACGTTGCGATTCTGATCGTTTGTTCAGAGGGTCCACTAAGACCTGGCAATGAACAACCCGAAAGAACGAGCGCTGATGCCATCGCTGTCGGTATCATTTTTTTCATGCAGTCTCACCTCTCATGGCAACCGGCGTCAGTTTCTTTTCTAGGAGTGAAAGGCCACCATTTGCGAGCAATGCAAGGAGCGTTGCTGGAATGGTACCTAATATAATTAATTCTGGTTGATACAAGTTTAATCCGTCGAAAATGAGGTCACCTAAACCTCCACCACCAATAAATGCTGCGAGCGTAGCCCAACCAATTAAGTACACCGTCGCAAAGCGAATCCCTGACATAATGACAGGTAAAGCAAGGGGCAATTCAATCTTACGAACGGTTTCCCAATTGCTCATTCCCATACCTCTTCCGGCTTCTTTCAAACTACTGTCCACTTCCATTACACCGGTATACGTATTTCTTAGGATCGGAAGTACTGAATAGATAAAAAGAGCAATGATTGCTGGCAATATACCAACACCTAAAAACGGCATCAAAAATGCAAGAATGGCTAGACTCGGAACCGTCTGCAACACGCCGACAAATGAGATGATCCGGTCTGCCACTTTCGGTATTCTCGTGAGTAAAATGCCTGCCGGGATGGCAACACTCACGCCTAATAAAATCGCTGCTAATGAGATGAACATGTGCTCGCCTGTTTTCTCAAGCAAGTCCCATCCGTAAGCAGATAACGTCGTAATAATCGCTTCCATCGTCTTATCCCTCCTTAATCCGCTGCGGCCACTTCAGCTGTTTCGTCACCCCAGATCGTGTCATAAACCATATTGGCAAGTGCGGCTCTCGTCACAATACCAACGAGTCGATCGTTTTCTTCGATAACTGGAACGTACGCACTTCCACGTCGTAACATGCGGTACATTGTGTCGCGGAGTAAGTCACTTTTATGAACAGAATATTCTTCGGTATCCATCGCTTCATAGACATAGGAGCGTTTCTTATACTGCGCGTCAATCATTTCGATATCGATATACCCTTTAAGCGTACCGATTTCATCAATAACAAGGAGCGAATCGACTCGATTGTCACGCATCACTTGTATTGCTTCTTTTAATGTGCGTTCTTCTTTTACCGTAATTGGGTTTGCATTCATGATTTGTTCGACGCGTGTCACATCTGGTCTACTTTGAAGCAAACGGTCTTTCCCGATGAAATCTTCCACAAACTCATTGGCCGGATGTTTTAGAATCTCATCTGGACTTCCGACTTGGACAATCTCACCGGCATTCATAATGACGATCTTGTCCGCAAGCTTGATCGCTTCATCCATATCATGAGTGACAAATACGATTGTTTTGTCGACTTCTTTTTGTAGCTTCTTGAATTCCTCTTGTAGTCCGTCACGCGTAATTGGGTCAAGCGCTCCGAACGGCTCATCCATTAAGATGAGTGGTGGATCGGCAGCAAGTGCACGAAGAACACCAATTCGTTGTTGCTGTCCCCCACTCAATTCATGGGGATAGCGGTTTAAGTATTCTTCAGGCAAATCAACTAAGGAGATCAGTTCTTTTGCTCGCTCTCGTTGTTTCTCTTTACTCCATTTCAATAAAGAACCGACGAGTGAAATGTTCTCTCCTACTGTCATATGTGGCATTAATCCGATTTGTTGAATGACGTAACCGATTGATCGGCGTAACTGAACAGAATCTTGCTCTAAAACGTTCGTACCCTCTACGAGAATTTGACCGTCAGTCGGTTCAACAAGACGATTAATCATTTTCATCGTTGTTGTCTTCCCACAACCACTCGGCCCGATAAAGACAACAAACTCTCCCTTTTCAATAGATAGATTCAGTTTATTAACAGCAGGCTTTTTACTGCCTTCAAAAGTTTTCGTAACTTCCTTAAATTCTAGCAAATCAAGCACCTCCATCGATTGTTGCGCTTCGTTAGCAACTTTCTCAGTATAATAATAAGTACCTAAAAAACTAAAGTCTGAAAAAAGCGATACAGTTTGTATAATCTGTGCAATTTAAACTTTACAAAGTTTACACAAGGTTATATCTTAGAATTGCTAGCAATTGCTCTTTTTTTCTACCTTACTTGTTTTTTTGCAAATGATTTGTGGAATGTTACAGTTAGTCACAGTGATAAAAGGAGGCATGTCCGTGGAATCATTATCAAATGATCGACTACTTGAAGAATTACAATCTGCGGAAGATCAAATTACAGACCGCATTGCGGATAACATGGAAACATTCGGCGTGTCATCAACCGTCGGAAGACTGCTTGGCATCATCTATATGAATCGTGAAGCGATGACGCTCGATTCATTAGCCGAAGAAACTGGCATGAGTAAAACACGGATGAGCCAAGTGATGCGCCAAATGCTTGCATTAAATATTGCTGAAAAAGAATTCGTCAAAGGAAGTCGCAAAGAACATTACAATGTGGAAAGCGACTATGCGCAAACGTTCATCTCTTTGTTTACGACGAATTGGAAAGACGTTGTTTCACGCAACATGACACTTGAACGACGATTGCGAGAGCGTGTCGATCAGATGAGTCACTCTGTTACGGACGCTACCCCAACGGAAATCGTCGAACGAATAGAAACGCTATCCAATGAACTTGATGCATGGCAAGCGTATTACAACTGGATCGACCGTCTCGTAGATTTCTTCGAAAGTGGCAAGATCTTTGATCACGTTCCGATTCACGGCAACCAAAAGGAGGACAATCATCATGAAAAATAAACGAATTATTACGGCTGCCCTTACCGGTGCAGGAGATACAGCGGATAAAAGCAAGCACGTACCGGTAACACCGAAAGAAATCGCAGACTCTGCCATTGAGTCTGCCAAAGCTGGTGCTGCAATCGCACACCTTCACGTTCGCGACCCTAAAACAGGCAAACTAAGCCATGACGTCGAATTGTTTCGAGAAACAGTAGAGCGTATCCGTGAAGCGGACACTGACGTCATCATTAACATTACCGCTGGTGGCGGTGGCGATTTCGTTCCAAGCCTTGAAACTCCTAGCGCTGGTGGTCCTGGAACGGATATCCAAACGCCAAAAGAACGCCACGAGCCGGTTGGCAAGCTACTTCCAGAGATTTGTACACTCGACTGTGGAAGCTTGAACTTTGGTGATGAGGTGTATTTCGGACCTGCAGGATGGCTTCGTGAGCACGCACAGCTCATAAAAGATAGCGGCGTTAAACCAGAGATGGAGATCTTTGATACAGGTCACATTCGTTTAGCGAATCAACTAATCTCAGAAGGATTGATTGCAGGAACGCCAATGTACCAATTCTGCTTAGGGATTCCTTGGGGCGCCGATGCTGATGCAGAAACCGTAGACTACATGAGAAAACGCATCGTGGAAGGCGCTCACTGGTCTGCCTTTGGAATCGGTCGTATGCAACTTCCTATGGTTGCGCAATCTGCATTGCTTGGCGGAAATGTTCGTGTTGGTCTTGAAGACAACCTATACCTCGAAAAAGGTGTACTCGGTTCGAACGAACAACTCGTCGACAAAGCCGTATCGGTTCTAAACAGCGTGAACCTGGAACCAATGACACCAGCAGAAGCACGTCAACATCTAAACTTAACAGCATTTAATCAATAGAGGTGGAAGTATGAAGACATTTGCAGTAATCGGAACTGGTGTAATTGGTAACGGCTGGATTGCTCGCTTTCTAGCTAATGGACACCGCGTACACGCATTTGATCCAGCACCAGGTGCCGAAGAGAAAACGAGAACACTCTTAAACGATATTTGGCCAACACTCGCTGAATATGGAACTTCCGAGGAAGCGACGCTCGACAATCTAACGTTCTTTGAAACATTGGAAGAAGCGGTTGAGTCTGCGGATCTTATTCAAGAAAACGTCCCTGAGCGCGAAGATGTAAAGAAATCCGTACTAAAACAAGTCGATGCGGCAACAAAACCGGATGCCATCATTGCATCAAGCACGTCAGGGTACATGCCTTCTGTTCTTCAAGAAGCCTGCGAGCACCATCCAGAACGCGTCATTGTTGCACATCCGTTTAACCCGGTTTATTTGATCCCCCTCGTTGAGATTGCTGGCGGGAAACAGACAGACCGTGCTTACATGGAGAAAGCCCAAAAACTATATGATCATATGAATATGAAACCACTGATGATGAGTGGCGAAATTGATGGGCATATCGGTGACCGGTTGATGGAAGCTCTCTGGAGAGAAAGCCTGCACATCGTCAACGACGGTGTAGCAACGACCGAAGAAGTCGACAAAGCGATCGTTTATGGACCCGGTCTTCGTTGGGCACTGATGGGACCTTTCATGACCTTGCACCTCGCTGGAGGAAATGAAGGCATGCGTCACATGTTGGAGCAGTTCGGCCCAGCACTAAAGCTTCCATGGACGCGACTTGTTGCCCCAGAATTAACGGAAGAATTAAGTGAAAAAGTTATCCAAGGAACGAGTGAGCAATGCGGCACCGTACCTGTACAAGACCTCGAACATCGTCGTGACCGCTTTTTGATCAAATTGATGGACCTACTCGAAGAAGAAGGGTTCTGGCCATCAGAAAGGTTGATTGCTTATGAGCGAAAGTAAGACAGTTTGGAATGGCAGTGTGCTCACTGAATGGGTCGATTACAACGGTCACATGACCGATGCTGCCTATGCCACAGTGTTTAGCCATAGCTTAGACGCCCTTATGGAGACGATCGGGCTTGATGCAGCTGGACGCAAGAAGCAAACGTACACGATTTTTACATTAGAAGCGCACATTAAGTATTTGCAAGAAGCTCATGATCAAGATCCTTTGGAAACAGCCGTCACGATCTTAGATCGAGATGCCAAACGGATGCACCTCTGGTTTGAGATGAAGAATGCAAACAGTGATGTGATTGCAACGAGTGAACAAATGGTGATGGGGATGGATGAATCAACTGGCCGACCAGGACCATTTCCAGAAGAAGTAAAAGCAGCAATTGAACAATTACCCGCATTAGATCAAGCCGACTGGCCAAAAGGTGCTAACGTGCCGATGGGCATTCGCAGGAAATAAAAAAAGCAAGTCCCGCTCTATTCACGAGAATGGTGGGACTTGCTTTTTTTAGCTATTTAATAGGATTCATCATCTGTCAGCGTCGTTACAAACAGACGATACAAGTTATCGGGCATCTTAATCAGACCTTCAACATTCTCTGCTTTCGCGTAGATGTTATCTTGGTGAGCGAGGTACACCATCGGCGCTTCTTCTACGATAATGGCTTGCGCATCATGATACATTTGTTCACGCGTGTTCACGTCTGTTTCTTGACGAGCGTGAAAGAGCAATTCATCAACTTCGTCATTCTCGTAGTACGTCCGGTTTCCTGAACCGCCCCAGTTATCCGAGTGGAACGGGTTGTACAATCCGTTATCACTATCCCCAGAAACGGCGGTCCAAGACATGATCATCGCTTCATGACTGCCATTTGCCGTCCCATCAAGCAATGTCCCCCACTCCAACGATTCGATCTCGACGTGGACACCGACTTCAGATAGTTGATCTTGAATAATAACCGCCATCTGCTGCGTCACTTCATCCGCATCACCGACCCATAGTGTAAACTGAAGGTCAGTTTGACCGATGTCTTGTAATAGTGCTGCAGCAGCATCTGGATTGTAATCGATGCCTTCTAATTCTTCATCATAGCCGAAGATGAGATCACTGATCGGGGCGGTTGCTAACTTCCCATTCCCTTGCAAGATCCCTTCAAGTAAGACTTCCTTATCAATCGCCATTGAAATCGCTCGTCGAACGTCAGCATCTGCAAATGTTTCATGTTGATTATTGAACCCGAGGTAGGTCATGCCTAAGCTCGGTCCACTCACGAGTTCAACACCGTCTGTGCTTTCCACTTGGTTCGTATTGAGCGGACTAATCGTATCGGCAACATGAGCTTCGCCATTTGCGACCATACCAATTCGCGTTAATTCTTCTGGTACGACTTTGAACGTCACTGTCTCAATGGAAACGTCGTCGCCCCAATAATCAGCATTTCTTGTAAGAACCGCTTCATTTCCTTGATACCAATGCGTTAGTGTAAAGGGTCCTGTACCCGCTGTCTCTGTATCAAGGTTAAATTCCTCATTCTCAACCGCATCTAACGCCTTCGGGCTAATGATACTCCCGCCATTATGGGCTAAATGCGCCGGTAAAGGAGCAAATGGATACGACGTCGTAATCGTCACTTCATCATCACTTTCCACCTCAATTGACTCAATCATATCAAACAAAAACGCACGCGGTGAGGCAACATCAGGGTCGATCACACGCTCAAGTGAACGCTTCACGGCTTCCGCTGTTAACGCTTCTCCATCGTGAAATGTCACACCTTCTCGAAGTTCAAAAGACCACGTATGCTCATCGATTTGTTCAAACGATTGTGCCAAATGCGGTTGCACGTCCATGTTCTCATCCATAATCGTGAGACTTTCATAAATTTGACTTCTCACTTGCGTCGATGCCGTATCGTTTGATCCGTGCGGACTCAAATCGACCGCATCACTAGACATGGCAAAGATGAGATCTTCACCAGATTCCTCGGTCGTCGTTGAAGAACTTGCATCGTCTTGATTCTCTACATCGTCGCTGCATGCACCGATGAGCCCAATCACACTGATGAGTGCGCCAACCTTCCACAGTGTCCTCATCACTTTACACCTTGAAGTGACGCTTCAAGTACAAACCCTTTGACCAATTCCATAAACCGCTCGTACTCATCGAACATGACGCGATGACTGCTTTGTTCAAACAACACATACTTTGAGCCTGGAATCGAGGCTGCGACCGCTTCATTTGCGACAGGTGGTGTAATCCAATCATGGGCACCGGCAATGACAAGCGTCGGCACCGTAATCGCCGCATTGCTCTTCGTATAGTCCATCGTCTTCATAAAACCGCCGAACCCTTGATTTAACGCACGGAAATTCCGCTTCGTCTTCGGTCTTGGACTCGATCCTTCACTTTGCTCACGAACGGAATAAAACGAACCCATCAATTCGTAGAATCGACTCAACTCTTCATCCGATTGAAAATCCCCCGCCCATAACTTCTCACAAATTGCCACTTGTTCAGGTGTTCCTTTCTCTTCAACAATCGCTTTTGCATCCGATAAAAACGTCGAATTCGGAGCCGTCGTGACGAGCAACAACCCAGCAAGATTCTCCCCGTGCTCTTTCGCATACGCTTGGGCGACCATGCCACCATACGAATGCCCTAGAATCCAGACTTTCTCCAACCCGAGAAGTTGCCTAAGCGCTTCCAAGTCTTCCACATTATTATCAATATGTAACGTATCCTCAGGAGCATCGTCGGAAAATCCACAGCCCCGTTGATCTACGTAAATCAGTTGCATTGTACCCGTCAACGCCTCAAACGTCGGTTTGAAACTGATATGATTTCCCCCCGGACCACCGTGAAGAACAAAGCATACCGGCTTTTTTACCAATTCCCCTTCTCTAACCTCAACCTCTGCACCATCCACATCAAAATACAACCTTGTCCCATTTACCGCTGCATACATTCTCTCTACCTTCTTTCGCGTTAATTTTCTGAATATAATTATTAGGATACTGAATTGTAGATACTTTGTAAATCTAGTTGAGAGAATTATTCGTAGAATGTTTGTGGTACTATATTTTACAAATTGAACGATGATGTCCTTTCAAAAGACATTCTTTGCTATCAATAACTAGATCAATCATAAAATTGGCTTTGATGAGCATAAATTAAAGAACTAAGCATATAAAGTCTAATTAGAAACTATCCAAATGATAGAATTTAATAACTTCAAGTTTCTGAGATAAGCTCTATATAAACAACTACTTGGTTGATCATTCACTGCGACGACGTATTCACCGTTCTAGGTTCATTACGATATGTGTAAACAAAAAAACATAATTCTATGAATCAACAATTTATGAAGAATGAAAGTGACGCTTTCACACAAATACTTCAAAACGGTTATAGTCTATATGAATATTGTAACTAATGTTTATTAAGCATAATGTCTTTAGTAAAAAATAAACACGAAAAACGACCGCCGCTTAAGCAGTCGTTTTTCAATTAAATAGGCCTTCACAAAAAAGCGCAACTCTTATTACAGGATTACGCCCTATGCAAATATAAGTCATCCTTATTTACAGTATTGCGCCCGATAGTTGAAGAAGTAAAATATTGATTTGTTAGAGATTTGTCTCATAATACACTTTCTTTAATTCGTTTTTATAAGTCAGCATATAATAAATAATAACCTTTAGCAAAGAAGCTTCTTAAGTGTTTTGAACCCTCTTTTGCTCCCATTCTTCTCTTAAGATTCCCATTTTAATAGCGTCGTACCTTTTACTATTGACAGTCCTCGCCTGCCTAATTCTAGCCTCTTCTATCATACCTGCTTTTTTTGCAACAATTATCATTCGTTCGTTCCCAGACCACGTGGAAATGCCAACACGATGTAAAGGTGTATTTTCAAAAATATAATTCACCCACAATTTAAAAATTTCTGTCCCGAAGCCACCGTTCCAAAAGTTTGGGTTATAAATTACAATACCTATTTCAAGCCAGTCTGTATTCTTATCAACCCAATAAGAATTTAATGTACCTATAAATTCATCATTAACTATGATTGCTAATAAACCTGGTATTTCTTCATTTTCAGTACCTTTGAATGAGTTCAAAAATTCATCTTTACTCATGTAGGGCTCTTCTATGTAGGGACCATTCCATTTCTTTGCATCTTGCTTATCCTCTTCGTATTTCCAAAAGTACAGATTTTCTAAATCCGTATGGTTTGGCTTTCTTAGTAAAATTGCTGCATCTTGTACTTTACTCATAATAATCACCTCAAAACAAATTAACTTTATATCTCATTATTATACCATGCTAAGGCGCAATCCTTTTTACAGGATCGCGGCTGGATAGTTATAGAAAAATTTGTCTTCGTTCAAAAATATGCTTAGCTTCTTTTCTTCTTTTCACGATAGCAAAACACTGTAACCTCTACATTGCCATCATTGTACGCAAATTCACGTCTACTTACATGATAGCCCCAACCATTGAGAATAAACACATCATTACTCTCAGGAATAAAAATCTGTTGCTCAGATTCAACGATATGTAATTTTTCTTCTTTACCTTCATCCAGATTATAAATTATCTTAGTTCTCACCTAATCACCTCATTTTATATACGAATAAAATAAATAAAGGATTCATTATATTACTTATAAATACCTACCTTAATAGTTTAAGAGCACTCTTCAACAATCGGGCCCGATTGTTGAAGACTTCTCCAGTAAATGAGACCCCATCCTTAAAGTAAAATTCATATAAATTATCCTTGTTTGAAACCATAAAATTGCCAAAAGTAAAAAGAACCATAAGCTTGCCGTTTTGGCAAAGACGCCAGCCTTAGAAAGGCTGGCGTCTTATCATTCAGATAGTAAACAACAATACCGTCAATCATGTGATACTTCTCTTTTTACTCTCCCATTCCTTCTCACAATATTAATAATGAGACTCACAATCACAATGAATCCAATGTAGCCTAATAACGGGTAGACCGTATTCACAAGATCAACAAAGCCGATAAACCCAAAGCTTAAACCGAGAATACATGTAACCACGACCGCTCCTCTATAACCATTCGTTTTCGGCTCAAAAAAGCGTACTAGGAACGTGTAAAAAGAAGTCGCTGCTGTACTATAAATCATCATGAGTAAGCCAAGTGCCATGAAGAACCCTACAACTGGGTTGAATTCATTAGCCAATAAGAGAATTGGCATTTCAGCTTGGTGAACGCGGTCTAAGTTCAAGTACACCCCTAAGGCTACAATAATCGCAATGACCCCTAGGGCAACCCCACCTAAGATGGCACCATTACGAACGCCTTGCTTATCTTTTTCAACTGAACCAACGACAACCATAATGGCAAACCCGACCATAAAGTTAAAGGATACGCTAATTAACGTACTCAGCGTCCAATGCGGGGAAACCGTCAATTGTTGACTTGCTAAGCTTTCGAGAGTCGTAAAATTGGCTTGGCTCGCAAAGATTGAATAAATAACGATAATAAACAATAGTACGAGTATGTATGGACTTAACGAACTAATAATGGTAATGATTTTATTCGTATCAAGCACGAGAGTTAAGATGAGCACAAGACTCATAAATAGGTAACCCCAAATTGGCGCAAGACCGAACGATTGCTCAAATAGTGAACCACTCCCAGCAATCATAATGGCACCTAGTCCAAACAAGAAAAAGGTTAATACAAGGTCAATCACCGGTCCAAGATACTTTCCACACAGATGATAAAGGACCTTCTTATGATTCTTCACATTTAACTGATCACCGAGTCGAACGAGGTGGTAACCGAGAAGCGGCAACAGAATCATCGTAACGGCCGTACCGACAATTCCCCACACACCATGACTAACAAAGAATTGCAACATTTCTTGCCCTGAAGCATAGCCCGCACCAACAACCGCGCCTACATACACCCCAGCAACACGTAGTGTCGTCTTCACTATCCAAGACCTCCTTGCGCACACAATACATTGAGCATACACATTCAATTATAATTCTCTATATAATAAATATTTAAATAATACTTTACTATTATATAATTCAAAGTCAAATAATAAACTATTATGATAATTATCCGCTCGATCAATATAAAAAAGAGCCACATATGTATGAGGCTCTTCTGGAATCTATACACAGTCTGTTTATCCAACATCGATCAAATAACGATACAGATGGTGTTCAACAGGTTCTTCTAGCTGGATGTTTACGTGGACAATTGGCTTTTGATCCGCACCTTCGCCTATTGTCGTCTGGATTGCAGTTTCTTCTTGGCAGGTCCCCTTACCAAGGTAATAGAAATCAGTGCCTTCCGCTTTATCTTTTTTCACAAAGATATGAAGATCAATGCCAATTTGATCAGCGTTTAATATCGTACTCACTTCCGGTGAGGTCTTTTTCCTGTTGCGCTTCGTACTCCACTGAAAAATATCTCTACTTATAAATTCTTCTTGATAATTTATACTGTCCTCGTCATCTTCTGCCTTATGATAATCAACAAAAATCGGGCAAGTTCCATGCTTTGTTTTGTATCCATACACCGTTGATGATTCATCATTATCCCAGTTCAACAATTTACACGCATCTCTTCTAGAATACTTTTGATTAATTGTAAGTGGTCGCTCTTTATCGTAACGGCCACTTTTCGCTTTTGCACTGTACACGATATCTAGCAACATCTCTTTGAAAAACGAGTTGTTTCGTAAGCTAGTCGCTATACTTTCATTAAATGAATAACTATCATCATTCATCTCAACAATTGGCTTGTTGCCATATTTCAATGTATCTCGATCAACAAAAAACGATAAATCGAATATCCTCTCCACTGAGCGTAAGGTCTCTTCATCAACATAAATTCCAAGCTCGGTTAACAACGTTTCATATCCTTGTTTCGTAACAGCGAAACGATCTAGCAACAGATCTAATAAATAAATTTCATGTTTTCGCTTTCCATTTAACACTTCTGCTGAAAGCATTGTTAAAACAGCTTGTTCATATGCTGACAACACCGGAATGTCTTCTTTCATCTTCAATAGAAAGTGGTAGTAGTTATCATTTTTATTCGCAATCACATACGGGTCTACTGAACGATGGTCAACAAAGTCCTTTAACCAAGGTGCCCTACCTAATCTGTTTTTTAGCTCCTCAAACGCATTCTTTAATATCGTTTGTTTTGTAAGGTTCGTCGCATCAATTGCATTGTAAATTCTTTGCTTGGCTATATATTCAAAGTTAATTGTAGAGACTCCACTTATATAGCTCGTATCTTTTACACTCCTACGGACATTATCTTTATTCTGTGAGCGATCCCCAGATAAGGCAATCGGGATTAAATAATTATTTTGGTAATTACCTATAAAATCAATAACCGTCACATACTCTTTTGATTCATGTTTTCTTAAACCTCTACCTAGTTGTTGAATAAAAATGATACTAGACTTCGTCTGTCTTAACATGACAACTTGATTAATGCTTGGGATATCGATACCTTCGTTGAAAATATCTACTGTGATTAGGTAGTTGATGTCACCATCTTCTAATCTTTTCACTTGTTTTTCTCTTTCAAGAGCGCTCGTCTCTCCTGTTAATGCGACACTAAGATATCCCATCGTTGTAAGAGCTGATGCCAATTCTTTAGCCTCTTCTTTTTGACTACAGAAAATTAACCCTCGCAATTTCTGACCTGAGTATCCGTAGTAAAATATTTTCTCTATAATATGTTTTACTCGTTCTTTAGTGACTAGCTTAGCTGCTAATGTTGCATCTTCAAGTACATGACCATCAACCTCTATATCAGTCACACCGAAATAGTGAAATGGGCAAAGCATATCTTCTTCTAAAGCTTCCTGTAGTCGAATTTCATAGGCAATATTATAGTCAAAGAGTTCGTACAGGTTGTAATGATCGGTTCGATCAGGAGTTGCTGTCATGCCTAACATAAATTTAGGAGTAAAATAATTGATTACGTTTAAATAAGACTGGGCACCAGCTTTATGTACTTCATCAATTAAAATATAATCAAACTCACCCGGCTCGAAACCTCGTAAATTCTCATCTTTTGAAAGAGTCTGAATCATAGCAAACACATACTTTGCGTTAGATTGTTTTACAGAACCACCTATGATTTCAAAGTCTTCATCTTTGCCACCAAGTACCTTTTTATAATCACTCATCGCTTTCTTCAAAATTTGCTCACGATGAACGACGAAAAGCATCCGCTTTGGCTTAAATGCTCTTACATCAAATGCAGATAAATAGGTTTTCCCCGTACCTGTTGCTGATACAACTAACGATCTGCTATTATCTGCCTCACGAACCGATTGGATTTCAGCCAAAGCTCGCTCTTGCATTTTATTTGGTGTAATCACAAATTGAATATCTAATTGACTATACGTATTTTTTGCTTCCGCTAAATGCAAAATTGGGTCTGTTTGCTTTCTTAAATCGTATTCCCTTTTATAGCTTTGAATCCATGCCTCGTTTAAGGGCGTTGATTGCTCCCAAATATTCACGAACTCATTAACAAACTGATCAACAATATCCCCGTTTTTAAGAGAGTGGAGCTTAATATTCCACTCATGGTTAACTTTTAATGCTTTTGCAGTTAAATTAGAGCTACCAACAATCAGCGTATAATGAGAGTTATGCTGAAAGATATAGCCTTTCGCATGAAACCCTTCGACGTTAGTAATCCTAACTTCCACATTCGTTAGTTTCATAAGTTCCTTAAATGTTTCGGGCTTGTTAAAATATAGATAGTTAGATGTAAGAATCCTACCTTTAATGCCCTTTGCTTTCAGATCCAGCAGATGAGATTTCAACATCGCTAAACCGCTCTCTGTGATAAAAGCAACAGAGAACATAAACGATTGACTTTTTTCAAGCTCTTCAAGAATACTAGTGAGAACACGCCGCTGACCTCTGTTCACTAGAAACTGAGGATCATAATTCGCTGCTTTTTCATATTCTTTATCTATAAAGCCCTTATGTAACGAAGCCTCTAAGTTATTCGTAAAATCCCCCACGTATCAATCAGTCCTCTTTACCATGCAGAGTAATTTTTTCTATTGCTGGTATGTCCGCAGGCGCCCAATCTAAATCACTTAATTCACTACGATCTAACCACTTTATATCGATATGCTCAGTTAATACTGGTGATCCCTTTTTTAATGAACAATAAAATGTTGTTAAATGTACGATGCCAAAGTCGTATTCGTAAACTGTCGTATCAATCTCAGCTCCAATTTCCACTTCACATTTCATTTCTTCTTGGATTTCACGATACAAAGCTTCTTTAGGCGTTTCCCCTTTTTCAATTTTGCCTCCAGGGAATTCCCATTTCATTGCAAGCGTTTTTGAGTTACCACGTTGTGCACACAATATCTTGTTGTCTTCTTCTATTACCGCTCCTACGACATGGATGTTTTTCTTCATTTTGTAATACCACCTAGTTTATATTGTAGTTTTAGTTTTATAGTAATGAATCTATATTATAAACTCAATACATAACGATTATCATATAAGGCCTTAGATAAAGATTATTGTACAAAAAAGTGAACTGCCATGACTTCATAGCAGCTCACTTTTATCGACTAAACCTTTTCCAACCAAGCAACGCTCTCCACATGTGTCGTCTGCGGGAACATATCCACAGGTGTGATCTCTTTCACTACATACCCTCCGTCTTCAGCGAGGACTTTCAAGTCACGAGCGAGTGTCGCTGGGTTGCATGATACATAGACAATGCGCTCGGGCTTCATTTGGATCATCGTCTCTAGTAGGGCGGGGTCGCAGCCTTTTCTTGGTGGGTCGACGACGAAGACGTCGGCTTGGATGCCGTGGGCTGCTTGCCACCATGGGACGACTTCTTCGGCTTTACCGACGACGAAGTCGACGTTTTTCATGTTGTTCAGTTCTGCGTTATTCTTCGCGTCGCGGATTGCGTCTCCGACGACTTCGACGCCATAGACGTGTTTCGCTTGTTGTGCAAGGAACAACGAGATGGAGCCGATTCCGCAGTATGCGTCGATCACCGTTTCTTTTCCTGTCAGCTGTGCATACTCCATCACTTTGTTGTAAAGCACTTCGGTTTGCATTGGGTTCACTTGGAAGAACGATCGTGGCGAGATGAGAAAACGTACGTCACCAATCTTATCTTCAATTGTCCGCTCGCCCCATAGCACTTCGGTTTCTTCACCGAAAATGACGTTCGTATCTTCGCGATTGACGTTCTTTACGACGGAGCGTAGCTTCGGAATTTGTGCTTGCATCTCTTCAATGATCTCATTGATATGTGGCAAGTGCTTTTTGTTAATGACAAAAACGACCATTACTTCACCAGTATGGTGAGAGCTACGGGCAACGATGTGGCGGACATTGCCTTCACCGGTTTTCTCATCATAAGGTGGGATGTTAAATTTCTTGAGCAATCCTTTTACGACTTGGACAGCTTGATCATTCTGCTCACCCGTAATAAGGCAATGATCCATATCAACAATTTGGTGAGAGCGCTTGGCGTAGAAGCCTGCGATTAGCTCACCGTCTCGGTTCACACCGACAGGCACTTGCGCTTTATTGCGGTAGCTCCACGGCTCGTCCATCGTGAGCGTCGAATGGACCGGAATGTCACTGTTACCCATATACTTGTGTAGTGCATTGACGATTTGTTGGCGTTTAAAATTGCTTTGCGCGTCAAGAGACAAGTGCTGCAACTGGCAGCCCCCACATCGATCATAGATCGGGCATGGCGGTTCAACACGGTCATCACTCGTCGTATGTCGTTCAATGAGCCGACCGATGCCAAAGCCTTTGCCTGCTTTAATGACTTTAATCTTTGCCTCTTCACCAGGCAATCCGTTCGGTACGAAGAGTGGGTATCCATCGACCTTGGCGACACCTGCCCCTTCATGGGTAAGATCTTCAAAGGTGACATGATGGTATTCATTTTTCGTTACAGGTGCTTTAATTTTTTTTGCCAAATCAGGTTCACTCCACTGTCTTCATATAGTCTTAGAGTCTTATTGTACACAATGCGAAGGGAAAATTCTATGTCAATCGCCGGAACGAACGATGGACGTGGACATAAATGAAAAACCGGACTCATACTAGAGCCCGATTTCTTGTGCGCTTAAAACCTATGTACATGAATCTCGATTCCATTCACAACTGCATAATCGTGCAGCTGTGTTTGCAGTTCACGTAAATTCTGGACTGAGGACGATGTGACAGACTCACGATCAAGCTCCTCACCGATTGTTGTAAACCATTCTTCAGCATTGACATTCACTTCCTTGATCGCTTCAGCACCGCTTAGCTCATCTGAACTCAACGTAATCCCTTCAATCGCTTGCATCATGTAGGCGACAAGCGTCATATCTCCTGCGATATGATTCGCAAGCTCATCCGTTGGTCGTTGCTCAAAGTCCTCTACAAGCATTTGCAGATCTTCTAAATGATAGGTTACTTCATAAAGTAAATGTTCCACTTCGCTGATGGCATCAACTTCTGATCCGTTCGCAACCGTTAAGTGATAATCCTCATAAAGCGCATAAGAGTTCGGCAAGTAACCGAATTCAACCACTTCATTCTCTGTATCAATATTCGTTAATCCAGAACATGTATTGCCGAATTCATTCGACATTGCTTCAAAACTTGATAAACAAGATAAATACGCTTTTACTGTATACTCACCATCTGGAACATCCGAGAACACTGCAAAGAATCCATCCGCTGTATCCTCAGAGTTAACCCCAAACGTTACGTCGACCAAACGTTCTTCACTATCATAAAGAAGGATATAAGGATCAAGCTGCGCAGACGGAACATCATCGATTGTCATCGTCCCATGTACACTAACGAGATCAGAAAAACTATCTTGTAACTCATCATATTCAATCGTCATCGATTGCATCGCTACGTCCTCATTCGCTGAACGTTCTTGTTCTTCACTATTATCAGGTTCTTCTGCTGCACTCGCCTCTTCTGCCGATCCATCATCTTCCGCCATTTCCTCTTCATCGATCGATGAGAACATGCCAATGACTAAAAATGCGACAATCGCAAAAAACCACCACCGTTTATAAAACGGCTTCTTCACTTTCTTGTTTTGTTCCATGTTAAAACTACCCCTTACCCTTATTCAATTTTCAATCCTCTATGTAACAAGTATGGAAAATTATAGTATAAATTTCCCAACACAATTATTAAAAGTAAGGGATTAAGTATTATAAAGCAAGGTTTTTTTTTCATAACAACAAAACTCTGCACACCCTGTATGTACTAAATCTTTTTATTTAAAAGGATGAATCACGATTTTCAATTGACCGAATATTTAATTTGTCTTACAATAAAACTAACAAACATAAGGAGTTGAATGCATGGATATTTCGGTAACGACAACGGCATTTCACTTATCTGATAATGACTTAAAACAAATGGTACAGTTAGGTGTGGATTATATTGATTTTGGGACTGGCGCTTCATTCCCAGGAGTTAAAGAAGAAGGATTCCCAGACCTTGATGCACTACTTAAAGAGAGACGACGCATTCAATCGTTTGGTCTAGACATTAATCGGGTTACATTGCCGGATTTATCCGAGGCCTATATAAACGGTCAAGATGAGACTGGGTTGGAGCATTCTGTCAAAGCGGTGAAAGTCTTCGGGGAAGCAGGGGTCAATATTGTTCGTCAGCGTTTTGCTGGAGATACGTTTAATCATCTAACAAAGAGCTATAAAGCTAGGCAACGAGGAGGCGCCTTAGCTCGAGGTGAAAGTCTCGTATTCAGTGAAGAGCCTTATCATGTACATTCGTTAGACGACCATGAGCACTATTGGAAGCGCTTTACGCATGCATACTCACAGCTAGTACCTGCGTGTGAAGAAGCCAATGTACAGCTTGGGATGCATCCTTCAGATTCCCCGTTACAAGGCACGCCTTTTGGAGGGCTTGGCTATCGAAGAATTATCGACGAGTTTCCAAGTAAAAAAGTGGGCTACATTTATTGTACAGGTACACGCGCCGAAGAAGGTGGCAGTTCTTTAGTGCTTGATGAGCTCAATCAATATGGAAGGAAGAAGCGTTTGTTCCTGATCCATTTCAGAAACGTTCGGGGTGCACTTCCGACTGCCGGGGCTTTTGAAGAAGCTTTATTAGACGATGGCGATATGAACATGTATAAAGTTCTCTATGAATTAAAGAAAACTGGATTCACAGGCTGCTTAAATCCAGATCATGTGCCCGTTATGCAAGGAGACGTTCCAGACCTTGATGGAAATTGGCAATACTCAAACATTGGCTGGAGTTATCAAAGCGTCGGCTTTGCTTATTCCATCGGCTACATTCGTGCACTTCTTAACGCCATGACAGAAGTTCATGGCTCATAAGAAAATTCCCCGTCTCAGAGCTGAGGCGGGGAATTTTCTTATGACTGGATTTATGACTCATCTTCTTCTAATGTTTGGATCAATTCGGTATAGTATTCTCTTACACCTTCCATATGCTCAAATGCTTCTTCCCCATCTAAATATTCTGGAATTGTGTAGTAAGACTCTGCCCGACTTTGGTATTCTTCGTTGTTTTCGACAACTTCTTTTACTGCTTGAGAGAACGTTTCTACAATTTCATCTGGTGTTTCTTTTGGAAAAGCAAAGAAGAAGAACTTCTCGAATTCTATGTCGATCCCTTGCTCAACCATGGATGGTGTGTTGTCGTATAACTCTCTGCTTTCCTCAGCCAATACGCCTACTGAGCTGAAATCACCATTCGCAATATAATCTGTCGTTACGCCGTAAGCAATCGGAATGACATCGACTTGATCTCCTAAGAGAGCAACAATCTTATCTGACGCACCCCCAACATCAATTAACCGAAATGAAGCACCTGTCTCACGTTCAAATGCCATCATTTGCAAATGGGTGTACCCACCCACTTCTGTGCCAAAATATAGCTCATCAGGATTCTCTACTGCATAGTCCGCGAGTTCAGTGGCATCTTGATATGGTGCATCTGCATTAATGATAAACGTGTCGCCCATATCAAACGTAGAGATAGCGGCAATCTTATAATCACGATGATCAAAATCAGAGACACCAAATAGTTTATTAATCAATAGATTGTTGTGAAAAAACAACACTTGATGTCCATCTGGTCTTGCATCTAAGATTTCTCGTGAACCAACACTTCCTCCTGCCCCTGCAATATTGGAGACGACCATGCTCACACCTAACTCTTCTCCGACGTATTGACTTAGTAATCTAGCACCTAAATCCGTATCTCCCCCAGCACCTGCTGGCACAACGACTTCGATCGTTTGATTTGGATACGATTCAACGGACGCTTCGGATACGGTCGCCTGACTTTCCCCAAAAGTTGGTGTCGCTATGTTTGTCGTGAACACAATCGTCAGAACCGATGCAACTAGTAACGTGATACATGTCCACTTTACTGAAGTTTTCATTATTGATCACCTACGATCCTTCTTCGCTTCATATTATTACGAACAGCAACAATCACCGAAATTAATGCCACAGTAAGAAACACAAATGCGATTGGTGACGTTATAAATGGCGTCCAATCTCCGTTTGAATGCATTAACCCTCGTCTAAGATTGAGTTCTAAGATTGGAGCGAGAATAAACGCCAAGACGACAGGCATGATTGGAATTTTCAGTTTAATAAGCACATAGCCTAAGAGTCCACATGCTACAAGAATGACTGCATCAAAGAGGCGGTTGTTAACACCAAAGGCACCAACGACACACAATACGATAATGATCGGTAGCAACAAATGTTGTGGTACATTTAAGATTCGTATGAAAAAACGCATACCGATAATTAACAGCAACGCCATAAATGCATTTGCAATTAATAACGCTGCGAAAATGCCATACATGACATCTCCATGTTGCTCAAATAACAATGGACCTGGGTTTAAACCATGAAGCATTAATCCCCCAATGAGTAAGGCCGTAACACCATCACCAGGTATACCAATCGAAAGTAATGGAACTAATGCCCCTCCGATCGAAGCGTTGTTCGACGATTCCGTCGCTACTACTCCATAAGGTGTACCTTTCCCGAATTTTTCTGGTGTTTTAGATTGGTTCTTCGCAGTGGCGTACGCGATGATGTTTGCTGTTGATCCCCCTAAACCTGGTAATATCCCAACACCAACACCGATGAGCGTTGATCGCAGCCAATTCCATTTTTGTTGAAACACTTCTCGAAATGAAATACCAATATCTCTTAGCTTATAAGCGATTTCAATTCGTTTTTTATTCTGATCGTCTTTGTTTTCTGCAGCCTTCAATATCTCTGAAATTGCAAATAAACCAATTAAAACAGGCAGGACATCCAAACCAGCATCTAGATCACTAAATCCAAATGTAAACCGTGGATAAGAATCTATTGGGGCCATTCCAATCATTGCTAGTACGATCCCTAAACAACCTGCCAGTACACCTTTTAACATGGAATTACCTGACAAACTTGTGATCATCGTTAGCGCAAAGATTGTGACCGCAAAGTACTCAAAAGGTGAGAATTCAATAGCAATCGATGCCAATAGGGGCGAGACAAAGATTAAAATAGCAAAACTTAACAACCCTGCAAGGAATGAAAAGATGATCGTTAACGTGAACGCTTTCCCCGCTTCACCATTTTGCGCCATTGGATACCCATCAAACGTGGTTGCAATACTGGATGGGGTTCCTGGTATATTAAGCAACATGGCCGGTATAAATCCCCCAGACACTCCGCCGATGTAGAGGCCAAGTAATAACGCCATTCCATTTAATGGCTCCATGCCAAACGTAATCGGTAAACATATGGCAATCGCCATCACTGCCGTTAAACCTGGTATGGCCCCGAAGACGAGCCCTAATGCAACACCAATTAAAATGATTAGTAATGTTTCTAGGTTAAGTACACTTACAAACCCGTTCAAAAACAAATCAACCATCGGTTTCCTCCTATCCCAGTATTCCAACTGGCAACATTAAGTCAAATCCACTACGAAATACGTGGTAAATGACAACCGAGGCAGTCAGTGACAAACTGCTAAACATAAGAAGATTACGCTTTTCTTTCGTTGCCAATAAATAACTTTGAACGACCAAATATAACGTTGTCGCGAGAATAAACCCTATGATCGGAAGGAAAAGTAAATACAGCAAGATCAGGACAAACGTGATCCCAACATTGACTTGCTTCGACTTCACGTTGCCTTCATCATGTTCTTTAGTTGAAGCAACTTCTTCATTACCGGTTTGTTTTCTAGAAAGGTATAACAAAACAATACTTATTAGAAACATAATTATTGAAGCAACAACCGGAAAGAAACTTGAGCTTACGCCTATCGATAGTATTGAAAGCGTATTCATATTTATTGATAAGAAAAACACACCTACGGCCAACACCAAAAAACTTAACCCTGTAACTACATTGCTTCTTCGTTCTGAAAGCATTGAATCACTTCCTCTACAAGATTAGAAGAGGGGGACAAGTCCCCCACTCTATGCTTTAACGAATACTGTCTTAATGTTCGTAAAGAACTCTTTGGCTGCTTCTCCTTGCTCTCTTGAATGAGAACTTGAATTCTTCATGCCTCCAAATGGCGCTTGTAGTTCAACCCCCGCACTCTCTGCATTGATTCTAACAAGACCTGCATTCATGTCATCGATAAATGACATCATTCCACCGATATTGCTAGTAAAAATTGACGCACTTAATCCGTAATCACTATCATTAGCTAGCTCAATGGCTTCTGACAAATCGTCCACCTTGAATAAGGTAATAACAGGACCGAAGATTTCTTCTTGAGCCAAACTACTTGAATGCGCAAGATTTTCAAAAATCGTCGGTTGCATGTAAAATCCGCGCTCTTCGTATAATTGAGATCCTCCTGTTAGAAGACTTCCACCTTCAGCCACGCCACTTTCAATATAAGCGAGACTTTTTCTAAGTTGTTGTTCAGAAGCAAACGGTCCCATCCACGTCGATTCATCGAGGCTATCTCCGACAATGATCTCTTCTGTTTGTGCAACAAGTTCCTTCTTGAATTGTTCATACACGTTTTCATGTACAATCACACGGCTCGTTGCCGTACACTTTTGACCTGTCGTTTTGAACGCACCAGAGATGGTTGCTGAAACAGCAAGCTCGAGATCTGCATCGTCACACACAATGACTGGGTTTTTCCCACCCATCTCTAATTGATACTTCGCTCCACGTGCAAGTGCTGTTGCACCAATCTCTTTCCCTGCAGTATTCGATCCGGTGAACGTAATTCCAGATACGTCTTGATGTTCAGTAAGTAGACTTCCAACTTCCCTACCTCCACTCACCATGTTAAGAACACCTTCAGGTAAGTCAGCTTGTGAAAAACACTCCATAATCTTCGCGCACGTAATACTCGTTTCAAGCGCAGGCTTAATGACAACTGTATTTCCATAAATAAGTGCTGGCGCTAATTTCCAAAGTGGAATTGCCACAGGAAAATTCCACGGCGTGATCACACCTACAACACCAAGTGGTGCTCGCGTAGTAAACATGAGTGCGTTTGAATCCGTTGCCGGAATCACGTCGCCCACTGCCCTCATGCCTTCATTCGCATAGTAACGTAAGATCGCAACGCCACGCTGTACTTCGCCTTTCGTCTCTGCAATGGTCTTGCCCATCTCACGACTGGCAATTTGTGCAATCTCTTCTGCTCGTGAACTCAACTCGCTCGCTGCTTTATACAAATATTCTCCCCGCGCTGCCCCTGCAAGTGATGCCCAATGGGCTTGGGCGTTTTTCGCAGCACGTACGGCTCCGTTCACCTCTACTTCTGTTGCGATCGTTACTTGACCGACTGTATCCGTTACGTTTCCAGGATTTATGACCGTATGTTCCGGTTGTTGCTTGGTCTCCCACTTAGCATTAATGTAAGGTGTTACTGTAATCATTGCTTCACTTCCTTTATGCATTGATTTTTGGATACTTGTCGTAAACGTGAGTAATAATGGCTTCTAACTCACGATAATGTTCCGGTTCAACTGGGCTAATTGGTGGTCTGACTTTTCCTTGTACTGGTAAACCGATAATTTCCATTCCCGCTTTGATTAGAGATACCGCATACCCTGGTTTTTTCTTCCGAATGGCGTTGATCGGTAAAATAACATCACGGTAAAGCTCCCGAACTTTTGCATCATCTCCTTCAAGCAAGGCGTTATAAAACATTCTAGAGATGTGAGGGATATAGTTTGAAATGGCGGACGAATACGTATCAAAACCAAGTGGCAAATACGCAGGCATCGTTACTTCTGCCATCGGCATGCCGTTTAACCAGCCAAGTCGATCACCAAATGTTTGCGTAAGTTCAATATTTAAGTCCATATTCCCAATGCCGTCTTTCAATCCTACAAGGTGCGGATAATCAAGTAATGCTTCTAGTGCGTCTTTTTGTAAAACCGCATTCGCCCGTTGATAAACAATAGCATTTAAGTTCGTCCACTCGAGTAACTCTTGAACATAATGTTTTACTCCTTCTTGATTGCCTTCAATTAAATAAGGAGGTAAAACTAAGTAACCGCTTGCACCTAGCTCTTCAGAAATACGAGCGCATGATTTCGCATGTGCAATATTCCCTCCTACACCGGTATACACAGGCACAGCACCTTTCGTAGCACTCATCGCTACTTCTACCATGCGACGATATTCATCGGTTGATAACGCATGAAATTCCCCAGAACCACAAGCAATAAAAATAGCGTCTAATTTCTCATCGATTAAATATTCAATATTTTTAAATAGTGCTTGTTCATCTAACTCATTATCTTTCGTTAATGGCGCCACTGGAAACCCTAGAATTCCCTTGCTGATTTCAGACATTTCATCACCTCTTTGATATTTTGTTCAATTGTAAGACAAATAAACTTGTAAGTCAATTTAATAATAAAATTTCATAAAAAAATAGCATGTATCCATAGATACACACTACTGTTGATTTAACACCTTATCGCGTACAAACGTTAGATGTCGATACATCGCTTCAAATGTTACTTGTGGATTTCTCTCTTTAAGTCCATTGTAAATTGCACGATGATGAGCAGCCGTCTTCTCTTTCTCACGATATTGAATCTGCTTATTCACTTTTTCATGCGCTAACAATAAAGAATCCATCATTCCTTGCATGATGGGGTTATCGACGCTTGACGCAATAATGTGATGAAACTCTAAATCATATCGACCGTAATCATTGTCTTCTTTTGTTTCGATTGCGACGATCGTCTCGTGTAAAGCTTCCAATTGTTCATCGGTAATCTTCTCAGCAGCTAACGTAACAAGCCCTAATTCTAACGTCATTCGCGCTTCAATAATGCCTTCGATGTTATCATTCATCAATGAAAGCATTGTTTTAAAGGGCTTACTGCTAATACGCTCAGTGAAATACGTGCCATCTCTCGTTTTCCGTTTTACAATACCGAGTGATTCTAAAGATGTAATTGCTTCTCGTAAAACCGGTCGACTTACGCCAAGCATATCGATTAATTCCATCTCAGGAGGTAATTTATCTCCTGGCTTTAATTTGTTTGTCATTAACAAATCGACGATGCTTTCTTCAACATGTTGCGCTAATGTCGTTCGCTTTACTTTCTTATCAATCAAGTTCGCCTCAAAATCTCTCATCTACTTCACCCCTGCTTATACCTTGAGTGTAGCATAGGAACTATTTGTAAAACAAATAGCTGATTTTACAAATATAACTTATCGAAGATGGCAGAATGCCTTAGAACATGGAATCATCAGCCACCTTCAATAAGGAAGACTTTTACAGTTCTACTTCTTCCACACACGCGCAATATTCTCAGCGGCTTCTTCTAAATACTGTTCGCCGTTTGCTAGTGCGTCTTCAAGGTCGATTGCGCCTGGGACGATGCTAAACACCGCGTCGATGCCGTGTTCGTAAACCGCTTTATACCCTTCGCCAAGTGCACCACAGACAGCGATGACAGGCTTGTCCACTTCTTTAGCGGCAAGGGCGACTCCGACGGGAGTCTTCCCATAGATGGATTGACCGTCGATTTTACCTTCGCCAGTGAGGACGAGATCGGCGTCTTTGACGCGCTCTTTGAAGTTCGTTTCTTCTAAGACGAGTTCGATGCCAGGGACGAGCTTCGCATCTAAGTAGGCGAGTAGCCCCGCCCCAAGTCCGCCAGCCGCTCCTGCGCCTTGGATGTTTTTGACGTCGTTCCCGGTCGCTAAGACAGTACAATTGTGATAGTTGGCTAATGCCGCATCGAGTTGCTCTACGTCTTCGTCTGTTGCCCCTTTTTGTGGGCCGTAAATCGCACTTGCACCTTCGGGTCCGAGGAGTGGGTTCTTCACATCACAGGCGACAACGACGTCTACGTTTTGTAACCGTGAGTCCAACCCTTCCGTGTCAATGTGAACAAGCTGCTGTAAAGCTGCACCGCCGCGGTTAATCGGTGCATCGTTCTGATCGAGTAGCGTTGCGCCGAGCGCTTCAATCATGCCCGCGCCACCGTCATTCGTCGCACTGCCACCAATTCCGATAATCAGTTTCTTAATGTCTTGATCAAGGGCGTGGCGAATAAGTTCACCAGTCCCGTATGTAGACGCTTCCAATACATTTCGGTTCTCTTTCGTGTTGTAATGGATGCCACTCGCAGATGCCATGTCCATGATTGCTGTTTCGCCGTCTTTTGAAAGGGCGTATGTCGCAGTGACTGTCTGTTTGTTAGGGCCTTCAACCTCAACGTTGATTGTCGTTCCTTCAAGACTTGCGGTGAGTGCTTCCATCGTGCCTTCACCGCCGTCCCCCATCGGAATAAGGTCTGTCGTTAGATTAGGATGAATGTTGCGAAAACCGCGAGCGAGCGCATGGGCTACCGTTTCAGCGGTCATACTTTCCTTGAACGAATCCGGTGCAATAACGAGGTGTACCATTTGTTCCTCCTTTAGAGACTTGTCCAGTTTATTCTCTTGACGTGATTGTGGAAAACTCGTATGATTTTAGTAAGAGTGTTACCCTTCTTCTACGTTGCAGCGCAGTACATAGGCTGTTGCTTATAGGAATCTAACAGTATAAGGAAGGATGAAGTGCACGATGCATTGGTTTGCTATTTTTTCTGCAGTATTTGCTGCAGGCGTGGTCGCATGGTCGATCTTCAATATTGTAGTTGCCAAAAACTAGAACTTCTTTTGAAAACACGATGGTCTGAGCACCATCGTGTTTTTTATTCGTTTTCCTCTGGCTTTGGTACGAGCATTTCAAAGTGGTGATGCAAGTTGACGAATTCTTTCGGAATCGTGCCACCATGTTCACCGTCTAGATTCAGTTGCATCTCGCCTTCAATTTCAATTTTAATTCGATTTGCCTGAATGTAAATCACTTTGTCTTCGTAAATGTGCTGACCGGTCAGTGCTAGACTACCAATTCGAACGAAATCAGCAAGGTTGGTTTTTTTCAATAAAATCATATCAAATAGACCATCATCAAGCTTCGCATCAGGACTTAGCTTCTCAAAACCACCAACAGAGTTGGAGTTCGCGATTAAGAACAGCATGATCTTACCTTCAAACAGCCTGCCATCGTACTCGATCCGCGCTTCACGTGGCTTTAAGAAAAACAATTTCTCAAAACCTTTCACATAGTATGCCATCTGTCCCATCATCGTCTTCAAACGACTCGGTGTGTCATACGTTAACTCAGTGAGGCTTCCACCTGCGGCAATGTTCACAAAATATTGATCTCCCGCTTTGCCGACATCAAGTGGTGATACGTGATCTCCCGTTAACACGTCGCAAATGCCTTCCATATCTAAATCATGCAACTTGAACGCCCGACCGAGATCGTTCGTTGTGCCTGCAGGAATTAGACCGAGTCGAGGGCGATTCTCGAGTTCCGCAAGACCATTGATCACTTCAAAAATCGTCCCGTCACCACCTGCAGCAATGACAAGATCATAACCACGAAGTCCAGCATCATGTGCCGCTTCTTTTGCACATCCTTCTTGTTTCGTTTGATGCGCAGATGCTTCGTAACCAGCTTGCTCAAGCCGATCTAGGATATATGGTAAGTTCTTTTTCATTTGTTCTCGCCCAGAAGTTGGGTTGTAAATTAATCTCGCTTTTTTCATGATACTCTTCTCCTATTATCGTGAAGTTATTCTTTCTATGACGTATCATGCATAATTCATTGTCTTCTCTAGTATAGTGTACCGAAGTTGGAAAGGACAGGCAAAGATTCCCTCACAGTTCCTTCACAATCACCTCACACGTTCTTCCTTGCTTGCAGTACCTTTGTCACGTAAACTAACTATGGTTGTACTTATTCTATTGATATTTCTAGTAGGAGGATTTTATGAAAAAAACAAAACAACTACTCGCAGGTCTGCTTGTCGTTATGGGATCAGCGGCAATGGCTACTACTACTTATGCGCACTCTTACGTGGATGAAAGTATCCCCGCAGACGGCGAAACGGTCGAAGAACCTGTCGAGACGTTAACGCTTCATTTTGACGCAGGAATTGAACCTGCAACAACGGTCACAATTACCGACCAAGACGGTGAAGAATTCGCGGTTCAAGAAGAAAACGTTGAAGGTGACGACTTTATCGTTGAACTTGAAGAGTCTCTTCCAAGTGGTGATTACAATGTCTTCTGGCAAGCACTCGGAGCTGACGGTCACGGCACTGAAGGTGAATTTAATTTTACAGTAGACGCTCCTGAAGAGGAAGTCGTTGAAGAAGAAGAAGTCACAGAAGAAGATGCAACTGATGAAGACGCAATTGAAGAAGCCGTTGAAGAAGACGATGGTGCAGAAGAAAACGTCTCTGAAACGGCTGATGAAGACACATCTGACAACAACACAGGTCTAATTGTCGGCATTGTCGCGGGTATTGTTGTACTAGGTGCTGTAGTGTTCTTAATTTCTCGTCGTAACCGCTCATAATGACACTCGTTATTTTCTCTAACATTGTGATCTTTATCGCACTTACCTTGTGGGCAGGACTCCACTTAAGTGAAGCGATTGGGACAAAACGACGGCCACCCATCAAAGTGCCGTCGTTTTTAGCACCAGCTTTAGGCGTAATCATTATCGTCTTCAGCTTTATCCCAGTCGGATTAATCGTGGAGTCGACGTCACAAATGTTCGGAGAACCGTTCCAAGTCGTCTTATGGGACGTATTATTTAACTTTCGAATCGGTCAAAGCTTCGTCGCAACCGTCGCACTCGTGTTGGTCGCCTTAATTTGGCGCTATGCTGTACGTAACGACAACTTGTTAGCATGGCTTCAGATGATTCCTACTGTCGGATTATTCATTGCAGCAAGCTGGAGTTCCCACGCCGCATCACTTGCTGACACTGGGTTTTATTTGAACACCTTGCACTTTCTTGCCGCAGCGTTTTGGGCAGGAACGTTACTCATTGTCGGATTCTTTTCAGTAAAAGAACATGACGGATGGCATTCCTTTTTCAATTGGTTCACCCCATTTGCAATCGGTGTCGTCCTCACCATGATTGGTACAGGCATTGGCATGATGCTACTTATCACACCAGAATACACGAATAGCTGGCTCATGACCTACGGTCAGATGCAACTGCTCAAGCATATGCTCTTCATCCCGCTCGTCTTTTATGGCTTCGCACACGGTTTCTTAATGAAGCGAAGAATCAACAACGGGTTAAGTGACAACAAAGTCCGCGCATCGATGCGCATGGAAAGTGTGCTACTCGTAGCGATTTTCCTCGTAACCGCTGGTATGGTCGAACAAGAGCCACCGCACGAAGTCGCTCAAACATTATACTTCGAAGAAAAGTCAGAGCTCGGCATGTACTGGATTACAGATGAATTCTGGGGCGACGACCAAATCGTCTGGAGCCTCTCCATTCCAACCGCCCTGCTACTCGCAGCCGGACTGTTCGTGCTTACACTATTCGTCGTCCACGTCGGAAACGGCCAAAGTGTGTGGGCAGTGCCTGTGTATTTACTCATGTTCGTCCTTTGTTTATACCTTGCACTCATGATTGGCGCAGAGAAAGTTGTGACCTAGCTATCGATGAAAAAAGAGCAGCCTGCGGGCTGCTCTTTTTTTGTGTAATCAGGTTGGGGGCGGTAAGTTTTAGTCTTGCTCCACGCTCTCTCACTCTTGATCCGCGCTCACTCGCCTTGATCCGCGCTCTTTCACTCTTGATCCACGCTCTCTCACTCTTGATCCACGCTCTCTCACTCTTGCTCCGCGCTCTCTCACACTTGCTCCACGCTCTCTCGCTCTTGCTCCGCGCTCTCTCACCCTTGCTCCGCGCTCTCTCACCCTTGCTCCGCGCTCTCTCACCCTTGCTCCGCGCTCTCTCACCCTTGCTCCGCGCTCTCTCACCCTTGCTCCGCGCTCTCTCACCCTTGATCCACGCTCTCTCACTCTTGATCCACGTCTACTTTTTAGCGATTCATTCCTACCTTCACAAACTGCTTACTCGCAGGTGTTTCACTTCCTTACCCTCATCTGGATGTCCCTTTCCCTAAAAAAAATTACGATTTAAATGATCCAAACGTGTATCCATTTCGTTAGCTACGGTATATGCATTTCTCAATCCTTATGAGATTGATAACTAAATAATTGAGGCGATATCTATGAAAGTGATGACGCTTTTTACTCTCACTGGTTTTCTTATCATTCTAGTTACTTTTTCGTTCGTTACAACAAACGACCCTGCTTCAGACTCCAGAGAGCCTCAAGACAGTCAGGTTGTACACGAGCAATTAGCTGAAGGTGACTCAACTGATGACGCACTCGATGAGTCAGAATCACGGGAACAAACTCCGCCAGCACCAGAACAAGTGGAGATTACGGGTACATTTCTTACTTGGCACGCCGTTCGTGATGACGATATCGACAGTTATCGAATCTACAAAGTGGGTGAAGATGGCGACGAACATGTTGCCAGCATTGCACAAAATGAAAGAAAAACGTATACCGTTGAAGAGCTTACTCAATTTGACTATTATGTAACATCTGTGACCGAGGGTGGCACTGAATCTGAGCCATCTGAAATCGTCTCTCCATAATTCTTTTAAAAAAAATTACGGAAAAAGTGATCCAAATCATTTTAGGAAACGTTAGCTTGGCAACTAGGCTTTGAAACATCACATAAAAAAACAAACGCAACGGTTTGCAAGTCAGAGCCTGTACTCTAGTTGAGGAGGTGTTTTCCATCTTAGATGTAACGCAACTTCTAAATGATGTATTAAACGAGAGTGGAAATGAATCTGGGAATGTAACAATTTCTCTTAGTATTCTGTAAGAAGAAAATAGAGTAAGCGATGGAGGTGATGATTCTCATGTTTGATATCACACAAATTTTGAACGAGATGCTTAATGAGAGTGGCACCGACTCAGCTACTTTCGATCTAGATTACAAAGTTTTCTAGTTGAAATAAAAATCTATCCTGACAAAGGAGGTGCTTTCCATGAATGATCTTACACAAATCCTTAATGATGTGCTAAACGGAAGCGGAAACGACTCCGGCAACATTGGCCTTGATTTGAACATCCTTTAACTAATAATTGAATTTCAATAAGGAGGTGCTTTCCATGAACGATATTACACAAATTCTTAATGACGTGCTAAACGGGAGCGGGAACGACTCTGGCAACATTGGCCTTGATTTGAACATCCTTTAAATACTAATTGAATTTCAATAAGGAGGTATTTTCCATGAACGACATTACACAGATTCTTAACGATGTGCTGAACGGGAGCGGAAACGACTCCGGCAACATTGATTCTGACTTGAACATTCTTTAACGAATGATCAATTCTTAAATAAGGAGGTGTTTTCCATGAACGACATTACGCAAATTCTTAATGACGTGCTAAACGGGAGCGGGAACGACTCGTTGAATACTGGTCTTGACCTAAACATCTTGTAAACTAACTTTATTCTTTCACTTAGGAGGTATGTGACATGTTAGATCTTACTCAGATTCTTAACGATGTGCTGAACGGAAGCGGAAACGACTCTGGCAATATCGATACTGACTTGAACATTCTTTAAATAATGATCGATTCTTCAACAAGGAGGTGTCTTCCATGAACGACATTACACAAATTCTTAATGACGTGCTCAACGATAGCGGGAACGACTCGTTGAATACTGGTCTTGACCTAAACATCTTGTAAACTAACTTTATTCTTTCACTTAGGAGGTATGTGACATGTTAGATCTTACTCAGATTCTTAACGATGTGCTCAACGGGAGCGGAAACGACTCTGGCAACATTGATTCTGACTTGAACAACCTTTAAATAATGATGAATTCTTCAAATAAGGAGGTGTCTTCCATGAACGACATTACACAAATTCTTAATGACGTGCTCAACGATAGCGGGAACGGCTCGCTAAATACTGGTCTTGACCTGAACATCTTGTAATCCTAACCTTATTCTTTCACTTAGGAGGTATGTAACATGTTAGATGTTACACAGATTCTTAATGATGTGCTTAATGAGAGTGCGAACGATTCGTTAAACACGGATATTGATTTTAATCTCCTTTAAATGATTCAACGAAACTGCCGGGAGTTCGCTCTCGGCGGTTTTTTACATTAAATTGAAGTGGTGAAACCCGATGCTGGACTTAATGAAAATCTATCTAAAACCTTATCGATCCAAGCTGGTGCTGATTGCTTTTTTGGTGTTTTTACAAGCGCTTCTTCAACTTACATTGCCGACCCTTCTCGCTGAGCTTGTCGATGTAGGCATTGCAAATGCCGATGTGTCTTATATTGTTCAAGTCGGACTTTGGATGCTACTAATCACGGTAGTGACCGTGGCGGTAACCGTATGTTCAGGCTATCAGACTGCGAAATTAACATCTTCAGTCGCTTTAACAATAAGGGAAAGATTATATGCCAGTGTCCAAGGTTTTTCTCTTCAAGAATACCGCCAATTCGGTCATTCAACATTATTAACCCGCACGACCAATGATGTTCAACAAGTGCAGACAATCTTGTCGCTTCTGTTAAAAACGATGTTGCTCGCACCGATGATGTTCATTGGCGCATTTATCCTTTCGGTTACTAAAAACCTAACGCTTTCATTCATTCTTATCGCGCCATTACCGATCATTATTCTTATCGTCATCTGGTTCGCAAAAAAAGGAGGTACGTTGTTTGCCTCCTTACAAAAAAGAGTCGACCAATTGAACCTGACACTTCGTGAAGGCATTACCGGTATTCGTGACATTCGTTCTTTCAATCAAGTCGATCGAGAACGAGAGCGTTTTTCAGAAGCAAACGAGTCTTATAGGAATTCAGCGATCCATGTCCATCAGCTCATGATCTATCTAACACCAATCATGATGTTCATCTTGAACTTCTCGATTGTTGCTCTTTTATGGTTTGGCTCGCTCCAACTGAATACCGGGGAGCTCCAAGTGGGAGACTTAATGGCCTTTATTCAGTACGCCATGTACATTCTGTTCTCCATCATGCTGACGTCGGTATTGTTTGTAAGTTTTCCACGTGCATCTGTATCAGCAAAACGCATCCTAGAAGTGCTGAATGCTGAACCGACCATCAAGAGCCCAACCTATTCATTAACGCCTGAACAGCAATCCAGCCTTCGCTTTGCAAATGTCTCTTTCCAATATCCTTAGCGCAGAAAAGTCCGTCCTCAAGAACGTGACCTGTACGATACCTGATCGTAAACTCGCTGTGATTGTCGGAGGAACAGGCTCAGGAAAGTCCACCTTGCTGCAACTGATTCCAAGACTGTTAGATGTTAGTGCAGGGAACATTGTGATGGGTGGCATTGATCTACGAAATGTAAATCAAGAAGCGTTGCGTAACGCCGTGACATTTTCCCCTCAAAACACGCAACTTTTCTCAGGGACGATTGAAAATAACCTTCGCTTTGGTTCTGAAGATGTTTCAATGCAACAAATCGATCGAGCGTTATCCATCGCCCAAAGCGAATCTTTTATTAAAGAACTACCCGAAGGAATTAATACGACGTTAACCCAAAATGGAAAGAACTTGTCTGGTGGACAACGGCAACGAATTGCGATTGCCCGTGCTCTCATTAGAGAGGCCGACATGTATCTATTTGATGAAAGCTTTTCTGCGATCGATGCCGGAACGAAGAGACAGATCCTAGATGAGCTATTACACGAGTTAAACGAATCCACTGTAGTAATCGCAACGCAAGACGTCGGGATTGCCAAACGAGCGGACCACATCCTCGTTCTTGATGAAGGAGAAATTACTGGGGAAGGGACCCATCACGAGTTATTACAAACGAGTGCGATTTATCACGAACTGGCCACTACGCAATTGGAGGAGGGTACCTCATGAAAAACCAAGATTCAAAAATCCAATGGGGTACGTTGAAACGACTTCTCAGCTATCTATTGCCTTATCGATTCCGACTATTGACGGTCGCAATGACATCCGTGCTGAGCACGTTGTTTCTTATCCTCGGTCCATTCGTTCTCGGACTAGTAATCACAACACTATTTGAAGGTATGGTGAACAATGGAGGCATTGATTTTTATCGGATCAGTCAACTATTGTTAGGGCTAGCTGCACTCTACCTGTTTAGTGTTTATCTCTCTTATATCCAAGAATACTTGATGGTCGGTGTTGCACAACATGTCACCTATACACTCCGGCATGAATTGCATCATCAACTCATGAAACTACCGATTGCATTCTTTGATCGCGTGAGTACGGGTGACCTGATGAGTCGAGGCGTTAACGATATTGATAAGATTAGTAGCACGTTGCAACAAACGCTAACACAGACGATTACGTCTTTGATGACGATGATTGGCGTTGTCGTCATGATGCTGATTATTAGTCCTCTGCTCACGCTAATCGTGTGCATCACTTTACCGTTAAGCATTCTCATTACGAAGCGAATTATTAAGTACTCACAAGTACAATTTCGACAGCAACAACAAGCGCTAGGCGCTTTGAATGGCTATATTGAAGAAAGCTACACGAACCACCCATTAATTCAATCCTATCACCAGGGCGAGGACATGAAATCTAAGTTCACCCCCTACAACGCCTCTCTATTTGAAGCTAATTGGCGTTCTCAATTCCTTTCAGGGTTAATCGTGCCGTTGCTCAACCTTTTGAACAATGTCATCTATGTTGTTGTTGCCATTATTGGAGGCATCTTCGTCGTCCAACGAACCATTGCCATCGGTGATGTGCAAGCGTTAATTATGTATATTCGTATATTCACCCAACCCATTAACCGGGTGGCCAACATTACGAATACGATTCAAGCTACTATTGCATCTGCAGAACGGTTGTTTCAAGTACTTGATATTTCCATGCCCACAAGCGACTACGGCTCCAAAGTTCCAGAAGGTCGTGGGGAGATCTCGTTTGAGCGTGTGTCGTTTCAATATGATGCAAACAAACCGATCTTAAAGGATATTAACGTAAAGCTAAAAGCCGGTGAAGATGTTGCTATTGTTGGTTCATCTGGAGCTGGAAAGACGACACTAGCTCTTTTACTCTTACGGTTCTACGAAGCCAATGAAGGTTCGGTGTCTATTGACGGTTTGGATATAACGTCAATAGATGATGAGGTCCTCCGAAGAATGACTAGCATTGTAATGCAAGATACGTGGCTATTTAGCGGAACCATTCGAGAGAATATCACCTTTGGATTGCCGTTGGCAACAGAGGATGAAGTGATCACTGCAGCAATAAAGGCACGGGCGGATGCCTTTATTCGCAAACTTCCGAATGGATATGATACGCACCTTGATGAGCAGGCATCTGGGTTGTCTGAGGGCGAGAAACAATTGTTATCCATCGCTCGCGTTATGCTGAGTGATCCTCGAATCCTAATCTTGGATGAAGCAACGAGCAACGTGGACAGTCGAACAGAATTACAAATCCAAAAAGGGTTGCAACAATTGAAGCAAGGTCGCACGACGGTCACTGTCGCTCACCGCTTGCATACGGTCCGTCATGCAGATCGAATTCTCGTGATGCACGACGGTCAAATTGTAGAAGATGGCTCACACGAATCGCTAATTGAAAATGGAGCTTATTATCGACATCTTTTCTTGAAAGAGCAGCAAAACGGTATGTAACTAAGCTTCGGTTAAGGAAAGTTGTAGCTCAACTATGCTCCAACGCACAAAAATCCCCCTGCTTGATGAGTAGGGGGATTTTAAGCTTAGCGTGATTCTAAGCCTTCTTTGATTAGTTTGTTGATGACTTGCGGGTTGGCTTTTCCTTTGGTTTCTTTCATCGCTTGACCGACGAGGAAGCCGAAGGCTTTGTCTTTGCCGTTTTTGAAGTCGTCGATTGACTGTTGATTATTGTCTAAGATGTTATCAACGATCGCTTTTAGTTGACCTTCGTCGGAGATTTGGACGAGTCCTTTGTCTTCGACGATTTGTTTTGCTTCGCCGCCGTTCTTCATCATTTCGTTGAAGACTTTTTTGGCGATTTTGCCTGAGATTGTGCCATCTTCGATGAGCTTAATCATGCCTGCGAGGCCTTTTGGTGTCATCTTGATTTCTTCAATCTCAATGCCTTCTGAGTTCAGATAGGCGTTTACTTCACCCATAAGCCAGTTGGCCGCTTGTTTTGCATCGGCACCAACTTCTACGCTTTCTTCGAAGAAATCTGCCATTGCTTTCGTTTGCGTTAAGACACCAGCATCATACGCTGGAATATTCCAGTCGTTGATGTAGCGTTGTTTACGTGCATCCGGAAGCTCTGGAATTCCACCTCTAATGCGATCGATCCATTCGTGATCAATGTACAAGTTCACGAGGTCAGGCTCTGGGAAGTAACGATAATCATCCGATCCTTCTTTAATACGCATGAGAATCGTTTCTTTCTTGTCTTCGTTCCAGCGGCGTGTTTCTTGAAGAATTTCGCCACCTGAAAGTAGCACTTCAGCTTGGCGCTTTTCTTCAAACGCAAGTCCTTTTTGGACGTTGGTGAATGAGTTTAAGTTTTTAAGCTCCGCTTTCGTTCCGAACTCTTCTTGTCCTGCAGGACGAAGTGAGATGTTCGCGTCACAACGCAATGAACCTTCTTCCATCTTACAGTCCGACACTTCTGTGTACTGTAGAATGGCTTTTAATTTCTCAAGGTATGCGTACGCTTCGTTTGGCGTGCGAATGTCCGGCTCAGATACGATCTCGATCAATGGTGTTCCAACACGGTTGAAGTCAACGAGTGATGCATCGTCGTAGTCGTCGTGCGTGAGCTTCCCTGCGTCTTCTTCTAAGTGAATACGGGTAATCCCGATTCTCTTCTTGTAGCCGTCCACTTCAATTTCAATCCAGCCGTTCTCACCTACTGGCTTATCAAACTGTGAAATTTGGTAGGCTTTCGGGTTGTCTGGGTAAAAGTAGTTTTTACGGTCAAACTTCGTTTCTTCTGCAATCTCACAGTTAAGTGCTACGGCAGCTTTAATTGCGTAATCAACGGCACGTTGGTTTAAAACCGGCAACACACCTGGGTGACCGAGGCAAATCGGACACGTGTGTGTGTTTGGCGGTGCACCAAAGGCTGTTGAACATCCGCAAAAGATTTTTGAGTTCGTTTTTAATTCTGAGTGTACTTCAAGTCCGATAATCGTCTCAAATTTCATCTTCGTGTCCCCCCTATAGTTCCGGCTTGACTTTTGTATGTTCAGTCGCGCGCTCGTAAGCGTGTGCCACTTTGTATAATGTGCGCTCTTCAAACGGCTTTGCGATGAGTTGCAGTCCGACAGGCAATCCGTCAGAGAATCCACATGGCACGGAAATGGCAGGGTTACCTGCTAAGTTCACAGGGATCGTTAAGATGTCTTTTAGGTACATCGTTAATGGATCGTTACTATTCTCGCCCACTTTGAACGCAGTCGTTGGCACAGTTGGTCCCAAAATAACGTCAAAGCTGTTTAACACATGTTCAAAGTCTTCACGAATGAGCGTACGTACTTTTTGTGCTTTTTTGTAATACGCATCGTAATAGCCTGAGCTAAGCGCAAACGTTCCGAGCATAATACGACGCTTCACTTCATCGCCAAAACCTTCACTACGGCTCTTCTTATAAAGGTCAAGAAGATCTTCACCTTCTTTTCGTACTCCGTAACGAACGCCGTCAAAACGAGCAAGGTTCGCTGAAGCCTCAGAAGAAGCGAGCAAGTAATACGCAGCTACAGCGTATTTAGAGTTTGGAAGAGAAACTTCTTCCCACGTTGCACCAAGCTCTTCAAGCTTTGCTAGCGCTTCTTGAATACGTGCTTTAACGCCTTCATCTACACCTTCACCGAGGTATTCTTTCGGCACTGCAATGCGCAGTCCAGCAATGTCTTGGTTCAACGCAGACGTGTAATCTGCAACTTCCATATTTGCTGACGTCGAGTCGAGTTGGTCGTGACCTGCAATTTGTTGAAGAACATAGGCGTTGTCTTCAACCGTACGTGTGATTGGACCAATTTGGTCGAGTGATGATGCAAACGCAACGAGACCAAAACGAGATACACGACCATACGTTGGCTTCAATCCTACGACACCACAAAACGATGCCGGTTGACGGATTGAACCACCTGTATCCGATCCAAGGGTAAATGGAACTTGTCCAGCTGCAACGGCTGCGGCCGATCCACCACTAGAACCACCTGGTACGTGGTCTGTGTTCCACGGGTTTCGTGCTGTAGCATAACTTGAGTTCTCATTTGATGAACCCATCGCGAACTCATCCATGTTTAACTTTCCGACCGTCACGACATTCTTTTCATTTAAACGGTTCATAACCGTTGCATCGTGAACAGGCTCAAAGTTGTCGAGCAACTGGCTACCACACGTCGTACGAAGTCCTTTTGTCACGATGTTATCTTTAATTCCTGCTGGAATTCCGAAGAACAAGTTGTCCGCTTCTTGCTCATCAAGCTCGCGAGCTTTCGCAAGTGCACGCTCTTCATCAAGCGTTAAAAACGCATGGATTTTGTCATCTGTTTCTTTGATTCGTTTGAATGACTGCTCCGTCAATTCAGTGATCGTCACTTCTTTGTTCTTAATCTTCGTATGTAATGAAGACAAAGTTTCATCGTAAAAACTCATCCGCAATTCACTCCCTTAATCGAGAACCGAAGGAACTTCAAACTGCCCATCTTTTTGTTTCGGGGCGTTTTTAAGCGCTTCTTCTCGTTGTAATGATGGCTTAACGTTGTCTTCACGCAACACGTTTCGTACGTCCATGACGTGTGTTGTTGGCTCAACGTTTTCTGTATCAAGTTCATTTAGAACTTCAGCGTAATCAATGACTTTACTCATTTGATTCGTAAAATCTTCGATTTCTGCTTCTGTAAATGAAAGTCTAGCAAGGTCTGCAACATGCTCTACTTGTTCTTTTGTAATTTTTGACACGGTTTCACCCCCATAATAACTGACAACCAAACATTCTTAAAGTATAGCAAAAACCGATGCCTGCGGGCAATTAGCACCGCAGGCTTTTCGGATTAATCATAAATGTACACATCTACTTCTTCGGTTCCTGCCGGTCGTTGAATGAGTGCTTCTTGTTGATCGTTACTCTCAACCTTAGCGACAATATCAACGTTCGTTGGGAATCGGTCTTCTACAAGCTCTGCAACTTGTTGTGTAATCGCGATCGTTTCCATCTTACTTTGGAATCGGATCGGCACCGTAATCGTCAACTCTTGCAACTCACCATTCTGATAGTAACCGAGCGCAGTAGCACCAATATGATCACTAAAGTAACTATTAAGCTGCATATGGAACTCATTAAAACGATCGGCATCCGCCGGCGCATTGTTGGAAGCTGAACTTGATGGGAAGAAGTGATGTGTCTCATCAAGTTCTGTCCATCCACCTAAATCACTACCTGGTTCAGCAACAGCATAAGAGACGAACTCTCCAGGCGTCGTTGATTCTCTCGTCGTTTCATGATAAACCGCCACAACAATTGGCACGTCGTCTAAATTAACGTTGTCCTCTCCACCGCTGTGAATTGTTCGAAGTCTCGACACGATTTCATTAGAAATCTCATCACGAGCTGTATCTAACTGCTCTTCAGAAATCTCCGTATTAAACGGTCCGTGTTGCAACCCATCATCATCGGTCACTCGGTAGGTATACGTCGTATTTAGCGACACTGCAATTGCGACACCGCCTACTGCTAAATCCCCTTCACTCGTCTGTCTCATGAAGTTGTGTTCAGTAATGTGCGACAACACTCGGGGAGCATTTGCTTCACGTTCAATGAGCGTCTCACCTTCACCGAGTTGTGGATTTAAACCGTTCGGGTTCTCAGGATTCCCCTCATCATCTTCCGTGTTGTCTTGACGACTTAACCAAGAATTTAAATCGTTACGGGTAATAAAACGTCCCTCTTGGATGTAATAATCTTCTGGTGAAAATTCATTGGATGCAATTTCACTTAATCCAACTTCCAATCGCTCGAGATCGTGACGGTTGTACACCATCGCCGATCCAAAACCGCGTGCATGTCCAGGAACGTACGTCCCATCTTGGAATACGGTTCGATAATAATTGGAAAGGCTCGGAATTTCAGCACTCACTTGTGCTGTCGCTCCTTGCTCTTCTGCTTCTACATCCGCCTCTTCTTCAGGTTCAAGAAAAGACATACAGCCTGCTAAAAGAATGAGCATCATCATAAGACTTGGGATGATGAGCGCGTTTCTCATACTTAGCAGCTCCTCTCCGGCTTGCTTTTTTTAGTCGTTCACAAAGTCTGCAGTTTGTTGCTCGTCCCAAACAGTAATTCCAAGACTTTCAGCTTTTGCAAGCTTTGAACCAGCTTCAGCCCCTGCAATCACCAAATCTGTCTTCTTACTAACACTAGACGTCACTTTACCGCCATTCGTTTCAACAATTTCTTTCAATTCATCTCGTGTCCAACGCTCTAACTTTCCAGTGAGCACGACAGTCTGTCCTTCAAAAAGACTTCCGACCGTCTCTGTCGTTACACCGAGGTAATTCATATTCACGCCCGCTTGTTTTAACTTATCAAGAAGTTGTTCCGCTTCTGGCTGTTCGAAATACTGGGCGACAGCATCCGCCATTTTCGTACCAATCTCAGGAACCGCCGCTAACTGTTCTGACGAAGCAACTTTAAGGTCGTCCATCGTCTTATAATGTTTCGCCAGTGTATCCGCGGCTTTCGCACCAATAAAGCGAATCCCAAGTCCAAATAAAAGTCGTTCGAGAGAATTCTCTTTTGACGTTTGAATCGCCTGCATTAAATTGTTAACGGACTTCTCACCCATCCGCTCAAGTTCAATTAGCTGCTCATACGTTAAGTAGTACAAGTCACCCACATCTTGAATGAGCTCATGAGAGAACAATTGTGTAACGACCTTTTCTCCAAGCCCATCAATGTTCATTGCAGTGCGCGATACAAAGTGAATCAACCCTTCTCGGACTTGCGCCGGACACGTTGGATTAATGCAACGAAGAGCGACTTCCTCTTCTAAGTGCACAAGTTCACTTTCACACTCCGGACAATGCGTTGGCATGGAGAAATCCTGTTCGCTTCCGTCTCGCTCTTCTTCTAACACACGGACAACTTCTGGAATAATGTCGCCAGCTTTTTTGATGACAACTTTGTCGCCGATTTTGATGTCTTTTTCACGGATTAAGTCTTCATTGTGAAGTGACGCACGGCGCACCGTCGTCCCAGCCACCGTTACGGGCTCCAAGTGAGCGGTCGGTGTCACAGCACCCGTTCGCCCGATTGAAAGTTCAATCCCGATGAGTGTCGTCATTTTCTCTTCAGCAGGGAACTTATACGCAATCGCCCACCGGGGACTTTTCGCAGTATACCCAAGCTCTTGTTGAAGTGGCAGACTGTCGACTTTAATCACAATGCCGTCGGTTTCATAGTTCAAATTCTTTCGTTCTTCCGCCCAGTGATTCACATAAGCAATCACGTCTTCAATCGACGCACATTTCTTCGTTTCTTTGTTCACTTTAAGGTTGAGCGACTTCATGTATTCAAGTGCCTCGTGGTGGGATTCTAATCCCTTCCCACGATCGTTCGCTATGCTATAAAGAAAAATATCTAAGTTCCGGCGTGCTGCAATTTTCGGGTCTAATTGTCGAAGCGACCCCGCAGCTGCATTTCGCGGGTTTGCAAACAACGCTTCGCCATTTTCTTCTTTCGCCGCATTTAACTTCTGAAACGAGCCGTGTGGCATGAACACTTCGCCACGAACTTCAAGGTTCGCGTCCTCTGGGAGACGAAGCGGGATTGAACCGACGGTTTTTAGATTCACGGTAATGTCTTCACCTGTCGTCCCGTCTCCACGAGTCGCACCACGAACGAAGCGCCCGTTCTCATACGTAAGTGAAACGGCGAGACCGTCAATTTTCAACTCACACACATACGACACGTCTTCACGACCGGTGCCGTTTTTCACACGCTGATCCCAATCTCGTAAGTCTTGATCATGAAAAGCATTACCAAGACTTAGCATCGGTGTTTCGTGTTGAACTTTCACGAAATTCGACAACGGCTCTCCACCGATTCGTACGGTTGGAGAGTCGTCGGATTGATATTCTGGATGGTTTTCTTCTAATTCAATGAGCTCATGTAGCATCGCATCATAATCCGCATCCGGGATCACTGGATTGTCTAACACATGATATTGATAGTTGTAATGATGAAGCTTGTCTCGAAGTGCTTCAATGGTTTCTTGAATGGAAGCCATGTACGTCTCCCTTTCTACACTTTAGTGATCGGTGCGAACTTCGCAACGAGGCGTTTGATCCCTTCATTTGGGAAGGCAATGTCTAGCTCTTGGTTCTCACCTTCGCCTTTTACAGAAACGATCGTACCGGTTCCCCATTTTTTGTGCTCGGCTTTATCGCCTACACGCCATTCTTCTGATCCACCGCCAGTATTAGTCGTTACCCGACGTGCACCACCAGTGCCACGTCCTGCACGGGTACGTACACTTTGGCTCTTCGGCTTTTCTTGAACCGCTTGTTGCTCAAACAATTCCGTTGGTACTTCGACGATAAATCGAGAACTCGGGTTCATATTCGTCTTCCCATAGAGCGTTCTCGTTTGCGCCCGTGATAAATAGAGTTCTTCTTCGGCACGGGTGATGCCAACATAGGCTAGTCGGCGCTCTTCTTCCATCTCTTCTACTTCAAAAAGTGAACGGCTATGCGGGAAAATCCCTTCTTCCATTCCAATAAGGAAGACGACTGGAAATTCTAGACCCTTTGCAGCATGCAACGTCATCATCGTGACAAGTCCCTTTTCATTCACTTCAGGGTCATCTAGTCGATCAATATCAGCAACGAGGGCAAGGTCTGTTAGAAAAGAAATCAGTGATTTGTCATCACTTGCTTTTTCAAACTCTTGTGCGACCGTTACGAACTCATCAATGTTCTCTAAACGACTTTGAGATTCAAGTGTGTTCTCGGTTTTAAGTGATTGACGATACTCTGACTTCTCGAGGACCTCTTCAACGAGTTCAACGACCGACAAATAGTCTTGTTGTTTCATCCAACCGTCTAGTAGTTTCGCGAAGTTTTGAAGCTTTGTAGTTACAGCTTTTGATAAACCGATGTGCTCAGCTTCCATTAAAGCTTGGTGCATACTCATTTCTTGGCTGACCGCATAGTTCGCCACTTTATCAACCGTCGTCGCACCAATGCCTCGTTTTGGTACATTAATGATCCTTATTAAACTAATATCGTCATCTGGATTGGCAATTACACGTAAATACGCAAGAACGTCTTTAATTTCTTTTCGATCGTAGAATTTCGTTCCGCCGATCATCTGATAATTTACGTTTGATTTCACGAACATTTCCTCGATCACACGGGATTGCGCGTTCGTTCGATAAAGAATCGCAAAGTCTTGATAAGACCGACCTTTTTCACGCATGGATTCTTTAATCTTGTCGACAATAAAAAACGCTTCTTCACGCTCGTCCATCGCTTCATGAAGTTGCAACTTCATGCCATCGTCATTTTCAGTCCAAAGTTTCTTCGGACGACGGCCAGAGTTGTTTTTGATCACTTCGTTTGCGGCTGAAAGAATCGTTTTCGAGGATCGATAGTTTTGCTCGAGAAGGATGACCTTGGCATCTTTATAATCTTCTTCAAACGACAAGATATTACCGATATCCGCGCCACGCCATTTGTAAATCGACTGGTCAGAATCCCCGACAACACAAAGGTTACGGTAACGATCCGCTAGTAAATTGACGAGTACATATTGCGCACGGTTCGTATCTTGATACTCGTCCACATGAATGTATTGGAACTTGCGTTGGTAATGCTGCAACACTTCTGGCACTTGTTCAAACAGACGAATCGTCATCATGATCAAGTCATCAAAATCAAGCGAGTGATTAATCCGAAGTCGCTTGCTGTACTCTTCATATACATCTGCTGCCACTTCTTCTAGGGGCCCACTTGCTTTTTTACGATATTGCTTACTCGTAACCAGCTCGTTTTTTGCACCACTAATCATCCCGAGTAGTGTACGTGGCGGGAATTTTTTGCTATCTAAGTTGCGATCTTTCAAAATCTGCTTAATGACAGATTGTTGATCCGTGCTATCTAAAATGGAGAAATTGCGGTTAAATCCGATCCGATCAATATCCTTGCGTAAAATTCGCACACAGAGGGAGTGGAACGTTGACATCCAAATGCTATCCGCAACACCACTGACAAGGTCACCCACTCGTGATTGCATCTCACGCGCCGCTTTATTCGTAAACGTAATCGCCAAGATGTTCCACGGTGCAACGCCTTTTTCACGGATTAAATACGCGATGCGGTGCGTGAGCACTCGCGTCTTCCCACTACCTGCACCTGCCATAATTAAAAGAGGTCCTTCCGTTGTTTTGACGGCCTCTGCTTGCTCAGTATTTAATCCTGATAACAGTTGCTCAACCATCTTTTTTTGCATGTTTGACACCTCACGTTTTCGTTACACTTTAACTTCTTTAACCGCTTGCACCGTTGCTAGTGCAGCTTTTTTGTCTTCATAAATGGCATTCCCTACAACGACCGTATCTGCATATTTTGCCATTTCTTTTGCATCATCAGCAGTTTTAATACCACCACCGTAGAAAAGTTGAGCGTTTTCTAGCGTTTCACTCACCTTTTTTACCACTTTAGGATCGCCGTACCTCCCGCTGTACTCCAAGTAAAATACGGGCATACGTAAAACTTGATCCGAAAAACGTGCATACGCTTCGACATCATCAATATCAAGGGCGGTGTCCGAATTCGTCCGGACGGCAGCGCTTGAGTCACGATTTAAAATGCAGTACCCTTCGCCAATGACATCAGCCATATCAAGCAATTGACCATGAGCTTTTAATGCTTGTTGATGCAAACCACTAATAAACGCTGGATTGTGAGAGTTTAGGACAACCGGAATAAAATACGCATCAAATCCTGGTGTGAGCGCCTCTAATTCCGTCACTTCCAATACACAAGGAACAGAATATCGACGAATCGCCGCCAAACATTCCGTCACATTGTCAATGGTAATCCCGTCACTTCCCCCTACAATAATAGCGTCAGTTCCCGACTCACAAATATCTGCAAGCCATTCTTCTGTAAACGAACGCGCTGGGTCTACCTTAAATACGTGCTTCCATGTTTTCATCTCTTGTTGAATCATTCGAGAGCCTCCGCTTCGAGCTTCGCTACTCCGCCCTAAATGGATCGTTGTAAAAGAATTGATTTTCTTAAAACGCGAGTAACCGATCTATCGTAAATTTGTATAGTTATAAAGACATTTCTCGACCTTCAATTATAGCAGAACTACTCGATATTCTTAACTAAATGACGAAAAAAAGTTCTTCCTAATGTTCCCGTTTCTTGAACTGGAAAATTTTGCAGGATCTTGGAGGAGTATGTCGAACTATTTACATATATCATTCTTACGTACTTTTCACTGACAGAGAGGGGTCAAAGCTATGCAAATCATATCCATCGATGCATCAGTAGGCAAAGAAACGACAATTGAAGACTCCACCTTTTTACTAACACCACTTATTAGAAATGCAGGCCACATTCGCATGGTTTCTATTTTTCTTGAAGAAGAACAAACCATTCCATATCGCGAGGCATCTGTTGATCAACTCGTTATCATCGTTCGAGGAAACGGCTGGGTTCAAGTAGAAGACAGCGAACAAACTCCACTCGCCCCCGGACAAGCTGCGTTTTTTCCAGAAGGAGAATACCACGTGATCGGAACTGAAGAAGAACTTGTCGCTTTCATTATTGAAGGCGTAGATCTTTACGACACAATTCCCCTTCTGTACAGCCGTTAACCATGTATTCAGGTCTGTACTTAAGTGAAAGTATCTTCCAATCGAGATATTTCATTGGATTTTTGCCGACGATGAGCGTATAATTCCAATTTGGATTACAATCATCATTGGAGGATTACAACTATGAACATCGTCGCAATCGTAGGAAGCACACGTAAAGATTCTTACAACATGCAAATTGCTAAATTTATGCAACAACGCTATACAGAAGAAATGAACCTTGAAATTCTAGATATTGGTTCATTACCACTTTACAACCAAGATACAGAAAACGAACCAAACGAAGCTGTTACAACACTTCGCGCAAAAGTAAAAGCAGCTGACGCTGTGCTTTGGGTAACACCTGAACACAACGCAACGATCTCGACGGCACACAAAAACGCCCTCGACTGGTTATCACGTGTTGAACAAGTCATGATCGGCAAACCATCATGGATTATCGGCGCATCCATGGGTAACCTCGGTTCAGTGAAAGCCCAAGCACACTTGCGCGACATCCTCTTCGCACCAGGACTCTCATCACCAGTACTACCTGGCAACGAAGTCTACATCGGCGCAGTCCACACAAAGCTCGATGAGAATGGTGTGCTCACAGACGAAGGAACAGTCAAGTACCTTGACGTTGTCGTGAACAACGTACTCAGCTGGATTAAAAAAATGCATACAGACCAAGCGTAATGTTGGTTGAAAGGGCGGAGAATTCTCCGCCCTTTTTTGATTAGTGTGGGTGGACTAGTTGAATATGTATGCTCAACTTGCTCTTGCTACACTGTGCCGTGCTCTTGCTACACCACACCCTGCTCTTGCTACACTATGCACCCCGCTCGCTACACCCCACCTCGCCTCGCGCTTGCTACACCACACACCGCGCTTGCTACACCTCACCTTGCTCTTGCTACACCACGCACTGCTCTTGCTACACCCCACCTTGCTCTTGCTACACCACACCTCGCGCTTGCTACACCACACACCGCGCTTGCTACACCACACACCGCGCTTGCTACACCACACACCGCTCTTGCTACACCACACCCTGCTCTTGCTACACCACACCCTGCTCTTGCTACACCACACCTCGCGCTTGCTACACCACACACCGCTCTTGCTACACCACACACCGCGCTTGCTACACCACACACTGCGCTTGCTACACCACACACCGCGCTTGCTACACCACACACCGCGCTTGCTACACCACACCTCGCCCGATCTAAACTTCTTGAAATCAAGGTTTACTTTTCTGAATTTAGTGTTAAATAATAACTATACAGGAGGGATTTTATGGAAGCTCACGCGGTTGGTTTTTGGAAACGTTTCTTGGCTTTATTTTTGGATGGCATACTGTTTTCACTCATATTTATTCCCACGATGCTTTTGTTGGGGTTAGATCTTTTGGAACCGGGACTTACATTTGAAGTGATTGAAATTATCCTACAACTAGGTTATCAAATTGTGTTACCTGTGCTTTGGGTCGGTTATACGGTCGGGAAACGAATGCTCGGCATTCGGATCGTTCGGATGGACGGTAGTGATGTAACCTTCGGTACGATGTTCATGCGTCAAGCGGTCGGTATGATTATTTATGCGCTTACTCTTGGAATTGGTGTAATCGTATCTGCCATTATGATTGCCTCAAGAACGGACCGCAGGGCGATTCATGACTTGATTGCTCGCACTTACGTAACCACTGAACTACCAAATGAAGCGACCGATCACGATGCATAACGTGATCGGTTTTTCGCATGCTAATGAACAAGGGCTTGGAACGATTTTCTTGTGTCGTCGATAAACGCTTGCAACGGTTTCGATAAGTGTTTGTCTTCATGCCAAGCGATGTGCGTATACACAGGTGTCGTAAAAAAACGAGCGTCTAGCTGAATGACTCGACCTTCTTTTAAATCATTCTCCACCGCCATTGTTGGAAGTAAGGCGACACCTAAGTTAGCGATCACACATTGCTTAATCGCTTCAATGCTAACAAATTCAATCTTGTTTGCAGGTGCAATGTTCGATGCAAAAAAAGAATGCTCCAAAATGTTTCGGTAAGAACAACCTGCTTCTGTGAGGAGTAGGGTCTCATCTATTAAATCTTCTGCATTGATTTTCTTTTTTTGATGCAATGAGTGTTCTGGGGACGCGATGAGCGCAATGCCCTCCTCTACTAATCGCTCAACAATGAGCGATTTGCACGGCTTCGCGGTGTCCATAATAAACGCAACGTCTAATGTGCCATCTAACAGTTGTTCACGCGCCATATCTTCAGAGTGTGCCGGGCGGAAAATGAGTTCGACGTTCGGATACTTCGCTTTAAACGTTTTTAGTATAGGCGTCAGTCGGTACGTGCATTGACTTTCTTGTGCTCCAACAACGAGTGTGCCTGAGCTTTCTTCTTCTCCTTGTAACGCTGTTCGTGACGCTTTGTCCAAATCGAGCATTTGCTCGGCGAAGTGCTTGTATCGTTTGCCTTCTTCAGTAAGGATCAGTCGCTTACCTAGTCGTTCGAACAAAGGCATTCCTACATGCTCTTCAATCGCACGGATGTGTGCAGTCACACTCGATTGGGCGAAGTTTAGTTTCTTCGCTGTCTTCGTAAAATTCAAGCTCTCTGCCGCTTCTTTAAACGTAAGTAATTGCTTCATTTCCATCTCGAAGATCCCCTTCCATCGGATTATCCGATTGCTCCAATCATTATTATTCGTTTTTCAGATCGTTTCTTTTAGCTTATCGTATAGAGGAGAGGCAAGCAATTACGAGACAGGGGCGTTTTTTTGTGAGAAGTTATGAATCTTTGAATGACCACACGAGCGACACTCACATTCGCATTGTTTTTATCATCGGAATTTTACTAATTGCAGCGAATTTGCGAGCGCCGATGATTGCCATTGGGCCGTTATTGCCGACGATCCAAGATCAGCTATTGTTGTCCAATGCGATGCTCGGCAGTGTGACGACTATTCCCTTGTTGTTATTTGCTTTATTATCCCCGTTCGCACCACGCCTTGCCGTTCGCTTTGGGATGGAGCGGGTCGTGCTTGCTGCGTTATGTATGATCGCAATCGGTACATTCCTTCGAATCGCTCCGAGCTTCACGTTTTTAATAAGTGGAACAGCATTCATTGGTATTGGAATTGCGATTGGTAATGTTTTATTACCTGGAATAATTAAGCAACACTTCCCACATTCCATCGGTCTTATGACAGGCATTTATGCCATTACGATGAATCTTGCCGCTGCGGTTGCTTCAGGTATTGCGGAACCGCTCGCTTCACGCTCACTTAATTGGAATGGAGCACTTGGGGTATTCGGTTTGTTGGCAGTGCTTGCTGCAGCAATGTGGGGACTCTATATGTGGCAAAACAAATCCAGTCACAGCGTTGCAAGACAGCCGTCTTCATTTAGAAGTAACGGAATGCTTCGTTCTCCCCTTACTTGGTGCGTGACGATTTTTATGGGGATTCAGTCGCTTCAATACTACACAACGATGACGTGGTTGCCACAGATGCTTCAAGAAAGTGGTTACTCACCTGCCTCAGCTGGCGTAATGCTTGCACTGATGCAGACAGCCATCGTGCCAATGACATTTATCATTCCAGTGCTTGCTGGCAAATTAAAGGACCAACGATGGTTAGGTGCTTTTGTTGGAATTACTTTTCTTTTGGCGATCTCATTGTTCTACCTAGAGCTTTGGTTGCCACTTGCCGCTATCATCATGGGAATTGCTTGTGGAAGTGGCTTTGGGTTAGCGATGATGCTCTTTGCACTTCGTACCCATTCAGGAAACGAAGCCTCGACGTTATCTGGACTTGCTCAATCGGTCGGGTACTTGCTTGCGGCGTTTGGACCAATTGCCTTTGGCATGCTCTACGACATTGCAGGACAATGGCAATCTCCATTAATTGTCTTATTACTACTCTCCATCATGCTCACAATTGTCGGGTACATTTCAGGAAAAGGTTATGTTACGAAGGAGGACAACTCATGAAATTAGCAGTTATTCACGGTAGCAGTCGTGAAATTAGCAACACGTCATACCTTGCCAATGAAGTCACAAAAGGGATTGAAACGGCAAATATCTATTTAAAAGATTTAACGATTCACCAAATCATCGATCAGCGCCATGACGCTGATGGATTTGATCGCGTTCATGATGATTATGACAAAATCGTTGAGGTCTTTCTCACTCACGACGTTGTTGTGTTTGCAACGCCACTTTATTGGTACGGCATGAGCGGACTCATGAAAACGATGTTCGATCGTTTTAGCCAAGCCGTACGTGATCCAGAGTATGGCGATGAACTAAAAGATAAGCTTGCACAGATTGAACCGATCGTGCTGATCGTCGGTGGTGACCACCCACGCATGAAAGCATTGCCACTTCTCCAACAGTTCGGACATGCATTGACGTTTTTGAACTTCCAGCCACTTTCTTATTACATTGTTGGAGATGCCGGAAAGCCTGAGACAATGAAAGACGACTCCTTTGCGATCGCTCAAGCGAACGCTTTAAATCAATACCTTTCTAATAAGTGAGTTCTTTAGTAAACGTAGACGAGCGCTAACGCACCTCGTCTACGTTTATTTGACGATTTAAAATTATTTGATTTAAACTGTAAACGAAGATCAATGACTCGATTCATCTACAAAAAGGAGTGTCTACAATGGAGAAACTGCACGGGATTTGTACCATTACGATTACACCATTTACTGAGGATGGACAAGTGGACTTACCTAGCCTTCGGAACCTAACAAACTTCTATCTGGACAATGGCGTCGATGGGTTGACGATTTTAGGTATTATGGGTGAATCGAACAAATTGACAGAAGCTGAACGCATGCAAGTGATCGAAGAGACCGTAACTACGGTGCAAGGACGAGTGCCAATCATTGTTGGTTGTACCGCGCCAGGTACCGACGTTGCCATTCATTACGCGAAAACGGCAGAACAATTAGGTGCGAGTGCCATTATGGTTGCGCCTCCTTTAAACCTCCGCAACGAACAAGCAATCATTCACCATTACCAGATGATCGGTGATGCGATATCAATTCCGATTGTCGTTCAAGATGAGCCTGTTACGACAAATGTAACGATGTCAGCCAAACTTCTCGCACAACTCGAACGAGACGTTTCCAACGTCGAATATATAAAACTCGAAGAAGCTCCTTCTCCGATTAAAATTACACAAATACTAAATGAATCCGATTCACTGACTATTTTAGGTGGACTCGGTGGTGTTTATTTCTATGAAGAGTTAGAACGCGGTGCAAACGGTACGATGACCGGTTTTGCTTATCCTGATGTGCTCAAAGAGATCTATCAAACGTACACGTCGGGAGAAAAAGAAAAAGCACAACGACTGTTTTTTCATTATTTACCTCTCATCCGTTTCGAAGCCCAACTCGGCATGGGCGGTGTGACCATTCGAAAAGAAATTTTCAAGATGCGGAACATTATTGAATCTGCCCACGTTCGCTTCCCAAGGAAAGCAATTGATGATCAAACGCTTAGTGAAGCAAAACAGCTCATTGAGCAACTCGAAAGAGAAAAGTCCAACTAACGGCTTCTTTCTTTGAAACGATCCACGCTCTTCGCTATAGTAAACAGCAAGAGAGGTGTACAAACGATGGAACGTAAACAACTTTTACTCGATGCAGCACATTTTCGTCATGCGACGAAAGCGTTTGATCCAGATCAAAAGATTTCTGAGGAAGACTTTTCTTTTCTATTAGAGATTGCTAGACTTTCACCCAGTTCAATTGGACTTGAACCGTGGAAGTTTGTCGTCGTTCAAAATGAAGCGATTCGAAAAGAACTCTCAACGTACTCTTCTGGTGCGGTGAAACAACTTGAAACAGCTAGTCATTTTGTGATCATTCTCGCTAGAAATGATGCGCGTTATGATTCAGCGTATGCAAAGCATATGATGACCAACGTCAAGGACATGCCAGAAGAAACGTTCGAACAACATATTATCCCTGCGTATCGCACATTTCAAGATGTGAATATCAACATTTTAGATGGTGATCGCACTCTCTTTGATTGGGCCTCGAAACAGACGTACATTGCCCTTGGCAACATGATGAGTGCAGCAGCCGGTATTGGCATTGATTCTTGCCCAATTGAAGGCTTTCATTATGAAAAAGTCACGTCCTACCTGCAACAAAAAGGAATTCTTAAACAAGATGACCCTTACGACGTATCCGTGATGGTTGCATTTGGTTATCGGGCGAGCGAACCTAAATACCCAAAGGTGAGACAATCACAACAAGAGATCATTGAATGGATTGAATAATAACCTAAGATCCTCTCGGAAACGTTCACTTTTATATAAACAAGCGACTCTTGAGAGTTTTCTTGATGACTTTTGACCAAGTTCTTTTTGAGCTCGGTCTTTTTTTAGGCATGTTCTTGTAAGCGATTGCATACTAATCTATGGAAATGATGATTATTTTACTAATTGAATACTATGAATCCGTTTACAATTACTAGATATCGTTATATACTTACCTTAAGTTAACCAATCAGCTGATGAGCTTATGAGAGCAGCTTTTTTGACGGAGTCCTATGCGACCTGTGAAAAAAGCTGCTCTTTTTTTATACCGATAAGCTAAAAAACAACTCATTAAGGGGGTTTTTGCAATGTTAGAATACGTTGCGGAGTTTGTTGGCACGATGATTTTAATTATCTTCGGTGCCGGTGTTGTGGCTGCGGTCAGTTTGAAAGGATCTAAAGCGGAAGGGGCAGGTTGGATTGCCATTTCCATCGGTTGGGGTTTCGCCGTTGCTCTTGGTGTCTATGTATCTGGAACAATTAGTGACGCCCACCTAAATCCGGCTGTAACGCTAGGTTTTGCGGCAATCGGTGAATTTCCTTGGAATCAAGTCCCAGGATACATCATCGGGCAAATTCTCGGTGCGATTGCAGGAGCAGTCGTTGTGTTCTTCCATTACTATCCACATTGGAAGGTAACACCAGACCCAGCGACGAAACTTGGTGTGTTTGCGACAGCGCCAGCGATTCGTCATACACCGTCGAATTTCATTGCTGAATTTATTGGTACTGCAGTTCTTGTGTTTGGTTTACTGGCAATTGGGGCAAATACCTTTAGTGAAGGTTTAAATCCGCTTGTCGTCGGTTTATTAATTATCGCGATCGGTCTTTCACTTGGTGGTCCGACAGGTTATGCAATCAACCCTGCTCGTGACTTAGGTCCAAGAATTGCACATGCTATTTTACCAATTGATAAAAAAGGTCCATCTGATTGGGCGTATGCATGGGTTCCAATTCTAGGTCCAATTGCTGGTGGTATTGTTGGTGCAATCCTTTATACACTCATGTTCTAATTATTGATTAAGGGAGGAAACGAAGATGACGAAAAAGCATATTCTCGCTATTGATCAAGGCACTACGAGTTCTAGAGCCATTCTATTTAATGACAAAGGGGAAATGTTGCAAACCGCACAGCGGGAGTTCAAACAACACTTTCCTAAGCCAGGTTGGGTAGAACACAATGCCAATGAAATCTGGACATCAGTTCTTGCGGTCATTGCTGAAGTCTTTTCAGAATCAGATGTTACACCAGCTGATATTGCAGGGATTGGAATTACGAACCAGCGTGAGACGACAGTCGTTTGGGATAAAAATACAGGAAAACCTGTTTACCACGCGCTTGTATGGCAATCAAGACAGACGGCAGACATTTGCCGTGAGCTTCGTGAAGAAGGATTGAATGAGAAGTTCCGCAAAAAGACAGGACTTCTTCTCGATCCATACTTCTCAGGAACGAAAGTGAAATGGATTTTAGACAACGTTGATGGCGCCCGTGAAAAAGCCGAAAACGGCGACTTATTGTTCGGAACAATTGATACGTGGCTCATTTGGAAGTTGAGCGGTGGCAAAGCACACGTAACCGACTATACAAATGCTGCTCGTACACTCATGTACAACATTCACGATCTCAAATGGGACGATGAATTACTTGAACACCTTGACGTACCAAAGCAAATGCTACCAGAAGTTCGTTCATCTTCTGAAGTCTATGCAGAGACGATTGATTATCACTTCTTCGGTGAGAATGTACCAATCGCTGGCGTTGCTGGTGACCAACACGCTGCTCTCTTCGGTCAAGGTTGCTTTGAAGAAGGCATGGTGAAAAACACGTACGGTACAGGTTGCTTTATTCTCATGAATACCGGCGAGAAAGCGGTCGAATCGAAAAATGGCCTTCTTACAACACTTGCTTGGGGTATTGATGGCAAAGTCGAGTACGCGTTAGAAGGTAGCATCTTCGTTGCCGGGTCAGCCATTCAATGGTTACGTGACGGATTACAAATCATTGAGGATTCGCCGCAAAGCGAAGAGCTCGCAACACGCATCACTTCTTCTGACGGTGTATACCTCGTGCCTGCTTTCGTTGGACTTGGCACACCGTATTGGGATAGTGAAGCACGTGGCGCGATGTTCGGACTTACTCGCGGAACAGAACGTTCACACATTGCACGAGCAACGCTAGAGTCTCTTGCTTACCAGACGAAAGACGTAATGACTGCGATGGAAAGTGATTCAGGAATTGAGCTTAAACAATTGCGTGCAGACGGCGGTGCTGTTGCCAATAACTTCTTAATGCAGTTCCAAAGTGATCTACTCAATGCACCTGTTGAAATTCCTTCTGTCACTGAGACAACGGCACTCGGAGCGGCGTACCTTGCAGGGCTTGCCGTTGGGGTATGGGATAGCAAAGATGAAATCGCCAAAAATTGGAATATGGATCGTTCGTTCAAGCCAAATATGGACGGTAACGAGCGGGATGACCTTTATAACGGATGGAAAAAAGCAGTCGATGCGACGATGACGTTCAAACCTTAATGCTTTACGAAACGAATCATTTGTCGTAAACTTAACGTAACAAGTTAATGACTGAATCTTTGAGACGATGAGGGGATTGCAGCACTTCAAGTAAACGACTACGTTTACTTGAGCGTTGTAATCCCTTTTTTTATAACCCTAGGAGGGAAATCAGCTATGGAATTCTCACTTAATGGACGCAAAACAGCACTTGCAACCATGCAATCACAAACGTTAGACCTACTCGTCATTGGTGGCGGGATTACCGGGAGCGGAATTGCTCTTGATGCACAGTCACGAGGCCTTGATACAGGGCTCATTGAAATGCAAGACTTTGCGGCAGGTACGTCAAGCCGTTCAACGAAGCTTATTCACGGTGGTTTACGTTATTTGAAACAATTTGAAGTGAAGCTTGTCGCCGAAGTCGGCAAAGAACGAGCGATTGTTTACGAAAACGCCCCTCACGTGACAGAGCCAGTCCGAATGATGCTTCCCTTTTATAAAGGCGGAACGTTTAATGCACTTACCACATCGGTAGGATTATCGGTTTATGACCGTCTCGCCGGTGTTAAGAAGGCCGAACGCCGAACGATGATGAGCTCTAAAGAAGCACTCAAACATGAGTCGATCCTTTCAAAGAAGGACTTGAAAGGTGCAGGAATGTACGTTGAGTACCGTACTGATGATGCGAGGCTTACGATGGAAGTTGCGAAAAGTGCAGCTGAACGCGGAGCAAAGCTTGCCAATTACGTGCGTGCTGAGTCGTTTATTTATGACAACAAGAAGCTCGTCGGTGTTACTGCCGTTGACTTAATCTCTGGTGAGAGCATAAAAATTTATGCCAAAAAAATTATTAATGCCACAGGTCCTTGGGTCGATACGCTACGTGAACAAGATCGCTCACGTGAAGGTAAGTCGATTCATTTAACGAAAGGTGTTCACCTCGTCGTTTCAAAAGAACGGTTACCGTTGCAACAAGCACTCTACTTTGACACTCCATTCGGTGACGGTCGAATGATGTTTGCAATTCCTCGCGGTGAGAAAGTATACATCGGTACGACCGATACAAACTTTGACGCTGACCAAAAAGAACCTGGAGTAACCGTCGATGATGTTCATTACATCTTGGATGCGGCAAACGGGCTATTCCCAGGCTATCACTTAACGAAAACCGATGTAGAATCAAGCTGGTCTGGTCTGCGCCCGCTTATTCATGAAGACGGAAAAGACCCTTCAGAGATCTCTAGAAAAGACGAGATCTTTCACTCTGAAAGTGGCTTAATGACCATTGCTGGTGGAAAATTAACAGGATACCGGAAGATGGCCGATACGATCGTATCAATTGCCGCTGAGGAAATCTCGAAAGAAACCGGGCAAAGCTTCCCTGAATGCCAGACGAAACACCTCGTCTTATCTGGTGGAAATGTTGGCGGTTCAGAAGGCTATCAAGCGTTTAAAGAGAAATCAATTCAAGATGGCATCAACCGTGGACTTGATAAGAAGATGAGTGAAGAAATTGCAGAGCGATACGGTTCCAACGCTTCAGTCGTTCATCAATACTTGAACGATGAACAGCAATACGGATTACCTGCACCACTTTATGCGATGTTGCGCTACAGCATCGAACATGAGATGGCCGCAACACCGGTCGACTTCTTCTTACGTCGTACATCGTACTTGTTGTTCGATATCGAAAGTGTGTACCGTTATAAATTACAGATCGTGCAAGCGATGAGTGAGCTGATCGGTTGGTCTGACGATGAGAAGAGTGAATACAAAGCAGAATTGGATGCACAAGAAGATCTCGCCACGCTAAGGAGCGTACTGTAATGTTCGGGAGTCAGTCTATTCTTCCTGCTGTGAACACAATGAAAGATTTTGAACAGGTGATGGAGCGTGACGACGATTTCTTCGTCGTCCTCGACATCCACTTATCGATGCTAACTACTATGCGGAAATTCGCGAATGAAGCGAACAAGAAAATGTTGTTACATGCGGACCTCGTTCAAGGTTTGAAAAGTGATCGTTATGCAGCAGAATTCATTTGCCAATCGATTCGCCCTGCCGGGGTAATCTCCACGCGAGCGAACATGTTGAAAACGGCTAAAAAGAGCAACCTTTTAGCGATCCAACGAGTATTTCTACTCGATACGATGGCACTGAATACGAGCTACCAACAAATTAAAACCGTCGAACCAGATGTACTCGAAGTACTTCCTGGCATTTTGCCAAACTACATTCATAAAGTGCGGACAGAAACTGGAATTGACGTTATTGCTGGTGGACTAATCACTTCAGAACAAGACGTACAAGGCGCACTTGATGCGGGTGCAAAAGCTGTGACAACTTCTAGAAAAGACTTATGGAACGTGTAACCGGACCACCGAAATGAAACGGTGATCCGGTTTTTTTATAAATGATATAACTTAGTGTACTTATCCTTCAAGTAGCTTAATAGTGGCTCAGCATTTACGTCTTCGCCTGTCGCATCATAAATGATCTCTCGTGGCTCTTTCATCGCCCCATGTTCATGAACGTTCATCGTCATCCACGCGGTGATTGCTTTGATATCTCCGTTTTGAATCCGTTCTTCAAAATCAGGAATGTCGTGGACTAACTGTTGTTTTAGTTGGGCTGCATAAATGTAGCCTAACGCGTACGATGGGAAATATCCGAACATCCCACTTGGCCAATGAACATCTTGTAGCACACCTTCGGAATCGGTATTAGGAACAATGCCAAAGTATTCTTCCATCTTCTCGTTCCATTTGGTTGGCAATTCTTCGACTTGGATTTCATTACTAAATAACGCTTTCTCTAACTCATAACGCAAGATCACGTGCAAACAATACGTTAACTCGTCCGCTTCAATTCGAATAAATGATGGTTTTGCTTCGTTTAATGCAAAGTAAAAATCATCGAATGAAACATCGTCAAACGATCCTCCAGCATACTTCTTTAAAACTGGATAATTTGTTTTCCAAAACCCTTCGTTTTGACCAACAAACTTCTCCATAAACAAGGATTGTGATTCATGAATGCCAAACGAGCTTGCTGCACTTGCAGGAGTTCCGATTAGATGTTCACCGATGTTCTGCTCATACAACGCATGGCCTCCTTCATGAATCGTCCCAAGAAGGGCAACACGGAAATCCGTTTCATTGTATTTCGTCGTCACACGTACATCGTTGCGGTTAATGCCTGTCGCAAACGGATGAACCGTTTCATCAAGTCTTCCTGCTTCAAAATCATAGCCAATTGTCTCCAAAAACGCATGACTTAACTTCTCTTGTTCTGCTTTAGGAAAATGATGGAACAACACATTTGCATCTGGTTGTCGATCGGCTTGTACGACGTCTTGAATAAGTGGAATAAGCACCTCTTTTAATTGTTCGAAAATAACGTCTAATTTCTCAACTGTCATTCCTGGTTCAAAATCATCGAGTAAGCAATTGTACGGATGACCTTCATAACCTAAGTATTCAATCGTCTTCTTCTTATACGCAACAATTTTCTCTAAATAAGGTTTAAAGCTTTCAAAGTCATTCGACTCTTTCGCTTGTTCCCAAGCAAGTTCAGAGCGAGAAGAAAGCATAATGTATTCTTTGTATTCTTCTGCTGGGATCTTCGTAAATTCATCGTACTTCTTCTGAACGAGAATTGCTGAACGCTTCGTAACATCACTGACCGTTTCGTCCTTTTGGACACCTTCAAGCAAATGCTTCAACTCATCCGACGTTGTAAGGTGGTGAATTTGTTGTGATACGGTTCCAATTACATTAGAGCGCTCTTCTTGCCCTTTTTTAGGGAGCTTCGTTCTTGCATCCCAATAAAGCAACTGTAAGGTTTGGATATAATGGTTGATTGATTTTACATAATCTAAAAACTGCTGTTCAACTGACATCGTATTCCTCCATTTCTAGAAACCTAGTTTAATTCTACAATTTATCTGTAGTATTGTCTTATTTTTTTCAATCATTGGCGGTTTGTCCATTCGTTTCGAGCCATCTAGCATAAACTGTTACGAATCATTGAAACCGAAAGTGAGGGGACAACGATGAACGTAGGTGTAATCGGAACTGGAAATATGGGTGAAAACCATTTACGCACATATGCAACACTTCGAAACCATTGTACACTGGTTGGTGTTTATGACGTCGATCAATTGAGATGCGCAGATGCCGCTAACCTCTACGGTGCAGTCGCATACAATTCGCTAGACGCACTGTTAGATGATGTTGACGCCGTCAGCATTACCGTACCAACCCCGTTTCATTATGAAGTTGGAATGGCTTGCATTCGAAAAGGAGTTCATGTGCTCATGGAAAAACCAATCGCTGCCACTGAACTTGAAGCGATTGCTTTGAAACATGCTGCAAATAAAGCCAACATCATTTTACAAGTTGGACACATTGAACTGTTTAATCCGCTCATTAAAACACTACGAACCATTGTCAAACAGGAGAAAATCTTAGCGATTGAAACGCATCGGATGGCACCGTTTCATGAACAGATGCGAAACATCGATGTCGTGCACGACCTGATGATTCATGACCTTTATCTTGTGCACGCATTAAGTGGCAAACATTTTGAAGAGCTTCATACGTTTGGAATTACGGATGAAAACCCTTCGCATGCCTCCGTCATAGCCCGTTCAAAAGAAGGTATGATCGTTGAACTAACCGCAAGTTTTCGTTCAACGAAAAAAGTACGCTCCATTATCATTCTTGCAGAAGATGCGTACATTTCAGCCGACTTATTAAGCAATCAGATTACGATTACGAAACGACTAGATCAATTGACGTATGGCTATCCTAGAACTTCGACAGAAACCATTTATATTCCTTCGTATTTACAGCCATTAACACTTGAATTGAAAGACTTTCTTGACTGCATTAAAACAAAGCGCACACCGTCTGTGAGTGCAGATGAAGGGATCAAAGCGTTACAACTCTCTAGCATGATTAGCGATGCAATAAAAAAGAAGTAAGGCGAGTCTATCATGTGATAGCCGCCTTACTTCTTTTTTACACTTCGCTGATTCGTAGAAAATTAATATCGGAAACGCTTATATAGTGTCTAGTCACTCCATATCCATCATCGGTCTCTAACGCGACAACGCTAAACGATGCATCAAGAATCGTTCCCTCAAAATATTGGTTTGAGGTGGCTAGTTGAACGCTTGTCCCGATTCTTGATTGCAACTCTAGAGCAAATAAAAATTCAAACATGATTTAGTCTCCTTTCTTTACGAAACGGATTCAGTAACGACTTCAATCTGGTCTAAGCGTATCAATAGAAACGTACCGTCTATTTCTTGTAACACTACATAATCTGGATATACAACCTGAACAACACCACTGACAACACCAAATGGAACGCTTACTTCGACCTCTTGGTCGATCATACTTTGAAATAAGTTATATAATGAAGCAATGTTCACGGTCTACTCCTCCAATCCTCTAATATCTATATAGTAGATGCATGAACAAGTAAGTTTGCGTGTGCACTCTTCCTACAAGTTGAACCTATTTTGAGGTGGTGTTATGGATCACATCGTCGTTTGGTCTTATGACGAAGAGCCGCCAGTTAAGACGAGCGCGACGTACGGGTTAGTATTGTTTCAAAAACATGTCTCTTACGAGCTACAAACACTCATTGAAGCGCTTAGTGATCAACATGCTCTCCTTGCCTCTTACAAAGACTCGTATATCTATCTCTTCATTAGAATGGATGCGCTACAAAGCACACCTTTGCCGCTCGCTACAGAAGCTCCTTTTGCAGAAGCGCGTTATTTCATATGGTTATCACGATTACATCCAGAAAACATCGAATACATGCAATTACATTCCACCTCGAGGCTCTCAAAGACAAAAGCATCTCGTGAAAAAGCGCTGCTTTGTAAAAAATACATCGAACCGTCACTCATCCAAAACGACGATCCATCAATTTCAATTATGATTGCTTCCTATAATGCAGAGCGATTTATAAGCAGTTGTCTTCGTTCAATCGCAGAACAATCTGTAAGCGTAGAACAGACCGTCCTTGTTGATGATGCTTCCACAGACAACACCGTCGCTCTTGTTCAACAAACGAATCTCCCAACACTCACGACACATCAATTGCCAGTGAATGTAGGGAAAAGCAAAGCTTTAAATCAAGTGATTCCCTTCATCACGAGTGAGTGGGTGCTTGAATTAGATGCAGACGATTGGCTTGACCCTAATGCAATCGCAACGATAAAAACGCTAATAAACACTACTTCCATCAAAGAAGGATTGCTATACGGAAACTTTCGTCATTGGAAGCAAGAACAAAAGACCGTTACCTTCAAAAAGATTGCGAAGGGTCGAGCGGTGCGTAATCAGCAAGACCTTTTACGCTACCCTTTTCCACTTGGTCCACGTCTGTACCATACATCGTCCTTACAAGCATTAGGTGGATACCCTGCTTCTTCATTTCATGACGGGCGGTTGTTTGAAGACGTCCTCCTGTTACGAGAATGGCTAAACCACTATCCGTTCCATTACGCCGATTTCACCGTATACAACGTTCGAAAACACGATGAATCCATCACGAAAAAAAACCATTCCAAATGGAATGATTTTCTTCGTTACTTGTGAAAGTCTTTGACTGCTTGAATAATCATTTCTTGGTCCGTCATTGATAGTTCTGGTGAAATCGGTAATCCAACAATGTGCTTTGCAGCGTTCTCTGATACGTTGAAGTCACCTTCTTTGTATCCTAAATGCGTAAAGGCTTCTTGCAAGTGGAGAGGGATTGGATAATACACAGCTGAAGAGATGCCACGCTTTTGTAAATAAGACATGAGCGCATCCCGTTCTTCCACTTCAAAACAAAATTGATGAAAGGTGTGTCCTTTCATCTCTGGCATCTGCGTTACAGTAGATAGTGCCTCACAATAACGTTTTGCGATCACTTGGCGTTTATGCAAAAACAAATCCAAATAATTAAGCTTTACGAGCAAAATGGCAGCCTGAATCTCATCCAGACGACTATTTATGCCGATGCTCGCATGTTCATATTTCTTCACACTACCATGATTGCGTAGTTCGCACAGTTTGTCGTATACCTTAAAGTCTTTCGTAACGACCATCCCACCATCGCCAAAGGCACCTAAATTTTTGGAAGGAAAAAATGAAAAGCAACCAACATCACCAATTGTCCCTGCAAACTGTCCTTTAGCATCTTTCGTTCCAACTGCTTGGCAGGCATCTTCAATAACATAAAGATTATGCTTCTTCGCTAGCTGCATAATGTGGTCCATGTCACACAGTTTTCCGAACAGATGAACGACGAGCAATGCTTTCGTTTTCGAAGTGATTTTCTCTTCAATTTTATGGTGATCCATGTTATACGTCTTCGGATCAATATCGACAAATACCGGTGTTGCCCCTGCTTCTGCGATTGCTTCACCACTTGCGAAAAACGTAAATGGTGTCGTAATGACTTCATCTCCTGGACCAATCCCTAACGCTTTTACAGCGAGGTATAACGCATCTGTACCGTTGGCAACACCAACAGCATGCTTTGTTTTGTTGTATTGAACAAATTGGTGTTCCAACTCTGCGCACTTCGGTCCAAGAATATAAATGCCGCTTTCTAACACTTCATTTATTTCCTTTTGAATGGCTTCTTTTAACAATTCGTACTCTTTTTTTAGATCCACCATAGGAATCACGACTTCGCACCCCCGATCGCATCGTAGCGAAGCCCAGCAGAGATAATATCATCGCGATGGAACGCATTTCTACCGTCAAAGAATAGTGCATCCTTTTGGAACATGTTGAAATTTACTTTTTTGTATTCTTGATGGTTTGCTTGCAAGATGATCACATCAACATCTTTCACTGCTTCGGGCGATAGATCGTTATTCTTTACACCATAACTTAAAAACTCTTGTGCATCGTAGTGCGGATCGTTTACGGATACGTTTGCACCTTTCGATTCTAGTTGGTCGATTAAGAGCCACGTTGTAGATTTCTCCGTTTCTTTAACGTTCTCTCGGTACGATAATCCTAAAATGAGTACTTGTGAATCCTTTAGGGAACCTTGTTGTTTTTCAATTCTTGAAAGAGCATAACTCGCCATGTTGTCATTCGTTTTACGTGATTCTTGAATAATTCCATTCTGCAAACCACGGGAGATGAAAAAGTACGGATAGATCGGTATACAATGACCTCCTACCCCAATACCAGCAGCGTGAATGTGTGAGAATGGTTGGGTATTACTCGCATTTGCTGCTTCTTTTAGATTTACACCACACGCATCTGCATAGACGGCCAATTCGTTTGCGAGTGCAATGTTCACATCGCGGTACACGCATTCGGCTACTTTAGCAAATTCAGCAGTTTCTGTGCTTTCCACAGGAAGTACTTCACATTGGAGAGCAGCACGATAAAATGCACTTGCGTAAATCAGACTATCTTCATTAACGCCTCCAACGATCTTAGGATATAGCTTTAAGTCACGAATAATTGTATTTGAATACACACGCTCTGGACTGTATGCAAGATAGAAATCGCTTCCCATCTTCAATTGTGACAATTCTTCCAGCTTGCGACCGAAACGCTCACGTGTATCTCCTGTTGGTAATGTCGTCTCATAAATGACCGTAGTACCTTTTTTCAGGCCTTTGCCAATTGCTTCTGTTGCACTGTCAATGTAGGTGTAGCTCACATCGTTACTAGAATCAATGAGCACCGGGACAATGACCACAACAATAGAAGACTTTGAAACGGCTTCAGATGTGTTCGTTGTTGCACGTAACGTTTGGGTATCATGTGCCTTCTTTACAAGTTCTGGAAGACCTGGTTCATTATCAATGTGGCTTTTGCCTGCATTCACTGCTTGAACGACGTCTTTATTCACGTCACATCCTATGACGTTATAATTATTGGTTGCGTATACTGCGGCTAATGTAAGTCCAATCTTTCCAAGACCGATCACCGCAACGGTTTGTTTGTTCATATCTTCACCTTCAATCCTAGAATTAACATATATTTCTAGAATTACAATATGTGAGTACGAAGGAAAACGATTGGACAATCTGGCAGTTACGATTGCTCAAATAACGCACTGTACAATTCAATTAAACGAATCTCCATTTTCTCCCATGAAGCAGTCGTCTCCATGACGTTCCGGGCATTGCGACTAAATGTCGAAAGGTTGCCTTCCATTAAAGCAAGTTGCTTCAAATAATCTTGAGCATTCGCCACTGACTTTGGCACACTTGCCCCACATGAATAACGCTCAATAAAATTGCGCATATCTTTACAGCGATTCACGAGGACAGGAACACCTGCGTCCAAGTAGCTAAAAAACTTATTCGGAAGTGCATAGTCCCGATTTAATGCGGTTGAAAGGTCCATATCAATCCAACCAACATCGACATCTTGTAATTCGGCAGCGATGTTACGATACGGAACCCACCCACGTAAGTGAATTCGATTTTGAAGTTTTTTAGGAATGCCTAGCGGTTCCATAAATTTCGAGGCACCACCGATTACTTTAACGTGATAATTGCTCTCTGAGGCGAGTTCAAGTAATTTGTGCCAATTCCCTTTTTCTTTCGTTACCGTTCCAACATAACCGATCGTACGGATTGATTGTTTTAGTTTTGGAGGTGAACTTAGTCGAGGCGCATTGTAGATCAGCTCAGATGGACCTTTGTATCCATGGTCGTAACAGTCTTTTGCAATGGATGGTGACACAGTGATGAGCGCGTCAACGTCTTTTAACAGTTCACGAAACACGTTTTCATATTGTCGTTGCCGACGATTAGACGTTTTTGCACGAGCATCAATGACCAATTCATGACTATCGAAGATCACCTTTACATGTGGCTTAGTACGTTTTATTTGAACAGCTGCAACGAGTGAAGACGGCTCATGAGCATGATAGACGTCTGCGTCAATTTCTGCACCACGAATGGCAAGTGTTCGACTATATTCTTTCGTTTGATCAAGAGTGAACTGTGATTGAATACTTGTTGCTTCATAAGGAATAATCGTCACCCCTGCCTCACAAAACGGTTCGACTTTTTTCTTTAAAGGGGTCCCATCGATTCCGAGTAACGTTCCTTTATACTGCGGTACGAGCATCGTCACGTTATACCCCGCACCTACAAGGCTTTTTGCTTCCCGTTCAAAGATACGCGCATCTTCGTACGGATGTTCACTAATGAGCATACACACGCTTCTCTTTTTCATAGAATTCCACCTCCTCCATATGAATAGTAGTATGCGAATGTAACTTGGAGGGGACATATGAAAATTGCAACGGTCGTTGGTGCGAGACCTCAATTTATGAAAGCGGCTATGGTATCAAAACAACTTCGACAACATGAAACGCTCATTCATACAGGTCAACATTACGATGCAGCCATGTCAGATGTCTTTTTTTCACAACTTCAATTAAAGAAGCCCGATGTTCAATTGCATCATCGTGATGATGACTTAGGATCAATGATCGTTGGGTTAGAAGAGACTTTTGACCAACTTAAACCTGATATCGTAATCGTATACGGTGATACAGCCAGCACACTTGCTGGCAGTCTTGCCGCGTCTAAATTACAACTTCCACTTGCTCATGTCGAAGCGGGTTTACGTAGCTTTAATCGACGTATGCCTGAAGAATACAACCGCGTTGTGAGCGACCATCTCGCAACGTGGTGCTTTTGTCCGACCGAGCAGTCAGCAATCCAATTAACAAAAGAAAACATAAACGGTTCGATTATCGTGAGTGGTGACTTAATGGTTGATGCATGCCTTCATTACAAGACAGTCGCTTTAAAAGAATCAACGATTCTCGAAGAACACCAGCTACGAGCAAAACCTTACTATGTAGCGACGTTGCATCGCGCAGAACTGATTGATGATGCCAAGCGACTTCAAACGTACTTAAATCACTTGCAAACGCTAGACTACCCTGTCTACCTACCGCTACACCCAAGAACAAAAAAGGCAATTGAACAATTGAATGTTGATCCGTATGATATACTTCGGTTTTTACCGCCCTTGCCTTACTTTGATATGCTCACTCTACTTAGCCATAGCCAAGCAATCCTGACCGATTCTGGCGGGATTCAAAAAGAAGCTTATGTACTTTCTGTTCCGTGTTTTACATTACGTGAAGAAACCGAGTGGCACGAAACCGTTGCGACGCGTTGGAATACACTCGTAAAAGAAAAAGACCTTCCATTACTCCCACAGCTTGTGAAACAACGAAAGCGACCAACAGAACATCCCTCACTTTTCGGTGAAGGGGATGCAGCAACCCTTATTGTTGAGACGCTAAAGCGAGAATTCTCTCGCTCATAGCGTCCCTTTCTTACGACAACTCTTTCGCTGGTACACCTGCCACGGTTACTTGATCCTTCGTGTTTTTCGTTACAACTGCACCTGCACCAACGATCGTTTCAACCCCGATCACAACGCCAGGTAACAGTGTTGCGTTGTTACCGATTTTTGCTCCTCGCTTAATGTGGGGACCTTTCATTTCAAACGGTCTTGCCCCCATGTACTTATCGTTCGACATCGAGACACATGGACCAATAAACACGTCATCCTCAACGATTGAATCACCCGTTACGTATGCACCGGTTTGTACGGTGCAGCGAGAGCCAATGGTTGTATTAAGTTCAACGATTGCTGACCTGCCAATTACTGTACGATCTCCAATCGTGACATTTTCTCGCACACTACTTAAATCTCCAAAAAAACAACTCTGACCGATAGTCGTTCCTGTATAGAGAGCAACGAGACTGCCTGTCTTCGTTCCAGATTTAATGACAAGAGGGGTAATGCTTTGATTTTCTTTACGCATACGGTCATTTCCACCGGCCACAATTCCAATAACATTGTTTGGACCAATGGTGACGTTGTCTTCAAGAATTACATCGCTATACACGACCGTATTGTCGCCAATGGTGACATTTTCTCCAACAGTTGCTCCGTCATGAATGACGACGTTTTTACCGATCTTTGCCATACTTATTCACTTCCTTTTTAATAATCGTTAGCAATTGGTTTACTCTCTTTTTTAATGAATGTTGTTCATACACAAATTGAGAACCAGCTCGTGCCACTTCTTTTCGCTTTTGTTCATCTTCTAACCACAAATATGCTTGCTCAGCAACCGTTTTATGATCCGCCTCCACAAAATGCTTTCCAGGTACAAATCCGAGTCGAAGCAATTCCTCACATACTGGTGCAAGAAGTAACGTCTGGCTCGCAAGAATCTCGTAATATTTCTTAACTGGATACTCATAGATCGATGGACAAGCAAAGCTAATCTTCGCTTCACGTAACCGCTTTGCATAACCTGCACCTGCCACATCATTAGTAGTAGATTGATAGCCTGGGTGAGGTAGATAGTGAAAACGTTGATCATGCTCAAGTTGACGCTTTACCGCTTGGCGAAATGGATACGTCTCGTTTACTGCACCTGTTAACAAGAGATCATATCGCTTCATTTCCCCAGGATAAAACAAGTTCGTATTCACAAAGTGTGGCAACCAATGAAACGTGTCCGCATAGCTTGGGTATCGTTTTTGGAATGCATCGTGGACGACTGAAAATATCGCTGTATACTGCTCGCTTTGCAAGTGGCTTTCACGTAGTTTTGTGTGGCGATGAACATCGTTAACAATTAAACCTGTAGGGATCTGACATTGCCGAAGCCCACGTACTCTCGGGAAAAAAGATCCACCAAGATCATTAACAACAAGAATGAAATCTGGCCGAAACGTTAAACCGTTTAAGATGTGGGCAATGTGACCAGAAGTTCTGTGGGTCGCAAATTGATCACAGTGAAGTCGCAAGGCCTTTTCTAAATAATGATAGTTGCGATCAATATATGAAGATGTGTCCCGCGCAATAAACAATAGCTTCACTCGACTCCCTCCCCTTGTACGATATGATTACTCAAACAGTTCGGTTTGGACGAATCACTGGTGACCATCTCTAATCTGAATTTGTATGTTTCAAAGAATGCTTATTTGCAAAGGCTAGGCGAAACTAGACGATCACTAGTGAAGAAAGCTAAAAAGAACAAAATAAAGAATACGGTCGCCAAGGCAAGCATGCAAATGAAATTAAACGAATCATAAAGAGTAAAACAAGAAGCAATCAAAGTTGCTCCCTTTTATTTATTGAGGCTGGGACATAACTAAATAATCAACTTTTAAAACCGAATAATGCACGTTACTCAATGCGAGAAAATAATAAAAACCGAACTACCTAGAAGCTCTCCGTTAGAGTTTCAAATAGTAGTTCGGTTTTTTCATTGGTTGAAAACCTTTTGTCCCAGCCTCTCTTTAGCGTGACTAAACGATCTTCATTCCTTTAGATTCGTTAATAAAAAATTAAGAATTCGGTTAGAGAATGCTTAGAAGTGCTGATTAAACTGAAGGAAGAAATCGTCGATCTAAAGGAGGACATCACATGGTGGAAAACGCGCTTAAGCAATTAGGAAAATGGGTGGTTACACACAAATGGAAAGTGATTAGTTTCTGGCTAATTCTTCTTACATTTAGTGGATATTACGGTTCACAGATCGGTGAGCACCTCACTGGAGGTGGGTGGGGTGTTCCAGGTTCTGATTCTAACCTCGCGTCTGAGCGACTATCTGAAGAATTCGAGTCAAGAGATGAAACATCACTAACACTCGTTATCAATCACGAAACAGAGCAAGTCGGTACAGACGTGTATACAGAGGCAATTGAGCAAGCCTCCATGTCATTACAACGCGAAGCAGAGATTGATCGTGTCTATACATGGATCGATGCCCCAGATCATCTACAAGATCAATTCGTTTCAAGCGACGGTCATACAAGCATTGGTTTTATTGAAATGAACATCGATGAAGGCTTCGCACAAAACGTGTTAGCAGCGATTCAAGAGCGCTTATCAAGTTCTGTTCAAATGGATGGTTTTGAAGCCACAGTTCTAGGTGCGCCAGCATTTTGGGCCGAGATGAATGAGTTAAGCCAACAAGGATTAGAGAATGCTCATTTATACGCCTTGCCTATCATTCTGATCGTCTTATTGGTTGTCTTTCGTTCCGTCGTTTCTTCACTAACGCCGTTAGTATTATCGAGCTTTTCAATTGTTGCATCACTTGGCGTGCTGTATTGGTTCTCTCAATGGATGGAGTTATCAATCTTTGTTCTTGATGCAGCCCTCATGTTAGGCATCGGTGTCGGCATTGATTTTGCTCTAATTTTCATCAAACGATATCGAGAACAGTTAGAACAATCGTCTAATCAAGTCGCCGAAGCTGTCGCACAAACAATAGGTACAGCTGGCCACGCCATACTTTTTTCAGCCTTAACGATTATCGGTGCAATGTCTGCAATTCTACTCGTTGATATTGCCGCTGTTCGTTCAATTGCTTTAGGCGTAATCGTTGTCGTCTTCTTTCTTATGGTGACGAGCCTTACGTTGTTACCTGCTTGTCTGGCCTTAATCGGTACACGAATTAATGCATGGAAAGTTCCCTTTATGTCCATTCGAAACGAATCCACTAGTACAGGCAAATGGTATCGACTTGCACATCAAGTGATGAAGCGCCCGGTTGTTTATCTCGCCTGTTCAGTGATGGTACTTATTGCGATGGCTATACCCGCACTTGAATTAGAAGTGTCCACTCCTGATTCGCGTATGCTTCCTAAACAGACACACGTTCGTCATGGGTTAGCCCATCTAGAAGAAGGCTTTGGTGTAGGATTCGCTTCTCCAATTCAAGTCGTTGTTGCAGTAGAACATGAAGAGATTACCGAACCACAACTACTGGAGAAACTCTCTATGTTACACGAAGAATTAGAACAGATTCCAGACGTTGAAGAAGTCAGTTCACTATTTTCATTCTTCCCGAACTTAGAAACACCTGACATTCATTCACTGTTAACCGAGCATCAGCAAGAATTACATGAAGATGACTGGATGCTGATTAATCGGCACGTAAGCAAAGATAATCATGCCGCTGTCTTTGATGTCATCACAACCGATCACTCTTCTAGCGACACGAACCGCACCATTGTTCATGACATTCGTGATCGACTCGCAACGACTGAAGACTTTGAAATATACGTTGGTGGAGAAACGGCCGAAGGAATGGATACGAGCCAATCCTTAAATGATCGTTTGCCGATGGTTTTAACATTTACCTTGTTGCTTTTATTTTTCGTTTTAGTTGTTACATTTAGAAGCTTATTATTACCTTTAAAAGCCATTGTCTTAAACATCCTTTCTTTGGGAGCAACGTATGGGATACTCGTCATTGTTTTCCAATGGGGGTTCGGTTCAACGATCTTCGGGTTTGGGGATTTTGGATTTATTCAGAGCTTTATACCGATTTTATTACTCGGTCTTTTGTTTAGCCTGAGCACCGATTACGAAGTTTTCTTGTTAAGTCGAGTGCAAGAAGAGTATCAAAAGGGCATGTCTAACGAAGAAAGTGTCGCAATTGGCTTAGAAAAAACCGCACCTATGATTTCTGGAGCAGCACTTATTATGATCGTTGTTTTCGGTTCATTCGCCTTTGCAGGTGTATTACCGATGCAACAGTTAGGGCTTGGAATGGCAGTTGCGATTGCCCTGGATGCAACGATCGTTCGACTATTTTTAGTACCTGCAACAATGAAGCTACTTGGAAATTGGAATTGGTGGTTGCCTTTCACTAATAAATAATGCCGAAATAGTAAATGTTTATGCTTCAATTGAATTACAATGGAAAAGCAAGCAGAGTGAAGGGAGAGCACGACATGTCCATACGCATTAAGCTACTTTTATCTTACGTACTCATGACGATTGTACCGATCGGATTATTCATACTCTTTCTTCATCTTCTTTTTCAATTATTTCTTACAAACATTGATGATATGAAACAGTTCTATAGCATTGAGAATGGTACTGTAGAGGATTTCTTCTATGATGAACTAGCAACTGTGTCTTCCTTACAACAAATCGCCTCTACAGACCCTGATGCTTTATTAAATGAATCGGTTATTACTGAGTTTGAAGATATGCTTAACCATCGCCAAATCGACATTGTTGTACGAAGAGATGATCAAATTATCCATACGACGTCCAACGAAGCTCAACCCAATTTGCCTCAGCTTCCCACCCATCAATCACCCAACCGTGATGGTCTACTAAATGACCAAGGTTACTTGCGTAATGGTGATCATTCTTGGGCTTACGTAAGTTCAGATTTTTATTTTGATGATGATCGTCACGGTTCACTTTTTATAACACTGGATCTATCACCTGTAGACGCCTTTCTAACACAAGTTGTCCCTCTCGTTATCGCGGGTTTCATCTTTGTTTATTTACTAACAAATGCCGTCATTACTTACGTCTTTTCAAAGCATATTATTCTACCTTTGAAAAAACTTAACACTTCAGCTCAAGCGATTGCCCATGGGGATTTAAATCAGCAAACAGCCATCACCCGTCAAGATGAAGTTGGCGAACTGGCAGCTGCATTTGAGAATATGAGAACTCAATTGCAACAGTCTAAAGCAATTCAAGAAAGCTATGAAGTCAATCGAAAAGCACTCATTAACAACATTTCTCATGATTTAAAAACGCCAATTACATCGATTCAAGGTCACGTGCAAGGCATACTCGATGGCGTTGCAGAAGATCAGAATAAATTAGAGAAGTACATGCAAATCATTCATTCTAAATCATCAGAAATGGATAAATTAATCGATGAACTGTTTCTCTATTCAAAATTAGATATGAACAGCATTCCTTTTCAATTTGAGAACGTTAACCTTACTCATTATCTACATGATATAAAAGAAACATTTGAGTTAGAGTATGATGACATTGCGTTTTCAACAGAACTGGCAATTGATCCTACAACGATGGTCGTTGCTGATCGTGACCAACTTTATAAAGTGTTCGCAAATATCACATCCAATAGCGTGAAGTTCATGAACAAAGCAAATAAAACAATCAAACTGTCTGCCATGTTAGACGGTTCGTATGTATCAATTGCAATGACTGATAACGGATCCGGAGTTGAGAAACAAGAAATCCCATATTTATTTGATCGCTTTTATCGTACTGAAGCATCTCAAAGTTCTGAACGTATTGGAAGTGGCATTGGCTTAGCGATTGTAAAGCAAATCATTGATGCTCATGGTGGAAGCGTTCATGTTCACAGTGTCATAAACGAAGGAACGACCATTACGTTTGCATTGCCCATCGCTCAACAGATTGAGACAGAGGAGAATGAGGATGAAGCGAATTCTAATTATTGAAGATGACAAAAGTATCTCTGAACTACAAAAAGATTACCTAGAAATTAACGGCTTCACGGTTGAGATGAAGCACTCTGGAACAGACGGACTGGAACTTGCCTTAACTAATGACTACGACCTTATTGTGTTAGACGTCATGTTACCGGGGGTCGATGGTTTTTCAATTTGCAAATCGATTCGCAATGTGAAAGAAGTGCCCATTCTTATGGTCACCGCACGATCTGAAGATATTGATGTTATTCGAGGTCTTGGCTTAGGAGCGGATGACTATATCGTTAAACCGTTTAACCCTAATCAATTAGTCGCCAAAGTAAAAGCACATGTCGCAAGATACGAACGACTTACGTCCATGCACGAATCTTCAAGCGATCAAACGACAATTGGACGGCTCTTTATCGATCATAGCTCACGCACGGTCGAGGTGGATGGCACTGAAGTTGCGCTCCGTGCCAAAGAGTTTGATTTACTTAGCTTTCTTGCTATAAACGTTGGCCAAGTATTTTCTAAAGAACATCTTTACGAACGAATCTGGAAAATGGATGCGATTAATGATCCTACGACGATCACCGTGCACGTGAAAAAAATTCGCGACAAGCTATCGATTAATAATAGTGACTTTGATGAAATCGAAACGGTTTGGGGTGTTGGGTACCGCTTTAAAAAAGAAAGACCCCCAAAGCGACCTTAAACAAATCGAACGGAGGCACAACGATGAACCACTACGTGAAGCTTGCACGCAAATCAAGTGTTTACTTACTAGCCACCATTGGCGCATTCGCTCTATTGCTATTTATTAGTGGGTTAATTTTAGATCTCAGGTCGTTCGATGAAACGAAGGGTGGTTATGAACCGCCCTTCGAAAACTTCACAGGCGAACCGATTAATTTCAATGAGCTAGATCAATCTGCTGAAGGCATTGTCGGTCGTGGATACACTGTAAACATTCTCTTGAATTGTACAACTGGTATGGTTACGTTTGAGTTTTTTAAGCTTCGTTTTGATGTCTTAACAGTCTCCGAACGTGCAATCGCTGTCCATAAACCACAAGATGCTTGTATAAAGAGAGGATTCGATCCACAATTCTTATCGTAGGATCAACGCTCCCCTAATACGTGATCCAGACGTAGGTCCTCACCATTGACCCAGTCAGTAAAGATAAAGTCCAACACATCGATTCTGCCAGCCGGACACGTAACAACACGCGAAGTCGTAAACTCATAGGCAAATGTATGTAATGTTCCAAATAACTGCTCATAATCCGTATAAAATAAAGGCGAACCTTTCAATGAAAACAATCGAAATGCATCGGCAAACGATACCTTCTTCTCTATAAGTTGTTGGATATATTCGTTTCGCTTTTTTGAGCCTTCAATGTTTGTTCGATTGGCGGTTTGAAGTGGTTCAGTTTGAAAGTGATTTACACAAGCTAATGCGTTTGTTGAATGCCGTACGTTCACGGTCGTTGGCGTTGCTTCAACGGCTACTTGCTTACCAGAAGCATCTGCAATCGAGAAATTGTAACAAGCTGCATGCGGAATCGTCTTCAATAAACGAACGGCATCTTCTGTGGATGTACACGTATCCAGTACCATTCGAATTGCGGTCCACGCAGAGATTCCAGTTTGGTAATCAGCGTTACTTACGAAATGAAAGCCAGCGACAAGGCCATGCTCGTTTACCCCATCGTGCCTTCCAAGTAGTTGCAATGGATAACCTGCCGTTGCGAACCCTTCTTTCGGATCGCTCAATGCGAATCGATGATCATACAATTCAGGAGAGAAATCATAGTTGCGAACATAATACGAATCTGACATCATCGTTGAACATCCCATTGCCTCTACTTTCGGAATATCATACCCACTGAAACAAGTTGCCACCTTGGCAAAAGACCATGTTAATGCTTCTGCTAACCCTTCCATTTCATCAAGTAAATGAGGAGCAAACGTCTTAAACAATGCTTCCATTTCATCAACATCGATTTGTTCGCGAGTGATCGATTCATAAACATTAACAATCTGCTTCCCTTTCACTCGTTGCCCTGAATGCATACCAACTTCATACGACGATCCCCGATGTTGGCTAACCTCTACTTTAAATGGTTCAATCATGCCAGTACCCCCAACTTTACGTGATGATTAGTACAGAATTTTTTGTCTTTATTAGTATACATCAACAGCTTTAAAGCCGGCGAACACTCTTCAAAACATCTGCTATTCATTGAAAAAGAAAACTGCCAATCTACTTAGATTGACAGTTTTTTCATTAGAAAAATGGCCTTCTCCGAGGGTGAGGCGGATGGGGCTGAGGATGGGGAGACCAATTCGTATGAATGACTTGTTGATCGTATTCTTCGCTATATGTCTTTGGGTAGACAGGAACGTGCTTGAATACGTGATTTTTTACGTGTTGATGTTGGACCGTAAACACTTCAGGAATAATCACTTCTTGACCTGGTTTCATTGGACCAGGTAACGGAAACGGATGGTGCCATTTTGGTGGTCGTCTTGGAAACATGCGAACCCTCCTAAAACATCAATTACTCATAATCTATGTTTCGGGTGGGTGAATCGCTCGTAGCAGATGCCCATTTTTGTTTAATTGCATCGTCAACTTGTTTCCTAAGCGACTGAATAGACACCTGTCTTCCAAAGTGGACACGGTTCGTTAACAAAACTGCACGAAGGTCAAGGGAATCATCACCCCACATGTGTACCCCGGTAAATCCAGTATGTCGATACGTCGTACCTGACACTTCAAAGCCTAATCCAGCTTTTGCTTCCCGTACAAGTGCAGCATCAAAACGCTTTGCTCCGTCATTTTTGATCATCGATAAAAACGTTAGTAAATCTGATGCCGTCGAGAACAACCCTGCATGGGCGCTCACACCACCCATTCTTTCTGCCTTCTCATCGTGCACAATCCCGTGCTTGTAACCTCCACGAACGAAATCATACTCTGTAGCCGCGATTGGTTCCAATCGGTTTGGTAAAAACGTAGTGGCCTTTAAGCCGAGTGGCCTTGCCACATGGTGTATGAAATAGTCTTCATAAGATATATCCATCACACTACTACAGACGTAATACAAGAGGATCATGCCAAGATCTGAATAGACCCTCTCTGTTCCCGGGGTCGTTTGTAACGGTGATTGCATCAGATCTTTGTAGATCGCTTCAGGATTAAAACCTTCATACTTCGCTGGATGATCCGCTTTTAAACCTGACGTATGTTGCAACAAATGCCGGATTGTAACACGAGGTTCTGTCCAATCCGGTAACACCTCAGCAACGGGCTGATCTAACTGCAATCGCCCACGTTCAATTAAATGAAAAACAATCGTCAAACCTGCGACAACTTTCGTTAAAGATGCAATGTCAAATTGCGTATCGCGTCTCATCAGCTCGTCATTAATACGAGGGTGTTTCTTCCCAAAAACTTCAATGGTACGATCACTGCCCTTTTCAACTGCAACGACTGCTCCAGGGATAATTTTGTCATGGATCGCACGATGAATTGATTCAAACAATTGAATCCCACCTTCTTCAAAGCTCTTGTGCACGTAACTCCCCTAAGTCATCATGAAGATTTAAGATCAGATGCTTTAAGTCATGAATGGATTGATCCATAATAAGGCGATCGTTCCGTTCTTTCTCTGAAACGACAGCACTTTCATTAATCGTCTGACGATACTGCTCTGTCACGCTCGTCATACTCTCGACGTTTTCTAATGCTTTTTCGGTTTCCGAATGAATCGTGTTCGAATGATGCAACGATTGTAGCAAATGTTCATGCACTTCTTCCGCTTTAAGCGCAATGCTTTCAAATAATTGTTTCGTTTGTTCGGATTGGCTAAGTCCAGTCGTACTATCTTTTTGTGCTTTCGTTATACGTTCATTTAGCTTGCTCGTCTCAGATTGAATTTGGGAAATGATCTTCACAATGATCTGCGCATTCTCATTTGATTGTTCAGACAAACGGCGCATTTCTTTAGCAACGACCGAGAAGCCTTTACCTTCCTTACCCGCTCTCGCCGCTTCAATTGATGCATTAAGTGATAACAGGTTTGTCTGTTTTCCAATCGTCGTAATAAACTCCGTTATCCTTCCAATTTCCTTCATTTTCTCGTTCAGACTCGTCATTTGCTCATACATGTAATTCATATGATTCGCAATCCCAGCCATATGCATCATTGAATCACTCATATACGTAGAACCTGCAGTCGCTGAGTGACTCGCATCTCTTGCAATTGCCTCTGATTCTTTGCCTGTTTGTACTATTTGACTTACGAGGTCTTCCACATTCTTTAATGCTGATTGGCTAAGCACAGCATTCTCCACTTGAATGGAAGCGCCCGCTTCCATTTGTGAGAATGACTCTTTATTTTTTAGTGATGTTTCTGTTGAACGCTTTGAAGCGTTGTCCAATTTCTCAACATTCGACGTTACAACTTCTGACGTTCTTGCTACGCGTTCTACGAGAGATTTGATCATCTTCTGTTGGCGGTCATCTGTCTCTTGAACATCTGCAATAAACTGACTACGTACCCGAATTTGAGTCAATAATACACCTGAAGTTACAAGTAAAAATACAGCGTGAATCATCAGCAAGGAAAATGGATAATCTCCAGTTCCACATATTAATTCTGGGAATGCAAAATAACCGACAAAATGTTGCAATGCAAAGATCATCGTACTCACAATTAACAACCGCATATGCTCATAATAAGCAAGAGCTGCGAGTACCATAAATATCGAAAAATGATATTCTACAAGTCCATCGCCAACAGCGATTAACGCTATACTTCCGAATGTAAGAGAAAGCATAACAAACCATTCAATAAGGTCATGCTCTTTTGATCGAATATAATTCAATACAGCGACAATAAAAAACACAACAGGTAGGATTAACAAAAAGGTTATGACTAGCGTGAAATCTCCATTGCCTGCTCTCCCTGTTATCATGAGGTAACGATCGAGCCAACCGACCCCTCGATGTAAAATCATGACAAGTAATAGAAGACCAATGAAAAAACCTGTAAAAAAGAGCATGACCTTATTTTTCTTCGCTTTCAATAGTTCTTATCTCCTTTATTTCTGGATCATTAATAATCCTTTATACCCATAAATGCATTATCACTAAACCACAACTAAAGTGCAATAAAAAAAAGCATGAATCACCGCATTTATTGCGTGACGTTCATGCTTTTTAATGCACTCTCCAACGAATGTTGAAACACTAAATTCCATTTCTGAACTTCAAATTGTTGAAAAGAAGCTGCGACTGAGCGATCAACACCTGCAATCGTTACATTCATCCCCATCACGGAAAGTGATTGGAGCAAATTTTTAAGGCCGACCATTCCGTAATCCGATATCTTTCCAACAGCAGTAAAGTCAAAAATAATATCATCTGCACTATCCTCGTATATTTGCTTTAACAGTTTGTCTTCAACTGAGCGAATCTTCTTATCGTCAAGATCTCCGAACATCGGAACGAGTGCTACGTCATCATTTAACGTAATGAATGGCGCAGACAACTGACGGTTCTCTTCCATCGTTACTTCTAACCGTTCTTTCTCGACCATCAGCTGCATGTTCGTATCTTGTAACCTTGATCGCAATTGGGCGAGTTGATTCATGACTCTTGAAAACGCTTCGTCTTTTTTAACGACGAGAACTTCTGCATGCAATTCGCTAATCCAACCAACATAAAGATCTACGAGAATGAGTTCTTCATCAATGGTGAACACATTCACCTCAATCCTCATCTGATCATGCTCAGGCTGCAACCAATGCTTCACTTTATTCACGCTATCCTCATCAACAATCGCTAAAAAAGAACGCTCTGCCTTAAAATGCTTAACAGCTTCAGTAGAGCGCTCCAAAATATCGTAATTTTTATCAATTTTAAAAGATGGAAGAGGAAGGTGGTTATTACTTTGTTCCTGCATGTACACTTCCTACCTTCCCAGTTTCAATCCATTGATCGAGATCATCTAACCCAACCAGTACGAATACGTTGTTGTACTCTGAAAATGTCGACTGTAGCTTCGGAGCCACTCGCCCTCCAATTAAGATTGTCGGTTGGTGCTCAAACTTTGAGAACGTATCAACATATTCGATGACTGACGGCAGACGGTAGGCAAGAGCAACAGAGAGCACAATTACATCTGGTTTCCACATTTGTGCCATCGTATGAAGGTGACTCAGTGGTAAGTTCGGTCCTAAATATCGAACGTTCCATCGATAATCTTTGAACCTTGAACTAACCATCTTAAGTCCTAAATAGTGCTCCTCGGCCTCAACGCCCCCAAGTAAAACTTTACCCGTGTCAGGGAGTGCTTCTTCTTGAGGTTCTTTTTGATCAAGAGACGTAATGATCATATCGACAACTGCCGTCGCTAAATGCTCATCCGCTACCGATATTTTGTTCTCCTCCCAAAGTGTGCCAACTCTATACATTGCAGGTGTAATCAGTTGCTCGAACACTTCGGTTTTCGTGTATTGAGCCATCGCTGAGTCAACGAGACGACTAGCTTGATTATCATCGCCAGCTAATACATATTCAGTAAATTTCTCTACATACTCATGCAATTGGTCAACACCTCTTTTGCAATTAATCTTGTAGTTGCTCAATAGCGCTTCTTAAATAACCTGTATACGCCTTCTGTTCTTCTTCCGACCCGTAATGACGCAAATGTCGAATCAATCGTTCAAAGTTATCAATAATGAGGTGTGTACCTACATTTCGACTCGTAAGGACTCGGTTTAACCACTCCGTATAATCAAGAAAGTATGATTCATCATTCATTTTCATTGTCGTTTCTAAATGATTAAGATGATGCATGTTATCTTCCTCTGTACGAAAACGGCCGTTCTCACCAAACTTCGCCCATAAATCAGGGAAGTCGCGATATATTTCTTTCGTGATCTCAAGTGCAACCCGCTTTTTCGTCACTTCATTCATGTTGCTACCACTGAGAACATGCCGACCTTAGCTGAGATTGAAGCGAGCTCTTGATCAGGGTATTTTTTCTCAAGCTCATGAATTTCTTTGTATTCATCACTACTTACCCAACGAATATAATCTTCTTTAGAATCCCATATTAAATGAACGGTTAGTTCTTCTGGTTTTTTGTCATTTTGAAGCAGGTGAAACGATTGGAAGCCCGCTGCTTGATCGACTTTTCTAGAGCGATGTTTATAAATATCAATAACCTCTTCAGTCTTCTCACGAGGCACAGTTACAGTTGATGTTACGATATACATACGTTCACCCATTATCATTTGACGTATGATAAGTTTACAATAGAAGCTTATGTGACTCAACAATTCCATCACCACACTTTAGAGGGAACACCATCCAGCTGTTTCATTATACAAGCTTTCACTCAAAAAAAGCCTCCTCAGTGCTTTTGCACTAAGAAGACTTTCATTACATTTCCTGCTTTTTTATATCATAAAAGTATAGTTCAATCGGTGGTTCTTTTTCTGTTGTAATGTCACCAGAGTAAACCACTTCGTTTGTTATAGGATCAATCACATACAGATGTGTAACATTCAATGTCTCATAATGGTTGAAAAGTAAATAAAGATACTCCCCAACAAACGAATGATGATATAAATAGTTGTTATTCATTGAATCAATGTCTACGAGCGGTTTATATTCTCCATTGTCATCATACATTAAGCTCTCCCGCTCGTGATCATAATAATAGAGACGCTCATTGCTTAGTATATATGAGTAAAACGTATACGAATTCGCTCCTTCTGGCGCTTCAAACGATTGGACAACTTCTTGATTAATCATATCATACACAACTAACTCTTCTTCCAATTGAATTAGTACTTGTTGCTCTAATTCAGTTGCAGACGGTTGAATTAAACCCTCGAAGGACGTACGATCGACAACTTGTGATTGTTTTACATCAATAACGAGATGTTCGCTTCTTGAAGCGGTCTCATTATGCTCCTCCCATTCTTCTTTCGCAACGATCACATGAACGTCTGTCTGATCTAAATAAATGCTCTCAACCCATCCCCAAGATGCATCTTCGAACGGAATTTCAAGCTCCCATTGTTCTTCGGACTGTTTATCTAAAAACTTGAGCGTAATGTGGTAATCCATTAAATCATTACTAACAATCTGGTAACTTGCTGAGACGATGAAATTCTCATCTTCATGATACGGACCGTGCAAATTCCGGGCAAATGCCGGATGACGCTCTGCCAGTTCTGGATGCACACTCCCTGCTGTTCCTAAATTCTTAAACAATGAACTTGTACTTTCATAATTCGTCTCTCCATCGATCGCATAAGCGACCTCTTCATCAAAGTGTCCTGCATATCCTGTGAAGACAAGATCTTCTAAGACACTACGATCGCCTTCCTCATTCTCAAGCTCTAAATTCGGGCGTTCAGAAAGAGCGGTACTCATTTGGATGGCATATGAACTAAAACCAACGACAATAAGAACAATAATGATTAGCGTTGGGATTGTTTTTTTCACGATTATCACTCCCTTAAGCACTCATCCGCTTCGTCAATAACAAGCTCGATACAACAAGTGAAACTGTGAGTAAAATAACAATTATCCCACTGATCATCCACATCATTTCATGACTATAAAAACTCATCGAAGCTTCAATTAACTGAATATAAAGTACAAACAACACAATAACTATACTTGCATTCATTACGAGTCCAACATAACGATACGCTCTCTCAATTAAAACACCTGTAAACATGAGACTAATGAGTGTAATGCTAATTAAAAATACGTAAATAAAGTCTATAAGGTTATGCCAATAGAACACTTCTAAAAAAGACATTTGGATCAGTGTAATTACATTTGCATTCCCTGAATAAAACTGGTCAGGCAACATTGCTGCAAACGTCAGCTGTTGAAGTGGCAACAACAACGAATGCAGTGCAATAAATAATAACGCAACCAAAACAATCGTCGTAAGTTTCGCATAAAAGATGATCATCCGTCTGATCGGTAACGTAAGCAACCGTTGCATATACGTCCCCTTGCCTAACCAATCTCGGTACCAAATAATCGCAACGTAAACAAAAATGACAATCGTTGGGATTAATACTGTAAATAAATAATAATCGGATGCAAGTACAATGGAAAAATTGTACGTTTCGTATGCAGAAATGCGATCCAATTGAATATCTCGAACGAGCCGCCCCGGTGTGATCATTGAAAGGAAGAACTGAGCACCAAAAACGACGATGACTAACATGAGCAAAAACCATTTCATGCGGTTAAATTCAATAAATAACAATTGCAAAAAATTCACACATATACCTCCCGCATTTTATCAAGTAATGACTTTTGTTCTTGTTCTCTTAACGTTTCCACGTAATAATCGCTTACGATCATGCCGTCTTTCATAAATACTGCACGATCAATAATTGTCTCAATCTCAGCAATTTCATGTGTCGTAAATAATATCGCTTTTTTGTCCACATATTCACTCGTTAACAACTCGCTAATGCGTTCTCTTGTTAGAATGTCGATGCCAGAAAGAGGCTCATCCATAAGTAAGTATTTACAACCAGAAGCAATACCAAGTAACAAATTCACCCTCATTAAATACCCTTTTGACAAGCCTCGAAGGCGTTCTTCTTTCTTTAACTGAAAGAACTGTAGGAGTTCATTTGCAGCCTTTTCATCCCACTTCTTATAAAAATGATTCATAAAATCTAAACACTCTTGAATCGACATATTCCTTGGCATCGGAAGCACGTCGGGTACGAACACCATGTCTTGATATGTTTTTGACGTCACCTTCTTACCATCTACTGTAATTCTTCCTTGAGATGGTGTTAGATTCATTATCGCTTTTAATAACGTCGTTTTACCGGCACCGTTCAATCCAATTAAACAAGTGATTTCACCCGCATCAACTGTGAACGAGATGTCATTCATGACACGTTTTCGACCGTACCGCTTCGTTACGTTTTTCAGCTCAATCATCTTCATTCTCCCTTCGAACCGACGAGTATTCTTCTTCAACGAGACTCATTAACTCTTCCATTGAAAGTTGAAGCGGAGCAATCTCTTCTAAAAATTGATGAACTGATTCTCGTAACAATTCACGTCGAACATTCGATAATATCGCTTGATCCGACGTAATTGTACTCGGCTTGTTCCGTTCCGTATGAATCAATTGTGCTTCCTCCATTTCTTTATACGCCCGTTGAACTGTATTTGGATTAATCTTTAACGATGTCGCCAATTCCCTACGTGATGGGATCGTATCTCCACCCTCAAGCTCCCCACGTGCAATTAGCAACTTCACATGCCGAATGACTTGCAAATATACCGGATCTCTCGTATTAAACGAAATGTTCATTAGAGTAACTCCTTCTATACTATCAATGCTTACTAACCTGTATGTATTAATCGACTCATACACTTAATCTATCTGTACTATACCCTTGATACACTTAATCGTCAATAATTTTTTGAAAATAAAAAACTTGAGCTTTTATTCAATAAGAATAAAAGCTCAAGTTCGATCGTTTGATTGATTAAACTTCAGTACCATGAACACGATTTAGCGTCATTTGATAACTATCGTTTCCATAGTTCAAGCAACGTTTCACACGACTGATTGTCGCAGTACTTGCTCCTGTTTCAACTTCGATCTTATGATACGTATTGCCTGATTGCAGCATACGAGCGACTTCTAATCGCTGTGCAAGCGACTGCACTTCATTTACTGTACAAAGGTCATCAAAAAACTGATAGCATTCCTCTAAATCTTTGAGTGACAACACCGCTTGGAATAATTGATCTAGTTCTTTACCTCGTAATTTATCGATCTGCACATAATCACTCTCTTTCTAAATCACTATATATTGTTACCGATTGCAATGAAGGTACGATATTAACCCATGTGTTTCCTAATGCTAATGATTCGTCTACCGGAACGATTTGGTTGTTCTCATTTTTCCATTGGATCTCTTGAGATTTACCATTTCGAATGAGTAGTCCATCTCCACCATTAAGAAAATCAATGTGGCGGCGTCCTGCATCGTCAATGACTGCATGAGGCGCTTCAACAATTAAGAGATTGTCTACCTCATAAGCGTCCAGCGTATCACCGTCAACGAGAGGTTCGCCATTATTATAACGCACGTACACATCTTCGTTCTCATTAAATCGATATTCCGCATAATTAGCATCTTGATACGAAACGACAATCTGTTCGGCAACTTCCCCTTGGAAGTCATCTTCTGCATATGAAAATGGAATATCAACTGTCATTTCAGTATTCATCCCATGATCACTCGCTGTTGCTAACAGTTCATCAACCCGAACGAAGGAATTGTGTGGCGCAACCCGTTCACTGTCACGAGCAAACAACGTCCCATCATAATCCATTCCATTCAATTGGTCAATCTCTTGACTATACAACCTTGCCTCAGCACCTGGACTAAATCCGTGTGCGATAAACAATGGATCATATCCGAGAGCGACATCAATAAATGCTTCACGGGCACTACGAATCGGACCAAATCGCTCTGGATATTCACTTTGATACACAGCAACAAACCGTGTAATAGACGCCTCCGACAATACTTCATAAACGACATCAGCCTCTTGTAACCCGACTAAGGGTAGTGCTGCCCGATCGTTACTTACAACGACTGCAACTGGACGTGCAGTGGATGGTTCTAAGGTCACTTCTTCAGTTGACTCAGATTCCTCGCTTGAAACGTCTACATCTTGTTGTTCGTCTTGATGCATATCTTTAGGGTCTAGCTCATTGGTGTCGTCTCTAGGCTCATCTTCACCAAGCCCTACAGTACAGGCGGTGAGCATAGAGACCATTAGCAACCCCATCGTGGCTACTTGTCTAACAGCAATCTTCTCCCCATCCCCTTTGCATCAGAATTAATGTCTCTATTCCTTTACCATTTTAACGCATTATCGTTGGAAATAGCACGCTTTTCTTATGAACATCATAAATTCCTTTGGAAGTCATCCTTACATACGGAAGATGTGTCGACGAGAAAAAGAAAATGCTATACAGCGGATCCTCAAACGGATACCCCGCCTCTTTTAAAACACTTTCAAACTGCTTGTGCTCTTCAATGACTTCTTCCATCGGTTTATCACTCATCACACCGAAATGAGGAAACGCCCATTGAAATTGAACTTCATCATCTTGAACGATGACAATACCGCCACCTTGTTCTTTGAGTACTGCAAAGGCTTTCTTCATAGCTGATTTCTTTTTACCGATTAATGTAACATCGCCTGTAATTGAGAACGATGTCGCCAATCCATCGATGTTCGATGAGAACCCTTTAATGATTGTATTCATGCGCCATTTGCCTTCTTTATCAAACATCGCAAAGAAACTCTCATCATGGGACGCATTTAAATAGTCAACGGCTCCGTCCACTTCAATATGGTACGGTTTGAGCAGAACAGAACTCACGAGGTGAATTCCCATCGGCATTGAAAAGTGCAAATCATCGTCACTTAAATCCCAAGACACCGGCTGCCATTTCTCGGTATAGTTCTCCCAAGGAAACGGCTTCGCTTCATAAACGCGCTCACCTTCACGTACGATCCACTCCCCTTTCGCAATAACCGATACAGGTTCAGGCGTATCGACAGCTTCTAAGAAATTCAAATGCGCAAGTCGACCCGGTGCAATCATGCCGTGATGTGCATCAATCCCATAGTGTCTCGCTACGTTATAAGAGCTCATCTCATAAACCGCAATCGGATCGACACCTGCCTCAATACAGATGCGTATTAATTGATCCATTACGCCAGGCTCATGAAAACGCGGTGTACTACCGTCCGTAGTAAGCAAGAAACGGTTAAAATTCGTCACACCTTCTTCAACAATTTCACTGATGAGCATTGGCAAATCTGGGCGTAACGAAGAATGGCGTAACGTTGTCGTATATCCAGCATCTAACCGCTTTAATATCTCTTCACTTGAGATCGCTTCGTGATCACTTGTAACCCCTAAAATTGCAAGCTGAGCGAGTGTTCGCTCTGAAGCTCCAGGCAAGTGACCTTCAATTCGTTTGTTGCGCTTTAGCACTTCTTCCATCCAATGAAGAAGCGTATCATCACCAGAAATGACCTTCGGCCATCCCGTTAACTCCCCCCCTTGCACGACAAGGGGGTGATTCAACCAATCTTCTAACGCTTGTGGTGTGAAGACTTGATGCTCATCTTTCGTTTCCGTTTGCGGATCAATTCGGCAAGACCAATAAAGGGAAGACGGCCCTTCGTTCATTTCCGAAATTAAAGTAAGCGCTTTCTTTTTATCAACATTCATCATTACAATTAAGTTGTCATTAAAGACTGTGCTCGTTCCTCTTTCTAGAGCATAATCTGCAAAAGTGGATGGGTTATAAGCAATAAATGGGTGAGCATGATGCTCAATGTAACCTGGTACGATGTACCGTTCACTCGCGTCAATCCATTCCGTATTCTCATCACTTGATGGAAGCGCTTTCCCGACATAGACAATTCGATCTCCATAAATCCAAATGTTCCCTTTTGTCCAAGCTTTACGCCCACTATTTAGAAATGTCGCATTTGTTATGACTTTCGATGGTGCAAGTTCTCCACGCACGACACTGATCTGATTTCTTTTCTCTCTTTTGTTCCACAATGAATGATGGGGGTGGATAACAATCACCTGCTTTGTAATATTGATGTAGATTCTAAATGTTGTCTACGATTAGTTTCCTTTAGTTTACCATAGTTTCATACTTTCCATTATAAAAGAGCGTGACAACAATGTAACAATCTTCGGAAGGACATCTCTCATAGAAATTATCAGCGTACCCCTCCCTTAATTTTGGAAGTTTTCGTATTATTTGTCAAAACAAAACTTTTGTAGCACCGCACACACTCCGCCTATGTTGACGTACAATATCGTATTCTTTTAATGAAGGAAGGCTCAATATGGATATCGTAGCGTCTCATTGGATCTACTTTGCAGGGATTTTACTCATCATTTTAACGATGCTTCTTCGAAGAAACGTCGTCGTTCCTGCCATTATGATGACCTTTATCATCGGTCTCGTTTTTACCGGTTCTGTATCAATGGGACTGCAGACGATTTTCACTGCCAGTCTCGCCGCCGCCGGTGAGCTGTTTAGCATCTTTTTAATTATCGCCATTATGACCGCCTTACTGCAAGGACTCGAGGTCGTTGGTGCCAATGAACAAATGATCAAACCGTTTGGTAAAATCATGACAAATGGTCACATTTCTTACTATGTCATCATTATTGTCACGTACTGTATTTCATTGTTCTTCTGGCCAACACCCGCGGTCCCACTCGTCGGTGCGCTCTTATTACCTGTTGCGATTCGAGCAGGCTTACCACCTATTGCGGGCGCCGCTGCGATTGCGATTGCTGGGCAAGGGATGGCATTATCGAGTGACTACATCATTCAAATTGCACCGATGCTTAGTGCAACCGCCGCTGGTGTCGACATTCAAGCTGTCGCTGACCGTGCATTTGTTTTATCCATAATTACAGGTGTCGTAGCCATCGGAGTTGCCTATCTTATGCTTCGAAAATCAATTCAAAAACCGAGTGCAACTCACTTAAATAAGTGGATGGGTGAAAAACGGATCGAACATCGTGAATCCATCGGTTGGAAAGGGAAACTATTTGCAATTGTCGTCCCAGTTACATTCCTCATCGTCATTCTCTATATGCTTTATACGACATTCTTTACAGACATTAGCTTAGAAGGAGGTTCAGGTGCTGCATTAATTGGAGGTGCCGCCCTCATCCTGCTCATCCTTGCCAGCGTGTTTTACAAACCGAAGCAAGTATTCGACAACGTTAGTGACTGTATGGTCGATGGATTCCTTTTCGCTTTTAAAGCGATGGGTCCAGTCATCCCGATTGCCGGCTTCTTTTTCCTCGGAAGTGACGAATTTAGCGGAAGTATTTTACAAACAGAGACTGCTCCCGCATTCCTATTCGATCTCGTTCAATCGGGGCAACAGTTCATCCCAGAACATGGCATCTTTGCCGCCTTTGGAATCTTACTCATCGGAATGATCACGGGTCTAGATGGTTCAGGATTCTCTGGTTTACCACTCACCGGTGCCTTATCCGGTGCACTTGGTACCGTCACTGGCGTCGACGCTGCAACCCTTGCAGCAATCGGACAAATGGGAGCCATTTGGGTCGGTGGCGGTACACTCATTGCCTGGTCTTCCCTCGTTGCCGTTGCAGGAGTAGCGAGAGTGAACGTACAGACACTCGTGCGCGTTTGCTTCCTACCCGTCATCCTCGGGCTATTGCTTAGTACGTTGTTTGCCGTGTTTTTCATGTAAAAGCGTTTGGTGGAGAAGGTCAGTGGCTTTCTCCTTTTTTCGTGTGGGGAGGGGGCTTTGCGTGAGTCTTGATCCGCGCTTCTGCTCTCTTGTTCCACGCTCTCCCTCTCTCTTGTTCCGCGCTCCTGCTCTTGAACTTATCGCACAAGAAAAGACCCGCCCTATGGACAAGTCTCTTTTACTAGTAAAGCCAATCTGTCTTTTTCATATAAAGTACGCTCATCCAAGCGACGAGAGCGATACTAAAGATTGTGCTTGCAATCGGGAGCACGATCTCTTCTGTTGCCATTGCAACGGCAAGGTTTGGCAACGCACCTGGGGTCCAGGATGCAATTGATGTAAACATAGAAGCAAACATTTGCATGCCAAAGACAACAATAAGCGAACAAACGGCCACGACAGTTTGTCGTTTAATAAGTGTGCTAAAGGTGGTCGTTACAGCAATGATGAACAACATCCAAAGCCAATACATCGCGAGCGAGCCGTACAACGCTGGCATGAGAATGGGCTCAAACAACAGTTGAATGTAAAAGAGTGCGATTCCAATTCCGAGTAAAAAGCTGACTGTCATGACAGTTGAACTTACGATAAATTTCCCAAACCAATACGATGCATAACTGACCGGTCGGAGTAACAACATCTTTACTTCGCCGCTCCGTCGTTCTTCGCTAATGCTTCCCATGAAGGCGAGTACGAGAACGATCGTCCCTAATTGCGTGAACTGTCCAAGGGTTGCTCCATACACTTCTTCAGACGATGGTGCAGGGATTTCTATGACTGCCCCTTCTGGCAATCCTCCGAATTGTTCAAGAATGTCCGAGAGAAAATTCGACGTAAGTGGTTGCATCAAGCCTAGAAGGAGAAAGAAAACAGGTAACCAAAGCCAGCGGTGAATTCTGAAAGTCTCTAAACACTCTTTTTTGATGATCATCACTAGTTTCATCGGCTTGTGACCTCCTTAAAATAGGAATCTAAGGTTGGTCGGTCTTTTTGAAAACGAACGAGCTCAAGTTGGTGATCGAGTAGACTTCGGACAACGTTACGTTCTGCATCCTTCCCTTCCACCCTGGCAATATTGCCGTCTGCTTCAATCGTTGCGCTCGGAAATTGTTGTTGAAAATGCTGTGCCCACGTCTCAAGGGATTTGCTCGTTTCGATAATAACCCCTTGTGAAGGGAGATTACCTAGAAGTTCGTGCAACGGTCGATGCGCAATAACGTTGCCATCTTGCATCATTAATACATCTTCAGCTAGCTGTTCTGCATCGTGTAAAATATGGGTTGAATAAAGAATCGTCATCGTTTCTTTAAACTTTTGTAATAACGTTTGCACATCGCTTCTTCCCTCTGGATCAAGCGCACTCATCGGCTCATCGAGCAACAACACATCTGGCTCGTGAACGACTGCCTGAGCTAAGCCTAGTCGCTGCTTCATCCCGCCTGAAAATTTCGAAATTGATTCATCTTTTGCTTTTTCTAACCCTACAATTCCCAAAAATTTTTGGCTTTTCTCCACTGCTTGTTGCTTGGATAACCCGGAGAGCTGTGCGCTGTACACGACGTATTCCGAAGCTGTCATCCAATCTGGGAAAACGGGATATTGGGGCAAGAACCCTATTCTTGTACGTTCTCGCCCTGTAATCATTCCGTCACTTGGACTCATAATGCCTGCAAGAAGGTGCAAGATCGTCGTTTTGCCTGCACCGTTTTTTCCGAGCAATGCTGTAATTTGGTTTGTTTTTAAAGTGAAACTCACATCTTGAACAATGGTCTTATTCCCGATGCGTTTATTAATCTTATTCATAGCAATCATGTGATCTGCCTCCGTTGCTTTCCTAACACGAGGTAAAGAATCGGACCGATCGTATTCACGAATAATATAATAAGCGCCCACAGCCACTTCGGTAACGATGTTGATTCGCGTCGATACAAATCAATAAACGCAATGATCTTTAATATAAATTCAATAATAATCAATGGTAAAACGAGCATAAATAAATCAGGCATTGCTATTCCTCCTCTGTCGGTAAGGGATAAATACTTTTGTATAGATAAGGTAAACGAGAATAGGCATAGGACCGCTAATCATTCCCCAGATCCCCCAAAACCAATACATCCGTCCGTTTCGTCTTGCATGTATAAATAAAAAGGTTGCTTGTGCAAATAACAGGACAAAGATAACGATCAACAACCAATATGGCAACTCATTTAAGTTATAGTGCACGACCGTACACCTTCCTTCTCGAAAGGAACCCAACCAATGCCATAACCACCACTACGGTTTGAAGCAGAATAAACCAGACCGGAGCTTTTACCATAAGAAGGACAGTGCTCGCCACAACGATGAATGCAACAACGAAAAAGAAGATTAGTTCGTTCCGTTGCCTTTTTCTCGTCGCTTGAATCGTAAGCATCATTTCAATTTGTGATGGCTTGTTCTTAGGTTCGAGTTGATCTAATTTCTTTAAGTCAAGTTTAAATCGCTGTTCATTCATGTGTGAGCTCCTTTCTTAATCGATTCATCCCACTGTGAAGTCTTGATTTAATTGTTCCTGACGGTGTACTTGTGATCGATGCAATCTCATCGTATCCATAACCATAATAATGCTTTAAAATAACGGGAATACGTTCTTCGGGTTTTAGTTTCTCTAGTTCGGTCGTGACGGCAATCCAATCGGTTGTAGGCTCATGACGCATTTCCCATTCCAACTGCTGAAGACTTTGATAGTGTTGTTTTCTTTTTTCTTTACGTAGTTCATCACGCCAAAGGTTTGTTCCAATTTGAATGAGCCATGTAGATAGTTTTGCCTTTTTGGCATTATATTGAGTGAATCGCTCGATAGCTTTGACCATTGTATCTTGCGTCAAGTCTTCCGCCATCGACGGATGGAGGGTGAGCTTGAGTAAATAATGAAAAACGAAGTCGTATTCGTGAAGGAGCACGCGCGCAAGAGCTGCTTCATCGCCCTTCTTCGCCTTTTTCAGATCATTCATTTTCACCTCTCCTCTCGAGCTGTTCATAACTACTACGTTTAGCATCGGCATTTTGTTCGTTTAGTTTGCAAAAAAGTTTTTCTCACATAAAAAACCGCCCGTTCCATTAGGAACAGACGGTAAATACTATGCGCTTACTTATAGGTTATTCTCGTCTTCATCTTCGTCTTCGTCATCTGCATCGATGTCAGCGTCGTTAAAGAATTCAACTTCAACTTCGATCTCATCATAATCTTCGTCAAGTTCGAAAGCCATAATCGCTTCTTCAATTAATTCTTCTTCTGTTGCTTGATCATCAATGTTCATCTCTGGAAGAATTGTTGCGAGTTCATCAAGTGCGTCTTCGCCTTGAATCTCTCCCGCTTCATCATCACGGTTGTCTTCGATGACTGCTTGTGGCTCACCATCATTGTAGTCATAATCAACCATAAATGTTTGTTCACCGTACTCAGCGTCTAATTGGAATTGCTCAAAGTTAAGCTCTTCAAACCAGTCTTCAGCAGCTGCTTCTTGTGAATCTGTGTCTTCCGTTGTATCATCATCCATGTCTGTATCATCTTCATCTGTATCTAGATCGTCATCCATTTCATCTTCTGCAGGTACTTCTACTGTATCTTGTCCTTCATCATCTGTTGTATCTCCACATGCTACAAGTCCTGTTGCAAATACTGCTGTTAGTGCTGCCATTCCAAATTTTTTCATGATGTAAATCCTCCTGTGATGTTAAGTAATACAAAGGACTAGTTCCCTCGTTGTATATTCTTAAACATTCAGGAAGAAATTCTTTTTATTGTAAAAAAATGAGATTATTATTAGGCCTTATGCCATTTTACAATTCCACGCGCGAAATTGTCTTCTTTAAACCAAGAAAACCAGACACTCACATGTGTCTGGTTCAAATATAATTTATACCGTTTTTTCTACGCGGTCGAAGCAACGGTTGTAAATCCACTCATACGCTGGGATCGTCAAGTCTCTTGGATTTCCTACAGTTTGTGGGTCATCCATAGCAGCTTTTGCCCAACGCTCAACTTGGCTCGGGTCAACACCTTGTTCTTCAAGTGTCGGTACTTCAAGCTCCTCAACGAGTTCGTACATGTAGTTTACAGCAGCTTTGGCAGCTTCTTCTGTCGTCATGTCCGCTGTGTTAATACCAAACGCTTGTGCAATACGAGCAAAACGTCCAGGTGCACCTTTCCAGTTATACTCCATCACAGGTCCCATCATTGCAGCCACACATTGACCGTGTGCAACTGGAACGATTCCACCAAGTGATTGACTCATAGCGTGTGCTGCACCGGCTGATTCACTACCATAAGAAAGTCCAGCAAGCATCGCTGCTTGTGCCATTCCGTAACGAGCTTCAAGGTCTTCACCATCAGAGAACGCGCGACGGATATACGTTGCCGCATATTCAATCGCAAGAAGTGCTACGGCATCTGTAACTGGTTGAGCATACTTCATTGTGTAACATTCTACTGCGTGAGCGATCGCATCAATCCCTGTCATTGCCGTTACGTGTGGAGGCATAGAAACGTGAAGTTTCGGGTCAATAATCGTGACGTGCGCAGCAATTAAAGGACCACCAGTATTGAACTTGTACTCGCGCTTTTCATCCGTAATTACTGCCCACTGCGTAACTTCTGAACCTGTACCTGCTGTTGTAGGAATCGTTGCAAGTGGTGGAACGCGGTTTTCCAAAGGTTTCTTTCCTTCAGCTGCTTCATAATCAAGGACTGATCCTTCGTGTGTTACCTCAACACCAACTGCTTTAGCCGTATCCATCGAAGAACCACCGCCGACTGCGACTAAACCGTTACAACCGTTTTCTTCATAAAACTTCGATCCTTCAGCAATCAATCTTGTTGGAGGGTTTGGCTCAACTTTGTTAAAGACTGCTACTTCAACGCCTGCGCTTTTCAAGCTTTCTTCAACCGGCTTAGTTACGCCAGCATTGTAAATACCAGGGTCAGTAACGAGCATTACTTTTGTAGAACCTAAATTCTTTACTTCTTCTCCTAAATATTGAATCGAGTCGATTCCGTGCTTAATTGCTGTTGGTACTTCAAACGTGTGATACCCTAACATCGCTTCTACTTTCATGTGCATACTCATCAATAATCTCTCCTTTATTATGACTGGAACCAGTTAACGGCTGCCGGTTTTTTATTTCTAAAAATGTGTTTGACTTCGGTATATTCTTCGAGTCCAACCTTTCCTAATTCACGACCAAATCCTGATTGCTTGTAACCACCCCAAGGGGCTTGTGCAAAGTAGGGGTGGAAATCGTTAATCCAGACCGTCCCCATTCGAAGGCGCTCAGCTACTTCTTCACCGCGATCAATGTCGTTTGTAAAGACCGCACCTGCAAGACCGTAAATCGTGTCATTTGCTTTTTCTATTGCTTCTTCAGTCGTTGTAAACGTCTCGACTGTAATGACAGGACCGAAGATTTCTTCTTGAACGATTCTCATTTCAGACGTACAGTTTGTGAAAATTGTCGGCTCAAAGAAGAATCCATTCTGAAACGCTTCACCTTCTGGACGCTTTCCACCAAGTGCAAGCGTTGCACCTTCGTTTACACCTACTTCAATGTAGGCTTCCACTTTTTCACGGTGTTCTTTTGAAATTAGTGGTCCTGACTCTGTTGCCTCATCAAAGCCATTTCCAAGCGTAATGTTACTCGCACGCTTAATTAGTTCTTCAACAAATTGGTCATGCAATGATTCTTCTATTAGTAAGCGTGATCCTGCTGAACAAACTTGGCCACCGTGGAAAAAGGCAGCGTTCAATGCTTGATCAACCGCTGTGTCAAAGTCTGCATCTGCAAATACGATGTTCGGGTTCTTACCACCGAGCTCCAACGCGATTTTCTTTACGTTGTCACTTGCTGATTTCATAATCGTTTTTCCTGTTTCAATTCCGCCTGTAAAGGACACTAGGTCAACATCATGACTTTCTGATAGTGGCGCTCCTACTTCTTGACCTGTTCCAAGAACGAGGTTAGCAACACCTTTTGGTACTCCTGCTTCTTCAAACAGTTCAAAGACACGAACCGTTGTTAGCGGAGTAATTTCACTCGGCTTCATGACGAGTGTATTTCCTGCTGCTAATGCTGGAGCAAGCTTCCACGCTGCTTGGAGCAATGGATAATTCCATGGTGTAATTTGACCACATACACCAATAGGTTCGCGTACAACCTTGCTCGTCGAGTCAGGAATTGGACTTTCAATGACTTCGCCGCCATCTTTGTCGGCCAGTCCACTAAAGAATTCAAAGACATTCGCAATGTCTTCCATATCTCCCTTACTCTCTTCAAGCGTCTTTCCTGTATCAAGCGTCTCTAGTCGCGCTAGTTCCAACGCATTCTCTCTAATTAGACGACCGATGTGACCGACAATCTTGCCACGATCACTCGCTGGTGTCGTACTCCAACTTCCTTTATCAAATGCTACTCGAGCAGCACGAATTGCTTTCTCTGTATCTTCACGTGTTCCTTCTGTAGCCGTTGCAATCACTTCTTGATTAAACGGATTAATAATGTCCCTCGTTGCGCCATGCACCGATTCGGTCCATTCGCCATTAATGTACATTTTTAATTCCAAGGAACTCACTCTCCTTCAATTCATTTAATATATATTAAACGTTCTATGTATAATAATTTACCACCGTTCAAAATAACTGTCAAAGGAAATGATTATAATTTATAAGATTGGCAGTCTGAGGGCATTCCTAGCCTAAGCACAATATAAAAAGAACGAGTCCCTCTATAGGTACTCGCTCTTTATGCGTTACGATTCAGATGCTTGTCTTTTGTTATGACGTTCAAGAAGCTTTTGAGCCAAGTCGCCTTCTTCAAATTCTTCAACGAGAATATCAAGAAAACGGTAGTATTGTAGTGAATCATTAATCTTATTGAAATGTCGTTCTGCTTCTGCACGGACATCTTCTGGTGTGTCTGGGTCTTCCATTAATGCTTGATAACGTGGCTGTGCCTGCTTAACAGCATACAAGTTCACGTTCTTTTCCCTTTCCCAACGACGAGTAAAGAAAGAAATAAAAAACTGGAAAAAATCTTGTTCTGCTTGATACAGGTCTTTACGTTCGCCTTTTCGATAGACTCTATGAATAATCTTTTCTTCAAGAAGTTTTCTTACACCTAGGCTCATGCTACCTTTACTCATGCCAAGTTCGTCTCTTAATTGATCGAGTGTCATCGGTTCATCACTTAGATACAGCGTTGCATAAAGTTGGCCTACAGAGCGATTCACTCCGTAAATATCCATTGTATCGGCAATACCGTTTTTAATAAGAGCATGAATTTGTTCTAGTTCTTCTTGAGCTGCTGAATGATCAGACATCGCTAGCACCCCTTTTGTTTAAAACATATAAAACATTTTCAAAACTAGTATAGCTTTGAGGTTTCGTCTTTGCAAGTTTACTTTTTGTGACAAACACCTTATTGTTTGACTTCACTCATATTTATGATAACCTATAAGCAACGTTTAAATAATATTAAACAAACGAAATTCTTTGAAGGAGAGTGTTTATGAAGTATTGGAAGCATTCTTTATTAGGGATCAGCGCAGTCATGCTCGCAGCTTGCGGGAATGGAGATGAAGATGCCGCAAATGATGATGCCGGCGCAACCGAGGAAGAAGAAACAACAGAATCGGCTACAGAAGGTGGCGAGCTTGAACTCGTATACGTAACGTGGGATTCTGAAGTTGCATCAAATAACGTAATGAAACTCGTCCTAGAAGAAGCGGGTTACGACACGACCATTACGACGGTCGAGCAAGGAGTCATGTGGGCAAGTGTTGCTTCTGGTGACGCAGACGCTCACGTCGCAGGTTGGTTACCAGATGATATGAAATACGACTACGAACAGTTTGGCGATGAAGTCGTTGATCTTGGACCGAATCTTGAAAACGCTCAAACGGGTCTTGCTGTACCAACGTACATGGACATCGATTCAATTGAAGAACTTGATGGTTCTGTCGTAAGTCAAATTACAGGTATTGATGCAGGTGCTGGGGTCGTATCAACAACTGAAGAAGCTCTAGAAGAATACGGCATTGATGATGTAACCGTACAGACAAGCTTCGACGCTGCAATGACTCAAGAACTAGCAACACATATTGCAAATGAAGAACCGATTGTTGTCACTGCTTGGCAACCACACTGGAAATTTAATACGCACGATTTAAAGTTTCTTGAAGATCCAAAAGGAATTTTCCAAGAAGACGGTGAAATTCGTACAATCGTACGCGAAGGCTTAGAAGAAGACGACCCAGTCGCTTTCCAAATTCTTGATAACTTCTATTGGACAACAGATGATATGAACGCAGTCATGCTCTACATCTCTGAAGAGGGTATGGGAGAAGAAGAAGCTGCTCAAAAATGGATCGACGACAATCGTGAAACGGTTGACGAATGGCTAGACGTTCAATAATTAGGTGTCCCTTTCGGGGCACTTTTTATTATGCTTATTTGTAAGGCAGTGTTTTGAACCAACGATGGCGCCTGTTTGAAACAAATCGGTAAACCGGTTGCCCTATAAGACGCGCACCAGGTACATATAGAACGATTCCAATTGGCCTTGTAATCGGTATTGTAATCAAAAGCTTTCGAATGGCATTATACCCGATATACACAGTCTTCGCATTACTTAACAAGTAAATTTCTTTTTCCATATCCTTAAATTGCGCTGCCAGTCTTTTCGTCTTATTACTAACTTCTTGAACAGGGTACCAATCGACGTTTTGATTGCAATCCAACTTCTTCATCGTTCGTTTTAGCCCTTGGCATAGTGTACACGTAGCATCATAGAAAACGACGTGCCGCTTCACTTTTCCACCTCGCTTAGAAACAACCGAAGGGATGACCTTCGGTTGTTCGTTTACACTCCCATAATTGCTTTTTCTTCTAGATACTCTTCAATACCAAAGTCGCCCCACTCACGACCAATTCCAGATTGTTTGAAACCACCAAATGGCGCTAGATGATCCGTTTTGGCATCATTTACTGTAATTTGACCGGCGCGAATGTTGCTTGCGACATATTTCAAGGATTTCTCATCTTCACCAATAACATATCCTGCTAAGCCATACGGAGTATCGTTAGCAATTCGAAGACCTTCTTCAATGTCGTCATACGTAATAATCGCCGTTACAGGACCGAAGATCTCTTCTCGAGCGATAACCATATCATTCGATACATCTGAGAAAATCGTCGGTTTTACATAATAGCCTGTTTCTAGACCATCAGGCTTTCCTTCCCCACCTTCTACGAGGCGAGCACCTTCTTCTTGTCCCTTTTTGATATAAGACTGAACCGTATCGTATTGTTTCTTTGAAATGAGAGGTCCAGTAAAGTTGGCTGTATCTTGTGGATCACCCATCTTAAACTTGTCTAACGCTTGGACTAACGCCGTTTCAAAGTCTGATTGCATTTCTTTTGGAACTAGAATTCGCGTTCCAGCTGAACAAACTTGTCCACTATTGAGCATCATGTGTTGAGCGGCGGACTTTGCAGCTTTTTGAAGGTCGGCATCTTTCAAAACGAAGAGTGGAGACTTTCCGCCAAGTTCAAGTGCGACATTCTTAATCGTTTGTGATGCATTTTCCATTACTTTCGTTCCTACTGCTCCAGAACCGGTAAACGACACGAAATCGATGTCTGGGTGAGAACTAATGCCATCACCGATCGTATCTCCTGTTCCATTTACGAGGTTAAAGACACCTTTTGGTGCTCCTGCCTTTTCAATAATTTCTGCAAGCATAATCGCTGCATACGGAGTCTCTTCTGATGGCTTTAAGACAATCGTACTTCCCGCTGCAATTGCCCCAGCAATCTTCGTTGACGTCTGATTCGTCGGGAAATTCCACGGTGTAATCAACCCGCTAACACCGACTGATTCCTTAACGACCGTATGACCTCCACGCTCTTCTTCAAACGAATAGTCTTCTAATGCTTTTGCGACCGTTCGAAAATGAGCGAGTCCCATTTCATAATGAACGTTTTCAGAGATTGTCCGTGGCGCACCAAGTTCTAGTGTCATCACATCAATAAACTCATCTTTGCGCTTCTCATATTCATCTGCAATTCGATTTAATAAATCAATACGTTCTTTCTTAATCGTTCTAGAAAATGCGGGTAAAGCATCCCGCGCTGCTTGAACAGCTTTATCTAAATCTTCGCTAGTACTCGCTGAAATTGTACCGATCACTTCTTCAGTCGCAGGGTTAATTACGTTAATTGTTTCATCATTTGTTGAGTCAATCCATTCACCGTTAATAAACAACTTGTTTTCGTGTTTAAACATGATTGCTTCACTCCCTTTGATTGTACAGAGGGTGTTCCCGCTGTCCATAAATTTAAACCTATCGAACGATCAACCTGTTCACGTGTAAACGGTTGATCTCGCGTCGTTACTAGCCAAAAATTCTTGTCGCGATGTGATTTAAGACTTAGTCTTCGGATACAAAAGCGTGCCTTACAAACATAAAAAACCACCCTCAAAAGGGTGGTTTCTTCACGATCATTATAGCGCTCGGTACGCAATATCGGTTCGGTAATGATAACCTGTTGTATCTAACGAGTCTACATTTTCATAGGCTTTTGCTTGTGCTTCTTTCAATGATGAACCTTTGCCAATGGCAATATACACACGACCCCCGCTACTTGTAAGCCCCTTGGAACCTCTCTCAACTCCTGCGTAGAACACCTCTCCGCTCGGTCGCTTTGGCACGGGTAATCCTTTCGTATAGCTACTCGGGTAACCGTCTGCTGCGAGTACAACACCAACAACGGCTTCTTCTGACCAATGGACCGCTGGCTCTTCGTCATTTAATACAGCTTGAATAATATCAACAAGGTCGCTTTCCATACGAGAAAGAACGACTTGCGCTTCTGGGTCTCCAAATCGAGCATTAAACTCAATTGTTTTTGGGCCTTCTGCGGTCATCATCAATCCTGCATACAAGACGCCAGTAAATGGTGTCCCTTCTTTAATCATCGCTTGTGCAGTTGGCTTTACGATCGTCTCGATCGCTTTAGAAATGTCACTACGATCAATGTGTGGTACCGGCGAATAAGCTCCCATTCCACCTGTGTTAGGGCCTTGATCAGCATCAAACGCTCGCTTATGGTCTTGGGACTCTGCAAGTGGAACGACAGTGTCACCATTAACAAGTGCTAAGATCGACAGTTCCTCACCTTCAAGATACTCTTCTAACACGACTTTCGCGCCCGTGCCAAATGCATCATCAAGTAAAATGTCGCGAAGAGCTAACTCCGCTTCGTCTAGAGTCATGGCAACCGTTACACCTTTACCCGCAGCAAGACCGTCTGCCTTTACGACAATTGGTGCGCCTTGTGTTTTTGTATAGTGAAGTGCTTCTTCAAAGTCAGTAAACACTTCGTAGTCTGCAGTAGGGATGTTGTACTGTTTCATCAAATCTTTGGCAAACGCTTTGCTACCCTCGATTTGTGCTGCTTTTTTACTTGGTCCAAACACGGCTAATCCAGCTTCCGTGAACGCATCAACAACCCCTGCAGCAAGCGGCGCTTCCGGACCAATCACGGTAAGTTCTACGTTGAGTTCTTTTGCGTTTTGGATTAGCTCATCGTGATTTGCAATATCCACGTCTAAACTCGTTGCAACGTCTTCCATACCAGGATTCCCTGGTGCAACGTAGACCGTTTCTACGCGCTTACTTTGTGCAAGCTTCCAAGCAAGCACATGCTCGCGACCACCGTTACCTACAACTAAAACGTTCATCATCATTCCTCCTAGGCGTGTCTAAAGTGGCGCATACCAGTGAAAACCATTGCAATACCTGCTTCATTAGCAGCTTGAATCGACTCTTCATCACGAATGGAACCGCCAGGTTGAATGATAACTTTTATACCTGCTTCAGCTGCTTTTTCAACCGTATCTTTCATCGGGAAAAATGCGTCTGATGCGAGTGCACTGCCTTTTGCTAATTCTCCTGCTTGCTTAACAGCGATTTCACAAGCGCCAACACGGTTCATTTGTCCTGCGCCAACGCCAACAGTACGGTTTCCATTCACGAGTACAATGGCGTTTGATTTCACATGTTTTACAACGCTCCAAGAGAGTTTCAAGCTTTTCCACTCATCTTCAGTTGGCTTACGTTCTGTTACAACTTCTACCGTTGCCTCATCTAAGCCAGAACGGTCTTCGTCTTGAACGAGTAAGCCGCCTTGAACTGATGTAATCGTTTGAACGTCGTTTTTCTTCGTCGTGTTGTTCACTTTTAAGAGACGGATATTCTTTTTCTTCTTTAAAATTGCGAGAGCATCTTCGCTATAGTCTGGAGCAATAATCACTTCTAAGAATATGTCTGCCAACTTTGTAGCGGTCGCTTTATCGATCGTTTCATTTACAGCGACAATTCCTCCGAAAATCGATACAGGATCTGCTTCATACGCTTCATCAAATGCGCCTTCAAGCGTGTCAGCGATTCCTACACCACAAGGGTTCGTATGCTTCACAGCAACTGCTGCAACCGTATCTTTGAACTCGGATACGAGTGCAAGTGCTGCATCTGCGTCATTAATATTGTTGTACGAAAGTTCTTTCCCATGAAGTTGTTCCGCATTTGCAAGAGATGGACTAGCTGGAAGTGCCGTCTCATAGAACGCTGCTTCTTGATGAGGGTTTTCCCCGTAGCGAAGCGTTTGTTTACGTTCATATGTAAGCGTTAAGCTTTCCGGGTATTTCTCATTACTTTCTTTCGTTAAGTATTCAGCAATCAACGCATCATAGCTTGCGGTATGACGGAACACTTTCGCTGCGAGGCGACGTCGCGTCGTGCCACTCACTTCTCCTTTTGAAAGCTCTTCAAGAACAACGTCGTAATCAGTTGGGTCCGTTACAACCGTAACACTTTCATGGTTTTTGGCTGATGCGCGTAACATCGCAGGACCACCAATATCAATGTTTTCAATTGCATCTTCAAATGTTGTACCATTCTTTTTTATTGTTTCTTTAAATGGATACAAATTAACGACAACGAGGTGAATTGGAGAGATTCCTTGTTCTTCAAGAGCTTTCATATGGTTCTGATCACTTTGTTTTGCAAGAAGTCCACCGTGAATGGCTGGGTGCAATGTCTTCACACGACCTTCAAGAATTTCAGGGAAATCTGTGACGTTTGAAATGCCAATTACGTCGATTCCAGCATCTTGCAACGCCTTCTTCGTACCCCCTGTTGAGATAATCTCAAAACCTAGTTCAATGAGTTGCTTAGCAAATGAAGCGACTCCTGTTTTATCACTTACGGAAATGATTGCGCGTTTCATTGGTATGCTTCCCCTTCCTTAAAAACCCTTTGTAGCGTTTTTGGATACAGTTGATGTTCGAGTTGCTGAATGCGCGTTGTGAGTTGTTCCTTCGTTTCTCCTCGTTCAATGGAAAGTGATTGTTGTGCAATAATTGGTCCTGTGTCCATTCCACGATCAACATAGTGAATGGTTACTCCACTTTTCGTTGCTCCGTCATCAATCGCTTGACCGATTGCATCAAGTCCAGGATAACTTGGCAGCAATGATGGATGAATATTGACCATTCTTCCTTCATAATGACGAAGTAGCACATCGCCAATCAACCTCATATACCCTGCAAGTACAACCCATTCCACACGATGTTCTTTTAGAAGCTTAAGTAAAGCTTCTTCATACTCTTCCTTGGATTCATACTCTTTTGGAGAAAATTGATACGCCGTAACGTTGTATTGCTCTACTTTAAAAAGAACACCGGCATCTTTACGATCACTAAAAACAAATTGTGGTACACCTTCTAAGTCACCGCTTTGTACCGCTTGAAGAATGCGTGCTGCATTGCTTCCAGAACCCGATGCAAATATGGCGAACCTCACGACGTCACTCCCTTAACCGTAAGACCTTTGTTGGTTGTTACTTTTCCAATTGTCACGGATCCGTCGATGCGCTCAAGCACTGTTGCTTCATCTACAGGTCGCACTGCAAGCACAAAACCGATGCCCATATTAAACGTTCCATACATATCACGATCTGACAACTGTCCAAGTTGTTGCAAGAACGCAAAGATTGGAAGTCGATGCCACGTTGATGGATCTACCGTTGCACCAAGACTATCCGGCAACATACGTGGAATGTTCTCATACAAACCTCCACCAGTGATGTGAGCCATTCCTTTTACAGCATCGGTGTCCTTTAAGAGTGGCAAAACATCTTTGACATAAATACGAGTAGGTGTGAGTAGCTCTTCAATGAGCGAACGCTTAAATGGTTCGTAGATCTCATGGTAATTGAGCTCACCGTCATCTACGAGTTTTCGTACGAGAGAAAATCCGTTACTATGAACACCCAAAGACGGGATCGCAATGAGAAGATCTCCTTCTTGAACATTCTCATTCGTGACGATTTTCGCCTTTTCAACAGCACCAACAGCAAACCCAGCAAGATCATATTCATCTTCTGCATACATCCCTGGCATTTCAGCGGTTTCCCCACCGATGAGTGCACTTCCTGCTTCTACACAGCCGTCACTAATTCCTTTTACAATTTGCTCAATGCGGTCAGGATCCGCTTTACCTGTTGCAATGTAATCTAGGAAATACAACGGTTCGGCCCCTTGAGCTAGAATGTCATTTACACACATTGCAACCGCATCAATTCCAATTGTATCGTGACGATCCGCTTGAAACGCAAGCATAAGTTTCGTTCCGACACCATCTGTACCTGACACGAGAACGGGTTCATTCATCGCTAATTGCGAGAGATCAAACATGCCACCAAAACCGCCAAACGCCCCCATAATCCCTTGTCGCTCTGTGCGTGTAATATGCTTTTTCATTCGTTTCACAGCTTCGTAACCGGCCTCTACATCAACACCGGCTTGCTTATATGCCTCGCTCAACGCAATTCCCCCTAATCCATGCCTACGGTGACAAGTTCTTTTTTCGTGTTGAAAATGGCAGTCGGATATTGATCGGTAAAACAAGCTAAACATTGACCACAGTTTGGTTGTGACTCGTCACGGCCGATGCCAGACTTTAATCCTTCTACGGATAAGAAGCTTAATGAGTCTGCCCCCATCATTTCGCGCATTTCTTCAATGCTTAAGTTCGCCGCAACAAGTTCACCACGACTAGACGTATCAATACCGTAAAAACAAGGGCGAATAATTGGTGGAGCGCTAATACGTACATGTACTTCCGTAGCTCCTGCCTCTTTTAGAAGGCGAACAATTCGTTTACTCGTCGTACCGCGAACGATTGAATCATCGACCATCACGACCCGTTTTCCTTCAACGACCCCGCGCACGGCAGATAACTTCATTTTCACGCCTTGCTCACGAAGCTCTTGAGACGGTTGAATAAACGTACGACCAACATAACGGTTTTTAATTAAGCCGAGCTCATACGGAATCCCAGTTTTTTCAGCGTAGCCAATTGCGGCTGAGATTGAAGAATCCGGAACACCTGTAACGACATCTGCTTCAATTGGCGCTTCTACTGCCAATTGCTTTCCGAGCTGCTTTCTTGCTGTGTGGACGTTGATTTCGTCTAAGTTCGAATCAGGACGAGCAAAGTATACGTACTCCATGCTACATAACGCTCGGTCTTCTGCTTCTGAGAAGCGTGACGAGTGCATGCCACTTTCATCGAAAATAATCATTTCACCTGGAGCGACTTCTCGTTCATACGTCGCACCGATAATATCAAACGCACACGTTTCAGAAGCAACGACGTACGCGTCACCGAGGCGACCGAGTGAAAGCGGGCGTAAGCCGTGTGGATCTTGAGCGACAATAAGCTCTGTTTCAGTCATTACAGCAAATGCATAGGCACCGATCAATTGCGGTAGTGCTGCGTGCAGCTGTTTACGGAGTTTCGTAGAACTTTGACGCTTAAGAAGATGCGCCAACACTTCAGTATCCGTTGTCGTCTGAAAGATACTGCCTTTACGCTCAAGGTCACCTTTTAAAATTTGATAGTTTACGAGGTTACCATTATGAGCGATGGCCATGCCACCGTCTTCGGAGCGAAAGTGGAGCGGCTGAACGTTTTCAATTCCGCCTCCACCTGCTGTTGCATACCGAACGTGACCGATCGCATGATTGCCTTTTAATCCTTCTATATCGCCAGGTCCAAACGCCTCTGTGAGTAGTCCGACTCCTTTATGTGCATACAGTTGTTCTTTATCACTCGTAACAATGCCTGCACCTTCTTGACCACGATGTTGCAGACTGTGAAGACCATAGTAAGCCAGTTGAGCGGCTTCATTATGTCCCCAAATCGCGAACAATCCACACTCTTCATTTAAGCCTTTGATTTCAGCAAACATGGGATGGCTCCCTTCCAAATGCGAGTTAGTTCTTCTGTAGACTCGTTTACAAATGGCTGCCCGTTTTCATCTTCAATCGTGACGTGTTGGTCAGCTGTAACCGTACCAACAGCGACAGCTTCTGGGATCAACGCTTCAAATTGCTTAGCGTCTGTTGCTTTTACTGTAAACACATAGCGAGAAGGTGCTTCTGAGAACAGCGTTTCCACGTCTTTTGACAGTGTCACTTTCAAACCGAGTTCTGTTCCCATTACTTTCTCTGCAAGTGCAACAGCCAATCCACCTTCTGCTAAATCGTGAGCAGATTGAACGACGCCTGCTTGAATCGCAGTTAACACTTGTTCTTGACGCTTGCCTTCAAGCGCTAGATCAATCTTCGGTACAATGCCAGACAAGTCGTCGTCTTGCATAAGCTGAAGTTCACTTCCACCGAAGTGTTCAGAACCTTCACCAAGAACATACACCACGTCACCAGCAGCTTTTGCTTGTTGCGTCGTAATGTGGTCTGTGTCTTCAACTAAACCGACCATACCGATAATTGGCGTTGGGTAAATGGCTTCCCCAGATGTTTCGTTGTACAACGAAACGTTTCCACTAATGACTGGGGTAGAGAGGGTGCGACAAGCCTCACTCATGCCTTTTGTCGACTCTTTCATTTGCCAGTAAATGTTCGGTTGCTCTGGACTCCCGTAATTTAAGCAATCAGTCAGTGCGAGTGGCTTTGCACCTGAACAGACGATGTTTCTTGCCGCTTCCGCTACAGCAAGCTTCCCACCATTTTCAGGGTCTAGCTTAATGTAACGACTGTTACCATCCATCGTCATGGCAAGTGCTTTTTTCGTACCACGAATGCGTAGAACAGCAGCGTCCGAACCTGGAACAACAACGGTATTCGTTTGAACCATATGATCGTATTGATCGTATACCCATTCTTTGGATGCAATTGTAGGTCGTCTTAACAATTCACGAAGTGTCTCGTTGTAGTCAGTAATCGTTTCTGGTTGCCACTGCTTTGCTTGATTCTCTTTAAAAGACTGTGGTTCCGTTGAAGTTACTTCATAGACTGGAGCATCGTCAGTGAGTGCTGTGACCGGAACATCCGCAACAACTTCACCGTCAAAATAAAGCGTTAAATTGCGGTCATCCGTAACCTCACCGATTGAAGCATAATCAAGGTCCCACTTTTCACAAATCGCTTCGATTTCTGACTCGTGTCCCTTCTTGACGACAAGGAGCATACGCTCTTGGGATTCAGACAACATCATTTCGTATGGTGTCATGTTCTTCTCTCGTTGTGGTACGTGATTTAGGTTCATGTTAATACCAGAACCGGCTTTACTCGCCATCTCTGCTGATGAACTCGTAAGACCTGCTGCACCCATATCTTGAATTCCAACAAGAGATTCTAATTGAACGAGCTCCAAGCAAGCTTCTAAGACACGCTTTTCTGTAAACGGATCTCCAACTTGAACAGACGGTCGTTTCGCTTGTGATTCTTCATTAAGTTCTTCTGAAGCGAAAGTAGCACCGTGAATACCGTCACGTCCAGTGCTTGCACCTACGTACATGACCGTGTTCCCAACACCTGCGGCTACACCTTTTTGTAAATTTTTGTGGTCAATGAGTCCAACACACATCGCATTCACGAGAGGATTCCCGTCATAAGAGCGGTCAAATTGGACTTCACCACCAACAGTAGGTACGCCTACACAGTTGCCGTAACCCGCAATCCCAGCGACAACTTCTTCAAACAAATAACGTACACGAGGTGTGTCTAGTGGACCGAAACGTAGCGAGTTAAGTAGCGCAATGGGACGCGCGCCCATTGAAAATACATCACGCAAAATCCCGCCTACACCAGTAGCTGCCCCCTGATATGGCTCTACTGCTGACGGGTGGTTATGACTTTCAACTTTGAAGACGACTGCTTGCTCATCTCCAATGTCAACGACACCTGCGCCTTCTCCCGGTCCTTGTAATACGTGAGGACCGTCGACAGGAAATTGGCGAAGTAATGGTTTGGAATGTTTGTAGCTACAATGCTCTGACCAGAGTACGCTGAACATGCCAATCTCTGTATAGTTTGGCTCGCGTCCAATTAACTCAACGATTCTCTCATACTCATGATCTTTAACGCCCATCTCTTGATAGATTTTCTCTTCTTTAATCGTTGCTGATGATGGTTCAGTTTGTAACAACATTCGATTCCCTCCAATTGCGATAAACACTCGTAAACAATTTCCGTCCATCTTCACTACCAAGCCAAGCTTCCATCGCTCGCTCAGGGTGTGGCATCATGCCAAGAACGTTACCTGCTTCGTTCTGAACGCCTGCAATTTGACCTTTTGAACCATTCACATCATCTACGTATGTGAATACAATTTGCCCCTTTTGTTGCAATTGATCGTACGTCTTGTCATCACATTCAAAGTTTCCTTCACCGTGGGCAACAGGAATGCGAAGAACGTCACCTTTGTCATAACTTGAAGTAAAACGCGTCTTACTGTTCTCAACTTTCAGATCAACCGTTCGGCAAATGAACTTTAAATCTTTGTTTCGCTTCATTGCCCCTGGTAGTAAGCCGGCTTCTTGAAGAATCTGAAAACCATTACACACACCTACGATCGTCTTGCCCTTTGCCGCTTCCTCACTCACGCTTTTCATAACGGGCGCAAATCGTGCAATGGCTCCTGTACGAAGGTAATCACCGTAAGAAAACCCACCAGGAATAAAAATCGCGTCATAGGCTGCTACACTATTTGCAGTATGTGGAACAAATTCTACCACTTCTGCTTCCGTGAAATCCTTTACTGCATGAAACATGTCAGTGTCGCAGTTCGAACCCGGAAAAACGATGACTGCGGCTCTCATACCGTTGCCTCCCGCTCCACTTTGTAACTGTAGTTCTCAATGACTGGATTGGCTAAAAGTTGTTCACACATCGCTGTAATTCGTGCATCTAATCCTTCTCCATCTTCTACTTTAAGTTGAATCCATTTCCCAACGTTAACTTCTTCTACACCTTCATACCCAAGTGCCGTTAACGAATGTTCAACTGCTTTCCCTTGAGGATCCAATACGCCTTCTTTAAGTGTGATGTATACGTGCACGTTAACCATGAACAACGCCTCCAATGCGCTCTAATATTGTCTCGTACCCTGCTGTAAGTGAACCAAGTTCAAAGCGATACAAATCTTTATCCAATTTTTGCAATGTGTCTCGATCCCAAAAGCGACACGTGTCTGGAGAGACCTCATCTGCAAGAATTAATTCGCAATCTTTTGTCATCCCAAACTCCAATTTAAAATCAACGAGCAACAAATTCGCAGATTCACAGATTGAAAGGAGCGTTTTATTCGTTAAGAGAGCTAAACGCTTCATTTCTTCCAATTGTTCGACAGTTGCAGCTTCAAGGAGGGCGATGTGCTCCTCAGTGACAAGCGGGTCACCAAGAGCATCATCTTTGTAGTAAAACTCAACAATGGATCGTTGTAATTCGATCCCCTCTTCCCAGCCGAGTCGCTTGGCGAGGCTTCCTGCTGCAATATTTCTGACTACTACTTCTAACGGGATAATGGTCGTCGGTGTCACAAGTTGCTCTGTTTCACTTAGACGTTTGATGAAATGAGTTGGAATTCCAGCCTCTTCGAGCAACGGGAAGAAGAGTGCTGATATTTCGTTGTTCAGCCTGCCTTTCCCTTCAACGATGTCATGTTTTACCCCATTGAATGCCGTTGCATCATTTTTATATTGCAAACGGAGTTCATTCTCATTCTCCGTTGTGAATAATTGTTTCGCTTTACCTTCATATAGAAGTGTCATACCGTTTCCCTCCAGAACTTATCTTGTATTAAAGACCGACACGTTCAAACAGTACATCAACATTTTTCATATGATGCTTTTCATCAAAGCATTCATCTAAATCAGCTTGTGTTAACACTTCAGTAATCTTCGGTTCCGCTTCGACGAGAGTTCTGAATGGTACCTTCGTTTCCCAAGCTTCCATCGCTTTTGGTTGTACGAGGTCGTACGCTTCTTCACGAGCCATCCCCTTGTCAATCAAGGTTAAAAGTACACGCTGAGAATAAATGAGACCGAACGTTTTCTCCATGTTCTCTTTCATGTTCTCAGGATATACCGTTAGTTCATCTACGATTTTCGTAAAGCGATTTAACATGTAATTCAAAAGAATTGTGCTGTCTGGCAAGATAATTCTCTCTGCTGAAGAGTGGGAAATGTCGCGCTCATGCCAAAGTGGCATGTTTTCAAATGCTGTCGTCACATGTCCTCTAATTACACGTGCTAAGCCGGTCATATTCTCTGATCCAACCGGATTACGCTTATGAGGCATTGCTGAAGATCCTTTTTGACCTTTTGCGAAAAACTCTTCAACTTCACGAGTTTCAGTTTTTTGGAGGTTACGGATTTCTACTGCCATCTTCTCAATACTCGTCGCAATGAGCGCAAGAGTTGAAACATAGTGCGCATGACGATCACGTTGTAACGTTTGTGTTGAAATCGGCGCAACGTCTAATCCAAGGCGTTCACATACGTGCGCTTCAATTTCAGGAGGAATATTCGCGAATGTCCCTACAGCACCAGACATTTTTCCTACTCGAACACTTTCTGATGCTTGATCAAAACGCTCTAAGTTACGTTTCATTTCTGCATACCAGAGTGCAAGTTTCAAACCGAATGTCGTCGGCTCTGCATGTACACCATGTGTCCGTCCCATCATGAGCGTATAACGGTGTTCATTAGCTTTTCGTCCTAACACGTCAATAAAATGCTCAAGGTCACGACGGAGAATATCATTCGCTTGTTTTAATAAGTACGACAACGCTGTGTCAACAACGTCCGTTGACGTTAGACCGTAGTGTACCCATTTGCGCTCTTCGCCAAGAGTTTCTGACACCGCACGTGTAAAGGCAACAACATCATGTCGTGTACTTGCCTCAATTTCATGGATGCGATTTACATCAAATGATGCATGCTCGCGAATCTTTTCAACATCTTCTTTTGGTATGTCACCAAGTTCTGCCCATGCTTCACATGCTGCGATTTCAACTTCTAACCACGCTTGAAAACGATTTTGCTCTGTCCAAATGCTTCCCATTTCTTCTCTTGTATAACGTTCGATCATCTTGCTGCCTCCATTGCATGCGTTCGTATGTTTAATTGTTTTGATGTATTTATTGCTTCTTCAATCGTCGCTCCAACGATATTAACGTGACCCATTTTCCGTCCAGTTCTCACTTCACTCTTTCCATATAAATGGAGGAATGCATTTGTGAACTTCGGAATGGCTTCAAGTGCCTTCTCAACATGTTCCCCGAGGATATTATCCATGATTACTGGTTGATGAAGCTTCGGTTCAACGAGTGGCCAATCGCAAATCGCCCGTACATGCTGACCAAATTGAGAAACGTTGCAACTGTTCATCGTATAATGCCCCGAGTTATGAGGCCTTGGTGCTAGTTCGTTTACATAGATCTCGCCATCTGATGTGTAGAACATCTCGACTGCAAGCGTTCCTCTTAAGTCAATGCTCTTTGCAAACGTTTCAGCCATTTGAATGGCATGCGCCTCTGCCTCTGCACTAATTTGTGCTGGCACGATTGTACGCTTTAATATGTTGGCTTCATGGACGTTTTCTGCGACTGGGAACGTTTGAAGCTCTCCTTTAGCATTTCTTGTCACAATCACACTAATTTCTTTTTCAAAGGAAACAAAGCCCTCGAGAACAAGCTCAACGCCTTCGCGATCAAGCTCATGAAAAGCCTTTGCACTTTCTTCTTTTGACTGAATGACATATTGTCCTTTTCCGTCATAGCCACCGCGACACGTTTTTAACACAGCTGGTGTCCCGAGAAAATCAATTGCAGCACGTAACTCTTCAATAGAAGAAACAGCTCGGTAAGGAGCGACGGTTAAGCCAGCTTTTTCTAACGCTTCTTTTTCTCGTAAGCGGTGTTGCGTCGTTTTTAGCAACGCTGTACCTTGAGGTAGTTTACCTGCTTCTTGAAGAATCGTAGCTGTTGTTGCATCGACATTCTCAAATTCAAACGTAACGACATCACTCTGATCCGCTAACTTCTGAACAGCTTCAGGATCGTGATAAGCACCGATAACTTCAACGTCTGCGACTTGAGCTGTTGGCGAGTTGGCTGATGGTTCTAACACAGCAACTTTAAAGCCCATCGCTTTTGCTTCAAGTGCCATCATGCGACCGAGTTGTCCGCCACCTAAAATCCCGATTGTTTGGCCAGGAATAATCATACGTCCGCCTCCTGGTGTGAAAGCACCTCGTTTTTCTTAGCTTCTCTTCTTGCATCTAGTTTGTGTGCAAGCTCTTCACTAAATACACTCAGCATTTGCGCAGCCAAAAGTCCTGCGTTCTCTGCTCCTGCTGTTCCAATTGCGACCGTTGCAACTGGTACGCCTTTTGGCATTTGTACGATCGATAATAGTGAGTCCCATCCACTTAACGCTTTAGATTGTACAGGCACTCCAATGACAGGTAATGTTGTTTTTGCAGCGACCATCCCTGGTAAATGAGCCGCTCCTCCTGCTCCAGCAATAATCACTTTAAGGCCACGTTCTCTTGCTGTTGCTGCATAGTCAAACATATAGTCTGGCGTTCGATGAGCCGAAACAATTCGCTTCTCATATGGGATTTGTAATTCTTCCAACACTTGAATAGCATGAATCATTGTCGGTTCATCTGAGGTACTTCCCATTATTACGCCAACTTCAACAGTCATTTCTGTACGCTCCTATCTATAGGCATATCAAAGAGCCCGCTGTCATGTTCATCCGAGCACCGGGAGAAGACGTGTTGAACTTATGTCACATCCATAAGCACAACAAAAAAATCGTCTCCTCATAGTCCAGCTGTTTACGGTAGCTAGGTAGAAACTTTCGAGCCATATTCTCGAATTTATATGAGGTATCTTTTGAAGGATCAATGAAATGCCTTTCTCTTCTTCTATCGTAGTATGTGTAAGATTAAATGTCAATGTAAAGTCGAATATTTATACCTTTTAATAATAAATCGTTCGGATATTGACTATGTATGAATTCGTTCTCGTACGCAATTTTCCATTTATCATAGCGATTACTTAATCATCACCATGAAATCATAACTATTCCTGTATTCAGAAACCTCATTTGAGGGCAACTTCTCATCAATCGTATACCGATTACTCGTAAACATTCGCATATTCAAACAGTCATTTGCGTATATCTCTGTTTTACTACGGTTGCAGCGCGGCAACTAACCATTCATAGACGGTCATAAACAATACAGCGCCGAGGATCGATGCGGGGACGAGAATGATCATTTGTACGATAAACGGTTGTTTTCTTAATTTTGCCATGACATTCTGCATGACTTCCCACCTCTTTATCTAGTTGTATGACAAGTATACCAAAAGTTACACCTCATTTTAACTGAACTTTTCCGAACGATCTGATCCATAATTAACTTTTTTTACGGATTTAGTACATTTGAAAATGAGAATAACCTTCTCCACTTGGAGAAGGTTATTCTTTCAACACTGCTTCAAAAACGATTCTTTGTTCTTTTACCGTGACATTCTTGTTACTGTCCTCGGTAAAGATCGGTTTCTCCATGCGACGAACGGGGCGATACCCTTCACCGTCAATTCGCGCTAAACAGTCACTAATCGTTTCATGTTCTTCGACTTCAAATGTTTTCTTACGTGCCATGTTACCTACGTAGTCCTTTCACCCAGAAACCACCAAAAAACGCTTTCGGTTCATGGGATATAATGAATGCTTTTGGGTCTAATAACTTCACTGTATCATAAAGTGCCTTTTCACTTCGACGAGAAGTTAAGATCTCCATCATGAGTCGCTCTCCTTCACGCCCGTACGCCACCCAGTTCGTTACCCCGTACCCTTTGTCTCGCAGATAATTCGGAATATCTGGCTCGTATTCTTTCGTAATGACATTGACAGTAATGTAACCGAGCGCCAGTTTTTCTTCGATTTTTATTCCGATAATGACACCAATTCCATATCCTAGTGCGTACGCAACAATGTGAAACACAGAGGTCATATTGTCTAACACGATTCCAAGCCCTGTTACATAAACAATGATTTCAAACATACCCGCGAGTGCAGCTAGCATCTTTAAACCTTTAAGCGTTAAAATTAACCGTAACGTCAAAAGACTTACATAAACGATGTTAATGACAAAAATGAGAAGTACAACACTCCACATATGTTCCATGAGCTCGTTAAACAATGGCGGCGATCCCCCTGTACTCGTAACTTAAGACTTCCGCCAAAATATAACATGATTGTTCTTCCTTTAGAAGATGTAAAAAATCGCAGTTTTCGACATTTATTTTTGGTAGTGACGCAGTGCCTCTTCCTCTTTAGGGATTCGTATAAAATAAAGAAATAAGAAATTGGCAACAGAGAAAATAGCCGCTGTGACATAGGCTTGGAAAATCAGCGGTAACAACACAATTTCTAAAATAACAACCACATAGTTCGGATGTTTCATAAAGCGATAAGGTCCTTCAGCGACACGTTGTCCATCAGGTAAAACGAGAATCTTCGTGTTCCAAAAACGTCCGAGTGTCATCAGCGCCCAAAGGCGCAATGCTTGGACACCTAGAAATACGAGTAATAACGGTTGCCAAACTGGGGAAGTTTGAAAACCTGTCCAGATGACTTCACTAATCAATGTCACAAAAAAGAGGACGTGCATGCCGACCATGTACGGGTAGTGCCTCGCCCCATACTCAATCGCTCCGAGATCTTTCACGTGTCGCTCATTCACTTTGGCAACGTACAACTCAACAATTCTCTGAAAGATGACCCACGTAATAATAATTAAAAATAAAATCATGCGTGTTCACTCCATTCCACCCACAATAGTTCTGAACTAAATCCTGGTCCTAAAGCGGTTATAATGCCTTCATCGTGAGGTGCGGTGTTCCCTTCTAAAATGGATTTCAATACGTAAAGAACCGTCGGAGAAGACATATTCCCATGAGCTCGTAAAACGTCTCTTGCAGGATTCGTTTTGCCATCTGGTAATTTCAATGCATCTTCATACGCAGTTAGAACTTTTTTCCCCCCAGGATGGGCAATGAAATGCGTAATGTCATCTTTTGATTTTCCTATTGAATTTAGAAAATGGATCACATTGTCATCGAGCCAAGAAGAAACAATCGTCGGAATATCTCTGGAGAAAACAACATGTAATCCGTCGTCTTCCACGTCCCACCCCATCACACGTTCAGAATCAGGCATAAGCGTAGATTGTGTACCGGTAATGACCGGCATATATTTTTGCTTAGACGATACGTCTGTCCCCTGTAATAACGCACAAGCGATTCCATCAGAGAATAGCGATGTTCCAACAAGGTTGCTTTTTGAAACATCACCTGTTTGAAAGGTTAAACTGCACAACTCAATGCAAAGAACGAGGACACGAGCATTAGGGAATGCACGACAATATTCAAATCCCCTTGATAATCCAGCTGCACCACCTGCACACCCTAAGCCCCAAATCGGAATACGTTTCGTATGCATGTTCATGTTCAGTCGATTCATGATTCGTGCGTCGAGGGTTGGAGTTGCAAACCCTGTACTCGTCACACAAATTAACGCATCTACTTCATCTGAATGAACTTCGGCTTTATGTAGACAATCCGTCACCGCTTCAGCACCTAGTTCCACCGCACGTTCAATGAACTCGTTGTTTTTGTCACCGAATGAGTGGGGTTTTTGATACCACTCAAGGGGCATGACGAATTGTCGCTCTTTAATATCTCCATTATTAAACACACGTAAAAGACGGTCAATATCACTATATTTATCTTTGAATACTCCGCGCACAAGCGATGCAATTTGATCTTGTGAAACTGGATGTTTTGGCAATGCCGTAGCGACAGATTCAATAATAGCCAACCTCTACACCTCACTATTAGTCAATATGGGTAGAGTATCCCTCATTGGCAATTTTATGTATTATACATTCGGACATTCGATGTTAAAAAAAGTTAGTGCCTCATCCGGTCAAAGCATTTGACCGGATGAGGCACTAACCCGTGATCGATGACTATTCATCTTGGAGTTCTTCAAATGAATCAATATCCATATACTTTGGAACCGCAACACCTGTAACTGCGCCGACAGAGTTCGGACCAAGATCTACAAAATCACCATCAAATTCTTCAAATAGTGGCGTTTGGTTTGGCATCCATGAAGCAAGAAGTGCGTCTGCTGAATCTGTAGCTAATCCTGCATACATCATATTAACCGCTACTTCGTTTAAATGCGGAGTATAACCAAGGTCTTCGAGCATAACAGCAGCCATGTTCGTTGCTGCTTGTGCATCAGACCAAGCTTCGAGTACAAATCGAACTTCCTCTCCGTCACCTTCTCCAACACCGTCTGTCCATTCTTCAACTCGTTCTGGGTGGTCATCAAGCCATTCACGAGCAGCATCGTATGCACTCATCTCTTCAATGTCCATCAATGCCATTACTTCTTGTTGTTCATCTAATTCAAATTGAAACTGATCTAAAAACTGAAAAACATCAGGAAGGTCGTCTTCTAACCCATTACGCACTAGGGTATGAACGTCATTTTCTACTGTTACTACACCTTCTGGATCTTCAAGAAACTTTAATTCATACGCATTAAACTTCCAATGAGGTTGCCAAGCCGTAATAATAATAGGATCCTCATTCTGGTAAGCGGTATCAAGTGCTGCAACCATCGCACCTTCAGAACTGCTCGTAAGCGTCCAATCATCCAAGCCATAATGAACAAGTGCTTCTTCTGTCGTATCCATCATGACAGAACCGGGATCGATCCCGATAATTTCATATTCTACTTGCTCACCGAGACTTGCCGTTGATTCTTCGTCCTCACTTCCATTTCCACAAGCAGTAAGTATGACAGCAGTGCTTAGAAATGCACCCATCATTGCGAATTTTTTCATTCGTTAAACCCCTCCTGTTGTTATGCAACTAAAGTCATTCATAAAAGTTATCACGATCATCTCCATTCCACAAACCTCATCTAAGGCGGTATTACCATTAAACCGATCATTCTGTGTAATATGAGGACTTCCTCATCCCTATTGTCAGCAATCCTCAATGATGCTTCGTACTTATGTATAATATGTCTTATAGTTGTTAAATTAATGTAAATAATTTACAAATTACTGTTTGATACATAAAAAAACGCAAGGAAAATCTAGGATGATTTTCCTTACGCTTCTTGTTTTGGACAGTAGAGTCCACTATTTATTATAAGTCGCCATCTTCGTCGTCTTCACCAAGTGGGTCTTCATCTTCTTCACCAAGTGGATCTTCGTCTTCTTCACCTAGTGGATCTTCATCTTCAAGTCCGTCGTCTTCAAGTCCATCATCTTCGAGTTCACCATCTTCAAGACCGTCCTCTTCTTCACCAGGTGCTGGTTCAGCAGGAGCCTCAGTGTCCATGCCCGGATCTTCTTCTGGTGCTTCTTCACCGCACGCTGCTAGTAGTCCTACTGAAAAAATTGCTGATAGAGCTCCGTAAAGAAGTTTCTTATTCATTGTTTAACACTCCTATTTTATGAGGATCGTTATTGCTAACGGCTTGGCTTTCCTTGTTAGCTGAGTACATCATAGCAACTGAAAATTAAATCGCCTACCCTTTCTGACGTTTTTTGAAGATGCTATAGGCTTTACCACATTTGCGAAATCCTTTTGAAATCTCCGTGTCATCATTCTGATAACAACCCCCCTTTATCCAACACGATTCACACATTCCCCCAAACTTTCGCCAAATTTAGCAAAAAAAAAAAGAACAAGGACACGATCTCCTTGTTCTTCGCATGATCTTAATATTGATCTGTTTGAAGACGAACTTGACTTATATCAAATACACCAATCGGCAATGGAATGAATCCTTCCACATTCTCATGAACACCAACACGGAATGGATCATTGGCAATAAACACTAACGGTGACTCATCTAAGACGATTTGTTGGAATTCAGCATAATACTGTTCACGCACTTCAGGATCACTTTCTTCTCGTGCCTCATCTAACAGACGATCTGCTTCTTCATGATCAAAGAACGAACGGTTCCCATTCGCACCTTTATTATCAGAATGGAAAACCGAGTATGTTGCATTGTCAGCGTCTCCTGTCACAGTCGTCCAACCCGCAATCGCCATTTCGTGTTCTCCCTCACCCATTGCACTTAAAAGCGCACTCCACTCACGCTGTTCAATGGAAATATCAATTCCAATTTGTCCAAGTTGATCTTGAATGTATTCCGCAGTTTGAATGTTGATTTGGTCGTTGTCACGTACGTAAAGCGTCGTACTAAACCCATCTTCATATCCTGCAGATGCAAGCAGTTCTTGAGCTTCTTCAAGATCATAATCATTTTTATCTAAATCTTCCGTATGACCGAAGACACCAGGAGGAATCGGGCCATCAGCCGCACGACCATACCCTTCATAAATACCTTCTACAATCGTGTCTGTATCAACAGCTTTTGCAATCGCTTGGCGAACTTCAACTTGATCAAACGGTTCCACATCATTATTTAAGATAATAAAGTTCAGTCTTGTACTTTCTACCGTCTCGACATCAGCATGGTCCATCATTTCAATTTGTGATGTATTGACAGGCTCAATTTCGTCAATGACGTGTGCTTCATCATTGTTTAACATCGCAATTCTAGTGGACTGGTCTGGAACAATCTTGTACGTGGATGCTTCAATCTCAGGAAGCTCTCCCCAATACTCATCGTTGCGAACGAGACGCACCGATTCACCTTGGTTCCATTCATCTAACTGAAAGCTTCCAGTACCAACTGGTTCAAGCTCTAAGTTGCGTTCACCGTTATCGTGTTCTTCAATCGCCTTTGGACTGATCATTCCACCACCGTCATGAGTGAGGTTCATCGCAAACGGTGCAAAGGGATACTCAGTTGTCACATGAACTGTATACTCATCAACGACTTCAATTTCATCAATCATGTCGTACATAAATGCTTTTGGTGAAGCAACTTCAGGGTCAATCACACGCTCAAGATTAATTTTTACCGCTTCAGCATTAAATGGTTCACCATCGGTAAACGTCACATCTTCACGTAATACGAATTCCCATGTCAAATCATCAATCTGTTCAAAACTTTCAGCAAGCTCCGGTTGTAATTCGATGTTCTCATCGTGATTCACGAGCTTATCATAAATATTCGTTCGAATATGTGTTGAAGCAGTATCGTTCGAACCATGAGGATCTAGACTAATCGCATCATTGGCTACGGCAACAATAAGCTCGTCTCCTCCTGCTGATTCACCTTCATTACTAGAGCCAGAATTGCTAAGCTCATCTGTTGGCTCTGAAGAACACGCGGCTAATACGACCGCAACTGACGCAAACAATCCGAATTTCACTTTACTCTTATCCATGTTCATCCACCTTCTAGTTGTTATTAGAATATATGAAATTCACAAGAACAAAAAACTCCCTTTTCTAAGAGAAAAGAGAGTAGTATCCGTTCTTATCTCTCAGAACAATCGTTCTGATGGAATTAGCACCTTCCACTGACGTGGGGTTGCTGAGGTGTCATAGGGCCAGTCCCTCTACCTCTCTTCATAAGATTCTATATGTAGTTGATAATGTTACTTTACTATGGGTTATTTGCTAATGCAAGCATTATTTTCAGAAAAACAGCCAATGTTCTGAAAGACATGTACGACAAAACTTACACTAGCCTTATTTCTCTACTTTTTTTCTCGTATGAAATTTCATTGCACGGTGACACTATGAAAGGTAAAGAAAGGATGATACTCGTGATGAAACGATTTACACTTAGTTTTCTTTGTACATTACTCATTGCTCTTTCGATATTTGTTGATTCAATGGATGCAAGACAAGTCGGTTCGTTGCCAGGACTTGCTGATCAATATCCTGAACTAGTATTTGTTCGAGGAAATGATGCGACAAACCAGATCGCACTTACATTTGATGATGGACCTGATCCTCGGTTCACGGACACGGTGCTGAACGCATTAGAAGAATTTGATGTACCTGCAACGTTCTTCGTACTCGGACAACGGGCAGAAGCAAACCCTGATTATGTAAGACGCATCGTTGATGAAGGGCATGATATTGCCAATCATACTTATTCCCATCCAAATCTCGCTGACCTTACTGTTGATGAGATGGAACAAGAAATTAATCAAGCAGATGCTGTCATTGAGAATATCGTCGGTTTTCGACCACGTCTCTTCCGTCCACCATTTGGTAGTATTTCAGAAGAGGACGTCGTACGGCTCGGAGAAATGAACAACGTGGCGATTGGATGGGATGTGGACCCTAATGATTGGCAAGAGATCCCTGCTGATGAAGTGAGTGAACGAGTCATCGCTGACACAACAGCTGGCAGTATCATTTTATTGCATGATGGCGTTGACAGCCCTGATTTGACGGTGAATTCACCAGAAGCATTACAAACAATCATTCCAGAGTTGCAATCTCAGGGGTATGAATTTGTGACGGTTAGTGAATTAATTGGTATCGAAAATCGCAAATAAAAAAACCGCTGTTTAGCGGTTTTTTTAACGATTTGTAATCGTTTCTGGATACATGTCATGGTAGAGCAGTCGTTGCTCTGCCATTTTTTCGTATTTCGTCCCTGGCTTTCCGTAATTTACGTACGGGTCAATCGAAATTCCACCACGAGGTGTAAACTTACCCCACACTTCAATGTATCGAGGATCCATTAATTCCACGAGATCATTTACGATAATATTCATCGCATCTTCATGAAAATCACCGTGGTTACGGAAACTAAATAGATAAAGTTTAAGTGATTTACTTTCTACCATTTTCACATCCGGAATGTAGCTAATGTAAACAGTAGCAAAATCCGGTTGTCCAGTTATTGGACATAGTGTTGTAAATTCAGGGGTATTGAATTTAACGAAATAGTCTCTCGTTGGGTGATTGTTCTCAAATGTCTCTAAAACCCCTGGGTCGTATTCAAACGAATACTTCGTACCTTGATTACCAAGCTGCGTAATCTCTGGTAAGTCTTCTTTTCCTCTACCAACCATCAATCAAATTCCTTTCTTTAGACGCCTTGCTTGTTGCCCCAAATCAACGTATGAATTTGAGGTAAAACACGGACGTTGTTTAGTTCTTTGTCTTCCATAACTGTATCAACAAGCCATTCATAGCGCTCCAAAAGGTGATCACGCAAACGAGTAGGTGTTCCTTCTTCTAAGTCGTCATTGCCGACTTGCAAATAAAATGTCATATTCGGATAACGTGCATGCACTTTTTTCGCGTAAGCCAAGTCGCCTTCATTGAAAATAACGACTTTTAACGACTGACTACCTGATGGTCTTGATTGAAGCTGTTCACAAAAATAATCGAGTTTCTCCCAATCCGTAACCATCTTACTGCTCGGTGGCTTTGGGGAAATCGTAACATCGTCAATCTCTCGTAACCACTCTTGCCAAAAACTACCTTGTGTTTCAACCGCAGTGCCAATGTCTTGCGCTTTCAGTAGCTGAACGAGTTCACCAATCCCTTTATGAAGAGCAGGATTTCCACCTGAGATGGTTACGTGATTAAAGCGATCGCCACCGATCTCTTGCAACTTTGCCACAATTGTTTCTGGTGTCAGAGCATCCGCCTTTTGGCTTCCGTCCCACGTAAATGCCGAATCACACCATGCACAACTGTAATCACAGCCTCCCGTACGTACGAACATCGTCTTTTGACCTGCAACCATGCCTTCGCCTTGAACCGTTGGTCCAAATACTTCAAGTACTGGTATTTTCATCGATGTTCGCCTCGCTTTGGCCTGTAGATCGCATAGCTCGTAGGCGTTTCACGAACGATTACTTGTAAACAATAAGGACGATGCTTTTCTTGTGATAACAATTCATCAACAAGCTCCCAGATCACTTTCGCAACGACTTCAGTCGTTGGAATTCCTTCTGGAAACTCTGGATGTGTATTTAAGAGTGTATGATCAAAACGACCATGCACTTGTTTTTTTAGTGATTTAAAGTTAATTAAAAAGCCCGTATCATCAAGGTCGTCACCTGCGACGGTAATGTTCACGAAATACGTATGACCGTGCATTTCTTTACATACACCTGCTCGCTCATCATCAATAAAATGCGCAGCAGCAAAATGCATGTCCTTGTTGAGTTCATACCGATAGTCATGGTGTACTTGTGGGTAAAATTGTTGGAGCATTAGTCATCCCTACCCTTATGATCGAGGTACTTTTGTAATCCTTGCATTCGTAACTCACATGCTGGACATTCGCCGCAGCCATCGCCTTGAACGCCGTGGTAGCACGTTAACGTGCGTTCACGTACGTAATCCAACTTTCCAAGATCATCTGCTAACTTCCACGTTGCTTCTTTATCCAGCCACATGAGAGGAGTATGAATAACGAATGTGTTGTCAATCGCAAGATTGAGCGTTACGTTTAGTGATTTCACAAAACCATCACGGCAATCTGGATACCCACTGTAGTCAGTCTCACACACACCTGTGATAATGTCGAACGCACCTCGTTGCTGACCGAAAATCGTTGCGAACGTCAAAAAGAGCAGGTTTCTGCCAGGAACAAACGTACTAGGAAGCTCACCTTCGCCTCCGTCTGTTACTTCAATATCTGAACGCGTAAGTGCGTTAGGCGCAAGTTGATTGAGTAAATCCATATCTAGCACATGGTGCTCAACACCAACATCATTTGCGATTGATTTGGCCACCTCAACTTCTTGACTATGACGTTGCCCATAAGAGAATGTGACGGCATAGACCGTTTCAAATCGTTCTAGTGCCCAAAACAAACACGTCGTGCTATCTTGTCCACCACTAAAAACAACAACTGCTTTATCTCTTTTCATCACATACCCCTCCTTTCTATAAAAATAGCCAATCTATATTATCATACAGAAATTTATTTCAAAAATAAACCGTAAGCTCTCATTGGGAAATGTTGTATCGCTCAACTTCTCGTTCAATCATAGAACGGTCTGCACCAATTGGGGTTACCCGTTCAATCGTATGACCATCTTGTTGCACACTGATCAAGTAGTAACCTGCATAGTTGTTCGCCAGATAGAATGAGTGATTCCCATTTCGATATAATTGTCCTTTACCCAAATATTGATATTGAAACGTCTGCCACTGCGTTTCTTCTTGGATATTCGTCTCTAGCATGGCCTCTTTTTGCGCCGTCGCAAAAAGCTGAACTGGCATATATAGAAGCGCCACTGCTAGTGCCATGCAAAGTAACCATTGAAAGAACGAATTCTCACGCTTCACTCAATCGCCCTCCTCTATACTATTACTAGACTCTATGAGGTGGACGAGTGATTTATTACCCGTAAGCTTGAGCGGCTAATGCATAATGATAGTTTTCTTCGTACGGTGAATCACTACGACCATATCCCATCATCCACGGTGTCGCGTCGATTGTAAAACCAATCGTTACTAGTTCATTGTGGTAACGGTCGGTCGGAACATCGATTCGCATCGGCGTTTTTGCATCCACTGCAAGTTCTTGCACGAGCACACAGAAGTCTTGTTGTGTTTTTGCGACAATGGGGCCGATTACGCGCATATGCTCCCCTTGAATTGCTGCACCGTAAGCAATGATTTGACCGTTAGCGTCATACTTCACCAATACTTTTTCGGCCTGCTTAAAACGTTTCTTTAGAAAATCGCTACGGTTTGAACCCGTTGCTTTTGCATCAAGTTCTATCATCGGTTTTATATCTTCTTCTTTGAAGGGACGAAAAATTCGCTCTTTTGGCGCCATAACATGATTCGTCGTATACTTATATATCATGTGCAAAGGTTCAAAGCCTAACTTTTTGTATAGTGGAAATCCTGCTTCGGTTGCCACGCAAATCATCGATTGATTAGTTTGTAACGATTGTAGGCATGCCTTCGTTACCCGTTTACCTAGACTCTTTTTCTGATGGTCCGGGTGGACGATGACCATACCTAATGATGCAAGTCTACGATCATAATGAATCGCTGTCGCCGTAGCAATTAATTCGTTTTTATCATCGATGACCCCAAATGCATGACCGGCTGCTAGAAGTGTTTTTGCATCAGCCAGATCAAAAGACCAACCGACGGCCTGAGAGAGTTGAATGATGCCTTTCGCATGCTCAACGTCTAAAGGAATGAGTGTTTCTGCCATGAATACCTCCAAGTTGTAACATTTTGTCGGATTTCATTGTACCATTCCTATTGGCTTTTCGACTTTTTTTCCATATACTTAAGAATTAAAGAAAGGAGTTTACTACTCATGACTGCAAAAGAATGGGATCCTTCCCTTTACGATGATACGGCATCTTATGTCTCACAATATGGCAAAAGCTTGCTTGATGATTGGCTCGCACCAAAACAAGGGGATCACATCGTTGATTTAGGATGTGGAACTGGGGAATTGGCTGCTCGAATTGCGAAGTCAGGGGCAACCGTTCATGGCATTGATTCTTCTGAATCAATGATTAAAACCGCACGAGGAAAGTTTCCTGAACTCTCGTTCGAAGTTATTGATGCGAAAGACTTTAAAGTTGATGAGCGAGTAGACGCTGTCTTCTCTAACGCTGCACTTCATTGGATGACTGAACCTGAACCCGTGTTGAAAGCGGTCTCAAAATCACTGAAACCAGGCGGCCGATTTGTTGGTGAAATGGGTGCAAATGATAACATCGCAACGATCATTGCTGCTGTAAATATGGCCTTTGTAGAGATCGGTCAAGAGCCGATGCCTGCGATTTTCCCATGGTATTTCCCAAGTCTTGGTGAATACACGACGTTGCTCGAAAAACACGGCTTTATCGTAGAAAATGCTACATACTTCAAACGTCCAACTCCACTACAAGGTGGCGCGGAAGGGCTAAAGACATGGATGCAGAACTTCGCCGATCCATTGCTACAGCCTCTTGATGCTGAAGTACGTGAAGAAGTGCTCGAGCGAACGATTCAATTTGCAGAACCTGCATTACGTGACGGTGAACAATGGTACGCCGATTACGTACGACTACGTTTTAGTGCATATAAAGAGGAATAGAAAAGAAAGCGTTGGTTTCGTGAACCAGCGCTTTCTTTCATAGTTTGAAGATTGCACATCCCAGCTCGTGTCTGAGGGATTTTCATCATTTTGCTTCTTTATGTTAGGATTATAGTAATTTTGCTTGACTCAGGTAGGAAAATCCCAACATATACGCGATGATGTGTTGATAGTATGGCAATCACTGTTGCGACAACCTCACATAACCTACGTTATCTGCTTTAGTACCTATCTAGTACTTCTATGTTTCTTAACAGCTTAGGTCCCATTTGGCTTTCTTCTTTGTTAATGATCCCAATAACTTGTTTCCATATCTATTAACCAATGACTTCGTAACATAAGCGCCCTTTCAGTTGCAGCCAAAATTCCTGCAGTAATGATTGTTACGTTTGCCCAACCCGGTAAAGAAACTGGTGAAACAAAAGTTCCGATATTCTCTTCAATCCAAGGGATTTGTGATAGGTATTCGATTAACTGCGGGAGGCTAAGAAACACAGAAGCGAGTAGCGTAAGTGCAGCGATAATTCCGATAACAGTGCTTATTTTCTTAAAACGTTTATGAAATCTTAGACGAAGCCCTCTAACGGACTGTCGGTCTGGAAGCAACGGATCGGATTCTCCATGATTCGGTACATAATGAGCGCGACTAAACCCATATGAACCAATTGCCATCTCAATGACACCGTCATAGACAGGAAATGTTGCTGGCAATTTGGATGAAGCCACGTGCTTGCCATTCCGATAGAGATCAACCTCATAATCATCCGCCCAATAACTGTAATTAATGGCATAGATTAATTTTTCATCTTGCTCATCTTTTAACTTTAAATAAAAAACAGATCGTGTAAGGATGTGCCAGAATCGATACGGCTTTAATAGATGACCGTCTCCTTCTTTCACTTTCTTAATCTTTTTCAATTGTTTACGTCGACGAATAAAGCGAAACATTGATCAGCACCCTCCTCTTTAACACGTTTCGTAATCTGCTTTTATTGTATACGAACAAGCATGAAAAGAAGTTTCATTCACAATCGGTTACGCGTGCCACGGCTTGCCTCAATAATCATCCAATTAGCAGGGTATTATTTACTTTCGCAAATCTGCCGGACGTGGACCAATTACCACGGTTACTAAGAAATTATAGAAACGACGAATAACCATCAATTCATTAATTAAACAGTTTAACTATCTCCCCGCTGAGAGAGCATACTTTTTGCTGTTTCATGCATTTCTTGTAATCCGGACACTTGTGCATATTCAGCGACTGTAATGGCACTTGTTGATAACAGTTCTTTAATGTGATCTTCCATTCCAGACCACGTTCTTCCCCCAGCATTGTCATACGCATCAATCAATTTCTTTAATCCGCCATCACCGAAGAGCAACAAATGAGACATAAAATCTACGGAACTATCACCAATCCCAATTTCTGTCCAATCAATGAGTCCAGTTACGTGATGTTCGTCATTCAGGAGAATGTGAGCAGGATGCAAATCGCCATGCTTTACTCCGACAAATGATGGCCAGAAATCTTTTCCTAACCACACCTGCCACCGCTCCCATAAATCGGGGTGAATTTCATAACTTTCTTTCACTCGCTCCATACGCTGCTTCATTGAAGTCTTCAAATCTTGGACAGTTAAGATTTCCATCGGAATGCCTTTAAATTCCTTCGGTTCAACAGTGTGTAAGTTTGCCATCACCGATCCAAGTGACTGGATATATTCTTTCGGCACATTTTTCTCATCAAAGCTCCACTTGTAACCGAGCTGCTCAAGATCAATTGCAGCCGCAGGAGACCCCTTTAATTGCTTGTATGCAATAACTTCTTCAGAAAAAATGGACCACGTTGGTACTTGGAAATTCACCGTGCGCTCCAACACATCAAGTGCTTGCTTTTCCACTTTTGCATTTCTCATAGACTCCTTTCTACGAGGAATGCGAATAATCCACGGCTCTCCACCAGTATCTTTCGCATGCGCAACTTGAAAATCAACACCTGATTCATTCATTTGAACCGATTCTTCAAGAATGAATAGCCCGTGATTTTCTACGAGTTGCTTAAGTTCTTGTTTATTCACTGTGGTCGCCTCCTTTTCGATCTATCAGGAATTACGTTTAGGGTTTCAATTCATCGTGTATCCCATTCAATATTCTAGATGCAAAACAAACCATACCACAAAATACTTTGATGACAAACTAAAAAAAGCAGAATGGAATCTGCTTTTTTTAAATTGCTACGTAGAATTTTATTGTCCAAAATCGCCAGGTATGACTCCAACAATTTGATCAGTATACAGTGTTACATGCGTTAACTTATAAGAATGTTCTACTTGTAGGTTTGGGTAAATGCGCACATCTGACAAATAGATCGCAACGTCTTCTTTTTTACCTGGGTAAGCGATTGACTGAATTGCCTCTATGTATGAAGGCAAAGAATAAGTTTTCTCCTCATTGATCATCATAGATACCTCACCGTTTTCTTCTTGTAACGGAACCGTTTCAACATGCACATTTACAATCCCTACTACATATCCAATTGACGTTAAAAACGTCGTGTACGTTCGTTGTTCTTTCTCATTAGCCTCATCTTCAGATGCATTCACTAAATCTAACGCAAACGGATGAGCGAGGATGTGGTGCTGCTTGGTTGCATTCAATGCTATGACCTCCAAACGATACAAATTAGTTGTTATCGATAGATTACTTCACTAACCTCAACAGAAGGTCAACAAAAGCTTAACCATTGGTCACAAATGTAGAATTCTTCTAATTACAACAACCCGAGATCTGCTGAATCTAGAAGGTCTCGGGTTGTTTAGACACTAACACGTATTGTTTAAGTACTAACAACGAATAAATGGCTTCTGCTCTTCAGGCTAACGAACTCCTATAGACGTCTCAGACACGACAGACGCATTTGGACTACATGGTGTAATTTCTACACGCAACACTGAATGGGTATGAGATAACCTTCGTCTATTTACTTTTACATAGACAGTGTTTGATTATTATTCTTCTTATTCCGATAACTTTGCCAAAGAGGGAACAAGAATGAGACTGCAGCCAAAGCAAGTAACGTGGCTGACAATGGGTTTGAGATAAAGATCGAGACATCGTTACCTGAAATCGTCATCGCTTGTCGGAATGATTGCTCGAGCATTCCACCTAGGATAAACGCAAGAATAAACGGTGCTGCGGGGAATTGGAACATTCTCATTAAATAGCCAATCACCCCAAAAGCCAGCAATACGTATAAATCAAAGATGCTAAAACTAATTGAATATACCCCAATGATACAGAACACAACAACCAATGAGATCAGCATCGGTCTTGGGATCGCTAAGATTTTTGAAATGTACGGGATAAGCGGTAAGTTCAGAATTAATAAGAATATATTCCCGATGTACATACTCATTATGACACCCCAGAAGAGCGTGGGATTCTCTGTCATGAGTAATGGACCTGGCTGTACATTCAATACGAGTAAAGCCCCTAACATGACCGCAGTCGTGCCCGAACCTGGAATACCGAGACTAAGTAACGGCACGAACGCACCACTCGTTGCTGCATTATTCGCCGTTTCTGGAGCTGTTAATCCTTTAATGGAACCTTTACCAAATTCATCAGGATTTTTTGCGAATCGCTTTTCAGTCGTATAACCGATAAACGAAGCAATTGTTGCACCAGCACCAGGTAAAACACCGATGATAAAACCTAAAACAGATTGACGACTCATCGGTCCAACCATTTCCTTAAAATCCTCTTTCGTAATTTTCAGACTCCCGATCGTCTTTGCATTAAACGTCGTCTTCTGACGGTTGATAATTAACGCGCAAACTTCCGCAAGCGCAAAGATACCTAATGCAATCACCAAGAAATCAATGCCCTCCAATAGATTAGCACTTCCAAACGTAAATCGAACCGTACCCGTTTGCGCATCAATTCCGATGGTTACGACCATAATTCCGAGTAACGCAGACATGAGAGCTTTAATTGTTGATCCTGAAGATAAACTTGCAATCGCAGTCAGTCCAAGTAACATGAGTGCAAAGTATTCCGGAGGACCAAACTGAATCGCAACACTTGATAAAACAGGTGCGAATAACATGAGGAATACAACACTTACTGTTCCCCCAATAAATGCTGCAATAGCTGCAATAGCAAGTGCTTTCCCTGCTTTCCCTTGTTGCGCCATAGGATACCCATCAAAAGATGTGGCTACTGTCCCAGCTACCCCTGGAGCATTTAGGAGAATTGAGGACGTCGACCCACCGAAGATCGCTCCGTAATAAACGCCGGCCATCATGACAAGGGCAATGGTAGGATCCATGTTATACGTCATCGGAATCATGATGGCAATGGCACTAATTGGACCTAACCCTGGCATAAGTCCAATAAATGTTCCTACAAAGACGCCAATAAACACAAAAAGTATTCCTTCTAAACTAATTGCCATCTGAAGGCCACTTAATATTCCGCTAAAATCAATCATCTCTAAGTACCCTCCCTAAAATGGCATGAATCCGGTTGGCAATCGAACATTTAGTAAAAACGTAAAGCTTAAATACAAGAAAAGTGGCACAAGAACTGAAACAATACTATTCGTCTTCCATTTTTTATATCCGAGCATACGTGTGCAAACGAAAATAAATACGATAGAAGTTACTAAAAATCCACTAACCTCTAAAAGCGTAATGTATAAAAACGTCATGATGAACATACCGAGAATGTAATGCCAATCATTTTTTGCTTCGGTGCGTTTTTCCTTTTCTACTTCTGTTTCTTTCACAGGCATAAAGAAATAGAGAACAGAAAGAATGATGAGTAGAAACCCAGTAATCTTCGGTATTGTATCTGCGTCAATGACCGTATTCATAAAGCTAGGCAATTGAAAAGCTAGATACAAATAAAAAATGGCGATAATAATAAGAACAATAGAAACGCCACGATGAACGGTTAATGCCATGTGTTACTCACTCTCTCCGTATAGATCGAGCTCTTCTAAAAGCAGTCTCATCTCTTCATTTTGTTCTTCTAGAAATTGCTTATATTCCTCGCCGACCATAAAGTATTCATCCCATGAATACCGTTCTCTTACGGCATCCCATTCTTCCGACTCATTTAATTCAGTAAATGCATTTACGTAATACTCAACTTCAGCTTCAGTCATATCCGGTGGACCGAAAAATCCACGCCAGTTAACAAATACCTCATCTATTCCTTGCTCAATAGCTGTTGGATAATCTTCCACTGTGTCTCCTTCAAGACGCTCTTCTGCTGTTACTGCAAGCACTCGAACTTCACCTGCACGTACTTGTTCGATCGTTTCTGTCACACCTGTAGAATAAACGTCTACACTTCCATTTAATAAATTCGTCATCGCACTACCATCTTGAGCCGAAACATACGTAATGCTACCCGGGTCCACTCCAGCAGCTTTTGCGATATTGACGAATTGAACATGGTCCATACTTCCAGGTGCGGATTCTCCAACAACTGTAATTGAACTCGATTCATCTTGCATGTCTTCAAACAACTCATTTAAATCTTGCCACGGTGCATCGTCTCGTACTGCAAATGCTCCAAAATCAGCAATGACATTAGCGATCGGCGTAAAATCTTCATAACTGTATTCAGATTGGCCATTTAGTGGAATTAAAAGTAATGGTGGTGATGCTGCAAATAAATAGTGGGGATCACCAGCCTGATTCGCGATATAAGACCACCCTACAGCTCCTCCGCCACCTTCTCGATTAATAACGCCAATTCCGACATCAACAATACCTGCTTCTTCAAATGCTTGTGCTGCCATTCTTGCGGTTGTATCCCAACCCCCACCAGCACCAGCAGGTGCGACAAATTCAAGGTTGTTCGTCGGTGACCATTCCCCTTGATCTGATGACGCTTCTTCCGACCCAGTATCTGAACAAGCAGACAGCATCATCAACGTTAAAAACGAGCTTGCACTTACTGAAACTAATTTCTTCATGCTACCCCTCCTTTAGTTACTAACAGATACTAAAAGAAAAACCCCAGAATGTAACCGTTTACATTCTAAGATTCATAAGTAGCATTAACGGTATTAAATTCATATTGTTCATAGCGGTCCGTTTATAAAGAAAAATAACGCCGCTCAGGTCGACCAACAATGCCGTAAATCGGCATGACTTTCGCGTGTTTTAAGCGAATTAAGTATTCAAGGTAACGCCTCGCTGTCGTTCTAGATGCACCTAGATGTTCACTTAATTCTTCTGCTGTGAGGCCATCCTGATGAGTCATTAAATGATGCCGTACTAAATCTAGTGTAATTCCATCAATTCCTTTAGGAAGCACTTTTATCGGTTCATATTGCTGTTGCTTATAAATGAGGTGATCAATCGTATCTTGATTGAACGTTTGCTGCGCTTCAATTGTATGAAAGTATTTTATATAACTCGTTAATGAAGACTTTAAGCGCTTTAAAGAATCGGTTTTTAAGATGTAGTCATAAACACCATACCGCAATGACTTTTTTATGTGCTCATCATGATTTGAAGCAGAGACAACAATCACATCCAAATTAGGTCGCAATACTCTGAATTCTCCGAGCCTCTTCACTGCAATATCATCAGGCAAATAAATATCTAATAACAATAAATCAACCTTATTCTCTTCTAACATCCTTTTTGTATCTATGATTGAATTCGTTTTCCCTATACAATTCAGTTCGGCATATTGTTCAACTAGCGATTTATGGATATCGGCAATACGAAAATCATCTTCACAAATCAGAACGTCAATCATCGCTCTCCCTCCTTAACGTTTTAGGTAAATAAATTGAAAACAAACTTCCACCTTCTGGCAACGAGTGATGCTCAAACCATCCTTCAAAATTCGAAACTAATTCCTTAACGATTGATAGTCCGAACCCTCTTGAACGACCTTTCGTAGAAAACCCACGTTTAGTAGTATCATATAAGCTAGACGGTAATCCATTACCGTTATCACTTATTTCAAATACAACATCATCACCAATATCTGTAATAAAAACAGAGACTTGCGGCACTTCTTTCACTAGAGCTGCTTCCAAAGCATTGTCGATAACGTTCCCAATGATTGAAATGATTTGTGATGAGCCCATGTGATTTGGTAATGGCTCTAGCTGACTTGTCGGATCAACACGGAGCGTCACCTTTAATTCTGATGCTCTTCCTGCTTTCCCCATTAAGATCGCTTGGACCGTTGCATCCTTAATTGATGTTGTAAGAACTTGTCCTTGTTCATCATGACGCGTTGTCTCTTCTTCAATGTATCGTTCAGCCTTCTCATAAAATCCTAAGTGCAAGTACCCAGAAATAGCATACAATTTATTCGTGAACTCATGGTTTTGCGCCCTAAGATCATCAGAGTATTTCTTAATATCTGAAAGTGTGTTCGCCATTTCAATCATCTCTGTTTTATCTCGAAATGTGCAGACTGCACCACGAACATGTGCATTTCTCATAATCGGTTCACGATTAACAATATATACACGTCCTCTCATCGTTAACTCTCGGTTATATTCTGCTTTTTTTTCGCTTAATACTTTCTGGATTTGTGCCCCTTCAATAATCTTGTCGATCGGTTTTCCGATAACATCCCCGCTAATCCCTAATAGCTTTTTGGCTGAATCATTTAGCGTCGTAATGAGAGCATCCGCATCGACAGCAATCACACCTTCTCGGATCGCCGCAAGCGTTGCTTGTCTTTCATCGTACATTCCTGCAATTTGGAACGGTTCTAAGCCGTACATATCTTTTCGTATACTACGAGATAATTGCAAACTTCCAATTGCTGCAATGCTAACGATGACAAGCGTTATAACCCCTAACAATCCAATTCTCTGCCAAATCGCTGCGTGAACGTCTTGAATCAAAAAACCAACTGAAACAACGCCGATGACTTCTCCATCTTCAGAACGAACCGCGGTTTTTCCTCGTAACGATTCTCCCCTCGTTCCTTCTGCTCGCGAAATGTAAGACTCGCCTTCTTTTAACGCCGGATCATTATCTCCTCCAACCATTGCTTGTCCGATTTTCCAGTAATCAGGGTGAGCTAAGCGGATTCCTTTTTCATTTCCTATAACGACAAATTCAGCTCCTGTTTCTTCTCTAAATCGTTCGGCATATGCTTGCAAGACGAGTGAAGGATTGTCATCGGTATACGCAGCAATAACGGTTTCCGAATTTGCGATATGTACAGCTGTACTTAACGCCTTATCCCCAAGAGTCTCGTAAATATCTCTCGTTTCTAAGTAGGCAAAAATACTTGCCATAATGATTGCCACACTTGAAACGAGACTTACGATTAACAGCATAATTTTCGTGTGAATGCGCATCCTCATACGATCCCCCCTTAACATGTACTTCGATTTCACACGTCATAAAAACCATAACAAATTTTCAGAATATGGCAATAATAAAAATCTCTACGTTCGTCGGTGTACGTAAATGAATCCAAGCAATAAAAAAATGCACAACCAAGTAACTTAGTTGTGCACAAAACGTTAATTCACTCGCTCAACGGTGTAACCTTTTTCTTCTAGAAAGTGTTGTACTCCAGGTTCGATGACATAATGAAACGTACCAATGAGCGCCAAGTAGGTTTGACCGTCGTCTTCTTGAAGAATTTCGTCAATGATCGTTGCATTTCGTTCGTTACGATCAAACAAATTTGTTCGGTCATATTCGTCGCCATATGAGGCATCTTCCCATACGCCGATCAATGCTTCTTCGTCACCATGCATATACATGTTGAAAAATTCGACTTCATCTAATTCATTTTCTACATGACGATCTTGATTGAGCAAATACTCTAATTGCTCAACTTGTAGTTCATATGACTGCCCTTCCATTGCTTGTAGGCTAATAATTTGCCCCTCTAGCTCACGAATCTCTTTGCCTTCCTCATAGCCTCGCTCTAGATAATGATAGTCAACCCCTTGATCCAATGAGATTTCACCAGTCTCAACATCTTCAAGCCCCATCACAAAGTACCAAGGTTCAATTTGTTCAATCATATCTTCTTGCATTCCCTCAGAAGCCATTACGTCTAAAAGAGTTTCGTAAGTCTCTTCATCCAGAACATCTGACAATACCCTACCATCATCAAATGTAATTAAATCCATCATCTCTTCTTCACTTAAACCACCTGTCGGGTCCATTCGAGGCCAGTCAATTTCTGGTAATAATACGTCAGCCTCATCAAATGCTGCTTCTAACTCCTCGTTTAATGGATAAATCTCTTCTATTCCTGCATGGATCGTACCTTGCAAATAGACCGTTGTCTCTCCTTCTTCAACCTTCCAGAGGAAACCACCTTCCTCTTCAGTATCTATTTCAGTTTCTTTTGCTTGTTCAGTCTCTTCTTGTATATCAGCTTCTGCTTCAACTTGTTCGTCATCATTGATCATTTCTTCATCTGATGTTGCTTCATCATTTGTTGTCGTACAAGCCGTGAGTAAAAGTGAGATTCCAAGCATCGCTACGTATTTTTTCATGTGTTACGTCCTCCTGTCTGTGTACACGTCTTCGTGTTGCCTATCTATACACGCTTACCGTGACTCTAAAACGCCGTCGTTGCAAAGAGTACAGAACAGGTCGCCAAACGTCCGGGGACAGTCCCCCCGCGTTACTGTGATGAAGATTTGTTATCGTTCGGTGATGGTTCAGCACCGTACATTCGTAACAGTATTATGTCTATCTCTTTAACCACTTAAAGCAGTGGGGACTTAACCCACTGCTTTAGTGGACTAAAAAAAGCACGGATTGCCCGCACTTCTCCTTCTTCCTACCACTCTGCAAAGTCAAAGTGAACTTCATCTTCAGGTTCTAATTCGTAATCTGCAGCACCTTCAAAAATCTCTTCTTCGTTTACTGTGTACGTCCAAAAGTAGCCGTCAGCCTCATTTGAATCATACCCGTTAATCCCTTCAATGAACGTTTGATCCGCATCTGTCGACAGCTCAAAATATTCATCCATGACTTCCATGAGGTTATCTCCCTCAGAAAACTCTACCGTACTTTCTTCAATCACTTCTTCACCATCTTCGGTTAAAATGATCGTCGCTTCGTACGTTTCTTCTGTTGCATCCGTTGCTGTTTCATCATCAGTCGTTGCTTCATCTTCCGCTTCTTCAACCGGTTCTAGTTCTTGCTCTTCCGGTGCTTCCTCATCTGTTGCACAACCGACGAGTAACGTTACCACAACGCCTACTGCTAACCATTTTTTAAACATATGTAATTCCCCCTTTTCTTTGTCCAAATGTTATTGTACCAGTACGTGCTGAAACAATCATGTAAAAAAAGCACGAATGACCTCCGCGCTTTTTGAATTAATGTTTTAGCAACCGCTCGAGAATGTGCTTTACGGACGTTGCCGTTTTAATGTTGTGGTTTTTAATATCTGTAAGATTGACCGCTTGAATAGCCATATCAGTAGACACACCACTTAATTGCATTTCTGTACCGAGCAAAGATAGAACCGATTTCAACTTCAAAATCCCTTCCATCTCATAGTTGCGTAACTTCGTTAAGCCTGATACATCAAGAATGAATGTTTCCACTTTCGTTTCTCCAACATAGGCAGAAGCATCCCGGAAGATTGATTGGAAGCGCTCTTCACTCATCTCCCCAATAAGTGGCAATACCGCAATGCCATCTAGTAAAGGCACAATTGGAAACGCTAATGATTTCACTTCTTCAAGTGATTTTTGATAGTTTAGTTCAATTTCTTTACGCTCTGTCACATCTCGTTGTACACCAACGAAATAATGCTTGCCCTCATCTTCCATATAAAGCGAATCGACCGACAGACTATTCCAAAACTTCGTGCCATCTTTTTTGTAATTGATAAATTCAACAAAAACCGATGTTTTATTTTTTATACCTTCTCGTAACCGCGCTACTTCTGAGCGGTCCGTTTCTTCACCTTGCAGAAATCGGCAGTTCTTTCCAATAATATCTTCTTTTGTATACCCCGTCATATCTACAAACCCTTGGTTCGTATAAACAATCGGGTTATCTTCCAAACTTGGATCCGTAATTAATACCCCTGCACGAGTATAATTAAGTGCTTCAATGATTACATTCGTATTATTTAGCATCCAACAGCCTCCAGTACATTATCATTTTAGCACCATTTGTAGCGCGAATCCATAACGAGCATTTACCGCTAAAGAAAGCGATCATCATGGCTTATGATTAACCTTATTTATTACTAGCAAATGAAAGATTATCGGTAGATTGTATACCACACCTTTGCATCAGATTTAGATCACCTTCCCCCGAACTCCTTCCTATTCCATTTAAACTAACTTCAATACAGAAGACAGGTTGATCTTGATTTACAACACTATCTCCACTGCACGTTCGACACGGGCATTGGGCATATCCTCAGCGCTCGCAGTCGAGGTTAGATAATCTAACAAACTAGTCGTCTTCTCTTAGACTCATTTGATACAAAGAATAGGAGAGTTAAAAAATGAGGAGAGTGACGACGTTATGCGAGCACATACTTACTTAAATGTTAAAAGAGCGGCATTTCTATCGGTTTCAGCTCTTGCATTATCCATCGCTTCGGTAACACCTGCAGCGGCAGAAGAGGAATTTGAATTGCTAGAAGTTACCGTCTCAGATTTACAAGAAGCATATGAAGACGGGACATACACCGCTGAACAAGTAACAGAGAGCTACTTAGAACGAATAGAACGCTATGAAGACCACTATAATGCGTTTACATTTCTAAACGACCAAGCAATCGAAGATGCTAAAGCTTCAGATGAACGAATTCAAAACGGTGAAGCAGGTACACTTGAAGGCATACCTGTTGTCATTAAAGAAGCGGTTGATGTAGAAGGATTTCAATCGACTTTCGGATGGGAAGGATTTGGACCTGATTCATCAATTTCAATTGTCCCTGAGCTAGATGCACCGATCGTACAAGATTTACGAGCAGAAGGTGCAATTATTGTCGGAAAAACAAATATCCCTGCCTTCAGTACGTCTGGTACTCGAGCAGATACGAGTTGGGCCGGTGATACGTACAATGCCGTGGATCGTGCGCTTGCACCAGGCGGTAGTAGTAGCGGAACCGCAACAGCCATATCTGGAAACTTCGCTGTCTTAGGGGTTGCTGAAGAAACCGGTGGTTCTATCCAAAACCCAGCAGCGGCTCAATCTCTAGTAAGTGTGAAACCTTCATTTGGACTTGTGCCAAACACAGGTACAACACCTCTTGCGGCAAATACGCGTGACGTACTTGGCCCGCATTCAAGATCGGTTGAAGATGCAGCGATTATGCTTGATGTGACAGCTGGTTACACTGTACAAGACCCTAAAACAATCGCAGCAATCGGTAACATCCCAGCGAACGGCTATGCCGATAGCCTTTCTGAAGATTCGTTAGAAGGAAAACGAATTGGATTGTATGGCGAAGGATGGCGTGATGAGGAACTTTCTGAGGAAACTGAAGAACTCTATGAACGTTCAATTGAAGAGCTAGAAGCACTTGGAGCTAAAGTTGTTGAAGATCCATTTGCAGGTTCGGAATTTATTGACGTGATGGAACAATACGGCAACATTGGCTACGAAGCGTTAGTTAGCGATTTCCAAGCGTATTTAGATCGATTAAACCCAAGTGGCGATCTTCCATCGATTGCCGAGCTTTTTGAACAAGCTGAAGAAGTACCGTGGGCTGAAGGTGGACCGCTCGCGCACTTTGGCAATCGCGGGGTAGACTTTGAAGAAGATTTACAGAATCCATACGACATTCCAAAACAAGTCGAATTTACGAAGGCACGTACCGCCTACCTTCACATCGTGGACCAAGTGATTGAAGACCATGACCTTGATGGGTTTGTTTATCCACAAATGTCGGAGGAGATCCCAAACCTTCATGGAGGTGATCACTCCGCAACAACGGTTCTTGAGATTAATATGAGTGGTCTACCACTTGTAACCGTTCCAGCTGGCAATTATGAAAGTGGCTCTCCATTCTCACTTGCGTTCTTTGGGGAAATGTGGAGCGAGCAAGAACTGCTGGCGATGGCTTATAGCTATGAACAAGAAACGAATTACCGTGAAGCTCCGGTTCTAGAACAACCCGAGCAAGACGAATCTGTAATTCGAAACATTCAACCAACGGAAGATCAAACACTTCAAGCTGGTGAATCGGTGCGCGTATCGTTTGAAGGAGAATCTGGACTTGAAGCTTCATTCGCTATACGCATCCCGCTTTTTACAAGAGCTGCTGCACCGACAGAAATCATGATGCGTGAAGTTGAGGATGGGTACTATGAAGGCTATTGGACGGCAACAAATAATCTGCAAGTTGAAGGCGCAGAAATAGAAATTAAAGCCATTGATCAAGAGGGACAAGAATTTCGTGAAGTTGCTGAAGGAAGACTAAGCATCGAACAATAACTAAAATACACTTGACGGCACAATCAACATGATTGTGCTTTTTCTCTTTTAACAGGTTTTCTCCATATTCCATTTGCTGAGCAACTGAACTTGTCAAAAAAACTCGAAAATTCCTTGACGATCACAAAAGTTAACTGGTATATTTTTAATTGTTGTTATTATTTTTGGGGCTGTAGTTCAGGGGGAGAATGCTTGTCTGGCAGACAAGAGGTCGAGGGTTCGAATCCCTCCAGCTCCACCATAAACCTGTTACTAACGTATCTTTACAACCCAATGTGAAGGTACGTTTTTTATTGTTGTTCTGAGTAGCTCGTCCCTTTTCCCTGTTATCATTTCTTATCATTAGCTTGACCTTTTCGTAGGCAATAGAGATGATGTTAATAGTTTCACTATTCTAACATTAAGGGGTGTGCTATGAAATCCATATTGCAACTAACATTAGCCATTGCTCTCATCTTTTCACCCGTCATGTTCTCCTCTGATCTTGTTCATGCCGAAACAGAAGTGACTGATGAAGCGCTGACAGAACATCCGTCCGTGACGCTTGGCGACATCCAGTTAGCCATCTCACGTCTTGAACAACAAGGTCTCCTTACCGATCGTCGGCTAGCGAGCGACCTGCAACGAGAGCTCACCGTCATGCGTTTTTTTCTTAAAGATCCGACCGATGAGAAGCTTCATTCGTACATGCTTGAATTTCAACAGTCACTTGCCGAGTACCGTAATCAAAGCCGTCTTAATGAGACGACTTACGAGCAATTACGTACGTTAACCAATTACTTTCTTCATCGGCACGACACGTTGTACTTTTCATACGATTCCGATTGGGCAGACCGGCTAGAGACGACACAACTTCGCTATGTCCTTCCTGAAGAATCGAACCTTAACGATGACGAACTAAAGAAAGCTGAAGATGTGATGACCTCCGGACTTGAAGATCAACTGTACCCCGGTGCTGTCACACTCATTGCTAAGGACGGAGACATTGTATTCCACGAATCGGTTGGGGATTCGTACAAGTACGATGCAAACGGTGAGCCACTTTCTAACGAAGACATGATTGCCATGACGAACGAAACGTTGTTTGATCTCGCTTCGTTAACGAAAACATTTACAGCAACTGCCATTATGCAACTCCATGAGACGAATCGCCTCTCCATTGATGATCTTGTCATTGATTACCTTCCAGAGTTCTACACGTATCCAGATAAAGACACGATTACAATCGAGCAACTGCTTACTCATACTTCTGGTCTTCCAGCCTCAATTTCATTAGCCAACTATGATGAGCAAGAAGAAATGTGGGAAGCCATACTGTCTTTGGAGACGGTTTATACACCCGGAGCACAAATGATTTATAGCGATGTTGGTATGATGATTCTCGGTAAAATCGTGGAAGTTGTGAGTGAGCAATCGCTCGATTCGTATGTTGAAGAATGGATTACAGTTCCTCTTGGAATGACTGATACGATGTTTAATCCGAATAGAGAGCTACATACCATTGCTCCGACTGAATACAGCCCTGATCGCGGACTCGTTTGGGGAGATGTTCATGATGAAAAAGCAGCTGCCTTACAAGGCGTTGCAGGTCACGCTGGTCTCTTTAGTACTGCCTATGATCTTGCAATCTTTTTACAAACGATGATTAATGGTGGTAGTTATGGTGATGCACAAGTGCTACAACCTGAATCCGTGCAGTTAATGATGGAAGATCAGATCACAACAGAATCACATCTCGGTCAAAGTTTAGGTTGGAATGTAAACCGTGGCTGGTTTATGGCTGGTCTTTCTTCACCATCGACCGTCGGTCATACCGGATTCACGGGTACTTCATTTGTCCTTGATCCTCTGACTGACTCGTTTGTTATTTTCTTAACGAATCGTGTACATCCTACTAGAGACGAAGGTTCCATTAATGGCGTGCGCCACGACCTTGTTCAGCAATTCATACGTTCCATTCCATACAGCCATCCACTTGAAGGTCACACTTGGTACTCAGGTATGACGAGCAATACGAGTAGTGAACTCGTTTTCGAATTTGACACTCGCGAAACAGACCGTCTAGTCTTTGATACTTCCTTTGATATTCTTAATGATATCGCACGTGATCAAGGCTTCGTAGAACTTTCAACCGATGATGGCGACACATGGAAACCACTGCCTGTAACGATCGCCATGGATGACTATACAAAAACAATGCACCATTCTTGGATTGGCTCAACGAAAAATCATTGGGTTGAAGCACAAGCCTCAATTGAAGATCTAACAGAAGAAGAAGTACTCATCCGTTTTCGTTATGTTACGAGTAGCTCTAACGGAAAAGGCTGGTGGATTCGTCCGGCTGATCCAGAGAATTGGAACTTAGTGAACGATCAGAATTGGTCACTCATTGAAACTGAGTTAGAAGTTTCGGTACACTAAGGAAAAAACAATAGAGGAGACATTGAACACCTATGGCTACCATTGAAGATTTTTTGAAATTGGATATTCGCGTCGGTACAGTTCTTACTGCTGAACCGCTTGCAAAAGCGAAAGTCCCAGCAATTGCAATGACCATTGATTTCGGAGAAGAAATTGGCGTTAAGCAATCAAGCGCACAAATTACTGCTCGGTATGAATCTGAACAAATGATCGGTCAGCAAGTAACGGCCGTTGTTAATTTTCCACCTCGGAAAGTTGCAGGCTTTAAATCAGAAGTTCTCGTCATTGGCGCAGTTCCTGAAAAAGGAGACGTCGTCTTGCTCACCCCTGACCAACCCGTCTTAAACGGAACACCTGTTGCTTAAATTAAAAAAAACTGCCGATTGGAACACCTCCAATTCGGCAGTTTTTTCGTGTTAACTTCAATATTGCACTACGCCACATGCAATCCGTTCGCCACCCGCTTGTAAAACGAGAGAAGATCCTTCCTCAAGTGCCGGATTTGTGAGATCCGTCGTATCTAAACTGGCATGTTCAGCGACCAAAGAATCACTGTAGCGTCCGTTGTTGTCTGTTCGAATACTCGGCAACTCTCCTGCAACGTTTTGTTTTTCACCTTTAGGATTGAATACATCACCTGCACTCGTAAACAGCGGTGTTTCACATGTTGCATGCTCATGGAAATTAAATTCATACGTTCTGTTCGGCTCTAGACCCGAAACACTAAAATGAACTCGAACGCCTTCATCGTCAGGCTCAAAGTAGGCAAGACCAATTCGTTCTCCTTCACTATTCGTTAACGTTGATGTAAATGGACCTACATTCTCTGCTTTTACGTGATCCGTAACTGTTGTTACGAACACGATGGCTATCACCATCAAAGCGAACTGTCGTGCAACTCGTTTCATTCGTTCTTCGTTCCTTCCTCTATGTAACTGGCACTATTTTGTCCGAGTTGGCATCGATTTACTCATAAAAAAAGACAAGCGATTGATGATCGCTTGTCGACGTCTAGAGTTATAAGAAGAACAAATATCCAGCAAAGACGAAGAAGAGGAAGTACATAATCGGATGAACTTCTTTCCCTTTCCCTGCAAGGATCATTGTGATTGGGTAGAACATGAACCCAAGTGCAATTCCACTCGCGATACTGTAGGCAAGTGGCATACCGACCACAACAAGAAATGCTGGAATGGCAATTTCAATTCGATCCCATTCAATAAGGCGTAAGCTTGATGCCATTAACACACCTACGATAATCAAAGCAGCTGCCGTAACGTGTGACGTTACAACTTCAAGCAACGGTGAGAAGAACAATGATACCAGGAAAAACCCTGCCGTTACAATCGCCGTAAATCCAGTTCGTCCGCCCGCTGCAACACCAGCAGATGATTCGACATAGGCCGTCGTTGTTGACGTACCGAGAATCGCACCGACCGACGTAGCTGATGCATCAGAGAGTAATGCACGCCCGGCGTTCGGTAATTTATTATCTTTAATAAAGCCCGCTTGATTTGCAACCGCATAAAGCGTTCCTGCTGTATCAAAGAAATCAATGAATAAAAACGTAAGTACTACAATTGAAAGTTGCAAGATCATTTCTGTTGTCCACTGAACTTCGCCTAAATGAGTAAAAGCGGCTCCAAACGTTGGTGCTAAGCTTGGAATTGAACTAATAATGCCAGAAGGAGGTGAAATAAGGCCGAAAAGCATCCCCGCGACCGCTGTGATCACCATACCGAAGAATACTCCGCCCTTAACGTTAAGTACCATTAAACAGGCAGTCACAATCACACCAAACACGGCTAAGAATGTATAAGGATTTCTAAAGTCTCCAAGACTAACGAGTGTCGCTGGATCTGGAACGATAATTTCAGCATTTTGCATCCCGATAAAAGCGATAAACAAACCGATACCAGCACCCGCTGCATACTTCATCTCTGCTGGGATTGCATTAATAATGACTTCACGGATTTTGAACAACGTAATAATTAGAAAAATAATACCAGAAAGAAAAACTCCGAACAAAGCAATTTGCCAATCAATCCCCATACCTAAAACGACAGTATAAGCGAAGAATGCATTCAGACCCATACCTGGTGCTAGTGCAATTGGGTATTTCCCCCAAACCCCCATAACGAGTGAACCGATCGCTGCAGCAATGGCCGTTGCAACAAAGACTGCGTTCGCATCCATACCCGCGTCACCAAGAATCAGTGGGTTAACCGCTAAGATGTAAGCCATAGCAAGAAACGTCGTAAAACCAGCTAACGTTTCCTTTTTATACGATGTGTTGTGCTTCTCAAATTCAAAGTAATTCTTCAACCTCTTTGCCCCCTGATTGTAAGTTCTGATTTCCTCAAAATAAAAAAAGTCGCTGCCTAAAAGCAAGACGACCGATCACTTTTGTAAGAGTAAAGAAGTCAAAAGTATACCGATCATAGTCAAGACATTTACGGTGTCTTGGTAGAGACTTACAAGCCATATCCTTGTTGTTATATGAGGTATCATTGATGATTTTGTCTATAATTATACTATCAGCCTATATCATTGAAGTCAAGTAAAATACGAACATTAAAATGACTAAATTACCATTCGTTCGTATTTAAGTCCTGATCACAAATAAATAAAGAACCCCATCGCTGAGGTTCAATTAATTAGCAAGATTCATCCGTGCACGCATCGCCTTGATTCATCACCTTAAGGCCTTGATCTTTTTCTTCATCGCGTACTTTGTTTAGTACCTCAAGAAATGCTTCAGGTGGTTGAGCGCCCGATACGGCATACTTACGGTTGAAGACAAAGAACGGAACTCCTTGTACACCTAGTTGAGCGCCTTCTTGGATGTCTTGTTGTACGGCTTCTTTATACGCGCCGCTTTCAAGAATCGTCAATGCGGTTTGTTTATTTAGTCCCACTCGTTCTGCAAGAGCGGCTAATTGTTCGTGTTCACCGACGTGCTTCCCTTCGATAAAGTACGCTTTTAGCAACTCTTCTTTCATCTCAGCCATTTTGCCGTGTTCTTTAGCGTAATGAATGAGGCGATGAGCGGATTCTGTGTTCGTCGGTTTTACATCGTCCATGTGATAATCAAGGTTAACATCATTCGCTTGTTGGACGACTTGTTGTTGCATTGCAGCAACTTGTTCTGGTCCTTGCCCGAATTTCTTCTCAAGTTGCTCATTTAACGTCTCTGTCGTGTGTACGTCTGCATCCGGTTGGAGTTGGAAGCTTTTGTACGTCACCTTGACGTTCTCTTTATCCGAAAATTGATCTAAGCCCATCTCGAATTTTCTTTTTCCAATATAACAAAATGGACAAGCAATGTCCGACCATACTTCAATATTCATGTTAAATCCCCCTTAATCATTTACGATAATTGATTTGTTGCCTTCTTACAAAGAATTTGCTCGAACGCTTCGTTTCATGTATTGTTTGCGTTGATTTTCACTTAAATTAATAAACCATAGCTTCTCTTTGCCCATACTGTACGTCTCAAACCCTAATGATTCGTATACAGAAATTGCACCTTTGTTTATTTGATATACTTCTAAAATAAACTCAGAGTAAGGTTCATGTTGCATGAGGTGAGTAATAACCGCATGAGCAACGCCCTTTTTACGATGACTCGGGGAGGTTGCGACGTCTTCAATGTAACATTGATCGCTTTCGATCGGCACTGGCTTTGTTTTAATCGCTTTCGCAAACAAATATCCTTTCAAGAAACCGAAAGCTCGAACCGATCGTATTAGTGTACTCACTTGCGAATAACGATGCTTCGTTGAGAAGGCCGCGAGCCCTATTACTTCTTCGTCACTCATCGCAACGTAAACGTGCTCGCTTCTAAAACTATCGGCAATATCTATTGAAAGAGAACGCTCATCTTTATTAAAGATTGCAAAATCTTCTTTAAACGATTGAATCAACACGCTCGCTGCTTGTTGTTTATAAGACTCATCGAGTTGATCGAGCCGCTTAACCGTATACATGTACCTTCCCCCCTCATCAAAAAAGAGATGCCTAAAATTTTTAGGCATCTCCATTATACGTTATTCCCACTCAATCGTCGCAGGTGGCTTACTCGTAATATCATAAACAACGCGATTAACATTTGGTACTTCGTTCACAATTCTAACTGAAATTTCTTCAAGAACATGGTGCGGGATTCTTGCCCAGTCTGAAGTCATTCCATCAATGGACGTTACTGCACGAACGCCTACTGTGTAATCGTACGTTCTAGAGTCACCCATAACGCCTACACTTCTCATGTCCGGAAGTGCTGTGAAGAATTGCCAAATCTCTTTATCTAAACCGTGTGCTTTTAAAACTTCATGAAGAACTGCATCTGATTCACGTACAATCTCGAGCTTTTCTTCTGTAATTTCTCCAAGTACACGAATTCCAAGACCTGGTCCTGGGAATGGCTGACGCCAAACGAAGTTCTCAGGTAAGCCGAGTTCTTTACCAAGCGCGCGAACTTCATCTTTGAAAAGAGTGTTTAATGGTTCAATCAAGTCGAGGCGCATCTCTTCTGGAAGGCCACCAACATTGTGGTGTGATTTAATCGTTTCTGCAGTTGCCGTACCACTTTCAATCACGTCTGTGTAAAGCGTACCTTGTGCTAAGAAGTCCATGTTCTCTAGCTTGTCCGCTTCTTCTTCAAACAGGTAAATAAACTCATTCCCGATAATTTTACGCTTTTGTTCAGGATCACTGACACCACTTAATTTCCCGAGGAAGCGATCTGCTGCGTCAATGCGTACAACTTTAATATCGAATTTCCCTTCGAACATTTCCATAACCATATCGCCTTCGTTCTTACGAAGAAGACCGTGATCAATAAACATACACGTTAGTTGATCACCAATGGCACGGTGAACGAGCATCGCAGTAACGGAAGAATCAACCCCGCCACTTAGTGCACAAAGAACTTTCTTGTCGCCTACTGCTTTTTTGATTTTCTCAACTTCCATATCGATGAAGTTCTCCATCGACCACTCGCCACTTGCGTTACATACTTCATAGACGAAGTTTTTGAGTAATGCATTGCCGTGTTCTGTGTGACGAACTTCTGGGTGATATTGTACACCGTAAAGGTTCTTTTCAACGTTACTCATTGCAGCTACCGGGCAAGATGGGCTCGTTGCATCAACGGTAAAGCCTTCTGGCGGTGCAACGATTTTGTCACCGTGACTCATCCAAACGAGTTGCTCTTCTGGTAATCCTTTATGAATCTTTACGTCACGATTTTGTACAGTCATTGTCGCTTTTCCGTATTCACGGTGGTTAGCAGCTTCAACCTTCCCGCCAAAATCATGCGTCATTAACTGCATTCCGTAACAAATTCCAAGAATTGGAACTCCTAATTCATAAATCTCAGGGTCACAACTTGGAGCGCCTTCCACGTACGCGCTGTTTGGTCCACCTGAGAAGATGATCCCTTTTAAGTCGAGTTGCTTTAACTCTTCCGCTGTAACTGTATTAGGATACAGTTCACTGTATACACCTAAATCGCGAATACGTCGCGTAATCAATTGATTGTATTGCCCACCGAAATCGAGCACTGCAATCGTTTCGTTTATTTCCTTATTCATCATTGCACCTCGTGAGTTTATGATCAAGACATTGTCTCGTGTCTAAAAGATAGACGTTTCGCTTATAAAATACGAACATAATTTTATCAATAACCTTGGTAGTGGTCAATGTTATCTCGCGATCCGACTGTGAACATCCCGCAACAGTTGGTGATATTGCTCGTTCGTTCCATCTGTAATGGACGAACGCTCTTTTCCATAATACAAATCTTCATACTGACGGGTTAGTCGCGTGAAATTCTCATTATCCAACCGTTGATCGATCCGATTCGCATATTCTGATAATGTCTCGTACTTATTACGCTTAAATCCAGTAAATCTGAGTAACCACAGGAGTGATAAATACGCTCGTTGGAACTGCTCAGTGCTTTGTATGTCTTGGTGTTTACGCTTCATCCAGTTAATGATAATACGCTCTCGCAAGAAGAAAACGATGATCCCACCTAAAAGCATCACACTGATCAATCCGATTAATACAGGCGATAGCCCTCCATCAGCATTTGAACTACCCACTGCTGCACTTTCTTCTTCTTCATTAGTATCACCTTCATCGAGCTGTTCATCCTCTAAAGGGTCTGGAACATCACGATCATCTAAATCAGGTGAGTCTGAAAGATCTAAGTCTGTATAAGCATGGTTCGCTTCATTGTTAAATCCTGGGGTAGGCTCAAATGGCACCCAGCCGACTTCAGGAAAATACACCTCAACCCATGAATGAGCGTTTGCGTTTGTGATTTGATACGTACCGTCTTCTACTTCTTCACCAGGTGTAAATCCTTTCACCCAACGAGCCGGAATATCTTGGCTTCGGAGCATCACGACCATTGCCGTAGAGAAGTTATCGCAATACCCATATTGACTCTCAAATAAAAACTGATCCACATAATCTTGTCCCTCTTCAGGAATCGGGACATCTTCAGTTTCATACTCGTATTCGTTACGTAAATGATCTTCTACTGCTCGAACTGCACGATAACGATCCGTTTCTTCACTAGTAATCTCTGCAGCCAATTCAGTGACACGTTCTGGCAACTCTTCTGGTGTTTGTAGATACCTTAATTCAATTCCTTCAGGATCACCTGCATCACCTTCTTGGAAAGGCACCTCTTGCATTCGTTCAATTGAGAACTCAGCTTCTCGATAAGACAGGTTCATCCCGACTTCTTCATCGTAGCCTGATCCCATTTCAATACGTCCACTAATTGCATCCACATAATAATTTAGCGGTTGCTCTGCAGACGTAGCCTCAAAAAATTCACCTTGTGCAAAAATAAGCTCCCGTGTTTGGAAATACGGCGTATATCGAAGTGTCGCTTCGTTCTCTTCTACGTCTGTTTGTTCTTCGTACAGGTTAAGCTCGCCTTGTTCTTCAACAGCTTCTCCGTGCTGTTCTGACTCCCAGCCATGACCTGTATAAATGTGCTTGGCCTCGCCTCTCCAATAACCAGGGTCTTCCACTTCAGCATACATGACCGGTGATTCGTCTAATTCAAAACCTCCACCGAGTCTGTCATCATGCTCACCGTATCCAATTCTGCGATTTTCAGTTGAGTATCCTTCTCCAAATCCACCTGCTGCCTGTATATAAGGAACAGGGTTTGGCCATTGTGGTGAGAATTTCGGTCCGAAGAAGGCAACACTACCTGCTACAAAGATGACAAGTGTCGTTCCAATCGACCAACGCGTCCAATCACGCCATGATATGTTCGCGTAAACCGTGCTTAACCGTGACAACTTCAGATAAGCCAGCAGTACAAAACCGATTACAACGAGTCGAATCATCGCCCATGAACCTTCATACATCGTGAATGTGTCTAAGATTGCTACGTAAATGACCGAACAAGCGAAAAAGAATAAGATTCTCTTTACATAAATCACCCAATAGTAAATCAAGAAACTCATAAGCATGAGCATAATCATAAACAGTAGCGTCCGAAACATTGGCGATAGCGTTTGCCATTCACCTGTTAGAAGCAAATTACCTTGAGAGACCGCTTCACTCATAAACGTCTGCCACCAAGCCACTGACATAAAGGTCTCAGTAAAGAAAATGACGTCTAAGCTCACTAAAATTGCGAGTACAACAAGTGGCAAACGCAACCACGTAGACATCGGGATTGCACTTAGAATAAAGAAGAAACCTGCCAACATGAGAAATACAAGCACGTAACCTGTATCTGTAAACTGCGGAAGTGGAAATAACCACTCAGCCAGTAATAAAAACCCTAATACATATAAAACAGCTAAATGGGGGTGGCGGAACAATGAAGTATCTCTACTCATTATGAAGCTCGCCTCCTACGTTTGTCCTTCTTAGTAATTGGCATCGCAAGTAGATGCACGTCCACTTGTCTGAGTACACGATCTACCTTATTCCCGTCATCTCCGTAAAGAACGATGAGCTTGTACCCTCTTGCAGCCAACTGTTTTAGTTTTGCAGTCGTTTTCTCAGTCACTGTTGGCATAACGTAAACGATCGTACGTAACAAAGAAAACGAACGATGCAGCTGTACTTTCTCATCTAAGTCGTCTCTCTCGACACTCGTTAACACGTTCATCACTTGTCGCAGTTGTTTTTGTTCATACGTCTTGTTAAGTGCAAGTGGTGTCGATGAGATTGCAGCAAAGTTCATAATATCTTTCTCAGTAAATGAATGGTGTACAAGCCCTGCAGCCCATTCAACAGCTGTCTCAAACTGCTCATCAGTCTCCGCGCGGCAATCGAGCAATACAGTAAACCCTTTCGGGTCTTCAGTATCAAATTCTTTAGTCGCGAGTTCTCCCCGTCTTGCGGTTACCTTCCAATCAATGGTTGATAAGCGATCGCCTGGTGCATATTCTCGTAGGTGCGAGAAATCTAGCGTTTCATTAAACGTCATACGACGACTCGAATTGCCTTCGTTTTGCAATTTAATGGCTTTACGAAGACTTGAGAATGCGATTGGCAAGTTTGCTCGCTTTGGATAAACGCGAATATCGTTGTCTACCCGAACGATCCGCCTTCGTTTAATAAGACCAATCATGTCACCAGTCTCGAGCTCCATTTCTGTAAAGGTGTGTATACCCCGCCTGTCACCACGAATCACATAACTATACGTTTGTTCCTTTTTAAAAAGCATAAAGAAAAACGAACCTGGATGACTTTCAACGCGAATGGAGTTGGGAGGTGCATCGTACACTCCAAGGTAACAAAGCGGAATCGGTACGTTTTTTGTGATCGTAACTTTTACCGTTGCATGATCGCCATTCTCAAGATACGGCTTTTGAATAGACCGATCTACAGATATGAAGCGTAGTGGAAAAAGCGCAGTCACAAAACCTAACACAACAACCGTTGTTACACTATAAAAGAGGAACCAACTAATAAATCCTCCTTGAAACATCGCATAACTGTACAAGATGACGATCATTGATAACAGAAGTAGCGTTCTCACCAACTGCTTTATCAGTGAGCCGACTTTTCGTTTCATCGTACAAAATCCTTCGATGCAGTAGGCACACTCACTTTACGCAATACTCGGTCGATCTTCTCTGCATCTTCTGATTGCGTAGAAAGTAAATCGGTATCTATAACAAGACGATGACCAAGTACATGAGGTGCAAGATACTTCACATCATCTGGCAACACGTAGCTTCGTCCTTCAACATAAGCAAGTGCCTGACTCGCACGCATGAGAGCGATAGCACCTCGTGGACTAACGCCAAGCTCTACGCCTTCAAGCTGACGAGTTTCTCGAACGAGCGAGACGATGTACTGTTTAACGGCTCCGTCTACATATACCGCTGGCACTTCTTTTTGCATGAGGACGAGATCGTCCACGTGAATAACAGGTTGGACTTGATCAATTGGATGACCGTGTTCAATCATTGAAAGCAACTCCAACTCATCTGCTTCTGTTGGATAGCCCATCTTAATCCTAAAAAGAAACCGGTCCAGCTGCGCCTCAGGCAAAGGATACGTTCCCCCATGTTCAATTGGGTTTTGCGTTGCCATCACAAAAAACGGATCTTGAAGTTGGTGCGTCTCTCCGTCAATCGTCACTTTTCCTTCTTCTAATGCTTCTAAAAGAGCAGATTGTGTTTTCGGTGACGATCGATTAATCTCGTCTGCTAACACAATGTTGCCCATGATTGGACCAGCACGAAATTCAAAGGTTTGTTGGTCTTGATTGTATATTGAAACACCCGTAACATCTGATGGTAATAAATCCGGTGTGAACTGAATTCGACGAAACTCAGCATTTGTTACTTTAGAAATCGCACGCACGAGCATCGTTTTTCCTACCCCTGGTACGTCCTCAATCAATACATGCCCTTTCGCCAAGAGCGCAATCACAGCAAGCTTTATCGTTTCCCGCTTCCCGATGACGACTTGTTCTACTGCTTCAATCACTTGTTGTATTTGCAAGTTTGGTTGAGTCAAACGAAATTCCTCCTCGTGTCTAGTACATATCTATTATCATATCATTAAACTGTCCGTAAGCATTTTGTTATTTCTCACCAACTCTTTAGGACGTGCGCAATCCACATGTATTATTCATAAGATGTAGATGAATTAATTGATGATTCCGGCAATAATCATTAGTCAAATATGCTAGAATACTCTTTAAGATGATTAAAGTTGAGTCAATATAGGGAGGCCATGCATGCAACTTTGTCGCTTGGACCATACGAATACGTCAACTGCAAAAGACATCCTTTCCGTCCAATGCCCTGCGTATAAAGAAGAATCCAAAATTATCGGTTTTGATGGAATTCCTTATCTGAACGATAACATAGATACGATTAGGCTGAGCCAAGAAACGTTTATTGGTTGTTATGATCACCACTTACTCGGGTTTATCGCTTATGAAAAACGGGAACAGCATTATCAAATCACTCGGCTCTGTGTTGTACCGACACACTTTCGAAAAGGTGTCGCAAGCCGGCTCGTTGATCACATCTTAACGACAAGTAAATCAGGACCGATTCACGTTCAAACCGGTAGCCTCAACACACCTGCCATTGATCTGTATCGCCGATTTGGCTTTGTTCACGACTACATTTCTGAAGCAGAACCAGGAGTGTGGTTGCAATGTTTGGTTCGCCATTAGATGCCAAAAAGATGAATGGTGTTCACCATTCATCTTTTTTTGAACGTTTAAAAGACCGTTGCAACAATGCAATACAAGATAATTGTCGCAAATAAAATACTCATATGATTTAACGAATAGATGAACATCACACGTGCCCATTTCTGCTCATCCATCTTATGATAGCCCACAATGCTCAGTACGAGCCATGCTCCACTTAGAAGTAGGGCTACGAGAACAATTCCTAGACTTAGTGGCAAGAACAAGAAACTCGCTGCAATCAGCAACACTAAGTAAAAGTTCGTTTGCAAATATGTTCTTCTTAATCCTTTAACGACAGGTAACATCGGTACAGATGCTGCCTTGTACTCATCATGCTTTCGAATTGCAATCGCATAGAAGTGCGGCATCTGCCATAACAACATCACGATAAAGAGTCCTAAGACACCTGGGCTCATCATATCGCTTGAAATTGCTGCCCACCCAATTAACGGTGGAACTGCACCAGATAAGCTTCCAATTTCAGTGTTATAAATGGTACGACGCTTTGTCCACATCGTGTATGGAATTACATACAAAAACAAGCCTAAGAAACCGAATAATCCCGCAAGCGGTGATGCAATAAATAATGATATAAGTCCTAAGATCGCAAGTGCGCTACCGAAAATTAATCCGTTTCGCAGTGACATTACCCCTGTAACGGTAGGGCGATTCTTCGTCCGCTCCATAACCCGATCAATGTCGCGATCATATAAATTATTAAATGTTCCTGCTGCACCAATGACAAAAGCTGAACCAATTGTCGCAAGCACAATTTCAGGAATCATAATTAGTGGATTTAATTGATTTGCATAAAGCGCTAGCGCCATACCGGCAAACATCGCAATTAAGTTCGACTTAACGATGCCTGTCTTTACGGTTTCAGCGATTACTTTTGAAGTACGTTGTCGTGGTATGGATAGAGAGGCAGTCGCTGACGCAGGTGCAGTCTTATCCATCGTTTTGTTGACTTTTACATTACTCCGCATGTTCCCCCTCTTTCCTATCGACTAAGTATCTTTCGTTAGTTTACCATGATTTCTATAAAAAAACCGTCATTCTACAAATAAGCTTGTGAACGTTCTGTGTAAGCATATGTTGGCACACGTCTTCAACTATTTTATCTTCGTTAGTATTAAATTTCAATCCTGAAAAATATTCAGATTATGTAGTAGTGAAGAGAAGAATTGAACAAAATTGTTCAATTCTTCATCTCGATAACAAGCTTGCCAATCATCGATTGTGATTGTAGCTTTTCATGTGCTTTAGCGACTGTTTTTGCATTTAGCGGAGAGTGAATTTCAGTCATCGTATGTTGAATTTCACCTTGATCAATGAGCTCACTTACCTCATTTAATAGATGGTGTTGCTTAATCATCGTTTCCGTTTCATACATTGCACGTGTGAACATGAATTCATAACAAAACGTTACACTCTTCGTCTTTAACAGATTAAGGTCGACTTTCTCCTCTGATACAATGCTCACAATCCTGCCCTCTGGAGCAACGACCTCACAAATGGCTTCCCAATGCGTCGTTAAATGTGTACAACAAAAAACGTAATCTACATCATGTTTCTTTAATTGTTCGTCCAAGGGTTGCTGATGATTAATAACAACATCTGCACCAAGATGCTTCACCCATTCTGACGTTTTTGCACGAGAGGCTGTGGCAACGACATGTAAGCCCGCTGTTTTGGCGAGTTGGATGGCTATAGAACCGACTCCTCCTGCACCGCCCACAATTAGTATTTGCTTTCCTTTATTGTCCTCAATAGTTTTTGATATATCCAGACGATCAAACAGCCCTTCATATGCTGTAATTGTCGTAAGCGGCATCGCTGCAGCTTCACCGAAAGACAATGATTCCGGCTTTTTGCCAACGATTCGCTCATCAACAAGATGATATTCACTGTTTGTCCCAGCTTTCGTCACATCTCCTGCATAATAGACATGATCGCCAGGCGCAAACAATGTAACCTCTTCGCCGACTTCTTCAACAATTCCAGATGCATCGTATCCAAGAACTCTCGGATGCTCTTCACTTTCAGTTCCTACTTCAAACTGCTTCGTATCGACCGGATTCACTGATACTGCCTGAACACTGACTATGAGATTACGCCCCGTCGCCTTTGGATTCTCGACCGAAACGTCCTGTAATTGAGAGCCTTTATAAAACCCTACTGCTTTCAACACATCACAACCTTTCCAGTTATTCTCACTTCATTTTAAGGAAAAGTACGAAATTTGTCACAATGGAAGTGTTAAGATAATCTCGCCTACAACAATTCCAATAGAGAGAGAAAGGAAGTGTTTTGCATGAGAATCGCTAAAGATTTAGCCCTCATGACATCTGGAACGTTTTTATTTGCTTTATCCATCACTTTACTTTCAATGCCTAATCAACTGGCTGAAGGTGGGGTTGCTGGTTTATCTTTACTGCTTTATTATGCGATTGAGTTTTCTCCAGCATTAGTGACATTGATTGTGAACGGGATTTTACTCATGATCGGTTATCGCTTGTTACCAAGACGAATGGTCATGCTTTCAATTCTGAACATTCCGTTATTATCATTATTCATTTACTTTACAGAAAACCTTGGCCAACCGATTGATGATCCGTTGATTGCAGCGATTTTCGCTGGATTACTTACTGGCTTTGGCTTCGGTTTGATCTTTCGTGGTAGCTCGACGATGGGTGGGACTTCAATCATTGCAAGAATGTTGAACTACCGATTCGGATGGGATTTAACTGCCACGAACTTCGTGTTGGACCTTCTCATTGTTTTGAGTGGAATGTTTATTATCGGACCACTGCTCACCATGTATACGATTGTTGCCTTGTTCATCGGAAAAAAAGCGACAGATTTTATTCTTGAAGGAATCAATACGAGAAAAGCTGTGAACATTGTTTCTCCTCGTGCCGAGGAAATCGCAGATGCTGTCATCGAAAAAATGTCAGCTAGCGCAACGGTCTTCTCTGGACACGGAATGTACACAAAACAATCACGTGATGTGATTTATATCGTGATTCAAACCCCACGTCTTTTTTATTTAAAAAAGATCATCGAGGAAGTCGATGAGCACGCTTTTATCGTCGTTCATAACGTAAAAGATGTGTCTGGTGGAACATTCTTAATGAAAAAGCATAAACGCCGACGCTTAAATCTCACGACTCGAAATGAAAACAGTGATTATTCCGTTTAGTGGTTGCAGCCGAGTTCCTCGGCTGCTTTTTTTGTATTGACAAAAACGAAAGAGCAATGATAGCATACATTTTATCGTATTAGTGATTTATCGAACTAAAGTATTTTAGAGGATGATTTCAATGAATGCTGTCGTTATTGCCGTTTTACTAATGATTGTATTGAGCTTAATGCGTGTCCATGTCGTTATATCCCTCATCATCGCAGCCCTCGTCGGTGGACTACTTGGTGGATTAGGGTTTGAAGGGACTATTGAGACATTTTCCGATGGTCTCGGCGATAGTGCCAGCATTGCTCTTAGTTATGCTGTACTCGGAGCTTTTGCTGTTGCGCTCTCCAAAACTGGATTGCCCCGCTTACTTGTGGACATCTCAATTAAAATTGTCGGTAAGAAGGGTGAATCGCGCTCCAAAGCGTTGCCGAAAGCGCTGATCTTTTTAATTATCTTTACAATCTCATGTATGTCTCAAAACGCAATTCCTATTCATATTGCCTTTATACCTATATTAATTCCGCCAATCTTACAAGTTCTTAATGAATTGGCAATTGACCGTCGTGCTGTTGCAACGATTATGACCTTTGGATTAAAGGCACCTTATATGCTATTGCCGTTTGGGTTTGGTGCAATTTTCCACAGTATTGTCGTTGAAAATACCGAAGCGAATGGTATGAGTGCCAATATATCTGATATGCCTATTGCAATGCTCATCCCAACAATTGGAATGTTTCTCGGTTTACTCGTCGCAGTGTTCTTCTCTTATAGAAAGTCTAGAGACTACGAAAACCGCCCAATTGAAGGGAATCAAAAAGATGAAGAGCCAACAACGTATTCGGTTTATTCACTCATTAGTGCGGTCGTCGCTGTGATCGCAACGGTCATCATTCAAGTTCTCTATGACAGCATGATCTTCGCTGGTGTTGCTGGACTTATTGTGCTCGTCTTTAGCCGCTCGGTACGCTTTAAAGAGTCAGATGAGCTCCTTACTGAAGGAATGAAAATGATGGCTTTCATCGGTTTTGTTATGATTGCGGCATCAGGCTTCGCAGAAGTCATCCGTGAAACCGGCCATGTCGAACAAATCGTTGCTATCTCGACCAATTGGATGGGTGATAGTCAAGGTCTAGCCGCAATCGTCATGATTTTAATCGGCTTGCTCATTACGATGGGCATCGGGTCGTCGTTTGCAACTGTACCGATTATCGCTGCCTTGTTCGTTCCAATTTGTGCAGCAATGGGCTTTAGTCCTCTAGCAACCCTTGCTTTAATTGGTACTGCAGGTGCAATTGGTGATGCAGGTGCTCCTGCATCTGATAGTACACTCGGTCCAAGTGCCGGTCTAAACGCAGATGGTCAGCACAATCACATTTGGGATACGTGTGTACCGACCTTTTTACACTTTAATATTCCACTTGTGATCTTCGGCTGGCTTGCTGCAGTCATTCTCTAATGTTTTTAACGAGCGACTTTAATTAGTCGCTTGTTTTTTTATGTTTCGTGTGTCGAACTTGTTGTTTTGATTTAACTAAAGTAGAATGGAGCAGTTAGATTTCTTTACAAAGAAGAAGGTGGAACATCATGAACTTCAAAGTCTATGTTTTAGCAGTTTCAGCATTTGTCGTAGGAATGGTCGAGCTGATCATCGGAGGTATTCTTCCAATAATCTCCGAAGACCTCGGTGTCTCTGTCGGAGCCGCTGGCCAATTAATTACAATCTTTGCACTTGTTTTTGCCGTAAGTGGACCCGTTCTACTCTCATTAACGAGCAAATATGAACGGAAATACTTATACCTTATTGCCCTAACGATCTTTTTCTTTGCTAATATTGGGGCATTTCTAAGTCCAAATTATGCGATACTCGTTTTCTTTCGAGTCATTACTGCAATGAGCGCATCATTAATTATTGTGCTCTCCCTAACCATTGCACCAAAAATTGTAAAACCTGAATATAAATCGCGCGCCATCGGCATTATTACAATGGGTGTTAGTTCAGCACTCGTACTCGGAGTACCCCTCGGTGTATTGATCGGCGAAGCATTCGGCTGGCGAATCCTTTTCTTAATCATTGCATTTATGACACTCATCGCTGCACTCGTTATTATGAAATTCTTAGATCCTATCAAACCTGAACAAGTGAGCACCGTACGAGAACAAATCCGCTCGTTAAGACACGTAAAGCTCTCAACAGCACACATCGTTACCTTACTCGTCTTAGCCGGACACTACACGTTTTACGCGTACTTTGCAGAATTCCTAAACGTTACGATGCAAGTCGAGCCCTTCTGGGTCAGCGTTGCATTTTTCGTCTTCGGTATTTCTGCAGTAAGTGGTGGTGGAATTGGCGGTTGGGTTACCGATCGTATTGGACCCGAACGCACCGTTATTATTTTCATCATCATGTTCTTCTTCGTTCTTGCGTTCATCCCATTTACAACCTTCTCAATCGTGCTTTTCACAATTGCCGTTGTTATCTGGGGAATGCTAAGCTGGTCAATTGCACCAGCTCAACAAGGATATCTTATTAAAACCGCACCAAGCACATCCGATATCCAACAAAGCGTGAACACATCAGCCCTACAGTTCGGGATCGCAATCGGTTCAGGCGTCGGCGGACTCGTCGTTAACGGCATTTCCGTACAAGCTGCTCCAATCGCCGGTAGTATCCTCGTCATCATCGCACTCGGCTTTGCGATCTTCTCCTTTAAACGCCCATCAATTGAAGAAGAACAAGCATCCTAAGTAAACCGCGGACCATTTAAAGGTCCGCGGTTTTTCGTATGGCGGTAAAGCATAAGAAGGGTATTTTGATCCATATTCATGGTGGACACTCTGTTTAGGCTGTTTGGGTGTCTTCGCTTACTACACCATGGGCTCGGCTTGCTACACCATGGCCCCCGCTTGCTACAACTGCGCCCCTGCTTGCTACACCTTGGCCTCCGCTTGCTACACCTGCGTCCCCGCTTGCTACACCGTGGCCCCCGCTTGCTACACCTTGGCCTCCGCTTGCTACACCATCGCCTTCGCTTGCTACACCTACGCCCCCGCTTGCTACACCGTGGTCCCCGCTTGCTACACCTGCGTCCCCGCTTGCTACACCTGCGTCCCCGCTTGCTACACCTGCGTCCCCGCTTGCTACACCTGCGCCTCCGCTTGCTACACCCTTCCCCCCGCTTGCTACACCCTTCCCCCCGCTTGCTACAACTACACCCCGGCTTGCTACAATTCAGCCTCCGCTTGCTAACTCACTGCGCCGTCTTCTAACGTGATGACGCGGTCGCAATACGCGAGCATTCGTTCATCGTGAGTGACCATGATTGCGGCTCGTTTCTGCTGTTTCACTTGCTGAGCTAGCTGCTCAATGACGTGTTGGCCCCGTTCTGTATCTAGGCTTGCGGTTGGTTCGTCGGCAAGTATTAAGTCTGGTTCATTCATCCATGCACGGGCAATCGCGACTCGTTGTCGTTCGCCTCCTGATAAGCGTTCTGGATATTGGTGAAGTCGATGGCGAAGTCCGAGTTCCGTTAACAAGCGTTCGGCTCGTTGTTCTGCGTCTTTTTTTGACTCCTTACTCAGTCGAGTCATGAGCATGAGCTGGTCTTTGACTGTTAAATACGGAAGCAAATGTGATGATTGAAAAATAAAGCCGATTTGGTGGAGTCGAATGAGTTGTCGTTCTTTCTCGCTCGCATCGGCGATGTTTTTTCCATCAAGTAAAAGTTTTCCGGATGATGGTGACAACAATGCACCTGCAATGGATAACATCGTGCTTTTACCTGAACCGGATGGTCCGACAATCGCAACAAATTCCCCGGGAAATATGTCGAAAGAAACGTCTTTTAGAACCGTCAACGTTCGGTCGCCGTCTGTAAATGTCTTTTGCACATGTTGTAATGATAATTTTGCGTTCATTATTTCGCACCTCCAATGGCTTCTAACGCATCAACTTTTGCGACTTTATACAGTGACAATAACGAGCCCACAATCGCTGTTAAAAGGAATAACCCTGCACTAATGGCAACCATCGTACCTGTTAACTGAAACGGCAGTCCTTCAGGCATAATCTGTGAAGCACCTAACGTTACAACGATTGCAAGTGTTAGACTGACAGCTGAAAGAATCATCACTTGTACGAGCAAGGATTTTGCCAACACGCTGACTGGTGATCCGATCGCTTTCATAATGCCGAATTGATTCAATTTTTGAATCGTAATTACATAGAAAAATGCAGCTAGTACAAACGCAGCGATGATGTACAAAAAGACGATCATCATCGTAAGGGATCCTTGCTCCGCACTATAGCCTGGTATCCCTGCTAGAGCCTCGTCCAATGTAATGACTTCACTATCGGTAAGTTGCTCTCCAACTTGTGCCGCTTCTTCTTCACCTCCGTGAATGGCAATTGTGCTTACGATAAACTCTCCATCACGCATTTCGCGCCAATCCTCTTCATGTACGTGCATAATTGGCGCATGGCTAAATGTCTGATCTTCTGTAAAACCCGACACTTCGAATTCCATGTCGCTGGCGTTATCCGTAACAACATCTCCAATCTCAATGCCTTCCTCTTGAATGGATTCATGAATCAGCGTTTGTCCTTCACTCGGTGTCTGACCTTCAATAATGGTTGGAGCAATCGGGGAGTTAAAATCAACACTCATCATCGCAACATCAACGTTGCTTGCCTCTTCTCGAATGAGCATCGTCATATGAAGACCAAAAGGTGTGGCGTCAACCTCTCCATCTTCAATTACTTGCTGGTCTTCATCAGAAACGAGAGACCTCGTTAGCTGATGTTCAGCCTCTTCATCAAGCACAAAATGATCAACATTCATCGTCTCAAGCGAAGACGCATTGTTAAACGCCAACCCTTGTGCTAAACCAGACACAAATAAAACTAGAAAAGAAATGAGAAACATAATCCCAGCAACGAGTGCATACCGAGTCTTTTCATATCGCAGTTCTTTTAATGCTAAAAACAAAACATCCACCTTCTCACATTTAGGATTGCTTTCGCTACACTAAACGTTAAAGGTGGATTATGAACAGAAAATGAACTTTAAAACGTAATTGTAAATGTTGTACCGATTCCAACTGTGCTCGTCACGTTAATCTCAGCGTCATGCAAATCAACAATCTTCTTAACGATTGATAAACCTAATCCCGTACTGTTTTGATCGTGTGTTCTCGCCTCATCGACTTTATAAAAACGCTCGTAAATGCGTTTGATTTGATGCTCGGTCATGCCCACTCCATTGTCTTGAATCAACACTTGACGATCTTTGAACGTAATGTGAATGGTGCCACCGGTAGGTGTGAATTTTATTGCGTTAAATATAAGGTTCTCCCAAACTTGATGAAGCAACAAAGGATCTCCCGTAACCGCACACGGCATCGTATCTAACTGAATATAAATATCCTTTTGTTGAGCTTGATAAATGAGTGAACGCACAACTCCTTTAATCTGCTCTTCTAAATTGATCGTTTCTTTGTTTACGACGTCTGTTTCTTGGTCGAGAGATGCTAATGTGAGCAATTGCTTACTGAGCGAAGACAGTCGCAAGCTTTCTTTTTCAATAAGTTCACTATAAGTGACTCGCTCTTTGTCTGAGATATCGTTTGCTTGTAACGCATGAGATGTAGCCGAAATTGTTGCTAACGGCGATTGAATTTCATGAGATACATTTGAGACAAATTCTTGTCGCATCGCATCAAGTTGACCTAATTCTTTACTCATTGATTTGAAATGCTTCGCTAATTGACCAATCTCATCTTGCCTTCTTACGTTTAAGTCTACGTGAAATTCACCTTCTGAAATTTGCTTTGTAGCCTCAGTTAACGACACGACCGGCTTAACGATCCGCTTCGCTGCAATCGCAATAAACAGGAAGCTAAACAAAAGGGTTAATACGAGAAGTATCGCTAAAAATGAACGGAATTCTCCGAGGTTTTGTTCAACATCCGGACGCATAAATAAGGCATAGTTTTCTCCTTCAATCTGAACTGGAACCCCGATCGTGTTCGTCGCAACATTGTTAAAAAAACCTGTCACAAACCACTCAAACTCTTGAGCTGTGATGCCTCGATATACCGTTCCTTCTAACACTTCGGCTATGACATCACTCGGAATTGAAGCATCACGGTAAGGTGTACCATAGTGACTGGAAAAACCACTTTCTTGCAAAAGTGTGACTTGATAACCTAACTCCCCCACATGAATCAAGTAATCTTCGTGATACGTACTAGGCAAATCCGTTAGAAACTGAGCTACATCTCGTGCAGTTTGTTCAATTTTTTCTTCATTTTGCTCTTGTAATACGAACTGGTAATACCCATTTGCTAGAGTAAAAGCGAGTAGGCTACTTAAAATCATGACGGCAAACGTAATCAAGAGCATCCGAACATAAAAACTTCTCATGAATGCACGTCCAACTTATAACCGACACCTCGAACGGTTTTGATGTGGACCAATTTACTGATTTCGCTAAAACGTTCTCGTAATCGCTTTATATGTACATCAACCGTACGGTCGTCTCCTTCATAATCAAACCCCCAAACAAGCTCTATCAATATTTCCCTCGTGAATGTACGGCCTGGAAAACTAGCTAGTTGAGAAAGTAGCTCAAACTCTTTTAATGGCAAAAACATGGTTCGGTCTTCACAACGAACTTCAAAACTTTTGCGGTCAATCGCCAAATCTCCAACAATTATTTCTTGTTCATTCGGTTTATGATAACGACGTAATAATGCTTTCATACGAAACGCTAACTCTTTCACTTCGAAGGGCTTCGTCATATAATCATCAGTCCCTACAGCAAACCCACGCTCTTTATCTCGTAATTGGTCTTTTGCTGTGAGCATAAGTATCGGAATTTCATAATGCTCTCGTAGTTGCTCAGCAAGCTCGTACCCCGACATTTTTGGCATCATAAGATCGACAATTGCAAGTTGAATTCGTGTTGTTTCCATTTGTTCGAGGGCTTCAACACCATCTTTTGCTTCAATAACATGATACCCTTCACGCTGCAAATGCTCTCGAACAAACCCTCGTAAATTTGCATCATCATCAGCAAGTAAAACCGTGGTCATCTGATCCCTACTTTCCGTCCTTCTTTTCCCCATTATGAAAACAAATCGTTTTTAAAAGCAAGTTTGAAGATGATATTGTCGAGGTAATTCTAGCTATGGGATAATGTTCGTAATCTACGTAAGAGGAGGAAGCTATGAATGATTTAGCAGATCATTAATGCTTTTTACAGTAGCCCGTATTAGCTTTTTGTCGCTCTGTGTACAGCGTTCTTGCCTGACTCAGCATTTCCATGGGTATATCTCTATTCAATAGCGTTTTACTAGCAAAGTTTTTGCTCGTTAATTTTCACCCTAAGAACAATCCTTTTACGATCCTCAAAGGAGTTTAAGCGGCATTCAATTGTTGTTCATTCCTGTGATCATCTACTTCGCGATAATACAACCAATTCAGTTGTTGTTTGCAATCGGTATGATGTTTGGCACTCACTTTTTCCCATAAATGTGGGTCTATCAAACGCACCTTTATACGGTTTTTAGTGTTACCATTATATTAATTAGTACACTCTTTTTATTAGCACCCCTATCCTTACACTTCTATTTACCATTGTTTTTATTTATTACTTATACATTATTCGGGATTTTTGTTCATACACAATCAAAACGGTGGCGACGTTCAGGAGCAAAGTAATTGCCCGGGAAATAACGAAACGGAGGGTCAAAAATGTTTGAAACTCAACGTAAAGCCTTAATAGAGGCGGAAAACAACAAACATCTATATAAAAAATGGAGCTTAGATTTAAAGCGTGCGGAACAGTATTTACAAACTGAAACGGCTAAGAAGAATACTTTACTAGAAGAACTCCATTCCTTAGAGAAACGAGTAGAGCAACTGGAACGGTTATCATTCTCTACGTTATTCTACACAGTCGTAGGAAAAAAGATTGATGAAATTGATGAACGACAACAATCCGTCTTAACGACACAACTGAAATATAAAGAAGCAGTAAGAACCGTCGAAGATTTAGAAAAAGAAATAGACGAATACAAACGCAAATTGCAACAAATTGAACATGCAAAAGAAGATTATGAACACGTTTTTGATGAAAAGCGTTTGTCGATCATTCAACACAATCCTGAACTACACCAACAATTGAGTGACTTCGAATTGAGAGAAGCACAGCTGTATGCTGAACTTCATGAGTTAGACGATGTGTTCGAGGCAGGCAAAAGGGCAGCGTCGGCAATTAAAGATGCATTAAATACGATCCAGAGTGCACGAAATTACTCGACGTACGATATTTTCTTTGGAGGAATGATTGCGACCGGTTTAAAACACCAACGTATGGACGATGCGAGTCATGATATTCACAAGGCTCAAACTGCACTTCGTCATTTTCAAGAAGAGCTTATGGACCTTGAAGAATTAACCGATCATTCGTTAGAGATTGGTAACTTCCTTACTTTTGCAGATTACTTCTTCGATGGCTTTATCGTTGATCTTACGGTACACAATCGAATTAACGAATCAAAACTACAAGTTGAAAATATGGAAAATACTGTTAATCAACTACTTGAACAAGTACTCACCCAACAAGAAAAACAAAAAAGCGAGTTGCACCATGTACAGACTCGCTATCAACAACTCGTTAAGGAAGCTTAAGGAAGCTTAAGGCATTGCCTTTGTAACGGAATATGTGACCACAAGCGCTAACAGACCTGCAGTCAATTTACCTACAACCATTGCACTCACATAGTTGGCATCAATTCCAGCAACAAACCCTAAGTGGCCTCCAAATACAAACGCTCCTGCAACTGCAAATGAAGCCACAAGCACTTTTCCTCTCGGGTTCATTTCGTGAAAAAGGTGAAATGCAGGAATCGCATGAGCAAGTGACGCGAGCAGCCCTGTGCTGCTCTCTTTATTGATCCCCATTCGTTCTCCAAACGATTGTAATGGTTTGCGCAATGCTTTTGACAGTAGATACGTGAGCGGGATTGCACCTGCCAAAACGAGTACAATACGTCCGACAATCGCCATACTTTCTTCAATCGGCGTAATTCCAGACACTTCGACTCCTGGAAAAATGGCGTCCATCATTAGCACACTTAATCCAATCACAGCGATCACTGTCACCATGCGCCCTAACCATGTAAAGACCTGTACTGTTCCTTCCGGCTTCCATAAAAGTCCAATGATAATGATAATTGAAGCCCCTATAGCAGGAATTAAATTGATTAACATCATAGACAATGGAAAGCCTGCCACAAACCCTCCTAACAAACAACCGATCGGTGCACAAACGATACCTAACAAGATCCCTCTAATAAAATAACTCACATCACCTTTACGAATGATACCGAGTGCTACAGGGACGGTAAAAGAAAGGGTAGGTCCGTACATCGTCCCAAGTAAAACCCAGGAAAATAGTGCGGCTTGATCACTATACGACAACGTTTCTGCCATAGCATAACCACCCATGTCGAGTGCCAAAACCGTATTAATGACTGCCGCTGGATCAATCCCTGTATGTATGTATAACGGTTCACTAACATATGCAAGACCGTTTGCTATGATCGGCGCTATTGTAACCATACCAACAATGACAATCGTTAACGAACCGAGCATAGCAAAGGCTTGCTGAAATTGATTACCGAGCCCAAACTTATTCCCTAACACATAATCAATTGCTGCGATAATAAATCCTATACTAAGAATAAGCAGTATATAATCGTTAATTGTCGTCATGACCTTAATCCGTAAACGTCATCGGCTTCTTTTCATCTTTATAATATTGGATTCGCCCTTCTAAACTGCCTGTATGAAATTCAAATAAATGTCCATCAGGATCTCTAAAATAAATTGAGTTACCTTCATGCTCTTTATCTCTTGGGCGACCAAGTGTATAAGATAGACCTAGCCTTTGAAAACGTTCCTTCTGTTCTTCTAATTCCTCTTCAGTTACGGTAAACGCAAGATGAGTATATGATTCTTCAATGTCATTTCTGCTAATGTCTTGTTGTACGTTTAACGCAAACCAAACACCACCAATATCGTAATACGCCATCTTTTCACCTTCTACCAACCGTTTCGCACCTAGCGCGCTCTCAAAAAATGCCATAGAACGAGCCAAATCTGACACAGAGTAGGTGATATGATTCAAATTCAACGCATACTCCCCCTTTTCCTTATCTAGTGTATCATGATTTTTCTTATGTTCTGACAATGCATTGTATGAGCGCATTGCTTTGTTTCAACCTTTACAATCAGATAAAATAGAGAAAAGGAGGATTTCTACATGTCAGTCTTTGATTTTACCGTTAAAAAGCCCGATGGAGAAGACTTCCCGCTATCTGAGTACAAGGGAGACGTTTTACTCATCGTAAACACAGCTTCAAAGTGTGGATTTACTAATCAATTTGATGGGCTTGAGGAGTTGCATCAAAATTATAAAGGTCAAGGATTACGAGTCCTCGGTTTCCCTAGCAATCAATTTATGAATCAAGAACCATTAAAAGACGAAGAAATGGAAGAAGCTTGCAAGCTTAATTTCGGAGTCACATTCCCCCTTTTCCAAAAAACAAACGTAAAAGGAAAAGACGCAAACCCACTATTCAAACACCTAAGAGAACAACAAAAAGGATTGTTCGGTGAAGATATCAAATGGAATTTCACTAAATTCCTCGTCGACAGAGAAGGCAACGTCGTCAAACGTTTCGCACCTAAGGACAAGCCCGCACAGCTTGAAGAGGACATTAAGAAGACGTTGTAATTCATATAAAAACCAGAGGCAGCTTTTCGCTACCTCTGGTTTTTACTTTGATAGGTAATCATATGCCCATTGACTTAGTATTGCACTACCTAAAGGTAAGGCATCTTCATCGAACATTCTCCATTTATCATTTTTTTGTACTAGATATTCACCCATCAATTTTCATAGCATCGATCTCACTATGATCATAATTGGATCGATCTTCTAATGGTCCTTCTTCAATTCTTGATTGGTCTTGTTTCGTAAAGTCTCCGATGAGTATGCCTTTTAGAGGCATAACGTGGTATCCTTTTGCGGTTACGTGTATTTGAACGAAATAAGCACCACTTTCATTGAATGTATACTTAATTTCATAGACTCCATCCTCAGCGTGTGATGCGGAGATGATGTCACCATTCGCTCGCTCATCCGCCTTCCAAATTTCAAAGTCTACGTGTTGTGCATGTTCTATTGCCTCGTCGCCTTGACTGATGCGAATTGCAAGTGCATGATCGCCAGTTTCTTCGAACTCATGATCAAATAATACATCTACTTCAACGATTTCCATCATTTCATTCGTGGCACTATTATCGACTTCTTCATTTGAACAACCAAACAGAATTGCACAACTTGCAACGGCTACTAAGGATCTCTTCAACACGTCGATCAACTCCTTTCCTCTTACTCTATTCTATACTTGTGAAATTTCCGTGAGGTTCGTCCCTTTAAAGTTCCAAGTTTCGTTTCGTAAAGCTCACAATTACTTCACAACTTCACGATATGCTAACGTAAAATACAGACCGGTGTACGAGACAATCACTGATTGGCTATACTAAGAAGATACAGAGGAAAATGAAGCTCTGGGGGGTCCATTTTGAGTAAAGACATGTTGATTTTAGTCGTAGATGACGAAAAACAATTAATTGAGCTAATTAAACCTGTACTTGAAGCTGAACGTTACGACGTCGTTACCGCTTCCAACGGGGTTGAAGCTCTCGAAATTCTTCGCACACAAAAAGTTCAGCTTGTGTTATTAGATGTGATGATGCCTGGCATGGATGGATTTCAGCTTTGTCATGAGATCCGTCAACAATCAGACATTCCAATTATTATGCTAACAGCTAGAGGCGAAGAAGAAGAACGGGTACACGGACTTCGGCTCGGTGCAGATGATTATATCGTAAAGCCTTTTGGACTTGAGGAACTGCTCGCAAGAATCCAAGCTGTCTTAAGACGTTTTGGACATTCAAACCAAAAGAACGTCTTATCTTTTGAGAATTTGAAGATCCATGTTGATTCTAGAACTGTGACAGTCGATGAAGAGCGACTTTCTTTGTCAAAAAAAGAATTCGACTTATTGCTTTTTCTTTGTGAGCATTCTTCTCACGTTTTTTCTAGAGAGCATTTGCATGAGATTTTATGGGACAAGGATGGTTCACCATCGACACTAAGAACGGTCGATACACACGTTAAAACACTTCGGGTAAAACTGAAATCTGCGAAACATATGATTTCTACAGTTTGGGGAGTTGGCTATAAATTTCAAAGTTAATGGAACGATTTAAATCACTACATGTTCGCATTTGGTTGGCGTTAGGAATACTTTTTATAACCATTGTTTTTGTAGGTATGTATGTGATTTCGTTTTTATATGAACGACTGTATGTCGATGAACAAATTAACTCTTTGATGACTTCTGGTGAAGAGTTGCAAAGTGTCTATCATAATTATGACTCAGAGAGTGCGTTTTTATGGCGAGTACAATGGACCGACCAAAGCTTAGGTGCTGATGTTGCTTTTCTTACAGACGAGCACCCTCTTATTTCAGAAGGCAATTCGGACAACGGTGGCATTCACCTTGATTTCGTTGATGCAACGGAGAGACAAGCGCTTGAATCGGGTGAAACAGTCGTGATGTTACGTAATCACCCTAGTTACGATCAAGAGATTCTCGGTGTAGCGGTTCCGCTCATTGAAAGTCAAGAACTCACTGGTGTGATTCTTCTCTCTCAACCGTTAGCTAGTGTGTACGAACCGCTAGGTGAATTGCGTGCACTTGCGTTACTCTTACTCGCGATCATCATTGCACTGTTAATTGTGACAGGGAGAGTAATCTCCTTAGAAGCTATTAAGCCGATTCAACAAATGCAGCATACAGCTCTAAAGATGGCCGAAGGAAAATTCCAGGAACGTGTACATCATCAGCCGCGTTCAATTGAGTTGAAACGCTTAGGTGAATCATTAAATTATTTAGCACAAACATTGGAAGAAGAAGAGAAAACTCGTAGAACCTTTATCGGTAACGTGTCTCACGAGCTTCGAACGCCTCTTAGCTATATTAAAGGCTATGCAGAAGCTATTGAGAAAAATGTCGTTGATCAAAAGACGGGAATTACGATTATCCAATCAGAAGCTGAGTCAATGTTACACCTCACTAATGATCTTCTTGATTTAACGAAGCTTCAAAGTGTTACGTATACGATTGAGCAAGAACCTGTCGTTTTTGCTGAGATCGTTCATGACCTTATTACACGTATGGAAATCACAGCAAACCATCATAACATTCAAATTCAGCGGAGCTTAGATGATGCAGCAATCATTACTGGTGATGCCAAGCGTCTGGAACAAGTCGTTCGTAACTTACTGGATAATGCCATTCACTATTCTAACCCTGCTACGACGATTCACGTATCATTGATCCCCTGGAAAGACCAACACTATCGCCTCACGATTCACGACGAAGGCATAGGCATTCCAAAAGATCAATTGGCGTATATTAAAGATCGTTTTTATCGGGTGAACGACGCAAGAACACGGACTGATGGGGGCACGGGATTAGGACTTGCCATTGTCGAAGAAATTATCAAGAAACATCACGGAGTATTGACCATTGAATCTACTCTACAGGTCGGTACGACCGTTCATATTGACTTACCTGAGTATATTTTTGATGAGGTAAGTTCTTAACTCCCCTCACGAAAGGCATGAGTTTAATGATTAAACGACTCGTATACATGCTAAGTGTATGTACACTATTTGCGATGATCAGTGGTTGTAACTGGTTGTATCAATCGTCAGATGAATCGGATCTAATTGGTCGTGATTTAACGAATCAGAACTTAACCGTTGAACCATTTTCTTATATCAATCAATCTGAAGATGTTATTTCTAGCGAGAATTATGAAGGTTCCTACTGGATCGCCAATGTCATCTTTACGAGTTGCCCTACCATTTGCAATCTCATGACCCCACATTTAGTGGAAATTCAAGAGAAAGCTGAATCTCGTAATCTTGATCTCCAGTTCGTCTCTTTTACCGTTGATCCCAATCACGATACTCCTGACGTACTCACTGATTATATGAATCGTTACGGTGTTGATGAAACGAATTGGCAATTCTTGACCGGATATTCCGAGAAAGAAATTGAAAACTTGATGCTAGACTCTTTTCAATCTACGGTCTTAAATGATCCAGAAGATCCTGATATTCTCCACACGACGAATTTTTTTCTAATTGATGAGCAAGGCCAAGTCGTTCGCAGTTATGATGGCCTTGGCAACGAAGACATGGAATTACTAATGGACGATATCGAGCAGAGTATCACGTAAATAGACCCCCAGCCTCTTAAAACGGTTGGGGGTTTAAAAGATCATAAAAAAAGAACTGCACTTATTGATAAGAACAGTTCCTACTATTAAAAAAATGTGATGACGAGTCCCACGACCGACAACACGACGATCGGAATCCATAAAAATACTTTCTTTGTATTACGAACTGAGAGTGCTGAAGCCCCTGAAAAAACAAAGATGGATAGTGCCCAGGTGGAGTAAAATGCATCGCTATCATAGACCATTGCCATCACTGCAGATAAAGCCATAATGAGCATCATATAATTTGGATACTTCATTACCCTTACCTCCGTTCCCGTTCATACATTACTATGCGTGTCTTAATTATAGCATATGAAGTGATCGGGACTGCTCTTTTACTTTTAGAAATCGACAAATAGCGACAAATCTCTCAATCTTTCCAACAAAGAGCCTTACATTTGTTATACTATACCTTTATTTGTTTTAGGAGGTTCGATAGCCCATGCTAGTGCTCATTTTTCTAGCCTTTTGCATTATATTCTATGTACAAAATTATCGTATTCAGAATCAAAACAAACGAATTATTGAGCAAAATGATAAGATTATTATTGAACAGAATAAGGACTTAATGATGCAAAATGACGAATTAAAACAGCAAATCCAGCAATTACATCATCGCTAGAATCCTTTTCTTTTTACAGGGGAAATCATGATTTCTTGATTCTTCACGTCGATTAACCCTTTTTGTGTAAGGCGCACGAAAGGTAAATGGGTTGCTGTTAAGAAAAGCAACGTAAACGCAGGGTCTTCAAATGCATATCCTGCGTTTTTCAGCGTTTGAATGATTTCTCGTTCCTCTGCAATGACTTGTTCAAAAGGTTTTTGACTCATGCTGCCGAAGATTGGCAACTGAATCTCTGCACGAATCTCCCCTTCTTGAACGAGAACAATCCCACCCGCTAGTTCTTTCACCCGATTAAACGCTCGAATCATACTTTTTCGACATTTACCAATGAGAAGTACATCTCCAGTTCCAGAATAGGAACTAGCAAGTCCATCAACCTGTGCAAATCCTTTTACGACCGTATTTAAACGCCAACTCCCATCTCTTGCAACCATCATGAGAAAGCATTCATCTTGTTCTTGTAATAGTTGATCTACTGATAAATCTTGCTCTGATCGATAAGGCTTCGCGATGACGTTGTTCACGAGATGCATTCCCATTTGACTCGCAAATTGAAAGTCGTCTTCTGATAGTTGCCAATCTAATTTAAGACTTGGCAACTGCGGTAGATTGCTGTCTTCTTCGTTGTTACTGACGACTGTTCCTTTTGCGATTACATGCATAGGAGTCGGTTCTGTTTTGCTAGATAATAGATTGATGTTCGCAACGCGGCCGGTTGCGATGTTCCCATACGAATGATCCATACCATAATAACGAGCAATATTGTCACTCGCCATGTGGTACGCATCAATGATTGGGACTCCTAAATCAATGGCTTTTTTGATGAGGACGTTTGAAATTCCACGTTCATAATAGAATGGATGTGAACCATCCGTCGTCATGAATAACCGATCGAATCGAGTGATCCCTTTCTTTACTAATTGTTCAAGAATCGTTTCAAGATCTGGACGAATCGAGGAATCTCGTATCGTCACATAGTAACCTTGAGAAAGCCGAGTGATTACTTCGTCGGCTGTCATCGCCTCGTGATCACTTTCAGCGCCTAACAACATCAGTTTCGCCAATGTTTTTTCTGATGCACCAGGAAAGTGTCCTTCCATTCGCTTTTTGTTTTCTTTTGCATAACGTACCCACGCATGCATGTTTTCATCACCTTGAAGCAGTCTAGGCCAGCCTGTTAATTCTCCGCCTTGTACGACAAGAGGATGATCAAGCCAGGCTTTCACGGACTCACCCGTAAACATTGAAGCTTCATCGTTTAACAACGATTGTGCATCGAATCGACTCCACCAAAATAACGTGCTCGGCAAGGAACGAAGTTCGTCTAACAGACGATGAGCTTCTTCAGTCGATAATCCGAGTAAAAATGAAAGATTATCACAAATTAGCGTCGTCGTCCCAAATCGAGCGGCATGATGAGCAAGAGAAACAGGATTATACAATTGGAATGGATGAACATGAGGTTCAATGTAACCAGGAACAGCAACCATGTCTGAGCAATCCATAACATTCGGAGCATCCTCTGGCATTTCTTTACCTACGTACACAATGCGCTCCCCGTAAATCCAGATGTTGCCTTTCATCCATGTATGTAAATAAGAATGCAAATACGTAACATTTTTTAATAATAGTGTTGGTGGTTCTTTTAAATCCACCACATTTACTTGTTGTTGCAAGACTTCTTTGGAGTATGTTTGGTTTGCCATAAAATCACCTTTCACTAACACTTCGTCTATGTAAAAACTTCGATAGTTTGTCGAATTTCCCTGCTAACGATATGGATTCGTACAACTTTGTAAGAGTCATGAAAGGAAAAGCAATGGTTCCATTATCGCCCGCGCATTAGACTGATCACAGAGGTGATAAAGATGCGTAAAGTACTGATCATAATCTTAACGACCGTAACATCAGCCGTAGGACTTATCTTCTTATTTACGATGCTCGTTCAACATGAATTTGCCGATCAACTCAATCCTTTTGTACCAGAAGAAGATGTGTACGTGATCGTGGAAGGTGAAGGTGAAGAACTTGGAAGCGGCCGAGTGGAATACACGTTGACAGGGATCACCGAAGACGGAGAAGAGCGTGAAGTCACGTTCACAGCCAGTGCACCATTACGAGAAGGTGCCACTCTTCGCTTAGAAACAAAACGCACGTATGTAAAGAGCTGGGAAGAAGTTGATCTCTAAATGCTCAACCTAAGTAGAGCTTTGAGGCAAAATAAAAAGGCAATGCCAAAGCATTGCCTACATAGCACTGGCCCCACCTACGCCAAGTGCCGAAACAACCACGATTGTTGTTCTACCCAACTCCATTGTAAATGATAGCGCTTTCATAAGTCTAGCATTTTTTGGAATTTAAATTGTTTCTCTAATTTCTCGACATCTTTCTACCCTAAACACAGTAGACCTAGCGGCTTTTAGACGCTTTAGATTGTTGCTTCCGATAATCGAAAAAATGAAAAAGCTGCAATCCAGCTAAAAATAGAAAACCAACCGCTACAAACCACGGGGCACCAAATGCAACTAATAAGATAACGATGAGCAAGTATACGAAAAACGAACTAAGATAAAAACGTACCATATGAATCCTCCCATTATTCCTCTCCACACTATATCTCTTTTTCGATAGGGAGACAATGCAAGGTCATACTACATACTAAATGCACTTTTCATTTACAAAAGAATTAGTGATCCGCGTAAATAAAAAATACATTTTTGTGTACGTATCCAGAAGAAAAGACACCTGAACCTAGATGTCTTCTTGCCTATTCTTGTTGCTCCAACTCTCTCAATCGCTCATACGTTGCTTGAAGCGCAACCTGTTCTTGTTCTGACACAACGATCGCTTTTGCCAATGTAGCGGCTTCTTTCGCTCGACCGTGTTGATTCAGAGAATCAAAAACTTCTGCTTGCAACACTCTCGCTTTTACGACATACTCGTTCGACGCATCCGTCACAAACTTATTAAACGCAACTTCTAACGTATTGCGGGCGGCCAGATAATCTTCTTTGGAGTATGCAAAACGGTACGCAGAAGCGTAGAGCTTCTCGAACTTCGACTGTAAGGCTTTTACACGGGCCTCTTCTCGTTGCATTAATGTTGTTGAATCGCCTAAGCTCTCACCGATGATGATCGTATTCTCATTAAGATCTGTAATGTTTACACGCCAATCTTCGGCTGTTTTGTTCAGTCGAGAAATTCGAGGCGTTCCTTTAACTGGAATTCGTCTGTAATAGGCTTTTAGATTGGCGCGTAATTGATTATAGACTTCCCGCACATTCGATACTTCAACATAACACCCACCACGGTTAATGCCTTCACGATCGTTCCGCGCACCATAGAAACCGATCTCCGTAAGACCATCCATCTTCACTGACGCATACCGATACGGAGCCTTTTGATAATACACAATATCAAAACCAAGTGCGGTATAAAATTCTAAGTGCTCATCAAACTTATGATAATCACAATCAAACAGCGCGATTGTACGACTCGTAGTGCTACTTGAATCACTCATTCACTCACCCTCCTTATCTCGACTACCCTTTCATTTTATAAGATGAATGCAAATGAGAAGGTTATGAACTAAGAAGTCTTTAAAAGAAGCAATACATCCGTCATATGCTTTAAATATTTACTTGAAAGTCTTGTATCCAGTTCCCTACGTTCTTACACGATCCATGATTTCTAAAACTACGCCTCCCAACATACAGACACTACCAAATGCAAATAACACGATTGATCCAGTCATCAAATTCCCAAATTGATTCCATGTCGAATCGATGATTTGCTGTGCTCCGACTGCATCAACAGAATTACTAATGAAAATTGCATTAATTAAAATAAGACCAATGTGTAAAACAATTGAAGCGAGCAATACAATTGATCCGCCAATAAAGAAATGATTGGCTAACCACCTCGTTTTAAAGACATACATTCATACCTTTCTTTACCCAATTTTTGCTAATTTAAAAAAGATAGCTACTATGAGCTATCTTTTACTTTCTAATCCATGCTTATTTTGCATTTCTTCTAAGTAATTGATGGACTGACCCTTCGGTATACTTAAACTGTTCCATTGTTCACGTTTGATCATTTTTCCTATGTAAACGATTTGTCCGACATGGTAAGAATAGTGGGCCACTTGGCGTTCAATCGCTTCCATTACGAGGTGTTCTTCACTTCGAATTGTTACGCTTTGCTCGACATTCTCTGGTTGAAGCTCCTCAAGTGTTTGAAATAACACGCGCCAGCCTCTTTCCCACCGCTGTTGCAATGCTGCTTTCGTCTCGCGCTTCCTTTCGAATTCCTCGTCCCGGTTTCGCGTTTGTTTTTCACCATCGGTCGTTAGAAAATCCGTCCATCTCGACAACATGTTCCCGCTCATATGTTGTACGATCGTTGCCATACTATTTGAGTTTTTATCCATTGACCAATGTAAATCTTCCTCTGTACATTGGTTAAACGTTCTATCACCGAGCTCCTTCACACTTAGGAACCTCTCTTTAACTATGCGTAAATAGATCGTTGCAACATCTGCCATTACAAACTCTCCTCATAAGCTATTTTAGCCATAATCTCTTGAATAAATGGTTCCTTGGCATTTGTATAAGAAACAACATCATCACGATAACGCTCAGCTAATGAACGTTTTATCGTTTCGTAGGCCCTTCTCCCTTCTTTATGAGCGATCAGGTAGTCTCTGAATTGTTGTCTTTCAATCCATTCAGTACCGTTGTATGTGTAAACATGAAGATGGTGTGTGCCTTTACGCCATTCCCCTTTTCTAAAGAAACGACGGTTTGGAAACTCTTGATGATAAACGTGTGTATAGCCGATTGCAGCAAGCGGCTCATTCATTTTATGAACTTCCTCTAAATCGTCGACACCAATCATCATATCAATGATTGGCTTAGCTCCAAGACCTGGAATTGCTGTACTGCCGATATGTTCAATCGCTTTAAAATGTCCTTTTATGTTTTGTTCAATTTTTATTTTTTCAACGATATACTCATGTGCCCAAGCTTTATGGTTCTTCTCAATTGTTATCGCTCTTCCCATAAATGACTCCTTTAAAGATCGTTATGCTGACGCATGTACGTGGCAATTTGTCGTTCATCATCACTCGGTTGTTTTTCTAACTGATCAATAACAAGGCGCTTTCGTTCTTCAGGATGATTTTGAGATAGCTTTGCCTTACCAACAAGCTGATCAATCTTTATTTGAAAACCTACAACGCCTTTGGACATGTTATTCAAAAACTCAGGATCTTGTTTTTCATACAAATAAGGACTCTCTTTGTCTTCATAATTCGCAACAAGTTCTGTGAGTGATTGATGCAACATTTCGTCTGAAACAAATTCAACCGTACCTGTCACATGTGCCGCCATATAATTCCACGTTGGAACGGCTTGGCTAGTTTCATACCATGTGGGAGAAATGTAACAGTGGGGACCTTGAAAAATTGCTAATACTCGCTGTCCTTCTAACCCTTGCCACTGCGGATTTTTTCGTGCAAAATGACCGAGTAAATACTGTTGATCATCTGACAAAGATAGCGGTAAATGTGTCGCAAACGGTACTTCATCATTTGTTGAAACGAGCGTTGCAAAGCTATGTTTAGTGATGAGTTCATACACGTCTTCTTGGTCGACCATTTGAAAATGTTTCGGTACGTACATAACAACGTTCTCCCTTCACACTGTTCTCAATTGATCGTTTTTTCTGTAAGCTTAGTGTACAAAAGGTTTTCACCTGTTTAAAGACCCAACCTTCATCTTTTTAAAGGTGCCACATTAGAAATGGGGAACAATCATGATCGAATTTACACCGAATGTCCAAAAGGGAAGTGATCCCCTCTACATCCAGCTGTACAAAAGCATTCGCTTAGAAATCCAAAAAGGTCACTTACCTGCCCATACGAAATTACCATCACAACGACAACTCGCAAAGCATTTAAATGTGAGTCGCAATACCGTCGACATTGCCTATCAACAATTAAGTGCTGAAGGTTATGTCAAAGGCGTTGAAAGAAAAGGATTATTTGTCGTTCCATTAAACCAAGATTTGTTTTTTCCAGAACAAAAGCAAGGCCACTTCCCAACCGAGGAAACATCGGCTAACGTAACTCCGACTCGTTTTAACTTTCGATACGGAGAAGTTGACCTTGAACATTTCCCTTATAAACAGTGGCGCAAGTACACACTAGAGAGCATTCATCGTGAAAATCGAGATCTTTTTCTATATGGTTATCACCAAGGAGAACTTGGCTTACGTAAAGAAATTGCTCATTACATTTATCAATCTCGAGGGGTGAGGTGTCTCCCCGAACAGATTGTTGTGGGCGCAGGCACCCAATATTTGGTTGATTTGCTATGTAAACTAATTGGCACCAAAGATTCTTATGCGATGGAGGAACCCGGCTATAATCGAATTCGTGAAACGTTTCAACATTCAGGGGTCTCCTTATCTCCCATTCCCCTTGACGACCAAGGGATTCGGGTGGACAAGTTGTATGAATCCAATGCAAACGTCGTCTATGTGACACCATCCCATCAATTTCCCACTGGCGTGTTAATGCCATTATCTCGAAGGAATGAATTGTTAGAGTGGGCGAAGAATGTAGACGGATATATCATTGAAGATGATTATGATGGTGAGTTCCGCTATGTCGGACTGCCGATCCCTGCGCTGCAAGGCATTGATCACCATGAACACGTCATCTACCTTGGAACGTTTGCTAAATCATTGACACCTGCTGCTCGAATTTCGTATGCTGTCTTGCCACAAAGATTGCTCAACCATTATTCAGAGAACTTTACTCATTTACAACAAACCGTCTCTAGGTTCCATCAATACACGCTCGAGCGCTTTATGGAAAGTGGCGATTGGTGGCGCCATCTAAATCGTACGAAAACACGCTACAAATCAAGGCAACAGACATTACTTCGCGCACTTAAAACGCACATGCCAGATCTTAACGTTTCCGGTAATGACTCGGGTCTTCATGTGATCGTGGAGCCAAACCTCCCGCTAAGTGAAGAAGAACTGATTCGTCGAGCAGAGACACTCGGGGTAGCGGTGTACCCAACTTCAATTTATTATGCGAATGAAAAACCAGTTACCTCACAAGTATTGCTCGGGTTTGCTGGCTTATCGGAAGAAACGATTGAAGAAGGCATTCAAACGTTAAAAAAAGCTTGGTATCATTCGTAAATTAGAAAAAGCTCGAAGGCTAGACTGCCTATCGAGCTTTTTTATTAATTCATAACAAGTTCACGTTCACGCATCGTTCCGTGCTCGTCAAAGTTCTTATACCAAGCAAACGCTTCTTGAAGGAGATGTGGGGTATGCCCACCAACTTGTTCAACCGCTCGGTCAAAGTAACTGAGCAACTGCTCTTTATACAATGGATCGGCACAGTTTGTAATAATCTCTTTTGCACGTTCTTTCGGCGCGAGTCCACGAAGATCTGCTAGTCCATGTTCAGTGATCAGTACATCCACATCATGTTCCGTATGGTCTACATGGGAAACAAACGGTACGATGCTAGAGATGTCACCGTTTTTCGCAATCGATTTTGTGACAAAGATTCCGAGTCTAGCGTTTCGAGCGAAATCACCTGATCCACCAATACCGTTCATCATTTTCGTACCTTGAACGTGTGTGGAATTCACGTTGCCGTAAATATCAGCTTCCACTGCCGTATTAATTGAGATCAACCCTAAACGACGGATCACTTCTGGGTGATTCGATAGCTCTTGCGCTCTTAGAACGAGACGATCTTTGTAATCGTCAAGACGTGGGAACACGTCGTTCATTTTATCTTCGGATAGTGTAATTGAACAGCCCGAAGCCATTTTTACTTTTCCTGCATCTAAAAGATCAAACACGGAATCTTGAAGAACCTCTGAGTAAACCTCAAGGTCCGTAAAACGTGAATTCTTCAAACCGCTAAATACAGCGTTCGCAACAGTCCCGATTCCAGATTGAAGGGGAGCTAGCGTCTTCGGTAATCTGCCTTCATCGTTTTCTTTTTCAAGGAAGGCGATGAGATGGTTGGCAATCTTCTCTGTATCATCATCCGGTGGTGTAACCGTTGACGGTGAGTCTTCTTGGTTTGTGAAGACGATCCCTCGGATCTTGTCTGGGTCTACAGCAATTCCTGTCTCACCAATGCGATCAGAAGAATCCGTTAGTGGGATTGGCACACGGGACCCTTGCTCACCGAGTTCATAAATGTCATGCATCCCTTCCAAAGCAGCTGGTTGAGCCGTATTAATTTCAACAATCACTTCTTTGGCATGGTTCACAAACGCTGCAGAGTTACCGACGGATGTTGTTGGGATAATCCGATTATCTTCTGTAATCGCAATCGCTTCGATGATCGCAAAGTCAATCTCCCCAAATACCTCTTGTCTTAACGCTTCAGCAGTATGCGATAGATGTTGATCAATAAACCACATTTGACCTGTGTTAATCTTGTTTCGCATCGTTTTATCGACTTGGAATGGTAGTCGCTTGTTTACGAGATCAACTTCTGCCATTTTCTTATCAATGTCAGAACCGAGTGATGCACCTGTGAAAACATTCACTTTCATCGGTTCAGCTTTCGCACGTTCTACAAGTGCGGTTGGTACGGCTTTTGCGTCTCCTGCACGAGTAAAACCACTAAGACCAAGTGTCATACCATCTTTAATCCAACTTGCTGCGATTTGATCTGTGACGATTTTCTCCGATAAATGGGGGTTTCGCAGTTTGTCTTGTGTGTTCATAATAAGACCCTCATTTCTTTTTCTATTTAGTGTATCAATGCCTGTTATGCTGAACATTCAATTCTGTATGAAAGGGCTTAGATGTTGGATGAGCCAGTATAATTACGACATGAATCAGCGTTCAGGGCAGCCTAAAAAACACAAGCGAGAGCTTGCTTTCATTTTTTTAGAAGGCAAGCATCTCTCGAAAGTGACTTGCGTACGACTGACTGACAGGAACGACAGTATCGTCATTCATGATTAATGTAAATGTTGAATGTGACTCGGGTTGAATTTCTTTGATTTGAAGGATATTAATGAGGTAGGACCGATGACAACGGTAAAACGTATCGTGCGGGAGTATTGCTTCTAATTGTGATAAATTGAACTTATTCGTACCAACACGTGACCTTGTGTGTACCCAAGTTCTACGACTGTTTGCTTCAATGACAGTAATGTCATCGTGCGGAACTGGATACCAACAATTTTGATTCATCACGGTTAGAAAATTTGACTGATAATGTGACTGGACCGACTCTGAAATAAGAGTGATGCATCCAATGAGGCGATGATCGGAGAATAGAGGCGTTGAGATTCCGTAATACGGAACACCTAATACTTGTGCTGAAACATATTCAGCCGTTTTCTTTTTGATCGTTAACGCTTTATGGGTAACGGTGTCTTCTTTAATAAGATCACCGGGCTCAATCTTTAAATCAATCGTCTTGCTCGGTCGGTAATACATATATTTATCGCCATCGGTTATGGCTATTGATAAGTGATCTGGGAGTATTGCTTGAAATCCTTCAATCATATCAGTAACAGACATGACATTCATCATAAGCCTCCTAGTATATTGATAAAATATATACTAGGTTTATTCTAACAAAAGTGTATCATTAATGCTAAGGATTAGACGAGGTGTAATTTGCGTAGAGATGTGATGGTTTGTTGAAGTTCTTCAAGGGCATCAATTGTTTTTTGATCTTCGTTCATTTTTTTAAGGTTCTCTCGATCATTTTCAATTAGCTGAAGAAGTTCTTTCAAACTTTTGCTCTGCGTTGTTTCATTCAGATAGCTTTTCAGAAGTTCAATTCTGTCTTCCACACCATCCATAAGTTTAATTTGTTGCTTTATTTCAGACCAACGATCCAACAAATTGGACGTATCATCGCTAATGTCATTTACGTTCATCATAAGCATCGGTTCGTTGTTTTCATACCGTCTTAAATTGTCTTCAATGAACTGATAGTATTTAGCGTTATGGCTTTCTCTCATACCTAACTCTTGAATTAACCACATGGGTTTATCATAGCTCCTTTTGTTTTTGCTCTACTTATAGTATAGATGAGGACAGCCATCATTAAAAATAATTAAAAGTGAATAACATCGATCATTTTAAATGATAGGAGACTATTATGGAGCTAAAGGACTTGCGGATTTTTGTGACGCTTGCGTACGAAGAAAACACAACAAAAACAGCAGAAGTGCTAAATTACGTCCAATCCAACATTACCGCTCGAATTAAAAAGCTTGAAGAAGAATTCCAGACACCATTGTTTTACCGACATTCAAAAGGAATGACATTAACACCTAAAGGAAGGCAGTTACTTGATTATGCCGAACAGATTTTTTATCTCATCGATGAGACTCGTCATGCACTGATGGACGATGAATTGCCGTTCGGTCATTTACGAATTGGCACGAATGAAACGACAGCATCGAGTAAATTGCCACAATTACTTGCTTCCTATAGCAAAAAATACCCGGATGTTGAACTTTCCCTTCGTGTTGAGCGAACGGCGTTCTTATTAGAAGACTTGTTCAATTATCAACTAGATGGTGCATTCATGGTCGGTCCAATCGAACACCCCGACCTCGTCAGTACGCCAGTGTTTACTGAAAAGCTTGTCTTGTTCTCAAGTGAGCCGATTCAAGTACACGATGTTCGTGATAAAACCTTGTTAACCCGCCCGAACGACCTGTATCGCGAACGTCTCGAGAGTTGGTTAGAAGACGAAGGAATCTATCCAAAGCGCATCATGGAGTTTAACACGATGGAATCCATATTGAACTGTGTAAACGCGGGGCTTGGCTTTTCCATTGCTCCGATCTCTCTTGTTGATTCCCACAAATTCGATCGCCCTGTCTCCATCTATGGCATTCCAGAATCACATGCCAACGTCCAAATGATCTTTGTACATCGTAAAGAACAACATTTGGATAGCGCCTTACAAAAGTTCGTAACTCTCACTAAGCGTGAATTGGATTAAGGTTCAGAAGATAATCCCAATCATTTTTCCTTACACAAACAAAAAGCGCCCTTTAAGGTCAAGAAAACCTTAAAGGGCGTCGTTCATTATTTACGTTCTAAGCTTTCGATACGGTCACTTAAATCAGGGTGTGTTGAGAAGAGGCGCATCATACCGCCACCACCGCTGATTTTCATCGTTTGAACTGCTGAGTCGTCACGATGATCATTGACTGTTGCGCGATCTACGTAATTCTGTAAAGAACGTAGCGCGTGAATCATCTTGTCTTTGCCTGCAAGGTCGGCTCCACCGTTGTCCGCATGATACTCACGGTGTCTTGAGTAGGCATTGACGACAAGGCTTCCTAAGATCGAGAAGAGAATCTGTAAGACAAAGATCAGAATAAAGTTCACAATGCCTGCCATTTCTTCACGAACAAAGCGTGATACAACAAATGCTACTACTCGCGCAGCAAAAATAACAATTGCGTTCACAATTCCTTGCAAGAGCGTCATCGTTACCATATCACCATTATCAATGTGAGCAACTTCATGAGCAATTACGCCTTCAACCGCGTCATCATCCATGGCTTCAAGAAGTCCTGACGATACTGCTACGAGTGAGCGCTTTTTGGATGGTCCTGTTGCAAAAGCATTCACTTCTTTTGAATGATAAATTCCGACTTCTGGCATGTGCGCAAGTCCAGCAGCACGTGATAGTCGGTGCACTTTCTCAACAATATGGCGTTCATATTGATTTAGGTTGTCATTTGGATCAAGTACACGTACTTTCATCATTTTCTTTGCGACCCAACGTGACATGGCTAGTGAAATAAAGGATCCACCAAACCCAAAAAGTAAACTAAATACGAGTAAACTTGATAACACGAGTTGGCCGTCTGCATACATACCGCCCACTGGTGTAAATGTTGTGATTAACGTCCAAACGATAAAGATTGTCGTCATCACGAGAATATTCGTTAATATAAATAGAAACGCTCGTTTCCCCATTCCCCCACCTCCAAGAACATATACGCTTTAAATTCTACCACGTTCTACGTTGCGAATGGTACCTTCGTTTCATGTTTTCATGAACTCTTCTAGTACGTTCACACAATCTTCAATTTGTTGAACCTCAACATATTCATCGATGCGATGTGCTTGTTCTAAGTTTGCAGGACCAAAAACGAATAAATCCCGATTACCTGTTTTCAAAGCGATCATCGAGGCATCTGTGTACGCAGGAAAACCCGTTTGCGGAGCCGCTTCTTTCAATGTCGTTTCATAAGTACTTTCCAGTCGCTTGAGCAGATCTGACTCTAAGTTCGAATCGATTGGTGGTCTCGGATATCCGTAATGATTCACGTGATAGCTTGCTCCCTTAAATTTACGGCAAGCGGTTTGTAGTGATCGATCAACGAGTTCATCTGCTTCTTCTTGTGTCATTGGTGCGACTAAGCGAAAATCAAGTTCCATTCGCACTGATCCCGCCACCATATTCGTTTTCTCACCACCATGAATCGTCCCCACAGAAAGCGTCGGTTTTCCAAAACGTTCATGATCATATGGAAGATCAGTGACATTTGCCTTTAACTGCATAATGCTTTCTGCAGCCACATGTCCAGCATCAATGCCAACAACAGCATGACCTCCGTGGGCGCTTTTCCCAGTAATGACAATTTCATACCAGATCGTTCCCTTATGAGCGACAGCAATGGTATTGCTTGTCGGTTCGGTCACGAGTAGCTCTGCATTCTCTGGAATGAGCTTTTCTTCCACTAACGCTACTGCGCCTTTCATAAATGGTCCCTCTTCATCAACCGTGATCGCTAAATACAAATCTCGTTTCGGTTGCGATTGTTCGACGACGTTTTTAAAAGCAACGAGTGCGGAAGCTAGTCCACTCTTCATATCACACGCACCACGTCCGTACAATCTGCCATCACGTATTTCTGCTCCAAATGGTTGTTGTGACCATGTACCTTCTACTGGCACGGTATCCATATGAGCGAGAATGACGAGTGGACGTAAAGAAGCATCAGAGCCTTTACACGTTGCAATAACGTTCCACCGTTGATCCTCTACAGGTTGTACTTGTACCGTTATCCCCTTTAAATCTTTTAAGTAGCGTTCAACATATTGTGCGCATTCGCACTCACTACCGGTAGGATTCTCAGACGGAATTCTAACGAGTGATTGGGTTACTTTCACCGCTTCATGGATAGACCTACTCCCCCTCTATGTCGCAGATTTATTTACCTTTACATTATATCAAATATTCTGTTTTATTACCTTTCTATTAAGGACCTAGACTTTTTTGACTTTTCTATATAAAATAAATAAGCTTTATAACCATGGTTTACGGAAGGAAAATAAAGAAAAAAGATGAAAACCATTTATCCCTATGTGAATGAACATAATACAGAAGTGAGTGGTTATGCTCCTCTTGCTAAATTATTGTCGACCATTACAAGAACGTTAGAAGAAACGTTTGGTACGAGCTACTCAGCGTTTCAAGTTGATGAACATATTTTTGATTTATGGACAATCTTTGAAGAAGATGTCAAAAGTGAAAGCGATGAACTAACGCATGTTGCGCAAATCTTTGAACATCTTGGTGAATATACATTTGAGTATGAAGAAGGTGCGCAAATCCCTAAGTACCGGGTACACCGCGCCTATGCGAATCAAGTGTTTGCCTATCATCATGACGATGTAGCGTTTGCTCAAATCCCGATTTTCAGTGAAGCTTCGGTTTTTTATATGCATGCGGTTTTTGCCAGTAACCAAGAAGCCATGTCTGCATTTTTGACTACTGTCCGCGAAAGAATGTGGAACAAAAGTAAAAATGAAATCCTCTTACTAAAAGATAGCGATGAAGGTCTATCACAAGAATATCAAGCCATCTCAAAAGATGTAACACGAGATGAAGTAATTTTGGAAGACTTCATTAAACGAGAAATCTATCGTTCTCTAGATCAGTTCTTCCAAGCAGATCGATCATTTTTTGAGACATACAACGTTCCTTATAAACGAGGCATTTTGCTTTATGGACCACCAGGAAACGGAAAAACCACACTCGTGAAGTCAATTGCCAATAGTGTTGATGCGCCTGTTGCCTACTGGCAGATTACCGAGTTCACTTCAAGTGATTCGATCCAAGAAGTTTTTGAAACTGCACAGAAATTGGCTCCGATGATTCTCGTTATTGAAGACATTGACTCCCTACCAGACCATACACGTTCTTACTTTCTCAATACACTAGACGGGGCTACTTCAAAGGAAGGGATCTTCCTGATCGGGACGACCAACTATCCTGAGAAAATCGATCCTGGTCTCGTAAACCGTGCTGGTCGTTTTGATCGCGGTTATGAGATTACTGCTCCTCCAACTGCGTTACGTAAGCAATACATTCAACAGCTTGGGTTCCCGATGTTAGACAAAAGCATCGACGTCGATCACATTACTTTATTAACCGACGGTTTCTCATTTGCACAGATCAAAGAACTGTTCATGAGTTCCGCCATTGAATGGCACAACGAAGGAACACTAAACATTACGCAAACGATCGACACGATCAAAAAAGAGAAACGAAAAAGCGAACGTGGCGAATGGTGGGATGATTCCGAACGCACGCTAGGTTTTTAACCTAATTTGCTATCCAAAGGTGATTAAGAAAGCCCTGGTTCTAAGAGCCAGGGCTTTTCTTCTATAGTGTATGTTGGGATTTTAATTACTTTAGTCACTCCATAGGAGCAAAATCCCGTCATAAAACATTTATGTGTCGATGTCAAAGTTTTATGTTGAGATTTTAACTATTTTGCTTCAATTCAGGACTGAAATCCAACATACAACGCAACAGCAACTCTTTCTTCATTGTTTAGCACGCATCAAGACGTTTAGAAGACCTTCAACAGTCCAACAGCTCCCTCATATCAAGGGAGCTGTTGATCATTTTTATTCATAAATTCCTACGCCATCAAATGCATCCAACGTGGCTTCGACCTCATCGCTGTCTTCACCGTAAATATCAATGGCTGATTGGATAAATGCAAAGCGAGTATCTGAGAAGTTCGAGATTGGAGTTAAGTATACTGTTAACGCTCGATAGACGACATTCCCAAGTGCCTCTCTCCCCACTTCATCCCCAATTAAATATGCCGCATGGTTAATGATCGATGAGTTTACATGAACCCCTCCGTTATCAACATTCAAAGGCATATCATAAAACTCATCCATATGGGCTGGGAATACACCACTGCCATCCCCGTATTCAACGTAGTTTGCATTCACTGGGAACTTCCCTGGCTCTTCAAGACTACGAAGTGCCGTTCTTCCTTCATTTAGCCAAGCTTCACCAATAATGTTATCCCCGATATCCCAACTAGATGTATCAACAAGCACCCCAAAGATGTCAGCAATTGATTCATTCACCGCACCAGACTCAAAGCGGTAAAGCAGACCTGCTGTGTTCGTAATCACACCGTGTGTAATTTCATGAGCAGCAACGTCCAACCCAGCTGATAATGGAATAAATTGTTGGCCATCACCATTTCCATAAGCCATTTGACGACCGTTCCAAAACGCATTGTTATAATTGTCTCCATAGTTTGCTGATGAAATCAGAGCAGCTCCTTCATCATCTAGAGAATTACGGTCGTGCTCTTCAAGGAAGTACTCATAGACTTTTGTAGAGTTGTAATGAGCATCAACGCCTGGTGCATCATATGTCGAGTTAAATCCTGCTGTGTTATTTGTGAACGGATCTCCTGGTAGTCTAAACGTCGAGGATTGATATTGATTTTTCATATCATACGTATAAATTCCATCAAAGTCAGGTCTTGTCCAATCAAATAACTTAAATGTCCCTTGAGGAATATCTGAAATTTTATAGACCAAATTCAAGATTCGGTAGTCCCCGTGAACCCCAAACCCAGAACCGTGCATCGGTCCGAAATCAGATCGGTCAATATCTTCTGGCAAAGCTTGTGCGTTTACTGCTGTTTCAAGCAATGTTGGTGATGGTTGAGCAACCACATCTACTTGTTCCTCATCTAAGCCTGCATCTTCTGCCACATGCCCAATTGTGTTGTAAGCATCTACAACATCACCACTTGCGACATCAACAAAAACGAACCAGTTTCCTGGGTCTTCACCCATAAAGTTGACGTTTACTTTTTGAACTGTGACAGCTTCATCACCCATCGGATAGATGACGAGCTCTGCGCTCGGTTCATACTCCAGATCACTCGGAGCACCGACGTGTTCCTTCGCGATTTCTATAGCTTCACGATCATCAACCGAAATACTCTGAACCGTTTTTACATTGCCATCATGATAGTTTCCATTCACGCTACTAATCGTTCCATTCGCATCGAAATGGACGATCAATTTGTGACCTTCAACAGGGAATCCGTTCATCGTCTGTTGATAAGTAATGTGCATCATACCATATTCATCCGTCGTTTTATCTACGACCGTTAACTCATCTTTTGGATTTTCGATGCCGAACGTTTCGACATGATCGATGATAAAGCGCTCGGCTAATCGTTCATGATCCGCTCGCGAAGTTCGTGCATGTTGTTGCAATGATTCTTCAGAATCAATATAAAGAATTCGTGACTCTTCATCATTTGCTTCTGGTACTTGCTCCGTTTGTGCATCTGTAAGTGACGGCGCGCTTAAAAATGCAGCTGCTCCAAATAACATATAAAACTTTTTCACTAGACAACCCTCCTATTTTCTTTATCATCTCATTATTCAGTTAATTACGGATGTGCATATGTTCTTGTTTGCCACTGCTACTTTCCTCCTGATCATACAAAAGGATGAAAGTACAAAGTATGTACTTTCATCCTTGACTACATTCGTCGATGTTTCTCTTTTAGTAACTTCTTCGCCGTCTGGGGTGCCGTCCAAAGAGTCGTTAGCATTAGAAGTGATACGGGCACTGCTGTAACGACAATAAATGATTGTAACGCATCAACCGTCCCTTGACCAATCCACAATAATACAGCCGCTACCGCACCGAAGATAATTGCCCAAAACATGCGTACGCTTCTTGGTGGCGTATGTTGTCCCGTAATAATCATGGAAATGGTATACGCAATCGTATCTGCAGTTGTGGCAACAAACACACACGTTACGATAATAAAAGCAATAGCGAACCAAAACGCAAATGGTAGTTGCTGTACAATCGCAAAAATAGAAGCAGGAAGTCCACCTTCATTTAATACATCACTTACAGAACCAGGATTCTGCGTTTCAAAGTAAAGGCCTGTCCCTCCAACAACGGTAAACCAAAAGTTGGTCACAATCGGCGCCAAAAATGCCACGCTTAGAAAAAGCTCACGAATTGAGCGCCCATCAGAAATTCGACTAATGAATACTGCCATAATCGGACCGTATCCTATAAACCATCCCCAAAAGAAAATCGTCCAGCCTGATAACCAGGCTTCGTCTCCCCGATATAAACTCATTGAGAAGAAATTCTGCAAATAAGACCCGTATGCACTAATAAAATGATCGAAGATAAATCCCGTAGGTCCGAGCAATAGAATAAAGATCGCCAATACAATCGTAAATACAATATTAAAACGACTTAACCATTGAATCCCTTTGTAAATTCCAGTTGCTGCGGATATCGTCGCAATCCCAACGAGCACAAAAATCATACTAACTTGCACAGCAAACGTATCCGGCAGCCCAAAGATCGAACTCAATCCATAGCCTGCTTGAAGACCTAAAAAACCGATTGGACCAATTGTGCCAGCACACGCCGCAATGATTGAAGTAATGTCGGCAATTGCTCCGATGATACTATTCGATTGCATGACTTTTTCACCCATGATTGGATAAAGTAACGTTCGTGGCTTTAGCGGTAAACCTTTTTCTTTTGCGTACATTAAAACGACGACACCTAATGTCCCAATCATTGACCAAGCAAGAAAACCCCAATGTAAAAACCCTTGAGCGAGACCTGCATGTAACGCCGATGCTGAAGCATCATCCGTATCAAATAACGGTGGTGTATCGAGGTAATGATACATCGGTTCTGCAGCTGCCCAAAACACACCGCCACCCGCTAATAATGTCGTCATGACCATTGCAAGCCATTTAAACGTTGAAATTTCAGGGAGGTCACGATCACCAAGACGAACTTTCCCTAAATCCATAACACTCATAAAAATTGCAATCAGAAACGTTAGCAACATGAGAATCTGCCAATACGCGCCGAAAAACTCTGAAGACCATGCAAATGTAACGTCAACAAACTGGCTAACCGCCTCTGCATTAATGAGTGCAGCGATCACAAATGCTAAGAGTACGCCCCCACTAATTAAAAAGACAGGCCAGTCTAGCCGTAAATGCTTCACATTATTCACCTCTTTAGCTTAGCGTGCGCAAAAAAAGCTAAACTAACCAAGATGGTAAACATTGCAAGCTGTTCTAATTGACGTCGATTACGACTTCTTAAGCAACTTTTTTTCGAAGCGATTCTTCCATTCTTCAGAAAGACTCGGTATAGACTGAATTCTCTCCATTTCTGAGACATCTTCTCCAAGAAATAGCGTTTGGATCGCGTGTAACACACTTACTTCAGTTCGGTCCCTTTGAAGTAATGTAATCAAAGACTGATCGGTCACCGTCCCTCGTTGTAACACCCTTCCAAAATAACCTGTATAACCCGTTTCTACAAAACGAGTGAGTAACTGTGAAGATGACGTATAAAGATTGATCGTCGCGCACGGAACCCTGCCTTGACTAATTTCAACAATTGCCTCACCAATTTGATAAACATCACCGATGCAAACGTCTGCTTCAAGCATCGTAGAAACCGTAAGGTTCTCACCAAAGGCTGGGAACGGTAATCTCTGACCGTGTTCACGTTCCCACATCGCATAATGTTCATATGGGTAAAAACATACTGCGCGATCTACTCCCCCGTGATTCTTCTTATTTCCGACATCGTCATGTTGAAAGCCAGCGTACTCTAATTCCACTTCTTTAATCGGTGTCTTCTTAATTCCCGTTGTTATCGATTGATCTTGCTTTGACGATAACACTTGCGGTCGTCCAACAGCTAAAGATTGAATGGTCATCCGTCATTCTCCCTTATACAGATTTCCTATAGGGTACCATGCCTAAACAGAAACTGAGCCGCAATCTTCGGTTGCGGCTCAGTTTACTTATTGTTCTTGTAGCGTTTGATTTACGATCTTATACTCAACATCACTAACTCTTTGAAGAAATTCCCGATCATGAGACACGAGAAGGATTGTCCCTTCATATGCGTGAATCACTCTCTCTAATGCTTCCACACTTTGGATGTCCAAAAAGTTCGTAGGTTCATCAAGAATTAACACATTATAATTCCCAAGAAATAATTGGCTTAACACAAGCCGTATCGCTTCACCACCGCTTAAATCTAGGACAGATTTCTTTAGATCATTTCCTGAAAATTGCATAGAGGCTAGCACAGCACGAATCGTCGTCTCTGATTGATCACTTCGTTCTTCCATCCAGTCATATACGGACACGTCTTCAGTAAACCGAAAGTCCTTTTGCTTAAACACCCCAAACTGTACTTTTGGTGAGCGTGTCATTCCTTCCTGACCGTTTACGATATAGTCAAGTAGCGTCGACTTACCACTGCCATTATGACCTGTAAAAGCAATCGTCTTACCTAATGGCAATTGCAAACTAACATTCTCGATGAGCAAACGATCGGCAACTTTAATTGTCGCTCGATCCATCATAATCGGAATACGATTATGAAGCTCTAACGCTTTTGGTTTATGAAAAACAATGGATTGAACAGCGTCTGGAGCGTGGACCGTCTCCATCTGTTCGAGACGTTGCTCCATCGCTTTCGCTGATTTCATGATGCCTTTTTGTGAAGTGCCTTTGTCTTTTGTCATGAACATTCGATTGGCGTTCGGTTGACCTTTACTACCTTTGCTTATCTTTTGTGCTTGTTTCTTTTTTACTTCAACCGCTCTGTGAAGTTGATCTCGTTCTTTGACATAATGATCATGTTCTTCTCGCTGCTTTTGTCGTTCTTCTTCTTTCGTCTCAACATATTGACTGTAATTCCCAACGTATTCCGTGACCTTACCATCATCAATTTCCCAAATCTTTGTGACGAGTTCGTCTAAAACACGTCGGTCATGACTAATGAGTAGGAGTGTACCATAGTAATAAGAAAGTTCCTCCATGACAAAATCGATCCCTGCTTGGTCTAGATGAGTCGTCGGTTCATCTAGAAGCAAGCCCTCATAATACGTTGATAACAGTGTTGCAAGTTTCGTGCGCGTTTCTTCTCCTCCGCTCATTTGCTCACCGGTATGAGTAGGCACTGCTAGACGACTTCTTACTTCTCCGTCTAGATGTTGTATATCTAATGTTGGCGCCGATAATTGTTCATAATACCCAAATTCGACATGCTTTTTTACGTGGCCGGTTGAAGGTTTTAAACTGCCTTCAAGTAATTTCAATAATGAACTTTTCCCACTACCATTTTTACCGACAATACCGATCCGGTCCCACTGATGAACTCGTAAACTTTCAATGTCTAACACTTGGCGATCACCGAATGCGAGTGTAACTTGATTTATTTCAAATTGAACTTGTTCCATTTTAAAACTTCCTCTCTTAATCTTTGCACCGCTCAGGCAAAGTAAGAGGAGAGTCTGTAGTTTTTTAACCATAACAAAAAGAAGGGCAGAAAAATCCGCCCTTCTTGTACGTAGAAGATGTTATAAAATGACAGACTTATCCCGTGTACTCTGCCATAAGCAGAGCCTTTGAACGTATGCAATTACTAGTTCAAAGTTGGGAAACGTAGTCTAGGTAAAAACATTCTATAACCATCCTCCTTTTTCATAATTAGGCTTAGTATACGTTGGTGACTGTTTTTTTGTCAATCGATTCTGCCTGGTAATGAACGGCAAGCCTCGCTGCCACCTTCGCATTATGTTTCACAAGTTCTATGTTGGCTTCTAAACTCTTCCCATCCGTTAACGTCTTTAATCGATCTAAAAGATACGGCGTCACGTCTTTTCCTTGAATCTGGTGCACTTTTGCTTCCTCTAACGCCTGTTCGATAATCTGACTAATATAGGCTTCTGATAATGCTGCATGCTCTGGTATTGGATTTGCAACAACAACTCCACCGTTTAAGCCAAGATTCCACTTGGTTTGCATGAACCGAGCAATCTCTTCTGTATGGTCCATGCGGTAATCAACCGTGTGTGGACTTGCTCTCGTATAGAATGCTGGCAATTCAGACGTTTCAAAGCCGATGACCGGCACTCCGTTTGTTTCTAAATATTCACGTGTTAAGCCGATATCTAGAATGGACTTTGCGCCAGAACAGACAACAGCGACATTCGTTTTGGCTAGTTCTTCAAGGTCAGCTGAAACATCCATCGTGACTTCCGCCCCGCGATGAACACCGCCAATTCCTCCAGTTGCAAACACAGAAATCCCAGCTAAATTCGCACAAATCATCGTTCCTGCCACAGTTGTTGCCCCGTGTTTTTTCTTTGCGACGACGTAAGGAAGATCGCGTCTAGTTACTTTCTCAATCTCTTTGCTTTTACCTAAAAATTCAATATCTTCTTTTGATAACCCAACTCGAATTTCTCCAGAAATAATTGCAATGGTTGCTGGAACTGCTCCTTTGGCGCGAATAAGTTCTTCTACTTCCAATGCCGTTTCAACATTTTTAGGGTAAGGCATTCCGTGTGAAATAATTGTTGATTCAAGTGCAACAACCGGCTTATGCTGTTCCAATGCTTTCTTTACTTCGGCTGATATAACAATGGCTGATTTCATAATGTACCCAACTCCTCAACTAGATCTAATTGTTCTTTTTTAAGATTCGCAACATTCAACCGAGAAGAAACGGTTTCATACGTTGATAACGTTAGCGCTGAACAATTCATACCAACTACACAAGCCTCTTCAAGCGTTTTATCTTCATTTAGTGCATAAAGAAATCCTGCTACAAACGCATCCCCTGCGCCTGTTGCATCTGTAACAGGAACCTCGACTACTTCCAAATGGTTCGTGGTTCCTTGCTTTTGTTTATAAAAGATTCCATTTTTCCCATCAGTAATGACGACATTCCCCACACCTTTGTTTAAAATACCATCTGCTAATTGTTCGTAACAATCACCCTTGTGCCCTACCCATTCAACCGCTTCACCATAATTGCATATAAGATACGTCACTCCGTTTAAATCTTCAGGTAATTGTTTGATCTTTGGTGCGGATACTGGGGCAATACATAACGCTATTTGATCTTCTTTGCAGCTTCGTATAACTTCCGCAATGACTTCAGTAGAAAAATTCGTATCCAACAACACGTGCTTTGATGAACGGATGACACTCCACTTGTCTCGAACAAAGTTCACTTCAACGTCTTCACAGATGTCCATGTCAGCAAATGCAACGATCATATCACCACTGTCGTCCAACACTGCCGTATAGCTTCCTGTGTTCTTACCAGGCAACCTGAGAACGTGACTCATATCAACATAAGGCGTTGTTTTGTCTAAGAGCCAAGTGGCTTCTTGGTCATCACCTACAACCGTTAATAATGTAACTGGAACGCTTAGACGCCCTAATGATTCTGCAATATTTCTTGCCACACCTCCTAAAGCCTGGGTTGTTGACACCGGATTCGATGTATTTTTCTGAAAATTACTCTTAAGAGATGCTTTTCGATCGACATTGGCACCACCAATACAAGTGATTGAACCTTCTTCTGGGAACATGTACGCTCTTCCAACGATGGTACCTTTTTTCATCAATGCAGAAATATAACCTGCAACTGCAGATCGAGAAAGATGCAATTCATTTGCAAGTTCATTTTGGGTAATATACGGATTTCTTTTTATTCTTTCCATAACCATTCGTTCCTTGTCTTTCACTAAGAATCCTCCCCTCATTAAACATTTGTCTATAGAATAAACTTTTGTTTGAAAATTAACAAGAAAACATTTTCTCTACTCGTTGCATACACCATCTATAACGTTATAAAAAAGAAGGTGCTGACTTGTTTATGAGAAGACATTCCAACCATCATCATTTATATAACCGGTATCGAAGTCACCGAACAAGTGGCATTCCTTTTATTGAAATAAACAACTATATTATCGGATTTCCAACGGCTGGGTCCCTTCCTCCGTGGGACAGCATTACTGGGATTACAAGTATCATAGATCTACTTCCAACTGGGCCTACGGGTGCGACGGGCGTTACTGGTACTACAGGTAGTACTGGAACGACTGGCGCCACTGGCAGTACTGGAGTAATTGGACCAACGGGTTCTTCAGGAAATACGGGGGCTACCGGACCAACGGGGGCTTCTGGGAGTGCCGGAGTCACTGGAACTACGGGCAGTACCGGAATCACCGGACCGACTGGCGCCACAGGCAGTACCGGGAGCACTGGGCCTACCGGGGTGACGGGCAATATCGGAATCACTGGACCGACTGGCGCTATTGGCGCTACTGGCGGTACAGGTGCAACCGGATCGACTGGCGTCACGGGCAGTACCGGTACAACAGGAACTACAGGCAATACCGGAAGTACTGGAACTACTGGTGCCACGGGCGGTACGGGAATCACCGGATCGACGGGCACCACGGGCAGTACCGGGAGCACTGGACCTACTGGTGTCACAGGCGGTACGGGTAGCACCGGTGCCACTGGCATTTCTGGAATCACCGGATCGACAGGCGCCACGGGCAGTACCGGAATCACTGGACTTACTGGAGCCACAGGCAGTACCGGAATCACTGGGCCTACCGGGGTGACGGGCAATATCGGAATCACTGGACCGACTGGCGCTATTGGCGCTACTGGCGGTACAGGTGCAACCGGATCGACTGGCGTCACGGGCAGTACCGGAAGCACTGGGCCTACCGGGGCCTCGGGCAGTACTGGATCGACTGGCGCTACTGGTGTCACAGGCAGTACGGGTAGCACCGGTACAACTGGCGCTACTGGCAATACCGGGAGCACTGGACCTACTGGTGCCACGGGCAGTACCGGAATCGCTGGACCTACTGGTGCCACGGGCAGTACCGGAATCGCTGGACCTACTGGGGCCACGGGCAGTACCGGGAGCACCGGACCGACTGGAACTACGGGCAGTACTGGACCTACCGGGGCCTCGGGCAGTACCGGAATCGCTGGACCTACTGGGGCCACGGGCAGTACCGGAAGCACCGGACCAACTGGAACTACGGGCAGTACCGGAAGCACCGGATTAACTGGGGCTACTGGCAATACCGGAAGCACTGGACCGACCGGCACCACGGGCGCTACGGGCAGTACCGGTGCTACAGGAACGACTGGCGCCACGGGCAGTACCGGGAGCACCGGACCGACTGGAACTACGGGCAGTACTGGGAGCACTGGACCTACCGGGGCCTCGGGCAGTACCGGAATCGCTGGACCTACTGGGGCCACGGGCAGTACCGGGAGCACCGGACCGACTGGACCTACTGGTGCCACGGGCAGTACCGGAAGCACCGGACCATCTGGAACTACGGGCAGTACCGGAAGCACCGGATTAACTGGGGCTACTGGCAATACCGGAAGCACTGGACCGACCGGCACCACGGGCGGTACGGGAACCACCGGACCGACTGGAACTACGGGCAGTACTGGGAGCACCGGATTAACTGGGGCTACTGGCAATACCGGAAGCACGGGCGCTACGGGCAGTACCGGTGCTACAGGAACGACTGGCGCCACGGGCAGTACCGGGATCACTGGGCCTACCGGGGCCACGGGCAGTACGGGAACCACCGGACCGACTGGAACTACGGGCAGTACTGGGAGCACCGGATTAACTGGGGCTACTGGCAATACCGGAAGCACGGGCGCTACGGGCAGTACCGGTGCTACAGGAACGACTGGCGCCACGGGCAGTACTGGAAGCACTGGACCGACCGGCACCACGGGCGGTACGGGAACCACCGGACCGACTGGAACTACGGGCAGTACTGGGAGCACCGGATTAACTGGGGCTACTGGCAATACCGGAAGCACGGGCGCTACGGGCAGTACCGGGATCACCGGACCTACTGGCGCCACAGGCAGTACCGGAATCACTGGAACTACTGGCGATACAGGCAATACCGGAAGCACTGGACCGACCGGCACCACGGGCGGTACGGGAATAATCGGACCTACTGGCGCTACTGGCAGTATTGGAAGCACTGGACCAACGGGGGCTACTGGCAGTACCGGAATCACTGGATCGACTGGCGCTACTGGCAGTACCGGAATCACTGGACCTACCGGCGCCTCGGGCGGTACCGGAACCATCGGACCAACTGGAACTACGGGCAGTACCGGAGCCACTGGTGCTACGGGCAGTACTGGTGCTACAGGAACGACTGGTGTCACAGGCAGTACCGGAAGCACCGGACCAACAGGGGCTACTGGCAGTACCGGAATCACCGGACCTACTGGAGCCACAGGCAGTACCGGAATCACTGGACCTACTGGCGCTACGGGCAGTACCGGAATCACTGGACCAACGGGGGCTACTGGCAATACCGGAAGCACTGGACCTACCGGGGCCACTGGCAGTATCGGAATCACTGGACCTACCGGGGCCACTGGCAGTAACGGAATCACTGGACCTACTGGGGTTACAGGCAGCACTGGTGCCACCGGAACTATCGGTGCCACGGGCAGTACGGGAAACACCGGTACAACTGGCGCTACGGGCAGTACCGGTGCAACCGGATCGACTGGTGTCACGGGCAGTACCGGGAGCATAGGGCCTACCGGGGCCACGGGTAGTAACGGGAGCACTGGACCTACTGGTAATACGGTCAATACCGGAATCACCGGATCGACTGGTGTCACAGGCAGTACCGGAATCACCGGACCAACAGGGGCTACTGGCAATACCGGAATCACTGGACCTACTGGGGCCACGGGCAGTACCGGAGTCACCGGACCTACCGGAGCCACGGGCAATACCGGAATCACTGGACCTACTGGGGCCACGGGCAGTACCGGAGTCACCGGACCTACCGGCGTCACGGGAACTACTGGAACAACCGGAATTACTGGACCGATTATCTCTTCAATGGGGTTCTCGGCACAACGGGCACCAGCAACGATTAATGCTGCAACTCAATTGGATAGCTGGCTTACGGCAAGCCCTTTCTTTACTGGAACTGGTTTTAATGCAACGACAGGAACGTATACGGTTCCGGTTAGTGGTCGCTACTCCATTAAAGCGATTATTAACTATCGCTCTACTGCTACGATTACGGCACAACTTGGAACGGGCGTGAACCCTGCGTTTACCGTTCAACGAATTAGTCCTAACCCGACGACACTTGTTACAGGTTTATTGCCCATTCTAGACGTAAATATCTTATTGCTGTTAACGTTACGAGTCATTCTTGGAAGCGGGGAAGTAACGTTACTTGCGGATGCTGAACTTTCTGCTGGAGACACTCTAGGACTCTTTTATGTTTCTAATGGCTTGACGATTGGATTAAATCTTGGCTCAGGAGCTCCTTCTGGAGTCATTTGGTCCATTCATCGTATTTCATAATAAAACGACTCATGCTGCATTGGCATGAGTCGTTTTCCGTTTGCTTTTATAATAATAGGAGCCCCAAATTACTGCGTAACCGAGCATTAATAGTCCTGATCCGACATAAAGAATTGACAGAGACCCTTCCAACCATGTTAAGAGTAAAAATGAACTTAACGGGCCCACTGCGGCACCTAGGTCGTCTAAGATCGTATGCCACATCGTCATCTTGACTTCATCTGTATTCGCTGCAGCTGATGCAGCAAGCGTATCCACCGTCGTTGTGAGCATTGTCGACGTGAGCTGGAAAAGAAGCAACAATCCAATTAACAGTAGTGTCGACTCTGTAAAGCCAACAACCACTAGCAACACTCCACCAGCAATCAACGGTACAAATAACAGCGTATACCGCTTTTCAAGTCGGTCACTCCACCTCCCGATCAACGGTGCAAAAAACGGATCCCAACACCACCGGATCGCCTGAACAATCCCTGCAATCGTTGCTGCCCCAATCATTAATGAAGCAATTGTCATCGGTTCTTGCATGCGTGATTCAATTAATGGGCTTAATGTTGATGCGAACAATCCCATTATGAGAAAGCCTTTGAAGAGGCTCGTAACTAGAATTAACGAAATGTAAGGCGTGAACTGAAAGGTTGGCGAAATTGCTTTTGCGGTTGTACGATGATCAACATTTGAATGCGGTACAGTAAATGCAATAAGTGGTATACAAATCAACGCGAGTAGAGCGAAGAGTGATGTCATCATAACAATCGGAATTTGATCGGCTAAAAATCCACCGGCAAGCATGCCAACTAATCCGCCCATCCCCCATAACCCATTGTACAAGCCAATGTGATTGCCTCGATTTTCATTCGTACTCACTTTAATAATTGTTAAAAATCCACCCATCCTCAAAAACGACCATGCAACGCCCCAAAGCATCCGCGCAATGACTAATACGATAAAACTTGTCGCCACCCCATAAGAGAACGTCGTTAACGCAGCAAGAGTGGTCGCAATAAATAGACCAGTGCGTAATGAGTACCGACGATAAAACCATGCAACAAATGGGTTTATCGGTAGTCGAATAAGCCGGTTGATCGACAAAAGAAGGCCGATTTGCCAAAGAGCAGTCAATCCAAACTGCTCATAATAGATCGGCAATACAATAAACAGCATCGCATCACCTAATAAAGCGACGGCGGTTATAATGGCAACTTGTATGACTCTGCCTTTCTCCCCTTGCACCACTCGTCATCACACCTTCACTAGAAGGATTGAACATGTACGTCCACAAGACTTTCTCTTATCACCACATTTCACTAAATCTCTACCTATTATTCTTAGTGCTAATCAGCCATCCATTATGCCATCAAAAATCAATCACATTTCTTCAAGACCATCGTCATAAAGACACTATTCGGGTCGTCCCAATAATCAGCATATGGTGGGCAAACAGAAAATCCGTACCTTGAATACAAAGAACGAGCAGGCTCGAAAAACGGCTCTGCACCAGTTTCAAGACTTAATTCTCGGTAGCCTCGCTTTCTAGCCTCTTCAATACTATAAGTGAGCAACTTACTAGCGACTCCATGCCTTAAGAAACCATCGGCCGTACGCATGGATTTAATTTCTCCGTGTTCACTCGTTAATTCTTTTAATGCGATGACACCAGCCAACTTATGATCAATCCAACCACTGAACATCGTTAATCCTTCTTCTTTTAACTGTGCAACATCTAATGCATGGACACTTTCAGGTGGGGATGTCTCCCTCATTTCATGTACATGTTGGAGAAGTAATTGAATTACTGATGGATCAGTGATGTCGTCTTTTCGAATAATCATCATTTACCCCTTATTGAAGACAGCCTCTTGCTGCTACACGTATTTTCGTTGTTTCCCCTTGCTCATCTTCTACATAAAAATGATTGTGTAAGTTCACGGTACTACAAATATGATTAGGAATAATTTCGACTGTGTCTCCAATGTTCAATCCATGATTTTCTCCTAACTGGACGATTCCATGCTCCTCATTCATGCGCAAAAATACAGCATCAGGATGACCGATGACGATACCTAAGCCGTTTAATCGCAACGGTTCTTGGTCTGGTTGAATGTCTGTTGCAAACGTCTTGCTTCCACCATCAATAACCGCTAAGCGGTGATCATGCAGACTTACAATCGTTACTACGACAGAAGCTGCACATTGACGTAATTCACAAACCCCTAATTTATATTGCATCGCATCATTAAATACATAGGTACCAGGTCGAATTTCTTCAACATTTCTAGTTTTGGAAACGGCTTGTGCTGTAGGAGTAGAGCCCGCACTAATGACTGGTACAGAGATTCCTTCCTCAGCTAATCGTGCTTTGTATTGTTGCAATCGGCGAACTTCTTCCTCACCCGCTGCTGACGTATCTAACGTAGATTTCTCTTCAACAACGGCACCTTTAAAGGTGAAAATACCATCAAGGCGTAAGTGAGAATCGTTATGAATACTCCGGGCAACTTCTATGACTTTCTCACTTCTTGCCCCTGCACGATTCAATCCTGTATCCACTTCTAAGCGAACGTTAAGTACCATTCCTTCACGCTTTGCGGCTTCTGCTAACTTGTTCGCCCCGAAGACACTATCGACCGCGAGCGTTATGCTCGCTTTTTTACATAGTGCAACGACGTTTGCAATTTTGTCGTCCGTGACAATTGGGTAAGCAATAAAGATATCTGTAATTCCTGCCTCAAACATGACATTTGCTTCAGAGATTTTGGCAACTGTAATTCCTTTTGCGCCTGCTTCAAGTTGCCATAACGCGATTTCTGGGGTTTTATGTGTTTTACAATGCGGACGTAATGCGATTCCTTGGTTGTTCGCGTCATCTTGCATTCTTTGAATGTTCTCTTTAACAATTTGTTTTTGTACACGGATGTATGGTGTCTCCATAGTTACCCCCTTCAAAGTATGTTCTTCTTCTATTTTCTGTGAAGCTCGTACAAATTGCTAGCCTAATATCATCATTTTTTAGTAAATAAAAATAGCATTGTATACGAAGATTTTGAAACGTCGCCGCTCTGTATTTCGTAGAAAGAGTATGGAAAGAAGGTGAGAATTGATGTTAACACTAGCTGATCATTTATTTTACATAGCAGTAAACGAGAAACATGAAACGATTCACAAGCAAACGTCGAATACATTTACGACGAGTCTCGTAGCATGCATTCTCGCCGAATTATTGCTATTAGGGAAACTTGTGGAACAAAATGGAAAACTCGTCGTCATTCACCATGAAGTTCACCATCCATTGTTGCAAAAATCGTTAAACCTACTTACGGTTACGAACCCGAAGCCTGCAAGTTATTGGATTCGTGTTCTTCCAATAAAAATACCGAACCTTAAACGATTGATCGCTTTTCAACTAGAAGAAAAAGATATTCTACATTTACGGGATAAAGGCTTACGTACGTTCTTTTCAACGGACTCTTATCTTTTGAATGCCCCTAAAGATTTAACACCTTATCTTGAACAATCACGCCGCTTACTAGAAAAAACAAATCATCAAGTTGCCTTATCTGAAAAAGATGAACGCATGGTCATCTTGCTTTCTTTGCTATATGCTTCTCACTTATTATCAATTCTTTATCCAACCAAGCAAGAAGCAAAACGTGTAGAACATTATTTGCACTCCTCAACTAGAAACTTGCCAGTAAGTAAAAATGTACAACTCACTATCGAAACCATTGAAACTAGCGTGATTACCGCTGCTTCTTCAACCATTAATGCGAGTGCTTCTGAGCATTCCTAGTTAAATAGAGCCAAGACGCGTACACGTCTTGGCTCTTTGTTCGTTATACCGTTTCTAATGCTAGTTTTTCAAAGGCTTTTACACCGGCTTCTGCTATTTGCACGTCGTGCGGGACAGTACTTCCACTCACTCCGATTGCGCCTACGACTCTTCCGTTTCGTTCAAGAGGAATTCCTCCACCAAATACAACGAGCTTTCCTTGATTTGTCGTGTTTAGACCAAATAATTCAGCTTTTGGGACCGTCGCTTCTTCAAGGTTTGATGTAGGCATTTTTAATGCGACAGATGTCCACGCTTTGTTTTGAGCAATATCAATGCTTGCGAGCCATGCATCATCCATTCGGTGCGTTGCAATTAAGTGTCCGCCTTCATCGACGACTGAAATAACCATCTGCACACTTAGTTTTTGCGCTTCAGCTTGTGCTCCTTTTACGATCTTCTCTGCAACGTCTAACGTTAACTTTTCCATACAATCGACCACCTTTACTTAATTATGATGATTTGTGTATGTTCTACGATGAGATGCATGTTACTTCATAGTTTACGTGATTGCGTGTGCGTTTGGAAATCATCATGATCCATTATGCCAATCTCTACTTGAGATAAGTAAGATCGAACTGCGTCGTACTTCTCGTGTTTTGTTCAAAATAAAGGGATCGTTTCTCAAACTGAAGGAATTCATCGTTCCTTTCGTAAATGTTCGCAATGTATGGTTTACTTGAACAAGGACATCAATAAGGGGAGAAATTATGTCACGAGCGAGGGCTTACCTTTTTACGATCGCCGGGGCAACGGCGTGGGGATTAATTGGTCTATTTGTTGCCCCTTTATATGAACATGGTTTTACAGCTTGGGAAGTTGTTGCGATACGAGGGGTCTTTACCTTTATAATGTTGATCATCTTTATGAGCTTGTTTTTTAGAAAACAATTAAAAACGAGGTGGCAAGATCATTTGATCTTTGCAGCTGCTGGTATCATAAGTATTGCATTTTTTAATTATTTTTACTTTGAAGTGTTTTCCCAAGCAGGCATTTCACTTGCAGTTACGCTCCTGTATACGGGACCGATTTTTGTTACGTTGCTTTCGCGAATCTTTTTCAAAGAACCGCTCACGAAGCGAAAAGTAGCTGCATTGATTTTAGCGTTACTCGGCTGTGCATTCGTTGTCGAATTGCTTCCATTTGGATCTTCTAATTTATCTTTTTCACTAATTATGATGGGAATTCTGTCTGGTTTCTTTTATGCACTTTATAGTATTTTTACAAAGCCAATCACACATCGTTACTCACCTTTGACGATTACGACGTATACGTTTTTGTATACGAGTTTATTCATGCTGCTAACGAGTGATCTTCGTTCAAAACTATACTTATTCCGTGAGCCCGACGTCTTGACGAGTAGTTTATTGCTGGCGTTCGTCTCAACCGTTTGTGGGTATATCTTTTATACGACAGGGTTAAAACATCTAGAAGCAAGCCGGGCCTCAATTCTTGCAACAATTGAGCCCATCGTTGCCGTCATTACCGGCGTCTTGTTCCTTAATGACGTCTTAAACCTTTTTCAAACCGTAGGCATCATCGCCGTTTTGTACTCAGCGGTTTTAGTAACAGAGAAACGAACAAAAACAACTCAGAAAAGGCCGGTGCGCTCCTAAGAGGACACCGGCCTTTTAACGATTATCGACATAGAGTTGTACCATTCGAGATTAGGGCATTACTCGAATACACTTCATGCTCGTACTACTTGTATAACCAACATCCCTTTACGTTATACGTGAAGAAGTGCTTTCATTGACTTCGCGATATGAGCGGGATTCGCTGCGGCTGTAATGCTACTACCGACGATGATTACATCAGGCTTATGCTTCTTGATTGTTTGAAGAGACTCCAAAGTGACTCCACCTGCAACGGCAGTTTGAACGTCAACATCTTTGACAATGTCAAACTGACTCGCTGAAAATGCCTGTTGTTTTTGTTGATCTTTGCCTAAATGCACACCAACAAAGGTAGCCCCTAACGAATGGAGTTGATGAACTTTTTGAGAGGATTCAACCCCTAATAAATCAATCATCATCGTTTTGTTTTGCTCTTTTGCCACACGTAGTGTTTCTTCTATTGTTGCTTCAGGTGCAAAAGCCATCACTGTTGCAACATCTGCACCGGCTTGGAACGCTTGATTTGCTTCATGTCGACCGGCATCACAGATCTTCATATCAGCAAGCAAGGCATGATTAGGAAATTGCACATTCATTTCTCGAACAATCGCCATCCCGTATTCTTTAATGACACCCGTACCGACTTCAATAATATCGATATTATCACGAACTTCATTTGCAATGGCAAAGCATTCGTCCCATGTTAATCGATCTAGCGCTAATTGCAACTTCATACTAGAGCCCTCCTATCGCTCAATCACGGTTGTGTGACCGAGCTTGGCAAGTACGTCATCAAGATGGGGTAATCCTTCATTATCACCAATAACTTCAACGACCATTGCACCGATTGTTGTTGCAAACGTGAGCATTTCCTTAAGGGAATACCCATTCAAGTAACCATAGATAAGTCCAGCATCAAAACCATCACCTGCACCTACTGTATCAACGACTGCCGTTGCTTTTACTGCTGGTAAAGTTAGCGTCTCACCCTTGTACCAAGCGACAGCGCCTTCGTCTCCCTTTTTAATCGCAACAAGTTCAATCTCGTACTCTTGGGCGATGGTAAAAACCTCATTCTCGTCACTCGTTCCAAATAGAAGCTCTAACTCTTCAACACCTGCTAAGAGAAGATCAACATGGTGCATCAGTGGCAGCAAAGCCGCTCTTGCTTGTTCAGCACTCCACAATTTCAACCGAATGTTTGGATCAAATGAAACTTTCAAACCAGCTTCCTTCGCCAATGTGACCGCTCGTGTTAATACATCCACATTAGACGGTGTAACCGCAGGGAATACACCCGTCATATGAAAGAGCTTCGCACCTTGAAAATACTCGAGTGAAAGTGAGCTCGGTGTCATCGCTTCAGTCGGTGAAGGGTGGCGATAATAAAACGTTCTCCCACTTCCATTCGCTTGAATCTCTTTGAAATTCAATGATGTTGAATAGCCTTCTAACAAGTGCACTTCGCTCGTATCAATTCCTTCACCTCGAGCGAACTTCTTAATATATTTCCCAAATTCATCAGCACCAAGACGAGAAATCCATCCTGTCTCAAGACCAAGTCTCGCACAGCCAATCGCAAAATTAAACTCAGCGCCTCCTGCTCGGCGCTCAAAGCCATTCACAAATTGCATTGGCCCCGTTGAATTTGGATTTAAGGTAATCATCGCGTCTCCAATTGTAATGACGTCTTTCATCTGGCTCCCCCTACTCTAAGTTCGCATGTCTTTCTTTCATTTCTTCTTGTTGGTCTGTCGTCAGCGCAACAATTACTGCATCTAGCACGATGTGTACAGATTGGTCAAATTGATTACCAAGTGGCTGAATTGTTTTCGGCTCATGTGGCAGACGTTGTTTTGTTGCTGCTGGAATAAAGAGCCTTAAATCTGACGGATGATCATCACCAACACTCCTATTCGCAGTGACAAGCACAACATTGGCGTTGGATGCTTTTGCTTTTTGTGAAAAGTTCTCAGTACCCGATGCTGAGCCCGAAATGATGAGTAATAAATCGCCGTTAGAGATGCTCGGCGTAATCGTTTCTCCTGTCACATACACTTCATAGTTCGCATGCATCAGTCGCATCGCAATGGCTTTTCCCATTAGACCAGAGCGCCCTTCTCCGTGTATAAATATGCGTTTAGCGTGCTGGATTTCATTAGCTAAAGCATTCATTTCGTTTTCGTTTAACTGCTCAACAACTTGTTGAATTTCGTTAAGACAACGTTTAGCTGTATCTACAAAATGACTCATTTACATCGTCCTTTCTATTCTAAGAAACTTGGTAACCAAAGTGCAATCTCAGGGAAGAACGCTACAATAAGAATGGTAATGATAATGACACCCACGTAAGGAAGCAACGCTACAATTGATTTGCTGACGGATAGTTTTGCAATTGAACTTGCAAGTAACATACACAGTCCGTAAGGCGGTGTGATCATTCCAACAGCCAAACACATGACAATAACAATACCAAAGTGAACCGGATCAACACCAAGCGTCTCAGAAGCTGGAAGGACGATTGGAACGAATAAAATCATGGCTGGTATGGCATCAAGAAACATTCCGACAAACAAGAATAGTAGAATGACCGCTAATAAGAAAAAGCCTGTGCTCGCAAAATTGTCTTGAAAAAACCCTGCAATCATCTCTGGGACACGGTAATAACTAAACAAGTGACCGAGTGCTGTTGCAGTTGCTAGCGCAAACAACGTTAATGAACTTAGACGAATCGTATCAAATAGAATTTCTGGTAAATGTTTGATCGTAATCGAACGATAGACGAACATTGCGAGAATTAACGCATACACACAAGCAAGAATGGCCGCTTCTGTCGGTGTAACAAAGCCACCAATGATCCCACCAAGAATAATGACAGGTGTCAGTAATGGCGGTATACAATTAAGAAATTGCTTTCCAATATTCTTCAGACTCACCCGTTCAGAACGAGGGAAGTTTTGTCGTACAGAAATAAATCCAACGAGTGCCATCATCGCAGCACCCATAAGTAATCCAGGAATAACGCCACCCAAAAACATTTGACCGACCGACACACTCGTCACACTTCCGTATATTACCATCGGTATGCTTGGTGGAATCAGCATACCCATCGTAGAAGATGCAGCAGTTGTGCCGACCGCTGTACTTTTGCTGTAACCCTCACGAATCATGCTCGGAATTAAAATTTTCCCAACGCCTGCAGTATCCGCTTGGGCAGAGCCTGAAATACCACCAAAGAACATGGAGACGACGATGTTTGCTTGTGCAAGTCCACCACGAATATGTCCGACCATCGAAACGGCCAATTTAATGAGTCGTTCAGATATTTGTCCTTGGTTCATAATGTTCGCTGCTAAAATAAAGAGAGGAACTGCAAGTAGAATAAATGATTCTAAACCTGAGAACATGCTTTGCAAAACGACTTGCAATGGAATTGAATCGAGCATCCAAATTCCTACAAAAGCGACAATTCCAAGTGTAAAGGCAATTGGAATTCCTAAGAACAATAATAAAATAAATAACGCTACGAGAATAACGCCTGTCATCCTACTTGCTCCCCTTTCTCTTTAAAGTCTTTAACATCTTCCAGCGCATTACCGATCGAAAACAACACCATCCCAAGACCTGAGATCGGTAACGCTAGCCACAAGTATCCTTGTTGAAGTTGTGGTAACGTATTGACTGTCCATTCCCAGAACAATTGAACGAGTGAAAAGCCGTAAATGATCATGAGCAATCCAAACAATCCAATAATGAGATGACTAAACAGTTTTACATATAGTAAAGCTTGCCCTTTGAACTTCTCAAAAACATAGTCAATTTTAAAATGTTCTTGATGATACACCATCACAGAAGCCCCAAGAAATACCGTCCAGATAAATGCATACGTTGCAATTTCAGCTGGCCATAGGAGGGATATAGTCGGTACGTACCGTGAAAGTAGCTGCAAGAAGATACAAACGACAAAGACGACGAAAAATAACGCTGCCGCACGCATAAACACATATTCAATTCCATTCAATAATGATTTCATCACCACTCACCTCACAACTCTTCATCTGCTAAGTCTCGAATTGCGTGAAACAACTCCATCGCATCAAGCTCTTCAGCAATTCTTGCTCGAACCGGTTCCGTTTGTTCAATAAATGGTTCGATATCGACTTCATTAATAATGGCTCCTTCTTCAACGAGCCGCTCCAATGATGATTCAGCAAGATCAAGATCTGCTTCCCGTGCAGAAATCGTCGCTTGTTCTGCTGCCCGTTCAATCATTTCCTGTTCTTCTTCAGTGAAACGTTCCATCACAACGTCCGATGTTAAGAAGAATCGTGTAGTAAAGTCATGGTCGGTTAACGAAATGTAGGGCGTAACTTCGTGATGACTCGATTGATAGACATTTGTAAAGTCATTTTCTGATGCATCGACCACTCGATTTTGTAACGCCTGATACATCTCACCCCAAGCTACCCCTACAGGCAATGCACCAAGTGCAGACCAGCTATCTTGAATTCCAGGTGAATCTTGTGTACGAATCGATACATTTCGTAAATCTTCAACTTCATTTACCGGTTCAAACCCATAATACTGACGAACACCTGCAGACCAATACCCGAGCACTTGCAAATTTGTTTCTTCTTCAACAAGATTGCTCATCTCATCGCCGACTTCTCCGTCCACGACACGCAACCAATGTTCATAACTTGTGAACAAATACGGCATTGAAAATAAATCCACTTCTCGCTGGACTTGCGTCATAAACCCAGGAGAAACAACGGTAATATCAACACCACCTGTAGCGATGCTTTGGAGTAACGTATCTTCATTGCTTCCGAGTGTACCGTTCGTATGAAGCTCTGCAGTAATTGCTCCGTCACTTTCTTCTTCAATCGCTTCTTTAAATGTTCGGAAACCGACTGCATACGGACTGTTCTCATCAAGTTGAGTAGCCAGAATTAAGTTCTTCGGGTCATCTGCACCAACGACATCTTGCTCTCCTCCACACCCTGCAAGGAAAAGGACCGATGCTAGACTACCTATTGCAATTTTTTTGATCATCTTGTTTCCCCTCATTCCGTTAGCACGAGTGTCGCAATTGTAAACTCGGCTCAAATCGGTACGTTTGTTTTTTAGATCCTTTCGTGCCATCGATTTCTTCAAGTAACAACTCCGCTGCTTTTCTGCCCATCTCATATGTTGGCTGAGCAATCGCAGTAATCGCTGGATTATAAAACTCTGCAAACGTCACATCGTCAATCGTCAGAAGCCCAATCTCCTTAGGAACATCAATATCGTTCTGCTTCATCGTTTTTAACACTTCTTGAAGAACCCGATCGTTACCAGCAATGATTGCTTCAGGACGTTCGGTCGACTGAAGCATGTCGGCAAGCACATCTTTAATTTGATCGATGTTACTGCTTTGAATATACTCATCGTGAATCGGCAGCCCTTGCTCTTCCATCGCAGCCATAAACCCATCTCTTCGCTCTTGCCTTGGTGTAATCGCACCTTCAAGTGAAGCAGTGACCAATCCTATTCGTTCATAGCCTTTGCCTCTCAACGTCTGCACGGCTAATGACATCGCTTTCTTATTATCAAAAAGAACATTGTTCACACGTACTCCTTCAATAAAACGGTCAATAAATACGAGTGGATAATTCTCTTTTACTAACCCTTGGAACAACTCACTGTTAGCGTTCGTCGGAAATACAATTAATCCATCGACTTGCTTTGCTCTTAACATGTCAATATAATGACGTTCTTTGTCAGGTTGGTCGTCGGCATTGCAAATAATGACGGTAAACCCACATGCGTGGCAGTAATCTTCAATTGCCCTGACCACTTGTGTTGAGAAGTCATGCAAAATGTTGGCTACAATAACACCAATCGTTTTCGTTTTCTTTTGTCTCAAACTACGCGCTACACTATTCGGGCTATATCCAAGCTCTTCAATTGAGCGTTGAATACGGTCTTTCGTTTCACTACTCATATAATTAAATCGACCGTTTAAATATTGCGATACGGTACTCTTCGATACACCTGCTTGACGCGACACGTCAGCCATCGTCACTTTCTTCATGAAACACCTCACTAAAACGATTTACTAAACCGATTTATTTCACGGGTTTATTGTAACGCGATGAAAGCGGTTTTACAACGCCTAATTCTAAAAAACTGTTTAAAAGGTTATCTTAGATGGAGTAGTAGTAGGTCATAATGGAGATGAATCAACGAAAAAGACCTCAAACCAACTACGATCGGTTTGAGGTCTTTAACGTACTTTATCCAACTAATATTTGTTCTTCGGCATAATGCACACGACTTTGATGTTGCTGATACGTTAATGCAAACGCCAAAGCTAATGGTCCTAACCGTCCAACAAACATCGTAATCATCATCAGTAATTTACCGAATTCAGTTAGCTCAGCAGTCAGTCCCATTGATAGCCCGGTCGTGCTAAACGCGGAGACTACTTCAAATAACACGTTCATAAATTGGACGTCTTGAATTCCTTCAGTCATCGTTAATATTAGTGTCATCAGCACAATGAAAAGTAAGGAACTTACAACAACAGCAAGGGCCCGCATCACCGTTTCTAGTGCAATTCCTCGCCTAAATGCATGCACTTGATGACCACTTCTAAACGTATTTAACGTTGCCAAAATAATAACAACAAACGTATTGGTTTTAATCCCCCCACCGGTCCCACCTGAAGAGGCACCGATGAACATGAGGATCACAATAAAAAACTGAGATGCGACTAACATACTCGATATTTCAAACGTGTTAAAGCCAGCACTTCTCGGGGTTGCACTTTGAAAGTAAGCTGACCAAAGACGTTCAGATAACGACATTGCTCGCGTCTCAGGATTGAACAGTTCAATAGCTAAAATAACAATAAATCCTACAACTAAGAGAGCTAACGACGTGGTGAGCACTACTTTAGAATGTAGGCTAAGCTTTTTAAAGCGCCGGTTTTTATAAAGGTCAACGAGCACCATAAATCCTAGTCCGCCTATAATAAACAATGCTGAGATTGTGATGTTTACAACAGGATCCCCAATGAACCCTTCTAGACTTTGATCGTTTAAAGAAAATCCTGCATTATTAAACGCAGCGATGGAATGAAACAATGCAGTATATAATGCATCGGAAAACCCTAATTCCCCAACTAAACGAATGGTTAAGATTACTGTACTGATTGCCTCTAATGAAAGAGCCACACATAAGATAATGCCAGCTAATCGTAACAATCCTCTCCCAGACAATGATCGGGTCGTCGGTTGCATAAACTCTCGGTATTTTAATCCAGTTATTTTGCCGAGTATAATTGCAACGGAGACACCAAACACCATGAATCCAAGCCCACCAAGTTGAACGAGCACAAGAAGTACCCCTTGCCCAAAGGTAGTCAAATCGTGCCCAACACTAACAATTGCAAGGCCAACGACACAAACTGCTGACACAGACATAAACATCGCATCCATAATTCCAATGCTTTCTCCACTCGTAGAAGCTTGAGGCAACGAGAGTAGCATTGTACCAATGAGAATCAGCACTAAAAAACCGATAATAATCCACTGCGGAGGATTAATGTGAATGTCTTTTCCATATACCTTCACCAAACGCACCTTCTTACTACAGAATCAACTTATTTAATGCTTTGTATAGTCTTTGTGTAACTTCTGGATCGCTTGATGCTTGCCTACAATCATAAGGATATCCCCTTCACGAATAAGGTCGTTCGCATTTGGTGATATGTTTACTTTTTCGAATTCATCTTTGATCGCAATAATAATACAGCCGTATTTCCGATTTAGATCCAATTCGAGAATTGTTTTTCCTCCCATCCCTCGTGGAGCGCGAATCTCTTCCATATTATAATCAACAGACAGTTCGAGGTAATCAATTAGATTGTTAGAGCTTAATAAGTTTCCTAACCGTTTCCCCATGTCTCGTTCTGGAAAGATAACATGGTCGGCGCCGATTTTAGATAATACTTTTCCGTGATGCTCGTCTTTAGCCTTAGCCGTTATTCTTCCAACTTCCATTTCTTTTAACAATAACGTCGTTAAAATACTTGCTTGTAAATCTTCTCCAATTCCGACAATGGCATGTGCGTATTTATGAATCCCTAATTGTTCTAAAGCCATCTCGTCGGTGGAGTCAATTTGTACTGCATACGTTGCATCACTACTGATTTCTTGTACGGTATGTTCGTCTTTATCAATTGCTAAAACTTCATGACCATTTTGAATTAATGTTTTAGCAACGCTCATTCCAAATCGTCCTAATCCGATGACAACATATTCACTTTTCATCTGGTTCTCTCCTTCACCCCATATTTATGTAGTAAAACAACAAAACCTGTCAAAAGGACATAAATATCCTAAACTGACAGGCTCCACCAAATTTGCTTACGTATAGTTTTACTGAGTATAACGGAACATTTCTATAAAAACAATACTTCAATTAATAAATAAGATGCCGTAAACAACAGCAATCCATATACAATCATTTGAAATACCTTTGCATTTAACTTCGGGTACAAATTCTTCCCGATGAACAACCCTAAAAGCACGACCGGCAACGCATACAAACTATATTCCCAAACGACGAATTCCGTACCGATTGTCATCATCTGAGCAACAATTGTCACTAAGTACACACCAAGGAAGAACGTTAGTGTTGTCGCTCTCGTATACGCTTTTGAAGCACCTGTTCCGCTTAAATAAATGAGAAGGGGCGGCCCCGGCATCCCAATACTGGAAGTGAGCAGCCCTGATACCCCTCCAACAACATACTCCCGACCTTTCGTCGCAGCAAACGATATCTGATTAAGTAAAAGAATCGTTAAAATGATCATAAGAACTGCAATCATCGCCTTTAGAGCATCCACATGCATGATTTGTAAAATAAAGATCCCTACGGGTAACCCAATTACTGCACTAGCCCATAGCCGCAACAATACGTTTTTATTTGATCCACTCTTCACCGCTGGATACAAACAAAATGAAATGATTAACGAAAGTACTAAATTTATTTGGATTGCTACGACAGGTTCAAACAACAACAACAAAAACGGCGTAGCTAAAATCGAAAATCCAAACCCCGTACTCGTCTGTAAAATCGCTGCCACAAATACAATACTAAAAAACGCCAATAACTCCATACCTTCACCTTCTTACTTACATTAATTTTACCATAACCAACCAGCATAAAATCGTCCTAAAAACACAATCCTACTCGTTGAGGGGGCGTTCTTTATGACACGTGGTCAAACGAGAAACAACAAAAGAAAAGACAAACGAAAGTTATCACAAACTCCTGCTTATCTAAAAGAAGCTGACGGCGAGTACGTCGAATATTCTGAGGAACTAGCAGACTTGGATGACTTAGTTGCACAGCGTAGAGCCCAAGAAGTAGAAGAACGTGACTCTCATTAATAAAAGTAAGACCAACTCCGCATAAACGGAGTTGGTCTTACTTTATTACTTGATGCCAAAGTAAAAACTCACAAACGTTAAGATCGTCTGCGAGTTTTTACTTTGGCGTCAAGCAGATCGCTTCTGATTGATGATGAGTCAGTTCAACTTCACCATTCGAAATCTCAAACGTTAGCGTATCAATGACGTGAGAAATAGGCTGTTCATTTGTATTAGACAGAAGCTTAATCGTAATTTCAGCATCTTCTTCATGCCACTTAACATCAACAACATCAGCGTCTTCAGTCCGATACTCTTTTTCTTCTTCAACCATAACGTGAGCAATTTCATCTGATAAAAGAGAGATAATCAATTGATGAATCGGTTCATCACCTTGAAATTCGTGGTGATCGGGGAACTCAATGAGTGGTTGTGAAAGTAAAATAACCAGTGATGCAACCATTCCGATAGCCCTCACAAAAGCACCTCCTTTTTTTGTAAGCTACCCTAATTTGTATCATCTTACTTAAGACAATTGCTGGCAATATCTACAGGCCATTCGACCAAAACTTCTTCTGTACTTGGTTGTACCTTTGATTTAATTCTTCTATACGCTTTTCATTTTCATACATTTTTTGTAAATCTTCTTGCGAATGGACTCGCTTTTGGATCAACAATGTCCAAAGAAATATGTGTATTCTCATCAGTATCCACTCCTATACTTTAAAGATACACAATCCGCAAAAACTAAACGTCAGCTCCTAGGTTGAATTGCTTTCAGACATTGGTCGTAGTAAAACAAAAAGTAAGCCTTAGTCCTTTTGACTAAGGCTTACTTTACAATTCATTTATCGCGAGAACGTAAGTGCACTAAATATCATCGGTTGAATACCAGTTAGACTCGTCGTCATACGATCTCGTGGCGTCGTATACGTTGGTGGTCCTCCAGGAGCTGTCCCCCAGTTCACATCAAGTACTTTCAAACCGCTCCCCATGTCTGAACCGAGAATATAATCACCATAAATGAAGACACCCCACACGTTTGCTGCACTCGGTACGTAAGACGCTACTTCTCTAGGTTTATGAGGATTGGAAATATCAACGAGACGAATGCCATCGCTATAGTGAGATAAATAAAGTTTATCTCCTTCTACTTTTGGATCATGCACGGTATACGTTCCTCGTTCACGTTCACCTTCTTTAATTTGTTCCATCGAATTATCTGAGCGAATATCACTAATTAACTCTGGATTACTCTTATCTGAAATATCATAAATGCGCGTATATCCCCATCCCCGTTCGAATTCTGGGTCATCTGGATCTGGCTCGAATACCTCTCTCGTCTCAATGAGAATTGTATCGTCGTGGGCAAGTGCGGCACTATGTGCAGCCCCTTGAACATCACGCTCAAACGTCGTATGACCAACAACTTCTGGTTGATCTGGATTTCGAATATCCATAATAATCGTGCCTAAATCCCAATAAGAAATGTAGGCATATTCACCTTTTTTGTCCGTGATTACACTGTGAGCAAAGGCAGTACGCTCTGCACCGTCTTCATCTGTATAATTCATCCCATCGAAATCTTCTGCTTCTACCAATTCACGAGGATCCCAATTGTATAAGTGCTCTGGATTTGCTGGGTCACTTACATCAACAACAGTAAAATCATGATAGTCACCTTCTGTGTAATAATCCGCATAGATGTTTGCTAAAAGTAGAATTGCCCGGTCTTCCTGAGTTGTTAAATACAATTCATGAGTCCCGGTCAACACGTCGACAGGCAATTCATAGTAACCCAGTTGCATCGGTCGTTCTGGGTTTGTTACATCATAAATGGCTGTACCTGATTGTTCCGTTTCATCTTGGTTATACTTCTGCAAACTAACCACTGCCAAATCACCCGTGAAGTGTGGCGTATCCACAGATTTCACAATCACCTTTTCCTGCCAAGTTCCAGGAATATCATTAGCGAAAACTGCCACTTCTTCAGGGTTATGTGGGTCACTCATATCAAAAACACGAACACCTTCATTTGACCTTGCACCACGATGTGTTCCTAAGTAGGCATGATCTTTGTGGGCATACACGTCTGCTGTCGTAACACTAACGCCGTCGATCTCCTCTAGTTCAACTGCCGCAATTTCTGTTACCTCTGTAAACTGACCACTATGCATCACAATTTCTGCTTCACCTGATGTGTGTTCAGGACCTGGTTCAACGGGTTTAACAATTCCTTGGCCATGTTCTTCAGGACCTAAGTTACACGCTTGTGCAATTGGAGCCCCAAAGGCAAGTGCTGCTGCAACACCAACAATCGTCGTATTTTTGACAAATCGATACAAAGAATCACTCCTTTTTTATTTAATCATGTTAATTTTACAAAATATTATGTTTAATTTTAATAGTATGATTATATGAACTTTGGTCTTAGTGAATCTTACGTCTCACTTATCGTATAGACCATTGTTACAGAGATCAGCAATATTGCTTTCGTCTTATTACTGATCTTTGATGGCTTTTTGAATGGCAGCTACGTATCGAAGAAAACGAGGAGTGATTGAACGTCCTCTCCCTCTTAATGTAAAGTCTGTGAAAAATGACCGACGCTCCCCCAAACTGACTTCCAGTTGTACACCTTGCCCTTGTTGATTTCGATTCACAATGTTTAACGGTGACGTGCCTTTAAGGCGATCCCGTGCCCATTTAACAGAAAATCCTTGGTGTTTAAGTTCAGATGCAATTTTTTTTGCTAGTGCAGTATCTTTTCCCCCAACCCAAGTCACTCGTTCATTCCCTTCTAATCCATGAAAAGCGACCGTTATCGTAGAACGCTTCACTACGTTCACAGCAATTGGTTCATCAAAATTTGTCGAAGTAAGATGCAACGTTTCATTGTTTTTACGCTTCAAACCTTCAAATACGTAATAGCCCCCACCAGTTACATTGGCTGTGTACATCGCAAGTTCACTCGTACCTGGTTCAATTCCTCCCCCGTGTGGAGCAATAAACATCGTGGGTCTAGCAATATATTGAATGCGATAGTTTCCTTTTTCATTTTGGCTTAGTTGTTTGTAATTTTGATAGAGATCCAGATTGTTCACCACCTATATTAAAAACCCCCTCACGCGGTGTGAGGAGGTCTGGAATGTGACATATAAAAGTAGATCGCACAAGGCTTGTGGGCAAGCAAACCGTTGCTAGATCAGGGTGTGCAGGAATTACATCATTCCTGGCATTCCACCCATTCCGCCCATATCAGGCATACCAGCGCCGCCATCTTCGTCTGGAAGATCAGCAACGACTGCTTCAGTTGTTAGGAATAATGCAGATACAGAAGCTGCATTTTGTAGTGCTGAACGCGTAACTTTTGTTGGGTCAACAATTCCTGCTTCGAACATGTTTACCCACTCATCAGTTGCTGCGTTGTAACCAACACCAATTTCTTCGCCTTTAAGGCGCTCAACGATTACGGATCCTTCAAGACCTGCGTTATGAGCGATTTGACGAACTGGTGCTTGTAGTGCGTGAAGAACGATGTTCACACCTGTTGCTTCATCACCTGTTGCTTCAACTGCTTTTACTGAGTTGTAAACGTTAACGAACGCTGTTCCACCACCAGAAACCATACCTTCTTCAACCGCTGCACGTGTTGAGTTCAAGGCATCTTCAATGCGGAGTTTACGCTCTTTCATTTCAGTTTCAGAAGCAGCACCAACTTTAAGAACTGCTACACCACCTGAAAGCTTCGCAAGACGCTCTTGAAGTTTCTCACGATCAAATTCAGATGTTGTTTCTTCAACTTGTGATTTGATTTGGTTTACACGGCCAGTAATTTGGTCTGGTTGTCCAGCACCTTCAACCACTGTCGTGTTGTCTTTTGTAACGACGATCTTCGATGCGCGACCGAGTTGATCAATCGTTGCAGACTTAAGATCATGTCCAAGATCTTCTGTAAGAACCGTACCACCAGTAAGGATTGCAATGTCTTCAAGCATTGCTTTACGGCGGTCACCAAAGCCAGGAGCTTTAACAGCAACAGCGTTGAATGTTCCACGAAGTTTGTTCAACACGAGTGTTGCAAGTGCTTCACCTTCAACATCTTCAGCGATGATGAGGATCGGACGATTTTGTTGAACAACTTGCTCAAGAACTGGAAGGACTTCTTGGATGTTTGAGATCTTCTTATCAGTAATAAGAACGTAAGGGTTCTCAAGTTCCGCTTCCATTTTCTCGTTGTCTGTTACCATGTAAGGAGATGCGTATCCACGATCGAATTGCATACCTTCAACGACTTCAAGTTCAGTTGTAAATCCTTTAGATTCTTCAACTGTGATAACGCCGTCGTTACCAACGCGGCTCATTGCTTCAGCAATGAATTCGCCGACTTCTTCGTCGTTTGCTGATACAGAAGCAACTTGCTTAATGGAATCGCGACCTTCAATCTCGCGAGAGATCTTTTGAAGTTCTTCAACAGCTACTGCTGTTGCTTTCTCAATTCCACGACGAACGCCCATCGGATTTGCACCAGACGTTACGTTTTTAAGTCCTTCTTGAATCATCGCTTGTGCAAGAACTGTCGCTGTCGTAGTACCGTCACCAGCGATATCGTTTGTCTTGCTTGCAACTTCAGAAACGAGTTGAGCACCCATGTTCTCAAAGTTGTCTTCAAGTTCGATTTCTTTTGCGATCGTTACACCGTCATTTGTAATGAGTGGCGAACCGAATTTCTTCTCAAGAACGACGTTACGACCTTTAGGTCCTAGCGTTACTTTTACCGTGTTAGCAAGCTTGTCAACACCGCTTAGCATTGCGCGACGTGCATCTTCACTATAACGAATATCTTTAGCCATAATAGCAACCTCCTAAGAATTAAAATGAGTAGGTGTTACACCTACGATAATCTGTATTTAGCCAATAATGGCAAGAATATCACTTTCACGTAAGATCAAGTATTCACTGTCTCCGTGCTTCACTTCAGTACCTGCGTATTTAGAAAAGATAATAGAGTCGCCTGCGCTTACTTCTGGCGCTACTTTCTCACCATTTTCAGTTACTCGGCCAGTACCGACAGCAACTACTTTACCTTCTTGCGGCTTTTCCTTTGCAGAATCCGGAAGAACGATTCCGCTCGCTGTTTGTTCTTCTTGCTCAATTAGTTCAATAACAATACGATCACCTAATGGTTTTAACAAGGAAAACAACCTCCTTTGGGTTATGTGGTAAGTAACTTGTTCTGACAACAGCTACTATCATTACGTTATTAGCACTCACATTAGCCGAGTGCTAATTCCAGTTTCTATGATAAAAGTTTCGCCTAAATTTTGCAAGCCCCTTAATGATTATTTTTTATGATTTTTGGAATCGGACAACATCTTCTTCACCATGCTACAATATGATTGATAGAAGTTCATGAACTTTCACATACTGATCTAAAGAATGACATCAAAGGGGTTTTGACCTTGAGCTACACCTTACGATATTGGTTAATCGGTGTGACATTTTTAGTTGCACAGTTTGGTAGTGTTGGCTTCGCGATTATTTTTGCCTTAATGGGGATGGAACCAGGCGAATCATTCGTGTATTCGATCGTTCTCGCATTCGCTCTAGGGGCCATTGTTATGCTGTTCTTAATCCGCAATGCCAATCCACTTATGCGCGCAGATCGTCCGCGTTCCGGTGTAGGCGTTACAATCGGATTGATCTTTCTCGGTGTTCTCCTCGCCATTGTCGGTCAACAAGTCGCGTTCCTTATTCAGTCGGCGTTATTCGGCGTCCCTGCCGGATCAGAAAACACAGCCATGTTATTAGACATGATGAATTCATTCCCGATTATGCTACTTGCGGTCGTCGTCTTCGGACCGATTATGGAAGAAATTCTCTTCCGACAAGTTATCTTCGGTAAGCTGTACAAGCATATGAACTTTTTCTTTGCAGCTGCGCTTAGTTCACTAGCATTTTCTGTCGTCCATATGGAATTCTCGAACATCCTCGTCTACGCAGGTGCTGGTTTTGCATTTGCATACGTGTACGTAAAGTCCAACCGCATTATCGTTCCGATTATTGCACACTGCTTAATGAACGCCTGGGCAGCTGTTCCGATTCTCTTAGAATACCTCGGATATGACGTCCTTGACATGATGGAGCAAATGGAGCAGACGACACAACTCATTACAGGCTGGCTAGGATTGTTCCTATGAGAGTTTCGCCAGCAATCTTAAGCTTCCTTTATTTTTTCGCAGCAAATTTGTTTGTCTTGTTCGCCATTTTACACGTACAAGTGGAAGGTTGGGATTTCATCGCGTTCATGTTCATTGCGATCGCTGCAGTGGATTACATGCTCACGTGGCATCACGTCAAACGAATGCGTTCCAAGACTTCATCGCACTAATAAAAGCCCCCGCACAAAAGACGTGTTCTTTTGTGCGGGGGTTTTTGTCTAGGTGATGTGATCGAGCAACACGTAGTTATGAATTTTGGCGACGATCGTTCCCTCCTAAATCCAAAAAAACCCCAAGGCGTCAACTGACGCTTCGGGGGTTACTCTGTATAATTGTCTGCCATTTCTCGTTGTGCTTCTGCCTCTTCCTTCAAACGTTTGCGATAGACAGCTCGTGAGATGACTAAGCTCAGTTCGTAGAGAAGAAGTAATGGTACAGTGACCATGATGTGCGAAACGAGTTCTGGCGGCGTAATAAAGGCTGCAATGACGAGCAAACCAAAGTACGCGTACTTTCGGATTTTATGGAGAAACATCGGTGTGATCAGTCCGAGTCTCGTTAAGAACATAATTAGAACAGGAAGTTGGAACAAAAACCCGAATGGGATCGTTAATCGGAATAAAAATGAGAAATATTCCTTAATCCCGTACTGCTCTGTAATATTCAACGTTTCCCCAATATTCGCTAGAAACTCTAACAAATAAGGAACAAGAATATAATAAGCAAATGCAATTCCACCGAGGAACAAAATAATCGCAAATGGAATATACGATAACGTAACTTTCCGTTCCTTCTCACCGAGTCCCGGGGCGATAAAGGCCCACGTTTGGTAAAGAATGACTGGAACGATAATAATGAGACCGATGACAAATGCGAAGTTAATATACACTTGTAACGGGTCAGTTAGTTGAAATGCGTTCATCGGGAAATCTTGTGCTTGTGGAATGTTTTGTAAGTATTCGATGACGGTCGGAGCCATTAAGAATCCACCGATCATACCGATCACTAAAAAGATCGCGGTAGTAATCACGCGTTTTCTTAATTCTTCAAAATGGGCGAGAAAAGGCATGTCTCGTTGGTTCTTCATCTACACCCGTCCTTCTTTATGTGAAAAGCGTTTGCTTTACTTTTCGTTGTTATTCTTCTCATTTAAGATGTTTTGTGTTGCTTTCTTAAATTCTCGAACTGCACTTCCTGTTGCCCGGCCGACTTCTGGTAGCTTATTCGGTCCAAAGACGAGGAATGCGGCGATGAGAATGACGATAATACTTCCAAATCCAATATTCATGGTGACTTCACTCCTTATTTACGAAAGTGGATAATGCTTAAGGAAATATACGAGTGATTGTAACTCGATTGACAAATCAATATGATGAACACGAATGTGTTCTGGCACACTAAGGCGTGTTGGAGTAAAGTTCAATATCCCTTGGATCCCAGTTTGTGCTAGTCGGTCTGCTACGACTTGAGCAGTCGTTGACGGAACTGTAATAATTGCTGCACGAACACGGTCATCAATCTCACGTTCTAGCTCATCCATATGATCGATCTTCACACCGCCAATACTCTGTCCAACGAGCTGACGGTCTACATCAAAGGCACGCACAATTTGCGTGCTATTATTTTTTGCAAAATTGTAATTGAGTAATGCTTTGCCTAAATTCCCGACCCCAATTAATATAACATGAGTTGTCTCATCTTGATCGAGTGTTTTGCGAAAAAATGACAACAAATATTGAACATCGTAGCCATATCCTTTACGACCGAGTGCTCCAAAATAGGAAAAATCACGTCGAATCGTTGCAGAATCAATTTTCACGGCCTCACTTAGCTCAGTTGAGGACACTCGAAGCTTTCCAGCTGCATGCAAATTCTCGAGGTATCGAAAATAAAGTGGCAAGCGTTTCGCAGTAGCTTGTGGTATTTTCTGTTGATCGTCCATAGGCATGCCCTTTCCTTTCATACTCTCATGCTTCATTATAGCACGATTCAAAAGGGACCGCTTCCATTGGTATCATTCAGGCTTGACCAGACTAGGAATGTCTTATACCTTTAACTTAGCAACTTCTGTCTAAGGAATGAGACAATTGATTCTATTACAATGTGATCGCGTGACCAAATCCTTTGGTGTGGACACCATCCTACAAGATATAAAGTTAGAAATCAAAAGTGGAGAACGTGTCGCACTCGTTGGAAGAAATGGTAGCGGAAAAACAACTCTATTAAAGATTATTACGGGTGAACTTTCCTATGATCACGGAGACGTGATCATTCCAAAAGCAGTCTCACTCGGCTTTCTCGCACAAGATACAGGGATGAACTCTTCAAAAAGCATTTGGGACGAAATGCTTTCGGTGTTTGAAGGGACCATTCAGCTTGAGAAAGAGCTGCGTTCTCTTGAAGAACAAATCGCTGATCCTGCAGTCTATTCAGACCAGACCAAATACGACGACATTATGAAACTTTATGATGCGAAACAAGAAGAATTTCAATCTTCAGGTGGCTTTCGCTATGAAGCTGATATTCGTAGTATTTTAGCAGGTCTTAACTTTGATTCTTTTAGCTATGATGAGCCGATTCAAAGTCTTAGTGGTGGTCAGAAAACGAGACTCGCACTTGCGAAATTACTTCTCACTAAGCCTGATTTGCTCATTCTTGATGAGCCGACCAACCACTTGGATATTAAGACGCTGACGTGGCTTGAGAACTTCTTAAATGGTTATGACGGAGCTGTACTCGTTGTATCCCATGACCGTTACTTTCTCGATCGTATCGTGACGAAAGTTTACGAAGTCGTGCATACGAAAGCAAACGTGTACCACGGGAACTATACAGATTTTCTCATAGAACGCGATAAACAAGCGGATCTTCAACAAAAAGCCTATGAAAAGCAACAAGGTGAAATTGAAAAACTGGAGACATTCGTTCAAAAGAACCTCGCTCGAGCATCAACGACGAAACGTGCACAAAGTCGACGGCGTAAACTAGAAACGATGGACCGTATTCACGCACCTCAATCTGATCAAAAAAGTGCAACGATCGCCTTTTCGATTAAGGAGAAGAGCGGAAACGATGTCATTCGTGCGAAAGATCTTTCTTTCTCATACGGTGATAAGCCAATTCTTAACCAACTGCAACTCGCTGTCAGTCGTGGTGAGAGTGTCGCGTTTATCGGTCCAAACGGAACAGGAAAATCAACACTACTCAAACTGTTGGGTGGTCGCTTTCTACCGACTGAAGGCGAGATTATGCTCGGCAGTAAAGTAACCGTCGGGTATTATGACCAAGAACAGTCCGACCTGAACTCTAAGAAAACCGTTTTACAAGAGTTGTGGGATGAATACCCTCATGTCTATGAACGGGATATCCGTACGGTGCTCGGGCGTTTTCTTTTTACAGGTGATGAGGTATTAAAGCCTGTAAAAAGCTTAAGTGGTGGTGAAAAAGCTCGACTCGTTCTTTCCAAGCTCATGATGAAAGAAGCGAACTTACTGCTGTTCGATGAGCCAACAAACCATCTTGATTTAGATAGTAAAGAAGTTCTTGAGGAAGCCTTGCTTGATTATCCTGGAACGATGATCTTCGTCTCGCACGACCGTTATTTCTTAAACCGACTCTCAACACGCACACTCGAATTTCAAGACGGTCAGCTCGATGAATACCTTGGCAATTACGATTATTATATTGAGAAAAAGACGGAAGAAGAAGAACGAGTACGTCTATTAGAACTAGAACAAGAAGAACATACACCTACAACGACCGAAAGTAATTCTTCTCAAATCGCCAAACAAGACTTTATTCAAGGAAAAGAAGACAAAAAAGAAGCACGTAAGCGCCAGCGTCGCATTGATGCCCTTGAAGCGGAAGTTGAAACACTCGAAGAGCAGAATGAAGCGTTGCAAGCACAATTGCTACAACCTGATGTTTATGAAGACTACGCAAAAGCGACTGACGTTCAAAGCGAGCTCGAACGTAATGAGAAAATGATCGAGCAACTTCTAGATGAATGGCAAGAGTTGCAGACCTAATCGTTTCATGCTACAATTCATCACTGTTGTATAACCTCAATAATATGGTTTGAGGGTCTCTACCAGGAACCGATAATTCCTGATTACAAAAATGTTACGCATTTCATTTTTGTAATCAGGATTTTTTTATGCCCAAAATCCGTTTACAAAATGACAGGCGAATTTCTTTTGTAAAGGATGGATCTAGATGAATTGGAGAGTTTACATTCTCGCCGCTGCTGCATTTTCTGTCGGTCTCGTCGAACTGATCGTTGGTGGTATTTTACCTGTCATCGCTGACGACCTTGGGATTACAATTGCATCAGCAGGTCAACTCATTACTGTTTTCGCACTCGTTTATGCGATTAGCGCACCTGTGCTCATCTCAATGACCGCGAAAGTGGAGCGTAAGAAACTGTATTTATGGGCGCTTGTCATTTTCACGCTTGGAAATATTATGACATTCTTTAGTACTTCATTTGCGCTCGTCATGATCGCTCGAGTGATCACAGCGATGAGTACAGCACTCGTTGTTGTCTTATCACTGACGATTACAGCTAAAATTGTCAAACCTGAACACCGCGCCAAAGCGATTGGGCTTGTCTTTATGGGTATTAGCTCATCCCTTGTCCTCGGTGTACCTGTCGGAATCTTTCTGACTGAAGCATTCGGGTGGAGAACGGTCTTCCTCGGAATTGCATTGTTATCGTTTTTATCTTTTCTTCTTATTAGTTTATTACTTGAGAAGATGCCAGTGGAGAAGGTGGTTCCTTTACGTGACCAAGTAAAATCACTCGCATCTGTAAAGATTAGTACGGCACATTTAGTGACGCTCTTTATGCTAGCTGGTCACTATGTCGTTTACGCGTACTTTACACCGTTTTTAGAAGAAGCCTTCGGTCTAGAACCTTTATGGGTCAGTGTGGCGTACTTTATAATCGGTGTTGCATCCATTGGCGGGAACGCATTTGGAGGAATTATGAGCGATAAGTTAGGCTCTAAACGTTCCATTTTAACCGTCGTTTCTGCGTTTGCGATCGTGTTATTGTTACTCCCTGCACTAACTGGGTATCTTGTCGTCTTCTTACTCTTTGCAGCACTTTGGGGAGGACTAAGCTGGGCGTTAACACCAGCAATGCAAAACTACCTCATCCAATCTGCACCTGAGACATCTGATATTCAACAGAGTTTAAATACGTCTGCGCTTCAACTTGGAATTGCAATGGGTTCTTTTATCGGTGGTCTCGTGTTAACATTCACCGGTTCAATCTATACGCTACCGATGTTTGGCGCTATGCTCGTTCTCGTTGCGTTAGCGTTTGCCTTTATTTCACTCAGACAACCGTCGACTGAAGTAGCTAGCCAATAACGGAATATAAAAGGAAGCGACCGCTTTAGGTCGCTTCCTTTTTATTGAGAAAAACCAGCGCGTATTGTTGGGAAACTGCTAGCTACCTCTTCCCAATCGCATCCTCAATGGCTTCCATAATCTCATACGCCCCTTCCGACTGATTCGAACAGACAACAACTACAGTCTCATTTTCTGGGTAATATGCTGTATGAAAACTCACACCTGGGTCGTACCCCATTAAATGATAGCGAACGATTTCCTTCTCACCTTGATGAATCCACACGCCATATCCGTAATCGTCTTCGTCACCTTGTACATGAATCTTGAGTAACTTCTCAGTCATTGATTTACTTAACAATTCCTCTTGCATTACTTTGAACCAAATTTTCGCTACATCATCAACAGTGACATAAGCCCCTCCATCTGCGCCTCCTTTAACTGGAACAGAATAGATGTTTGTTTTATAGCCCCCATCAGGCAAATCAATGTATCCACTAGCTGTCGATGGCGGCAAACGATCGAGCTCAAAGTAACCCGAATTGTTCATGCCTACCTTAGCGAAAATTTCCTCTTGGACAAATTCAGCAAACGGTTTTTTACTAATCTGCTCAATCAGCCACCCAAGAAGAATATAACCAGCATTGTTATAGTGAAACCGCTCCCCGACAGGGTGTTTCATTGGCTGGTCAATAAAGAGAGGTAAAAAGCTCTCGATGGTCCTTAACCGATACATCGGGTTTGTCACCCATAATTCCTCAAAATCATCCATCTCATCTTCATCAAAATAATCAGCAATACCTGATGTATGTGTTAATAGATGATGCACGGTAATGTCATCACTTACATGGGGTACATCTTTGTCTAAGTATTTTTTGATCTTCGTCTCAAACGTTAACTCCCCCCGCTCAACGAGCATACAAATCGCAATTGCTGTGAACCATTTACATCCCGATGCAATCCCATACTTCGTTTCTCGATGATTGGGGATGCATTCAGCACGGTTTGCATACCCGTGATCAGCGTAAAAGAGTGTTTTTTCATGTTGCTGAACTAGAATAGATCCAGAGAAGTTCGTATCCTGTTTCAACGCATTTACCGTCTGAAAATCATGATGAGTCACCATTGCTTCCTCCTTCTTAAAGATCGTTACAGTTACAATTCTTTAGCGAAAGAAGAATTCCTTTTCTTAACCTTCATAAAGTCGAGTTGATCTTACCATAAATTGGTGCGGTGATTTTTGCTATTTCACCACACACTACGACCATGGAGGTGATACATATGGCAAACAACAACCAACTCGTTGCTCAAGGTGCTCAACAAGCCATTGACCAAATGAAAGCGGAAATCGCATCTGAATTCAACGTTCAACTTGGACCAGACACAACTTCTCGTTCTAACGGTTCAGTTGGAGGAGAAATCACAAAACGTCTCGTTCAAATGGCTGAACAGCAATTAGGCGGACGCAGCTACTAATACATCTATACGTAAAAAACACAAACGGTACAAACCCGTTTGTCAGGCTGTTGAGAAAGTCATTTCTCAACAGCTTTTTCTTATTTATAGACGCCGAATCATAACCACGCTTTGTTATAATAGAGAAAAGAACGGAAA
>NZ_JAFBEC010000002.1 GCF_016908595.1 Geomicrobium sediminis | reverse complement strand
AATAGGTGCTACCGTCAAACGTAACGATTTGCCCAACAGGATAGCCCGGTGCGGCAACAGGGTCAAAAGGAACAACACCATCGAGTCCGATGCCCATAGCGCCCGTCGGTCCGGTTGCCCCTGTAGGCCCGGTGTCTCCTGCAATGCCCGTAGCCCCGGTGACACCCGTAGCGCCCGTAGCTCCAGCGCTTGCAATCAAGGTATAATCCGGTGAAGTGCCAGGAGTGCCCGTAGGAGGCGCAGTGTTCACAAAATAGGTGCTACCTTCAAACGTAACGATCTGTCCAACAGGATAGCCTGGTGCAGCGACAGGATCAAAAGGAATAGCGCCATCAAGTCCAATGCCAGTAGCGCCAGTAGCACCGGTAGCGCCAGTAGCACCAGCGCCTGCAATCAACGTGTAATCTGGTGAAGTACCAGGAATACCCGTAGGAGGAGCGGTGTTCACAAAATAGGTGCTACCTTCAAACGTAACGATCTGTCCAACAGGGTAGCCTGGTGCAGCGAGTGGATCAAAAGGAACGGCACCATCGAGCCCGATTCCAGTTGCGCCGGTCGGTCCAGTTGGACCGGTTACGCCAGTTGCACCATCTGATGGTCCGGTTGGCCCTGTAGGACCCGTTGGTCCAGTAGGACCTGGTAAATCAATGGTAATGCCTGTTGGTGGGCTTGTCGGTTGAGTTGGGGAAGTGGGAGTAGTTGGGGAAGTAGGGATTCCCGTTGGAAATGAGCCGGTACCACCAACAATACCGGGACCATTTATGAGATTGTTGTTAATGGAAACCCCATTTCGATTTTGTCGATTGGCGTTCCATAAGTGATCTGGTGGATTCAATCTAATACCTCCGTCTAATCGTTGAATTTCATGCACATCAATTGATTGCTGTGTATGAGCTAAAAGTCATAACAGTATATGTACGGAGTGATGAACGTGTTTATAGAAAAAGCCCTGAATTGCATTAACAATTCAGGGCTTGGTTATTACGCTGGATTTTTGGTGTTTTTACTTCGAATAAAAAGTGCAATAAGAAGTGCGATGACTGCAAAGATCAATCCAAACGAAAAGCTTTGTTGAGCGCCAATCGTTGCAGCTTCTATTTGTTGTTCTGCACTAGGGTTTTGAATTCCAGATAGTGCATTGGTGCGTCCAGTTTCCATAATAGAGATGAAGATCGCAGCCCCAATTGCCCCAGAGACTTGCATGAGTGTGTTAAAGATTGCGGTCCCGTGAGGATAAAGTTCTTTAGGAAGCTGATTCAATCCGTTTGTTTGAGCGGGCATCATAATCATTGCGACAGATACCATGACGAACACATGTTGTAACGCTAGCACCCATTCGTCAACACCCGGCGTTGAGAAGCGGTACGTAAACACAGTGATCACGAGCATAATTGCACCTGGGATTAGAATTGGGCGTGGTCCAACTTTATCAAATAGGCGACCCATAATTGGGGACATGGCACCGTTAATAATCCCTCCAGGAAGCATGATTAGACCAGTCGCTACAGCTGTGAAAAGTAAAGCTGACTGCATATACATCGGCAGTACGAGCATAAGTGCGAACATCGTCATCATCACGAGCATAACGAGCACGAGTCCAAGTGCAAACATCGGAAAACGGAATACTCTAATGTCGAGTAACGGTTCTTCCATTTTCAATTGACGAATCGCAAACGTCACGAGCGCTAAGAGCCCGATAACGAGTGATGCAATCACAAGTGGATCAGCTAGTGAACTGTCGCCTTTACCGGCTGTGCTAAATCCGAACACAATTCCACCGAAACCGATGGTCGATAAGATAAATGAAAACACATCAAGTTTTGGTTTCGATGTCTCAGTTACATTTTTCAAGACGAAATAACCGAAGACGAGTGAGAATAGTGCAATCGGTATGACAAGGTAAAAGAGCCAACGCCACGTTAAGCTTTCAATAATAAGTCCCGAAACGGTTGGACCAATTGCAGGAGCAAACATAATGACAAGACCCATCATACCCATCGCTGCACCTCGGCGCTCGACTGGGATTACGGCTAAAATCACGTTCATAAGCAGCGGAATCATAATTGCTGTACCGACAGCTTGAGTGATTCTTCCTATTAATAGAACTGCAAATGTCGGGCTAACACCTGCAATAACCGTCCCTAATGTAAATAGTGACATTGCGGTGATAAACAACTGACGAGTCGTAAAACGTTTTATGAAATAGGCAGAAATCGGAATAAGTGTACCGATGACGAGCATGTAACTCGTTACGAGCCATTGTGCCGTACTTGATGTAACACCAAGATCTCCCATGATGGCTTGCAAAGCAACGTTAAGAATTGTTTCATTTAGGATTGCAACAAATGCACCTGAAAGAAGCACGGCCAAAATTGGTATAGGTCGTATATCAGGAATATCAGATTTTAAGTCAGCTTCTGTAGCTGTGTGAGCCATAGCCGTACCCTCCTTCTTTTAAACAGCAAGAGAAATCTTACCACGAGTAATTACGGAACGCAACAGTTTCGTAATTAATTCTCTGTAAAGATTGCCTTAACCAATTCGAAGGTGCTACAGTAAAAAGAGAAACAGTAGGAGGTTAGGTTCGTGAGCATGGACGAACAAGTTGTGAAAAAAGGTCGCCCACTAGACGAGAGTCGAAATCAAGTGATCTTAGACTCCACGCTAGAACTTATTGCGGAACACGGATATGAAGCAGTAACGATGGATCATATTGCAAAAGCTGCAGGTGTTGGAAAGGCAACGATTTACCGGCGATGGAAATCGAAGCAAGAGTTGGTCGTTGAAGCGATCTCTTCCATAAAATCGTTTGAAGGCATTTTAGAAGAAGTAGATGAGACAAATGGACTTGAAGAACAGATAAAGCAGTTATTATTATCTAGCTTTTGGTCTGAAGATCCCATTCATCAAAGAGCAATGGCGGCGATCGGGGCTGTCTTGGCGAATCATAAAGAATTAGAATATCGCCTACAACAAGACTATTACCGCAAATACAGACTCGTGTTCTTTGCGATTTTAGATCCTTATGTTTATCCTGAACGCACAGTCGGTTTGGAAACGCTCGATCTAATTGCTGATATTGGGCCTTCAATGGTTTATTACCGAGCAGTTGTTACGAAGAAGCCGATTGATGAGCCATTTATCGAGCAAATTGTAAAAAAGATGATTATGCCCCTTCTCGTTAACGAGTAGTCGTGCTACGGAGGTTAACGGGTAGCTAGTGTACTATCTGAAATTTCAGTTTCAAGTTGGGAGTTGAAGCGTATGAACGTTCAAATGATTGAAGGTGTTACGATTGCTAACGTTGTTCCAGAAAATAAAGGTAGGAAAATGACTCCGGTTTATTTATTTTCTGTCGACAATATGCTCGTAGATACAGGTCCATCGAATATGTATGAAACGTTACGTTCTTTTTTTGATTCGCAATCGTATGATTTTATTGCATTAACCCATAATCACGAAGATCATAGTGGAAATGTAGCCGTATTGGCTAATCAACGTGAGTTGCCTGTTTATGTACATGAACTCGGGTTGGAAGAATGCTTTCTAGAAACACCGTATCCGTATTATCGCCAGCTTGCCTGGGGAGAGCGTAAGCCCTTCCAACCAACGAAAATGCCCGATCAACTTACTACATCGCACTCAACATGGGAAGTGATTTTTACACCTGGTCATGCAAAAGACCATATTAGCTTACTCGATGAGCGAACGGGGCGTCTGTTTACAGGGGATTTATTTGTGACACCGAAACCGAAAGTCATTATGGAAGCTGAATCAATCCCGGAAACGTTACGCTCTCTAAAGAAGTTGTTGAACTACGAATTTTCATCGATATTCTGTTGTCACTCCGGGTATCATATAAACGGGAAAGAAATGGTTAATAAGAAGATTGAACATTTAGAAGCGCTCATTGCTCAAGTACATGAGTTAACTGAACAAGGATATTCTATTGATGACATTGATCGGTCACTTTATCCGAAAACCTACCCAATCGAAACCGTCTCCGAAGGTCAATGGAGTTCTAGACATATCGTCTCGTCAATTGTAAAAGAACGATGATTTAGAACATAGGTGATAAATCATGAAAGATTTGTTGACAGGTAGAAAGCTGGGTGCTAAGATACAATCACAAACTGAATATCCTTATCTGGAGAGGTGGAGGGACTGGCCCTATGAAGCCCGGCAACCGGCAATTTTTATTGCAATGGTGCCAATTCCTGCAAGATTACGTCGTAATCTTGGGAGATGAGACGGGAATAGTTAGAATACAACCTTTCTGCTCATCATATTGAGTTGATGGGTTATTTTTTTATTTCGTTCAAAGTTTACTGAATAGATATGTATAGTAGGAAAAAAGTTTAGAAAAGGAGGTGCAGCCCGTGATTCGAATTAATGATGTTTCTAAAGTTTTTAAGACGAAGGCTGCATCAATTAACGCCGTTCAAAACGTAGAACTTAACATTGAGCAAGGAGAGATCTTTGGCATTATCGGGTACAGTGGTGCTGGGAAAAGTACACTCATCCGTCTGTTGAATTTACTTGAAGTGCCAAGTAGTGGTTTTATAAAAATTGCCGATTACGACATGATGACGCTTAGAGGCAAAGAGTTAAGGAAAGCAAGGCAAGAAATCAGCATGATCTTTCAACATTTCAACTTGCTTTGGTCACGAACTGTACGACAAAACATTGCTTACCCTCTAGAGATTGCAGGAGTTTCAAGTGCAAAACGCAAAGAGCGTGTTGATGAGCTCATTAAGCTTGTCGGTTTAGAAGGTCGCGGTGATGCGTATCCGTCGCAATTAAGTGGTGGTCAAAAGCAACGAGTCGGGATTGCACGAGCTCTTGCGAATAATCCGAAGGTGTTGCTTTGTGACGAAGCAACGTCTGCACTTGATCCAAAAACAACGAGTCAAATTCTAGATCTCCTTTATGATATTAATCAAAAGCTAGGACTTACAATTGTTCTTATCACTCATGAAATGCACGTCATTCACAAAATTTGTGGTCGAGTGGCGGTGATGGAAGATGGCAAAGTCGTAGAACAAGGTGCTGTACTCGACGTATTTAGAAACCCATCAGAGGAAATCACGAGAGCATTTGTGAAACAAATTACAGAGAACGATGAGTCACTTGAAGTCATCGAAGATCAGTTGGATGATGCAAACGGGACAGTGGTGAAACTGACGTTTGTCGGTGAGCGAACAGAAAAACCGTTCGTCTCTGAGCTCATTCGTAATGTCGATATTGACGTCAATATTCTACAAGGTAACATTGCACGTACGAAAGATGGCAGTTATGGAACGTTATTTATTTCATTAGAAGGAAGCGAAGATAAAGTTAAGGCAGCTCTCGCCTTCTTAGAGAATCATGAAGTACAGGCGGAGGTGATTACTCATGGATGAAGGCTTCCTTAGTAATGTGAATTGGGACAATATGCTTGAAGCGACGTGGGAAACAGTGTACATGAGTTCAATCGCAATTGTTTTCACGTTTATATTAGGAATAGCATTAGGGTTATTATTGTTTTTAACGTCTAGAAATCAGCTCTGGTCTAATCCGGTGATTAACTGGTTTACCGCAGCTTTTGTGAATATCTTTCGCTCGATCCCATTTATCATCTTAATCATATTATTGATTCCATTTACAGTCGCAATCTTAAATACGATGCTTGGACCACAAGCAGCTCTTCCCGCATTGATTATTGGTGCAGCACCTTTCTATGCGAGACTCGTCGAAATTGGGCTTCGTGAAGTTGACAAGGGTGTCATTGAAGCAGCTCGGTCTATGGGAAGCAATCAATTTCAGATTATCTTTAAAGTGTTATTACCTGAATCAATGCCTGCGTTAATTTCTGGAATTACTGTTACATCAATCGCACTTGTTGGCTACACAGCAATGGCAGGGGTTATTGGTGCAGGAGGACTAGGAGATCTAGCCTACCGTGATGGCTTCCAACGTAATAATGCAGAAGTAACGCTCGTAGCTACCGTAATTACGCTCGTCATCGTGTTTATTTTCCAAGGAATTGGCGACGTGTTGACGAGAAAATTAGATAAACGATAAGAAGGGAAGAGAAGTAGAATGAAAAAGTTTTATACGGCAATTGCAGCAGGTTCACTTGTACTCGCATTAAGCGCTTGTGGAACGTCTGATGAGGAAAATGGTTCAGGCGCTGAAGGAGACGCGGATTCTGACGTTGAGACACCAGATGAAGATACGGATGAAGAAGCGACAAACGATGGTGAGAATGAACCACTCGTCGTAGGTGCTTCTAACATTCCACATGCTGAGATTCTTGAATTTGCACAAGATCTTCTTGAAGAAGAAGGTGTTGATCTGCAAATTGAAACGTTCAATGATTACATTATCCCGAACCAAGCACTTGATTTCGGTGATTTAGATGCGAACTATTTCCAGCACATCCCTTACCTTGAAAGCCAAATCGAAGAGCATGGTTATGATTTTGCTAACGCAGGCGGCGTACACATTGAGCCGATGGGTGGTTACAGTCAAGAGTATAGTTCTTTATCAGAACTTCCTGAAGGCGCACACGTTATTATGAGTGATTCTGTCGCTGACCATGGTCGTGTGATTAGCTTATTTGAAGAAGAAGGTTTAATTACAGTTGCTGATGGCGTTGATCCAATTTATGCAACGATTGATGACATCGAAGATAACCCGAACGATTTCAACTTTGACCCATCCTATGAAGCAGCGATTTTACCACAAGCGTTTGATACTGGTGAAGGAGATGTTGTCTTCATTAACTCGAACTATGCAATTGACAACGATTTAAGCCCGGTTGATGATTCGATCGCTGTTGAAAGTGGCGATGATAACCCATACGTTAACGTGATTGCAGTAAATTCAGGTGATGAGGACGACCCACGCATCCAGACATTACTAGATGTCCTTCATTCCGATGAAGTCGTATCGTTTATTGAAGAACAATACGAAGGTGCAGTACTTCCAGCAGAATAAATAAAAAGAGCAGTCCGTTTCTGAAAACGGCCTGCTCTTTTTATTTGTCGAGATCAAGCATCATATATCCAAATAAAAAATGCACTTTAAATATGAAGAAAGTGGCATAATAAAATGCTACCTAAATCTAGGGTAAATATTACATGTGCATCGAAAAGATTTTATGCTATACTTTGTAACTTGTGACACCAATAAAAAAAACGAACAAACATTTTCGATGTGTTCTAAAAGAAGACGTCGGGGATGTTTTTTTTGTTTTAAGGAAGGGTTTTTTCGGGATAATGAATTTTAAAAAGGTTGACTGGCCTGTCTTTGCAATAAGTGGAGGGATTCTCTTATTGTTCGTTATTGCGTCAATCATCGACGTACAAGCAGTTAGTCAATTTGTGAATGTAACTTTCGAAGCATCTGTATACTACTTTGGTGGCTTTTGGCAGTTGCTCCTTCTCGTCATGTTAGGTGCAGCACTAATTATTGCATTTTCAAAGTACGGCAAAGTACGGATTGGAAATAGAGATCAAGTTGAAATGAGCACGTTTCGATGGATTTCGGTGATTACAATTTCTCTGCTAGGTGCAGGTGGGGTCTTCTGGGCAGCATCTGAGCCGATGTATTATTTTATGGACGTCCCACCGGTACACAACGACATTGAAGCTGCAACACAGGCGGCAATTGCTCCTGCAATGGCACAAGCATTTGTTAGTTGGGGAATGGGGGCATGGGCTGTACTCGGTACGACCGGTGCAATTGTACTCATGTATGCGGTCTATCATAAAGGGATGCCAATGAAACCACGTTCCCTGTTGTATCCGTTTTTTGGTAAGCGAATTGCGAACCATAAGCTTGGGGCGGTTATTGATGCATTTTGTGTTATTGCAGTTGCAGCGGGTACAATCGGTCCAATTGGTATTTTAGCTCTACAAGTGAGCTATGGAATGGATTCATTATTTGCGATTCCTGATAACTTTTTAGTGCAAATATCTGTTATTGCCTTTCTACTTTCTATTGTTACAATTTCAGCGGTTACAGGAATTCACAAAGGAATTCAATGGTTAAGTAAAATCAATATTATTATTGTGTTCATCTTAGCGACTATTATTATGTTATTCGGTGCTGGAGCATTTATCATTGATACGTTCATCTCTTCATTTGGGTTTTACATCAATAATTTTGTAACGCTTCACACGTACCGGGGTGACAATGACTGGTTAGGTTTTTGGATGTTGTTCTTCTTTGCATGGTTCATTGGATTTGCACCGATGATGACGATGCTCATTGCGAGAATCTCAAGAGGACGTACAATTAGAGAGATTATTATGGCTGTTGCTGTGATTTCGCCACTAATTACGAACTTCTGGTTTAGTGTTGTTGGTGGATCAGGGATCTTTTATGAGATGGAGAATCCGGGAAGCGTCTCTGGTCCCCTTGATGAAGGCGGATTGCCAGCAGCAATTATAGCAATTGCAGAGCAAATGCCATTTTCGGTCATTATGCCATTTCTCTTCTTAATTCTTGCGATCCTCTTTGTAATTACAACAGCAGATAGCATGACGTATTCGATTTCAATGAGTATGACAGGGGAAGGAAATCCTCCGAAATTTATGCGTGTCTTCTGGGCGAGCATTATGGCGGTTGTAGCGGCGATTCTAATCTTTATTGGTGAAGGTAGTATCGATGCATTGCAATCGTTTATCGTCGTAACAGCAGTGCCGGTTGCGCTTTTAATCACACCGTCAATCTGGCACGCACCAAAGATTGCGAAAGAACTTTGGCGCGAGCAAAATAAATAATGGAAAAATATGCATGAATTGAATCCCCCTTTTCCATACTAAGGATGAGGGGGATTGTTATGCCAAAAGATCAGAATTTCATTGAAGAAGTATTGCTAGATTATAAAGAAGGCATGGATTATGTTTCAGAACAATTGCCTCGGTTAACTCGGAAGTACCATGCGTTTACAGAAGTTTGTTTTGCAAAAGGAAAATTGCAAACGAAAGATAAACAGCTGATGGCACTGGCGATTAGTGTGGTGATGAATGATGATTATTGCATGGTCTATCATACGAAGATGTGTGTAGATGAAGGGGCGACAGAAGCTGAGATCCTCGAAGCAGTAGGTGTAGCAGCAGCTTTTCGGGCAGGTCCTTCGCTCAGTCAAGCCGCAACATTAATTCGAGATGCAATCGAAGCATTCGAGAAAGAGCAAGATTCCTCAAGTAGTGATAATTAAGCATTTGTCTTAACAGGTTTAATCCATTGAAACCTTTAGAATAAACCTGCATAATGGGAAAAGAGAATCCAGAGCGGTTCTCTTTTTTACGAATACGCCCATGCTCTTGATGGGAGATTGAATTTGTTATAAAATAAGAATGAGAATAGATTGAGAATATGCTACCTATTCGTTGTAGCTTAAATAAATGGAGGTAGATTATGACTGCATCAACATTGACGATCAAAGACTTACACGTCGAGATCGAAGGTAAAGAGATCGTAAAGGGCTTTAACTTAGAAATTTCTGGCGGCGAAATCCATGCCATTATGGGACCAAACGGAACAGGTAAATCAACACTTGCTTCTGCAATTATGGGACACCCAAGTTACGAAATCACAAAAGGCAGTGTAAGCCTTGATGGTGAAGACGTTCTTGAAATGGAAGTTGACGAGCGCGCACGTGCAGGAATGTTTCTTGCTATGCAATATCCAAGTGAAGTAACAGGCGTTACAACTTCTGACTTCCTTCGTACTGCTATTAACGCACACCGCGAAGAAGGCGACGAGATTCCATTAATGAAGTTCATCAAGAAGATGGACAAAAACATGGAAACACTTGATATGAACGAACAGTTCTCAACTCGTTATTTGAACGAAGGTTTCTCTGGTGGAGAGAAGAAGCGTAACGAAATTCTTCAACTTCTTATGCTTGAACCAAAAATTGCGATCCTAGATGAGATTGACTCTGGTCTTGATATTGACGCACTTAAAGTCGTATCAAACGGAATTAACAACATGCGCGGAGAAAGCTTTGGTTGCCTCATCATCACTCACTACCAACGTCTACTCAACTACATCACACCAGATCACGTTCACGTGATGATGCAAGGACGTATTGTGAAGTCTGGCGACGCTAGCCTTGCTCAACGTCTTGAAGCAGAAGGTTATGACTGGATTAAAGAAGAGCTCGGAATCGAAGATGAGCGTGTAGGACAAGAAGCATAAGAGACGGAGGTGCAGAATATGGCTGTTGAAACGAAATGGGCATTTGATCGTGAAACGGTTAAATCTTGGTCGGAAAAGCGCAATGAGCCTACGTGGCTTCAAGAAAAGCGTTTAGAAGCTCTTACAAATGCTGCTTCTTTACCGATGCCTAACCCTGATAAAACGAAATTAACAAGATGGAACTTCTCAACGTTTGAGAACATTGATAGTGATCAACGTGCAATTGAGAGTTACAGTGATTTGCCAGGAGATGTTGCTCGTCTTGCTGGTGATGAAAGCAAAGTGAACAGTGCAATTATTCAACGTGACGGTAAAGTTGCGCACAACAAAGTTGCAGATGAGCTTAAAGAAAAAGGCGTGATCTTCACTGATTTTGAAACAGCAGTGAATGAGCACAGTGACTTACTTGAGAAGTATTTCATGGGGGAAGCTGTTCGTTCAGATGAAAACCAACTTACAGCTCTTCACACAGCGCTTGTTAACGGTGGTATTTTCCTTTACGTTCCGAAAAACGTTGAAGTGGAAGTTCCATTACAAGCAATTTTCTGGCAAGACGATGTGAAGGTCGGATTGTTTAACCACGTTATTATCGTGGCAGAAGACCACAGCCGTGTAACGTATGTTGAAAACTACGTTTCTTTCGAGAAAGAAAAAGCTGCTGCAAACATCGTTACAGAAGTATATGTCGGTCAAGGCGCTGAAGTGAAGTACGGTGCTGTTGATAACCTTGAAAGTGGCGTAACGAGCTACATTGTTCGTCGTGCACACGTTCAAAAAGACGGCCGTATCGAGTGGGCGCTTGGACAAATGAACGAAGGTAGTACAATTTCTGAGAACACAACGCATCTTCTCGGTGATGGTTCTTACGGAGATACGAAGACAGTTGCTGTAGGTCGTGGAGAGCAGATTCAGAACTTTACGAGCAACATGGTCGGTCATGGTAAGCACTCTGAAGGTTACATCTTGACTCATGGTGTAATGAAAGACGCATCGTCTGCAATCTTTAACGGAATTAATAAGATTGAAAAAGGCGGTACGAAAGCACACAGTGAGCAAACTGGACGTGTACTCATGCTTTCTTCAAAAGCTCGTGGAGACGCAAACCCGATTCTTCTTATTGATGAAGATGACGTAACTGCAGGACACGCAGCATCAGTTGGAAAGATTGATCCGATGCAAATGTTCTACATGCAAAGCCGTGGTCTTTCTACGCTTGAAGCAGAACGTTTAATCATTCATGGCTTCCTTGAGCCTGTTGTAGGAGAACTTCCAGTTGAAGCGGTTAAAGAGCGTCTTACGGAAGTGATCGAAAGGAAAGTCTACTAATGTTTGACGTTCAGAAAGTGCGTGAACAATTCCCGATTCTTCACCAAGAAGTAAACGGCCATCCGCTCGTTTATCTCGACAACTCGGCAACTTCACAGAAGCCAATTCAGGTGATTGAAGCGTTGGAGGAGTACTATAACTCGTACAACTCCAACGTGCATCGCGGGGTTCATACGCTAGGTTCGAAAGCGACGGATGGTTACGAAGGCGCAAGAGACCGGGTACAGTCATTCATTAATGCAAAGAACCGTGAAGAAATTATTTTCACGCGCGGAACGACAACAGCACTGAACATTGTTGCTTCAAGCTACGCAAAAGCAAAGCTTAACGAAGGCGATGAAATTGTCTTAACTCCGATGGAACATCATAGCAATATCATTCCTTGGCAACAAGTGGCAAAAGCAACAGGTGCTGTACTCAAATATATTCCACTTCAACCAGACGGTACGATCTCTCTTGAGGATGTTGAAGAAACGGTAACCGATAAGACGAAAATCGTCACAATGGTTCACGTGTCAAACGTTCTCGGAACGATGAACCCAGTTAAAGAAGTTGGAGAAATTGCTCACAACCACGGAGCAATAATGATCGTTGACGGTGCACAAAGTTCACCACACAAAAAAGTTGACGTTCAAGATCTAAATTGCGATTTCTTCGCGTTCTCTGCACACAAAATGTGCGGACCGACAGGAATTGGTGCTCTATACGGTAAGAAAGAACTTCTTGACGACATGGAGCCTTTTGAATTTGGAGGAGAGATGATTGACGAAGTTGGTCTTTACGAGTCAACTTGGAAAGAGCTCCCATACAAATTCGAAGGGGGTACACCGATTATTGGAGGAGCGATCGGCTTTGCTAAAGCGATTGATTACCTCGAAGAGATTGGTTTAGAAAACATCGAAGCACACGAGAAAATGCTCGTTCAATACGCAATGGAGCGACTTACTGAACATGAAGATGTAGAAGTGTATGGTCCTCCTGCTGACCAACGTGCAGGAATCTTAACCTTCAACATTAAAGGTGTTCATCCTCATGATGTAGCGACTGTCCTTGATTCTCAAGGTGTAGCGGTTCGTGCGGGTCACCATTGTGCTCGCCCTCTCATGAATTGGTTAGGGTGTACAGCAACAGCAAGAGCGAGCTTTTATTTATACAATACAAAAAGCGACGTCGACGCATTTGTTGATGCACTTGTGACGGCAAAGGAGTATTTCGGAGATGTCTATGCAGAGTAATCTAGACACTCTTTATCGACAAGTCATCATGGATCATTACAAAAACCCGAGAAATCGTGGAGAGCTTGACGAGAATGATGCCTTGACGATTAACATGAATAACCCTTCATGTGGCGATCGAATTCAGCTTCATTTACAAGTTGAAAATGATCAAGTTGTTGATGCAAAGTTCACGGGTGAAGGTTGTTCAATTAGCTTATCTTCAGCGTCAATGATGACAGATACAGTTAAAGGCAAATCGATCGAAGAAGCGCTTGAAATTTCTGGGATCTTTTCCGAAATGGTTCAAGGTAAAGAGTACGACGATGAAAAATATGACCTTGGAGATATCGAAGCCCTTCAAGGAGTAACAAAGTTTCCTGCCCGCATTAAATGTGCGACTCTTGCTTGGAAAGCAATGGAAAAGGGTTTGGATGAGTAGTAAGACCATCACCAAGCGGTGGTGATATTTGAAGGAGGTCTTTCACATGGCTAAGAAAATGCCTGAGATTGGCGAATACCAATATGGGTTTCATGATAAAGACGTTTCCATTTATCGTTCAGAACGTGGACTAACAGAAAACGTCGTTAGAGAAATTTCCAAGATTAAAGAAGAGCCTGAGTGGATGCTTGAGTTCCGTCTGAAATCATTGGAGCAGTTTTACAAAATGCCAATGCCACAATGGGGCGGCGACTTAACAGAGCTTGATTTTGATGATATCACGTATTACGTAAAGCCTTCAGAGCGTTCTGAGAAATCTTGGGATGAAGTTCCTGAAGAGATTAAGAATACGTTTGATAAGCTTGGAATTCCTGAAGCTGAGCAAAAATACCTTGCAGGTGTTTCTGCACAATACGAATCAGAAGTTGTTTATCACAACATGCAAGAAGACTTGGAAGAACAAGGCATTATCTTTAAGGATACTGATACTGCCCTTAAAGAAAATGAAGACATTTTCCGTGAGCACTTTGCGACGGTTATTCCTCCAAGTGACAACAAGTTCTCAGCATTGAACTCTGCAGTATGGTCAGGTGGTTCATTCATCTACATGCCTAAAGGCGTGAAAGCTGATTCTCCACTTCAAGCGTATTTCAGAATTAACTCTGAGAACATGGGACAATTTGAGCGTACACTCATCATTGCGGACGAAGGAAGCTCCGTACACTACGTTGAAGGGTGTACAGCACCAGTTTATTCAACAAACTCACTTCACAGTGCAGTTGTTGAGATCATCGTTAAAAAGGACGCATACTGCCGTTACACGACGATTCAAAACTGGGCTCCAAACATTTACAACCTCGTAACGAAGCGTGCGACAGCTGGTGCTGGCGCTACGATGGAATGGGTTGACGGAAACATCGGTTCAAAACTTACGATGAAATACCCATCAATCATCATGACAGGCGAAGGCGCTCGTGGTAACGTTCTTTCAATTGCAATTGCAGGAAAGGGCCAACACCAAGACGCAGGTGCAAAAGCATACCACTTAGCACCAAACTGTTCTTCAACGATTGTTTCGAAATCAATTTCGAAGCAAGGTGGTAAAGTATCTTACCGCGGAATCTCTCACTTCGGACGTAAGTCTCAAGGATCGAAGTCGAAGATTGAGTGTGATACGTTGATCATGGATAACGAGTCAACTTCTGACACAATTCCATACAACGAGATCTTCAACGATGACATCATGCTTGAGCATGAAGCAACGGTATCAAAAGTATCTGAGGAGCAACTCTTCTACTTGATGAGCCGTGGTCTGAACGAAGAAGAAGCAACAGAAATGATCGTAATGGGCTTTATCGAGCCATTTACGAAGGAACTTCCAATGGAGTATGCGGTTGAAATGAACCGTCTAATCAGATTTGAAATGGAAGGTTCGATTGGTTAATTCATTTCTCTCTAGATTTCATAGAGGTTAAACATTAAGAGAGAGTTTATGTAGGCATGTGCCTATGTAAACTCTTTTTTTCACATCGGTATGTAGTAGGGGGAAACGTATGAAAAGGTGGTTTTTGTTGATAATGAGTTTTATGCTCATTCCTTCTTGTGAAGACCAAATGAGTTTTCTGCCTGGTGGTGGTACTAGTACAGGCAATCAAGGGGTAAACAGTACATATGAAATGAAGTTAGAACAAGAAGACGATTACTATCGTGCAACGGTTTCAATAGATGTTCGCAATCATTCGAATGATTCATGGAACAAATTATTGTTTTATTTTGAACATTTTTTACAGCCTTTTGACATTGAAGTAACGGTTAATGGGGATGAAGCAGAGACGAGACAAGTCCAATCGCGCTTTGCAATTGACTTAAATGAGTTTATTCGTCCGAATGACCGAGCGGTTGTGGAGTTATCGTATCAATTTTATCCGGGGGAAGCGGGGAGCGTTCAAGCGATCCGACCTTGGTATCCTTTGCTTGGAGATTATGTTCAAGGGGAATGGCAAGTGTTTGAATCGAACAACACCTATAATCGTATGGCTCGGTTAGCGAAGAATCATTACATGCTGACGTATGATTTACAAGGGAAACAAGTGATAACATCTACAGGTGAAAAAGTAGACGAATCAACGATTGAGATTGAAGATACAGATGTTTTTTCGACCATAGTAATGCCTGAAGAGATTAATGAAATCGAAACAACAGTCGGTGATACGAATGTTTTGTCAGTTAACGTTCAGCCACCGGACGTTGAAATTGCTTTAGATAAAATAAAACAGTTAGAAGACATCATCGGTCCTTATCCAGGCGATCAACTGATTTTTGTCGAAGATGAGCACCAGACTATGTTTCAATTACCGGGAACTTTTGTTCATCGAACAACCATGCAAGGAGGCAGTGAAAGCGGGTGGTTGATATATGAACTTATTCAACTTTGGTATGATTCTATTCATTTAGAAGAACTACAAACCGATTTTTGGATAAAGAATGTACTAGTTATGATGACTTTGGAAACGTTTAATGGCGGTGTCGATGCTGAAGCTCTTCAATCGCAAATGGACGAAGAGGTGGAGTACGTCCTACCCGTAAATCTTCATCGTGAAGATTATAACAACGATGAATTTCATCTCTTTACTCAAGTTCTACCGAGAGCAGCCCTTTGGGAATTAATCGAAGAGAATTGGCAAGATGAGAACGTGCAGGATGCTCCCAAACAATTTTTATCGGAATTCAGCAACGAGTTTATGGGTAAGCAAATTTCTACAGAGGACGTGGCGGAATTTTTATGTGAGTACTTTGCGATCACTGAAGAAGAATTGCACAATTACATCGTAATTGAATGAAATGCACAACGCTCTCATGATAAACTAGAACAATAGAGAGCGAGCGGTGATTGAGATGATTTATGTAGGATTAACGGGTTGGGGAGACCACGACCAATTGTATACAGATCAGACGAGAGCAACAGATAAACTGTCTACGTATGCGAGTTTTTTTCCGACGGTTGAAGTTGATAGTACGTATTATGCAGTTCAACCACATTCTACGTGGCAAAAGTGGATGGATGAAACGCCTGATAACTTCAGGTTCATCGTCAAAGCATACGCTGGAATGACGGGGCAGTTACAAGAAAAGCCTCCTTTTGAATCGGAAGCAGTGATGTTTCAAGCATTTAAGGAGTCGTTACATCCAGTCATGGAGTCTGGAAAGTTAGCGATGGTGCTTTGCCAATATCCGCCTTGGTTTGATTGTACGAAAGAGAATGTCCAAACACTTCGGCAGATGCGAGCGTACTTAGATGGCTTGCCTGTTGCGGTAGAATTTCGTCATCAAAGTTGGTATGAGGAACACTATCGACAGAAGACGATTCAATTTCTATCAGAACATCAGTTTATTCACTCTGTGTGCGATGAGCCACAAGCGGGTGTTGGCTCAATTCCAATTGTACCGATCGCGACAACGAAGGAAAAGACGCTCATTCGACTTCACGGTCGTAACCGAGCAGGTTGGCGCAAGGAGACCGCAGGAGCGAATTGGAGAAAAGTTCGTTATCTTTACGATTACAACCTAGAAGAAATCGATCAATGGATTGAATACGCCGAGCAGTTACACGCACAATCAGAGGATATTTATGTTATTTTTAACAACAACTCCGGCGGACATGCCTCTGGTAATGCACGAACGTATATGGAGCGTGCGAATTTATCGTATGAAGGGTTAGCACCGAAGCAATTGTCCCTTTTCAGCGAAGAAGAGCGGTGAGAGTTTGAGTAAAGAGACCGTATTTTTTTACCATACCAATGACTTGCATAGCCAACTTTCACAATGGCCGAAGATTGTCCACTACCTCGAGACAAAAAAAGTTCTTCATGAAGATCGAAATGAAGACGTTTTGTTTTTTGACTTAGGGGATCATGCGGATCGTGTTCATGCCATTACAGAAGCGACAAGTGGACAAGGCAACATCGAACTACTCAATGCATCACCCGTTAATTATGTGACGATCGGCAACAATGAAGGTATCACGTTCTCGAAAGACAGCTTAGATCATTTGTATGATCAAGCGAAGTTCGACGTGATCGTTGCGAATTTGTTCAATGAAAATCATGTTCGACCGTCGTGGTGTGTACCAAGTCGCATCCATACACTTCAAAGTGGCACAACAATTGGCATGCTCGGCTTAACGGCAGCCTTTTACCCATTTTATACAGAGCTTGGCTGGGTTATTGAAGACCCAATCGTAACGTTGGAGAGAGAATTGCCAGTGTTAAAACAGCAATGTGATGTTGTCGTCTTGCTTTCACACCTCGGATATTTCATGGATGAACGAATTGCAGCGGACTATGATATTGATGTAATCCTCGGTGCGCACACGCATCATCGATTAAATCCCGCAATAGAAATTGAGGGTACTTTGATCGCTCAGACGGGGAAGCTTGGAACTGACCTTGGAAAAATCACGTTGCAGATTGATCAACGGCAAGTGACTGCGAAAGAAGGTACCCTTCAATCAATTGACGCTGTTGCTGAAAGCTCGTTGGCAACGGAAGCCGTGTTAGAGCGTTTACAACAGTCCGCAGATGCATCGTTTCGTGAAGGGGTTGCCGTGTTGGATCGCCCGCTAGACATTTCTTGGACAGAACCTTCAACGTTTGCGTCATTTTTAGTCGAATATTTACGGCAGTGGTGCAACACGGAGATCTCCATGATGCACAGCGGCATCATTTTAGCGTCTCTACGTGAAGGGGCTGTTACGAAAGGTGATTTGCACCGGATTTGCCCCCATCCAATCAATCCTTGTATCGTTGAAGTGAAAGGAAGCAACATCAAAACAGCGATTGAACGGTCGTTTACGAGTAAAATGGTGCATTTACCATTAAAAGGCTATGGATTTAGAGGGGTAAAGCTTGGGATAATGGTGTTTGCTGGGTTAAACGTTGAAGTCGTTGAAACAACGGAAGGTGAATACGAGGTTCTTTCTATTTTAAAAGACGGAAGCCCTCTTCTAGAAGACAAATGGTATACGATTGCTGTGCCAGATATGTTAACGTTTGGGAATCTTTATCCTGAGATTGTGCAAAGTACATCAAAACGATATATGATGCCAGAACTTATTCGTGACGTTTTGTTGTGGGCGCTAATGAAAAACACTGAATCATGACTACTTGCCTATACGAAGAAAATAGGCTTTTCATAGACTACTAAGAATGACTGATATTGGTGAAAGGCGGAGGTTGAATGTTAGAAATGGAACCGGTCGAAATTGATGGGCAACTGTTTAGTGCTGTATCAATGAAGTTACCGAAAACGAACTTTATGGCAGTGACGAACAGCGTAGGGTACATTATGTGCGGGGCACTTGATGTTCAATTATTAAATGATAAACTAAAAGACCGTGGCATTGTCGCTGGTCGTGCAGTAGGTGTTAGAACGATAGATCAACTCCTTGATGCGCCACTTGAATCGGTGACGATTGCTGCAGAAGAGTTGGGCATTACAGTCGGGATGACAGGCCGAGAAGCTTTATTGAAAATGAAATAATAGCATCTGCGCACCAATATTCATATTGGTGCGCCATCTATAAAGGGGTACAAATAATGAGTAAGAGCGAACAGCAATATTTAGATCTTCTCCAAGATGTATTGAACAATGGCGATAAAAAATCCGATCGGACAGGCACGGGAACAATTTCAGCTTTTGGTAAGCAAATGCGCTTTGATTTGTCTGAAGGATTTCCAATGCTTACGACGAAACGCGTGCCATTCAAATTAATCAAAAGCGAATTGCTCTGGTTTTTAAAAGGCATGACGAACATTCAATATTTGCTTAAGCATAACAACAACATTTGGAACGAATGGGCATTTGAGAGGTATGTGGCGAGTGACGCTTACACCGGACCAGATATGAAAGACTTCGCCCTTCGCGCTGAACAAGACGAGCAGTTTAAAGAAGTGTACTTACGAGAAATGGCGTCGTTCAAAGAACAAGTTTTGACTGATGATGCGTTTGCAGCGAAGTACGGGGAACTCGGGGACATTTACGGAAAACAGTGGCGAGCGTGGAAGACGACAACAGATGAGACGATTGATCAAATCGCTGATGTCATTGACATGATCAAAACCAACCCGAATTCAAGGCGTTTAATCGTATCTGCTTGGAATCCAGAAGACGTCCCTACGATGGCATTACCACCTTGCCACACGTTGTTCCAGTTTTACGTAGCCGATGGCAAGCTGTCATGTCAGCTGTATCAACGTTCAGCGGACCTATTTTTAGGTGTTCCGTTTAATATCGCAAGCTACGCGTTGTTGACACATCTGATTGCTAAAGAGTGTGGTCTAGATGTTGGTGAATTCGTTCATACCATTGGTGATGCTCACATTTATACGAATCACATCGATCAAGTGAACGAACAATTATCAAGAGAGATGAAGGCTCTACCTGAATTAGTCATTCAAGAGCAAGCGTTAGAGCGATCAATCTTTGATTTTGATATCGACGATATTGTACTAAAAGGATATGAGCCACACCCTACGATCAAAGCGCCGATTGCGGTTTAAGGAGGCAAAGAACATATGCTATTATCGATGATTGTCGCACATGATATCAATCGTGGGATTGGAAAAGACAATAAGATGCCTTGGCACTTACCAGCTGACTTTAAATACTTGAAAGAAGTGACGACCGGTCACGCCCTCATTATGGGGCGCTCTACGTTCGAATCGATTGGCAAACCGTTACCGAATCGTCGCAACATCGTCATTACGAGTCAATCGGATTGGTCATTTGAAGGAACAGAAGTGGTCCAATCACTAGACGAAGCAGTGGAACGATGCAAGGATGAAGAGGAAGCTTTTATCTTTGGAGGCAGTTCGGTATATGAACAAGCGATCGATCGTGTCAAGAAAATCTACGTTACAGAAATCAAAGCTTCGTTTGACGTAGATCGCTACTTCCCTGATTACAAAAACGGTGAGTGGAAATTAACGTGGGAGAAATCAGGAACCGTCGATGAAAAGAACAAGTATCCACATACGTTTAAGCAATACGAACGAGTAAACTAAATTATAATAGAATTCTCATGTTTGAACACGTCCCTTCCTGCATATACATCATGCTAGGAGGGGATTTTTGTATGGCGTTAAAACGATCAAAAATCGCGAAACCTAAGCAAAAAAAAGGTGGTCCACTGCCATTTAAGTACGTTTTCTTAATCTCAATAGGAATCTTTCTTATCATGACAATCCAAGGTCTCTATTTCGTAGATAAACATATACGACCGTCGCTGATGTCCATTGCCGTTGTTGAAACGAAACGAATCGCACAGCACGCTGTTACTGAAGCGATTTCACAAGAGATGACTCATCAAGAAGACATGAATGATCTTGTTCTAATTGAGCGAAGTGACAATGGAGATATCTCTTCGTTGGCATTTAATGCGCAAGTGTACAATCGAGTATTGTCTGATTCTACGATGGTCGTTCAAGATTATTTACATGAAATTCAGCGGGGGATTACACAAGGAGATCCACCGAGAAGTGTCGATGAAGAATATGAAGACCGAGGGGTTGGAACCGTTGAAGACGGTGCAATTTATACAATCCCACTCGGGATGGCGACTGGTAATGCATTACTTGCCAATTTAGGTCCTCGAGTTCCGGTAAGTTTTTCCGTAATTGGAGAGATTCACGCCGATATGGAAGAACGAATTGAAAACGTCGGGATTAACAATACGTATCTTCGGATTAGTGTAGCCATTGATATGGACGTGCGCGTGGTGATTCCATTTGGTACTGATGAAACGAGTGTCACCTATTCCGTTCCAGTTGGAATGGTGTTTATACCAGGAGATGTGCCTGATTACTACGGTCAAGGAGGAGGGATGCCTGTCCCAGCAATTATGCCTAGTGGTAATGAAGAAAGTGTTGAGATGCAAAGTCCAGATGCGGAGGAAGGGGCTGAGGAAACAAATCAACAATAATAAGTTTTGTTAGATTATTTTGACAAAATTCAACATTAATTTTATAATTTTCTATACAAATACAAAAGGGGGGTATTACATGGCTCGTGAGCAATGGGGAACGAAGGTTGGTTTTATGTTGGCGGCAGTGGGGTCAGCAGTTGGACTAGGGAATATTTGGCGTTTTCCTTATATTACTGGAGAATACGGGGGCGGTGCATTTTTACTCGTTTACCTCGTGTGTGTTGCTATTATAGGTTTACCAGTAATTTTGGCTGAATTTTCAATCGGGAAAAGAGGACAGTTAGATGCAGTAGGTTCATATCGTAAAACAGCACCATCTAAAGTGTGGGTCGCTGGTGGTTGGCTAGCGGTCACGACTTCTTTTTTAATTGTATCGTTTTACGCAGTTATTACAGGCTGGGTATTGCATTACATGTTCGGGTATTTAATGGGGTCTGTACAACAAGTGGAAAGTGGAGGCGTAGAAGGGTACTTCCTTGATACAATAGGAGCGACTTGGACACCGATCTTCTGGCTTGTTGTCGTTATGGCGATTATTGTTGGGATTTTATACTTTGGAGTTCAAAAGGGTATAGAACTTAGCAGTAAGATCTTCATGCCGTTACTTGCAATTATATTAGTTATTTTAGCTGGTTACAGTTTAACATTAGACGGCGCATTAGAAGGAATGAGCTTTTTATTCATTCCAGATTGGAGTGCTCTAGCTGACCCTGCGTTATATTTAGCTGCTATTGGTCAATCGTTCTTTACGTTATCTCTTGGTATGGGGATTATGATTACGTATGGTGGCTACCTATCAAGGCAAACGGGTACGAATTTACCAGCAACAGCTCGTAATGTCGTTATTCTAGATACATTGTTTGCCATTGTCGTTGCGGTTGCTATCTTTGGCGCAGTGTATGCGATCGGCATGGAGCCTTCACAAGGACCAGCGCTCATATTCGTTGTATTGCCAGAAGTATTTAACCAAATGGCTGGTGCCGGAACGATCTTTGCGATTGCGTTTTTCTTCCTTGTCTTTATTGCAGCACTAACATCAGCAATTTCTTTAGCTGAAGTAAGTATCTCAGCAGCCATTGAACGTTTCAAAATTAGCCGCCAAAAAGCTACGTTAATTCTGGGTGCGCTCATTACAGTACTAGGAGTTCCTTCAGCGTTAAGCCAAGGTGGTCCGTTATCAGAGTTTTTAATCTTCGGATTGCCATTCTTAGACTTTGTAGATACCCTGACTGATAGTTATTTCTTACCAATTGGTGGATTAATCGTCGTCCTACTTGTTGGTTGGGGTTGGACGAAGAGAGCCACTTTGGATGAAGCAGATTTTAGAAATCCGATGATTGCAACTCTTTATTTAATCCTACTACGTTTTATCGCTCCAGCGATGATCATTATAATCTTAGCTTTAAACATATTTGGATCTTAATTAAGGACCTTGGTGCTTAAAGGCACCGAGGTTCTTTACTACTTATAGTGGGGTGATGAGATGATTGAGTGGATTGACAATTGGGCAGCTGCCGCTGCGGACTTTGTCTGGGGATTACCGTTAATTGTATTACTTGTAGGGACCGGAATTTATCTTACATTTAGATTAGGATTTTATTCATTTACACAGCTCCCATATGCAATGAAGCTCGTTTTTAAGAAAAACTTAGACAAGAACTCCGAAGGTGACATTTCACACTTTCAAGCGTTAATGACTTCACTAGCAGCAACTGTAGGTACAGGGAACGTTGCTGGTGTAGCAACAGCTGTCGTCTTAGGGGGACCAGGAGCGGTATTTTGGATGTGGATTACCGCTTTAGTCGGTATGGCAACGAAATACTCAGAAGCCATACTCGGTGTAAAGTATCGAGGAAAGAATTACCGAGGTGAAATGGCAGGCGGTCCGATGTACTATATTGAACATGGACTAGGGAAGAAATGGAAATGGATGGGTATGTTGTTTGCTTTCTTCGCCGTCTTCGCTGCGATTTTTGGAATTGGTAATATGACACAAGCGAATACAGCTTCAGATATTGTACAGAGTACGTTTAACGTTCCGACATGGATTACTGGGATCATCATGATGGTACTAGTCGGATTAGTTGTTATAGGCGGTATAAAGAGTATAGGTCGTGTTAGTGGTGTAATTGTTCCAATCATGATTGTATTCTATGTTATTGCAGGGTTTTTCGTTATTGGATTCAATATTACTGAAGTACCTGCTGCTTTTGGTTTGATTTTTACAGATGCATTTACCGGTCAAGCAGTCGCAGGTGGCGCAATCGGGACGGTGATCCAGATGGGTGTTGCACGAGGGTTATTTTCTAACGAAGCTGGTCTAGGTACTGGAGGAATTGCTGCCGCTGCAGCAAAAACCGATGTCCCTGCTCGTCAAGCTCTCATTTCAATGACGCAAGTATTTATTGATACGATTATCGTATGTACGATTACAGGACTTGCACTTGTCATTGCAGACCTTTATACGTCAGGTGAAAGTGGTGCATCATTAACTGCAATGTCGTTTGATGCAATTTTACCGTTTGGCGGAAGTATGGTCGTTACGATTACATTATTGTTCTTTATCTTCTCCACCATCATTGGCTGGGCATATTTCGGAGAGAAGTGTTTAGAGTACCTAGTCGGTGGTAAAATCACTTACATTTATCGGATTGTCTTTGTACTTGCAGTTTTCGTAGGTGCAACATTACCACTTAATACCGTATGGAATTTTGGTGATATCTTTAATGGGCTTATGGCAATCCCCAACTTAATTGCATTAATTTTACTGTCTGGCGTTGTAGCAAAAGAAACGCGTAAGTTTAAAGACATTAGAAAGTTAGAGAGTAGATAAATAGTAATGAGCACATGTCTTCGGACTTGTGCTCATTTTTATTTAGTATTTCACTTCATTGACATGCTGTACTAAAAACTGATTGTTCTCATACGTCACATATGTAACGCTACAATTTTCAATATCATCATAGCTCCCGCTATACCCAAATAAACGAATCATCGCACGGATCGTAAGCCCGTGTGACACAATATAGATGTTATTAAAGCCTTGGGCCTGTGCATCTTGAATGACTTCGTTCATCCCTTCTTGGATTCTCTTCGAATACTGCTCCCAATGTTCAGCTTGTTGACTCGAGTCGATCGCTGCGATCGTATCAACGACAATATCGAGTGGGACATCCCAAAGCATATGAATGTCTTTGTATTGATCAGGTAACCCTCGTTTTAGCGCTTCGAGCATCGCAATGTTGTATCCACCTTCAAAACCACCAAAATACAATTCACGTAATGCCTTGTTTACTTGAATGTTAATTTGTTGGTCGTTGCGACTATGCAAACGAATAAGGTGAGCAGTTTCTCTAGCTCGACCACTGTCGCTCGTATAAATGTGATCAATCGGTTCGTTTGCAAGTGCTTCACCTAATGTTTTGGCGCCAGCACAACCTTTCGATGTAAGCGGTGTGTCTGACCAACCTTGCACTTTGCCTTGCGTATTAAAAATGGTTTTACCGTGACGAACTAAATAAATATTCAATACGTAGACCCTCCTCAATCGGATTCTCTACGTTAAAGTATAGAGGAAGGTCAACTCTTCTGTCTTTCTTTTTGTTCCCACGAGCGTAGTTTTGGATACGGATCAAATGACCATTCAGTGTACCCGTTATCTCGATAAATACCGTAATGCAAGTGAGGTGGGAACTTTCCTTGTGTTCCTGGCTTTCCGTATCCAGAGCTACCTACACTGCCGATGACGGATCCAGGCGTGACGATCGATCCTTCTTCAATATCTTCAGCAAAGCCGTGAAGATGGGCATAATAATGATAAATGTTATCCAAATCCCGAATACCAATTCGCCATCCACCATATTCGTTCCAGCCTTTTAATTCGACCGTTCCGTATGTGGTTGCACGTACAGGTGTGCTATACCCTGCAAAGATATCTGTTCCTTCATGAATTCGTCGGCCACCCCATCCGCGTTTTGCGCCCCACGTGCTCCGGTAAGAGTAGTTGTAATGAAGAGGAACTGGAAACGCGTTATCATGCAGCGCAATCGTTTGAAACTTTTCAAAGACGTTTGCATGACCGTGTATAATTCGAACCGTCTGATCTCGCTGATAATGATCCCAAAGTGCAATGCGAATGTTTTCATCATCAAAGCCATATGTCGATAATTTACGAGCCATCGTATAAAGCACATCGGCATCGTTGTGGCGATCCGCTTGTCCATCACCATCACCATCAAGACCAATTCCGCCAAAAACACTAATCCGATCAGCATCTGTATCTTCGAGGTCTGGATTTAGTGCGCCGACCCAGTCGCGCGGTGAAAAGTAGATCGAGATCACACCTGTCGGTTTGTCACGATCATTTCTTGCAACATTTAACCCTCGCTCATAGGCATCAATTGCTGCAAGCCAATGCCATGGAACTTGTGTAACGGTATCCATATCTTTATACAATTGCATACGTTCTAGGTCAATCTCATCTTGGGTACGTTCTTCTTGTGCGTCCACACTAGTTGTAGTTACGAAAAACAAACAGACAATTAATAAAAAACGGAGGATTCCTTTCGAGTTCATCAATTTTAACCCCTCTTCAACGATGTCTTCTTACTATGGAACAGATCTTACTTTTTATACTAAAAAGCATAACTTGGACCCTAAGATGACTCGTGGTAAAATTGGGAAGAAGGGTGTGATGAAATGAGCGAAAAAACTGAACACGTGAGAAAACCGGATTGGCTGAAAATAAAATTAAATACGAATGAATCATACACTGGCTTAAAGAAAATGATGCGCGAGAAAAACTTACATACGGTCTGTGAAGAAGCTCGTTGTCCCAACATTCATGAGTGTTGGGCAGTTCGCAAAACCGCGACATTTATGATCCTAGGAGATACGTGTACGCGTGGTTGTCGTTTTTGTGCTGTCAAAACAGGCCTTCCAACCGAACTCGATCTAGATGAGCCTGAACGTGTTGCCGATTCTGTTGAGCAAATGGGATTAAAACATGTCGTAATCACAGCGGTTGCAAGAGACGATCTAAAAGACGGTGGTTCGAATGTTTTCGCTGAAACAGTGAGAGCGGTAAGAAGAAGAAATCCTTTATGTACCATTGAGGTGCTTCCATCTGATATGATGGGTCTAGAGGAAAATTTAAAAACCTTAATGGAAGCAAGGCCGAATATTCTAAATCACAATATCGAAACGGTTCGCCGTCTAACAAAGAAAGTACGTGCCCGTGCAAAGTACGATCGTTCACTGCAATTTCTGAGCTATTCAAAAGAGCTTCACCCAGATATTCCGACGAAATCGAGCTTAATGATTGGACTTGGAGAAACAGCAGAAGAAATTGAAGAAGTAATGGATGATTTACGTGCGAATGACGTGGATATTATGACAATCGGTCAATATTTACAGCCAACGAAAAAACACTTGCCAGTGATCAAGTACTATACGCCTGATGAGTTTCAACAGTTTAAAGAACTTGCGATGAGCAAAGGGTTTAAGCATTGTGAAGCTGGACCTCTCGTTCGTTCTTCTTATCATGCTGATGAGCAAGTGGACAAAGCGCAAGTTTGGAAAGAGGCTGCGAAATATCAAAGTGAACAACAATTTAGCAGCTAAGTCGAGGTGAGATTCGTTGATTCAATTAAATAATCAACAGTTTGAACTCATAGAAGAGTCGCGCGAGGGATGGGACGAAGAAGCGTTTCAGAATCGCTACAGCGAAGTATTGAACAAGTATGATTTTATCGTTGGAGACTGGGGACATGAACAATTGCGTCTCCGAGGTTTTTTTAACGATAACAACAAAAAAGCGGCTTTTGACTCAAAAGTGAGCACCGTTTATGACTATTTGTATGAGTTTTGCAATTTTGATTGTCCTTATTTCATATTAAAGAAGGTCAAATCAGACAAAAAATGATAAGAAGAGAATCGTGCAATGCGTTTGCACGATTCTTTTTTTAGGAATTCCTACATGTTTGGTTTTATTTAGACGTGGGAATAACCATGAATAGAAGACGATCAAAAGGAGAGTCGGACAAACATGAACGTACTCGTTATCGGTGCAAATGGACAAATAGGAAAACATACCGTAGAAAAAATGGTTCAGGACCCTACATTTACCCCTACGGCTATGGTTCGTAAAGAAGAACAAATGAAAGCCTTTAAAGAAATGAATGCAAACACGGTTCTTGCAGACTTAGAAGGGTCTGTTCGTGATTTGGCTACAGCAATGAAAGGTATGGATGCGGTAGTGTTCACTGCCGGGTCTGGTGGTCATACCGGCGCGGATAAGACCGTTATGATTGATTTAGACGGGGCGATTAAATCCATGGAAGCTGCAAAGGAAGCCGGCATAAAGCGCTTCGTTATCGTTAGTGCCATTGGTGTTTACGATCGTAACAATTGGATGGAAAAAGCTGCGTACTATAGTGCTTCTAAACATTATGCAGATCGCTTCTTAGAACAAAGCGGACTTGATTATACGATTGTACGACCTGGTCTGCTCACAAATGACGCAGGAAAAGGCAAAGTTAAAGTAGCTAAAGAAGTAGAACGTGGAGAAATTCCACGAGAAGACGTAGCCGAAACAATTCTAGCCTCGTTAAAAGACGAGCATACGATTGGAAAAGGCTTTGATATGATTTCAGGTGATGAGAACATCGCTTCTGCGCTTAGAAGTCTATAATCACTCTGAGGTCATTAGGGTATAATCCTAATGACCTCAAAGTGTCGAAAAAGTGCTGTTCTTATATAAATGAAATGAAGAGTTAATGAACTTGTAGATTTCAAAGTATTGAAGTTAAACATTTTACTTTTGCTTTTGTAAACTCAACATGCCGTATAAAAGCGGCTGTCGTGGCGAAGACGCCTGCGGGAGTAGCGTTAGCCGAAGATCATCGTGCGAAGCACGATAGCTAAGGCAACGCCCGTGGCAAGCGTAGCCACAGAAGCCGCTTACTCATTTACGAGTACTCGTTTGGTACGTTTAAGTTTCTCAACAGCCTGAGGTCATTAGGGAATAATCCTAATGACCTTTTTTCTTGTCATCTCATAATTTTGATATAGTAAGAACAATGAAAGAAGGTGGGATCATGACTGAACCATTATATTTACATCCAGCTTGGGAGCGGACAATTTCACAGCGAGACCTTGATGCAATTAAACATCGAGTGGAGCGTGGGGTTACCGAGTTGTTTACGGTTCTTTGGGTAGCGACCAACTATCGTAATGATTTACTTATTACGATTCTCATTCGTAATAACGAGCAAGAAGCGTTTACGCTAACGAACGAACCAATGGCATTGATGAATGAAGCGGAAGAACTTTGCAGAGAGACGTTTACATATCATGTGCCTCCGAACTGTATCATGCCTTGGACGTTAATTTTTGAGGACGCTCTGCACTACACATCTGTATGGACACACGTAAAAAAGGCATAAAAAAAACGAAGCGCGATTAATCAGCGTCTTCGCCTTTATCTTCAGAATGTGTCGGGTGAGAGCCTGGGAACTGGCGCTCATTTCCTGCGTGTAGCTTGCGGTTTTCATAGGTAAATGCACTCGTTACGTGTTGACCTTTACGCCACGGCTCGCTTTTTCCTGGAGGTTCAACAATTGGAGAGCCGTACGGTCCTTCTGGTAAATCTTCACGAATCAAATCTTCTTCTTGTGATTGCACGTTTTGAAAGTCTTCGAATTCATTTGATTCGGGACTGACTTTTCGATCGTCACGATCCATTGCACTCAGCTCCTCACGTATAGATTGGACGAGCATAGACGATGTTATGCATCTTCCATGAGAGACGAGCGTCATTTATAATAGAATGGAAAGGATGATGAACATGTACTTTGTTGATCGAAAACTTATCTACGCACGATTATCATATATGGATGGCCTCTATGAGCATTACTTAACGGTAAATGCATGGCAACAAAAGCATGATCAATTAGCACTTGAACGTATTGCTCAAGGTTACATTGAAGCGATGATTGATGTTGGAAATCAAATGATTGACGGATTTATTATGAGAGACCCAGGTAGCTATCAAGATATCCTAGACATTCTTGAAGATGAAAAAGTGCTCACAAAAGAAGAAGCAGCCTCACTTCTTAAGGTGTTGAATTGGAGAAAAGTTCTCGTTGAGGGTTATTTAAACGTAGATCACGCTTCACTTTCACAAACTTTAACGAATGAGAAAGAAGCGTTGCAAAGCTTCTCTACTCGTATTCAAACGTACCTTGATCAAGAACTTGGACCAGTGAGCGCTTTTTTACCTGAAGAGGAAGACGATGCACGTTCTTGATTATGATGGTTACTTACTTGATTTGGACGGTACAGTCTATCGAGGCAATGAAGTAATCCCCGAAGCCGTTATATTTGTTAACTGGCTAATCAAAGAACAGAAGAAATTTTTGTTTGTGACGAATAACTCTTCAAAAACACCCGAGCAAGCGGTGGATAGGCTGAACAGCATGTCAATTCCTGCTAAGCGAGAACACATTTTTACGAGTGCATTAATGGTTGCACATCATGTGCAGCAAATGACAGATCGACCTAAAAGCGCTTATATTATCGGTTCGACTGGGCTAAAGGTCGCTTTGGAAGAGGTTGGCCTTATCGAGCAAGATGTTGACCCAGACGTTGTGATCGTAGGAATTGATCGCACGTTTACGTATGACAAACTCGAAAAAGCCTCGCTCGCTATCCAAAAAGGAGCTAAATTCATTGCCACAAATGGTGACAAGATGATTCCGACAGAGCGAGGATTCGTCCCAGGAAACGGCTCCATTATCGCAGCAATTGAAGTAGCGAGTGGGAAAGAAGCACTTGTTATGGGGAAACCAAACCCGATGTTTATTAAACAGGCTGCAGAAATAATCTCTACCCCGCATCAAAAGACGATCATGATCGGAGACAACTACGATACGGATATCTCAGCCGGTATTGCTGCAGGTGTTGATACATTGCATGTGGACACTGGTGTGACAAGGAATACAGTTGTAAAGAAGAAAGCGATACAGCCGACATTTTCTATTCGAACATTCAAAGACATTATGTGATTTAAAGAGACAAGTCGCTTCATGAGTGATTCTCATATGAAGCCGACTCTGTTTCTTTTTTTTGTTCGGTTCTTTTAGGATAAAGACTAAGGCCTTCTTTTCTTCTCTTCATTAGCGTAAGTGTAAACATTACGAATGGTAATACATAACAGGCAGGAATGATGAAAAAGAATGATCCATAGAAATAATAAGCCGTATCTTCAATAAGATTGTTAAATTCTGTACGGGCAAAATACATGTGAAGAGTTCCTAGAGAAACTACAATTGGTTTGATGTTTTTAACATTGAAAATAAATGCAGTTCCGACTGATAAGATGTATAGATAAAGCGCATTCATGAAATAAAAACATAAAAAGAACATAAAGACAAGTAATGACTCTAATCGTTCAATAATGTCACCAATTGCTACCCGCTGACCGATCGAAAAACCAGTAAAGATTTTTACTTTAGTTAGGTCAGGTCCTAGAATTGTAATGGCCATAAAAGTTGTTAAGAAAAGAACGAAGCAACTGAAAAAGTAAGCAATATACACATACTTTTCAGCCTTGGCTTTTTTTTCGATCGTTTTCGGATAGAAAAATAACATGAGTACAAGTTTTGTTACGATGATTTTAGAAGTAAATAAGAAAATCGCATCTAAATATTGCATAGGTTGTTGATCTAGCATGGGAGAAATAAAGCGAGTATCAACATCACCTGCACTAAACCCGGTTAATACTATGAGGAATAGGATAAAAGGAACAAAGGAAATGACAGCTGCGCGCCCTAAAACTTCAATTCCAAGGCAAGCGCCAAAGATCAGTACGAAGACTAGTGCCACGACAATGATATCTTCAGGTGTATTTCGGAAGAAATGTGTATTCATAAATGAAGTAAAAAAGAAAGTATGACCAGCGCTGTTGTAGAAAGGAAGTAATAATACAAGGAGTAATAGTGCTTTCCCAACCCATTTTCCAAAAAGGTAAACAAGGATCTCAGGTAATGAAAGGTTTGGAAAGTAACGTCCAAACAGAATAATCATATAGAGGAAAGGAAAGGCCAACACGGATGAGACGATAGGGATCCACCAACCATCTTGCATAACACGAGTTGCAAGAGAGGTTGGCATTGTAAGAAAAGTAGTGCCGATCATCATAAATGTTAGCAGGACAAAAAATTGGGGGTTGGTGATCTGCTCGTTTTGTTCTGTCTGTTGCATTGTTATTACTCCTACAAATCAGAATGTGAACTGTTGCATAAATTGAGAAAGATAGACCGTAACTCTTGGAATCTGAAATCCTAAAATTTGTAAAGTAGGTAAAAGAACACTTATACCAATCAACGAATAAAAAACTTTAGATAATTTCGGGTCGTTTTCTTTTGCTTGGCTCAATTCACGCTGTTGAGATAGAATAGCTATGCCATGAATGAATAGTACAATGAGTAGTTGACTAATCATGTTTATAATCCTCGATATTGAATGTATTATTGACATCTCCAGACTCTTTTACTTCCACTTTCGCATCAACGGTAATGTTCAGCGACTCAAAGGTTTCATACCAATGGTTTTTGATGTTATGCCATATATGAGGCTCTTGACGATAAACTTCTCTACCGATCCCCGTATAGTCTGAATGTTCTTCTTGTGCTTTTGCGATTGTTTCACCGACGAGATCTTCTATTCGTTGTTCAAACGTTTCTATCACAAATTTATGTGTGGATGGGGACAGAACATCTAGTTGGTCACAATTAATTTCTGAAATCGTTCCTTGGACGTAAGGTTTAATGACAACATTTGGCAAGGAGCCGTTACTTGTAACCGTGATGGATGTATCAATCGATGTCGTTTCCACTGTGAAATAGTTATCTTGTCCATGTGGACAGGGTAATGTTTCGGAAGTATCTTGGACGGCATTCGTTAAGTATTGATACCCTTTCGTTTCATCTTCACTTAGCCAACCAATTAGTTTGTCTTCTTTAAAAAAAGCCGAGTTACCAATTTCTAAGAAAGCTTTAGGGAGCGCTTCCTCTACATTCTCTAAACTTTGACCGACTTCTTCATCTCCAATTATGGTAATGCCATTTAAAGAAGGGTCTATGCCCGAAGCGACAATCATTTCAAAAAGGTCATCTAACGTCGTTTCAGTAACTAACGAATAACTGTTCTCACTGTATATAATCGAATCCATAATATGAATCGACGTAATATCTTCAATAGGTGGAGTAATCGAAAGAATTTCCTTTGCATCATATCCTCGTGCAATGATGATTGGAAAATCAGTCCGGATTTCATGATCTCGATAAAAGTGATCTAAGTAATTATTTAAACCTTTTTTAGCAGCTTCTTCACCAATTACTACGGATGCAAGGTGGGAATAGTAGCCACGTCTTGGAGCGGTTTGGGTTAATTTACGAAATGCTTCTTGTATGGAAGGGGCAAACGTCTCATAGTTCTGTGCGCCCGAACGTCCTGTCCCCTCTTCTTGAGCTGCTAATTCACTAGGATTAATTACTTGAAGGGTAAGACGTACTGTATCATCTGACATAATATCAATTCCTAAACCAGTCACAACTGATAAATCCCGAAGCTCATATTGATCCCAACAACTACTTAGAAGCGTACTAGCAAATAATAACAAACTAGTTAACACGAGTCTTCTTAACCACATAAACCTTAACTCCTTACAGTCGTTTGGATGGTTTTGGCGTGTTTTGACGAATTGAACGATTTTTAGGCACAAAGCGTGGGCGATAGTTCTGCAACCATTTTGGTAAACGGATTAAGCTATCGCTTTGTTCTTTCTGAATAAATGGAGATAACCCTTCTAAGTATGGAACGCCGAATGACTTCAAGTTACAAAGGTGCAAGAGAAGCAACATGAGAAACAGAAATATGCCGAGTAACCCTAACTGAGAGGCAAAAATTAATACGATAAATCGGCAGATCCTAAGTGGTATGCCAATTGCATACGTTGGAAAAACAAAACTAGATATCGCGGTTAATGCGACAACTATTACGACAGATGAGGAAATGATTCCCGCTTCTACTATGGCAGTGCCAATCACTAGTGCACCGACAATGGATAATGCTTGACCAGCTGGCAAAGGCATACGAATACTAGCTTCTCGAATAATTTCAAAGATAACTTCCATAATGAGCACTTCAGCAAGCGTTGGAAAAGGAGTACCCTCACTTTGGGCAGCTAAACTTACCATGAGATTAAATGGAATTAATTCTTGATGAAATGTTGTTACTGCAACATAAAGGCTCGGGGTTAGTAAAGCAATAAAGACACAAGCAAACCGTAACAACCGAACTAACGACCCTATATCAGATCGCTGAGTGTAATCCTCTGCACTATGTATAAATTGGACAAAGGGTGCTGGAACAACAAGTGGGAAGGGAACACCGTCAACAATTAAAACAATCCTTCCGTCAAGTAAATGGTTGGTAACAACATCTGGTCGTTCAGTAGCATAGACGGTAGGGAAAGGTGTTAAATAGGCGTCTTGAATTAATTCTTCAAGGTCTGCACCTGTGTGAATCGCATCGGTGTCTATTCGATTTAGGCGTGTCTTCAATTCTGTGAGAACGGCTGGATCAATCACATCGGTAATATATGTCACGAATACTTTTGTTTGGGTACGTTCACCGAACGTAAAGGGTTCAAAGCGTAAATGCTGATCTTTAATACGTCTGCGAATCAATGACATGTTAATAAAGATATTTTCGACAAACGCTTGCTTTGGACCACGAATAATATTCTCACTTGATGGTATATCAACTTGACGATCGTTCGTTTGAACCATATCGACAGATAACACAGAAACATATTTATCAATGAAAACAAGTGTTAACCCTTTTAAAAGTGCTTCAATGGTTTCATCGAGTGTTTTATGGACGACAACATCTCCTGATTTCTCAAAAAAAGTGGTCACTTTTGACCAAGAATGTTGTTCATCATCAGGAAAGAGCATTGCTTGGCTTAACATAAAGTTGATATTAGGAGTATCCACAAGTCCATCGAGGTAGAGAATAGAGGCATTCACTTCAGTATTTGCGCCTAAAGAGAAATGTCTAACAATCACATCGTCACTCTTTCCAATGATGGATAGAATGGTTTTTATATTGACGTTCATTGATGAGGATAGAAATGATTTAAATTGTGTTGGTTGAAATCGTCTTTTTAAAAGTAAAGCCATCGTCATCCCTCTTAACTTTAGAACTCAATTTTAGGATGTCAGGAAAAAGTAATATTATGCATTTTTGTCCAAGGTGTTTACTACTTTACTTTTGAGTATAAAAAAACAACCACCCTCGTATGTGATACGAGAAGTGATTGTCTATTATCTAATTGCAATTTAATCAGGAACATCAGCGCCTTCTTCAGAATGCGCGAGCCTACTTGAGGCGGCGGCTGCAATGGCACCGACAATATCATCAAGGAATGTATGGACTTTGCCATCATGATGATCATTTAATTTCTCGACGATGCCAGGCTTAATCTTGTCAACGTAACCGAAGTTTGTAAGTCCGATTGAGCCGTAAACATTCACAATTGCAAGAGCGATGATTTCATCTATGCCATACAACCCTTCATCTGAAGCTACAATATCTTGAAGTGGCTGTCGTAATTTCTTCTCTTCAGCCAATCGATCAAGTTCAATCCCAGTTAGTAGGGCATTTTGGACTTCTCGTTTTGATAACACACGCATCACATTGTGTTTGCACGTAGCTCGCGTTAAGTTGGTGACGTACGGTGCTTGGAGATCAAATACTAATTCAGTAATGTCGTCAACGTTTACACCACGCTCTTCGAGTCGTTCAATAGCAAGTTCAGTTGATAAAGCTTTCATGCGGACTCAACCCCTTATCCATCATAATCGTTTTCCTATATTCAGTGTGACGCTTGTATGATTATTATGCAAAGAAGAGACATTGTCAAAACCTTAATATTTTGTCATATACATAAAAGTAGAGATGGAGGTGGCAATGTGTTTGAGAGAAATATCTATGATCAATACGGTTTTCACTGTGATGAACGTTGGCATTTAGGGGCTTATGAAGGGTTTGAATCTGAAGGGAATTCGTACATTGTTACGCCGTACCCACGTAAAGAAGATAGCGTCTTAACCCAATTTGAATGGGCAAGGCAATTAGAGCGGGCAGGCATTATTGATGTGGCAATGCCAGTGCAGACGATGGATGGGAAAGTAATTGCAAAAATTGACGGTGCGCAACAACTCATTTTCCGCTTGCCGCAAGATGATCCGAGACGTAATGAGCAACCGCAACAGCCTGAGGCTTTTCAACTTGCACAAATTCATGAAGTAAGTCGAGGGTGGATGCCGAATGTGAAAGATCTAAATTTCCTAGGCAGCTGGTTGCATATTTGGGAAACGAGAATGAGTCAACTTGAAAATTGGCATCAGCAAGTGGATGCCAGAAGGCAAAAGAATGATTTCGATCGTCAATTTCTTTATACGTTTCCGTATTATTTAGGTCGTGCGGAAACGGCCATGCAATGGCTCGTTGAGGAAGGTCAGGAACATTTACTTCAACCGTATGACGGTTCAATCAATCACACGAGGTTCACACCGACATCGTGGTTTGCAGCAAGCCCAACGACGACGCAAGTTAAGCTCCCTCTACAGTTTGTCTATGATCACCCGGCAAGGGATTTAGGAGAGCGGCTTCGCTCAATTTATCGTCAAGGAGATGGTGAGGAGGCGTATCGTTTTATTGAAGACTATTACGGGGCGCAATTTAGAGGAGGAAACAATGTACACTGGCCATTAATCGGCGCGCGCCTTTTGTTACCGTTAAATTATGTTGAAGTCGTTGAAGATCATTACATGAATGAAGGAACCAATGCTGAGAATCGTTCGCTTGAAGCGGTGAACTTTGAAGAAGAACTAGCGGCTGAAGAGAAGTATTTACGTTTAACATCAGAATGTCTTTTAGAACATTTACCGTCTTCTACGGCAGGTGCCTGGTTTACACGGAGAATTTTTGTGTAAATTGTTCAAACCCCCTTGTTATTTTCACGTATAGGATCTATAATGTCCATATTATGAAGACAATTGTTCGCGTAGAGAGAACAATGGATCGAACAGGGGTGGATTCCGAATGGATAACAAACACATTGCAATTGGACTGTTAGGACTTGGCACGGTAGGTACTGGGATTATGCATATTATAACTGAACACCAACATAAATTGTGCAAAAAAACAGGATTGAATGAAATTTCCGTTAAGAAGGCACTTGTTCGTGATCTAGAAAAGGCGAACGGTCATGGATTTCAATCCGTTGATTATACGACGGATGGCTATGAAGTCGTAACAGATGAAGATATTCACGTAGTTATCGAAGTGATGGGTGGCATTACCCTTGCTAAGGAACTTATTGAAAAAGCGTTAGATCAAGGGAAACATGTCGTGACAGCGAATAAAGATTTAATGGCATTACACGGTGAGGATTTGCTTCAACGAGCGAAGCGTAACCAAGTAGAGCTCATGTATGAAGCGAGTGTTGCAGGTGGGATCCCGATTTTACGAGCGTTAAACGATGGGTTATCCTCAGATCAAATCACAAAGATCGTTGGCATTGTGAACGGAACGACGAACTACATGTTGACGAAGATGTCTAAAGAAGATTTGAGCTATGACGAAGCACTCAAGGAAGCCCAAGAAAAAGGCTTCGCTGAGAGTGATCCAACTTCTGATGTTGGTGGACTTGATGCTGCCCGTAAGATGGTTATCTTAGCGCGTCTCGGCTTCTCTACGTCAGTAGAGTTAGATGACGTCTATGTGCGAGGCATGACAGAAGTGACGAGTGACGATATTGATTATGGGAAGAAGCTAGGCTATACGTTGAAGCTCATTGGTCTTGCAAGCAAAGAGGAAAACGGTGCAGAAGTGTCGGTTGAGCCAGTATTTGTGCCAGATGAGCACCCGCTTGCAACGGTTAATGATGAGTTTAATGCCGTCTATGTATACGGTGATGCTGTCGGTGAGACGATGTTCTACGGACCTGGAGCGGGCTCACTTCCAACTGCAACAGCAGTCGTTTCAGATGTTGTTAGCGTCATTCGTCACCTACGTCTTGGCGTTTCTGCGAATGCACTTGAAGATTCAAGTACGACTTCACTTGAAATCAGTGATGAGCGTGATGTTTCTGCTAAGTTCTTCGTTCGATTGCATGCCAAAGATGTTGCAGGGGCATTTGAATCGATAACTGCGGTGTTTTCTAAGAACAACGTGAGTTTTGAGAAGTTAATTCAATCGCCATTTGAGCAAGGAGCGTTAGCGGAAGTTGTGATCGTTACGCACGAAACGACCCGTGGTGATTTTGACCAGACACTTGAAGACTTGAAGTTGTTAGATGTCGTGACGTCAATTAAGAGCCGATATCGTGTAGAAGGAGGGACAGCAGATGTCTTGGAAGAACAGAACCTCGCCCTCGTCTAACGAAGCGACGATGACGATCCGTGTTCCAGCAAGCTCTGCGAATTTAGGTCCTGGGTTTGATTCAATTGGTCTTGCGGTAAATCGGTACTTGCATTTAGATGTTTGGCCGAGTGAAGAGTGGTTGTTCACGTCATCGTCCCCCCATTTGGAAGGCATACCTTCAGGGAAGACGAACATGGTTTATAATGTGGCGCGAGCATTCGCTGCAACGAAATGCTTGGCTTTACCACCTTGTCACGTTGACATGCGATCGGATATCCCTTTAGCGAGAGGGCTTGGCAGTTCAGCAGCAGCGATTATTGCGGCGATTGAGCTAGCTGATCAATTAGTGCACATGAATGCAACGAGAGAAGAGAAATTACGATTTGCGAGCATACTAGAAGGGCATCCCGACAATGTTGGGGCATGCTTATACGGTGGACTTACAATCGGAATGCATACGGAGAAATCGACGAAGATGGTGGCTCAACCTTCGCCTGATGTTGATCTTGTTTTGATGGTTCCAAGTGTTGAGCTGTTAACGAAAGAAGCGCGAGAGGTACTCCCTGAAACGTTACCATACCGACAATCTATTGAAGGAAGTGCATGTGGGAATGTTCTCGTCGCAGCGCTTTTAACGGGTGACTTTGCACTTGCAGGTGAGCTTATGAACCGGGATCGATTCCATCAGCCGTACCGCATAGGAGTAGTCCCCGGGTTAACAGAGGCATTAGATGATGTGTTGAATTACGGAGTATATGGAGCGGCACTTAGTGGCGCTGGTCCGACAATCTTATGTTTAGCACCAAGCGGTGAAGGAGAAGCAATAGCGAAGCGTATTCAAGAAGATTATCCTGATTATGAGGTCAGTGCAGCTAAGCCTTGTGATCACGGTTCTTTCGTTTCGATCTCTCCCACAGTAGCCTTAACATCATAATAAGAGACGGTTTCAATGTGGTTAACACATTGGAGCCGTTTTTATATGGAGATGGGTGCAGTAAAGCTTATATCCTAGCTGTTCACCTTTTTGAAATAAGACACATACGATAAGAAAGCACAGTTACAGGGGGGGTAGTTTATGTATCGATGGTACTCACCTTATCATTATTATCAACACCATCCTGCATACCGAAACTTTCCAGCAGTAGATACGACCATTTTAGAAGGGTCTGTGAGTGGTTTTCAAATTTTGTTGCAGCAAAGCCAAGTGTTATTAAAGTCGTTAGAAAACCGGGAGTTTGCGAAACAACTCATTGAAACAGCTCAGAAAGGGCATCAGCAACAAGTTGATCAAATGATCCAGAATATTCCTGGCTTCACATCAAGGGCGAACATTCAGTACACACCAACGGGTATACGGTTTCTTTTATTACTTCCAACAACGACTGAGACCATTGAAAACCCAGACTGTTGTTCGATGTCGTTAGAATTAAAGTGGGGAACATAAAAAAACCGCGCACAATGTGCGCGATTTCTTAAATAGAAAACCCATTTGAATAGGTCTTAAAATACTTGTTCAATCTCCACAACGCCTGGAACTTCTTCCACTAACGCGCGCTCAATACCTGCCTTTAACGTAATGGTTGATGAAGGGCAAGTTCCACAAGCACCCATTAGACGTACTTTAACAATCCCGTCTTCAATATCAACCAATTCAACGTCGCCGCCGTCGCGGAGTAGGAATGGGCGGAGTTTTTCAAGTACTTCTTGTACTTGGCCAGTGATGTCTACAGTTTCTGTCATCATAAACACTCCTTTCTTTATCCTCTATTATAATACCCATCTTCATAAAAATCCATGTTTAGGGTTATTTTTTTATGAATACGATGTATGATGGAAGAAGAAATCGTCAATGTTTGGGAGGGAACGCTATGTCTATTGAAGTTGTCATTTATGGTGCGGAGCGTAAGTGTGCGAGTTGTGTTAATTTACCTTCTTCGAAAGAAACGATGGAATGGTTAGAAGCATTGTTAAATCGGAAGTATCCAGAGCAATCGTTATCGTTTGAATACATTGATATTGAAGCACCAAAGTCAGGGTACGAACAGCTAGCAAATGAAATTATAGAAGAAGATCGCTTTTATCCATTTATCACGGTCAATGATCAAGTAGTCGCTGAAGGAGACCCGAAAGTTAAGACGATTTACAAGACAATGGATGAGATTATTCATAATCAAAAAATCAGCTGAGAGGAATACTCCCTAGCTGATTTTTTATACACCACTGTGATATTTGTACATCCATAGCACACCGCTTTTAAGGATCCTCGCAACTCGTCCTTTGACGGAAGCTTTGTCTCCCATCACTCCGAACCCTTGTTTCTTTCCTAAAGAACCAAGCGTCCCTTTTAATTTCATTTCAGGCATCGTTTCAGGAAGTTCTTCTCCTGCCCATTGCTTCTTTAAGATCATTACAATTTGTTCACCTTGCTTTTCCGCAAGTTGCCCACTTGGCGCATACGGTAAGCTCGCACAGTCACCAACAACAAACGTATCCGGATGATCTGGAATGTGATGATGTTTTGTAAGGATAATATGACCTTTTCGGTCTTTTTCAATGTTTTCAATGTCACGAACGACTTTTACAGGCTGCACGCCAGCAGTCCAAATCACGGCATCTGAAGCGATCCGTTCTTCGTGATTAAACAGTGCATCCTCGGATACACGTGTAATGTTTGAATTGCTGATGATATCTACTTCATGCTTTTCAAACCACGAGCTTACATACGTGCTAAGACGTAGTGGGAACATTGGTAAGATCGTTTCACCGCGGTCAAACAAATGAATCGTTAAGTCTTGACGACTTTCACGTAATTCTGCTGCAAGTTCCACACCAGAAAGACCAGCACCAACGACAGAAACCGTTGCACGTGGAGGCAAATTACTAATCGCTTCATACGTCTTTCGTGTGCTTTCCATGCTTTGGATACTATGTGTATGTTCCTCTGCACCTGGAACACCGTGATACTTATCTTCAGCGCCTAAGCCGATGACCATTTTGTCGTATTGAAGCGTTTCGACTTCACCGCGATCGCCTACAAGGGTAATTTCTTTGTTATGAACATCAATGTTATCGACATTGCCAAAGACCCGACGAACGTGTTTCGGAAAAGGAACACGAATGTCATGATCTGATTCCGTACCGGCTGCTAGTGCGTAATATTCCGTTTTAATACAATGATAAGGAAGTTTATCAACGAGTATCATTTCGTAATCTTCGGGGAGATCTTTTGCGCTCAATTGCTGCATGATCTTCATGCCGCCATATCCGCCGCCCAATATAACGAGTTTTTTCATGTTACAGGACTCCTTTGGTAGAAAAATAGCACGTGATGATGGGCGACCAACGCGTTTGCTTACTCGCCCAAATTGTCATTTATGTACAGAAAATATCATTAGATTGTCACACCTCTTAAATTATAACGATTCTATCTGTATATGACAACAACTGTAGTAATGACAATAAAAGATTGATTATTTAGAGAAGTTTTATGGAACTTCTATCACACGCTGTGCAATGGAATCCTCATTCATGAATTTTTACGAACAAAACTTAGAATGAATTGACGATCTTCTGCGTCCGAGATACGATAGCGGTAGGTAGGTGAGGACGAATGTATCCTCTTGTAGAATTTTGCATGTCGAATGTCGCAGAAGGCACCCATTCAGTTATGGAAGAGTTGTCGCGTGATCCGAATATTGATGTTGTAGAACGTGGTTGTCTCGGGCAATGTACAATGTGTAGAGACCATCGATATGCTAGAGTAGAGGGCAAGATTATTAAAAGCCAACAAACAGATGAGTTAATAGATGATATTTATCAGTATCTTGAAGAAGAAGATTGGCTGTAATGAATGTGTAAAGTCCGGAGTCTAAACGAGGCGACCGGACTTTCTTTAAGGTCAGGGGGGAGAAAGATGAGTAAAAAAGACAAAATCGTTCAAGCAGCGATTGAAGTGTTTAAAGAAAAAGGAATAGAACGAACGAAAGTTTCTGATATTGTGAAGGCGGCTGGCATTGCACAAGGAACGTATTACTTGTATTTTCCATCGAAGCTAGCGATAATGCCTGCAATTGCGGATGTTCTCATTGAAATACTCGTCGCAGACATTCGTAAACAAATTAACACAGACGACCCTTTTAAGACACAACTGGACGACTTAGTTGAAGTGATGTATCAACATACGAAAGAATATCGAGATGTTCATTCACTCGTCTATGCGGGTCTTTCTTCAACAGAATACCTCCAACAATGGGAAGAGATTTATGAGCCATTTTACGAATGGCTTGGCGATGTACTAGAGAATGCGATTAGGCGGGAAGAAGTACGACAAGAAATGAATGCCAAACGTACAGCGAAGCTTTTAATCGGCACCATTGAGACGAGCGCAGAGCAGGCGTATTTATATGACCAAACTGACGAAAAAGAAATCGATGAACAGAAAAAGGAACTTCGAACGTTTATCAACCAAGCACTTGGAACGAAGAACGACTGATGATTCTAAAGGAGAGAGTTTACGATGAAGCTACTGCCTTTTGAAAATACGTGGCCGTATGAAAAAGTAGGCGAAGACGTTTACTTACATGAATGTCCAGATTGTGGCGACAGCAATGTGTTAACGTTTTTAAAGACTGAACAACTACAAGATGCTTTTGATAATGTAAAAACACAATTGATCATGCCGTGTTGCAATTACCGAATTACGATTTTGCAAGCGGATGAGGATTATTTTTGGACATCAGAACGACAAAGAAAATGAGGGTTCGCAGATGAAGTTTACGAAGTTACATGGACTCGGTAATAGCTACATTTACCTCGATGGATTTAACGATGCAATTCCGAGTGAACAAGATTTACCAAAAACAGCGATCGCTGTTTCTAATCCATATACAGGAATTGGCTCTGACGGTTTAATTTTAATTTTGCCATCTGAAGGTTCTGATGTGAGGATGCGTGTCTTTAACAACGACGGTTCAGAAGCGAAGAATTGTGGAAACGGTCTGCGTTGTGTTTCCAAATACGTCTACGATCGTGGCATTGTCACCTCGACAACGTTTACCATTGAAACGCTCGGTGGTGAAGTTGAAGCCGAAGTTCATCCAGACGATGCGAATCAAGTGAAGATGGTTACCGTTGATATGGGTGTGCCTAGACTGAAGAAATCAGACTTGCCGATGACGGGGAATGGTGCTGAGCAGACGATTAACGAATCAATTGCAATAGCAGATCACCAATTTTCAATGACAGGTGTCTCGATGGGTAATCCTCATATTATTATGTTTACCGATGACATTTCAAAAGCGCCAGTATCAACACTTGGACCGCTTATTGAGAAATCTTCAGTATTTCCTGAAGGTGTAAATGTAGAATGGGTTCAAATGGTTAGTGAACGTGAGATGAACTTTAAAGTATGGGAACGAGGAAGCGGCATCACACAAGCATGCGGAACCGGCGCATGTGCTGCGGTCGTTGCAGCCGTCTTAAACGGCCAGAGCAAAAAAGACGAAGAAGTAATCGTCCACTTACCAGGCGGAGACCTTTACATCACATGGTCATCAAAAGACGACCACGTCTGGATGCGTGGCGAAGCCGTAACCGTCTGTCACGGAAAATATCTAGCGTAAAGCCAAGAAGGGGGAGCTCTTCTTGGCTTTTTTTATTGCGCGGATCAAGCGTGATGGTGCGCGTAGCAAGAGCGAGTGAACGTGTAGCAAGAGCGCGGGAACGTGTAGCAAGAGCGGGGTAGCGTGTAGCAAGAGCGGGGTAGCGTGTAGCAAGAGCGGGGTAGCGTGTAGCAAAAGCGGGGTAGCGTGTAGCAAGAGCGGGGTAGCGTGTAACAAGAGCGTGGTAGCGTGTAGCAAGAGCGAGTGAGCGTGTAGCAAGAGCGAGTGAGCGTGTAGCAAGAGCGTGGTAGCGTGTAGCAAGAGCGTGGTAGCGTGTAGCAAGAGCGTGGTAGCGTGTAGCAAGAGCGTGGTAGCGTGTAGCAAGAGCGTGGTGGCGTGTAGCAAGACAGAAGGAACCCGGACCAAGCCCAATGAACGCATGGGAAGTGCGACCCAGCCAAACGTGCATTATCAGCAAAACATACGTTGCCTTTTCACCAACACTTACGTCATATGCTTAACGTTAATTCGATGTATAGAAACCGTCACTCATGATGCTGAATTGCATAATTTAGGAGTAGTGTATGCAATTTGAGGTGAGGGGCTAAGCGGTGTGAGTGAGGAAAATAACTATTTATCGTCGATTGTTCATTTCTTTAGTGAATTTCCAGAAGAGCCCCGCGTCTATTCCTTTTTTTTAGATGGGGTTTTTCATTGGATGGAAAGTGACTATATTATCGGTGAGATTTTAATTTCTTCTGAAGAAGACTTAAAAGAAGTTCATCAGATCTTAATGAGTATGACGCATACGGAAGAGAGTATTCATCGTTTTTTGGAATTAATGGCGAAAGCGTATGTGATGGCAAGATAATTCTGACAAGATTGACAATAAGCGCTTTCAAAGGTATGATGAATTCAAATGATGAACTGTTCAAGTCTTATGTTGCCTAGCCATGGCAATTCTCTGGGACTGACAGCCAGTTTACTTTTCAGGGGAGTAGACTGGCTTTTTGCTGTCCTCCTTTCAAAACTATTCATAATATTAGGAGCTGAGTCGTATGGATTTTCATTTAAGTGAAGAGCAACAAATGGTTCAAAAGACAGTGCGGAACTTTGTAGATAAAGAGATTATGCCGAACATCGCTGAGTGGGATGCAAACATGCATTTCGAGCGTAGCGTTGTAGACAAAATGTCAGAGCTCGGCTTCATGGGTATTTGTATCCCAGAACAATACGGTGGAAGTGGCATGGACTATAACACACTTGCGATTGTTTGTGAGGAGCTTGAACGTGGCGATACAGCATTTCGTACAGCAGCGTCTGTTCACATTGGCTTAAACAGTATGACGATCTTACAATGGGGAACAGAAGAACAAAAACAAAAATACTTAACACCACTTGCCAAAGGTGAAAAAATCGGGGCTTTCGGGTTAACGGAACCAAACGCAGGCTCTGATGTAAAAGCGATGAATACGACAGCTAAGAAAAATGGCGACCACTACGTGTTGAATGGTTCCAAAACGTGGATTTCACTTTGTGATGTTGCGGATACATTCCTCGTGTTTGCGTACACAGGTGACAAAAACGAAAACCATAGTGGGATTTCTGCATTCATCGTAGAGCGTGAGTGGGAAGGCTTTAGTTCAAAAGCGATCAAAGGAAAACTCGGTATTCGTGCCGGTAACACAGGAGAGATTTTCTTTGATAACGTGAAGATTCCAGCGGAGAACCTTCTTGGAGAAGAAGGCGAAGGCTTTAAGATTGCGATGTCCGCACTCGACAACGGTCGTTTTACCGTTGCAGCAGGGGCATGTGGTCTAATTATGGCGAGCCTTGAAGCTTCTGTCGCGTATTGCCACGAGCGTAAAACGTTCGGTGTAGAAATCGGGCAACACCAGCTCGTCCAACAAATGATTGCAAAAATGGAAGCTGGACTTCAAATGAGTCGCTTGCTCGTATTTAAAGCTGGTGAACTGAAAAACGCTGGCGTAAGAAACACGAGAGAAACGTCTCTTGCAAAGTGGCAATCGTGTAACTTTGCAAATGAAGCTGCAAACGATGCCGTGCAAGTCCATGGTGCCTATGGCTACTCAAACGAGTATCCAGCAGAGCGTTTGTTAAGAAACTCAAAAGCACCTGTTATTTATGAAGGTACGAGAGAGATCCATACTGTGATGCAAGCAAAATATGCACTTGGCTACACAGAAGACAAACCTCTTCGCAAAATGTTACCAGCGTGGCCGTTCGAAAAATCTACTGTACACCAAGACTAACGAACGGGAGGGAGAACGATGCACGACGCACTTAACGGGATAAAAATCTTAGACCTTTCGCGTGTTCTAGCAGGACCACTTGGAACGATGCTTCTCGCAGACTTTGGCGCTGATGTTTTAAAGATCGAACAGCCTGGAGGCAGTGATGATATTCGGCATTGGTGGCCGTTTACGAACAGTGAAAGCACTTATTATTTATCAGCGAATCGTAATAAACGTTCCATGACGTTAAATTTGAAGCATGAGCGTGGTCGTGAGCTGTTTTTACAACTCGTACAAGACGCTGACGTTGTTGTTGAGAATTTCAAGGCAGGTACGATGGCGCGGCTCGGTCTTAGTTATGATCGTCTAAAAGAAGTGAATGAAGACATAATTCTCTGCTCAATCACAGGTTATGGTCAAGATGGACCGTATCATACTCATCCGGGTTACGACCCGGTCATTCAGGCAATAGGCGGACTAATGGACGTAACGGGTGAAACCGACGGTGAAGCTACACGGGTAGGTACACCGGTTGTGGACATTATGACGAGTCACTATGTTTGTATGAGCGTTCTTGGTGCCTTAAGAAAACGAGATCAGTCGGGGATCGGGGCGCATATTGATCTTTCGTTGTTAGACGTACAAGTGAGCTCTTTAGGTAACATTTCAAGTAGCTACTTGAATGAAGGACACGTATCAAAGAGAGCTGGTAATGCCCATGGAAACATTACACCTTATGAGACGTTTCCATGTGCCGATAAACCATTGATGATCGCTGCAGGTAATGATCGCATGTATCGAGCCCTTACAGAAGTGATTGGTCGCCCAGAATTAGCGGATGACAAACGCTTCTTAACGAATGGTGATCGTGTTCAACATCGAGGCGAACTTCGAGCGATCTTAGTAGCGGAGTTTAAACGAAAAGATGCCGATCAATGGGCAGAATTACTTGCTGAAAAGAAAGTTCCTTGTGGACCAGTTAATAGCATCGAGCAAGTATTTGAACATGAACAAGTAGTACACCGCAATATGAAAATTAGTGCGCCACATCCGACAGTCGAAACGTATCATGGGGTTCGTAATCCAATTTTAGCGGATGGGCAAGTGTTGCCAGTTCGTTACGCTCCTCCATTATTAGGCGAGCAGACGTCAGACATTTTGGCTGAAACTTTTGATTTTAATCAAGAAACGGTTGATGAACTCAAAAAAGAGGGTATCATATAGGAAAGAGCGTTGGTTAACAACGAGCTGAAGGCTTGCTGCTACTTGGCAGGAAGTCTTCCTATATTTTTACGCTCATTTAGCACAAAATGACCAATGGAGGATATTACAATCATGTTTAATTTTGCTAGCAATTGGGACGAGGCTTCTAATGGGAGTGTCATTATTATCGGCGTAGGAGAAGGTGAACAAAGGTTACCTGATCAACTACTTAACGCAAGTGGCGACTGGATAAAGCCAATTCAGAACAAGCACGAATCTGGGGGGATCCGTAGCAAGTCTGGCGAACTAACGTCATTTACGATCCCGTTTAATGAAACGTTCAAAACGTTGATTTTTGTCGGGAAAGGTTCTTCAAAAGAACAAGACATCATCGCAACGAAAGAAGCACTCGGTAGCGGATTTCAAGCTGCTCATAAATTGAAAGAAGCGCACATTGATGTGCTTTTAGACACATTTATTGACCATACATCAGACACGGAAACGGTCATTTCTGCGGCTGCTGAAATGGCTCATACCGCGACGTATACGTTTGAAGCGTACAAGACCAATAAGCATGACACGCTTGCTAGAACGTACACTTTTTATTGTGCAGAACAACATGACGAGGCGATCAACGTTGGAACTGCGATTGCTAAAGGTGTTAACTTCGCGCGAACACTCGTAAACATCCCCGCAAATGATTTAACGCCTGTTGCACTAGCAGGAGAAGCACGTGCGCTTTCTAGCCGTCACGATCACCTCTCATTTGAAGTACTCGGCAACGAAGAGCTTGAAGAAATGGGTATGCATGCGTTGCTTGCTGTAAACCAAGGAAGCGACCAGCCTGCACAAATGATCGTGTTACGCTATCAGGGGCTAGAAAATTGGGATGAGCCGTTAACGTTTGTCGGTAAGGGATTAACGTATGATACCGGTGGCTATTCAATGAAGCCGCCTGAAGGTATGAAAACGATGAAGTCAGATATGGGTGGCGCGGCGGCTGTTCTCGGTGCAATGGAGATCATTGCTGAGACGAAGCCTGCAATTAATGTTATGGCTGTGATTCCGTCTACGGAAAACATGGTAAACGGAAAAGCGATGAGACCTGGAGATGTGCTCGGCAGCTTTGATGGGCAGACGATTGAAGTAACGAACACTGATGCAGAAGGTCGCCTCGTGCTTGCAGACGGTGTGTCCTATGCAAAACATCTTGGCGCTAAGAAGATTGTTGATGTAGCAACGCTTACAGGTGCTTGTGTTGTCGCGCTTGGCGATGTAATTACAGGCGCCGTATCAAATGACGATGACTTTTACAATCGTACGGCGACAGCTGCAATTGAATCAGGTGAAGACATTTGGCGTTTCCCAACACATCCACGTTACTACAAGATGTTACGTCAAAGCGATGTTGCCGACTTAAATAACGCTCCAGGGCGACTGGCAGGTAGCATTACTGCTGGATTGTTTATCGAATCCTTCGTAAAAGATACACCTTGGGTACACCTTGATATCGCTGGCACATCGTTCCTTGATCGTGTCACTCCGATGGGGCCAAAAGGTGGAACTGGAGTTATGGCACGTACGCTTGCAACGCTTGCCAATCATGAAAGCCGCTCATAGGCAAAGGAGGACATTGCGTAATGGCTTTACAACATACTCGTTTTATCGCAGGTCACTCTAAATTGCCTCAAGGCATGGCTGCAAAAAGTGTCTTTGATACGTTAACGATTACCGCTGAAATTGATTGTAAACACGGTGTGATCTTAGAAGCTTCTTGCACACTGGCGACCGATCACGGTCGTCAATACATTCATGATTTATTGCGTGGGATCAGTCTTTCAGACGGCCCTGAAGAAGCAGAACAATTAATCGAAAAGCATTATCATGGAAAAGCTGCAAACGCCTTAGTAGCAGCCGTTCGAGATTTGCACCGCCAATTTGAAACGTTATGATGAACCGACGGAGCAACAGTTGTTGCTCCGATTAATTTTAGTTAAGAGGTGATCACAGTGCGTTACAAAAAAACGATGACTGCTGGAGAAGCGGTATTTGAAGTGTTAAAGATTGAACAAGTAAGCCGTGTGTTTACAGTACCAGGCGAAAGTTTTCTCGCTGTCTTAGATGCACTTGAAGGTCAAGATGAGATCGAAGTGATCGTGAATCGTCATGAAGGCGGCGCGGGCTTTATGGCAGAAGGTTACGCAAGTTTGACGGGTCAAGTTGGCGTTGCGATGGCAACGAGAGGTGTTGGTGCTGCAAACATTTCAATCGCAGTACATACGGCATTTCAAGACTCTACACCGATGGTTGTGTTCCTCGGTCAAGTGAATCGTTCTTTTAAAGGCCGCGAAGGATTCCAAGAAGTTGATTTTGGTAAGAATTTTAATGAAGTTGCCAAGTGGACAACGGAGATTGATGAAGCAAGTCGTGTTCCGGAGCTCGTACAAAAAGCATTCCGCGTGGCTCAAACGGGACGTCCTGGTCCAGTTATCGTCTCGCTTCCAGAGGATATGCTCTTTGATGAAAGAGAGATGGTATTCGGCCCTCCAACGATGATCGCAGCCCCTGCCCCAGCAACGATTGAAGTTGAAGACTTTGCTCGTCGCTTTACAAAAGCAGAACGTCCAATCGTTATTGCCGGTGGTGGAATCCATTCTGATGATGCTCAAATTGCTCTGCGAGAATTTATCGAAAAATTCAAGCTCCCGCTCGTGTCAGGATTCAGACGGCAAGGCATTATTGATAACGAACACGAGGCATACATCGGACATATGGGGCTTGCAGCAGCACCTAAGTTAGTTGAACATTTTAAAGAATCGGATTTAGTGATTGCAATTGGAACGAGGTTGTCTGAAGCAACGTCGCAAGATTATACATTAATCGGTTGGGATCAACAACTTGTTCACATTGATATTGATGCTGATACGCTCGGTAAAGTTTACCCACCTGATCTTGGAATTGTTGCTGACTCCGTAAACGCTCTTAAAGCCTTTACAGCGCTTGATATTGATCGTGATTGGTCGAGTTGGCAACATAGTTGCCGTGAATCACATCAGAAGCTTATGGACAAGGAGAAAGACCCGAGCATTTATAGTCACGTGATGCAAACGTTAAATGAAACTTTACCAGAAGACACCATTGTGACATGTGATGCTGGGAACTTTGCGACTTGGATGCACAACCAATTAGTGATTCGAGATCGTTTCTCTTTCGTCGGACCGACAAATGGAGCAATGGGTTACGGGATTCCAGCTGCAGTTGGTGCTAAAACCGCCTCGCCGCACCGTCCAGTCGTTGCGTTTTGTGGGGATGGTGGGGCGATGATGACGATTCAAGAAATTGAAACGGCAGTTAGACATGACTACCCGATCATCGTGCTATTGTTCAACAATCAAAGTTACGGCACCATCCGTATGCATCAAGAGATGCATTATCCAGACAAAGTCGTCGCAACAAAGCTTGGAGAGGTCGATTTTGCGAAAATGGCTGAGTCAATGGGAGCGTTAGGTATAACGGTTACTAAGAAAGAAGAGTTCACATCAGCGTTTGAAAAAGCGATTCATGCCAATCAAACAGTGTTGTTAGATATTCAATGTAGCGAAGAGCCGTACGTTTCTAACGGTAAGACATACGAAGATGTAAAAGGTATAAAAGCATAAAGAAAAGGTCGCAAGCATTGCTTGCGACACTTTTTGTATGATTAAAATGTCTGTTCAATGTTGATATCAGAAATTACATAGTGTTCGAGGTCCTCATTAAATGTAAAGACATATTCTTCAATAAATTGTGCACGGTTACCAGCTCCATCTTCAATGGACGACGTATGAACAGTAACAACATGCTCACGATCTTCAGTTGTAGAAATATAAATGTCTTCGAAGTCATTGTGGAGGAGTTGGTCGACAATGGTGTAGTGATCCCAATTGAAATCTTGAATGTAAGCATCTTGGTTGTATTGATGATGAATCGTTTCAGCTAAAGGTACGTCATACATCATTTTAAGTTCATCTAACGGTCTTGCATAATTCGTCGTCATGACAACGTCCATCGTTTTATCTTGAACGTCAATGAGCTGTTCATAAATGAGGCTCTCGTCCATTTCAAACGTATCATGTGTAAATGTAAGTTCTTCTTCTGGTGCAATTCCTAATCCTGAGGTTAATGAAGTCGAACCGATTAGTGCTGTCATCACCATTTTCATGATGATCGCTCCCTTCGTATTCCCAATTGTGGGTTACTTATCTATACCCTTCACATGTAATCCATAAACAATAATAATTACAATTTTTAATTTGATTGTAATTATTGACTTGTTTTTGCAATGGAATGTGTACTTAGTTAGTACATGCTTCTTGCTGAAAAAATAGACTAAGAAATTGGGAGGATCATATAGTCGAGAACCCTAAATTTGGTGTACATACAAAAAGAGGCAATCCAAAGATTGCCTCTCGCATATTCATTATACTTGCCCGATCAATTTCATTTCAGCAAGGTATTCGTCATAAGACATCTTCTTATCAATCATACCTTCAGATGAGAATTCGATAATTCGATCCGCAACGGTTTGAATGAATTGATGGTCATGTGATGAAAAGAGTACAGAGCCTTTGAAGTCTGTTAGCGCGTGGTTCACGGCTTGAATGGCTTCAAGATCCAAGTGGTTTGTTGGCTCATCAAGGATGAGTACGTTTGAACCACTAAGCATTAATTTAGAGAGCATACAACGAACTTTCTCGCCCCCGGATAGTACTTTTGCTTTCTTAAGTGCTTCTTCACCACTGAAAAGCATACGACCGAGGAAGCTTCGAATAAAGCTTTCTGTTTGGTCTTCTGGTGAGTATTGACGTAACCAGTCTACAAGGGTAAGGTCGACGCCTTCAAAGAACTCGCTGTTATCTTTAGGGAAGTACGATTGGCTCGTTGTAACGCCCCATTTGTACGTTCCTTCATCTGGTTCCATTTCACCTGCAAGAATTTGGAACAATGTCGTTTTAGCCGTTTCGTGACTTCCGACAAACGCGACTTTCTCGTTTGGTGATAGTGTAAAGCTAATGTTATCAAGAACTTTTTTGCCGTCGATCGTCTTAGATAAGTTCTCAACTGTGAGTAGGTCATTTCCAATATCACGGTCTGGTTTGAACGCTACGTAAGGTGTTTTACGTGACGACGGTTTAATATCATTCAGTTCAATTTTATCGAGTGTTTTCTTACGGGATGTTGCTTGTTTGGACTTCGATGCATTGGCGCTAAAGCGTGCAATAAAGTCTTGTAGTTCCTTAATTTGTTCTTCTTTTTTACGGTTTTGGTCTTTAGCCATACGACGTGCAAGTTGGCTTGACTCGTACCAGAAATCATAATTTCCAACGAAAAGTTCAATCTTACCGTAATCAATGTCTGCAATGTGTGTACAGACTTTGTTAAGGAAGTGACGGTCGTGAGAAACAACGATGACTGTATTCTCAAAGTTCATTAGGAATTCTTCTAACCAGTGGATGGCTTTAATGTCCAAGTGGTTTGTCGGCTCATCGAGTAAAAGGATGTCAGGACTACCAAATAGTGCTTGTGCGAGAAGGACTTTTACTTTTTCTCCACCTTCAAGCTCAGACATCTTCATATAATGATACTCAGCACCGATTCCAAGACCGTTGAGCATTTGAGCCGCTTCGTTGTCAGCGTCATAGCCGTTCATCTCAGCAAATTCGCCTTCAAGTTCCGCAGCGCGCATCCCATCTTCGTCATTGAAGTCAGGCTTCATGTAGATGGCGTCTTTTTCTTTCATAATGTCATAGAGCCTTTTATGCCCCATGATGACGGTTTCGAGCACTTCATACTCTTCATAAGCAAAGTGATCTTGCTTTAGAACAGCCATACGAGAACCTTTAGCCATGCTCACATGACCATCTTGAGATTCGATCTCTCCAGAAAGAATCTTTAAAAACGTTGATTTACCGGCACCGTTTGCGCCGATTAATCCGTAACAGTTGCCTGGGTTAAATTGAATGTTTACTTCTTGAAACAACTTCTTATCTCCGTAACGGAGACCTACATTTTGACATGAAATCAAGTGTCATCTTCCTTTCATTACGTTAAACTCTCTATTTTAATGGAACAATAATCTCCATAAACACGCTACCCATTATCATACCATGATCTGAAGTTGCAATCAAAAGCACGGTCAGGAATTCTGACCGTGCACTCTTGAATTTAGTACGTTTTAATCACGTTGTAGAACGTGTCTCGCTCTACTGGTACTTTGTTTGCGCCTTTGATCATATGAATGAGCTCTTTTCTCGTAATTCCTTGAGACGTTAACGCCCCTACAGAGTGTGAAATTCGCTCTTCAATGAGTGTACCGTGGATATCGCTTGATCCAAATGTTAGTGCCATTTGGGTTAATTGAGGTCCGATATTAATCCAATACGCTTTAATATGATCGAAGTTATCGAGCATAAGTCGAGAAATTGCAATTGTACGCATATCATCAAATGCTGACGTTCGTCTTGTAAGTCCAGCATTTAACTTACGTGGTTGCATGGCAAGCGGGATAAATACCATATAGCCGTTCGTCTTGTCTTGCAATTGACGAAGGCGATCCATGTGAATTAAACGTTCTTCATACGTATCAATGGAACCGTAAAGCATCGTAGCATGTGTCTTTAAGCCGAGACCGTGTGCAATTTCATGCGCTTCTAGCCATTCATCCGTTGAAGCTTTTTCAGGACTCATCTTCGCACGGTAACGCTCAGTAAGAATCTCTGCCCCGCCACCTGGAAGGGTGTCAAGTCCAGCTTTGATTAGTTCTTGAAGAACTTCTTTCATTGAAAGGCCAGCAATACGTGCGAAGAATTCAATCTCAGCACCAGTATATGCTTTAACTGTTACATCTGGGTAATGTTTCTTTAAGGTGCGAACCGTATCTAAATAATAATCAAATGGAACTTCATTATTATGACCACCAACGATGTGGAATTCTTTAATGTTATCGTTCCAGCGATCGCTAACATATTTCAATAAATCATCGGAATCCATCGTATAAGCGCCTTCTTCACCGGGCTTACGTTTGAAGCCACAGAATGAACAACTCGCTTCACATACGTTCGTCGGATTAATGTACATGTTCTCAATAAAGTAGACATTATCGCCGTTTTTCTTTTCATTTACTTCATTAGCTAGTTGAGCAACCGAAAGTAGATCGGGAGTATCGTAAAGTAAAAGACCATCTTCAATTGTCAATCGTTCACCGTTTCTGACTTTTTCACTAATGGCTGCAAGTTTAGGATCTTGTAGTAACGTAGCCATCGTTATCCTCCTTTAAAACGGGTCTCCGTTGTAAAATATAGTATAATGCATTTCGAACATAAGTAATGGGAATGTTTCTCCTCATCTATTATACGCTTTCCCTATCTTATTGGGAAGGGAAGATGACGGAACACTTCTATAAGCGGACAAACACTTGAAAGTCAATAGAGTTTTAAGATTTTTTTGCTTGGTCATCCAGTTTCTAGTAGAATAACAGTAGATTTACTAAAGAGAGATGAATGCTCGTCATGAGCAAGAAAGGAGATCAACATGGAACAGGATCAACAGGAAATCGTTGAGCAGCTGGAACAGTTACGCTCGAAAATGATTGAAATGGCAAAACAGCATGGCATGGATCATCCTCTTGTATTGAAATATAGCCAAGAAATCGATCTTATGCATACAGAACTGTTAAAAGCATCTCATCAGGAGCTTACTGTTGTCTCGACATATTAAGCCCGTTGAATAAAACCAATCCTCCATGCGATTCTCTGAACTTGCGATTCGTGACATACCATATTACAATAACGACAACGTAATCTTTTCGATTTACCCGAAAGGAGGAAGAGGTCATGATTACAATTACAGAAACTGCGGCAGCGCGAATTACTGCAATGAAGGAAGAAGAAGGCAATTCTTCATTGAAATTACGAGTAGGTGTCAAAGGCGGAGGATGTAGTGGATTGTCTTATGGACTTGGCTTTGATGCCAATCAAGCAGAAGATGATACACTCTTTGAGGTGTCTGGCATTGATGTTCTCGTTGATTCGGAAAGTAAGCCGATCGTTCATGGGCTCGTGATCGATTATAAAGAGAACATGATGGGCGGTGGTTTCACGATCGAGAACCCTAATGCTATTGCTAACTGTGGATGTGGCGCCTCATTTAGAACTGCACAAAATGAGGGAACACCAGAAAATTGCTAAACATCAAATGGAAGCGATACGCTTCCATTTTTTTTGTGCAAAAAAAGCCTGGAATCCCCAGGCTTTTTCCTTTAAAACATATGTGAACTGTGTCCAGGCTGAAGTCTTGCTTTTGGATCGATATAAGCTTTTGCATTACTTACAGCAGTTGGCGCTTCTCCAAAACCAGAAGCAATTAACTTAACTTTTCCTTCATAAGAAGTAATATCACCTGCAGCATAAATACCAGGGATGTTGGTTTCCATTCTTGAGTTAACAAGGATGCTGTTTTTAGTAATTTCTAGTCCCCAGTTTTTAATCGGTCCAAGAGAAGATACAAAACCGTAGTTGACGATCACGTCGTCTACATCGATAATTTGTTCTTGTTCGCCTTTAACTTCTTGCAACACGACTTGTTCGATGCGACGTCCGTCACCGCGAAGCTCTTTAATGTCATATGGTGTGTGTAAGGTTACATCAGATTTGTGTAATTCATTGACGCTATGTTCATGCGCGCGGAACTTGTCGCGACGATGAGTCAATGTTACGTTCGCTTGTTTTTCTAGCATAAGAGACCAGTCAACAGCAGAGTCTCCACCACCACAAATCAACACGTTACGGCCTTTAAATGCGCTCAAGTTGTTCACAAAGTAATGCAAGTTACTCGCTTCATATTGTTCAGCTTCTTCAACTGCTAATTTACGAGGTTGAAACGCACCAACACCGCCAGTAATAATAATCGTTTTGGAGTAATGTACGTCTTTATCTGTTTCAATGCGGAATGTTTCATCTTGAAGCTTATCAACCGTGTTAACTGTTTGTTCTAACACGATCGTTTGATCAAACATTTGCATTTGTTCAAGCAAGTTATCGATGAGTTCTTGCGCACCAACCTTTGGAAAGCCAGCGACATCGTAAATGTATTTCTCAGGATAAAGAGCAGTAAGTTGACCACCAAGTTGAGGCATACTTTCGATGACTTTGACTTTTGCTTGCCTCATCCCGCTATAAAATGCTGCGAATAAACCTGCCGGTCCACCGCCAATAATTGTAATATCGTAAAGATCGATAGAGTTTTCCACGACCTCACACCTCCAAGTAGTATAAAACTGTGACAACCTTTATAGTATACCATTGCTTAGGTTTCTCTGAAAACGTTTGAGTGTCTCTTATTGCTACAAAATTCGACTTTAGCTTGCATAAAGCAAACATTTTCATATTGAAATGTCGAGGGACTATAGCTATAATTAACAGTGTACATTTGTGAACGTTTAGTAACATTAATTTTTTTGTCTGAGTACGTGAATGAAATCACAAACTTAGACACGAGGATTTATTAATAGATTGGAGATGTGAGGAAAGTGGCAAAGAAACCACAAATCGTCATTCTTGGTGCAGGATATGGCGGAATGATCGCAGCGACGAAACTTCAAAAAAAGCTAGGTTCAGGTGAAGCACACGTAACACTTGTGAGCAAGCACAAGTACCATTATCAAACAACTTGGTTACACGAACCAGCCGCAGGAACAATGCATCACGATGATGCTCGTATTGAGATTGATAAGGTTCTTAACTCAAACAGAGCGAACTTTGTTCAAGACACAGTAACTTCAATCAACAAAGACGAGAAAAAAGTCATCTTAAAAGAAGGTGGAGAGCTTGCGTACGATTATTTAATTATCGGTGTCGGTGCAACTGCTGAAACCTTTGGTGTAGAAGGTGTCTTTGAACACGCGTACCATAAGTGGACGATTGATGGTGTACGTGAACTTAAAGATCATATTGAATTCCAATTTAGTAAATACCGTAACGAAACGGTTCATAAAGACGAAGACTTAACGTTTGTCGTTGCAGGTGCTGGATTTACAGGGATTGAATTCATTGGAGAACTAAGCGAGCGAGTTCCAAAGCTTTGTGAACACTATGATGTGCCACGTGAAAAAGTAAAGATGTACGTGATTGAAGCGGCACCAAGTGCACTTCCTGGGTTTGATCCAGAACTCGTTGAGTACGCGATGAACTTACTTGAGCACCGCGGTGTTGAATTCAAAATCAACACGCCAATCGCTGAAGTAAAAGAAAACCTCGTTGTTTTAAAAGATGGCGAAGAAATCCCTGCAAGCACGATTATTTGGGCAACAGGCGTTCGTGGAAACAAGCTTATTGAAGAATCTGGTTTTGAAGCGATGCGCGGTCGTGTGAAAGTAGACGCTGATTTACGTGCACCAGGTGAAGAAGACGTCTTTATCATTGGTGACTGTGCACTCATCATCAATGAGGAAACGGAGCGTCCATTCCCTCCTACAGCACAAATTGCAATGCAACAAGGTGCAGTAGCAGCTGAGAACGTGATGGCACTCATCCGTGGAGGCACAACGTCTAACTTAAAGCCAGAAATTCTCGGAACACTTGCTTCACTTGGTGGTAAAGAAGCGATGGGTACTGTTAACGTATCATTCCTTAAAGGAAGAAAGCTTTATGGACGTTCTGCATATTTCATGAAGCATATGAGTGATAACCGTTACTTGATGAAGCTAGGCGGACCGCTTCTAGTTCTTAGCAAAGGAAGAAACCCATTCTAAAATTTGTATTGAAAACTAACTCAGCTGCAACGGTGCGACTGGGTTAGTTTTTTTGTTTGGGGCGAATGAATTTTTGATGCGTCGCAACGTGAAAAACATATGGACAATGTTTGAACATTGTTTAGTTTATTGACGAGGGTGTTCGCCTTTTGTAAACTTAATGTGATATGGAGGTGAGCGGCATGGGAATTACGAGTTTGCCGCAGTTAGTCATTTCCATGATGTTGTTTTTAATTTTGTTTTTTGGTATTGGTTTTCTTTTAAATATGGTACTTCGTTCAACGTGGATGATGGCGGTTCTTTATCCAATCATCGTCGTATGGATTGTAAACTCGGCGACGTTTACGCAATACTTCACGAACCCAATTCAATCCTTCTCAGCTATTCCAGCCGAGTTTGCTGCACTTAGAATTGCGGATATCGTTATTTTGGCATCCGGTTTTATCGGTGCAATTATTGCAGGGGTTGCGATTCGCATGTTACGAGTTCGTGGTTATCAGATGTTTTAAAAACATACATCGTGGAAGCATAAAGCATTGCCAGTTGGCAATGCTTTTTTGATACGTGCATAAGCACGTCTTGAATTGGGCATGCTGTCGTAAGTGAAAGAAGGTGACAGCATGCACTTGACGACTACCGTTTTGCGACGAACACTTCTCGCACTACTCGTAAGCGCTGCCCTTTATGTAACGTACAATCAGCTTACAGGGTTAACGCATAATGATTGGTATGAGTCGAATACGTTAGATACGCAAATTCACGAACAAGTGATTCAAGAAGCATCGTCGGAAGGATTACTGATTAAAGAAAATGCATCCGTAAGAGAAGCGGTTGCCCAGATTGAAGAATTTGCAAATTTTGATGCATTTCCGACGCGACGTGTCATGGCAACAGGCTATACTGCGGGTATGGAATCAACGGGTAAAGAACCTGGTCATCCTGCATATGGTCTTACATATTCCGGTGTACCGGTTTCAAGAGACGTCTATTCAACGATCGCAGCAGACCCTGATGTGTTTCCAATTGGAACGGTGTTGTTTATTCCAGGATACGGATACGGCGTTGTTGCCGATACTGGCTCAGCGATTCAAGGAGAAATTATTGATTTGTATTATGACACTGTTGAAGATGTATTTGCTGAGTGGGGGAAGAAAGAAGTAGATGTCTACATTATCCAAGAAGGAAATGGTCAACTGAGTGAAGATGAATTTAGAGCTTTCCAAGAAAATCGAGCCGTCGATGGTTTTACACCACCTGTGTAATGAATAAAAAAAGCCAGTGCCTACAATTAAGTAGGTACTGGCTTTTGTCTTAGAATAAGGTAGGTTCTAAAAAGTTGTATACGAAGATTGCGAGCAAAATTCCGAGTAGTGCTCCGAAAAAAACCTCAATTGGCTTATGACCAAGCAGTTCTTTCAATTCTTCGCGCTTCTCAACTTCTTCTTTATGCTGCCAATTCTTCGCTTCATGCATGAACTTGTTAAAATCATTCATTAGTTGATTTAACATCGTAGCATGGTATCCTGCGTGTCTACGTACTCCAGTAGCATCATACATAACAATGATGGCAAACATTGCAGAAAGTGCAAAGAATGTTGAATTAAAACCGTATTCAAGGCCGATCGTCGTTGCAAGGGCGGTGACAGCGGCTGAATGGGAACTAGGCATGCCCCCAGTGCTTGTTATTAAAGAAAAATCCACTTTTCTCGTTGCGATAAAGGCAATCGGGACTTTGACAAGCTGTGCAACGATAATGGCTGAGATTGCCATCCAGAGCGGATAATTATAAATGATTTCCATGAAGCTCAACGTCCTTTCTCATCTAAAAGCGTGGACGTTCTTCGAATCGAAGAAAACCCCGTATACGAACATTTACATATTATAACACAGTCCGTAAGGTCCTACACATGAGAAAGAAGTATTGATCATGAATCGTTATGAATATTGCGATGATAGTGGTCGCTTTACGAGTTGTGGCAGTCGGTGTGCGATGACAGCCGCCATAACTGTTAAGAGGACGTCTTTTATGAAAGGCAACAACATCCAAAGCCACACGAGTCCGTAAGAGAATTCATCAGGTGCACCAAAACCGAGCATATAAATGCCATACATCCAGTTTGTCCCGATCAAGTAGTTGGCGAGTAGCCCGAAAAAGCTAGCAACAACATACGTTTTGATGGTCGGTTCAGCTTTTCGCTCAATGATTTTTCCAACGATAAAAGCAACGACGATAAAAGACAGTATAAACCCAAAGGTTGGACGAACAAACATCCCTGGTCCTCCGTGGAACTGTGTAAACACAGGAGCACCAAGTAAACCAACAAGGGCATAAATTGTCATCGCCCAAGCGCCTCGTTTACTACCGAGTACAGCTCCAGTTAAAATCGCCATAAATGTTTGAAAGGTCACCGGTACTCCGAAGATAACAAGAAATGGAAAGAAACTCGTAATATTAGATGCAACAGCCATTAGTGCAACGAACATAGCAATAATGATTAGGTCGAAAGTTCTCACAGTTCCATCTCCTCTAGTTATGTATGGTTTGAACTATAGCGTGTCGACTTCATATTGTCAACTAAAATTTATAATCGGTTAACGAAAGAGGCGCGAAAAAAATAACCGCTACAAGGTGAGCGTTTAACTCGATCTTGCAACGGTTAATGGATTAGACTGTTTTTTCTTGCCGTGATGATTTTGGCTGTTTGTTATCACTATTTTCATGTGAGAGTACGAGCTTTAAACAAATTGCTGCTACGAAGAATAGCCCTCCTGTAATAATGAACACCATTGGAATGCCTAACGTCCCGGCAATAAAACCACCCGAAACAGGACCGATGACATTTCCGAGAAAGCGGAAGCTTTGGTTGTAACCGAGTACTTCGCCTTGCATTGAAATGGGACAGACTTGACGAATGTAAGCTGTCGTACATGGAATTAATCCACCGACTGCAATTCCGAATAAGAAACGAAGTAGAATTAAATGCCACAGTTCGGTAACAAAGGCTTGAGGTATGAAGAATAATCCTGACAACAATAGCAGCACGAGCATGATTTTCTCATGACCGATTCTGTCCCCGATCTGCCCCCATTTTCTCGTGGCCACTAAGTTCCCAAGCCCTGTAACAGAAAACGCAAGTCCAGCTAAAAACGCGAGATTCTCCGTTTGTGTCAGACTATCCACGTACAATGCAAGCAATGGCTGGACGCTAAAGTTGACGAGTTGTATCAGCATTGCAACGACCATAACCATAATGAGAACAGGCTTGGCTCCAATATGTTGAAGAACTTCTTTCCAGTGATAGCGTCTGCGCTTTTCACCTTTTTCTTCGTAGATGACTTCTTTTACGCCGACAATGACGAGTATTGTCGCAAGTACGAGCACACTTGAGGTAATAAGAAATGTTAATTGCATTCCGACTGTATCGGCAATCATTCCACCCATGAGTGGTCCGAGTAAACCACCAGATACCGTACCGGTTTGAAGGGTACCGAGTGTTTCACCAGCCGTGCGTTTATCACTTTGAGCGGAGATTAATGCCATTGATGCAGGGATAAAGCCTGTCGCAAGCCCCATAAATGCCCGTAAAACAAACAGTGATTCAGCGGATTGGACATACCCCATTAAAAACACACTAATTGCGATCCCAAAGCCAGTACCAATCAATATTTTCTTCCTGCCAAAGCGATCTCCAATTCTACCCCATAACGGAGAAACGAGAAAAGCTACTAAAAAGGAGACACCAAACGTTAGTCCAGCCCATCTCTGTACTTCAGCTGGTGTGTATCCACCAAACGAGTCAATATATAATGATAAAAACGGTAAAACCATCGTCATACTTGCTCCGACGAATAGGTTTGCAAACCACATAATAGTCAAGTTACGTTTTTCAACTTTGATGATAATCACCTTCGTTTATGATTGAAGTCAAACGTGTAAAAGAGAAGTAAGAACATGACATGAAGGGAGAGAAGAAGAGCAAGACACGTGAAGATGCACTCTGGTTTACAGAGTGTTGGTGAGTGTTCAATTTATTTCGCTTATCTAAATAATACATCACTCTGATAAAGTGAGTCAAAGACGCTGTTCGTGCTCCTATGTGAAAAATGCTAGAATAATCTAGCCATTTCATTGAAATGCTCTTCTTGATTAAGAATTTCTAACGTATGCTATAAGGAACAGGTAAGGGAGTGATTCAGTTGGTTGAAGCGACGGTTAAAGTAGTTGCCCACCGTGGAAGTACGAAAGGTTCAATCATCCAAGAAAACACACTCCCAGCGTTTGAACGTGCCATTATGTTAGGAGCCGATTACATTGAAACGGATCTTCGAAAAACGGTGGATGGACAAATCGTCTGTGTTCACGATGAATCGGTAGAAGGAAAAAAAGTAAAGTATTTGACGTATGCTGCATTAAGAAAACAAGGTGTGGCAAAGTTAGAAGATGTGTTGAGGTTGTGCAAAGGGAGAATTCGCCTTAATTTTGAGTTAAAAGAGCAACAGCTTGAAAAGGATTTTGTGAGAATTGTAGAACAAAATGGTATGAGTAACGATATTATCGTTACGTCGTTTGATTACAGTGCAATTCAAACGATACAACGTATAAATCCAATGATTCAAACAGGATTGATTATTGGTAAACGCAATCGCTTCCAAAGAAAACGCTTGCCGCTAGCTCATATCGATGTGGTGTGTATCCACTATTCTTTACTAACCGATCAACTTATTGACACCGTTAAAAATCACCGTTCAATGCTCTGGGTGTGGACAGTCAACAATCGTTCGGACATACAAAAATGTTTAAAAAAGAACAACATTGATGGCATTATTACTGATGAAGTTACGCTATGTCGGAACGTTGTCATGGATTATGAAACCTTCCGATAGGGCTCATTTGTTACATATTCGCTTTCAATGCATAGGCTACTGTAGCGAATGACTGTACAAAGGAGAGCCTTAATCCATGTCTAGACTAGAAGTGTTTGCCGCATGGATGATTGTAACTGGAACGGTTTTTGAAGCCGCATCGGTTACGCCGAAGTTTCCAATAACAAATGAATTACGTGAATCATTAGAAAAAATCGGTGTTGCGTTACAAGCAGCTGGAGATGCGATTATTTATGAACTTATAGAAGAATACAACGCAGAAAAGTTAGGAGCTGGGCTATTTACAATCGGAAACTTGACGATCTTACAAGGTTTACTTCGTGAAGATGTCGATGATGAGCAAATGACTAGATTTGATATGCAAGGAAATGCAATTCAAGCTTTAGGAGGCAGTTTAATTTTGTCGGGCTTGTTTCCGCTAGAAAGGTCGAGAGTAGGAATTCTTGAGTTTTATGGGGTGGCAATTGAATCAATAGGGAACGTGTTGCACGTGTTTGCAGGTGCCAAGAATTTACGTGGTGAAGACGGAGATGGAGATACGCTAGATCTTTTCGGCGCTTGGGCACAAGTCGTAGGTTCAACGATGGGAGCAATTGGCCTTGAAATCAGTTTAGTAGAAGATGAGATGAGTGAAATTGACAAGGAAGCCGACTTGCCTCAACAATTAGAAGAGATGAAGGTGAGAATAGCGGCTAAATATTCATAAGTCACGATGATAGCAAGCAAGATTGTATGATTGCCAAATGTTTTGTCCGTGTCGTAAACTAAGTGTAATTGATGATTGGAGTGATGAGTAATGGCTTCTAGAGTCGAAAGCTTTGAATTAGATCATACTAAAGTAAAGGCGCCATACGTAAGGCAAGCTGGTGTTCAGCATATTGGGACGGATGGCATTGTTCATAAGTTCGATATTCGCTTTGCACAGCCAAATGTCACGAATCTAAACCCACCTGAAATTCATACACTAGAGCATTTGCTTGCAATTCACATTCGTGAGTATACCGAAGCATACGATCATATTGAAATTATTGATTTGTCACCGATGGGTTGTCAGACAGGTTTTTATTTAATCGTTGACGGTCCTGCACAAGTCACAGAGATTATCGACATCTTAGGGAAAACGATGACAAGAGGACTCCAATACGATTATGTACCCGCAGCGACTGAGCTAGAGTGTGGCCAGGCAAAATTACACGATCTTGATGTCGCTAAAACGTGGATGACGTATTGGCTAAAGCAAGACAAAAAAGAGCTAGAACAAGTCTTTTAACGAGGCGGGCCAAAGGGCTCGTCTTTTCTTTGCACATTTGTTTGTTTTTAGAGCTTTCAGAGTGCTTTGTCATTCATGTATACTTATGACGGAACACAAACGGAAGGGGTAATCGTATGGTGAATACAGACATAGAAATTGCACAGCAAGCGAAAATGTTGCCGATTGATGAGGTGGCAGGTCGCTTGAATGTACAGGAAGATCAACTCGAGTTATATGGAAAGTACAAAGCGAAGTTAAAAGATGATTTTTTTCATCATTCTAGGAACGATAAGCTTGGAAAACTTATACTCGTAAGTGCCATTACGCCAACTCCAGCAGGGGAAGGAAAAACAACAACAACAGTCGGATTGGGAGATGCATTAAATCAACTCGGAAAGAAAACAGTCATCGCATTGCGTGAACCGTCGTTAGGTCCAGTCTTTGGAATGAAAGGTGGAGCAGCCGGTGGTGGGTATTCACAAGCAGTCCCGATGGCAGATATAAATCTTCATTTTACCGGTGATTTACACAGCATTGGTGCAGCGAACAATCTTCTTGCAGCGCTCATTGATAATCATATTTATCATGGCAACGAGCAAAAGATTGATCCTAAGAGCATTACTTGGAAGCGATGTTTAGATATGAACGACCGTCAACTTCGCAACATTGTCAGTGGTTTACAGGGCAATACGAACGGTGTGCCTAGAGAAGATGGATTTGACATTACAGTGGCTTCTGAAATTATGGCAATATTATGCCTTGCAAGTGATCGAGCGGATCTGAAGAAACGACTGAAAGAAATCGTGATTGGATTTACATACGATAAAGAAGAAATCACTGCAGGTGACCTTAAAGCAGAAGGAGCACTTGCTACGATTCTTAAAGATGCTTTCAAACCGAACCTTGTTCAAACACTTGAGAACAATCCAGCAATTATTCACGGTGGACCGTTTGCAAACATTGCCCACGGTTGTAATTCGGTTGTTGCTACGAAAACTGCGTTAAAACTTGGTGATTATGCAGTGACTGAGGCCGGATTTGGTGCGGATCTTGGAGCGGAAAAGTTTGTGAACATTAAATGTAGGCAGTCAGGACTTCGTCCGTCAGCAGGGGTGCTCGTTGCAACAGTACGAGCGTTAAAGATGCACGGAGGTGTCAAAAAGGAAGATCTTGCGAAAGAGAACCTTGATGCCATTGAAAAAGGGTTCGCGAATTTAAAACGACATTTCAACAATATGCAACAAGTGTATGGTATTTCAACGGTCGTCTCCATCAACCAATTCCCAACCGACACAGAACGAGAACTTGCCCTCGTACAATCATTATGTGAGCAAGAAGGTATTGAGGCCATTCGTTCTACCGGCTGGCGAGATGGCGGAAAAGGCGTTGTTGAGCTTGCTAACGCGGTCGTAAATATTGCCGAAGTCACTGAACCAGCTATTACGTTCACATATGATGATAACGATGGCTTAGAAGATAAAATCAAAGCCGTTGTTACGAAAGTATATCGTGGAAGTGGCATCCAGCTTTCAAACAAAGCTAAAAGTAAACTACGTGAATATGAGCAGTTAGGATACGATCACTTACCGGTTTGTATTGCAAAAACACAATATTCATTTAGCGATGACGTGCAGTTAAAGGGAACTCCAGCGGAGTTCACCATTCAAGTTCGTGACGTAAAGTTAAATAGTGGCTCTCGTTTTATTGTCGTATTAACGGGTGCCATTCTTACGATGCCCGGGTTGCCAAAACGACCAGCAGCAGAGAACATTGACGTAGATGATAAGGGAGTTATTTCTGGATTGTTCTAAATGGTTCGATCGTAATATTCCTCAGCATCTTCTAATAACGAATCGATCGATAAGTTCTCTGAAGAGGTAGTCGTCGCGCCTAGAACGGTTTTCATGATGGATATGGCCTGTTCATTCTCTTCTTTAGTAAGAGATGCTGACAGGTCTGATGGAATGAAAAGCTGATATCCTCTCATATAGGCATCATTAGCTGTGAAGTGTACACACATATTTCCAGCGACACCACAAAGTATTAAAGTTTGTACGTCTAGCTGACGTAACAAAATATCGAGAGGGGTTGCGTAGAACCCGGAGAATTGCGGTTTTAGGACGAAATAATCGTCCTCTTCGGGTTTTATTAATTCGTTAAACTCCCGAACGTTTTGCTGTTGTTGCATGCAATGGTTGAATAAGTCTTTAAAATCGCTCTGCCATCTGCCGTAATTGTCATTTACATAAATGATCGGGACGTTATATGATTTTAATTGCTTTTTTAATATAGAAACTTTCTCTGGTAAATTTGAGGCGCTTTCAATTAAGTCTTGGCCTTCTTCAAATGAAAAATCATTGATCATATCAATAATTAGCATTGCAACTCTTGGGGATGAATGATTCATAATTTCCTCCAAACATAAAATGTGATAACTATGATAAGATACGATTATAAACGAAACCTAACCTCAGTATATAAGGGGACCTATAAATGAGTAAAGAGCAAGAAACGAGACTCCTTCGTATTCTCGAACAAAATGGAAGAATTGATACAGAAGTTTTAGCTAAAATGCTAAATGAAGACGAAGAAACCGTAATTCAAACGATTAAACGTCTAGAAGACGAACATGTCATCTTAAGTTATGCAGCGGTCATTAACTGGAACAAAGTTGAACAAGAAAGCCAAGTTGCAGCTATGATTGACGTGAAAGTCACGCCACAACGTGGTGTAGGGTTTGATGAAGTTGCTAATCGTATTCAACGATTCCCAGAAGTTAGTGCGCTTTATTTAATGTCAGGAACGTATGATTTATCTGTGATGGTTGAAGGTCAGACGATGGAAGGTGTCGCGCGATTTGTATCAGATAAATTATCTACGCTAGATGCTGTTCTATCAACAACGACCCACTTCCGTTTGAAAAAGTACAAGCATGACGGCATCGTATTTGGTGAAGGTGAAAAAGATCGTCGAATGGTGGTTTCACCATGAGTATGACAGCAAAACAAACGAACCACAGGTTATCCAAAGCGGTGACGAGTATTGAGCCATCAGGAATCCGCAAATTTTTTGAATTAGCATCGACAATGGAGGACTGCATTTCATTAGGTGTTGGAGAACCTGATTTTGTGACACCTTGGAATGTACGAGAAGCGTGTATGACCTCACTTGAACAAGGTTATACCGCCTATACCGCAAATGCGGGATTATTAGAGCTGAGAATGGCGATTTCTGATTATATGGAGGACGCTTTTGATGTAACATATTCTCCGGATGAAGAGATCATCGTAACAGTTGGTGCAAGTGAAGCGATCGATTTGGCTGTGCGCGCAACAGTTGATCCGGGTGATGAAGTACTCGTCGTGACCCCTTCGTTTGTGTCGTATAGTCCTTTGATTACGCTGGCAGGGGCTACACCCGTTCCTGTGCTTACAGACTCTTCTACGAATTTCAAGTTAACGGTTGAACGCCTTGAAGAAGCAATTACTGAGCGTAGCCGTGCGATCATTCTTTCATTCCCGAACAACCCAACAGGTGCGGTCATGACGAAAGAAGAGCTAGAAGCGGTTGCACACGTCATTCAAAAGCATGACTTGCTCGTATTTTCTGATGAGATTTACGCTGAACTAAGCTATGATGAACCTCACACAGCATTCTCATCAATTGAAGATATGAAAGATCGTACGATATTAATTAATGGTTTCTCGAAGGCGTTTGCGATGACAGGTTGGAGACTTGGTTTTGTTTGTGCTCCTAAAGACATTACCGAAGCTATGCTTAAAATCCATCAATACTCACTCATGTGCGCACCAACACAAGCACAACATGGTGCGTTAGAAGCGCTTCGAAGTGGCGGAGATGAAGTGAAAACGATGGTAGACAGTTATTATAGTCGCAGAAATTATATCGTGAACTCATTAAATGAAATTGGCTTGCCTTGTCACATGCCAGGTGGTTCTTTTTATGCGTTTCCATCAATTGAAAAAACGGGAATGGATGATCAGACATTTGCCGAGAAACTCTTACTTGAAGAAAAAGTAGCAGTCGTTCCGGGATCTGTGTTTGGAGCTGGGGGCGAAGGGCATGTACGTTGTTCTTATGCTACGGGAATGAAACAATTACAAACTGCGGTAGAACGGATGGAGCGTTTCGTTCAACGTCATACAAAAACCAACCCGTCTTCTTAAGTGAAGAGGGTTGGTTTTTTAATTAGTTAACCAAAGATTAAATAGAAGAACACGACGATGATACAAAATGGTGTGATAAAGCGAATCATGAGTAACCAAATGGAGAAGAATCGGTCTCCTAATTTACTACCACGCAGTAATTCCTCTCGAAGATCTGGCTTTTTCATCTTATATGCGACGAATAATGAAATGAGCAACGCACCGAGTGGAAGTAGTATATTGCTAACTAGGTAGTCAACAGCATCAAAGAAAATCATACCGAAGAAATAGGTATCCGAAAGTAAACTGTAAGATAAATTGGATGGAATCCCCATCGCAAAAATTAGTAAGCCGACAATCCATGTCATGCGTTTTCTCAAATACTCTTTGCCACGAATTAATGGCGTTACGATAATCTCAATCAGTGAGAATGCTGAGGTTAACGTTGCAAATAGCATTAAGAGCATAAATAGAAAGAAGAATACTTCCCCAAATGCAAGCTGACCGAAAACAGCAGGTATGACGCTAAAGATGAGCATCGGACCTTGATCAGGTGGCATATCAAATGCATAAAGCGCTGGGAATATCGCAAGTCCAGCCATGATCGCAATCAATACACTGAGTAGAACAACGGACCATGCTGAAGAAGGAAGGCTCGCGTTTTTATCAAGGTAAGAGCTGTAAGTAACCATTACTGAAACCCCTAAGCTTAATGAGAAAAAAGCTTGCCCGAGTGCAAAGAGAAATGTATCTCCTGTTAAGGCTGAGAAATCAGGTTGTAAAAAGTAAACGACACCTTCATATGCACCGTCGAGTGTTAATGAACGGACCATAAGGATCAAGAAGATAACAAAAAGTGCGGGCATCATATAGATGCTTGCTTTTTCAATGCCTTTCTTGATTCCCATTTGAACGACTAGAATGGTCATAATCATAAACGCAAGGTGTGCAATTCCTACTTCCCATGGATTCGAAGTAATTTGCTCAAAAAGGGCAGCATGATCACCATCTGGTGGATTGGTGACATTCCCTGTAAAGCTCCGTACGAAGTAGGTTGTTATCCAACCTCCAACAACACTATAAAATGATAATAATAGGAAGGAAGCAACCATCCCGATAATTCCGATTAAATGCCATTGCCCTTTCGGTGCAATTTTTCGGTAGGCTTCAATGGCGCCTTCTTTTGTAGAACGCCCGAGTACAAACTCAGCAAGAAGTAAACTCGTACCGACAGTCATAAGTAAAATGATAAAGATAAAAAAGAAAAGTCCACCGCCTTGCTCTCCGGCGACGTAGGGTAGTCGCCAAACGGTACCGAGGCCGATCGCTGAACCGGCTGCTGCTAATACAAACCCTATTCTTGAACCCCAACTATCTCGCTGCATGTATGTAAGAAACCTCCTTTTTATGATACGTTTAACAGTAATTCAGAAAACTTCTACGTGTCAACTGGTTTTTCTTGCTTAGATTTATACCCCTTATCGACTTACTTCCTAATTATATTTAGCAATTTGAAACATTTACCGTTAACTTCGCTTTGCCTGTTTAGTGAACTTATGGTATGATTTATGAGTTAATAAATGATTAGGGGATGTTTGAATGTCTGTAACACAATACGAAGTTGGCAGCATTGTTGAAGGTAAGATTACCGGTCTTAAGCCGTTTGGTGCTTTCGTTGCCTTAGATGAGAAGAACCAAGGCTTGGTTCACATTTCTGAAGTCGCTCATGGTTATGTGAAAGACATTAACGAAGTTCTTTCCGTTGGTGAAGAAGTTAAAGTTAAAGTCAAGTCCGTTGATAGCGATTCTGGAAAGATTTCTTTATCCATTCGTGCTACTCAGCCTGCCCCTGAAGGGTCTGAGCAAAGGAGCGAACGTCCACGTAACAATAACAACCGTGGACCGAAGAATTTCAGTAGCAACAACAACAAGAATCAAGGGTTCAACACTCTTGAAGACAAGCTGAAAGATTGGTTAAAGCAATCGAACGAGATCCACGCTGACCTCAACAAAAGAGCACGTAAATAACTGTCAACCCCAATAAATTAAACCCGGACGACGCCTCGCTTTTCGGCAGTCCGGGTTTTTTTTAGAAGTTTAATGATACCCTAATGTCTTTCTGGCTCAGGGCTTCTCTCTAACTCTTCACTAGGCTTGAAGAGAATTGATAAGCTATATAGACCGGCAAGACCTACGATTGCATAAATCACTCTGGCAAAAGCAGCAGATTGACCACCGAAAATTGCTGCCACTAAGTCAAAGCTAAAAAATCCTATAAGACCCCAGTTAATCGCACCGATAATCACTAAAATGAGTGCAATACGTTGTAAACCGCTCATCAAACGTCACCTCCTATCGTACGCACTTAAGGTACATACATAGGGTGATGAATTTGATGTTTCGTTATGTACGATTTAAGCGGGAACTGTTTCCACATCAGTAAGGAGGTTTTCGTATGATAACATTCTCAAACATATACGCGGATTCTTTTATTAAGTCGCATGAATATGAGCAACTTAAACCGAGCCTATCTATTGCTCACGAGCAACTTCACAATCAAACCGGTGTCGGTGCAAATTACTTAGGATGGCTCGACTTACCTCTTGATCTCAATCAAGATGAGTGGGAACAAGTTCAAGAAAAAGCAAATGAAATCAAAGAAAATGCGGATGTACTGATTGTTGTCGGAATTGGGGGCTCGTATTTAGGTGCGAAGGCAATTATTTCTGCATTAACTCCAACGTTTAAACGAAGCGATTTAGGACCTGAAGTCGTGTTTGCGGGTCAACATCTTGATGGTGATTACCTTAATGACATGTTTGAAGCTTTTCAAGATCGTAGTGTTTATGTGAATGTGATTTCAAAATCTGGCACGACGACAGAACCTGCTATCGCCTTTCGATTTATTAAACGTTGGATGGAAGAGCGTTACGATAAAGGTGCATCCAAACGCATTATTGCAACGACCGATGCCAAAAAGGGAGCTTTACGTGAACTAGCTGAAACCGAAGGCTATGATACGTTTATCGTACCTGATGATGTTGGTGGACGCTATTCTGTGCTTACGTCTGTAGGACTTTTACCGATTGCTGTTGCAGGAATCGATATTCTTGAGTTGTTACGTGGAGCTGAACAAGCAAAAAAACAGTTTGACGTGAATGACTTGGAGCAAAATGAGGCTTATCAATACGCAGCCTTTCGTACTCTGGCCTACAAAAAGGGAAAAACAATTGAGTTATTAGCAACGTTTCACCCGAAGCTTCATGAATTAAGTGAGTGGTGGAAGCAATTGTACGGAGAAAGTGAAGGAAAAGACGGAAAAGGTCTATTCCCAGCTTCGGTTCAATACACAACAGACTTACACTCGCTCGGGCAGTATGTACAAGAGGGTCAGAGAACAATGATTGAGACCGTCTTAAATATTCGTTCACAAACGAAGACGTTACATGTCCCAAGCGACGCAACTGATTTGGATGGGTTAAATTATTTATCAGGCAAATCGCTGCATGACATCAATCAAAAAGCAGTTCAAGGAGCCATGCTTGCTCACATTGATGGGCAAGTGCCGACGAGTCTAATTGAATTAGATACCTTAGATGCGAAGCATTTAGGTGCGCTCATTTACTTTTTTGAAAAAGCATGTGCGATGAGCGGTTATATGCTCGGAGTAAATCCATTTGATCAACCTGGTGTTGAAAGTTATAAACGCAACATGTTTGCCCTTTTAGGGAAGCCAGGTTACGAATTAGAACGACAAACATTAGAAAAGCGTTTGTGGGAATAACTCCCGTCTTATTTTTTGCATGAAATGGACTACGTTTAGGGGAGGGTAATGGCAAAAGGAGGCGGCTTCATGATTGAACTGCGATCAGCCATTACCGATTTAACACTAAACATGCACGACTTAGAAAAACAACTACACCCACTAGGCTTTGTTACGAGCGACAATTGGGATTATGATCACGGATATATCGATTATCAAATGGACGACTCTGGAGAAGCGTATCATTTTTTAAGGATTCCTTATAAGGCAATCCAAGGTGAAATCGGTTCAGGGAACCCCGAAGTACAATTAGGGCAACCGTTCTTGCTAGCCCATCGATATGAATCAGGAATTGAACACGATGGGATCACCGCTTATAGTGCTGTCTATAACCAGTTTTCAGCACCAGAGGAAAAAGATGCGTATGTCGATCAAAAGTACATCCGAGACGGTGTTCTCATCTTAAAGGAAGTCGAGAATCGTCTCGTTCATTAGTCGTCCAAGGGAGAGGTACTATGGGAGCGATTCTTTTTGGCGCGGCCGTTTTTGTCGGATGGACCCTCATTGATTTAAGTAAACATAAAGAGCTAAAGAAAGAAAATGTGCTCGGTTCATTATTCGTAGCCATCATCGCTGCAATTGGCTGGGCTGTGTTTGATCTTATTTTATAGGGCGGGGATGAGTTGGAGCACCTCACTTAGGTTAACTTTAAAATATAAGCAGTCGTTAATAAGCATCGTTCATATGAGCGATGCTTTTAATTTTGGATCTGTGGATTGTTGTAGCAAGCCGGGGCAAGAGTGTAGCAAGCGGGAGCAAGAGTGTAGCAAGCCGGGGCAAGAGTGTAGCAAGCGGAGGCAGGAGTGTAGCAAGCGGAGGCAGGAGTGTAGCAAGCGGAGGCAGGAGTGTAGCAAGCGGAGGCAGGAGTGTAGCAAGCGAGAGCAAGGGTGTAGCAAGCCGGGGCAGGAGTGTAGCAAGCGGAGGCAGGAGTGTAGCAAGCGGAGGCAGGAGTGTAGCAAGCGGAGGCAGGAGTGTAGCAAGCGGAGGCAGGGGTGTAGCAAGCGGAGGCAGGAATGTAGCAAGCGGAGGCAAGGGTGTAGCAAGCCGGGGCAGGAGTGTAGCAAGCGGGGGCAAGGGTGTAGCAAGCGGAGGCAGGAGTGTAGCAAGCGGGGGCAAGGGTGTAGCAAGCGGGGGCGCAATGTGTAGACAGCCGAGCCTAAGAGCCTGCTTCCTAGCTTCTCATTCAGCAGTAAGAGTAAAAAACACAATTACAGAACCAAGTTTTTCTCGTCTTTTCAACGAAAAACCCCCTCCAAAGCCTACTTTGGAGGGGGAGCTGTCGAATTTAGATTGCGGTTGCTTTTTCGAAAAACTCTTCTAATGTTAAGTCGTGCTCAACCATCATTGTAGCGATTTCTTCGCCGACATAACGAAGGTGCCACGGTTCATAGCTAATGCCTGTTACATCAACTTTATGTTCTTCGTAGCGGATAATATATCCGTGCTTGTGTGCATTTTCTTCTACCCATTGCCCTTCAGGGGTATCTCCAAAAGCTTCGCTGAGTAAGAAATTATTGCTTTCACTAGACACGTCCATGGCTAGGCCGGTTTGATGTTCGCTGTTTCCGGGATAAGCAATCGTTTCACTTGCGATGTCTTCTCCTCGTTCTGCTGCGGCGTTTGAGAAGATGGCATCTTGACGATCGTAAGAACGGTATCCTGACACTGCAAAAAGGTGAATATCGTCTTCAACCGCAGCTTCAAATAAGGATTCAAGTGCTATCGCTGCAGGTTCTCGTAAGTAGCGCTTTTCGACATCTTCGTCAAAAGAAAACGTAACGTCTGGGACGACGAGGTCTTCTGGTTCATATCCTTCGGGTAATGCGTACTCATAATTAACGAGGACGGCTACGTTATCTGGGTTTTGAATGACTTCTTGTCCATCAACCGTCTCTGTTTGCGTGAAATGCTCTGCGTCGATTGACCACGGATCGGTTTCGGCGCTTGCTTCAGGTGTTGGTTCTTCAACTTCATCAATCTCATCGGTCGAATCAGCTGGGGACGGCTCGTCTTGAACTGAATTTCCGCAACTTGCAAGTACGAACAAGGCGGACGTGATGACGAATGCCTTTATAAGTTGTTGAGCCAAATGTGCCCCCTACCTTTCTAGTTGTGTTTCGGTTTTGCTAAAAATAATAATACAGTAATTAAAAGAAAAGCAACGAGTGCTTGGAACGGAATCGTAATAAATCCAAGTACGTTCATATATTCAGCGTTACAAGGAACTCCGGATTGACAAGGGGTTACACTCCCAAAACCAGGAATCTTTTGTAAAGCATAATGATACGCAGCCATGACCGCTCCAATAATACTAAACGGCAATGCGTACCATCGGATGTTAAAGTCTGATCGGAACGTTGCGATACCGAGAATAATCGCTAGCGGATACATTGCGATGCGTTGGTACCAACACATATCACAAGGAACAAACCCTAAGCCGATGCTATAAAACAGGCTCCCTCCTGTTGCGATGAGTGAGATCACCCAAGCAACATAAAGGAAAATTGAAGATCTAGTCATGACGCATTCTCTAATTGTTCGTCAATAATTTCTGAGATTGCATCGTAATCAAACGGATCACTAACTTCAACGTCATTTATAAAGATTGTCGGTGTGCCTGTCACATCAAACTCTTCAATCATCTCATGCTCTCGCTCAATCTCGGACATATATTCTTGTTGTTCGATGGATTCACGGAGTTCATCTTGATCAACGCTAGGCGCTGTTCCTTCCGCTATTGCAAGCACTTCATCGATGCCGATTGTTGAACCTTGTACACCAGCGGTTTGCATGAGTTCATGGTGGAAATCCCAAAATTCTTCATCGCTCGCATCATTATGAACTTTGTGGCTAGCTAGAGAAGACACTAATGATTCTTCACGAAAACCTAGGTAATTCACATAGGAATAAGAAACGTCACCAGAGTCGAGATAGTCTGCTTGAAGCTCTGGGAATATATCGCGGTCCCAAGTTCCACATGCCGGACATTTGTAGTCTCCAAACTCAATGACAGAGACTGTCGCATTTTCATCCCCATATGTCGGTTGTTCATCAACTGGTGGAGCCCCTTCGTGAACATTTGCCGAATTGCTGCCTCCATCACTATTAACGACGAAAAGTAAGGCCCCCATGACAACGACGAGTAATGCTGTAATTGCTACGAGAAATTTCATTGGGGCTTTGTTCGTTTTTGTTTGCTTACGATTTTTAGCCAAAACCTCTCACCTCTTAGGAATAAATCTATTAGTTTTCACCATCATAACACTTTACGTTTCCTCTTATACAAGGAAGGTGTGACATTTTCAAAAAACAATCCGTTAAAACGTTTTATAAAAAAAAATAAAGGGTATCTCGTTCTTTATACTAACTTATGTGGACACCTAAGCGGTGCCTGCCATAAACATAGCATGATAGATGCATGGAGGGGATTAATTTGTCAAAACGTTTAACAACAAATCAAGGTGTACCTGTTAGCGATAATCAAAACTCAAGAACTGCCGGTAGTCGAGGACCTACGTTACTTGAAGACTATCATCTAGTAGAAAAGCTTGCCCATTTTGACCGCGAGAGAGTACCTGAGCGTGTCGTTCATGCACGTGGGGCCGGTGCGCATGGCGTGTTTGTTACAAAGAAAAGCCAGAAACGCTACACAAAAGCGCATTTTCTACAAGAAGAAGGTCAAGAAACGCCTGTATTTGCTAGATTTTCCACAGTTATTCACGGTCATCATTCTCCAGAGACGTTGCGAGATCCTCGTGGATTTTCAATTAAATTTTATACAGAAGAAGGAAACTATGATTTCGTAGGAAACAATTTGCCAGTGTTCTTTATCCGAGATTCTATTAAGTTTCCGGATGTCATTCACTCGTTAAAGCCAGATCCTACTACGAATCTTCAAGATCCCAATCGCTATTGGGATTTTATGGCGAATAGCCCTGAGTCTACGAACATGCAACTTCACCTCTTTAATGATGAAGGAATTCCACGTTCGTATCGCCATCTTCGTGGTTCGAGTGTTCACGCATTCAAGTGGATTAATGCTCATGGGAATACGACGTATGTAAAGTATCGTTGGGTCCCAAAAGCAGGCATTGAAGGGTTGTCACCAGATGAAGTGAAAGAGATTCAAGGAGAAGAATTTAACCATGCGACTCGTGATTTATACGAGCATATTGAAAATGGCGACTACCCAGAATGGGAATTATACATTCAACGCCTTGATCCAGCCGATTTGGATTCGTTTTATTTTGATCCTTTAGATGCGACCAAAGATTGGCCAGAGAAAGATTTTCCTTATGAGCATGTCGGTACGATGATCTTGAATAAAAACCCTGAGAACGTATTCTCTGAAACTGAGCAAGTTGGGTTTAACCCTGGCGTTCTCGTTCCTGGTATTCAAACTTCAGAAGATAAAATGTTACAAGGTCGGATTTTTTCTTATTCTGATACACAGCGTTACCGAATTGGTGCGAATTATTTACAATTGCCGATTAACTGTCCATTTGCACAAACGAACAATAACACTGAAAACGGTGTAATGGCAAATCCGAAGTTCCAACCAACAAGTTCAGTAAACTATGAGCCGAGTGAAGAGGGACTTCAAGAGTCAGATGAGCAAGTAGAATTTGATGAACCATTGCCTGACAACGCCGTTGCTGGACGTAATAAAACCGAAAAAGCCGATGACTTCCGTCAACCAGGTGAACTATATCGCGGTTTTGATGCAGAGAAGCAACAGCAAATTATTCGTACGTTAACCGAAGAGTGGAGTCAAGTGAAGAACGAACAAGTGGTCTTGAAGCTCATTTGCAACATGTATCGAGCAGATGAACAATTAGGAAAGACCCTTGCGGACAACTTAAATGTAGACATCACACCGTATGTTGGACAAGAGACACGCTAAAATAAAAGGTGCTGATTCATCGAAAGGGCTGCAATCTCCATTGCAGCCCTTTCGTTACGTTATTCTTCTTGTTGTTCGATGGTTACATCACTTGGCACTTCAAATAACGATTCATCAAATTCAGGATCGATCGAATACTCAACGACGCGTCTACCGTCATTTAAGTTCTGTACTTCGTCATCGGATTCATTTTCAGCATTGTATTCATATTGTGATTGAACTTCGAAAAACGTTTCTTGGTCGAACCAATAATGGGTACGGTGTTGGTCTTCAGTGACGATAATGTGGTGCGTGTTATAATCTCCGATTTCCTCTTCGCCACCATACGAAAGCTCCGCATGTTCTAGCGCATGCTCATACATTGGAACGGGCACGTACGTGTCTCTTGATTGACGATTAGGGTATGTAAATCCTTCGTTTGTATCGCTCGTATATTCAACGATATAACCATCTTGTTCTAAACTCGTAAACGTTACTTGGACAGTAGTTTCTTCGTTTTCCTCTTGGTTTAGCTGATCAAAGTGGTGCACTTCATGGCGGAACTGTTGTGGCTCGTCGTCTTCAAGAGTATACATCCATTCATATTCTAATGCTTGTCGCCCGCCATCTTCCACATCGATGACGTGCTCCCGTTCAACATAAAGTCCACTCAGATCATCGTAAAACGAGATTGCCTCAGTTAGAATCTCGACAGCTTGCTCGTCATGTTCGACGGTTTCTTCAGCATCTTCACTTTCATCAGGAATTTCTGTATCTTGTTCTTCACGATCTGTGCATGCAACTAGGATTATAAGGAATGATAATAAGGAAGCATATCGGAAATAGGACATGCATAAAACTCCCTTTCTTCTATAATTAATTATACCTAGTATAACATGTTGGAAGTTTTTACTAGAACTAATAAACCTAACCGAGATATACTAGAGGAAAAAGTAAGGATGAATATGAACGATGAGTAAACCAACATCAAGAGCAATGGGGCATTCTCATACGCTACAAACCCACCTCGTTAGTCCGCAAGATACGAACCATTTGAACACGATATTTGGTGGCAACATATTGGCATATATCGACGAAGCCGCTGCCATCTGTGCAATGCGACATTCTAGTGAAATTGTCGTGACAGCTTCTGTTGATAGCGTTGATTTCCATGCATCTGTTCAAAAAGGTGAGATTGTTAACGTTGAAGCATGGGTCGCATCTACAGGAAGATCTTCAATGCTCATTTATGTCCATGTAAGTGTCGAGAATCCGTTAACGCAAGAAGTAAAAACGACAACAACGTCGTTTGTAACGATGGTTGCTATTGATCAATCGGGCAAGTCTACACCTGTTCCAAGTGTGTATCCAGAGACGCAAACGGAAAGAGACATCGTTATGCTTGCTGAAGAGCGAACGTCACGATAAGTGAAATCGAATGACATTTTTTATCGTATTCGTACAAAATCTGACATAGTTAATTAAGGAATTATCCATAATATATTGCGGTCGACAACTTTCGATGATACTGTTAATAGTGGTTTGGGAACGAATCGGATGTAATATAACTATGGGGAGGTACTGCAATGGATATTTTAATTAATATTCTTTGGGGGCTTGGGGCAATTATCGTTTTAATGGGCCTCGCATACTTATTATCTCTTGAAAAGAAAGCGATTAATTTCCGCACAGTACTTGGCGCATTAGCGATCCAAATACTTACAGGTGCGATCTTTTTAAGTTGGACAGGAGGTCAAGAGGCTCTTCAATGGATTAGTGGAGTTGTCGTCGGGATGCTTGGCGCAGCCAATGAAGGAATTGCCTTCTTGTTTGGTGGTTTAGAGCAGACTGTCGGTGGACATGTCTTCTTTATTAACGTACTATCTGTCATTATTTTCTTCGCAGCATTCATGGGTATTCTTTGGTATATCGGTTTTATGCCGTTAGTCGTTAATACATTAGGACTTGTTGTTTCTAAAGTGCTTGGACTTAGTCGAGCAGAATCAGTGGCAGCGACAGCGAATATTTTTGTTGGAATTACAGAATCACCATTATCAATCAAGCCGTACTTAGCGAATATGACTCGTTCAGAGTTGTTTACGGTTATGACGGTTGGTTTAGGTACTGTAGCAGGTTCCGTTTTAGCGGGGCTCGTTTCAATGGGAACAGATCCAGGGTACTTAATTGTAGCAAGCTTTATGGCAGCTCCTGCTGGAATTGTCATGGCAAAGATCGTTATCCCAGAAACTGAGACGCCTGAAACGAATGAAAAAATCAACCTAGAGCGTGATTCAGACGTCACAAACGTCGTTGATGCAGCAGCAAAAGGAACGACAGACGGATTAAAACTAGCACTTAACATTGGTGCGATGGTTCTTGCGTTCGTATCCCTCGTCGGTCTTGTTAATATTGGTCTTGGAATATTTAATGAAGGTTTAACGTTAGAACTCATTATGGGATATGTATTTGCTCCATTTGCTTTCTTAATTGGTGTACCTTGGGAACAAGCACCACTTATTGGACAAATGATCGGTGAAAAGACAATCCTCAACGAATTTATTGCATTTGGTACTCTAAATGAAGCTATTGCAAGTGGTGCAATTACAGATCCGCGTATTATTGCCATCGCAACATTTGCATTGTGTGGTTTCGCTAACATTGGAACCGTTGCCATTCTAATTGGTGGTCTTGGAGCACTCGTTCCGAGTCGTCGTGGTGACATTGCGAAGTACGGTCCTCGTGCCCTTTTGGCAGCAATTCTTGCAAACCTAATGAACGGTGCAATCGCCGGTATGATGATCTTTTAATGAAAGATTAAGGCCACTCAACTTACATGTTGAGTGGTTTTTTTATGGTTTAAGAACTTATAATTAGAAAATGTTTGAAAATAGACTTGTGTAATCATTAGTAGTGTTATACTGTATATATAGATATAAACACAAGAACAGTATAAATGGGGTGATCGATGATGAAGCAAGTCTGGCAGCTAGCATGGTTTGAGATGAGGCACATTTCAGTTTTAAGTATCATCTTGTTTAGTATTTTGGTGCCGGTAGTAGGTGTATCCATTTCTGTATTACAAGAGGATTTACCGATCGGTTTCGATGTGATTTTCTTGCTTATGATCGTTTTCTACTCAGCAATCATGACATTATCTAATTCAAGCTATAAAACAAATGAACAAACAGGACTGATTCAAACGTCGTTGTATCGATATACGAGACGGCTCCCGATTTTAGAGCGAAAGCTCTTTTATAGCCGTGTTGTTGCAAATATTGCCCGGGTAATGATTCTAGCTGTGTTGCTATTCTCTGTAATCGTTTGGTTTACAAATAATCGGCAACTTGACTTTGGGACACTTCAACACGTGGCGTTTGTTCTGATCTGGTTTAGTATTGCGTTAAGTTCAATTGCGATCGTCTTGAATGAAGGCTCTGAAAAAAGTTTTCAGAAGTACTATAAGGGCACATGGAAAAAGGGATACGTTCAGCAATTTGTGTTCTTAATTGCTTATGGACTCGTTCAATTGATCGTTTACTCCTTTACCGGTACGACCGTGTCATCATTGCAAGCAACTGCGACATTTGCTAGTAGTGAGCCGTTCTTAGCGATTGGATTTGCTACACTTTTCAGTACGTTAATTATTGTGATTGTATTAAAGTGTGGGGTTAGAGAATTAAGAAAGCGAGGTGTTGACGAATGAAAACAACACTTTTCTTGATGAAATCAAGTATTACATCAATTTTACCTTGGGGTTGGGCAACGACGATGATTTGGTATATGGCTTACGGTATAACCTTTTCAATCCTTTCTGAGGGAAATGCAGACTCATTTTCATTGCGCGCGTATTCTTTTGAGTTCTTATTCATCGTCGCTCCTCTCGTCATATTTCCTTCGTTTACAGTCGGAATGGGAATCACGAGAAAAATGTACATGAGGCGACTTCCCGTAAGCGAGAAGCAGCTTTTCGTCTCAAATATAATAATTACGTTATTACTCATGTGGGTGGCACCTTTTATTGGTACGGTTATTCATGTTTTTAAAGAGATTCATTTAATGGATTACTTTCTACCGCTTATTCTAACGTGGTTAGCCTTGAGTTCAGTAGCAACAATTACAGCGGTCTTTCCGCTTTTTGGTCCGAGAGCGCTTGGAATCTGCTACTTTTATTACTTGATGATTATCGTTGTGCTATATGTTGGGTTTGGTTCCTTTACGTTTATGCAACAAGGTTCTTACTTTTACTTTTTTATTACTGATTCAGTTGCAACGAATCCATTCGTTACGATTTTGAGTAGTCTTTTGTTCGAATTCATCGTCATCGGATTGGTTTTGATCATCGGATTTAGAAAGATTCACGAAAAGGAGGGAGCAGATGTCGTTACCGATTGAAATTAATGAAGAACGCCAAGAACCGATCTATCATCAGATTGAAGAGCAGATCATGACGTTAATCGTGTCGGAGCATCTGCTGGCAGAAACCGCTTTGCCTTCCATTCGTGCACTTGCTTCTCAACTCGGTTGTAGTGTGATTACGACGAGACGGGCGTATCAGAATTTAGAACAACGAGGCTACATTAAAACCGTACGAGGGAAGGGAACGTTTGTGCAACAAGTTGATACGAAAGAAAAATCAACACAAAAGTTTAAAACGGTCCATGATGCTGCAAAGCGCGCCGTACAAATTGCAAAGCAACATGAGTATTCAGAACCTGAGGTAAAAGAACTGTTCTTAAAGATCATTAAGGAGGAATACGATGCTTAAAGTGAGAGGACTAACGAGAAGAATGGGCGAAAGTCAGTTAGAATCAATCAATTTAGACGTTGAGCGTGGAACCGTACATGCAATCATTGGAAACAACGGTGCAGGAAAAACGACGTTGTTCGAGGCGATGTCAGGGGATTATCCTGGTAAAGGATCAATTACAATAAATGGTCATCCGGTTTCGTCATTAAAAGGAAAAGAGCAGTTCTCGTATATCCCACAAACGATAACAGAGTTAGAAGCGTTCTCATTAAGAATTCTTCATAAGTTACACAAGACACATGACTCTCTGTGGCGCGAAGATCGCTTTCAAACGCTCGTAAAGCAATTCAATCTACCAATGAACAAACATCTACAAAGAATGTCCATCGGTATGAAACAAAAATCAATTCTTGCATTGCAGTTATCTAGAGATACTCCGTTGCTCATGTTAGATGAACCATACACGGGCCTTGATATGGAAGGACAACAGATTCTTGACCGATTACTACTTCAACATATGGAAGCAAGTGACGAGCATGCGATTGTGCTTGCCACACATATTGCAGATGAGGTTCAACGTCTAGCTGATTATATTTCTATTTTACATGACGGAACGTTGAGTGAACGTGTGGAAAAAGATGAGCTCCAACGGCGTTGGCAACGGATTTGGATTGAAGAACGTGTGGAAGGAATTAGTCAAGCACCAGGCGTTGTATCTGTTAGTAGCACACGTACACAAGAAATCATCACTCAAGATGCAGAAGCAACAAAAGCGTGGCTCTCAGAACGAGGTGTTATGATTATTAAAAGTCAAAGCCTAAAGTTACATGAATCGATTCCGCACATATTAAAAACTGGGGTGAGCGCATGAATGAAGTCGTCGTAGACATAAAAAACGTCAAAAAAAGCTTTCGCACGAAAAAGGCAGTAAACGATTTATCACTTTCTGTCAGCCGAGGCAAAATCACAGGGATTCTTGGACCAAACGGAGCTGGTAAGTCGACGATGATTCGGATGTTAATGGGAATAATGATTCCTGATTCTGGTGAAGTGATCTATCATCTTGATAGTCATGAAAAAATTCCACGCTCGCGTATCGGTTTTTTACCTGAAGAGCGTGGGTTGTATAAGAATGAAAAAGTAATGGACGTTATTCTTTATTTGGCTGACCTCAAAGATTATGACAAAGAGAAAGCCAAACAACGGGCGCTTGATTTACTCGTTCGCTTCGGTTTGGAAGGTCACGAGAAGTCAAAGATTGAAGAGCTTTCTAAAGGGATGGCTCAGAAAGTTCAGTTCATCGGTGCAATTATTCATGAACCTGAATTCCTCATTTTAGATGAGCCGTTTTCAGGACTGGATCCAGTTAGCCAAGACGTATTTAAAGAAGAGATTCAAGCGTTAGCGGACAACGGTACAGCAATTTTGTTATCTGCACACCAAATGAACATCGTTGAACGATTATGTGATGAAATTTTCCTCATTCATAAAGGCGAGAAGGTTGTTTATGATACGGTCAATAACATCAAAGAGCAATTTTCCAATTATAAATGCGTCCTAGTGAACACAGACACTACGTATCCATTTAATGAAGATGAGCGAGTGGAGAGAGTTGAAGTAGAAGGAAATCAGACGACAATTCACTTCCATCAAGATGTTCATCCATTATCGTATATCCGTAGTTTCCCAGATGATTTACACTGGGATGAACTTCATATTGATCGAAAATCACTGCACGATATCTTTGTCTCCATTGCGAAAGGAGAAGGTTCATGAGAAACAAAAAACTAAAAGTCGCCAAATGGGAAATCAAGCGTAACTTGCAAAACAAAACATTTATTATCTCGACATTCGTGACACCAGCAATCTTTCTATTTTTCCTTTTTATAGGGTCACTTGTAGGTGGGAATGACGAACCAGATATGACTGAGGTGGGTGAGGGCTCTTCAGCGGATCATGAAATTCCAGTCTATGTTACAGGAGACGAAGAAGCTGTTGAGTCTTTCCAAGATATTGCTTTAGTTGAGGCTGAGGTTGCTCACTATGAATTATTTGACGGTCCTGTCTCAGAACTTGAAGAACGCGCGGCAGTAGAAGCGATTGCATACGTACATATTGAAGACCCAACGAATGCAACCCTTGTCGTTTCAGAAGAATACACAAGTCCTACGATGGTGATTCGAACTGAAGTTGAACAGTTATTACAAAGCACTCAACTTGAACAAGTGGGAGTCGAGCAAGCAGAACGTGAACTCGTTTTATCTACCTCAGTTCCTGTTCAAACGATCAGTAGCAGTGGTGATGGGAATGAATGGTTAGAAGATATCATTCCTGCAGCGTTTGCTGGGATCGTTTTATTAAGCATTATCATGACCGGTATGATGACATTAAACAGCTCAATGCAAGAGAAGAAAGACAAAATGGCGGAAACATTACTTTCCTCCGTCAGTGCTAATCAATTAATGCAAGGAAAGATTTTAGGGTACTTTGTCGTTGGGATGGCCCAAGTCGCCGTCTGGTTATTGCTTGTTATTCCGTTCGCTGAAATCTTTAGCGACTTTACGATTATTGAACACTTGTTTACGCCAATCACGTTATTGTATCTGCTGTATGCCGTCCTCGGTTATCTGCTGTTTGCATCCATGTATGTCGCACTAGGAGCTACGATGGAAGACGCAAGTACAGCGAGCAACTTAACAGGGATGATGATGATGTTACCATTTTTACCATTTGCACTCGTATGGGTGTTCATATCTGATCCAAATGGCATTGTCTCAATCGTTGCAAGTTACTTCCCGTTCAGTGCGTCTGCTGCGATGATCGTTCGAATTGTCATGCTTGATGAACTGCCAGTCTTAGAAATTGTCATTTCAATACTCGTGTTAGTCGTCTTCGTATGGCTAATGATGAACGCGGCGGGTAAGGTCTACCGCACGGCAATGCTCATGTCCGGTAAGAATGTGACCCCTGGTGAAATCATTCGAATGATTCGCCACAAAGATTAAATGATGAGAAAACGAGGCGTAACTTCCTCGTTTTTTCTATTGTAAAAGGATTAAGCATCGAGCCCAAAAACCCCATCTTAAACTCGTTTATGATGAGGTTTTTCACCCTATATTTAGAGAAAATCAATGAAAAACCCCACATTGATGTGAGCTATCCCCCACTGAATTTTCTATGTGGACGGTTGACGACTATAATTCTCGTCTTTGCTGAATCAATAAAGGTACAGTACAATGTAGGAAAGTAGGACAAGGAGTTGACAACACGTTGAACTTTGATGAGATTATTGATCGTAAACAAACGAATTCGATGAAATGGGACGCGCTCAAAGAGCGATATAAATCCGATGACTTATGGCCGATGTGGGTCGCTGATATGGACTTTAAAGTTCCGGAAGTCGTGCAAAAGGCTTTACACAATGTAACTGAACACGGTGTATTTGGTTATCATTTTCCTCCAGCTTCTTTACGAGAAGCGATCGTTGAGTGGATGGACAAGCGGTTTGAGTGGACCATTGAACAAGAGGATATTACTTTTACGCCAGGTGTCGTGCCTGCAATTCATCAGCTTATAAGTGTTCTTACAGAAGAAGGTGACGGAATTATCGTCCAACCACCTGTCTATTATCCGTTTTTTGCGCTCGTCAACACGAACCGTCGCACATTACTTGAGAATGATCTAGTTGAGCGTAATGGCACGTATGAGATTGACTTTAATGATCTTGAAGAGAAGATGAAGTCAGGTGCGAAGATGCTCATTCTTTGTAATCCTCATAACCCAGGTGGAAGAATGTGGAACAAAGAAGAATTAACGAAAATTGCTGTTCTCGCGAAACAATATGACGTGATTATTGTGTCAGATGAAATTCATAGTGATATTACGTTCCGAGGGAATCATGTACCGTTTGCTTCATTAGAAGCAGCTACTGATCTTCAAGTCGCAACGTGTATGGCACCGAGTAAAACGTTTAATTTAGCAGCATTGCAATTGTCTTATGTCATCTCCAATCAACGTGAACTTCAACAGAAGCTAGAACTTAGTATGCGCCAGAACTTCACTGGAATTGGTAATCCATACTCTTCAGCAGCGGCTGAAGCGGCTTATCGTGAAGGAGAGCCGTGGCTTACGAATCTATTAGCGTACGTTCGGGACAATATTGATTACGCAGAAAAACGATTGAAAGAAGAAATGCCAAAGATTGACTTTGTTGATCCAGATGCGACGTACTTACTCTGGATGGACTTTAGACAATTAGGGATGGATGACCAAGCGCTACAGCAATGGTTAAGAGAAGAAGCGAGACTTGCATTGAACGATGGGCATACGTTTGGAAAACCTGGATCTGGATTCGCACGAATGAACCTTGCTTGCCCGAGGAGCCATGTCGAAGAAGGATTAAATCGCTTGAAACAAGCGTATGACCGTCTACAACAACCTTAGTAATACAACAAAAGGTTATAAAAAAAAGGAAATCTAGCATGTTTATCGAAATAGCTCAATAGACTATAGAGGAAGAACGAATTGATTTGTTATAACGAGAACATGTGAATATGAGGATAAATGGGACTTGCATAGAATTCGGTAAAAGGGGACGATTCTACATGAATGCACAAAAGTTTGTTCCAACACTGTCCGAAGAGTTTGAAGTCGAATTAAAGCGAGCACTCACTGAAGAAGAAGTACAATTTTTGCAATGGCTTGACCAAACACGAGCAATAAAAGAACCAGTTCATCATGATGACCAATTCAGTAACGGAAGTGATAAATGTGAAGACATTTCGTCTCAAAGGTTTACGACTATTATTAGAAAAAGACGTTGAACCTGAGGAAGAACGGATTAACATGAGAGAAGGACTTGTCATTAACCGCGAAGAGGAAGGTTGGTGGCTCGTTGAAGCTGTTGTAGATGAGACGGCAAAAACGTTGTTTGAAGACTTATTGAACAATGAAACGGACGTCATGATGGAAGTTATCATTTCACATGAAAATAATGATCCTGCAACGATGGTTGGTCGTGTTCGCTCCACTCGCCCGTTAGAAAATGGTTTTGCCATTTTAATTGATAGCAAGATGGCGATGAAGAAAGAAGATGTGTTTAACTACATTTTAGATTCACTCATCGCTGATGGTTATACAGGAGATCAGTTAATCGAGGAATTTCGCAATCGAAAAGCGGATAACGCGAGTTGGTCACAACAAATGGCGCGCTCGTTATATGAACAGTACCGAGAAAAAGGTTCGCCACTTAGCCGTTAACAGAGTAGGTCGAAGTCATTATGACTCGACCTATTTCTCATTAAATATTAAGAAAAGGGATAATCAACATGTATGACTTCCAAGATTACTATGATAACGCTGTGAAGCTATCTTTTGAGCGGGAGCCTTTCTCAATTGAACCAAAACACGTTTGGGTGATTTGTAAGTTCAAAGATCAATGGCTCTTAACGAAGCATTCAGACCGAGGACTAGAGTTTCCAGGTGGAAAAGTCGAAGAAGGTGAACTGCCTGAAATGGCTGCTGTACGTGAAGTATGGGAAGAGACAGGGGCTCGTATTCATAACTTGGAATATGTTGGGCAATATGAAGTAAAGGGAAAAACAGAAACCGTCATTAAAAACATTTACTTCGCTGAGGTTGCGACAATCGAGAAAAAAGCCACCTATTTGGAAACCGATGGTCCAGTCTTAAAGCAGCAACTCCCCGATACGATCCGAACTGACCGTTCGTATAGTTTTATCATGAAAGATGATGTACTCCGATATTGCTTACGCAGATTAGACCAGTAAACGTAACGATGTTTGCTGGTTTTTTTCTGTTCATATTCTGATTATGTATAAGAATAGCCATGTAAAAGTGCCCAATCTTCAACAAAAGTGACGTAGTAAAAAGCAAATAATTCGATTGCCGAAATAGTAAAAGAGGCGTATAATTTTCAATTAGTCTTACATCATTTCGGATTTTCAGCGAGGAGCCTTACTATGGAGAAGACGGAACCTTATAGTCGTGTTCTCATTGCATCGTTGTTAATTGCTGGTTCTTTTATTGCGGTGCTTAACCAAACGTTGATGATTACAGCCATTCCTCCAATTATGAACGAAATGGATATTACAGCGAATACCGCACAGTGGTTAACGACGATTTTTATGTTAGTAAATGGAATTATGATTCCAATTACTGCTTTTTTAATTGAGAAGTTTACGACAAGGCAATTATTTTTGACAGCGATGATTGTATTTATGTTCGGTACACTTGTAGGGGGACTAGCGACGAATTTTCCTTCGTTAATGACTGCAAGGGTGATTCAATCCATCGGTGCAGGGGTTATGCTGCCGCTCATGCAGACGGTTTTTTTACTTATTTTCCCTATTGAAAAAAGGGGAGCAGCAATGGGGTATATTGGCCTTGTGATTTCCTTTGCCCCAGCAATTGGTCCAACAGTTTCAGGTTGGATAACTTCGAATTATGAATGGCGCTTTTTATTCTGGGGCGTGTTGCCACTGACGATCATCATGCTCGTGATGGCGTATTTTACGATGCGTAATGTGACGGAGAAAAAAGATAGAAAAGTGGACCCCATTTCAATCCTGTTATCGACAGTCGGGTTCGGTGGGCTGTTATACGGTTTCACGAGTGCAGGTAATAATGGTTGGAGTAGCCCAATTACGATAGCTGTGTTACTCGTCGGGATTGTCACGTTGCTCTTCTTCGTGTTGCGACAACTGCGAATGGAACATCCGATGCTAGAACTGCGCGTACTCAAACTACGTATCTTTACAATTACCTCAATCATCTGTGCAATTGGGTTTTTAGGGTTAATTGGATTAGAGACGATTATTCCACTGTATTTACAAAATATGCGTGGATTTACAGCGATGGAAGCAGGTCTTGTCATCTTACCAGGGGCACTTATTTCAGGTTTTCTAGCGCCGATTACAGGTCGAATTTTCGACCGGATTGGTGCAAGGGCACTTGCGATCCCAGGACTAATACTTATGTCTATCTCGACCGCAATGTTAATGTTTATTGATACGACAACCTCTCTCACGTTCATTGCGACGATGTTTGCGATTCGGATGTTTGGGTTTTCGATGGTGATGATGCCAGTCAATACAGCGGGTCTAAACCAATTACCACCTAAGCTAATCCCACACGGGGCAGCAGTAACGAATACGATTCGACAGATGACTGCGTCGATTGGTACGGCGTTAATCGTAACGATGATGACAACAACGGCGGCTGTAACTGAGGGACAGCCGATGGCTACTTCCATACCACCTGATATTCTCGGTGCGATTGTTGCCATTGGTTTCGTTACACTTCTCACGGTTATTTCATTTTTGCTCGTCTTCCAAGTCAAACATACGTATCCGATGACGAACGAACAATGGGATGAATTAGAACGAAAGAAAAAGGTCGGCACTTTCTAAGTGCGACCTTTTATTGTTTTCGTTGTTTTGTCATCTGTTTTTCGAGAAGTGCGACCCCTTGATACATTAATGTGGCAAGTATGGCGACAACGACTAAGCTTAACATGACCATATTAAAGTTAAAGACTTGGAATCCATAAATAATCATATAACCAAGACCTTGATTAGACACAAGGTACTCCCCAACGATTACACCGACCCAAGCGAGACCAACGTTAACTTTTAATGCTGAGAGAATGGCAGGGTAGGATGCTGGGAAAATCACGTAGCGAAAACGTTGCGTTTTTGATGCACCAAACGTATCAACCACTTTGACTAAGTTTGCATCGGTTTCCTTAAATGCACTATAGATGACAAGGGTTGTAACGATAATTGAAATAAGAACACCCATAGCGATGACTGAGCTCATGTTTGGACCAAAGCTTACAATGAGGATCGGACCAAGAGCAACCTTAGGCATGGCATTTAAGATAACAAGGTAAGGGTCTAACACGCGAGAAAGAAAGGGTGACCACCAAAGCATCGCAGCGATTAACACACCGCCAATCGTACCGATGAGGAATCCCATAATCGTTTCGAACAATGTGACACCCGTATGGGTGAGAAGTGCTCCACTTTGCATCATAGAAACAAAAACAGAATACACACTCGACGGTGAACTAAATAATAGTGGATCAATCCAATGCATCCGACTCGCAATTTCCCAAAGTGCAAAAAACGCAATCAAAATGGCAAGTTGCGTAAGCCGAATTTGCCAACGCTCTCGTTTTTTCATTCGTAAGTGTTTTGTGAACTGTGAATTAACTTGTTGATTCAAGGGACTCTAACTCCTTCCAGATCCTCTGAAACCATGTTTGATACGTCGGATGATTTCTCGCTTGTAGAGGTTTTAACTCACGTAGTTCATTTGGAATTGTAAAAATTTCTTGTACGAAGGAAGGTCGATGACCGAGCAAGACGACCCGATCGCTCATGGCAATGGCTTCTCCAATATCATGGGTAACGAGCACGGTCGTTTTCTTTTGAGCTTTTAACGTATCGTGAATGAGGTCTTCTAATTTCAGTTTTGTTTGAAAGTCGAGAGCGGAAAAGGGTTCATCTAATAGCAGAAGAGAAGGTTTCGTAGCTAATGTTCGAACGAGTGCGACTCGTTGGCGCATCCCTCCTGACAGTTCATGAGGCATGTCATCGACCCGATCTAAAAGCCCCATTTGCTCTAACAAATCAAGGGCATACTCTTTATTTTCAACTGTCTTCATCTTTGTTACATCAAGACCAATCGTCATGTTTTTTCCGATGGTAAGCCACGGAAACAAATAATCTTGCTGCAACATATAGCCGATCTCAGCGGAAGGTTCTGTCACTCTTGAACCGCTTAATTCAATCTGACCACTTGATGGTGAGGTTAAGCCAGCGATCATTGAAAGGACAGTCGTCTTGCCACAACCACTTGGCCCAATGATCGATACAAATTCACCTTTTTCTACTTGAAAGTTAATCTCGCGGATTGCCTCAACGACATGTTCTTGTGTGAAAAAGTGTTTTTTTACGTGACGTAGATTTAGCAGTGCCATTCGGTACCTCCTTTGTTTTTATCGGTACTCATCGTAAAGGGCTTCTGAGAACGCTCAGAAGCCCCCGTTTTATCATTAACGTTGAAGCGCTTGATCTGTAATGGTTGTATTTACGAGGTCTTCGTAATCAAAACGTGCAGGTAATTCACCTGAAGCTTCCATAATATCTTGCAAGTGATCCCAGCCATCTTCATCAATATACGGATCGATTGCGTAGGAATCTTGGTCGCGGTACCGATCGACGACTTGCGCAATTAAATCGTCAGGTGTTTCTTCAAAGTAAGGCTCGATGGAAGAAGCAATGACTTGACTATCTTCCTCTTGCACAAATTGTTGTGCCTTGTATAGTGCACGATTAAACTTTACGAGCGCTTCCTCGTTATTCTCGACGGTACTCTCTTTCGTAATAAACCCTGTATACGGTAAGATGCCGGACTCTTCACCAAATGAAGCGACAACATGACCGACACCTTCGCGTTCAAATTCACTTGCAGTAGGCTCAAATAATTGAACAAAGTCGCCCGTACCAGCTGCAAATGCTGCAGCGATGTTTGCATAGTCGACACTTTGGTCCAACACGACATCTTCATCTACATCAATGCCGTTTGAGGCAAGCGCAAATTCCCCAGCCATTTGCGGCATTCCCCCGGCACGTTGACCTAAATATGTCGTCCCTTTTAAATCATCCCAACTAAAGTCGTCAATCGGTTCACGTGAGACGAGAAACGTCCCGTCAGTTTGAGTTAAGGCTGCAAAGTTTACGACTGAATCCATCGGATTTTGTGCATGCACGTAAATCGACGTTTCAGCACCTACGAGGGCAATATCCGCACTGTCTGCTAGGAGTGCAGTCATCGTTTTATCTCCACCCCAAGTCGTCGTAATGTCGACGTCTAGCCCTTCCTCTTCAAAAAATCCTTCTTCCACCGCAACGTAAAGCGGTGCATAAAAAATCGAACGTGTAACTTCTGCTACTTCTAACGTTTCTACTGATTGATCATCCCCACAAGCTGAAAGTACTAATGAACCACTAAGTACAGACAGCAAAGCGAATTTCCCCGCACGTTTCATGTACATTCGTCCCCTCTACTTCCATAGATGCAATATCTTATGCGATCGCCTGTATAGAGGTGTGTAAAACAAAAAAAGAACTCCCAATGAATTATTGGAAGTTCTTATACATGTGTAATTTATTTAAAGGTAGGTCCAGCGTTACGAATTTCATCTGAAACGTGAGAGAAACGTTCAAAGTTCTCTTTGAACTTCTTCGCAAGCTGTGACGCTTTTTCATCGTAGGCTTTAGGATCGTCCCAAGTTGACTTCGGTTGAAGCACTTCGTCAGGAACACCCGGTACACGCTTCGGAATATGAAGACCAAAGATCGGGTCTTGATTCGTTTGAACGTTCGTCAATTCACCTTCAAGTGCCGCTTGCACCATTGCACGCGTATAATTCAATGGAATACGATCACTTGAACCGTAACCACCTGCATTCCAGCCCGTATTGACAAGGAATACATTCACTTCATGTTGGTCAATCTTCTCACCGAGCATCTCTGCATAAACCGATGCATGTCTTGGTAGGAACGGTGCACCAAAGCAGCTTGAGAACGTTGCTTCAGGTTCAGTAACTCCTCGCTCAGTTCCTGCTAGCTTGCTCGTATAACCACTTAAGAAGTGGTACATTGCTTGTTCTTTTGTTAGACGGCTAATTGGTGGCAATACACCAAATGCATCAGCAGTTAAGAAAATAATTGTATTCGGATGACCGGCAACACCTTGAGGGAGTACATTTTGAATGTGCTCAAGTGGATAAGCTGCACGTGTGTTCTCCGTGTAGTAACCATCATCATAATCTGGTTTACGACTCTCTTCATCAACAACGACATTCTCGAGCACTGCGCCAAAGCGAATGGCATCGTAAATATCTGGTTCTTTTTCTTTTGAAAGGTTAATGGTTTTAGCGTAGCAACCACCTTCAATGTTAAATACACCATTATCAGACCAACCGTGCTCATCGTCTCCGATTAGAAAACGCGTACGATCTGCAGAAAGTGTTGTTTTCCCTGTTCCAGAAAGGCCGAAGAAAAGCGCAACATCGCCTTCTTTGCCTGTGTTAGCAGAACAGTGCATTGGTAAAACGTTTTGAGCAGGCAACAAGTAGTTCATAATAGAGAAGATGGACTTCTTCATTTCGCCGGCATACTCAGTACCACCAATTAATACGATTCGCTCTTCAAACGAAATATGAACAAATGCTTCAGAACGTGTGCCGTCCACTTCAGGATCCGCTTTAAATCCTGGTGCTGAGACAATTGTAAATCCGTTCTCTTCTTCAGCAGGACGTTCATTCTCCTCAGGACGAATGAATAATTGGCGTGCAAAAAGGTTGTGCCAAGCAAATTCATTCACTACGCGAAGAGAAAGACGATAGTCGGTGTCTTTGCCTGCGTAACCATTTGTAACAAAAAGTGCATCCTGTTGACCTAAATAGTGAAGCACTTTACGATATAGTTTAGAGAATACATCTTTATCAACCGCAGCGTTTACGACACCCCAATCAATGGAATCGTGTACAGACGGTTCATCAACGATGAATTTATCTTTAGGTGATCGACCTGTGTACAAACCTGTAGTGGCTGCAAATGCGCCAGATTTTGTTAGTACACCTTCGCCTCGTGAGAGTGCTCTTTCCACTAATCTCGATTCAGGAAGATCAGTTTCAATGTGATCTCCATTCAGTAAGTGTTGCAGTGCAGACTCAAAAGATACGGTACTCATAGTAGCAAAACTCCTTCTCACAATAATCACGGAACGAAAGTGTTGAATTGATTTGAAATTAGTATAACACATTTTGATTTATAGTCTATACTATTTTTCGATTTCACAAAGGTGTCATGTTTAACGTGGATTTTATAAAAAAGGTGTGATCAACTATGGACTCATGTGTCGTCTTTTATGATCAAAAATGTACGATTTGTCAAAAAACAAAGCGTGTGATCCAAACCTACGACCAGTTTAACCATGTTAAATGGGTGGATCTGCATGAACCTGAGTTAGAACAACAATATCCGTTTGTTCAATCGACTGATTTAACGAAAGAAATGCATGTTTTAATCAATTCGACGTACGTGTATCGTGGTTTTGATGGCGTTATTAGGCTACTGGAAGAACACGCATTATTAAAGTACCCGATGCGCATCATAAACATGAGACCATTTAACGTGATTGGCAAAGGGTTATATAGGAAGATTGCCGAAAATCGGCCAATCATTGGGCAACATTGCAATCATGATCAATGCAAAATCGACAATTCTTAGTCAATAGAACAGAAAATTCTACGATTCGATTAATCCCTTGTCGAGATTTGCAATTCTTTGCGTTTGCCGTTATATTTACTTGGTAGGCTTTTATCAGGAGAAGGTGGAGGGACAGGCCCTGTGAAACCCAGCAACCATCTGTAGTCATACAGATAAGGTGCCAACCTGGCAAAACATCATCTGTTTTGCAAGATAAGAGGCGAAAGGTGAAAGGTAATGCCCCTTCCCTCATCGGTGAAGGGGCTTTTTTTCATGAAATCATACGATACAACTCGCCCTTATATTCTTTATGGTTCTTGCCATAAAGGGAAATGAAGTGTTTTGAGTCGATACACGCACTCTAGGGCACTTCAAACATATAAAGTAATACAGTGTTTCATAAGGAGGAGAATCATGGAAGCAAATGGGCGTCGCCTTTTTACGTCAGAATCTGTAACAGAAGGCCATCCAGACAAGATTTGTGATCAAGTGTCCGATGCAATCTTAGATGAAATTTTACGACATGATCCAAACGCAAGGGTGGCATGCGAAACAGTAGCCAATACTGGGATGATCTTAGTAACTGGTGAAATTACTACAACGACATACGTCGATATTCAAAAGATCGTTCGTGAAACGTTAACTGAAATCGGCTACACGAGAGCGAAGTATGGCTTAGATGCTGAAACGTGCTCGATTCTTACCGCGATTGATGAGCAATCTCCTGATATTGCTCAAGGTGTTAACGCAGCACTCGAAGCTCGCGAAGGGGCAATGACCGACAAAGAAATCGAAGAGATCGGAGCTGGCGATCAAGGGTTAATGTTTGGTTATGCGGACAATGAAACGAAAGAATATATGCCTATGCCAATTTCATTGTCACACCGACTTGCCCGTCAATTAGCAAAGGTCCGTAAAGACGGCACATTAGATTACTTACGACCTGATGGTAAAACACAAGTGACAATTGAGTATGATGAAGATGACAAACCAGTACGAATCGATACGATTGTTATCTCAACACAGCATCATCCAGAAGCAACACTAGAGCAAATTGAGCGTGATTTGCAAAAGCATGTGATTGATCCGATTGTCCCAGAAAAGTGGGTCGACGAAAAAACGAAGTTCTTTATTAATCCGACAGGACGCTTCGTGATTGGTGGACCTCAAGGGGATGCAGGATTAACTGGACGAAAGATTATTGTTGATACGTACGGCGGATTTGCTCGTCACGGTGGAGGCGCGTTCTCAGGAAAGGATCCAACAAAAGTTGACCGTTCGGGTTCCTATGCCGCACGCTACGTTGCGAAGAACCTCGTAGCCGCTGGACTTGCAGAGAAATGTGAAGTTCAATTGGCTTATGCGATTGGGGTTGCAAAGCCTGTCTCTATTTCAATTAACACGTTTGGTACGGGTAAAGTAAGTGAAAGTGAACTGCTTACGCTCGTTGAAGGTCATTTTGACTTGAGACCTGCAGGTATTATTAAAATGCTCGACTTACGTACTCCGATTTACAAGCAAACCGCAGCTTACGGACATTTCGGCCGTACAGATGTTGATTTACCATGGGAACGTACGGATAAAGCAGACCAACTCAAAAGAGCAGCAAACATCTAGACGATGTAGAAGCCTTGTCATTATGACAAGGCTTTTTTTGTTGTGGAGTATAGGTTGTCCTTTCACGTTGCCATGACAATAATCTAATGACAGATGTCACTACTTATTCATCTAAGAACGCTACATACTAAAGGTAATCTAATTGGGATGGTGAAAAGAATGACAATTGCATCAATCAAAGGCATCGTGAAGCGGTATAAAGATCAAATTGCTCTTGATTATGTTGATTTAGATATTCATGAAGGGGAAATTCTCGGTTTGCTAGGACCGAACGGTGCAGGGAAAACGACGCTCATTCAATGTTTAATGGGGATTATTCCTTTTGATAAAGGCGTGATTCAACTATTCGGGGAAGAGGGAGCGGTATTTCACCATGAAAATAAAAAGAAAATGGGTCTCGTTACGCAAGAGATTACCGTATTTGAGGAATTAACGGCGAAAGAAAACTTAGAGTTTTTTGCAGGCGTATACGGTTTGAAGGGTGAAGAGAAGAAGCAACGGGTCAAAGAAGCGCTTGAGTTCGTTGGACTATCGTCAAAGGCAAAGCAATCGCCAAACAAATTCTCAGGTGGGATGAAGCGAAGATTGAACATTGCTTGTGCTCTTACCCATCGTCCGAAGCTTCTAATTATGGATGAGCCAACCGTTGGCATTGATCCGCAATCAAGAAATCATATTCTAGACGCGGTCAGAAAGCTAAAAGAACAAGGCACGACCATCTTATACACGACGCATTATATGGAAGAGGTTCAATCGATTGCTACACGGGTTGTCATCGTTGATCAAGGACAGGTGATTTCAGAAGGTACTGTGGATGAATTAATTAAAAACATTCAGCATGAAGAGAAAATCTTCATTGATGTAAACGATGTGTCAACAATACCAATCGAGCGTTTACGAGGCTTGGAAGGTGTTAAGCAAGTACAAGTGAGCGGATCAGTCGTGCAAATCATTTCAAATGCGGGTGCAGGTAACCTTGATCGAGCACTTTCTATCGTGAAAGAAACGAGTGGTGTCGTCGGAATTCAAGCAGAAAAGCCGAATTTAGAAGACGTTTTTCTAACACTTACAGGCAAACAACTTCGTGATGGAGAGGATGATCCTTCATGAAAGAACTAGCTACGATTCGGTTCATTGGAATTAGAATGAGTCGTGATTTTATTACGATGCTTTTGTTGCTTGTCGTTCCAATTATTTTAATTACAGTCTTTTCAATTATTCTAGGAGAAGCGGAAGGGCTTACTGGTACACCGATTAGAGATGAAACCGTTGTCCTTTTAGTTCTCGGATTTCAACTGTTCGGCGGTGCGATCACCATGAATTACGTTCATCAAGACCTCTTTGCGGAAAGAAAGGATCGCTTGCTTTCATTACCGATGAATACGAGGTTATATGGATTTACGATAATGCTTGCGGGCATCGTTTACTCGATTGTGTTAGGGACTATATTAATCGCTTATACGGCCTTGATCTTTGATGTGAACTGGGGTAATTTCATGTGGGCATTACTCGTCATTACGCTCATGTCGTCTTTATCCAGCATCATTTGTCTCGTATTCACTTTTTCAGTAAACAACTTTAAAATCGCTGAGCGATTAAGTGAAGTGTACGGTGTTGGGATGATTTTACTGGCGGGGATGTTCTTTCCGATGCCAGACAATGCTTTGATCAACATGTTCAATGACTATGTGAACCCGCTTATGCTTGCGTATACGACGATTGATCAAGTGAGAAGCGGGGGGCTTTCAGACGGTTGGTTGAATGCAGTACTGCTTAGTGTGCTCATTATAATAGCTTTTGGATTGTTACTTCTGACCGGACGGAGACGTATGCCATGACAATATTTATATTTGCACTCAAACGAATACTACGTGATAAAACGAACGTATTGTTTCTGACACTATTTCCAATCGCTGCGATTTTTCTACCTTTAGCGCAAGAGGGTTGGCCACTGCTTCCTCTCGGTTATCAATATTTTGGTGTTCTACTACTTTTTGTTAGCATTCGCCTTACGGGTATTATGATTGAAGATCGTCAAAAAGGGGTTGTTAAACGACTTGCCGCAGCGCCAATTTCACACTTTAACTACTTGTGGCAAAACTTGCTCGCATTTTCGGTCATTATGGTGATCCAAACTGTCATCGTCATCATAGGTGGGCACGTGTACGGTCATGAATTATATGGGCCTTGGAACTTGGCGATTCTTTATATTGTCTTTACGTTCACATCCATTTCAATTAGTCTCGCTTGGAACTCATTATATAGAAGTAAAGAATCATCATTTCTAATATTTATGGCAGTGATCGTCTTGATGGCTTTGCTCGGTGGAATTCTTTTCCCTATGGAGATGATGCCTGAAGCTTTTCAAAGAATTGCTGTGATCTTTCCAACGTATTGGCTCTCAGAAGGTATAGAATGGATCGTTTTAGGTGAAGATCGTGGAGATTTCTTGTTCATTAATGGTGTTTTACTGCTATATGCATTGTTCTTTTTAATCATAGGAAGCATACGAAGAATTAGTTAGAGGTTTACGTGTTGCCCTTCAGCTCTTGAGCGGAGGGTTTTTAACACTTATAGTAAGTTTAAAGAGGTGATCATATGGTGAATGTATGGCGATTTATGAACATCGTGTTTTTAATTGCACTATGGATGTACCAAGATCCCCCCCTTGTTAGTTTCTTATTTGTAATTTCCCTCGCCATCATCGTCTGCTTACGGTGGCGTTTTCGTCTGCCGAGTTGGATGATCATCATTGACCTACTCTTATGCTTTCTATTTATTCCGTTTTGGAGTAGTAGTGCATACGGCTTAGCGTTACCTGTATATGAAATGATGTCTCGTCAAAAATATCGCTTCCTCATTATTGTGATTTTACTTCTTACACTGTTTGAGCTTTATTCAATCGTTTTATTATGGTTACTTTTCCAAGCAGGTGTTTTTGGTGTGTGGGACGCAAGTTCGAGTAAACAACGTGAACGATACATAACTGAAGCGGACCGGGAACGTCACGCTCGCCATGCACTTGAAAATGTGAAAGAAGAGTTGTTGCAGTCTAGTCGCAAAGCGGCCCAACTAGCAGAAGTGTCTGAACGCAATCGGATTGCGCGAGATCTTCATGATCACGTTGGTCATGATCTAACTGGAGCAAACCTTGCTTTAGAAGCTTACGAGCAATTAGAAGGAAAAGAAGCAGAAGTGATGTTGAATGAAGTGAAGCTTCGGGTAGCTCGTAGTACAGCAATGCTCCGTGACACTGTCCATGATATGACGCCAGTTGCCAGAATCGGTGTTGATGTGCTCGAGCATATTGCCAAAGAATTTATTCACACACCAGTTTCTTTTCAATGTTCAGGAGATATGCAGCTTGTTCCTGCTCATTATTGGGGACTATTAGAACCTTGTTTAAAAGAAGCGTTAACGAACGTGGCAAGGCACAGTGACGCAACTGAAGTAAACGTTAATCTTGATGTAACGATGTATTTAGTGAGGTTAAGCATACAAGACAATGGGACTGGATCAAAGCATCTAGGAGAAGGTAGCGGCATTCGGAACTTAAAAGTCCGTGCCCGAGCGAATGGTGGCAGCGTAACCGTTAATGCTGTGAACGGTTATCAAGTTGTATGTGTATTACCACTTGAGGAGGATGGAAGATGAAGTTAGTTATCGTTGACGACGATCCCCTCGTCAGGCAAAGCTTAACATTGTTATTAGAAAAGGAAACAGACTTTACGGTTATAGGTGTAGCTGCAAATGGTGAGGAGGCTCTGCGTCTTTGCGAAAAACATCAACCTGATGTCATTCTTATGGATATTCGCATGCCTGTGATGGATGGAATTGAATGCACAAAACGAGTGAGTGAAACGTGGCCACAAATTCGAATTATGATGCTGACAACGTTTAAGGATGAGCAGAACATTCGTCTTGCGCTAAACGCAGGGGCAAAAGGATACGTCTTAAAATCCTCCTCAATTGATGATATGGCACAACAGATTCGTACGCTTGCAGCAGGAAGTTCAGTTCTCGATGCGGATGTGCTAAAGGAAATTGTGAGTCCAACCGAACAGTATCAGCATGTTGATCAATTAACCAAAAGAGAAAATGACATTGTCGAAGCGATTGCAAAAGGGTTGTCCAACCAAGAGATTGCCGATTTGCTCTTTTTAAGTGTTGGTACGGTGAGAAATACACTCTCGGTAATCTTAGATAAATTAGAATTAAGAGACCGCACACAGCTTGCGATTTTTTATTGGAAACAAGTGCGAAAGTAAAATGAGTAACTTCGCAGGAGCGGTTTAATGATACGAGACAGCGCTACACCCCGTAGGTGTTTCTGACACTTCACGCGCTCGAAATCGCCGCATAAACATTTGTATGTTTATTTGATACTGAATTGATCAAAATCACCCCATATAAGACTGGACTGTTCAAATGTCCAACATAGAGAAGAAAACCCTGGTTCTCTGAACCAGGGTTTTCTCGATGATCTGTATTAGATTGCCCATTCTCCGTTACGGAACACCGCTTCGCGAGTTCCATCTGCATGGATCCCATCGATGTCCATATCTGCAGCGCCCATCATAAAATCTACGTGAGTGATGCTTTGGTTAATGCCATTTGCTTCGAGTTCTTCTTTGTTCATTTCTTTGCCACCTTCAATGTTAAAGGCGTATGCACTACCGATGGCTAAGTGGTTTGAAGCATTCTCGTCAAAAAGCGTGTTATAAAAGATTAAATCCATATCAGAAATTGGCGAACGGTGAGGAACTAATGCTACTTCACCGATGTATTTTGAACCTTCATCGCCTTCTAAAATGCCCTTTAATGTTGCTTCACCTTGAGCGGCTTTGAAATCGACAATCTTGCCGTCTTTAAACGTTAAAGTAAAGTCGGTAATTAATGTGCCACCGTAGTTGAGTGGCTTTGTACTCGTGACGGTACCGTTCACTCCGTGTTTCTTAGCAGCAGTAAACACTTCTTCAGTCGGGATGTTGGCAACAAAATCTACGCCCGCTTTACTTGTACTTCCGCCTGACGCCCAGATGTGTGTTTCTGGTAGTTCAATCGTTAAGTCAGTGCCGTTTGCTTTATAGTGTAAGGCGTGGAACTTCTTGTTGTTAAGCTTTTCGCGTTTTTCGTCAAGTACGGCTAGGTGATTTTGCCAAGCTTCAACTACATCGTCTTCATGCATGCGTGTCGCTTGGAAGATGTCATTCCAAAGCTTTGAAACCGCTTGTTCATCACTTTCGTTCGGGTACACTTTCTTTGCCCATGCTGCAGATGGAACAGCAACAATCGACCAACTTACTTTGTCTGACTGAATATAGCTTCTAAACGTTTCATTCGCTTGTCCACCTGCTTTTTGTTGCATGGCGACATGTTCAGGGTTGGCTTCTTTTAATAAGTCGGGATTGCCACCAGTGATTGAAAGAAATGCAGCGTCTTCTTTTGCTGCTTCAACAAGTGGGTCAGCTTTCCATTGTGGATAGGTTTTGAACGCTTCTTCGTCCGCATATTGGAATTTAAGACGAGTTGCTTCTTCATCATTCCATTCGATATGCACGTTGTGTGAGCCAAGTTCGTAAGCGCGCTTTGTGAGAGCGTGAACAAATGGCGCAGCATACGTGGGTGTCCTGACGTAAAGCGTTTGTCCTTTTTGTAAATTCACACCTACTTTAAGAGCTAAATCTGCGTAGTTTTCAAGGTTTTGTTGGAATTCGGTCATGATTCATCGCTCCTTTGTTGTTGTTGCTGTTTGTATATCTTTCCCCGTTCAACATATTCATCCCTAATCCGTGAGAGTTCGCGTTGATCTTCTTCAGTTAACTCACGTACGACGCGGGCAGGACTTCCTAGTGCAAGTGTGCGTGGAGGGATTTTCGTTCCAGGAGTTACGAGAGCTCCAGCGCCAATGAACGCCTCTTCTCCAATTTCAGCACCATCAAGAACAGTCGCTTTCATACCGATGAGCGCGTTTTTTTTTATCGTACAGCCGTGTAACATCGCTTGGTGTCCTACCGATACATCATCTTCAATGATTACCGGGTTGCCCGGACTTTGATGGATCATTGATTGATCTTGGATGTTTACTCGTTTGCCGATGATTGTTCGATCAACATCTCCTCGGATCACGGTGTGGTACCACAATGTTGACTCCTCACCAATAACGACGTCTCCAGTGACGATCGCACCTTCAGCTAGAAAAACGGTTGAATCAATCGTTGGATGTATGTCTTTATAAGGGTAAACGCTCATAGGTGTAAAACTCCTTTCAATTCATTTCCAGTGTACCAAAAAAGCCTAATAAGAACGAAACTTTTAGTTGGATCTGCGTGATTATCCCACAATAGATGAAAAAAATAGCGACATATGGTGTAATAGAAGAATAAATGTTGGCAATGACGACATAGGAGTGAATGAAACATGCGGATTTGGGAAGCAGAACAAGCGATCGGTGTTTTTGTCATTGTACACGGAGCTGGAGAACATTATGGTCGTTATACGTGGCTAATAGAGCGATTAAATCGCGAACATTTCCACGTGATTGCAGGTGACCTTCCAGGTTTTGGGAGAACGCGAGGAAAACGAGGGCATATTGATCATTTTGAGCAATACATTGACGCGGTTCACCATTGGTATAAAGAAGCGGTAACGTATGAATTGCCGGTCTTTTTATTTGGTCATAGTATGGGAGGCTTATCAGTCATTCGCACGATGATGGAGAAACAATTACCGGTTCGCGGTGTTGTATTATCGTCGCCGTGTCTCTCACTGTACGATCCTCCGAATAAAGCATTAACAGCGGTGGCAAAAGGGATTCATCGAATCGTTCCGACGTTTAGTGTGAAAAGCGGAATTAAAACCGATCACGCAACGAGGAATGAAGACGTGCGATCTGATTTTCATAAAGATGAGCTTTTCGTACATACGGTATCGGTACGTTGGTATCAAGAGATGCAAAAAGCGATGAAGACAAGTTTGGATCATGCATATGAATTTCCAAATGTATCGCTATTGCTTTTGCAAGCTGGAGAAGATTACCTAGTTGAAAAGACCGCTTCACATGAATGGTTTAATCGACTGCGAATTGAAGACCGTTCCATGAGGGAATGGCGTGGCTTGTATCATGAGCTATTTAATGAACCAGAACGTGAAGACGTGTTTCGCTTTATGTTGTATTTTATGTGGCAACGATTGGGAAGACTTTAATTGAGAAGTATTTAGGAGGAAGTTATGAATTTTCAGGTGCCAAAAAAGCCGTGGACGATTCTTTTACGGACATACAAAGAGACGATTCCAGAAGTTCATCGTCAACTTGAACATTGGAAAGCACGCGCAACACAAATGCCAGACCAACAACTAAGTAAACAAGCGGTTTGGACGATTGATGATAAAGACTTCCACTGTGAAGGTGGCAGTGTGCTTGCAATGCTTGCAGGAGGAAACAAAGAAGCATTTATTCGATTCCTTTGTGCGTATCAAACGATCTGTGATTACTTAGATACCCTTTGTGATAAAAGTGAATCACAAGACCCGGAAGATTTTCGGGCATTACACGATGCACTATTAGATGGCCTAACGCCTGGCGCAGAGCTAAAAGACTACTACCGTGTGCGTGGTGGTTATGACGATGGTGGGTATTTACACGAACTCGTAAAAACGTGTCAGGAAACGGTTCAGACGTTCCCGGGATTTGTGGAAATGCAAGAAGACATGAAAGAAGTTGCTCAGTATTACGTTGACTTCCAAGTGTATAAGCATGTGCCTGAACATGAGCGTGAAGGGCTATTAAAGGCATTTTTTGAAGAGCATAAAGACAAATTCCCTGAGCTTCGTTGGTATGAATTTTCTACGGCGGTCGCTTCTACATTAGCGCTATATTGCTTAGCAGCATACGCTGCAGCATTGCCTCGTACGAAGGAAGAGTCAAAGCAAATTAAAGAAGGTTATTTCCCGTGGATGCAAGGTGTTCACATTATGCTTGATTATTTTATTGATCAAGAAGAAGACTTCCAAGAACAAGAAATGAACTTTGCTGCGTATTATGAGAGCGAAGATGAAATGGTGGAGCGCTTCCACTTCTTAGATCGAAAAGCCGAAGAAAATTTACGTGGTCTGCCGGATGAAGAATTTCACCGCATGATTAAGCGTGGGTTATACGCCATCTATTTATCAGACGGTAAAGTGCAAGGCAATATGGAAATGAAGCATGCAGCGAAGCGGTTAATTCAGCTTGGTGGAATGCCGACGAAGATTTTTTATTACAACAGCTGGATTTTTAGAAGTCGTAAGGATCGAGTAAATTCATAGAAGCACACGGAGGCGATTGAGCAATCAATCGCCTTTTGTGTTGTCGATAAATGAGTTCATTTCTTTTATATGATGTACATCATGTTCTTCAAATAAAGTTCGAAGCGCGTTGGCAGTCAACGTTCCTCGTTCCTGTTCAATCGTAAATTCAATGGTTTTAGGATACTTTTCATAGGCTGCTAATAATTGTCTTCGTTGTTTTAGAAACGTTTGGAGCATTTCTTTGGCAGCATAGCGGTTACTTTTTTCGGTTGCTTTTTCATTGAACAAATCATGATTTGGGAATGCTTGAATCGTCGCTCCATGAGCGATATTAGGAATGATTTCGTTTAGAATGTAGTGATCCCAATAGAACATATGACCAACCGTTTGTTTAATTGACCATTTGCCTTGTTGTATTGGGGTTTCTAATCGTTGTTCAGGTAGCCTACATAACTTTTTAATTTCATCGTTGAGCCATTCATCATGTCGAAGCATCTGATTTCCTCCTAGTCGTATGATTGTGTCCTCGGGTGATGAAAATCTCCATTCTTTCCTCCGGTTTTTGTAAGCAATAACGTTTCTTCTATGATCATCCCTTTATCAATCGTTTTGCACATATCGTAAAACGTCAGTGCTGCTGCACTAACAGCAGTTAGCGCTTCCATCTCAACACCAGTATTTGCTTCTACAGTCACAGTGGCGGTGATGACTAAAAGATGGTCGCTTTCGTCTTCCTCAAAACGAAAATCAATGTCTGTTCCTTGAATCATAATAGGATGGCACATTGGAATCCAGTCAGGTGTTTTTTTCGCTGCCATAACACCGGCTACTTGTGCAACAGACAGGGGATCACCCTTTTGAAGAGATTGATCGTGAATGGCTGTGTAGAGAGCGTTTGATAAGCGAATCTTTGATTGAGCTACAGCTTTTCTCGCGGTTCTCGGTTTTTCTTGAACATTCACCATCCGTGCACGTCCGTCTTTATTAAAGTGAGAGAAACTCATCGTCCGACTCCTTTCCAATCGTGTTCGTAATTAATATTGATAAAGTCATGTTTATTTGAAAAATTAATGGTTTTCGTGTTTACACGTTCAATTAACGTCCGCATCGAAGCATCTTTACTTGATTGATGTTGAAGTGCTCGTAAGCAATTACGGTGATAAAGCCCGTGTAACGGTTGCAATTTCCCATTGTTTATTGGAAGTAAACAATCATAGTCCGGATTTGTACGTAAATGGTTTTGTAATTCGATTAGTAGTTGAGGGGTAACCGTAGGCAAATCACCAGCCAACACTTGAAACCATTCGAAGTCTTCATGCAGAGCACTCATCGCACCGTGTAAAGCGTGCATCGGCCCAGCATGTGGGGACTGGTCAATGAGTACATGTACATCGTGTGTTAAAAAATGTTCATTCAAGTTGTTGTTCGTTAGCACGTAAATGTCGTGAGTGTTGGCTTTTTGTAGCGCATGAACACTCTTCATCCAAAGCGCTTCGTTTTCATGAAATTCAAACAGTTTTTGTTTCCCATAACGTGTTGAGCGACCGCCCGCCATAATGAGTCCAGCAATCGTCATTTTATAAGCTCCCTGCTCACATGATTGATTGTTGGTAGAATTAATTCGGTCATCGCAAGCGTTACGGCGTGAACAGATCCTGGAAGAGAAAAAATCGCCGTTTGATTAACCGTCCCAGCAATTGCATTGCTAAGCATGGCCCGCGCTCCAATTTCTTCATAACTTTTTATGCGAAAGAGTTCACCGAAGCCGTGCATCGGTGTTTCGATCAGTTGTTCAACAATTGAATACGTAGTATCACGTTCACTTATACCGGTTCCACCTGTCGTAATAATGATTGAAATTCGGTCGTCTTGAATCCAGTCTGTTAAGACAGCTTGTAGATGAAGAGGATCATCTTTTATGAGCTTGCGATCAACGATTGTATGAAGGGGTGAAAGTAGTTGTTCAATTTTTGTACCGCTTTTGTCTTCAGTCAGATTCCGCGTATCACTTAATGTGAGAATGGCGACAGATGAAGAGGTGTGGTCATGTTTATGATGCATATGCTTGTCTTCCCTCGCCTTCTGTATGTTAGAATAATACAAATTGTACATCATTTGCTACTTCTATAGTAAATGAACGTGAAAGGAGTCGTAAAGTGGCAGCCAATCCCGTTAATGATCAGTTTCTTCGACCGTTGAAAGATTTGCGCATCTCGATTATGGATCGGTGCAATTTTCGATGCTCCTATTGCATGCCTAAAGAAATTTTTGGACCAGATTATGTATTTATGAATGAAGAGCAGTTGTTGTCGTTTGATGAAATCGTTCGGATTGCAGATCAATTTGCGAAGCTAGGCGTGACCAAGCTTCGAATTACAGGTGGCGAACCGCTGTTACGTAAAGGGGTTGCATCTCTTATAGAGCGCCTTAAACAAATCAAAGGAATCAATGATCTTGCGTTAACGACAAATGGTGTGATGTTACCGAAGTTAGCGAAAGAGTTAAAAGCTGCCGGTTTGGAACGGGTGAACATTAGCTTTGATGCGTTATCCATTGAGACGTTCCAGTTGATGAGTGGAAGAAAAACGTCACCGAACGCTGTCATTCGAGGAATTAAAGCGGCAAAAGAAGCAGGACTCGGCGTGAAGATTAACATGGTTGTACAACGTGGTGTTAATGAACATGAAGTACTTCCGATGGCACAATTTTGTAAACGAGAACAAGTCACATTACGTTTCATTGAGTTTATGGACGTTGGTCAAACGAACGGTTGGAATTTTGATCAAGTCGTCTCAAAAAAAGAATTGCTCGATCAAGTAAAGTCGTTTTCGCCTGTTGTTCCGGTTGATGAGGAATACTATGGAGAGGTAGCAAAACGGTATCGTTATTTAGATCAAGCTAGTGAAGTAGGATTTATCTCGTCAGTAACGGAAACGTTTTGTGGAACGTGTACGAGAGCCCGGATCAGTGCAGATGGAAAGCTTTATACGTGTTTGTTTTCAGAGACAGGAACAGACTTGAGAGAACTCGTTCGAGAAGGTGCAAGTGACGAATTGTTAGGTGACTCAATCAGACAGATTTGGGAGAAGCGACGAGATCGTTATTCCGAAACGAGAACAGAAGAAAGTGCAAGAAGTCGCAAGAAAATAGAAATGTCCTATATTGGTGGATAAGGGGGACGTTACGTGAACCGATACGAAAAGCAAATGTCTTTTTCACCGATTGGCAAGGCTGGACAAGATCGACTTGGACAAGCACATGTTTTACTCATTGGTGTCGGGGCGCTTGGAAGTGTAAGTGCAGAAACGCTCGTTCGTGCAGGAGTGAAGACGGTCACCATTGTTGACCGCGATTATGTTGAATTAAGCAATTTGCATCGCCAACAATTGTACTGTGAAGCGGATGTAGAGCAAGTGTTACCAAAGGCAATCGCTGCGAAGAGGCGATTAGAAGAAATTAATTCAGATGCTAGAATCGAAGCTCACGTCATAGATGCAACAGCTCGTAATTTGGAACCATTGCTAAGCGATGTCGACATTTTAATTGATGGAACTGATAATTTCGACATTCGTTTTATTATGAATGATCTGTCTGTGAAACATAACATTCCGTGGGTGTTTGGTGCCTGTGCAGGATCATACGGCATGACGAAGTTTTTTCAACCGAATGAAGATCCGTGTTTAATGTGCGTGATGAAGTTCATTCCTGGAGAGGCAATGACGTGTGACAGTCACGGAGTCATTGCCCCAGTTATTCAACAAACGTCATTAATGCAAACTGTACACGTATTAAAATGGTTAACTGGTAAATCCGATGTAATTGACCGATCAATAAGTATCTATGACATTTGGGAAGGCAACTATCAGAAATTCTCAATGAAAAAAATGAAAAAAGAGTCGTGCAAAACGTGCGGAAGTGAGCGCACGTTTCCGTACCTGCAATCGTTACAACAGAATGACATTGCGGTGCTTTGTGGCCGTGATACGATTCAAATTCGTATGAAAGACCGATCATTTGATCTCTCACATTTAGAAATGAAGTTAGCCGCCTATGGTAAAACAAAGAAGAATTCGTTTTTACTATCCTTCACAGAGTACGAATCAGGCAAGCGAATGGCGATCTTTAAAGATGGGAGAGTACTCGTTCACGGTACGAAAGATGTTGAAGAAGCAAAGGTGTTTTACCATGAAATGATGGAATAAGGAGGGGTTACCTTGGTAGAAGTACGTAGACCAATTTCAATTTCTGATGCGGTCAGTCGTGTGATGAACTATGAATTTAACCAAGCAATTGATTATGTGCCACTATTGGAAAGTGATTTACGATTTTTAGCAGAAGATTTACTAGCAGACCACGACGTTCCGCCTTTTAATCGCGCACCTTATGACGGATATGCCATTCGCTCTGAAGATACGAGTCAAGCAAGTAGGCAAAACCCAACGCGACTACACGTTGTAGGAGATATTGGTGCAGGAAGTTTATATACGGACGATCTTGAAAATGGTCAAGCGGTTCGCATCATGACGGGCGCACAAATGCCAAGTCAAAGTGATGCAGTTGTGATGTTGGAAGAAATACATACAAATGAAGCAGATATGGTTACGATTATTCGTCCTCACCACCATAACGAGAACATTTCATTTCAAGGTGAAGATACGAAAAAAGATCAAGTGCTCATAGAAAAAGGGGCGATCATTCATCCTGGTACCGTTGCGTTACTGGCAACGTTTGGTTACGATATCGTCCCTGTGTTTCGAAAACCACGAATTGGAATTCTTGCAACGGGTAGCGAGCTATTAGATGTTCACGAACCTTTACAGCCCGGGAAAATCCGAAACAGCAATGCGTACATGGCGGCATCTCAAGTAAAACGTGCTGGTGGCATCCCAGTCATGTATGGAAAACTCCCTGACGAATTGGATGCATGTGTGGATGTTGTGACTGATGCGTTACAAGAAGTCGATGCAATGATTACAACAGGCGGTGCTTCTGTTGGTGATTATGATCTCGTGCCACAACTTGTTGAACGTCTTCATGCGACGACACTTTTTAACAAAGTTGCTATGCGTCCAGGTAGTGTCACGACAGTTGCTGAAAAAGATGGACAGTTGATCTATGGTTTATCAGGTAACCCTGGTGCATGTTATGTAGGGTTTGAACTGTTTGTCCGACCGTTAATTCGTAAAGCGCTCGGTGCACGTGATTTGCATTTAAAACGATCCATTGGTGTGTTAGACAGTGATTACCCTAAACCAAATCCGTACACAAGGTTGATTCGTGGTGTTGCTTTGGAGCGTGAAGGCGTACAATATGTGAAACCATCTGGACTAGACAAATCGAGTTCTGTTATTGCACTCGGAGAAGCTGACGTATTGATCGTTTTACCTGCAGGATCAAAAGGGTACAAGCGTGGGGAAGAAGTGAATCTATTAGATCTACATGATCAAAAAGGTAGTCAATGGCCATGGGACATCCCAATTGTATCGTACAAATAGTCGGGTATAAGAACGCGGGGAAGACAACGACAATCTCCAAACTCATTGCTGCCCTAGAGCAAAGAAACCTTACATCCACAGTCATTAAACATCACGGTCACTCGCCTGTTCCACCAAAAGCAAGATACGATAGCGAACGCTTTATTACAGCAGGTGCAAAAGCGAGTTTTGTAGAAGGTGGGGGAGAAGTTAGTATTCAATTAAAGAAAGAAATGTCGCTCACTGAATTGCTGCACTTACAATCTCTCGTAATGACGGTGGACGTTGTATTTGTTGAAGGGTTTAAAGATATACAACTGCCAAACATCGTATTACTTCGAGATGAAGACGATTTCTCATTGTTAGATCGTTCTCAAACGATCGGAGTCATTCAGCATCATCGTCTTCAGATCGACTGTAAAGAGACAGCCATATTTTTACGTGATGAAGAAGAAATGTGGATCTCTTACTTCGTAAATCAAATTGTAGGAATGAGGAGCGAACATGTTTAACGTCACCAATGAACCGATCGACGTCAACGAACTCATTGAACAAGTTCTACACAATAACGTCGGAGCCGTACAAACCTTTATCGGTACAGTAAGAGAAATGACACACGGTAAACAAACACTGCAGTTAGAATATCACGCGTATGAATCGATGGCTGTCAAAATGTTAGAGCGGATCGGTGCTGAAATCCAAGAACAGTGGCCGCACACAACCGTTGCAATAACACACCGACTTGGAACATTAGCCATTCAAGAAATTGCTGTTGTCATTGCTGTAAGTTCACCACATAGACAGGCCTCCCACGAAGCAACAGCATATGCAATTGAGCGGATTAAACAAATCGTTCCTATTTGGAAAAAAGAATACTGGGCAGATGGCAGTTTTTGGGTAGGGGATCAACTCGAGCAAAACGCATATCCAGAAAAGGAGGAGAATCATGGTTGACGTGTTATTTTTCGCAGGAATGAAAGAAAAAATCGGACAAGCACAAGTAAACGCTGACATTGCTGGTAAAACGGTACGAGAAATCAAACTGTGGGTTGAACAAACCTATACGCTACCAAAAGGGAGCTTAGAACGAACGATGATCGCCGTCAACGAAGAATTTGTTGAAGACACTGACTATGTGAAAAGCGGAGACACAATAGCGTTCATCCCTCCAGTGAGTGGAGGGTGAAAAGAAGGGATGTAGCGTTACAGTTATCCTGCACTATGTGCTTAGAATCTTTTGCAACGATTCGTATCTAGGGTTTTTTGCTTTTATCTTTAAAGCATAAAATTAGCTCAGAATGCCTATGGTTGATGCAAGTTTTTTGACGCACAGACGTTTCTTTCCAAGAGTATAACGCTCAAAATTTGAGCGTTATAGCTCCTACTGAACATAAACTCATTTGGACAATTAATAATTAAGCACTTTTTTGATCATTATTTAGCTCTTCTTTATCTTCATCTTTGTTCACGCTAATCACAAAATACGTAGAAGCGACGAATATAGCTCCACCAATAATGTTGCCAATCGTTACTGGAATGAGGTTATGAATAAATCCCCCGAATGTAATGGTCTCTGAACCACCATGAAGCAAAGCGATTCCTAAGATCGACATGTTCGCAATACTATGCTCGAGACCAGCGGCAATGAACGCCATGATTAAAACGAAGATTAAGAATAATTTCGCGATGTCACCTTCTGCTCTTAGTGAAGTCCAGATTGCAAGACATACAATCCAATTGCAAAGAATCCCTCTGAAAAAAAGTTCCATCATCGGTGCATTCATCTTTTCTGAAGCGAGTGAAAACATGTAATGGCTATCATCGGCGCCTTGAAAAAGGCCAGTTAACAAAACTAGAAAAGACAACAAGAGCGCACCAATCAAGTTACCAAAGTAACTCCATCCCCAAATCGCTAACGTTTGAGACCAACTCGTTAGGTTTGAAAGAGAACTTACGGTGAAAATTAAATTATTACCAGTAAAAAGCTCCGAGCCTGCCCATAAAACAAGTGCAAGAGCAATACCGAACGTAGCTCCTGTCATCACATCTAAAAAAGGAGAACCTGTAATATGTAGTGGTTGGCCGATAGAAAATAAAACAATTGTTCCAACACCAACATAAGCTCCTGCAAGAATCGAAGCCAATAAATAGCGCAATGGGGATGAAGAGAAAAATCTAATCTTGTTAGTGGCTTGTTCATTTATTGTAACAAGTGTGTCTTTGTACATGTTATTCCTCCTTTAACGAATAGTGTAAGTTACCCGAAAATAATGAACTTAAAACTGATTGTAATGTTTTGTGTTTAATGATTTCGAATTAAGGGAAAATAAATTAAATTCAACTCACTCAATAACAAGGAGGAGCCCAGATGAATCAAACGATGACAGTGGCGATTAACGGAAAACAAGAAATTATCTCTAGTGGAGAGTCCGTGCTAGAGCGATTACAGAAAATGGACATGCAAGTCCCGAGTCTATGTTATCATCCAAGTCTTGGAGCAATAGAAACGTGTGATAGTTGTATCGTGAAAGTAAATGGAGAGTTTGTTCGGGCGTGTTCTACGAAGATTAATGATGGTGATGTTGTGGATTCACTAAGTAGCGATGTACATGAAGCACAGTTAATTGCCATGGATCGAATGCTTGGAAATCATGAATTGTATTGCACAATTTGCGATTACAATAACGGAAACTGTGAAATACATAATGCGGTAAAAGAAATGAAGATTAGCCATCAAGAAACCCCTCATTCTACGAAAGAATCAGAAGTTAAGCGAAGCACATTTTATCGTTATGACCCCGATCAATGTATTTTATGTGGTCGTTGTGTTGAAGCTTGCCAAGACGTGCAAGTAACTGAGACGTTATCTATTGATTGGAATTTAAAGCGTCCCCGAGTAATTTGGGACAAAGATACGACAATTGATGAGTCTTCTTGTGTTAACTGTGGACATTGTTCAACGGTCTGTCCGTGTAATGCAATGCTTGAAGTAGGCATGGAAGGCGAAGCAGGATTTTTGACAGGAATAAAAGAAGAAACGTTTAGACCGATGGTTAACATTACCAAAAATATTGAAACAGGGTACGAGTCGCTCATGACGATATCAGATGTAGAAGCGGCAATGCGTGAAGAAAGAATTAAGAAAACGAAAACCGTTTGTACGTATTGTGGTGTTGGGTGTGCATTTGATGTATGGACGAAAGATCGCAAAATTTTAAAAATCGAACCACAGGCTGAAGCACCAGCCAATGGAATTTCGACGTGTGTGAAAGGAAAGTTCGGTTGGGATTATGTAAATAGTGAAGAGCGTTTAACGAAGCCGTTAATCCGCGAAGGCGATTCGTTTCGGGAAGCTGAGTGGGAAGAAGCGCTTGATCTCATTGAAAGTAAATTCAAGTCGAAATTAAATACAAAAGGTTCGGATGCTCTTGCTTTTATTTCATCGTCTAAATGTACGAATGAAGAATCGTACTTAATGCAAAAGCTTGCCAGGGGGGTAATCGGGACAAATAACATCGATAATTGCTCACGATATTGTCAATCTCCAGCTACGATGGGGCTTTGGCGCACAGTGGGTTATGGTGGAGATTCAGGTGGTATTGAAGATATCGCTAAAGCAGAATTAGTCATTTCGATCGGTTCAAATACTGTTGAGTCGCATCCAGTATTGTCAACGAGAGTGAAGCGCGCCCAAAAGCTAAACGGTCAAAAAGTGATTGTTGCTGATCTTAGAAAACACGATTTAGCTGAGCGTTCAGACATATTTGTGAAACCATCTCCGGGCAGTGATCTTGTTTGGTTATCTGCGATTACAAAGTACATCGTTGACCAAGGATGGCACGATGTCGCATTTTTAGAAAAGCATGTATCTAACGTTGAAGATTACTTGAGTAGCTTAACTCCTTACACGCTTGATTATGCAGTAGAAGTGACGCTTTTAACGAAAGAAGAGCTTATAAGAATTGCTACGATGATTCATGAAGCTAAAACAACATCAATTCTTTGGGCGATGGGTGTGACACAACATGGGGGTGGAAGTGATACAAGTACTGCAATTTCCAATTTATTACTCGTCACCGGTAATTATATGAAGCCTGGTGCAGGCTCGTACCCACTTCGAGGTCATAACAACGTCCAAGGTGCAAGTGATTTTGGCAGCATGCCAGATCGTCTACCTGGGTATCAATTTGTTACCGATGACGAGATTCGTTCTCGTTTTGAAGCAAATTGGGGCGTAACCTTACCGAGCGTACCAGGGTTGAACAACCATGAAATGGTCGATGCCATTCATGAAGGGAAATTAGACGTGTTGTATTTAAAAGGCGAAGATATGGGCATTGTGGATTCTAATATAAATCATGTGCAATCTGCGTTTGAAAAATTATCATTTTTCGTTGTCCAAGACATTTTCTTTACTAAAACATGTCAATATGCGGACGTCGTTTTACCAGCAAGCCCTAGCTTAGAGAAAGAGGGAACATTCGTTAATACTGAAAGACGATTCCAGCGACTATATCAAGCACTTGAGCCTCTAGGCGACTCAAAACCAGATTGGCAAATCATTATGGAGATTGCTAATCGAATGGGGGCAGGTTGGTCGTACAGCCATCCGAGTGAGATTATGGCAGAAGCGGCTTCGTTAACACCATTATTTGCTGGTGTTTCATATGAGCGATTAGAAGGGTACGATAGTTTGCAATGGCCAGTTAAGGAAGATGGAACTGACACACCACTCTTATTTACTGATGGATTTCCTTTGCCTGATGGGAAAGCGAGGTTATGGCCAGTCGAATGGACTAAACCGCTAGAATTTGAAGAAGTGTATGATTTGCATGTGAACAACGGTCGCTTACTAGAACATTTCCATGAAGGCAATATGACGTATCAGAGCGAAGGAATTACTAAGAAGACACCGAGCGTCTTTTTGGAAGTGTCACATGAACTGGCGAAGGAACGAGAACTTGAAGATGGCACGATGGTACGGCTTACTTCTCCTTATGGGTCGGTTAAAGTCGAGTGCGTGGTCACTGATCGCGTTTTCGGTAAACAAGTATATTTACCGATGAATACGAACGGCGAAGGAGCCATCAATTATTTAACAAGTTTTCACGCCGATAAAGACACCGATACACCTGCATATAAAGAAGTATCAGCGAAGATGGAAGTCTTAAAGCAAAAGGGCAAATCGCCATTGCCGAAAACGAACCATCGTTACGGCAATCCTCAACCACAAATTGGAGTTAAAGTCGAAGAAAAGTGGGCGAGGTCTGATTACACGTTCCCAGGAGATCTTGTTAAAAATAGGAGGGGAATGTAGTGGCAAAAGCAACGACGATCATTCGTGAAATGGAAATAGATCCAAAGAAGCTTCATGAACAACAAGTAAAGGAGTTCGAGTCGCTACTTGTTGAACATAAAGATTCGATTGAAGATGTATTCACCCTCATTCATCAACTGCGAGATCGTGAAGTGTTGAATTTAGCCCATGGTGCTCTCGGTCAAAGTGAGCATGTTTTGCATCGGATTGTAACTGCCATGGATTCGAAAGAAACGACACAGTCTATTAAAAACGCACTGCTTATATTCGAGTTATTAGGCACTGTAAATATGAATGAGTTAGAACCGATTGTATTAAAGTTAAATCATGGAATTAAGCTGGCTTCAGAGTATGATCATAGCGATCAACCTGTGGGCATCGGTGGCCTTATTCGTTCCTTAAATGACAAAGAAGTGATTGAAGGAATGAATGTTTTGATGAAATTCGTGAAGGGCTTTGGTGTTGATGAGGCCCAAGAAGAGAAGATCGAACCTCAATTGGAACGACTTGAGCATCCCGAAAAGGAAATGGGAACTCAAAAACGAGGATCAACATCCAACACGAAGCCGGCTCGGGTTTATGCTCCTAGATTGTTTGGATTTCTAACTGGAGCACTCGTATTACTCGTTCCACTACTCATTAAGAAGAAGTAAGGATGACACGTATGGACGAAGAACGTGTAAAGTATGAGATTGTCCGCTATACTCTCTCAAATGTTGAAACAGTTCAAGACCACATTGTCGTTGAACGACCTGTGACGATTAAAGTGAATGGTGAAGAACTGCTTACGATTGTAAGTTCACCTCAATATGTGAAGGACATGGTGATCGGTTATCTCGTATCAGAAGGAATTGTGAATCGAATACAAGACATTGAATCAATTCGGTGGGATGCTAAAGACGGATTTGTTCACGTGCGGTTGACGCGTGCGCTTCACCCACTGTCTCAACAGATGCAGATGAAACGTTATCTTACATCATGTTGTGGGATGAGCCGTCAAGCATTGATCTTTGCAAGTGACGCGAAAACAACAAAAGTCATGACGAGTCGAAATGTAATCATCAGTCAAAGGCAATGTTTTCAATTGATGAACGAATTACAAGAACATTCGAGTGTTTTTAGAGATACAGGTGGCGTTCATAATGCAGCGCTTGCTACGAAAGACGGAATCGTCGTAATGCGTGTAGATATTGGCAGACACAATGCGTTAGATAAAATCTATGGGCACTGTTTACGAAATAAGATTTCATTGGAAGATAAAGTGCTCGTTTTTAGTGGAAGACTATCCTCTGAAATCGTGCTTAAAGCAGCGAAAATTGGCAGTGAAGTGATCTTATCGAAATCAGCCCCGACAGACAGGGCAATTCAAATTGCAAAAGAACAGCAAATTACGATGGTTGGCTTTATAAGAAAACAATCGATGAATGTGTACAGTTGTGCTGAACGGATCTACGAAGATAAATCGGGAGCAACTCCATAAAGGAGTTGCTTTTTTTGTGAGCTTTTTATATGATATAACCATCGGTTAGTAACCAATGGTTATGAGGTGGAGTAGAATGGATAAAGCTAAACAACGAATTATGAAAGCAGCAGAGCAACTTTTTGTACAAAAGGGGTTTAATCACGTGTCAGTACGAGAAGTTGCAAGCCGTGCGAAGTGCTCACATACGAGCATTTACGTCTACTTTAAGGATAAACATGCGCTATTAGAAGCAATTGCTGAAAAGCCGCTCGCTACGTTACATGCATCTTTAGTTGAAGCAAATGATCTTTATGAATTAGCAGAGCGTTTTGTAACATTCGGATTGACTCATCGCAATTTGTATCCATTGGTCATGACGACAGAAGCACAACGTGTAGATGAGGGGGCAAATCATGAGTTAAATGAATGGCGCTTAACGTTATTTACTGAATTAAAAGAGAAAATTCCAGCAGAGAAAGATCATGCATGTTCAATGGACGTTGCCCGTATGGTTTTTTATCAACTACATGGAATGATTATGACGTATGTGACAAGTGAAGAAACAGTTGGGGAGTTGCTAGAGCGTCTGCGACCATTGCTTAGACATAGCGTTAGACGATTATGTGAGGGGGAAGGTACATGAAACAGATCCAACTTTCACCATCGGTCATGAAGTTAGAGTTTTTTATCGGAATTAAAGTAAGCGTTTGGATAGTTAAACATGATCAAGGAGTTCTTCTCATTGATTCAGGGCTTGGAATATTTTCGCGCGCGATCACGAAACAAATTGGATATATCGGAGAATTAACAGAAATAGTACTTACCCACGGTCACCCAGATCATATTGGTGGGGTGAAGGCATTATCAAGAGAGGGTGCAATACCCGTCATGGTGGATGAGAGAGAGTTGCCGTACATCTTTGGAGAGAAGTCATACCCCAACAGAAAAAAAGCACAAAAGCCGATTGCAATTGAAGAGGTTAAACCACTGGATGATGAAGGTTTGCTAGAAAAAGGTTTACGGGCATTCTATACACCGGGTCATTCTCCAGGGCACACGTGTTTTTATCATGAAGCGGAAGGTGTTCTCATTGCAGGGGATCTCTTTACTAGTAAAAAGGGAGAGCTTCAAGACCCAGTACCTGCATTTACAGCTGATATGGATCTTGCAAAGCGAAGTGGCAAAGACGTGCTTCAAGTCATTTCACCCACTGTCGTTTCACCGTGTCACGGGAAAGACGTTTGGTTGTAATTAGTCGTGGTCCGCAAGTTGATAACTGTTTACATCAAAATCAAGCGCATTCCCCTGTGCCATTTCTGACAGCACACTTCCTAAATACGGTCCGACGGTTAATCCGCTTGCGCCTAATCCGTTAGCGAACAATACGTGATCAACGTTTGGTAAATAGCCGAAAGATGGAAGGAAATTGGCTGTGAACGGTCGGAAACCGACACGAACATCTTCGACAGTGAATGACTTCAACGCCTCCCCATGTGAGAAGGCTTGATCAAGAATTGAAGAAACACCGTGAGCAGTCGGATACGGATGAAATTTGTTCGTATCTTCATGAGTGGAGCCAATTACAACGGTACCGTCAAGGTTTGGTACGAAGTACTGCGTGCCAGGTGGCATGATGACTGGAGGTTTTTGCTTGAATGGTTCCTTTGCTTTGAGATGGATGATTTGCGCTTTTTGGTGGGTGACGAGTGGTTGAATACCAAATGCGTTCGCCCATTCATTTCCCCATGCTCCCGTCGTGACGATGAGTGTGTCATAGCTCATTGCCTCTTTGCCCACGTATAGTTTGTCTGAAAACGTAGCTTCCTTGAACAAACAAGTTGCTCCGAGTTTTTCCGCAGCTTTGAGCGTAGCGTTTCGTAAAGCGCGACCGTCTACTTTAGCACCGCCACTAACGTGAAGGGCGTAATCGTAATTTGAGAGGTAAGGGAAATAGTCTTGAATCGCTTCTGCAGTCGTAATCGGTGTTAACTCCCCAATTTCAGGAGCGAGTTCCTTCTTTTTTAGGACGAGGTCGTACATTTTAGTAAGTGAGCGCTCATCTTTATGAAGGGCAAGTGTTCCGACTTGATCGTACCCAGTCGTAGATTCTCCGAGTTCATGAAGTTCGTTAATATAGGTCGGATAATAGCGAGCGCCATTTTGTACGAGGTAATACCAATCTTTGTTACGGCGTTGCGAAAGCCATGGAGACACAATACCAGCAGCGGCATCGGTTGCTTGTCCTGCGTCAAAACGATCAACAATCGTGACGTCATGTCCAGCTTTTGCAAGGTGATAAGCAGTACTTGCACCTAGAATTCCAGCGCCAATAACGACGTACTTACTCATAGGAAATCACCTTCCCGACGTTTTTCTAAAGCGACGATAAACGGTGCATCGTTTTTATGGTTCATAAATTCATATTTAGCAACGAGTACGTGTTCATGAGAGAGGTTTCGAATATAAGCAAGAAGCTGGTCCTTTTCTTGTTTGCCTTCTTCATGTCCATGGTAGACGACGAGGACAATCGTTCCTTTCACTGGCATTATCGTTAACAGTTGTTGAATTGCCTTCACTGTCGTTTTGCCAGTCGTCGTTACTTCTTTATTGCTTCCGGGTAAGTAACCTAAGTTAAAAATTGCAGCCTTTGGTCGATCGTCTTTGCAATACTGTTCGATCTTGTCATGGCTATCGTGAATCAATGTGACACGATCTGTGATTTGTTCTTTTTCCAATCGTTCACGTGTATTTATAATGGCAGTTTCTTGTATATCAAAACTATAGACTTTGCCTTTCTCTCCTACGAGGGAGGCGAGAAATAACGTATCATGACCGTTGCCAGCGGTCGCATCAATGGCTGTGTCGCCAATCGAGAGGCTATCGCTCATTAATCGTTTTGTAAAGGGCAGTATTTGTGGTAGAGACAATGAAATTCTCCTCTCTTCGTTGTAGAAATAGTGTACCACGACTGAATTGCCAATTTCCTAGCATTCATTGTACACTGATGGTCGGTACTAAAGGTAGGTGGGGATATGCCGAAAATCATTTGGCTATTAATTATCGGAATGAGTACGAATGTCATTGCTTCATCGTTTTTATGGCCATTAAATACGATTTACATTCATGAACAACTAGGAGAGCCGCTATCTGCAGCAGGTGTTGTGCTGATGATGTATGCGGGGGCAGGGGTCATCGGAAACATTGTTGGTGGACGGTTGTTTGATGTAATTGGTGGGTATAAAACGCTCGTCATCGGAATGACATTTGCACTTGGCTTTGCAATATTACTTGCTTTTAATCATGAATATTATCAATATATGGCATTTCTGACTGGGATCGGACTCGGTCACGGCATGATCGTGCCGGTATTTTATTCTCTTGCAGGTTCTCTTTGGCCTGAAGGAGGCAGACGGCCATTTAATGCGATGTACGTTGCGCAAAATGTCGGGGTTTCAGCAGGTACAGCGTTAGCTGGAATTGTCGCAGCATTTCATATTGAAATGATTTTTGTTGCCAACAGCATCACGTATTTGTTGTTGTTTTTGTTTGCAGTCATTGCATATCGAGGGATTCAAGAACGATCAACATCGAGTGCACAAGTGCAAAAGAGCAAAAACTTCAAACAACAGAACATGTCAGCCCTTGCGATTTTGTCTGTCGGGTTTCTAATCTGCTGGGTCGCTTACGTTCAATGGTTGTCGAACATTTCTGTACATATGCAAAGTTTGAACATTGATCTCTATTACTACAGCTTGCTTTGGACGTTAAATGGTTTGCTTATTGTTATCATGCAACCAGTTATGGCGATTGTTGTTCGCAAATGGGTGACAACGCTAAAAGCACAGCTTATTACGGGAGCGATTATATTTGCAGGGGCATTTCTCGTATTAACACAAGCAGAAGTGTTTACTGTGTTTTTACTTGCCATGATTATTTTGACGTTCGGTGAGTTATTCGTCTGGCCTGCAGTTCCGACGATTGCGAACAAAATGGCGCCAAAAGGAAGTGAAGGGTTTTATCAAGGTATTGTAAACAGTGTCGCTACTGGGGGGAGAATGATTGGACCACTTCTTGGTGGGATGATTGTTGATCACTACGACATGCATACGATGTTCTTTGTTATTCTAAGTCTCTTCATCATTGCAATTATTTCATTTGCAATGTATGATCGGCCGTTACGTAAATCAAATAAAAAGCTGCCTCTTCAATCGTAAAGTGAAGAGGCAGCTTTCCTTATTCATAGCGTGGCACAGGATGTCTTCGTAAATAATCCCGAATTGATTGTTTGAGCTTACCGGTTAGTTTTTTGCGACGGGCTTGTTTCTTTGATTTCGCTTTGCCCATGGATTCGACAGCTACCACGGTCTTCACTCCCTTCATTAAATGTCTTGTCTCTTTAGTATACGCTTAATTTATAGAAAATGCTTCTTAATCTAGAATTTCTCAAAAGGACAGGAGAATGAAAGCTCGCAAATGCTTGACAGCCTTGACATTGACAGATTTCGAGCCTACAATGGCAATATCAAGAAATCCGTCGTTATGGATGGTTTTGCACTTTTCGATGACGTCTCCGATAAGGAGATTTTTTTTTAGACATTACACATACTTCACTGTTGACAAAGGAGGCACCCCTTATGGCCTTTTCACATAAGGAGATTGAAAAAAAATGGCAAACGTTTTGGGAGTCGAATAAAACGTTTCGTGTGGATACAGCTGACCACTCACGTGAGAAATTCTATGCGCTAGATATGTTCCCTTATCCGTCAGGAGCGGGTTTACACGTTGGGCACCCTGAAGGGTACACAGCGACAGATATTTTATCGCGAATGAAGCGTATGCAAGGGTATAACGTATTGCACCCAATGGGTTGGGATGCATTCGGTTTACCTGCAGAGCAATATGCATTAGATACGAATCAACACCCGAATACTTTTACACAAAAGAACATCAACACCTTTAAGCGTCAAATCCAAGAACTTGGATTTTCTTATGACTGGGATCGTGAAATTAGTACAACGGATCCAGATTATTATAAGTGGACACAGTGGATTTTTATTCAACTTTACAAAAAGGGATTAGCCTACGTTGATGAAGTAGCGGTCAATTGGTGCCCAGCACTTGGAACTGTACTTGCCAATGAAGAAGTCATTGACGGTGTTAGCGAACGTGGTGGACACCCTGTTGAACGACGTCCAATGAAGCAATGGATGCTCAAGATTACAGAATATGCCGACCGTCTACTTGACGATTTAGATGAGTTGGACTGGCCTGAAAGCATTAAAGATATGCAACGCAATTGGATTGGCAAATCCGCTGGCGCTGAAGTTCGTTTCCAAATCGATGAGCACAATGTTGAAGTATTTACGACGCGTCCAGATACACTCTTTGGTGCGACTTACATGGTGCTTGCACCAGAACATCGCCTCGTTGACCTCATTACGACTGACGATGCCCGTGAATCTGTGGAAGCCTACCGCAAGAAAGTAAGCACGAAAAGTGACTTAGAACGTACCGATCTTGCAAAAGAGAAGACGGGTGCATTTACAGGTGCTTATGCAACGAACCCTGTCAACGGCGAACAAATCCCGGTTTGGATTGCCGACTATGTACTCATTAGTTATGGAACTGGAGCGGTAATGGCGGTCCCTGCCCATGACGAGCGTGACTATGAGTTTGCTAAAACGTTCGACTTACCGATTCGTGAAGTTGTGAGTGGCGGCAATATTGATGAAGAGCCATACGTTGGTGATGGTGATCACATCAACTCAGAGTTTCTTAACGGTTTGAACAAAGATGATGCGATTCAAACGGTCATTGAGTGGCTTGAGAAAAACGACTATGGTCAAAAGAAAACGACGTACCGTTTGCGTGATTGGTTGTTTAGTCGTCAACGTTATTGGGGAGAACCGATTCCAATGATTCATTGGGAAGACGGTACGATGACGCCAGTTGATGAAAGTGACTTGCCATTAACCCTTCCTGATTTGGATGAATTTAAGCCATCAGGAACAGGGGAATCACCGCTTGCCAATGCAAAAGACTGGCTTGAAGTGACCGATCCTAAAACAGGAATGAAAGGTCGTCGTGAAACGAATACGATGCCACAATGGGCAGGAAGCTGCTGGTATTATTTACGTTTTATCGACCCAGACAATGACGAAGCCCTGGCCGATCCTGAGAAGTTGAAAACTTGGCTTCCAGTCGATATTTACATCGGTGGTGCGGAACATGCTGTTCTTCACTTGCTATACGCTCGTTTCTGGCACAAAGTTCTTTACGACATCGGTGTTGTACCGACGAAAGAGCCGTTCCAACGTTTGTACAACCAAGGGATGATTCTTGGTGAGAACAACGAGAAGATGAGTAAATCAAAAGGCAACGTCGTCAATCCAGATGAGATCATTGAAACACATGGCGCGGATACGCTTCGTATGTATGAAATGTTCATGGGACCATTGGATGCATCAATTGCTTGGTCAACAAATGGACTAGACGCATCAAGGAGATTCCTCGATCGTGTGTGGCGTTTACTCGTTACTGAAGAAGGAAAGCTTGTGGATACAGTTGTTGATGATGCTGCGAGCGATCATTCACTCTTACCGATTTATCACCAAACTGTTGCTAAAGTGAGTGATGACTTTAAAAACTTACGATTTAACACGGGGATTAGTCAGTTGATGGTGTTGATTAATGCGGCATACAAAGCAGACACGTTACCGAAAGTTGCGATGGAAGGTTTCGTGAAGATGCTTTCGCCAATTGCTCCACACGTAGCAGAAGAGCTATGGCAAAAACTTGGTCACACAGGCACAATTTCGTATGAAGCTTGGCCAGTGCATGATCCTGCTTACCTCGTTCAAGACGAAGTAGAAGTCGTCGTTCAAGTAAATGGCAAAGTACGTGCCAAGCTTGTCATGTCAAAAGACGCGACAAAAGAAGAGATGCAAGAAAGCGCCTTAGCTGATGAGAAAGTCGCCAGCAACATTGAAGGCAAAACGATTCGCAAAATCATTGCCGTACCAGGAAAACTCGTTAACGTTGTTGCGAATTAATAAAAAAGCCCGCCAGTAGCTTAGACGCTACTGACGGGCTTTTGCATTTATTCAGTGGTTGCAGCGTTCAGTCCGGCAGTATAGCCAGTCGAGAAAGCAACGGTAATGTTAAATCCACCAGTATAGCCGTGAATATCAAGCACCTCACCGCAGAAGTACAAGCCTTCTTTTTGCTTAGAAGCCATCGTTTTAGGTACGATTTCTTTGATTGAAACGCCACCTCCAGTAACGAAGGCTTTTTCAATGGAAAGTGTTCCGTTCGCAGTAAATAAAAACGCCTTAGTAAGTTCGCTTAACGTTTGCAATTGTTCATGACTGACTTCTTTGAGTGGTGTTGTTGAATCAATTTGTGCTCGGTTTAACAGCGTGAGTAAATAGCGCTCTGGTGCAAAGTTCGCTAGCGCGTTTTTACTAGATCTAGCCCCATCGGTTTCTTTATAGGTAAGCAGTTGTTCCTGTAGTGAAGAAACCGATTCATCAGGGTACAAATCAAGGCTCAGCGTAACCGGGTTTTGTTTGTTCTTTTTGCGTTCTTTTACGACGTACTGACTACAGCGAAGTGCCGTCGGACCACTAATCCCAAAGTGAGTAAACAATACATCACCCGTATGCGTGACGATTTTCTTTTGTTTTTTGTTTAAGACGGTTAGTGCAATATTTCGAAGCGACAACCCTTGCATTGAACGATTTTTTATGAATGTTTCGTTTGAGGTGATCGGAACTTCTGTAGGATAGAGATCTGTAATTGTATGTCCAGCGGACTTTGCGAATGGATAGCCATCTCCAGTACTGCCCGTGTGGGGAACGCTCGTCCCACCTGTTGCGACAATAACGGCGTCCCCTTCAATTGTTTTGCCAGATTCCAAGTTGACTCCAGTTACGTGCTCCTCATTAATTTGCAATGATTTCACACGTTCATTCGTTCGAATGGTCACCTTTAGACGGTGAATTTCTTTTAATAACGTATCTACGACGGTTTTGGCGCTATCGGTAACTGGGAACATCCGGCCCATGTCTTCTTCTTTTAATTGGATGCCTAACCCTTCGAAATAATGAATGATGTTTTCATTGTTCCAAACTGAAAACGGGCTGTACATAAACTTCCCGTTGCCTGGAATAAATGAAATCAACTCACTTTCATCCATTCGATTGGTTACGTTACATCGTCCACCACCTGAAATGGCAAGCTTTCGACCGAGTTTGTTGCCTTTGTCAACGAGCGTGACCTTCGCTCCGTGTGTGGCGGCAGCAACGGCTGCCATTAACCCTGAAGGTCCTCCACCGATAATAATGACTTTTTTCATAACGTTCTCCTTTTACATCCGTTCATTCGTTATTGAATGATAACACGGAACGAGCGTAATTTCCTAATTCAATCAGCAATGATCACAGAAAGAAAGCTACAATAAATACTCTGAATTTGAAACCTGTTCAAGAATGTAATCGTACGTATCGTATGGATCTTTTCTTGAACATACAGGTGAGAAATACGAAATAAATGCTTCTATATTCCCAGTAAAAACTAGTTTTTACCCATGTTATACTAAGAATAGATCATTTAACCGTCTACTCTGAAAATATGAACAAATGAGGTGAAGCATGGAACAGATTACGATTCATAGTCGCACTCATAGTGAAATGATTGATATTACCTCACAGATTGAACAGTACATTACGCAGAATAATTATAATCATGGCATTGTGTATGTTTCCAATTTGCATACGACAGCTGGAATTACGATTAACGAAAATGCTGACCCAGATGTAAAAACCGACTTCCTAAGACGCTTGGATGAAGTCTATCCTTGGGAACATCCAGAGGATTTGCATGCAGAAGGAAATACAGCCGCTCATTTAAAAGCGAGTACCGTTGGAGCCACTCAAGCAATTCTCGTGGAAGATGGCAAGTTAGTGCTTGGGACGTGGCAAGGGGTTTATTTTTGTGAATTTGATGGACCGAGAAACTCAAGGCGAGTGGCACTTTCGTTTGTCCAGTCAGAAGGAGGTCGTTTATGAGTCGAAGAGGAGGTAGACCAAGAGCGTCTTCTCGTTCGAGAAGACCATCGAGTCGAGGTTCGAGCGGTCGTTCAACGAGTCGTCCACGTACAAACCGCCCGTCTAGTCGTCCGAGCACAAGTAGTGGTGGAGGCTATCGCCCGAAAGCGTCAAGCAGTGGTGGAAGTGGTGGAGGTTTTCTAAAAGGCATGGCAGTAGGAAGTATGATGGGGCGAGGTCGAAGACGAAGACATATGGGTGGAGGCTATTACAACAGAGGCGGCAACGGAATGGGTTTAGGTTGTTTAGCGGGAATCGTTATTGTCGTTTTAATCGGGATCATTTTCTTGCTCTTAACGAATTGAGGTACGAGTAATGAAGCGAAGTTTGCACGTAATCCCGTGTGGGAAGAAGAAAATCTGGGATGTAGATCCTACACACCCACCTGCTTATGCAAAAGATGCTTATGTCGGTACATTCCACCGAATTTGTCGCCACTACGTGCACTATTTTGAAGCTGACTGGGTGATTCTTTCGGCGAAGTACGGATTTCTACTCCCGAACGATATCGTTTCACATAATTATGACTTAACATGGAATGCGTCACATAAAAAAGATTGGATTTCAATGGAGCGTTTACGAGATCAAGTGCAAGAAGAAAAGCTTCATAATTATGAGCGACTTGTCTTGTTAACTGGGAAGAAGTACGAACCGATCGTTCGTAACGTTTTTGGAGCGTGTTTTCCTGTTATTCGTCCCCTTGACGGGGCAAGGGGAATCGGTGACATGCAAGCGATGTTGAAACGTTCGATCGAACAAAACGTCAAATTATGTTGAGAGGCGACAACGATGATAAAGTTGTCGCTTTTTTGTAAGCAGTCATCTTTAATAAGATATGGTAAAATGCGTAAGATGGACGTTTGTTTTCTCGGTGAAGGGTGCGTAGACAATTATGGCAGAAAGTAAGTTAGTCCGAGGAACAATGATGCTAACAGGGGCAACGTTGTTTTCACGGTTACTCGGATTGTTATACATATTTCCATTTACATTAATGGTCGGTCAACAAGGAAATGCTTTATATTCTTACGGTTATCTTCCGTATACGTTGTTGCTCAGTTTATCAACGTTAGGGATTCCGATGGCAGTATCTAAATTCGTTGCCAAGTACCACGCAGTTGGCGATTATGAAACCGGTCATCGACTGTTTCGTTCAGCACTAATTGTAATGGGGATTACAGGGGTAATCTCATTTCTATTACTCTTTTTATTAGCACCGCAAATTGCGGCGCAAGTCGTTGCCGATGATGGGACTGGGAATCGACCAGAAGACGCAACATTTGTTATTCGTATGGTAAGCGTCGCGTTAATTATTATTCCAATTATGGCAGTCATTCGTGGATACTTCCAAGGGTTCCAATCGATGGGACCAACGGCAATTTCACAAGTCGTTGAACAAATTTTCCGTGTCGGTTTTATTCTCGTTGCGACATTTCTTATTCTACAAGTAGGAAACGGATCCCTCGGGACTGCCGTTGGTTTTGCGACATTTGGTGCATTTATTGGGGGATTAGGCTCATTTCTTGTCTTGTATTATTTTTGGAGAAAGCGCAAGGCAGGAATTCACCAATTAGTAAGCGAAACAAAGAGACAAGGAGAGCCGTTGCCACTAGGCGGCATGTACAAAGAATTGATTCGTTATGCGTTGCCACTTTCGTTTGTAGGACTGGCAATCCCACTTTACCAATTAATCGATATGTTTACGTACTCGAGTGCGTTGGAAACGTATGGATTTACAGGTCAAGAAGCGGAGAGCGCATTTGGTATCTTTGCTAGAACGAGTCACTCAGTCATTCTAATTCCAGTGGCAGTAGCAACGGCCATGTCAGTAAACATTATCCCAGCCATTACCCGTTCAAATACGAGCGGTAATCGTGATGAGATGAATGCATACATGACGAAGTGTTTTTATATCATCTTATTCTTTACCGTTCCAGCGATGGCAGGGCTTATGATTTTATCGACACCAGCGTTTGCGACATTGTTCGGGATGGATGACTATATTCTCGGTGGTCAGATTCTACAAATGTACGCACCAGCTGCAGTGTTGTTCTCACTATTTGCAGTAACCGCTGCGATGTTACAAGGGATGAACAAGCAAAAGCAAGCCATCATGGGCCTTGTCATTGGGCTCGTTATTAAATTGAGCCTCACGTACATTCTTACTGTTTTGTTTGGTGTTGGTGGAGCGATTGTCGCTACGTTACTTGGTTATAGCACAGCAATCGTCTACAACGTCGTATCAATTCGAAAAGCAACGAACTATGAAGTGAATCAGCTTAAGCGTCCTGCGCTAAAAGTAGCGTTGATTACAATAGTTATGGTCGTTGCCGTAGCAATTGTGCAAGCAGGTGGTCAACACGTGTTTGATGCATCAACACAATTAGGAATGGTTTCTATTCTAGCCTTCGGTGTTGTTACAGGCGGATTATTGTATTTCGTTCTGGCTGTACGTACGGGGTTAGCAGCAGATGTATTGGGAGATCGTTTTACTTTGTTAAGAAAATGAAATCTGCTGTAATTGGTTCAGCGTGTTACACTGAAATTTGATTTTATTGTAGGTGGGTGAAAAGGATGCTGGCACGTTTTAAAGCCTTTGATTGGATATTTATCAGTGCTGTATTTGCTTTAGCTGTCTTCGGTCTTCTGATGGTATATAGTGCTAGTTATCCTGCTGCAATTAACAGCGGTCAACCAGCCACTGCGGTCGTATCAAGACAGCTGATGTTTTTTGTTATCGGTATCGTATTGTTTGTTGTAATCATGAATTTCAGATACCAATTTTTCAAGAAGTTAAGCCCGTTAATTATTATTGCGTCATTAATTCTCTTGTTATTAGTTCCGATTATCGGTCTTGAAGATAAAGGTGCGACGAGGTGGATCTCCATTGGTGGGTTTACGATTCAGCCATCAGAGTTTGTAAAGCTTGGCGTTATTATCTATTTGGCGTCTGTCTACTCGAAGAAACATAAATACATTAATCGATTTATACAGGGGGTCTTGCCGCCTCTCGTCATCGTCGTCTTTTTGTTCACGTTGATTTTGTTGCAACCGGATTTAGGTACAGCAGTCATCATATTGATTGTTACAGGAATTGTAATTTTCTTGTCGGGTGCAAGACTAAGGCATTTAATTATGCTCGGTACGCTTTCTTTAACTTCGGTCATTATTTTGATTACGCAAGAAGAGTACAGAATGAACCGCATTTTTGCATTTTTAGATCCGTTTGCTCATCAAGATACGCACGGACACCAATTGATTCAATCGTATTATGCGATTGCTAATGGTGGGGTAACAGGAACTGGATTTGGACAAAGTGTTCAAAAACTAGGCTATTTACCAGAGCCACATAACGATTTTATTCTATCGATAATTGCCGAAGAAACGGGCATTCTCGGAGTTGGATTTGTCATTCTTTGCTTTTTAGTGATTGGATTTCGTGGCATCGTCATCGGTAGTCGCTCAAAAAGCGTGTTTGGTTCATTACTTGCTTATGGGATCGTATTTATGTTCCTTTTCCAGTTTATCTTTAATGCGGGAGCTGTCACTGGAACATTACCTATTACGGGTATAACATTGCCATTTGTCAGTGCCGGAGGTTCTTCATTGATCGTTTCTTTTGTGGCAGCAGCTATCGTTGCGAATATCTCAAGGCAAAACACGAAAGAACAAAACCAAGAGCACGTTGAAGGCATGGAAGATGAAGAACCAACACTAACAGTTGTTCAAAACAAGAAGATGGGGGCAAAATAATAATGTTGATTATAGGCTATGGTCGATTAGGGCAAGCAATTGTCGGCATTTTAACGAACCATCAAACAGAACGTGTCCACGTATACAATCGAACGAAAGATAAATTAACAGGTAAGCAAAACGTAGATGTCATCTATCCTCAGTCGTTTCAAGACTATCACGATGTGATCCTTGCAATTCCGGCTCATGCATATGAGCCGTTTTTTTCCATGTATCGATCATTTTTCTCGTCAACGTGCCGGTTTTATTATACGGCTACCGCGCTAATGCATTCGGACGTCGCACCACTTATAGAAGAAGAACAGATGATGATTCCGTGTAAGTTGTTAGGTCATGCTCGGGTTGCATTGCAAGAACGAGAAGCGGTATTTGCACTTCAATCAAAGCAACAAGTCATGAAATTCAAGGAGCTAACCTCACATGCATTTACTGTCATTGAAGGTGATGAAGATGCAGTAAGAAAAGCAAATACGATTGCTACTGAAGAAAGCTTGCGAGGGCTAAAACGAATGGAAGAGCGTATGAACAAAACGTCAATTTCCGATGAGATGCTTCGCGCTGTACAAGCTCAAATACCAAATGGTATTGCGAAGGCGCATTTGCAAAACGACCACGGTCACTTTGCAAAATCACTATTACAACAATGGAACAATGGGAGCGACGAAGATGAGTGAAAGTAGCATGCGAATTGATAAATTTTTAGCAAATGCGAACGTAGGCTCAAGAAGTGATGTGAAGAAATTAATCAAAAAAAAGCTCGTCCTCGTAAATGAGCTCGTAGTTTCTGATGCAAGTTTTAAAGTGGATGCATTGACAGATGAAATACAGGTGAACGGGAAGTCGATTACGTTAAGAACGTCACCGAGCTATTATGTCATGAATAAAAGAAGTGGTGTCGTTACAGCGACGAAGGATCGCCTCCATAAAACGGTAATGGATGATTTACATGTCGACTTACGTGAGCAACTCTTTCCTGTTGGTCGTCTAGACAAAGATACGGAAGGGCTTCTTCTTTTAACGAGCGATGGGGATTTTGCTCATCGTCTAACGTCGCCAAAACATGACGTCGAAAAAGAATATGCCGTTGGACTAGACGCCTTGCCGATTAAAGAAGATCTTCTCCGAATTGAAGATGGACTTAAGTTAAAAGACGGGAGTCATACAAAACCAGCAAAAATTACAACGAGCAATCATCCAGATTATACGTTGCATATTACGATTACTGAAGGTAAGTATCATCAAGTAAAACGAATGTTTGGAGCGATCGGTCATAAGGTTGAGCGTCTAAAGCGTGTCAGAATTGGTTCGCTTTCGTTAGATGATCATCTAGCTGCAGGCGAATACCGTGAGCTCACAACAGAAGAGATTGACCAACTGAAGTAAACAAAAGAAAGCCAGCACATTTGTGCTGGCTTTTCAAAATTTCTACACGTATGTTTACGAAGCTTTAACTTTCTGCTTTGTGGTCCACTTGCCACGACTGGGACTATGAACTAGATTATTGTATTCTAGTACATTTAAGTCACGCTGGATCGTACGTTGTGTGATGCCGAATTCATCAACCAGTTGTTGTGTGGTTACCGTGCCTTCTTTTCGAATGTACAAGTAAATTGACTTAATTCTAATAAGCATACGGTCGGTTGAAGTTCGCAAAAAACCACTCCTTCTATAAAAATAGAATCAAGGGGACGCGTACGTTCTCTCTTTCTTTGCAATAACGCGGCACTGCACAGATCCAGGAGACCAAAAGTGTATATGAAATTGTGTTGACAGGTCTTAGGCTGGCCAGTGTTCCTGATTCAAGATCCATTATACTACACGATTATTTGAGAATCAAAACATCTTTCCTCTTTCAATGTGAATTACGATTCGAATTGGAACAAGTCTGTAGAAAGGTACCGTTCACCAGTATCACAAGCAATGGCGACGACAACTTGTCCAGGTTTTAACGTTTTTGCAAGCTCTATTGCTGCAAAACAAGCAGCACCAGAAGAAGGACCAACGAGGATACCTTCATCACGAGCTAATTTGCGAACCGTATCATAGGCATCTTCGTCACCAATGCGATCAATGTCATTGTAGACGGATTGATTTAGAATAGGTGGAATAAACCCTGGTGACGTACCTACAAGTTTGTGAGGACCTGGTTTACCACCTGACAATACTGGAGAGCCTTTCGGTTCTACGACACGAATTGTGATGTCAGGATAATGTTCACGTAGCGTTTCCCCTGTTCCAGTAATCGTTCCACCGGTACCCGATGCTGCAACAAAACCAGCTAGTGGCTTATTCAGGGTTTCAACATCACTCACGATTTCAAGTGCTGTCGTTTTTCGATGAGCATCAGGGTTCGCTTCATTCTCAAATTGCATCGGCATAAAGCTATTGTCGATTTCTTTTGTGAGTTCATGTGCTCTTGAAATAGCACCAGGCATTTTCTTATCTCCTGGCGTGAGAACGACTTCAGCACCATATGCTTTTAGAAGATTAATTCGTTCTTGTGACATCGTGTCTGGCATCGTTAAGATACAACGATAACCACGGACGGCAGCGTTCATTGCGAGGCCAATGCCAGTGTTGCCTGACGTCGGCTCAATAATGACTGTGCCTTCTTTTAGATGTCCGCTTTCTTCAGCTTGCAAAATCATTTCTCGTGCAGCGCGGTCTTTTACACTACCGCTAGGATTTTGGTACTCCAGCTTTAAGTACACATCTGCACTTCCTTCTGGAACAATACGATTCAGTTTAACAAGAGGTGTGTTACCTACAAGTTCATCAATTTGATTGTATACGGTCATTACGTTCACTCCAACTAGTTATAAGTTAATGGCGATTAAACAAACTGTTCTTATAGGTATTATAACGGAATTGAATGGTCTACGAAAGAAAGGCGTATTCCTAATTTACAAAATGTACGGTAGGATAGTGAGAACTGCTACAGAAGGGTGAGTCATCATGGCAACGCATTATTTCTTTGGAATTCATGTACCAGAAAAGACACGAGCAATGATTTTAGCAAATTGTGAATTACAAACAGCCATTGTACCATTTAAAAAACAGACACATCCGAGTGATTATCACATTACACTCAAGTTTTTTGGTCAATTATCCGATGAGTTACGTAACGAACTCATTCAGTCAGCGAGCGAACTAGCGAACAAAATAAAACCTTTTATGATTGATGTTGAAGGCATCGAAACATTTGGTTTAAGAAACGCTCCACGAGTTTTATACGTAGAAACAAAGTTAAATCAGTCGTTAGCACAATTAAAAACCATGATTGAAGATGAGGCAAAGCGATTAGGAATTGCAAAAGAAACGCGACCATACACCCCGCATATTACCGTTGCAAGGCGGTTTAACGGTCAAGCGTTTACGCTGCCTGAAACGCAAATTAACGAGCGGCTACACGTCGTAGATTTTCGTTTATATGAAGTGCGTCCAAATTTTATCCCTCGTTATCACACGGTTTCACAATTTACATTAAAAGGGTGAGGGATGATGAAGGTAGTAAAAGGCTTCTCGTTTTTGCTTTTACAGTTAGCCGTTCTCGTGCTTTTTTATTTTATAGGGATGATGATTAGTAGTTGGATTCCGTTCCCAATTCCAGGTAGTGTAATTGGGATGCTACTGTTGTTACTTTGTCTTCAGTTTAAGATTATAAAAATCCAATGGGTCAAACAAGGTGCAACGTTATTAATCGTACATATGCCTTTGTTATTTATTCCAATTCTTGCTGGGCTCATTCAACATTTAGATTTGCTTCGCGCACACGGATTAACGCTTGTAGTAATTACAGCATTAAGTACTTGGCTCGTATTAGCGACCGCTTCATTGCTTAGTCAATGGTTATTAAAGAAGCAGGTGAGTAGCAATGAGTGAGTTCTTTATGAGTTTGTGGTTTATTATGATTACACTTTTTATCTACATGGCTGCTCGTAAATTAAATACGGTACACAAAGCGTTGTACACGATGCCGTTTTTAACAGGAACGATTGTCCTCGTTATGTTTCTTATTTTTTCGAATACGTCGTACGAAGCGTACTCATTAGGTGGAGCGTGGATTGAATTTTGGTTAGGACCGGCAATCGTTGCACTAAGCATCCCGCTCTATGAGCAACGAAAGACATTACTAAAATTTATCATTCCGCTTGGTGTACCAGTCGTCCTAGCAACATTTCTCGGAATCGTGACAGGTGTTAGCTTTGCAGGAATTGCTGGACTTAGTGAAGAATTGATGTATTCAATTTTACCGAAATCTGTCACGACACCGATCGCGATGGATATCGCGAGTATTTTAGATGGTGACCCATCCATTGCTGCATTACTCGTCCTTGTCGCTGGCGTTAGTGGTGTGTTATTCGCAGATATTACGTTCCGCATTTTCAAGATTGACCAGAACTTAGCAAAAGGAATTGGACTCGGTGCAGCGGCTCATGGAATTGGTACAGCAAATGCGATGGAAAACGGTCAAGTTCAAGGGGCGGCAAGCTCCGTATCGATGACGTTGTGTGCCATTCTGCTGTCGATTTTCACACCAATCATTGCATTCGTTTTCATGTATTAAGGAGGGTCTGATGGTTCATCTCGTTAAATTAGAAGATTATGTTTCGCGATATGAAGTGGACTTACAACGTTACCCGAATCAGTATTCAAGGCTAAAACAAGAGAAATGGCGACACATGAAGAAACTTTGGCAAGATGCGAATGTTGATTTAAGAGAAGATGAGGAATTTGATGAAGAGTGGTTTTTAGGGGAGTCGAAAGGTTTTTGGAAGCAAGCCATTGCGAAGTTCAAAAAAACTCCCACAGAGGCTTCATCTGAACGGCAAGAACTTCACCCTGATTTTGAGCGTTACCGAAATAAAACGTTAGCTGACTTGGAACAGCAATTTTATTATGAATTGTTCCAAGCACAGTTGAAGTGGGCATCATCTTCTTTACAAGAAGAATCAATTCTTGATAGCCGATATCGTTACGACAGTCGTTTGCGACAACTGCTGAAGGAGATTCCAGATAATTACTTTCTTTTTTATAATCCGGTTTTAAAAGTTGCCCAAGCGGAAATTGATTTAGAAGTTGTCTTAATTTCTCCTACTGACATTTACTCTGTAACGTTTATTGAGACGAACAAAAATTCAATCATTCATGCGAGTACTGAACGATTTTGGAAGATTGACCACGGTAAAAATTATCGCAAAAAAATAGTGAGTCCGGTGCTCTCACAAAATCGCATGCGAAAAGTAATCACGACACTTTTGAGTGAAGCTTCTATACGCTCTCAGATTCATTCTGTTATTGTTGCACCAGATGGGTACATTGATGACTATCAAGCGCCACTACGTGCAATTAAAGTTGATTGTACGTCGTATCACCAATGGTTGAGTGAGTTAAAGCGTCATCCGTCTCCGCTAAAAAAGAAGCAAATGGATATAACGGTAGCGTTGTTAAATGCAAGTTCTACGAAAAGTTTTGAGCGTCATCGCTCCGACGTAGAAAAGCATAGCTTTGAGTCTTGAACAGCAATTGACGGTCTTTCTATTCATCTGCTATGATTAACGTTGATTATTAATTAGCCAAAAGACAAAAACTGTACGTAATAATAGAAAAGCACGAACGCTAAAGTGATATGTTGCGCCACGACCGATTCGGATTTTGTTGGCGTATCTTTTTTTCGGTAGTTCAATCAATACGTCAAAGTCTGGGCAGTGAGAAGATGCAAGCTCAAATATTTAAAAGGATCCCCGCCATGAGACATTTCGATATCAATACTAAAGTAAAAAGGAAAAAGTGGTTGGAAATGCTTCTAGGCAGCAACTGGAACTTAGAGCCTGCTGGTGGTTCAACGGGTGAAGCGTTTATTGCTCATGACGGCAGTCAGAAACTGTTCCTAAAATGCAACTCCTCCCCATTTCTTGCCGTTTTATCTGCCGAAGGAATTGTACCAAAGCTACTTTGGACGAAACGGTTAGCGAACGGTGATGTGATTACCGCACAGCGATACATTGAAGGCCGTGAGCTTGGAAGTAAGGATATGCAGCTACCTGAAGTCGCTCAACTTCTTAGACGAATTCACACGTCAAAAGAATTACTTGAAATGTTAAAGCGCATTGAGAACCAAGTACATTCTCCAGACGTGTTACTTGCGAAGTTAAGGAAGAAAGCCATTTATCAACAACATCGTGTTCCTCCGATTTATCAACAAGCTTTTGCTTATTTAGAGCAGAATAAAACGAACATTGAGCACGAAAACTTTGTTGTTTGTCATTGTGATTTAAATCATAACAACTGGATTGTTGAAAACAACGAAGCGCTATTTCTCATTGATTGGGACGGAGCATCGGTTGCTGATCCAGCTTTAGATTTAAGCATTATGTTGCATTGGTACGTACCAAGAGCAACGTGGGAAGAATGGTTACGTGATTATGGCATTGAGTTAAATGACTCATTGTTCCGTCGCATGCATTGGTACATTACGATGCATACGTTAGATTATTTGCTCGAAAGTGATGAAGACAACGATGTGTTTCGAAGTCAATGGGTTGAATACTTGGAGTCATTGATGGCAGAAGATGTCTTTACAGATTAAAGGAGCGGATTCCCGCTCTTTTTTTATGAATAAAATAAAGGATGAATGTAATCATGAGACTGCGTAAAAAACCAGGAGCAACAGATAAAATTAACGCACATCCAACGATTGTAATTCCACAACCAGAACAGTATCGTGGACGTTGGGAAGAGGCGTTCTCTGATCAAACAAAAAAGCCATTACACGTCGAATTCGGAACAGGTAAAGGACAGTTCTTGCGAGACATGTCAGACATTTACCCAGATGTTCACTATATCGGCGTAGAATTATATGAAAGTGTACTAGTGACAGCTTTAGAAAAAAACATTAATCATGAAGGTAAGGTAGCATTCATTCTAGGAAATGTTGCTGACGCCAAAGACTATTTCAAGGAAGGTGAGATCGACCGGATCTATTTAAATTTTATGGATCCTTGGCCTAAAAACCGTCATGCCAAACGTCGATTAACGCACGCAAACTTCTTGGAAATCTATAAACAACTTCTTCCTAAAGATGGCGAGATTCATTTGAAAACCGACAATGAAGGACTGTTTGAGTTCTCGCTGCAATCTTTTTCGGAAAATGGGTTCCAGTTGAAGACTGTTTCGGTAAACTTGCATCGTGATGAACCTGAAGACAATGTTCGAACAGAGTATGAAGAAAAGTTCTCTAGTAAAGGACAACCGATTTTTCGAACAGAAGCATACATTCCACAATAATAAAAATCCCTTCTACACGAATGTAGAAGGGATTTTTATTATTGCTTTTCAAGCTCCAAAATCGTACCTGTTTTTGCATCAACAACAAAGTCCATTTGCTTTGTTTCACCAGAAGCAGTGCTTGATAGACCGCCACGGTATACGTTGTAATCAAGTTCGTTTTTCTCATAGTGTTCGGGGTTCATATGAATCCATGAACCGCTAATCGGAATGCGGTGAGAGACGTTTTCTTTTACTTGCTTTAATGCCTTTTCTGGAGAAACCGATTTAGCTGCACAAGCTTCTTTCACTGCGTATCCTGCCGCAAAGCCAAGAGCAACTCCGACGAGTAGATCTTTAATCTTCATGTCTAATCAACCGCCTTTGTTCAAAAAATTTATACAACAAGTATATAGTGACTTTCCTAATTTGTCCAAGTATAGCAGATGGGACTTACTAGAATTTACCTTAAAACTTCGATACAATAGTACAATCGACTGTCAGACCGAGGAAGGGACGTGAATGAACATGCAACATGAAACGAAAGAAATGTTTAAAACATTGACTGAACTAGCAGGGCCTCCAGGGTTCGAACATGATGTACGAGCGTTTATGAAAGAGGAGCTCAACAAATATTCCGATGAAATTGTACAAGATCGACTAGGAAGTACATTTGGTCTCAAAAAAGGTCCAGAAGACGGACCAAAGGTGCTCGTTGCAGGTCATATGGATGAAGTTGGCTTTATGGTAACGTCAATTACAAAAGAAGGGTTAATTCGTTTTCAAACGCTTGGTGGCTGGTGGAGTCAAGTTCTTCTTGCTCAACCGGTTGTTGTACTTACAGATCACGGTAAGATTCCAGGGGTCGTTGGTTCAACACCGCCTCACCTCCTTGACGATGCAATGCGAAATAAACCAATGCCAATTAGTGAAATGTACATTGATGTCGGAGCAGACGATGAAGAAGATGCAAAGCGGTTAGGCGTCCGACCAGGTCTTGCCATCGTTCCTGATTTCCCATTTACACCAATGGCTAACGAGAATAAAATCATGGCAAAAGCTTGGGATAATCGCTATGGTGTAGGTCTTGCCATTGAGCTGTTAAAAGAAGTCCAAGGTGAAACATTACCAAACAACCTGTATTCAGGTGCAACGGTTCAAGAAGAAGTCGGTTTACGTGGTGCGAAAACGGCAGCGAACCTTATTCAACCTGACATTTTCTTTGCCCTTGACGCTTCTCCTGCAAACGACACGTCTGGTAAAAAAGGCGAATTCGGAAAAATGGGTGAAGGTGCTTTGCTTCGCATTTATGACCGTACAATGATTACTCATCGAGGAATGCGAGAGTTTATTCTCGATACTGCAGAAAGCGAGAATATTCCGTATCAGTACTTTATCTCTCCAGGAGGAACGGATGCAGGAGCCGTTCATACTGCAAATGAAGGTGTTCCTTCAGCAGTTGTTGGTGTGTGTGCTCGTTATATTCATACTGGAGCTTCCATCTTAAATGTGAAAGATTACGAAGCTGCGAAAGCACTCATTACCACGCTCGTAAGAAAAACAGATCGCTCCACCGTTAAAGCGATCCGTTCAAACGGATAATTACTCCGTTTCAAAGATGTAACTTAATGCCTGTAGCGCTTGGTCAATGTCAGTCACGACGAGCTGGGCACGGTTTGCCATTTCCTTCGCCGGGTGATGCAAAGAGCTTGGACGAATTAAAATGACCGGCTTACCAAGTGCTACGGCACTTCCAACATCCATCGCTGCATTCCACTGTTTGTAATCTTCACCGAAGAGGGCAATGACGACATCTGATTTTTGCATGAGAATCTTCGTACGTAGATTATTTATTGCAGAAGCTGCTTCATCTTTAAAAATTGCATCTGGCTGTTTGCCGAGAATCTCTTCACCGATATCATCTGAGCGATCATGATTTGTCATCGGTTCAAAAAATTGTAGAGGAAGATTTTTCTCCTTTGCCTTTTGTTTTACATCTTCACGCCAATCGTCGTGAATTTGACCTGCTAAGTAGACATTTAAATTCATATTGATCACCTCAAAAAAATAATGACTTACTAAATTATATCGTCTTTTGTTACGATCGTTGTTTATTATTTTCCCATTCAACGATTGTGATAAACGTCATCAACCAATTACTGGAGGAATGAAACAATGAAAAAGGTTGAAAATAAACAAGCATTTGAAGAAGCGATTCAAGCAGAACGAGTTGTCGTGATGTTTAGTGCAGATTGGTGTCCAGATTGTCACTTTATTGATCCGGCAATGCCTAGAATTGAAGCAGATTACCCGGAAATCGATTTTATTCATGCTGATCGAGACGCTCTGATTGACGTTTGCCAGCAATATGATATCTTTGGAATTCCGAGCTTTGTAGGTTTTAAAAATGGCGAGGAAATCGATCGCTTTGTAGATAAAAAAAGAAAGACAGAAGAAGAAGTAACATCATTTATTGATCGTTACCTCGAGAAGTAAGTTAGAAGGGAGTTTCTATGGCGACCTCAAATAAAGTGTTGCGTAAACTTAAAGCAAAATTTCACGATTTAGATGTACAACATGATGAAGAAAAAGCCACGGTGAGAATCGTGCATCCAACGCTTCAAACGGGTTTAAATCTTGACCTGCCACGCCTTGAAGCAAAGTACGACCAAAAAGGTGATGCAGGACTTGAAGACACGTTTTCTTTTATCACGTTATCCTTTGAAGCAATGGAAGAGAAGAAGCAACTTCAAGGTAAGTTGCAACACGTATTCCCTGTTATTCGTTCGACGTCATTTCCAACAGAAACGAAAGATCAAAAAGCATTAATTCACGAACCTCACACTGCTGAGACGAGAATTTATTATGCACTTGATCAAGGAAAGACGTATGCATTAATTGACGAAGGGATGCTAGAATCTGAACAGTTGGACGAGCAAGCGATTAAAGAAGCTGCTCGGTTTAACTTACGCTCGTTAGCGACTGACGTCAAAGTAGATGAAGTAGCTGGTAATCGATTCTACTTCTTAAACTCAAACGACGGCTATGACGCAAGCCGCATACTGAATGAGGCTTGGGTTAAAGAGATGGCAAGCATGATGGAAGGGTCTGTAGCGTTTTCAATCCCACATCAAGACGTTTTGATCGTTGCAGATATTCGAAACGACCAAGGGTATGATGTTTTGGGGCAAATGACGTTCCAATTTTTTAAAGAAGGTCGTGTTCCTGTAACGGCATTACCATTCTCTTACGAAGATGAAAAGCTAGAACCGATATTTATTTTAGCGAGAAAAAAACCAAAAGATCAGTAGAGGGAGATTACGAATGAACGCGTTTTATAATAAGCAAGGTATAGGTGATGTACTTCTCCTAGCGATCAAAGAAATTGATACAGACAAACGTCAAGTCGAACGTAAAGGTGAAATTGCACGTTTGTACCACGAGAATAGTGGGGAAACGGTCGGGTATCATTTTTTCAATGTTAGTTCTTATGCGTCCCCAAGTGGCACAGGGATGTTGTATATCGATGATGCGTTACTAACAGATTTGAATAAAGCTCTAGAAGAAGAAGGAATTGATGACGAATTAACAAAACCATCTGAGCCTAGCTTTGTTGTCGGGCACGTCGATGAAATTGCGCCACATCCTGATGCAGATAAGCTGCGCGTATGCCAAGTAGATGTTGGTAGTGAGCAAGTGCAAATTGTCTGTGGTGCTCGAAACGTTGACGAAGGACAGAAAATTGTCGTCGCAAAAGTAGGTGCTAACATGCCAAGTGGAATGAGAATTAAGGCATCAAAGCTTCGTGGGGAGAAATCAAACGGAATGATTTGTTCCATCAAGGAGTTAGCTTTACCGATCGAACAAGAAGAAAAGGGAATTTATGTCCTCCCAGACCGCTATGAAGTCGGTCAAGATTTCTTAAAACAGTTTCATAACGGTTAATCGTAAGCCCCTTCTCAATGCACGTTTACTTGAGGAGGGGTTTTTTGTTGTGCTAGAAATGACAAGATTTAGGAATAAATCTTTCCTTAGGAGGTGTTTAAAAACGGCAAGCTTATGTAGAATAGGAGTAGATTTCACATACTACTATAGAAACATGAGCAGGTGATAAAATGCCAAAGAAAAAGAAAAACGGCGTTTGGAATACAATTAATCACTATCTATTCGGAAATGAACCGAAGAAAAACGATGAAGAGACGGTTGAACCGAAGCGACAAGAACGTGCTAGTTACGGGAGACAAGATAAACGAAACGACGATGCATCACGAGCAAAAGTGTTTCATAAATACCCGAAAGAAGGTAACTTTCGATTCCCTCTAGATGTTGATGAGGGAAAAAAACCAGATACGAAGAAACGAGCTGAACCTGTAAGACCGACTCGAAAGGAGCCGGAGAGTCGACCGACCAAGTCAGAGAAGGTAGAGGAAAGACCAAAGCGCCAATCGAGACAAAACGTCAAGCAAACGACGAGCAAGGCGCCTCCTTCATCACTTGATGAAAGGCGCCAGTACTTTAACAATCCTCACTTTTCAGTACAGAACATCCCTTCACCAGTACATGGCTTTCAAAAAACGAAAAACTTACAAGTTGATGAAGAAGAGAATAAGGATGTATTGCCTACAGGTGATTGGAGTAAAAGTTCAAGCCACGATAACGATTTACAAGCATTGTATGCTCGTGTCAATAAAGCAGCATTAGAACGACTTGAAGCGGAAAATCTCAATCAACAAGTAGAGCATGAGGGTGAAGTTGCTGCTACGAAAATATCAGAACCAGTGTCCGGTCGTCCGAGTGAAGAAGCGGCTATGGTTACTAGAGATAGTGAGTTGTCAGATTCAGCCTATCGCACAGTCACACTAGCAGACGACAAACAAACCGAGCCTGAAAACGAGATCACAGAGCAAGAAGTAGCTGAAATAAGCGATGAGACAGCAGATCTTTCAATTGCAAGTGAACAACAAGGCTCAGCTGATTTACAAGAAGCTCATTTCATAAAGAGACATAATGAAACAGAAGCAAAAGTAGACAATCACTCTATTGAACCACTCGTGCAAGATGAGGAATCAAAGCCAGAAGACGACGTTCATTTCCCGAGAAATAGTCAACGGGAAGTCGATGAATACAATGACGAAACTGAAGCTGGGAATCAAGAAGACTCAGAGGACGTGACAGCTTTACGTGATGATCAGCCAGGCGCGGCGTTTATACAAAAAGATCATCAACTAGAGGATGTTCAAGAGTTGTCTAATGAAACAATGGAGCAAGAAGCTCATTTCATTAAATCAGTTGAAATAGAAGACGAAACAAAATCACAAAGTGAGACTGATGATGAACAATTCAACAGCGATTCCGCCGAATTTGGTAATCAGGTTGTTGAGAACCGTGATGGTGAAGAGGAGTTGTCCGGCGAAGCGACGGAGCAGAGTAATACCCCTGATGGAACAGAGTCTATCGCTGTGACTCGTGAAGATGGTGAGCAAGCTGAAGATCAGACGCTCAATGAGCCCGAGCAAAGAGCTAGTGACGATACTGATTCAGACACACGTTTGACGTTTGAAAGCGATGACCAAGAGCACTTCATTTCAAACGACTCAGACTTTGAAGAAGTTGATCTGGTCGGTCAAGAACAATCCTATGAGGTGGAAGAGCGCGTAGAGGTAGAGACGGATGAAGATCAAGAAGCGACATCGTTGCTACCGTATAACGTAATGATGACCCCATCGGATCGCGCGGCGTACCTAAGACAAAAGAAGTTACGTGAAGAAACGAAGGAATCGTCTCAAGAACCGATGCCGGCACCGGTTGATTCACAAGTAACAAAGGAACAAGATGTGTACGAGCAGCCTCAATCATTCTCAAATGAAGAGCCTAAGGAAGAAGTGGTTGAAAACCCTTCTGTTCTAAGCGAAATTGATGATATGGAATTGGAGCCAATTGCACCACCTCCTCACGATCTTCTTGTGGAGCCTGTTCAAACCGCTACTGAAGGTGCATCTGAACAATTAATTCGTCAAAAAGAGCAATTAGAAGCGACGCTCCAACATTTCCACGTTGATGCGAAAGTGACGGACGTTACCGAAGGGCCTTCTGTTACTCGCTTTGAAGTACAACCAGCTCCAGGCGTAAAAGTGACGAAAGTGACGAACTTAACAGATGATTTGAAGCTTGCAATGGCAGCGATTGATTTGCGAATGGAAGCACCAATCCCAGGCAAGAGTGCGATCGGTATTGAAGTGCCTAAACAAAATCGGAATCCGGTCGTCTTAAGAGAGATTCTAGATTCTAAAGCATTCCTAGAACACGATAGCCCACTAGCGGTAGCTTTAGGACTAGACATTAGTGGCGAACCCACAGTTATTGATCTCAAAAAAATGCCCCACGGATTGATTGCAGGTTCTACTGGATCAGGGAAAAGTGTATGTATAAACAGTATTTTGCTTAGCTTATTGTATAAATCTTCACCAGAAGAGGTGAAACTGTTACTCATTGACCCGAAAGTCGTTGAATTAGCGTTTTATCAAGATATCCCTCATCTAGCCGCTCCTGTCGTTACTGATCCGAAAGAAGCGACAATGACGTTAAAATGGAGCGTTGAGGAGATGGAGAGAAGATATCAGCTGTTTGCAAAAGCAGGTGTACGTGATATCTCAGGATACAATCGCAAAGCAGAACAGAAGGACAAACTTCCTTACCTCGTCATTGTGATTGATGAGCTTGCAGATTTAATGATGGTTTCCCCGCAAGATGTGGAGGAGTACATTTGTCGAATTGCTCAAAAAGCACGAGCATGTGGGATCCATTTACTCGTCGCAACACAACGTCCTTCGGTTGATGTCATTACTGGGTTGATTAAAGCGAATATCCCGACTAGGGCTGCGTTCGCTGTATCATCGATGGCCGACTCTCGCACGATACTAGACGCGGGCGGGGCAGAACGGTTAATCGGAAAAGGCGATATGTTGTTTAGTGAAAACGGTGCTTCTCGTTTTGTTCGATTGCAAGGAACGTTTGTTGATGATGAGGAAATTGAACGAGTAGCGGATTATTGGAAACAAAGACAAAAGCCGAACTACTTGTTTACAAAAGAAGAAATCACAAAGCAATCGTCAATGAATGCTGTTGAAGATGATTTATTAGAAGAAGTTACGTACTTTGTCGTTCGACAAGGAAGCGCATCTACGTCAAGTATTCAACGTCGTTTTCATATCGGTTACAACCGAGCAGCGCGATTAATGGATATGCTAGAAGAGCGTGGAATTGTATCCGAAGCGCTCGGTACGAAACCGAGGCAAGTCCTTGTGTCAGAGGAAGTTGTGCATGCACTTTTTGAATAGATTGAAGTCAAGAGCAGGCTCTTGTGAAAATAGACACAATCTACTATGATTGAACATAATGCACAATATCACTGTAATCTTTCGCGAGGAGTCGACAAGAAATCATGAAGGAAATTGAATTGAAGTTGCAAGGAAAGATCCAACGATTAACGAACAAAACGTTTAAGTTCGATGAACGTGTTGGAGAAGGTTGGTTTTCTGCAGTTTACTTTTTGAAAACAAGAGACATTATTCGTAAGTATAAACCAGATAATATTGTTACGATGCAGTTTTTCCAAAAGAAGCATGCCGTACTTTGTGGTACGGATGAAGCCATTGCGCTTATTCAAACGTTCGCTGATCATCCAGAGAAGCTAGAAATTCATTCATTAAAAGACGGAGATCGCATTGAACCATTTGAACCGGTTTTAACGATTAAAGGTGCTTATCATGATTTTGGTTTTCTTGAGGGGGTCATTGATGGGATCTTCTCAAGAAGAACTTCAGTCGCAACGAATGTTTATGAAGTTGTGAAAGCAGCGCGTACATCTGGCGTACAAAAGCCTGTTATTTTTATGGGAGATCGTGATGATCACTTCACGCAACAAGCCGGAGATGGCTATGCAGCATTTATTGGTGGGTCTAAAGCACAAGCGACTCATGCAATGAATGAATGGTGGGGGAAATCAGGGATGGGTACAATGCCTCACGCCCTTATCCAACTTTTTCACGGAGATGTTGTGGCGGCAAGTCACGCATATAAGGAAATGTTCCCAGACGACCAGCTTATGGCGCTTGTCGATTACAACAATGATGCGGTGACGGATGCGCTTCGTGTAGCGAGGGAATTTGGCAAAGAATTGCATTCTGTTCGTTTAGATACGTCGAATTATATGGTAGACCAGTATTTCTGTAGAAACCCACATAAGATGGGTGACTTTGATCCGACAGGCGTGAACGGTCCGCTCATTCAAGCACTCCGTGATGCGTTGGATGAAGAAGGTTTTAAGCACGTGAATATTACGGTTAGTGGTGGGTTTACTGCTAAACGAATAGAAGCTTATGAACGCGCAGGAGTTCCTGTAAATGTTTATGGTGTTGGTCGTAGTTTATTGGAGAAGACGATTGGATTTACTGGAGACAATGTAATGCTAGATGGTGTCCACGAAGCGAAAGCTGGACGGAAGTTAAGAGAGAACCCCCGGTTGGAGCGCATAACATTTTAACGACCGGTCGGACACTCTCCAATTCTAAGTTGTTACATAAGATAATGCATCACATGAATTTGCTCTTGAATTGTAAGTAAATAGGTCGATTTTGTTCTTGTATCGGTTTTTGCTATAATAATATGCGCACAAACACAAAGAGACAACTGCCTATCGTAGGTAGAACAGCTCCAAGTCATGGAGATGTTCAAGTTTGGAGGTCCGTATTAATGACGAGTTACCACTTTATCGGTATAAAAGGTTCGGGAATGAGCGCACTTGCGCAAATTCTTCACGATATGAATGAAGATGTTCAAGGCTCAGACGTCGACCAACATTTCTTTACCCAGCGCCCGTTAGAAGAGCGTGGCATTCCGATTTTAGCTTTTGACAAAGATAATGTGAACAATAACCAAGAGATTGTTGCGTCAGCGGCATATACAGAGGATCATGAAGAGATTCAACAAGCCAATGCGATGGGTGTGAAAGTACAACCTTATCCGACATTTCTCGGTGAATTTGCTTCTAAGTACACATCAATAGCTGTGACTGGTGCACACGGGAAGACAACAACGACTGGTTTATTATCACACGTTTTGGGCGCGTTTAGACCAACGTCCTATTTAATCGGTGATGGCACAGGTAAAGGCGAACAAGACAGTACGTTTTTCGTGTTTGAAGCTTGTGAATACCGACGTCATTTCTTAAACTATCATCCGGATTATGCAATCATGACGAACATTGACTTCGATCATCCGGATTACTTCAAGAACGTAGAAGATGTTTTTGATGCATTTAATCAAATGGCATCTCAAGTGAATAAAGCGATTATTGCTTGCGGCGATGACGAATATCTTCAAGCGTTAAATGCTCCTGTTCCAATTGTTTATTATGGAATAGAAGGAAAACATGACTTTAATGCCGAAAACATTACGACAGATGAAAAAGGTACTCATTTTGACGTAACCATTCGTGGGGACTTCTTTGAACGTTTCACCATTCCAGGTTACGGGAAACATCACGTATTAAATGCATTGGCTGTTATTGCGTTATGTCATTATGAAGAGACACCAGTGTCTGTTATGAAAGATCAACTCGCTACGTTCCCAGGCGTAAAGCGTCGTTTCACTGAGAAAAAGTGGGGCTCACAAGTATTGATTGATGACTATGCGCATCATCCTACTGAGATTCGAGCAACGATTGAGTCAGCAAAAGCGAAGTACCCGAACAAAGACATTGTCGCGATTTTCCAACCGCATACGTTTACACGTACTTTTGCCTTTCTTCAAGATTTTGCTGATTCACTTTCAGAAGCAGATCATGTATATTTATGTGACATCTTTGGTTCAACGAGAGAAAAGCAAGGGCAGCTTACTGTTGAAGATTTACAACAACGAATTGAAAATGCTCAACTCCTGAAAGAAAATGATATTCTTTCCCATACGAAACACGAAGATAGTGTACTCTTATTTATGGGTGCTGGAGATGTGTCTAAGTACCAAAAACGTTACGAAGCACAATTCTCAAACAAAGTATAATGGATACAGGCAGTCGGTCGACTGCCTGTATCTCTATACATTGGACGAGTTTAAATAAGGGTTTTAAAAGTGGAAAACGTGGGAATGAAAATTTTAAGGAGGCGAGTTGGGTGACGATTGTATACATAAGTGTGGCAATTGTAGCCATTGCAATTGTCGTGTTAATCTTCTATATCATCAAAACGCTTAAGTCTGTTCAGGGGGTGGTTGAACAATTAGGCAACACATCCAGTGCTGTCGAAAAGCAGCTTCAAGGTATTACGACCGAAGTCGATCACCTCATGAAGACAACCAACCGACTTGCTGAGGATCTTGAAGGGAAGTCTGAGTCATTAAATGGCTTATTCCAAACGGCAGATGAACTTGGCAAGATGTCGGAGAAGGTGAATCATTCACTTCAAACCATTACGAATCGAGCTTCAGTTGAAGCTGAACGCCAAGCACCTCAAGTGTCACAATTTGTACAGTGGGGAAATGCGGCAATCGACTTGTATGCAAAATGGCAAAAACGTAAACAATCGTAAGAACGACTAATTATGAACTGAGGAGGACTTTAACATGAGTGATATGAATACGAAAGACTTTTTAATTGGAACGCTTATCGGTGGTATCGTAGGGGCTTCTGCAGCATTGCTATTCGCTCCAAAGTCAGGTAAAGAACTTCGTGGAGACATTAGTGAAGGTGCATCAACTGCAAAAGACAAAACGTACGAGTTTACGAATGCAGCTTACGAAAAGAGCAGTGAGTTTGCAAACGCTGCGATTGACAAAACACAAAATGTAGCTAAGACGGTTTCTGACCAATCTTCACAAGTCGTTGATCGCATTAAAGATGCGACAGGGCAACTAAAAGAAGATGCCGCTTCTACGAAGAAATCTGCTGAAGAGCTTGCAGATGAGCTATCCAATGAGTTGAAAGACTCTGGTGAAGAAATTTCTGGTACAGTTAAGGAAGAAGTCGAGAACCTTAAAGATAAGGTTAAGAATTAATTCGGAGGTTGGCATGCAACAAGTAACGACTGAACAAGAGATTGAACAAGCATTTGTTCAACACGAGAAGGTTTTTGTTTTTAAAAACAGCACAACGTGTCCGATTAGTGAAGCGGCTTTTGAAGAATTAAAAGCCTTTGACGAAGCTAACGACACGGGAATTCCGGTTTATTACTTGCATGTTCAAGACTCACGTTCGCTCTCGAATTGGGTTGCAGATGAATGGAGTATTAAGCATGAATCACCTCAAGCATTATTGTTAAAGGAATTTGATGTTGTTTGGTCTAAGTCTCATTACGACATCAAAAAAGATTCTTTACTGGATGCAGCAAGAGCATAAAGCACAGAAAACGATCGTTCTTTTAGAACGATCGTTTTTTACGTAATTGCATAGAGTAAAAAAAGGAGAAAATTCAATTTATCACTTTAACGCTTAAAAGCGTCTAACAAATAAAGAAAAGTTCGTGACAACAGTAAAAAGATCAGTTATAATGGCTACAATCACAAAAGACAGAAGAGATAAAGATAGGAGAGGATTAGACATGAGTCATGAGGAATTAGATCAGTTACGCGCGAAGCTAGACGATAAAAATATGGAATTGCTCAAACTTTTAAATGAGCGTGGCAATCTAGTTAAGAAGATCGGTGAAGTTAAAAGCAAAGCTGGTACGAAACGATTTGATCCGGTTCGTGAACGGAAAATGCTTGATTTAATCGCCGAAGAAAATGAAGGACCATTTGAAACAACCACATTGCAACATCTATTCAAGCAAGTATTCAAAGCTAGTCTTGAGCTAATGGGTGAAGACGAACAGAAGACACTACTCGTTTCTAGAAAGAAACATCCTGAGAATACAGTCGTTAATGTTAAAGACACATTAATTGGAGACGGCGTTCAGAAGCTAATCGCGGGTCCTTGTTCGGTTGAAAGCGAAGAGCAAGTGTTGACGGTAGCGAAAGCACTTAAGGAACGTGGCATCTCGTTACTTAGAGGTGGCGCATTTAAGCCGAGAACCTCTCCATACGATTTCCAAGGTTTAGGTCTTGAAGGATTGAAGATCCTGAAAAAAGCCGGAGATCAATACGACATGGCAGTGATCAGTGAAATTGTCTCACCAAATGATATTGAAACAGCACTCGACTACGTCGATGTCATTCAAATTGGTGCAAGAAATATGCACAACTTTGAGCTTCTTAAAGAAGTTGGGATGACGGATAAGCCAGTATTATTAAAGCGTGGATTATCTGCTACGATTTCAGAGTTTATTCACGCAGCTGAATACGTGTTATCAAGAGGAAACACGAACCTCATGCTCTGTGAACGTGGCATTCGAACGTACGAGACGGCGACACGGAACACGTTAGACATTTCAGCGATTCCAATCTTAAAGCAAGAAACCCATTTACCAGTCCTTGCTGACGTTACTCATTCAACGGGTCGAAGAGACTTGTTGTTACCAGCAGCAAAAGCAGCACTCGCTATTGGAGCAGACGCAGTAATGGCAGAAGTTCACCCAGATCCAGCTGTCGCATTATCTGATTCTGCACAGCAAATGGATATCGCAGAATTTAACGAGTTCGTAACGACGCTTCGGGAGTCTAACTTACTCAAAGATGTTGCAGCAAAAGCATCGATTTAGTTAAAAAAGGGAAACCATCGCTTTGATGGTTTCCCTTTTTTTGTGTCATTCCAAGTTAACTTACGAATATTTCTTTTTACGAAAAGCTGCCAACTGGATTCCGACGAACCCTGTAATGTTGTATAAAATTAAGTAGATCCACGTGCTAACATCTGCAAAATCAAGTCGATTTACAAAAACGATAAACAGATGAAAAGCTGTGAACAAAATAACACCAACGACCCATTTAATTTTTTTATCAGTAAGTATATTTCCGATTACAAAACCAACCAAAAATGTAATTAAAGGGTTAAATACTGTCCAAAGAACAATTGGAGGCATCTCCATCACCTCTAGTTTGATTTCAAAGCACTTTCTATCATACCAGTTTTACGTTAAGACATGCATCGATTCCAGTTAAATTGATGAAATGTCTCGTAATTGTCACATCTTAAAGTATGGACCGTTTTCATGTCTCTCATACGTTAACAGGTTTGCATGGAAGGCTTTCAGGAAATAATAGAAGGTGGATGTAATGAATGAGGGCTAAACATCTGTCTTCTCTTGTCGATATAAAACAAAGAAGCATTTGCAGACCTCTATTAGTTATCGTATGATTATCCTATGAAAACGAAATGAAAGCTTGTATTTAAGGAGGTCTACCATTGAGTACGACAATTTATGATGTTGCAGCGGAAGCTGGTGTTTCAATGGCTACCGTCTCGCGCGTAGTGAATGGAAACCCAAATGTGAAACCTGCAACGAGAACGAAAGTTCTTGATGCCATTCAGAAACTAGAATACCGACCGAATGCCGTTGCAAGAGGGCTTGCCAGCAAACGAACGACGACTGTTGGTGTAATTATTCCGGACATCTCAAGTATCTTTTTCTCAGAGTTAGCAAGAGGGATTGAGGACATTGCAACGATGTACAAATATAATATTATTCTTTGTAATTCGGATAACAACAAGGAAAAGGAAATTCACCTCGTAAACACCTTGCTCGAAAAGCAAGTCGATGGAATTCTGTTTATGGGTGGAGAGATTACTGAAGAGCACGCTGAGCAATTAAATCGCTCGCACGTTCCAGTTGTCCTTGCAGCAACGTTCCATGAAGATGGAGATTTTCCATCTGTAAACATTGATTACGTACAAGCAGCCAAAGATGCTGTGATGATGCTCATCGACAAAGGGCATGAAAGAATCGGCATGGTATCGGGCTCTCTTGAAGATCCAGTAAACGGCTATCAGAAGTTTAGAGGATACAAAGATGCGTTAAGTAGTAAAGGAAAGGAATTCGATGAATCACTTATTGCGATCGGAGATTATACGTACGACTCTGCCATCGAAGCCGTTCAACAACTTCTTTCAAAAGATAACCGTCCGTCAGCAATTTTTGTTGCTACTGATGAAATGGCTCTAGGTGTTATTCATGGTCTTCAAGACCAAGGAATTAACGTACCTGAAGACGTTGAGGTCGTAGGGTTTGATAATACTCGACTAGCAACGATGGTACGTCCTACATTAACGACAGTCGTACAACCGATGTATGATATTGGTGCGGTCTCTATGAGACTTTTAACAAAGTATATGAATAAAGAAGAAGTTTCTGATGGAGTTGTCGTACTTCCGCACCGTCTAGAGTACCGAAATTCGACAAAAGCATAATCTTCACCAAGAAATAGGAGGCTACATTCATGACAAGAAAATTTGATATCCTAACGCCTATTGGTCTACTTGCTGGGCTTGTCGTCGTAACGCTCGCGATTTATTCCATTACTGGGTTAGACGGAGTTGTTCTTTTCATTCAGCTAGCCTCCATTTTTATCGTTGTTGGGGGTGTGTTTGCTGCACTTCTCGTCAACTTTACTTGGGAAGATTTAAAGAGATTACCGTCTGTGTTAAGAGAAGGTTTTAGACGAGACGAAATGAATCTCGAACAGCTAAATGAAACGTTTATCGACCTTTCAACGAAGGCGAGACGTGAAGGATTATTATCGTTAGATTTACATATTGAGAATGAAGTGGAACAACCGTTCATAAAAAAAGGAATTGGCCTTGCTGTTGATGGTGTTGAGCCAGAAGTCATTAAAGACATTATGATGGCTGAAGTGATTGCAATTGAAGAAAGACATCGAAAAGGCAGAAGAATGCTTGAGAAAGCAGGAGAGTATGCACCTGCTTGGGGGATGGTCGGTACAATTGTAGCGCTCGTCATTATGTTAAATGATATGAACGACCCAGCAGCCCTTGGACCAAGTATGGCACTAGCGATGTTAACGACGCTTTATGGATCACTTGCTGCGAACTTATTCTTTAACCCTCTTGCAAGTAAACTTCAAGCAAAAACCGAAGCAGAAGTGTTTGCAAAAGAAATTATTATTGAAGGCGTTATTGGCGTTCAATCTGGTCAGAATCCTAAAATTCTTGAAGAGAAGCTTGAAGCATTCGTGCGTAAAGAAAAGCATCGATTTGAGAACTTAAGTGGCTCAGGAGCGATCGTAAATGAGGCGTAGATCAGAGGGTGGAGAAAGCAATCAAGGAAGAGGCTGGCTCGTTACATTTTCAGATATGGTGCTCATCATTCTTGTCTTCTTTATCATGCTATTCTCCATATCAAATGTAGATGCACAACGCTTCCAAGCTTTGTCAGAGTCATTTTCTGGAACGAGTATTATGGATGAACTATCTTCAATTACGGAATTTGAAGATGAGCAAATTGAACAGCTTGTTGACGAAGAAGAGGAAGTTGACCATTTTACTGAAGTAAAAGAATATATTGATGAATACTTGATTGAACATGATCTTGGTGACATGATTCAAACGATTCAAGATGATCGTGGTATCACATTAATTTTGCAAGAACAGCTCTTATTTAATTCTGGAGAAGCGCTCATCTTGTCAGAAGCGAAGCCATTTCTAGATCAAATCGTCAGCATCTTAAAAGGGATCCCTGATTATTATATTGAAGTAGAAGGACATACAGATAATCGTCCAATTGAAACGTATCGTTATCCATCAAACTGGGAGCTATCAGGAGCTCGTGCAAGTAGTGTTATTCGCTACATTACAGAACGTAGTGAGAAGGTTGAACCTGGGCGTTTTAGAGCGACAGGATATGCGGATACAAGACCACTTGTACCGAATGACTCAAGAGAGAACATGCAGAAAAACCGGCGTGTTGTCGTCATGATTACAGATCGTACAACTGCTGATGAAAACCAATAAGCATCTGCCTATCTAGGCGGATGCTTATTGGTTTTCACGTATATAATATAGTGCTTTTTCTAGTGTGTTGTTATTTTTCTCTTCAATCTCAAGCTTACGCGGTATGTTTGGCATCATAGAAGAAGGTTCTTTCCACGTATTGATCAACTTTGTTGGAAGAGCGCGATCTTGCCATTTCGCGAGCCAATCTTCAGGTAAGTTACCCGTAGCTTTTGACGTTTGATTCGTCATCTCAAGCCAGACGAGCGACCAAGCTTTCGGAACGACGCGCCACCAATCATATCCTCCACCTCCGACAGCTACCCAACGACCTTCACAATATTCATGAGCGAGTTCATGGGCAAGACGGGGAACCGCATAAAACGTCTCCATCGTTGTTGATAGGTGGGTCAATGGATCAAAATGATGAGCATCGGCACCGTTTTGTGAAACGATTATATCTGGTTTAAAGAATCGACAAGCTTCTCGTACCGCCGTTTCATAACAATGAATAAACGATTCATCTTCAGTGAAAGCATCGACTGGAATGTTGAGTGAGAACCCGTAGCCCTTACCATTTCCCTTTTCCGTAATTGCTCCAGTACCAGGGAACAAATAACGTCCAGTTTCATGAATGGATAGGGTCATAACGTTCGGATCATCATAAAACGCCCATTGCACACCATCCCCGTGATGAGCGTCCGTATCGATATAGAGTACTTTCACGTCATAACGTTCACGCAAATAGCGAATCGCAATGGCTGTGTCGTTGTAAATACAAAACCCTGATGCTTTCCCTCGGAAGCCGTGGTGCAGACCGCCTCCTAAATGAGCTGCGTGAAGTACTCTTCCTTCCATAACTTCATGTGCCGCACGAATGGTCCCACCAACGAGGTTAGAAGCCGCAAGATGCATGTCTTTAAAAACCGGTGTGTCTTCTGTACCGAGCCCATACTTCTCTAAGCTTCCGTTGCCAAGACTCTCAGTGCCAGCGTGTTTAACCGCTTCCATAAATGAGTGATCATGAAACAAGCAAATTTGTTCGTCACTTGCCGATTTCGAGTGAATCATATCATCGTCAGAAATGGCACCTAACGATCGGAGTAAATCAACGGTGAGTACTTGACGCAATGGACTAAACGGATGTTCTTTTGAGAATTCGTACGGCAATTGTTCGTGATTATAAATGAAAATGGCATCGCGTTTACTCATCGAATAACCCTGGTGCCGACGGGCTCATAAGCTCGTACCCTTTTTCTTTGAGTTCTTGTATGGCCGGTCTTGGATCCATGATTTGAACTCGAAATGTTAACACTTTCGATACCCCATCTTTATGGGGGTACACGAGAACACTCGTGATATTCACCCCGTATTTATGGAATATTGTTGCGACTTCAGCGAGTGTCCCGCTGAAATCTTTTACTTTAATTTCAAGTTGACTGCTCGGTTGATCTGCACCGGTTAACCGAACGAGTGTGTCTAGCAGGTCGCGACCTGTAATCATGCCAACGAGTTGTTTTTGGACGGTTACAGGTGCAGCACTAATTTGTTGTTCGCTTAACATACTCGCGATATCTTCAACAAAATCAAGGGGATGTGCGGTAAACACATCGCGCTTCATAATGTTGTGAAGAGGTCTTGAAAGAAGTTCATCCGACTGTTCTCGAAGAAAGATGGAGTGCTTACTGTCGCGAATATCTCGATCCGAAATAATTCCGATTAGTTCATAGGATTGATTGACGATTGGAATATGACGAATTCGTTCACGTTCCATCATCTTCACAGCGTCTTCAATCGAGTTCGTCTCTTGTAGCGTATGAATCGGTTTTCTCATCATATCCTCAACTAGCACGTCGATCACCTCTGATAAGTTCTAATACATAAAACGGTTAACGAAGCGAATGTTATCGAATTCTTGTACGTCCTCCATTGGAACACGCTTTCCAATACGAACCATTAAACAGTTGGCAGGGTGAGAGCTGATTTCTGGATCATCGGTTGCCATCCAATAAAGCCCACCGGAGTTCATCATTTTCTCCATAAGTTTACGATAATCCCAAACGGAAAGGCCGCTATTCTTTAAATCCCAATGCCAATAATACTCAGTCGTAATAATGATGTAGTCTTCTATTGCATCATCTTGCATTGCAAGTTGAATTAATTTACTTCCAACTTTCCCTCCGCGATACTCGAATGCTACTTCAACAGCTCCAAGCTCCAATAAATTGTCAAGAGGGCTCTCAGACCAACGTTCAAGTGGGTCTGGGTAAACAAATGTAACGTAACCTACGACGGTATTGCGATGTACTGCGGCGATAATTCGACCTTCAGGTAAATCAGCAATTCCGACCAGAGCTTCTTTCTGTGCTTCAGGTTGTCGAAACGCCACTAACCCTGGATGGAAATCATAATTCTTAAGGTGTGCTCCGCATATTGGACCTTCTAATAAGACGAGATTGTCATTAACGTTAAGCTCTTCAGAATAATAGGTCTTTTTATGAATCATGCCATCACCTTTACAAGTAGTTAATTTTATTATACTACATACTGAAAGAAGAAGTATCGGAATCCGCTTAGGTGAATCTAACAATTGTTTGTAAAAAATTTGACAAATTATCAACATTATAAATTGATTCATATAAGAATAGTGCGTATAATGAGAATTAATCAATGGTGGTACACAAAATAGTGTATATGGCTAATTTACCATTAAAGAAGGAGAGATAAACATGGAAATGCAAACGCTTCCACCAAAAGGTGGCAATCCGAATCTACAAAGCTATGACGAAATGGTGAAACAATTCGATTGGACTGAAGTTGAAAAACATTTTTCTTTCCATCAAACCGGTAAGGTGAACTTGGCCTATGAAGCCATTGACCGCTACGCAGAAGATGAGCAAACGAAGAATAAAATTGCTCTTTTATATAGCGATGCAAATCGCGATGAATCGTATACATTTGAAGAAATGAAGCGGATGTCGAACCGAGCGGCAAATGTGTTTAAGGAAGCTGGCATTAAAAAGGGAGATCGTGTATTTATTTTTATGTCTCGTTCTCCAGAATTGTATTTTGCAGCACTCGGTGCAATTAAGATTGGTGCAATTATTGGGCCGTTGTTTGAAGCATTTATGGAAGGTGCGGTTCGTGATCGCCTTGAGAATAGTGAAGCGAAAGCAATCGTAACAACACCAGAATTGATTGAGCGAGTTCCAGTCTCTGAACTTCCAGCTTTAGAGCATGTGTTCATTCAAGGAAAAGACGTTGATGAGAAGGACGGAGTTATTGATTTCCAAGCGAAGCTGAATGAGGCTTCTGAAGATGCTGAAGTTGAGTGGGTCGATAAAGAAGACGGCTTAATCTTACATTACACGTCAGGATCAACTGGAATGCCTAAAGGGGTATTACACGTTCACGGTGCGATGCTTCAACATTACCAAACAGCGAAATGGGTACTCGACTTGAAAGAAGACGATGTTTACTGGTGTACAGCTGACCCAGGCTGGGTGACAGGGACATCTTACGGTATTTTTGGACCTTGGTTAAATGGGGTTACAAACGTAGTTCGTGGAGGACGTTTTAGTCCAGAAGATTGGTATAGCACAATTGAGAAATACAACGTAACGGTTTGGTACAGTGCACCTACAGCATTTCGTATGCTCATGAGTGCTGGAGAAGATGTAATTAAGCAGTATGATCTTTCGAGCTTGCGTCACGTTCTTAGTGTAGGTGAACCGTTAAACGCAGAAGTCGTTCGTTGGGGAGCGGAAGCGTTTGGTCAACGCATCCATGATACGTGGTGGATGACAGAGACTGGCGGTATGATGATTACGAACTTCCCGGCAATGACTATTAAGCCTGGATCAATGGGGAAACCCTTCCCAGGTGTTGAAGCAGCAATTATTGATGATCAAGGGAATGTACTCCCTCCGAACCGTATGGGTAACCTTGCCATTAAGAAAGGTTGGCCATCGATGATGCGCAAGATTTGGAAGAACGAAGAAAAGTATCAAAGCTATTTTGAAATTGATGGATGGTACGTATCTGGTGATTCAGCGTACATGGATGAAGATGGTTATTTCTGGTTCCAAGGGCGAGTGGATGATGTGATTATGACGTCTGGGGAGCGAGTGGGTCCGTTTGAAGTTGAGAGTAAGCTCGTTGAGCACCCTGCAGTCGCTGAGGCAGGTGTCATCGGAAAGCCTGATCCTGTTCGAGGAGAAATTATTAAAGCATTTGTTGCGTTGCGCTCAGGTCATGAAGTGAGTGATGAGTTAAAAGAAGACATCCGCGTGTTCGTGAAGAAAGGGCTTGCTGCACATGCAGCGCCTCGAGAAATTGAATTCCGTGACAAATTGCCGAAGACGAGAAGTGGTAAGATTATGCGCCGCGTCTTGAAAGCTTGGGAATTAGATTTACCAACAGGTGACTTGTCTACTATGGATGACGATTGATATGATCACGAGAAAAACCGCACCCCTCGGGGTGCGGTTTTTTATTTTACGTATCCGTTGTAGGTGGATCGTCTGGTTCAGGTTCAGGCTCAGGTTCAGTTGGCTCATCGTCACCGTCGTCTCCGTTAGGAGGTGTTTCTTCTGGTGGTTCCGTGTCCTCACCGTTCCCGTTGTCGCCTTCACTAGGAGTGTCTTCTTCTGGAAGATCAGACTCTGGTGGTTCCTCTTCTTCAATAGGCTCATCAGGTTCAGTTTCCGTGACTGATGAAGCGCCTGACTGGCGTCCTAGTGTATCTACAGCAGCTACATAGTAACTTTGACCAGATGAAACCCCTGAGTAGCTCGTTGTTGTGTTGCCTTTTACGCTAGCGACATGTTCGCCACTCGCTGTATAGATTCGATAGCCGACAATATCTCCTGCGCCATGTTGGGCCCAGCTAATCGTGCCGCCGCTCGAACTAACACCTGTTACTTCAGATGGATTCCCATCTACGATTGGGGCATCCCGTTCTGGAACGAGGTTACCGCTCAAGCTTTCTGGCAAGTAGTTACTAATGTCAACACCACTAAAAAATGTAGAGTTAACGGAGAAGCCAGTATCTGTAAATTCACTCGGCGTATCGTCATACGCAAGATAGCTTTGACCGCTAATTGTAACGTATCGAGTGCCACTTAAGGAATCGTCATATTCTGATGGTAAATGGGCGCTGTTAAAGAGGTCCGTATTGACGAGACCTGCATCATAACACGCTTGTGACGGAAGCAATCCACTTATACCGCAGATTGATTGACGCACAATACCGTCTGGTTGTGAAAAGCGATCATCCGTAAGAACTGCATCAGAATCTGCTTCAACTGCAGCGTTCATTAGTGTCGCCCATAAGCGTTGATTCCGAGGCGCGTAATCGCCTTGTAGCGATCGATGCTCAGAATAACCGAGCCAGACGCCAAAGCTTACTTTAGGATTCATGCCGACAAACCAATAGTCGTACGTATATTGAGACGTTCCGGTTTTACCAGCCCAATCGCCGCCAAAGTTCGTAAGTCCAGGAATTCTAGATGCTGTACCGCTTGAAACGACATCTCGCATCATATCAATGGCTAAGTACGCCGTTTGAGGCGAAAAGACCTCGGTTTGTTCTGACTCATGCTCATAAATGACTTCACCGGTGTGAGTCTCAATCCGGTCAATCATGTAAGAATGATTCCGAGTTCCGCCAGTCGCGAGCGTTGACAGCGCATTCGTGTTCTGTTCTACCGTTGCAGTAAAAGAGCCGAGTGCATAGGATTGCAGCATATGATCCTCTTGCGGTCTGTATCCGAGTTGCAGAAGTTCATCGTACGTTTCTTCTTCAGGCAACTCCCATAGCGTTCGCACAGAAGGGGTGTTTCTAGAGTTTGTAATCGTATCTCGAACTGACGGAATGCCTGCATAGCCACCGCCAAAGTTGCTAAACGTTCCACCCCCACGGTAATTTGTCGGTACGTCTGGAACAACAACGCCCGGCTGCACGATGCCTCGCTCCATAGCCGAAGCGAAAGGCATTAACGGTTTTACCGTTGAACCGACAGAGCGCCTCGCTTGCGTAGCAAGGTTAAACGATTCTTCTTCAAAGTCACGACCACCAACAAAGCTTAAAATGGCGCCAGTTTCATTATCTTGCATAACGGCACCGACTTGCTCGATGAGTCCATCATTTGAATTCGGACCGAATAGATTGCCGTTTTCAACAGCTTCTTCCATTGCATCATAAATGTCTTTGTTAATCGTAGAATGAATGCGATACCCACCTAATCGAAGTTGGGTCTCAGCTCGAGCGTAATACTCACTGCGAATGGATTCACGCTCTTCTGATTCGTACTCACTTAAGTCAACGCCATCTTTGTCTAAGAAGTAATCACGCAAGATTGGAATCGCACGTCGTTCCAATTCATTCGTAATGTACGGATACCGTTCAAAGCTGTTGCGAGGTGCTGAGTCTGTGAAATCACTGACAATGTCATAGTCTCTCGCTTCTTCGTATTCTTCTACGGTAATCATACCCGCATCGACCATTCGATAAAGAACTGTATTCATTCGACTTAGGCCTGCGGTGAGGTCTTCTTTTAAATCTCCATTTCCATCAAAAGGTGTGTATGAAAACGGATTTTGAGGAATTCCTGCAATAAACGCAGATTGCGGTAAATTCAATTCAGAAGCATCAACGTCGAAAATGCCGTTGGCAGCTGCTTGAATTCCAGCAATCTGAGTCCCCCCTGCATTGCGTCCGAAAGGAACGATATTTAAGTACGCTTCTAAAATGTCGTCTTTATCAAGATAATTCTCAAGACGCATGGCGATCATCATTTCTCTTGCCTTTCGATCAAAAGAAACTTCACTGGATAGCATTTGATTTTTGACAATTTGTTGTGTGAGCGTACTTCCTCCAGTTTGCATGCCAGTGTCTACAAACTCTTGGAACGTTGCTCGCATGATAGCTTTCGGAACAATTCCGTTATGTTCATAGAAGTATTCATCTTCTGTAGAAATAAGTGCTGCTTGTACATAGTCTGAAACGTTTTCAAGTTCAACTTCCCGGCGCTCTAATATAGAAGGAAGCTCGCCCAAGTAAACGTCATTCGCAAAGTACACTTCACTCGTTTCTTCATAGTTGTACACTTCTTCTTTCATTTGTGCTTCTGTATATTCAGGTTCTCCTTCAACGAGAGAAACAAAATATCCAGCCCCAGCTGCTCCTACGAAGGTTGTTCCGAGTAGTAATGTGACGGTTATGATAATAAATAAATTCCATAGAACTAAACTTGTCAAATTAATACGTTGGATATACCGTTTATCTCGTAAAGAATCAAGCCAGTTATTCAATTGCTGAATACGAGACTTCATCACTCACCTCCATACAAAATCACGCATATTATAGCATACTTTTTAACATACTAATCAACAGCTCTAGTACAAATTCGATAATGTTAGACATTTTCCTCTTACCGATTTCTCGTTAGTTTTCCATAAAGGCGATTGAGCATACAGTTGACATGATGAATTCCTCGTGATATAACATGAAGCATCGCTATAACATAAAAGTCATGACGGTAACGAAGTAGTTTAGCGCTTATTGGTACAGAAAGTCGACGGTTGCTGCGAGTCGATCCAGAACGTTAAATGAATTACATTGCCCGAACTTTCCCGTAAGTGGAACGTGAACTCTGCGTTAAAGAGCCGAGTGGAGAATAGAGATGCTATTCTCAACAAGGGTGGTACCGCGACACGTTCGTCCCTTTTTTGGGGGTGGCGTTTTTTTTATGTTTAATTTTAATTAGGAGGAAGTTACATGTCAGAGCAATGGAGCTTAACACCAGAACAAACGGAGCTTGTCGACCGTCAAGTGGAAGATTTGATGCGTGGCATCGTTGAGATCGTCCCAAAAGAGGCATTTCGAGATAAAATTGCTAAAAGTGTCGTTACAGGTAAGCCACTAAATATTAAATTAGGTATGGACCCTTCAGCACCTGACGTACACATCGGTCACACGGTTGTGCTACACAAATTACGTCAGTTCCAAGAATACGGTCATCACGTACAAATGTTAATCGGGGATTTCACCGGACGAATTGGAGATCCAAGTGGAAAGTCAGAAACGAGAAAAGTTTTAACGAGCGAACAAGTTGCAACAAACGCACAAACGTACGTAGAGCAATACGGTAAGATTATTGATATGGACAAAGCGACACTTTACTACAATTCTGAGTGGTTAAGTAAACTAAACTTTGAAGATGTTATTCAGTTGTCGGGGAACTTAACGGTTGCAAGGATGCTCGAGCGTGAAGATTTTAATAACCGTTACAAAAACAATTTACCGATTTCAATTCATGAATTTTTCTACCCATTAATGCAAGGGTATGATTCGGTTGCGATGGATACAGATATTGAAGTGGGCGGTACGGATCAGACGTTTAACTTAATGATGGGGCGCCAGCTCCAAGACGCATACGGGAAAGAAAAGCAAGTTGCCTTAACGCTTCCATTAATTGAAGGACTTGACGGTGTACGTAAGATGTCGAAGTCATTGAATAACTACATCGGCATTGACGAAGAGCCTAACGAGATTTTTGGTAAATCAATGAGTATTCCAGATGAATTAATGATTAAATACTACAAGCTTGCGACTGACATTCCATTAGAAGAAGTCGAAGCCCTTGAAAAAGGATTAGCGGACGGTTCAGTCCATCCAAGAGATGCAAAGCAAAACCTTGGGAAACACTTTGTTGAAATGTACCATGGCAAAGAAGCGGCAGAAGAAGCGCAACGTTACTTCCAAACGGTCTTTACAAAGCGCGCGCTCCCAGAAGATTTACCGGTCGTGAAATGGGAGAAAGATCGTGAGATTTCACTGATTGACCTTCTCGTTGAATTGAACATGATGCCTTCTAAAGGTGAAGCGCGCCGGATGATCAAAAACGGTGGCGTGAAGATTAATGAAGAGAAACAAGAGGATATTCAAACGACAATAACCGTTGAAGACGAGATGATCGTTCAAGTCGGAAAACGTAAATTCGCAAAACTAACTGTATAAAACACGAGGGACAGTCCCCCAGCGCTTTAACGTACCGGGGGACTGTCCCCGGTGCGCATTTTATGATAAATTGTAAGAATAGATCGACAAATATACTATTTAGGAGTGAGACGAATGTATAACAAATCATATTTTAGTCGCTTAGGAGAATTTAAAGAACTTGCTCCGGCTGCATTTGAAGCATTTATGGCGTTTGATCAACAAGCGCTACGAGAAGGTCAATTAGATGGGAAGTTAAAGGAACTCATCGCTGTTGCTGTTGCCCATACGACGGGGTGCCCGTATTGTATTGAGCTGCATGTAAACCAAGTGAAGCAAAAAGGAGCAACGAAAGGTGAGATGGCAGAAGCAGTGATGGTCGCAACAGCACTTAAAGCAGGCTCTGCGATTGCACATAGTGTGAATGCTTTAAACGCGTACGATGATTTTACGGAAGATTCGCTTTATGAATCTTCCTACTTTAAACGATTACCAGAGCTAAAAGAACTTAGTCCTGGCGCATTCAAGACCTTTATTGAGTTTGACCAAGAAGCGTTAAAGCCAGGTGCGCTCACGAAGAAGGAAAAAGAATTAATTGCAATTGCGGTCGCGCACACGACGGGATGTCCGTATTGCATTGAATTGCATACAGGTGGTGTCAAAAAAGCAGGAGCATCAAAAGAAGAAGTAGCAGAAGCAGTAATGGTTGCAACGGCACTAAAAGCAGGTTCTGCACTCGCTCACGGAGTTAACGCTTTAAATGCGTACGATTCATAAAAATCCGCATTAACCTTGAGTAAGTTTCGTAAACGTGTTAGAGTAACTGATTAGTACAGCAAGTCAAACACACATATGAAAGAAGGGTAACGGAGACGTTACCCTTCTTTCATGTTTAAAGAGAATATGGGTTACGTGTAAATATCCTAGTGTCACATACAGAAGAAACGCATATGAACCCTTTCGTATGCGCTTCTTCTGTATAATCATCGGATTGAAACGTTCGCTTACTTCGGTAATGGTGCATTTGGTGAAAGCAACTTACGCTCAAGGAGCTCGTCCCAAAATTGTGTAGGAATTGATTCTTTCATTGCATCCAAATCTTCTTTTATTCGTTCTGGTCGAGTTGAACCTGGTATGACGGCTTCAACGGCTGGGTGAGCGGTTGAGAATTGAAGCGCTGCAGCTTTTAAGCTCACGTTAAAACGTTGTGCGACCTCGTTTAGTTGTTGAACGTGTTTTTTAATTTCTGGTGTTGCTTCTACATAATCAAAGTGTTCTCCACCTAGCAAGGCACCAGAATTGTAAGGACCACCAATCACAAGTCCCATACCTTTCTTTTGAGCAGTCGGCATCATTCTTTCTAACGCTCGTTCGTGCTGCATCAATGTATATTGTGTAGCGGATAAGCTTAAATCAGGATGGGAATCTTCGAGCTCCATTGCCAGTTCAATTGGCGCCGTTGTGTTTACACCAAGTCCCCATGAGCCAATGACCCCTTCATCACGGAGCTGAGTGAGTACACGGAATGCACCGTTTCTCGCTTCATCAAATTTCGTAATCCACTCATCACCATGAAAATCTGGTGAAATGTCATGAACGTAAACAATATCAAGGCGATCGGTTTTTAAACGCTCTAGACTTTGTTCAATGGAACGTAACGTTCCATCTTTTGTGTAGTCATCAATCACATTATTTTTACGACCATGTTCGAATAACCCTTTACCATTTTCTGCTTTTTCGTCGGAGATTAGACGACCGACTTTTGTGCTTAATACATAGTCATCACGATTATAATTAGATAACACTTCACCTAAACGAATTTCAGACAACCCAGCACCGTAAAGTGGGGCAGTATCGAAGTAACGAATGCCATGATCCCAGACGGATTGAATCGTTTCCATCCATTCTTTCTCTGGTATATCACGAAACATGTTTCCGAGTGGTGCTGTACCAAATCCAATTTTTTCTTTTATCGTTAAGCTCATTGCTAAGATTCCTCCCTCAAAAACAGATATCCTTCATTCATAACCTGAATGAGTACAGTTTAAACATTGATTAAGATGTAAGAGCCTCACAACAATTTGCTGTTTAGCATAACGAAATAGATAAATATAAAAAAAGCCCCTTAAGACGTTGATCAACCAACATCTTAAAGGGGCTTTTAACATAACTCTGCAATCTAGGAAGATTAACGAGAGTACCACTCAACGATTAACGCTTCTGTGATTTCAGAAGAAAGCTCAGAGCGCTCAGGAAGGCGAGTGAATGTTGTTTCAAGCTTTTCACCATCTACGTTTACGTATTCTGGTGTGAAAGCAATCGCTTCACGTGCTTCACTGATTGAAGTGAGGTTTTGAGACTTTTCGCGAACACCGAATACTTGTCCTGGCTTAAGTGTGTAAGAAGGAATATCTACACGCTTACCATCAACAGTGATGTGTCCGTGGTTAACGAGTTGGCGAGCTCCACGACGAGTGCGAGCAAGACCAGCGCGGTAAACGAGGTTGTCAAGACGAGATTCAAGAAGAATCATGAAGTTCTCACCGTGTACTCCGTCGATTTTACCTGCTTTATCGAATGTGCGTTTGAATTGACGCTCATTCAAACCGTACATGAAACGAAGTTTTTGCTTCTCTTGAAGCTGAACACCGTATTCAGTAAGTTTCTTTCTTTGAGTTGGACCATGTTCACCTGGAACATATGGGCGCTTTTCTAATTCTTTGCCAGTACCGCTAAGAGAGATTCCAAGACGGCGTGACTTTTTCCAAGCTGGACCTGTATAACGAGCCATAGTAATAGCTCCTCCTTCATCACGATAAATTTGCGTGAAAAAGACGGACAGTGGCAATCTCTTATTCGGACATTTTGCTTTCACACATCTTCGCTCCGACAGCGAGGAGTTAGTGATGCACCTCTTCGTGTATAGAAATACGGTTGAGGAACAAAATGAGCACGTATAAGTTCACCTAGGCTGCCTTTTAACACAACTACCATTGTATAAAGATCAGGATGAAAAGTCAACCTCTCGTTTACGATGGAAAACATGATATAGTAGGTAGGAAACTGTTAAGGAAGGTGTGACCTGAATGAATGCTAATGAGCTAGCATCTTATATTGATCATACGCTATTAAAGCCAGAAGTAACGAAAGAGGCCATCGTAGCATTATGTCAGGAAGCGAAAGATTACCACTTTAAAACGGTATGCGTTCATCCGTACTGGGTGAAGACGGCAGTAAAAGCGCTTGAAGGCACAGAGGTTGGCGTGACGACAGTAATCGGGTTCCCTCACGGCACGACAACAAAAGAAGTGAAAGCATTTGAAACCGAGCAAGCAATCCAACACGGAGCATCCGATGTTGATATGGTCATTAACGTTGGTGCGTTGAAGTCTGGCCTCGTTGATGAAGTGGAAGAAGATATTGCATCTGTCGTTAAGGCGAGTAACAAACGTGCAGTCGTAAAAGTTATCATTGAAACGAGTCAACTTACGGATGAAGAAAAGGTAGTGGCTTGTGAGCGTGCCGTTGCAGCTGGAGCAGACTTTGTGAAAACATCTACTGGATTCCATACAGGTGGAGCGACGCTTTCTGATGTTCGTTTAATGAAAGAAACAGTCGGCAGCAATGCAAAAGTAAAAGCGTCAGGCGGAGTAAAGAACGCAAACGATGCGAAAGAATACATCGATGCAGGAACAGATCGCATTGGAACAAGCTCAGGAATTGCAATTGTTTCAGGTGGACAATCACAATCAACTTATTAATTACACAGGCTCTGCTAACGAAGTTAGTGGAGCCTTTTTTTGTGAGAGTGAGATCATGAGTCAGTTTGTTCATTGGTTTAAAGGACAACCAAAAGAGGTATTGACTACTATGTAAGTATACTAGGAGGTTTTTATTTTGAATTTCCGAGTCGATGCGTTCACACAGTTTGCTTTATCAACGACTGACGATGAATTTGGAACGGTAAATGATGTTTATTTTGACAGCGTTGGAAATTGGAAAGTACGTTATATCATTGCAGATACAAGGCCTTGGTTTTTCGGAGGCAAAGTAATACTAAGTCCTGACAGTGTGGAGCGAATGGACATAGACGCTCAGCTCCTCCACCTTTCGGCGACAAAAGAAGAGATTAAAGACAGCCCTAAGCCTGATGAGAAAGAACCGATTTCTAGGACGCATGAAGAGAGGATTTTAAGTCATTACGGGCTACCTTATTATTGGACGGCTCCAGGTGGAATGGCGCAAAATGGCACACACCCTTATCCGACTGTAGGTCCGCTATCCCCGGTTGCAGTCGAGGCTGTAATTGAGAGCGAAGAAGCTCAAATCTCAGAAGAACCGACGGAAGACGTGAATTATCATTTACAAAGCTCTAAAGATTTAACGTCTTATTCGGTCTATTCCCGTGGGGAGAAGATCGGCAAAATTGATGATATTGTGTTCGATAGTAGAACGTGGCAAGTTGAATTTATTGAAGTAAACACAGGTACGGCACTGAAGAAAACCCATCACCTCATTCCAGTCCAGAAGTTTAAAGAACTTGATCCAGTCACAGAACGTGCACACGTTGATATTGATTTGGAGAAGCTTAAAGATGCCCCAACTCATGAGCAACTCACAGATGAGCATAAAAAGGGAATAAATAAATACTACGGCATGTCAGGCATGTCTGGATTATAGAGTTATCGCTCGTAGGGAACCGTCTCGCTTGAAGGCAGACGGTTCTTTTTGTTGAGAGGTTTGAGCATCTCCCTACTTAGATTGCCGGATGTACCTATATCGATAATTGCTCTATTCCTCTAGAATATTGATGAAACCGCTACGCATATACTGTCTTTTGTTTCTAGCATAGAAGGAGGACATTTATGAAGAAAAATACAGCAATCGTGATTGGAAGTAGTATTGCGGGGATTTTTGCCACCAACGTCTTAGCGCCTGTTTATGAGGAAGTGATTGTTATTGATCGTGACAGACTTCCAAAAGAGGCGAAGAATCGACCTGGAACCCCGCAGTCATTTCATATTCATCGTTTACTTCCGAAAGGAATTGAAGTGATGAACCGTTACTTTCCAGGCTTTATTCAAGAAATGATTGACCAAGGTGCATTTCATTCTTCAAGTTTTCCAGGCTACATTGATAATCCTTTCGGTTCAATGGAAATTCCTGCTGCGATGGAAGATGCAGGTGCGAGTCGTGCTTTACTAGAATCGACCTTGCGACGACGCGTCAAAAAGCATCGTAACGTGACGTGGATGGAACAAGTAAATGTTATTGGATTAACGACAACAAACGGTCATCAGACCATTACCGGAGTTCGAGGGGAAGATCGGCTAACGAGAAAAGAATTACACATTACCGGGGATCTTGTTATTGATGTATCAGGGATTTCAACAAAACTTCCTCAATGGCTAAGTGATTTGAATCTATCACCCCCGACTCCTGAGAAACTAATGACCAATATCGGTTATACAACACGATATTATTCTTATCCTCGTAAAGGTGATTCACCGACTTATTCCGATATTATTAGCCACGGAAATTCAGGGGAACAAGTCGGTTCTGGGCTTTTGTCTCATCAAGAAAACGGCCGTGCAGGGATTATTCTTTATTTTGCAGGAGGTGCGCGTTATCCATCTACGGACGAAGAGGCATTCGAAAATGAAATTAACGAGCTTCAAAGCTCAAAGATTGCTGAAATTTCCGAATCCTTCGTGCCGGAGTCAGCACCACGGGGCTATCGTATTAAAGAATGTGTGAGGCAACACTATGAGTGTGCAGACGTATGGCCTGAAGGATTACTTGCTCTTGGAGACGCCTTTTGCAATTTTGATCCATTGTTCGGGCAAGGGATTAGCGTTGCGGCAATGGAAGCTGAAGTGTTAGATGAATGCTTGAAAGTACAAACATCTCATTGGACGAAGCATGTTTTTGAGCAAATGCAGCAACGTGTTATTGCTCCTGCGTGGTGGACGAGTGGGTTGTCTGATTTGCAATGGTCTGGCGTGCACTATGTAGGTGATGGAGAATTGAACGATCCAACATTTGCCCACAATTACTTGAGGCATTACCTTTCCTATGCATTTGAAGAGAAAGAAAATGGGAACACGAAGCCGATTGAAGGATACTTAGCGATGATTGGTCTGTTAGAACCGTTGACTTCCGTGTTTAACGCTACAACAGCACTAAAATTAGCTGAGCGTTCTGATGAATTTGCGGGTTATAAAACAAAAGACGAGACGTGGGAGCACGTCATTTCTACAGCGTTGCCTACCTAGTTTTTTTCAGGTCTTGAGAAGTTGTATGGAAGTAACTGTCGATAAACCGATTAAATGTTATGGAAAAGCTAGACTAAGAAGTGATCAACGACGGCCCCGATGTTGATCACTTCGCGCTGTTATACAATTTTAACTTACTCAACAAGTCGCTGGAAATGTCACCCTTCAATATCTCGTTTCCTATAACCGATAAACCCAATGATGAAAAGTAAAAGGGATAGTCCACTAATGACAAGAAGTGGTAACACGCTTATTTCTTCAATTGGAATTTTCGGTACATGGCCAAATGGAGTTAAGTACCCCATCCAATCGGGCAGATCTAGCAAATTCCCTAAGTAAAGAACGATAAATGCATACAGCAAATACAACCAAAGGACGATCTTGAGCTTTGGCGTTAAACCAATAACAACAGTCGATAATCCGACCATCAATAGCATAGCAGGGTAGTACACCATTGTTGCTTGATACAATGTTGAAAGTGACAATGGGTCATCCATAACGATCGATATCGCACTCCACATGCCGATCGCACTCAATGAGAGCAAGATCAAGCCGTTTAATGTAGCGATTGTCACATAGCTTAAAAGAATTTGTGGGCGTGACACAGCTCGGGACAGGAGATGTTCAACACGGTTTTTCTTCTCTTCAATATAAAGGCGATGAACATTCATCATTGGTGGTACAGTAGCCAAAATGGAGATAACCATCAAAATCATTGGTAAAAACTGTTCTGCGATTGATTGGGCATGGTCTCCAACAAGCATTTGTTGCAACATGTCATTTCCTTCAAAGAATGCCTCCAAATCACCAAACACAGATCCATAAGACAATGCAAGGATGAAGAGCCCTAAAGCCCAGAAAAAGATGCTCGTGCGCTGAAGACGTATCGCTAAACCAAATGGGCTTAATAAATAGTTGGATGCCTCTGTTTTTCCTGGTGTTGCTCGTAAAAGCCCTGAACCAAGATCTCGCCTTGCGGATAACAAACCACCTAATACCATAAAGCAAACACCTGTAATGATGAGTGCGAGTACCGGCCACCAATGATTGCCGGTAAAGACCTCAGATTGCATTACCCAACCAAGGGGCGATAACGATGATAACAATTCATAATTCACATCTCCAATCGCACGGAGAATATAAAAAGCAAAAAGCATAGCTATTGAGCTTCCAATGGCTCCCCCAGAATTTTCAAAGAATTGCATACATACAGTAGCGACACCTGCAAACGCAATCCCAGTTCCACCAAGTACCATGCCATATAAAAGAGATCCTTCAAGTCCCATGCTTTCAATGTTCAGAGTGTACAATCCAAATCCAACGAGTAAAGCGATGAGTACATTAACGAGTGATACATTAATAAATGCAGCTGTAATAGTTGCCAACCTACCGACAGGCAAAGCCCGTAACATTTCGGTTCTCCCTGCTTCTTCATCTGTTCGGATATGACGGTTCATTAACAAGATACTCATTAGTCCGACAACAACTGCTGTTAATAAGAGCATTTGATGCGCTGTCATTGCACCAATTGTATAATTATCCATATCACCTTGCCCAACAAGTGCGGTCATTGCTGGATTACTCATCGTTTCAGCAATGGCTTCTCGCTCTTGTTCCGTAGTAAACATCTCATCAAATGTTGGCGGTACGATTAATGAGAAAAAAACAAGTCCAATAACCCAGATCGGAATGAGAAAACGATCTCTTTTAAACATAAAAGCACTTAAAGTTTTTGTGTTTTTAAACATTGGAATTATCCATCCGTGTTTGATTTTCATAATGTCGCATAAATAAATCTTCCAATGCTGGTGGTTTACTTTCCAATTTTTTTACGCCAAGTGGAGCAAGGAAGCGAATAATTTCGTCAAGGTTTTCATTATCTGCTTGGAATGTCCATTGTCCATCAGTATTAGCAAGGTCATGAATACCTGGCACATTTTTAAGCATTGTAAGAGATTGATCTGCTTGAACAGTCATCTGAATTCTTGTAAGGTGTCGCATCTCTTTAAGTGTTCCAGTCTCAATTATTTCACCTTCGCGTATAATTCCGATACGATCACACAACTTTTCTACTTCTGATAAAATGTGGCTTGAGAGCAATACACTTTTTCCTTGATCTTTTATTTCTTGAACGCATTGTTGAAATACTTGCTCCATGAGTGGGTCGAGCCCTGATGTTGGTTCATCTAAAATATACAATTCTGCATTCGACGAGAACGCTGCCACGAGAGCTACCTTTTGTCGGTTTCCTTTTGAATAAGTTCGACACTTTTTCTTCGGGTCCAAAGAAAAACGTTCAATCATTTCTTCTTTTTTTGAGCGATCTATGCTTCCGCGTAATTTCCCGAACAAATCAATGACCTCTCCACCAGTTAAGTTTGGCCATAAGTGAACGTCACCAGGGACGTATGCAAGCCTTCTATGTATGTCGACCGCATCCGTCCAAACATCCTTTCCGAAAATGTGGGCTTGACCGGACGATGCTCTAATTATTCCTAACAAAGTGCGAATCGTTACTGACTTTCCAGCACCATTCGGACCGATAAAGCCAAATACTTCACCTTTATTTACAGTTAAATCGATACTTTTTAAAGCGACAAACGAACCGAAACTCTTTTGTAACTGCTCCACGTGCACAACACTCATTGAGCATCCTCCTTATAAAAGACAGTTTTTAGTGTAATCAAATAGTGATCAAACTCTTCCCAGTAGGTCTCCCATGATTCATGTACCATCGATTTTCCTTTTAAACGTTTAATAACGTCTGCTTGATAACCGTCAAATGTCCAGTGAACTAGCTTTAATGCATGATTAATGTCGATGTCTTCTCTAAATAAGGAAAGGTCAATTTCAGCAAATAGACTTTCCATCCTTTGATTGATAAGGAGTTTGATCTGCTTTTGATAATCTGATGGGATGATGTCTGAGTCGTTAACAAATACCGAGCTTATAAAAGTTGCTAATTCAGGGTGCCTCTGCATAAATCTCCATTTATCACTAGCGAACACTTTTAAGCGTTCAATAAAGTCAGGCTCTGTTCGAGAAAAATTAAGATAATCATCTTGAATCTTTTTTAGCGCAAAATCGATTAAGTACACATATAGATCGTACTTACTATTGAAATAATGAAACAACATCCCTTTGCCGATGCCTGCTCGTTTCACAATTTGATTTGTAGAAGCTTTCTCATATCCATTTTCACCGAATTCGAACATTGCTTCATTCCGAATGCGATCTTGTTTTTCCTGTGCGATTGACAGAAATGATTCATTCATTTTTAATCTTCCTTTCATGCGTAGACCACCCTGGTCGATTGAATTGTATCATGATCGACCAGGATGGTCTACTGATTTTTTTGAAGGTTTCTTTTTGGAGTAATTAATGTTTATAAGAAGTTATTCGTAGATGGAAAAGCATCACTAAGGTTACTTTTTCAGCAGATAAATAGATTTTTGGGAATATTCCACTAGTCGATATATGGGCTTAAATTATATAATCAGAATCATACAAAAAAGTGGTCATTGTGGCTTCGACAAGCGAGCCACAATGACCACAATTAGAAATAAGAGTGATATTAATGAGTAATGTGTGGGAGTAAACGTTCCACAAAGCGTGTGAGTAGTGTGCCTTCTTCTTCAGTAAAGCGTGATTTTTCTGGAGAATCAATGTCGAGGACTCCGATTACCTCATCATTTACGATGATTGGCACGACAACTTCCGATTGTGAAGCAGCGTCACAGGCAATATGACCAGGGAATTGATGGACATCTTGGATGACTTGCGTTTCTTTCGTTTCTGCAGCTGTTCCGCAAACCCCTTTACCGACAGCAATGCGTACGCAAGCAGGCAAGCCTTGGAAAGGACCTAATACAAGTTCGCTGTCTTTCATTAAATAGAACCCGACCCAATTCGTGCGATCTAGGAATTGATTTAATAATGCTGATGCGTTTGACATATTGGCGATATTGTCCGTCTCATCTTCAAGTAAAGCATCCAATTGCTTATAAAGCATTTCGTATTTTTTTTGCAAACTTCCATCATAAGTGACAGGTTCAAACATAAAAAGTACCCCTCTCCATTTCTTTCTTGTCTAATGAAATTATAACATGTAGAACGAGCGGACATATAGTCGTAAAGCTTTTGCAGGAAGTATGCCTTTCAAAAAGAATGATTAACGATACGGTCATCTATTGAGAGGAGTGTTTGAATTGACGAATGCTGCAAGCACGAAAACAAAAGAAGCGGTGATGACAGCCGCAGTGGACCTCTTTATGACACGAGGATACAACGGAACGTCTGTACGAGCGGTTGCAGACGAGGCGAAGGTCAATGTCGCATTAATCTCCTATTACTTCGGCGGAAAAAAAGGTTTGTTAGAAACAATCTTAAATGACTATTTAATTGGCTATCTAGAAGCCATTGAAGACGGAATCCGACGTGAGACATCAAGCTTTGATCGATTGCTCGCCATGATCGAATCGGCAATGGAATACCAACGAACCCACCACCGCAAAGCAAGGCTCGTTTTACGCGAGATGACACTCGATTCAATGCTCGTTCGCGAAGTGATGGCAAGTTATTTCATGAAAGAAAAACATTATTTTTCACTGGTCTATGAACAAGGTAGAAAGCAAGGTGTTTTTACACAAATGCGTAAAGAATGGGCCATACTACATTTGCGTGGCATGATTACGATGCCATTTCTTCATGCACAATACATTCGTGAAGTTTTTCATTTAGAACCCAATGATGACACCTTTGTTATGCACTACATGAAACACGTGAAGCAGTTCATTGAACTTCAATTGTGCACAGATCATCAAACGAAGAATTTACCTCTACCGATGATGATTTAATACAGCGATGGTGAGCTTAGTGGAAAAGTACGTAACGTGTCGTAACCTTGGGCAATGCCAGTTGGATGGTGGGCATCAGAGCCATAAACGAGTGGAATCCTCTGTTTCGTTGCTTCATTCAGAATAAACGTCGGAGGATAAGGCTCTAAGCATTTTGGTTTGATTGTGCCTGCCCCATTGGTATCAATTGCGTAATTGTATGCTTTGATTTGGTGTAACACTTGTAAAAGCCAAGCTTCGTCATTTGGAAGGGCGAAATCTCGCTGGAACTTTCTGACAAGACTCGGATGGCCAATTCGGGTCGGTTTATAACGACCTAGATTTGCATGAATAGAGTGCGTGACAGTTTCATAATAACGACGAACGCCCCGTTCGACCGACCCTGCTTGTTCATAGAAAAGTTGAAAAGCTTGTTCACTAAAATCAATACAGTGGTAGTGGTCTTTCGTTTTTACAAAATGGACCGATAGAATTGCGTCATCAAGCTTAGGCCCGTATTCATCCAACAATTCCTTCGTTTCTTCTTCATACCCTTCAATAAAATCGACTTCTAATCCGATATTAATCGTGAAATGATGTTCATATTCTTTCTTGATCTGTTGCAAGTCCTCTAAGTAATGAGGAAGTTGTGCAAGTGACATCCCACTATCTTGTTCTGGCGTCGGGTCGACAAATGCGTGCGGCAAAGGAGCGTGTTCACAGAAAGTAGCCCCTTGAAACCCTTGACGTCTCAACGCGTCAACATAGTCTATGAAAGAAGCTGAACTGCCATGGGGACAGTAAGGTGTATGAACATGTCCATCATACATATGAAAAATTCCTCCTATTCGGCTTTTGTTTTCCTATTTATGAGGCTTACATGTTAATATAGTAAATAGACACAAAGATTACCATAAAAGATTTCTACGATTCTCACTAACGATAATGATAAATATGGTTTTTATAATTACATAAAACGGAATAAAGTACGATTTAACATCACACAACGATCAGTTGTATGAACATATTGGGGTGAGCGAAATGTTTACGATTATAGTCATCGCCATCGGACTCCTTTTAGTTGCTGGAATTGCCTATGGCGCTTGGTTTAGACGGAAAATCTATCAACGTGTTGATGCGCTTGATAAGCGGAAGAATGCAGTTATGAATGAGCCTATTGCAGATGAGATTAGTCGTGTGAAAGGACTAACGATTTCTGGAGAAACCGAGCAGAACTTTGAGCGCTGGCGAAGCGCTTGGGATACGATCGTTGAAGATCGTTTTCAAGAAATAGAGCTTCAGCTTTTTGACATTGAAGAAGCGGCTAACAAATATCAATTCAAAAAAGCCAATGAAGCGATTGACCGCGCATCAGAGAATCTCGACCATGTTGAAAGCGAGATCGCTTTAATTCGAAGTGAAGTCGATGAGCTCGTAAGTAGTGAGCAACAAAATCGCAATGAAATTGATGATGTATCTGATCGCCTTAAAGATACGAGAGCGTTACTATCAAGACAAAGCCGCGCCTTAGGTGATGCAGGCGCTACGATTCAAGAGCACGTTGAGCAGTGCAAAGAAGAGCTTGAAGCGTATTTCGAAGATACGAAGGCAGGGAACTATATGAGTGCCCGCAAACGTCTTATTGCGATAACAGAACAGATTGAACAAGTGAATACGTGGTTAGAAACCATTCCTGGTCAATTAGTCGAGATTAATGTCAACATTCCTAGTGAATTGAATCAGATCGTTGCTGGAATGGATGAGATGGAAGAGAACGGTTTTGATTTAAGCCATTTCACACTCAAAGAAGACGTAACAGAATTACGTGAACTTCTACCGAACATCAAAGATGAAACGGAGAAGTTGCACGTTGATTATGCCGAAGAGAAGATTAAAGTTATTAAACAACAGATTGAAGAAATGTACGATACACTAGAGCAAGAAGTAGATGCTAGAAGCGTAGTTGAAAAGCAAGTACAAGAGCTTCGTAAGCGATTCATTCAAGTGAATGAGGGCATCGTGCAGTTAGAGCAAGAACAAAGTAGAGTGAAAGAAAGCTATCATTTGCCCGAACGGGAACACAATGTGTACGAGCAAGTTCTTAAAGAACTACAAGATACTGAAAAAGAGCAACGAGTATTTCAAGATCTTCACGAACATCGTAAACAGTCGTTCATTGACTTAAAAGCAACACTTTCTCGTCATGAAGAGAGAATTGTAACGATTGAAAACGATTTGAAAGAATCAATGGTTCGATTGGAAGAGTTACGAAGCGATGAATTGAAAGCTTATGAAGAGCTTGCCCTTCTTCGGAAGAAAATTATGGAAGTGCAAATGAAGATACAAAAAAGCCACTTACCAGCCGTACCTGAGGCGCTCGTATCAGAACTTGATCAAGCGAAGAGAGAATTAGAGAAGGCAACTGCTTTGCTTGAGATGACTCCACTTGAAATGAAGGCTGTAAAGGACGCTTTAGAGCTTGGCCAACATCAAGTAGGAAAAGCGGTTATGACGGTGCAAACAACCATTCAATCGGCTGCGTGGGCAGAGCGCTTGTTGCAATTTGGAAACCGGTACCGCAATCAATACCCAGAGCTTCTAGACGAACTGCATTCCGGTGAATGGGAGTTTAGAAATGGGTTCTATGAAGAGGCTATTGAACGATTAACAGACGTTTTAAATCGCCACGTTCCAGTTGCACTAAGCCAATTAGAATCAGCATGGGATGAAGAAACAGACAAAGAAGAAACGAAACAATATCAAAACGTATAAACGTAGCGCGGGGCCATTCGTCCCGCGCTTATCTTTGACTAAAAAGTGTGCTATAATGTTCTGCTGGATAGAAAGCGACATTTGTGAGGTGGCTTCACAATGATATATTTAGATAATAGCTCAACGACGAAACCGTACGCTGAGGTTATGAATACATTTACGAAAGCAAGCATCGACTATTTTGGTAACCCTTCTTCATTGCACAATCAGGGGTCAAAGAGCGAGCAACTAATTAGAGAAGCAAGGCGATCGATCGCAAAGCAGTTATCAATTTCCCCTCAAGAGATCGTGTTTACTTCTGGAGGATCAGAAGGGAACAACCTCGCGATTAAAGGGGCAGCTTTTACAAGGCAAGATCGTGGAAAGCACTTGATTACAACTGCAATTGAACATCCTTCGGTATTGGAAACGTTTCAATACTTAGAAACGCTAGGCTTTACAGTTACGTACTTGCCGGTTAATTGTGAAGGTCTTGTATCCGTTCAATCTGTTATGGATGCAATCAGAGAAGAAACGATACTCGTATCCATCATGCATGTGAATCATGAAACTGGAGCTGTTCAACCAATTGAAGCGATTGGACAAAAGCTAAAAGACATTGAAAAGATACGTTTTCATGTTGATCATGTGCAAGGTTTCTTAAAAGTCCCTCTTAATTTTCACACAGCCGGAATCGATTTATGTACGATATCTGGTCATAAGATTCACAGTGTGAAAGGAAGCGGCTTTTTATTTGTGAGAGATACTGTTACGCTCGTTCCTCTTATTCACGGTGGCGGTCAAGAATTTGGTGTACGTTCTGGAACCGAAAACGTTCCTGCGATTGCGGCATTAACGAAGGCGATTCGCTTGTCTTTAATGAAACGTGACGAACAGCTTCAACATGTACAAGTACTAAAAACATTCTTAATGGAGCAATTGCGACAACGTATGGGTATGCATTTGAACACGCCAAACGAGCGGAGTGCACCTCATATTGTAAACGTATCAATTGATGGAATAAAACCAGAAGTACTCATTCAAGCATTAAGCAAACAAATCATCTATGTTTCTTCAAAGTCGGCATGCTCATCAAAGCAAAAGAGTGCAAGTGCTGTACTATATGAGCAGTTTAAAGATCTAACAAGGGCCTCTACGGCACTACGCATGAGCCTCTCGTATGAAACGACGAAAAGTGAAATCGTGACCTTTCTAGAAGCTCTTGATGAAATTGTAGCTGAAGTTCGAACGATAAAGGAAGTGAAGTTGTGAAAGTCGATCATATACTCGTTCGTTACGGTGAAATTGCCCTTAAGGGCAAAAATCGTAATGAGTTTGAACAAATTTTAAAAGGGAACATAAATCAAGCATTACGGGAAATTGGTTCTGCACGTGCAAAGCGAATTTTCGGCCGTTTGATCGTTGAAGTGGGCGATGAAGACGATGCTGACCAGATCATGGCGCGTCTTCAAAATATATTCGGGATCGTCTCGTTATCAAAAGCAGTAAAAACGACGAGAGAACTTGAAGATATTCAAACAGCAGCGCTTTATATGATGAACGAAGACTTGACCGCAAAAACATTTAAAGTGACGGCAAGGCGTTCCTATAAACAAACGCCATTAAACTCACAAGAAATGAACTACGAAATCGGTTCGTATGTCTTAAGAAACACAGAACATCTAACGGTCGATGTTCACAACCCGGATGTTGAATTGCACGTTGAGGTGCGCGAGCACGGTACGTACTTGAGTGCAGGTCGTGTGATGGGACGAGGAGGCCTTCCTGTCGGAAGTTCAGGTAAAACGATGCTTCTATTGTCTGGTGGTATTGATAGTCCAGTTGCAGGGTACCTAGCAATGAAGCGCGGTGCGGTTGTAGAAGCCGTTCACTTTCATAGTCCTCCGTATACGAATGAGCGAGCGAAACAAAAAGTGATAGATCTTGCAAAACAGATGGCTGCTTACGGTGGTGCCGTTCGGTTGCACCTTATTCCCTTTACAAAGGTGCAACAAGATATCCATCAAAAAATTCCATCTTATTATGCGATGACAATTACGAGACGGATGATGATGAGAATCTCAGAACAAGTCGCTCATGAACAGCGAGCACTCGCGCTCGTAAATGGCGAGAGCCTCGGTCAAGTCGCATCACAAACACTAGAAAGCATCCACGCCATTGAAGAAGCAAGCTCGCTTCCGGTGTTGCGTCCACTCGTTACAATGGACAAAACCGAAGTGATGGACATCGCGATGGAAATCGGCACGTATGAAACGTCGATTTTGCCGTATGAAGATTGTTGTACAATTTTCTTACCTCAAGAATCGAAAACAAAGCCGAAGCTTGAAAAAGCAAAAATGTTTGAGACGAACCTTGATATTGAAGATTTAGTAAGTCAATCGCTTGCAGGAAAAGAAACGATGCTCATTAAACATCAAGACAGCACGGATGAGTTTGATGATTTGTTATAAAGGGTGAGTAGCTTGGCGACCTTTTTGGTTGCCAAGCACCTTACATTGAGGAGGAAATGATGGGTACGTTGTATTTTAATGGTAAATTCTATTCATTAACGTCAGAACATTCTAGATTTGATGCGTTGTTCTCAGAAGACGGAACGATTGTAGAACTCGGATCGAAAGAAGACCTTCAAGCGAAATATCATGACAGAGTGACCGAGTACTTTGACTACAAAGGAAAAACGATTATTCCGGGTCTCGTAGACAGTCATGCACATATGTTAGGGTATGGTTTTCAACAACTACGCCTTGATCTTTCTCAAGTGAAAAGTCGTGAGGGAGTGTTTTCGAAGTTAGAAGAGAAGGCACAAACGTTACAATCAGGCGACTGGTTAATTGCCGAAGGCTGGAATGAGAATGAGTGGGAGGTCGCTACGGTTATTCACCGACGAGAACTCGATGAACGGTTTCCAGATCGGCCAGTTATGCTCACTCGCATTTGTCGTCATGCGATGATCGTTAATTCAAAAGCGTTAGAGCTTGCTGGGCTAACCAACGAATCTCCGGATCCAAGTGGTGGGGTTATTGGTCGTGATGAAGATGGGCTTAATGGTTTGCTTCTTGAAGAGGCGCAAGATATAATACATGCTGTGCGTCCAAGGTATACGAACGACACGATGAAACGTGCGTTAACAGCAGCGTATGAGCAAATGGTTACAATGGGCCTAACTGGGGTACATACTGAAGACTTAGCTTATTACAATTCTCCTGCATCAGTCATTGACACATATCGTGAGGTCATTGAAGGAGACACCCGCAAATTCCGCGTTCACCACCTCGTGCATCATGATGCGGTGGATGAGTGGCTTGAATTAAAACGGGGAACGAAACTTGCAAATGAATACCAAACATTTGGGAGCATGAAGATTTTTGCGGACGGCTCTCTTGGTGGACATTCGGCATGGCTATCAGTACCTTACGTTGGAGAAGAAAGTAATGTAGGAGTGCCCATTCATCAGGATGATGAATTAGAAGCGTTAATTGTAAAAGCGCGAAACTTATCGATGACGATCGCCGTACATGTAATTGGAGATCAAGCTCTTGACCAAACGATTCGTATACTTAAAAAGCATCCACCGAACTATTCGGAAAAAGATCGACTGATTCATTTACAAATCGTACGAGCCGACCTTATGGAAGAATTAAAAGCGATGCCAGTTGTGCTTGATCTTCAACCACAATTTACAGTTTCTGATTTTCCGTGGGTCCGTACGATTGTCGATGAAGCGTTGCTTGAGCACGCGTATGCATGGAAAACGCTATTAGCGAATAAAATTGCTTGTGCAGGGGGTTCTGATGCACCAATTGAAGTTCCAGACCCTAGAATTGGCATTCACGCTGCTGTGACTAGGAGAGCAAGAGGAGAATCGAGTGCCCGTTTTAAGCCTGGACAGTGCTTATCCATTTACGAATCGTTTCGCCTTTATACGTCCGGTAGTGCGTCTGCAATTGGGAAAGAAGAGCAGTTTGGACAATTAGCGCCTGGGTATGCAAGTGATTTTACCGTGTTTCATGAAGATCCTTTTCAATTTACGGAGGATCAGTACGATGAGCTTTTAGATCTTAAGATCGCTTATACGATCGTTAACGACAAAGTCGTGTTTGCAAAAGAGGTTTAACTTAGAGGAGGAAATACTGTGACAGTAAAACGTTGGATTGCTCTTGCTGTTGCAGCAATTGTACTGTTTGTTTCAGCAGGGTTTCAGTTTTTTAGTGCAATTGCTTCAACGAATTTTTCTGACATGTTCGATCTTGACGGAGGTGATTTTCGTCAAGAGATTTTGGAAACAGGAACAGACGGTCAAATTGCCGTTATTGATTTAGATGGAATGATTATGGATACAGGTTCTCAAGGAGGCCTTTTTGCAGGTGGCGGTTATGACCACCGTGTATTTATGCAAATGTTAGAAGTTGCTGCCGAAGACGCTAGTGTCGATGGCATTGTTATTAATGTGAACACCCCTGGTGGAGGTGTCGTTGAAAGTGCAGCAATCCATGACCGGATTGTACGTGCACAAGAAGAGTTTGATACAGAAGTATATGTATCAATGGGTAGTATGGCTGCATCTGGCGGTTATTACATCGCTGCACCTGCAGACTACATCTCGGCACATTCGGGCACGATTACCGGCTCAATCGGTGTTATTATGGACAGCATCAACTTTGCCGAGCTTGCTGAAGAGTGGGGAATTAGCCACAACGTCATTAAATCTGGCGAGTACAAAGACATTATGAGTCCGACTCGTGAAATGACGTCAGAAGAAGAGCAATTATTACAAGACATGGTCGATGACATGTTCGAAGAATTTACTGAGGTTGTCGTCAATGGTCGCGATCTATCAGAAAGTGAAGTACAAGAGCTCGCTCAAGGTCAACTGTTTACAGGGAACCAAGCATTAGAAAATGGCTTGATTGATGGCATCGGTGATCTTGAGCATACGATTGATCATATGCAAGAGAACTTAGGCATTAATGCGACAGTCGTACACTATACGAACGATTTTGGTGTTGGATCAATTTGGGGCCTTGCGGCTGAAACGCTTGCGAGTGAGCGAGTGACAATGAATCAACTCGAGCAGCTGATTACACATTCGAATGCACCACGCTTAATGTATCTCTATCAAGACTAAAGGAGTGGAATGATGGATTACACATACGATGAAGAAAATCGATACGATCGACAGCCTCATCAAACCGATCATGAACCTCCTAAGCAAGAGGCAATGCAAAAAACGGTTGAAGAGAGCATTTATGCAGGTTTTTGGATTCGTCTTTGGGCGTATTTATTAGACTTGCTTATTGTTGGTGCAGTAAATGGGATACTCATTACACCAATCTTTATGTTTATGGATTCAAACCCTACGTTGTTAAGCGTCTTTACGATCCAAGGATTATTAACGGCGATAATGGCTTATGTATACTTTGCGATTATGACGAGATACCTCGGTCAAACGCTTGGAAAGATGGTGTTTGGGTTAAGGGTCGTTCGAGCAGACGGAGCAAAGCTAAGTTGGTCAGATGTGTTTTTCCGTGAAGTACCAGGGCGAATGATTCACCGAGTACTTGGAATTACGAACTTGATGTACATCGTCGTAGGTGTGCATCCTGAAAAGGCTGGCGTTCATGACTTACTTGCTGATACGAGAGTGATTCGTGATACGAAAATCCCTGCTGACAAAGAAGATGAAGACGACGACGAATAGTTTTAAAGCCGGTGCAATGATGTTGCATCGGTTTTTTTCGTTTATACGCTTAGCATTTTGTCGATACTATCATCATTAGTGTCTAAGGAATGAGGGAAATGATGGTTTGGCTTATCATATGTGCCGTAACGCTCATTTTGTTAGGGATCGGGGTAGTGACGTACTTCCTTCGTGTATCATGCCATATTCACGTACTCCAAGCCAATTTACATACAAATGGCGAACTGCAAGTGAAACTGTTACGAGGCTTACTAAAAAAAACGTGGGACGTACCCGCAATCCGCTTTGATGAAAAGAACCTCTCTTTTGTATATGTGGAAGATGAGACAAAGCTGTTTTCAAAACGTAAACAAAAAAAAGTCAAGGAAGAGACACCGAGAGATATTGAGAGTAGGTTGAAGGATTCTAAAGAACTTATTGAGGGTATTTCCCACCTAGGGACGATTCTACGTAAGTTTTTAGCGACGGTTCGCGTTGAACAATGGAAATGGGCAACGACATTTGGAACAGGGGACGCAGCCGTAACAGGCATTGCTGCTGGAGTTGCTTGGACGTTGAAAGCCTTTATGCTTCAACTCGTTTCGTCGTATACACAGTTACGAGAGAGACCACATTTTCAAGTAACGCCCTTTTATCAGGCGCCTGTGTTTTATATGGATGTTCGTTGCATAGTTACTTTCCAAATCGGACACGCTATACGAGCATTACTTAAAATGTGGATGCATAGCAAAAAGCTACAAAAAACATCCTCTCGGAATGAACGTACGGAACATGTAACGAAAGGGGCATAACGTGCCGTGGCAGAACATCCTATTCAAGGTTTAATGAAAACAGCAATGGAAAACATTAAAGAAATGGTCGATGTGAATACGATTATTGGTGATCCCGTTGAGTCACCAGATGGCAATGTCATCATCCCTGTTTCCAAAGTAGGTTTTGGGTTTGCAGCAGGTGGTACAGAGATGAACGTTGGACATGCGATGGATGAAGAAGAACGTCATCCATTTGGAGGAGGTAGTGGTGGCGGTGTGTCCATTACGCCGGTTGCCTTTTTAATTGTTGGAACGCATGGGGTTAAGATGATTCATTTAAATAATGGAACACACTTTTATGAGAAATTACTTGAACTTACTCCTCAAGTTGTAGAGAAAATCAAGGATCTCATTCAAGGGAATGAGCACGTTGAAGACCAAAGTTTATCGCCAATTGATGTAACGAAAAAAGAAACTCCGCCTTTTTAAATTTGCAGACATTGCCAATTCCGATTAGACTAGATGTAAAGGATCTACTCTAGGAGGATTATACATGGCAAAAGTAACGTTTAAAGGCAACCCAATGACGCTAGTAGGAAATGAAGTTAAAGTAGGCGAACAAGCACCGAATTTTACGGTACTTGATTCAGGTCTACAAGAGAAAACACTTGCAGATTACGAAGGTAAAACGATCGTAATTAGTGTTATTCCAAGCATCGACACAGGCGTTTGTGAACAACAGACGAAACGTTTTAATGAAGAAGCAGCTAAATTAGATAACGTTCAAGTCCTCACAATTAGCGCAGATCTTCCATTTGCACAAAAGCGCTGGTGTGCAGCGGAAGGCGTCGACAATCTTGAGATGCTTTCAGACCACCGTGACTTCTCGTTTGCACAAAGCTTCGGTGTAGGCATGAAAGAACTCCGCTTACTCGCTCGCGCTGTCTTCGTCATTGATGATAAAGGAACAATCCAACATGCTGAGTATGTGGAAGAGGCAACCAATCACCCTGACTATGACAATGCATTGGCACAAGTGAATAGTCTCATCAAGTAATAAACCAAATAAACTGGCTCATCATCTAATGATGAGCCAGTTTATTTGATATGTAGTATAGCGATGTTGCCGATGCTATTGATCAATGACTTCAAAGGTTGTTGCAGTAATTTGAACAGGATAACTTTCCATCATTACACCATCATACCCTACTCTTACCGAATCGCCTTTTTTAACTTGAGAGAATTTAAAAACATGACTAGCTGGAATTCGCACGATTACAGTGTCTGATAAATGAGGATCTTCTTCAATATCAATCGTGAAGGAAAAGCCCATTCTATTGATGTCTGATGTTACACCCTTGATGTACAAAAGCGTCTCATCGTGATCTGTTGGATCAGCATTAGAATTAGTATAAGTCACGAATGCGAGCAATAATAGCAACGTAACGATAAAGAATCTTAACGTTTTCACGTTAGAACTACAGAAAACGTTATCTGCTTAAGATTGAAGGATGCTACGTTTTTCATTTCCTAATCTCCTTATCTTAGTTATGTTTAAGAGAATCCTTTTTTTTCGTCAACGAGTTTCTGAAAAGCGCTTGGATCAGTAAGGTAAAGACGTTCATCAAGTGCTTGGTCAATTTTTGCGTTAATCATGTCTGATTGAACCGTATGAATGGTTTCTTCCACTTCGACGTTTTGTGTGTACGTTTTCGTCGCAAGAGCATCAACGAGCATCTCATCTGTAAATTGATACATACTTGAAAGCGTGAGTCGGTACTTCCCATTACGATCGACTTCAGTCACGTTTCCAGGTTGCCCTTTAAAAGGTTCCATATGAGAAGTGAACGTATCATACGTATTGGAATCTTCATTGTAATAGTCATATCCAACGACGAGGTTCGACCGGACAGTTACTTGATCACCGACGCGAAACCGTGTAATGGTCGGTATGTCATAAGGAAGGACATAAGCGAAATTGTTCGTCGGTGGATCTTGCAAGATCATCACAGCAAGTTGCTTGTTCTCAACCGTAAGCAGACGGCCTTTATGGACGACCGTTCGGTTTCGAAGCGTATACCCATAGACAGGGTCATAGAAAAGCGTTCGACTAGACCCGCGTATAAGCTCTTTCCCACCTTGACCTAAATAGACCCCACGAATGCTTCCATTGCGATAGAGTTTCGCGTCGGTTAGATAAATCGTATAATTCTGACTTTCTTCTATGAGAACTTCCCCGTACGTTGTTTCAATTCTGTACGTATCTGGTTGCATTCGTTGTAATACGATGACTGTACCTTTTTGAATACGAACCAACACGTCCATCTCCTCTGCAAATAAAGTCAAGATCACCGTTCGCGAAATAATGTAAGTTTATTTACTATGACACAAAAGTCCGTTTTTTTCTAGCGGAAAGAATCCATAACAAAAAAACCACTGAAGAACAGTTCAGTGGTCGTTAAGCATAAGCCGCTTGAATGGCCGTTGTATAACAGTCATAACAAACAGATTCATAGATTTGGGTTGCATCCGCATAATCTTCAACATTAATGGGTGAACCAGACGTTTGCAAAACACCATCTAGATAGAGAAGGTGGTGAGTCGCATCTTGAGAACAGTGAGCACATGGCATGGAAAGGTGGTGGATCGTAAATCCACATTCCATCGCGCGCTTAATCGGAGAGAACATTTCACCTGTATATGAAATCATGAGCCCGTACGCTTGAATCGCTACGTCAAAGCGAATGGAAGCTTTCGCTAATGCTTCAACTTGTTCATCTGTGAAAAATTGTAATTCATCCACAAGAATCACTTCAGGCCGTTCAGTCTCAATAATCGATTGTACATAAGATCCATCATCGTACTTTGGGATAATGTGTGCGGGGCGTTTCGTATGTAGTGCTCGTGAAGAAACGAAAGCGCCGTCTCGAAGGTCTGTTTCTGGTTTTAACGTTAAAACCTTCTTCCCTTGTTCATCTAATTGATACCCGTGCATCAATAAATGAGCAGATTTCGCAGATTTCATTGTGCCGAGCATTAAATGGCGGACTTTATTAGATTTCAACATGGAAGCACCTCGTTACGTCATTTTACATGTGGACAGTCAGACCTTTATCTTGTCACAGAATGTCATTTCATGCAATGCGTAATCATTGTATGAAAATGGATTATTTTGTGTGCTCCTCTTCTGAAGGTAGAGATGTAGGGAACGAACGTGATAAACTGGAACAAGATTGTATTCGAGGTGAAAAGATGGAACGTCAAATAGATACAGATCAGTTGTTTCATGTATTGGATGAAATGGCTCAAACGCTAAGTAATGAAGGGCATGGCAGTTACTTGGAGACACTTGCCCTTGCTGGAGATAATTTATTCCAAGGAAGCATTATGCAACAACCGCTCTCCGATGTTGCCTTTAAGAAAATGGAAGAGCAATTTAAAAAGATTGATCAAATGACAATGGAACGAGAAACCGTTCGAAAGGCATTTCAACTTGCGATCATCAAAGGGATGAAGCAAGCCGTACAACCCCATCATGCGATGACACCTGATGGCATTGCTATTTTTATGTCGTATTTGTTAAAGCGTTTATTAAAAGATCAATTAGGCGTGAGTGTTTACGACCCTGCTGTAGGAACAGGAAACATGCTTACTGCTATGATGAATCATACAGAAGGCATTGAACGTGCAATTGGAGCGGACGTGGATGAGTCATTAATTCGCCTTGCGTTCGTTATGTCGAATTTACAGCAATATGAACTAGAACTGTACAATATGGACAGTGTGAAAGAAGAAGGTATACCAACGGTTGATGTGATTGTATCAGACCTTCCGAATGGGATTTATACGAACGATGAGGTCGTGGAGTCGTTCAATACGAAACCTAGTGAAGGAAGAATGCCAGCAGAATATGCAATCATTGAAAGCAGCTTACGTGCGTTAAAGCCAGGTGGAGTCATGCTTTTCTTAATTCCGAATGATATGTTTACAAGAGAACATTCGGAAGCATTCCGTACATTCATGAGAAAAGAGACGATTACGCTTGGAATGTTGCAACTTCCTGATACGATGTTTAAAGCTGAAAGGCATGGTAAGAGTATTTGGATGCTACAGAAGCAAGGTCCAGACGTATCGGCACCACAACAAGCTTTATTCGCAGAACTTCCATCGTTTACGCGTGCAGAAGCGATGACAGACATGATGGCTAAAATTAACGAATGGTTTGATCACATTTATAACTGAAGGTGATGGCATGGATGAAGCAAAGCTTCACGAAAGACTTCGTGAGTTGTATGAATGGGAAGATGTATATTTCCCTGAAGAAATTCGACATCGTAAGTTAACGAACAGTCAAGATGTGTTACCAAAGCGTTATGAAAAAAAGCTCGTAGAACTTGTTGATCGCTTTATGTTTTATACACAAACACTCATCTTGAACTCGAGTGCACAAGTTGAAGCGGAGCAGCGTATCTTATCCACTGCAAAAGTGTTTAATCATCGCATCGAACACATTTCTGAGTTGAATCAACTTTCGTTTGAGCAGAACAAGTTCATCCTTGAACAACAAACGGCCAAACAACGCTTATTGTCGTTTGGACAAGGTGGCTTGACGGGTCTTGGTGGACCGTTTTTATTAGCAGCAGACTTACCGTTAATGCTTGCTACTAACTTACGCACGGTTCAATTGGCAGCAATGTCGTTTGGCAATGACCTTAGACATCCAAGAGAAATGATGATTGCCTTAAAAGCCTTCCACGTTGCTACGCTTCCGAGAAAAGCGCAATATGAAGGTTGGACTGAGCTACAAGCCGAAAAAGAGATTTGGATGGGGCGCTTTCCTGTTTTTTATGGTGGCAATGAGGAAGTTACATCTGCAGAGTGGTTCCAACAACCATTGCGCCAAATTGCGAAGTTAATGATGATTTCTGTCATAAGAAAGAAGATGGTTCAAGGCATTCCCATTGCAGGAATTGCGCTTGGGGCGTACAGTAATTATCAATTGGCAAGGCAAGTGTCAACGATTGCCGGACATTATTATGAGCGACGTTATTTAGAAGAAGTTTTACAATAGAAGAAAATAGCTAGCATATGTCGCTTCAGGCTGTTAATAAATGAAGTACTCATAAATGGATGAAGCGGCTTATGTGGTTACGCTTACCGCGGGTGTTGTCAGCTGATGATCTTTAGCTAACTATACTCCCGCAGGCGCCTTTGCCACAACAGCCGCTTTTGTTTTGCATATTTTAGCTACGATAACAACGTTGAATGAGCTATATTCATAAGTACAATTTTTTTCACTTTGTTATTGACCGAAGAGTTTAGGGTTGTCACAAGTGGTAATGAAAACACGTTGAGCCGTGTTGTCCTAGTGCGAAGCGTGAAAGCAACCGCCAGTAATGGAAATTATTCATTGTATAAATCAAGTACTTGAATCGCGATCGTCACGTTATTACATTTTTATAAAAATGTATGTATAACTATTGATGTTCATTAAAGATGGTGTTACAGTATATTTAGACATTGAGAGAGGGCGATCCTCTTATATTTTTTACTAATTAATGCATAATAATAATATCGATAGCATGTTTATTCGTACCGAAATTTTATACACGGAGGTGAATGAAAGGGAAAAGATCCCTTTCAATCAATATGAACAAACAAAAAGTCGTTTTAGCCTATTCAGGTGGTTTAGATACGTCAGTTGCAGTTAGATGGTTAATGGATCAAGGATATGAAGTCATTGCAGTTGGCTTAGATGTTGGTGAAGGTAAAGATTTAGAAACAGTAAAACAAAAAGCGATTAACGTCGGCGCAAGCCAGTCGTATACAATTGACGCAAAGAAAGAATTTGCAGAAGAGTTCGTATTGCCTGCACTTCAAGCGCGTACAATGTATGAAGATAAATATCCACTCGTATCAGCGTTATCAAGACCACTCATCGCAAAGAAGCTCGTTGAGATTGCTGAACAAACGGGTGCAGGATCAGTCGCGCACGGGTGTACCGGAAAAGGAAATGACCAAGTTCGTTTTGAAGTGTCAATTCAAGCGCTAAATCCAGATCTCGAAGTATTAGCACCTGTTCGTGAGTGGGGTTGGTCCCGTGACGAAGAAATTGAATATGCAAAAGAGCATAACATTCCGATCCCGGTTGATTTGGATAACCCGTATTCGATTGATCAGAACCTGTGGGGGAGAAGTAATGAGTGTGGAATTCTTGAAGATCCGTGGGCAACACCACCAGAAGGTGCGTATGATCTGACGAAGCCACTTGAAGAAACACCAGACACGCCCGATACGATTGAAATTGAATTCGAACAAGGTAAGCCAGTCGCAGTTGACGGCGTTCATTATGAATTAGATGAATTGATCATGCATCTAAACAAAATCGCGGGTGCACATGGCATCGGAAGAATTGATCACGTTGAGAATCGTCTCGTTGGGATTAAATCACGTGAAGTGTATGAGACACCAGGCGCAACAACGTTAATTAAAGCGCATAAGGAACTAGAAGACTTAACACTTCCAAGAGAACTTGCGCACTTTAAACCGATCGTCTCTAAGCAATTAACGGAACTCATTTACCAAGGTCTTTGGTTCTCTGCGCTTCGTCCAGCGCTTGAAGCGTTTTTGAAGGAATCACAAAAGTCCGTAACAGGAACAGTTCGTGTGAAGCTGTTTAAAGGTCATGCGATTGTAGAAGGACGTAAATCACCATTCTCACTTTATGATGAGAAGCTTGCTACGTATACGAAAGAAGATGAGTTTGATCACAACGCAGCAGTCGGGTTTACGCAACTTTGGGGACTTCCAACGAAGGTGCACAGCCAAGTAATGAAGAACGGTGTGAAACTATGACCAAGCTTTGGGGCGGCAGATTTACAAAAGAAGCAGAAGAGTGGGTGGATGCATTTGGTGCATCCATCGGCTTCGATCAACAGCTCGTCTTTGAAGATCTCGAAGGTAGCATGGCTCATGCGGCAATGCTTGCGAATTGTGGCATCATATCAGCCGATGATGAATTACTCATTCAAAAAGGCTTAAAATCCCTTTTAGAAAAAGCGAAGCGTAATGAACTCGTTTTTGACGTGAAGTACGAAGACATTCATATGAATCTAGAGAAGCTTCTAAAAGACGAGATTGGAGACGTAGCTGGAAAGTTGCATACGGCGCGTAGTCGTAACGACCAAGTCGCAACGGACATCCATCTATTCATGAGAAAAGAAACGCATGAGTTGATGACACTCTTGAACAATTTAAAGCTCGTTTTATTAGAGCAAGCCGAAGAGCATGTTGAAACGCTCTTACCTGGTTACACTCATTTGCAACGTGCTCAACCAATTTCTTTTGCCCATCATATGCTCGCTTATGTATCGATGTTTGATCGTGACTATGACAAGCTACAAGACAGTTTGAAACGAGTAAACCTTTCGCCGCTTGGAGCTGGTGCTTTAGCAGGGACAACTTTCCCAATTAATCGCTACGAAACAGCTGAGTCGCTCGGGTTTGACGACATTTATATGAACAGTATGGATGCGGTCAGTGATCGGGACTTTCTCATTGAATTTCTAAGTGTTGCGTCAACAATTATGATGCACCTTTCTAGATTCTCTGAAGAGCTCATTTTATGGTCAAGTCATGAATTTAATTTTATTGAGTTGGATGATGCATTTGCAACGGGAAGTAGCATTATGCCACAAAAGAAAAATCCAGACATGGCTGAACTCGTTCGAGGAAAAACAGGGCGTGTATACGGCAGTTTGGTCGGGTTACTCACAACGTTAAAAGGCCTTCCCCTTGCGTATAACAAAGATATGCAAGAAGACAAAGAAGGAATCTTTGATGCTGTAACGACTGTCAAAGGATCATTAAAGATCTTTATCGGTATGATTGAATCAATGACTGTCAAAAAAGAGGAAACTGAAAAAGCGACAAAGTCCGACTTTTCGAATGCCACAGAGCTTGCGGATTATTTAGCAACAAAAGGCATGCCATTCCGTGAGGCGCATGAAGTGGTCGGGAAGCTCGTCTTACAGTGCATTCAAGAAAATAAAGTGTTAAGTGAGCTCTCACTCGAAACGTTTAAAGAGGCAAGTCACTACTTCGAAGAAGATATCTATACTGCGTTAGACCCTTATGAAGCAGTCGCTAGAAGAGTGAGCGCAGGCGGTACAGGCTTTGCGAAAGTGAAAGAGAGCATTGCACTCCAAAAAGCAAAGTTACAATAGATCGTAAAGATTAGAAAAATGACATGGCTCGTGATCGAGTGATGTCATTTTCTATTTGTCCAATTCGTACTTTACGTATTGAGGAGGGCTTCTAGTCAAAAAGCGCCCACCAAAGTTTTTACTTTGGTGGGCGCTTTTAAAACCATCTTCGTTACTTACGGCGAACGATCAAAACGTCACAAGTTGCTTGGCGTACGATCGCTTCAGAAACACTACCGATGACGATGCGTTCTACTTTGTTGGCGCCTGTTGCACCAGCCATGATTAAGTCAATTTCATATTTTGGTGCGATATAACGTGTGATGCGAACTTTAGGTGATCCAAAATCAAGAATCGTCTCGACTTCTTCGACACCTTTATCCAACGCTTGTTGTTTGTAGTTCTCAAGCGTTTGCTTTCCTTGTTCTTCTGCACGCTTTACGATTTGGCGGTCAAAACGTTCAATCGTAGCGAACGATTTCGTGTCAATCACAGTCACGATAAAAAGCTTGGCTCCTTGATCAATTGCAAATTCACAAGCTTGGTCAAACGTGTAGTTGGATTCGGTTGAACCATCTACCCCAACTAGAATTTTCTGGTAACGACGCATAATGGTCTCCTCCTTTGTTCAAGTGGTTCGTAGCATAAGTATAAATCGATAAAAGCAGTTGAATATCTCTACAGAATAGCTGTTTCCTTTAAAGGGATATTCTAAACCTCATTTGAGTCCATTTTACCTTGTGTTAACGAATTTGTCGAAAATTAAGTATGGGTCTAACGAAACTAATGAGCGACTTGCTTTTCGTCTCTCAAAAAAAATAGTAAGATCAAATAGACGAACAGGACCTGGAGGTTTTCTGTATGAAACACGCACTTATTACAGCGGGATCAAAAGGATTAGGGAAACAAGTAACTGAAGCCTTCATAAAGAAGGGCTACTCTGTCACGGTTAGTTATCGAAGTGATTATGCATCTGTTCTGAGGTTGCGTGAAGAGTTAGGCATTGATGAAAAGCAATTGTTTGCCGTTCAAGCGGATGTGACGAACCGTGAAGATGTGATCTCACTCGTTCAACAGGCAAATGAGACATTTGGCCGTCTCGATGTACTCGTCAATAACGCAGGTCCATACATTTTTGAACGAAAGAAGCTTTATGATTACGAGCCATCCGAATGGCATGCGATGATTGAAGGAAATCTTTCAAGTATGTTCTATTTATTAAAAGAAGCTTTGCCAATCATGCGTAAACAACGCTATGGTCGAATTATTGCTTACGGTTTTCAAGATGTAGGAAATGCACCTGCATGGTTGTACCGCAGCGCATATGGCGCTGCAAAAGCAGGGCTTGCGTCCTTAATTAAGTCAGTAGCCGTTGAAGAAGCAGAATACGGCATTACAGCGAACATGGTTTGCCCTGGAAAGATCGTTGGTGACATGAAAGAAGCTTCAATAGAGACTGGCAAAATGCATCAAGATGACGAGACTCCGATCGGTAGACCTGGGACCGGTGGCGACATTGCACGTACGGTTATGTTTCTCGCTGATGAACACGCAGACCTTGTGACAGGTGCCATTATTGAAGTGACTGGTGGCGTTGATGTTCTACACCAAAACCGACACGAATAGGAAGTCATTTCAAAGCCATGCTATGGGTGAGGTGATCGGTCATCAGAAAGGTACTTATAGCTGTGTTGGCGCTAGTTATGATGGTAAGTGTAGGAACGTTGGAGAGAGCAGAAGCGGATGAATTAATGGAAAGCTTTGCGCTTCGTGTGACTATTGAAACGAAAGATGGGGGATATCAATGGAGATTTGATAGCCCAGATCTTTATGAATTTCAAGATGGTGATCGAGTACTGCGCTCAGAAGATGCGAAAGAACATGTCGAGAATATGAGTAAACAATTGCATGTGAATGAAAAGGTAACAGCCGATCAATTAGCAGAAAGAATTAAGCAACATTTTCCAAAGCTACGCAAGATGGACGTTCGTTGGAAGAACGGAGAAGGTGAGCTTTATACGTGGCGGTGGAAAAGTGAGCAAGTGTTGGTTGATTAATCACTACTGTTAGTCTATCTTTGAGGTAGACTAATTTTTTTATTTTATACCATAACTAGAATAGGGGCGTGGGGCTTATGAATATTGGCGTACCCAAAGAGATTAAGAACCAAGAAAATCGTGTCGCAATGACACCAACAGGCGTTGTGCTTTTAAAGCGTGACGGGCATCAAGTGTTTATTGAGACGTCTGCAGGGATTGGATCAGGATTTACGGATGAACAGTACATCGAAGCAGGTGCTGTAATCGTTGATTCTGCTCAAGAAGCTTGGGACCAAGAATTAATCGTCAAGGTAAAAGAACCGGTTCAATCGGAGTACGGTTATTTCAAAGAAGGTCAACAGTTGTTTACATACTTACACTTGGCCGCGGAAGAGGAACTAACGAAAGCGTTACTTGAGAGCAAAGTGACGGCAGTTGCTTATGAAACGGTGCAGCTACCCGATCGCTCATTGCCACTACTTACACCGATGAGTGAAGTGGCTGGAAGAATGTCAACGCAAATGGGTGTTCAATACCTCGAGAAAACAAAAGGTGGAAAAGGAATTTTACTTGCAGGTGTACCTGGAGTTAGTCGTGGAAAAGTAACGATTATCGGCGGGGGTGTTGCAGGAACGAACGCTGCCAAGATTGCCTTAGGACTTGGGGCGAATGTAACAATCTTGGATCTAAGTCCACAACGACTTCGTGAACTTGATGATCTGTTCGGTTCTTCTGTGAACTTACTCGTTTCAAATCCGGTCACGATTGAACAATCGGTTATTGAAGCAGATGTGGTAATTGGGGCAGTCCTCATTCCAGGAGCGAAAGCGCCTAAGCTCGTAAAAGAAGAAACGATAAAGAAGATGCAGCCAGGTTCAGTGATCGTTGATATTGCAATTGACCAAGGCGGAATCTTTGAGACGACAGATCGGATTACGACACATGATGATCCAGTTTATACAAAGCATGATGTGTTGCATTATGCCGTAGCGAACATGCCTGGTGCTGTTCCTAGAACATCAACAATCGCTTTAACAAACGTAACGATGCCTTACGTGTCAGCGATTGCGAACAAAGGTTTAGTACCGGCGCTTCAGCAAGATCTGAACCTTAAAAAGGGATTAAATACAATTGATGGTAAATTAACGTATGAGGCGGTTGCCGTTGCAATGGACTTACCATTTACGCCAATTGAAGCCGTTTTACCTTCAGAAAACGTTTAATGTTAGCCAAAATCGGTAATAGGTCTAGTGAATCGAAAGTCGATGAAGGGTGGATAAACAATGAAGTTAACATTCCATGGACAATCGTTTATTGAAATTGAAACGAACGGGTATTCCGTATTAATTGATCCGTTCATTACTGGCAACGATACGTGCAAAATTAAACCAGAAGACGTAAACCCTGATGCGATTTTATTGACGCATGGACATGCGGATCATCTTGGAGACACAGAGGCGATTGCAAAGCGTAGTGGTGCACTCGTCGTAGCGACTCATGAGCTTGCCACATATTTAGGTGGAAAAGGGCTTGAAACTCACCCGTTAAATACTGGTGGAGGTTATGAGCTCCCATTTGGTCATGTGCGATTAACGCAAGCGTTTCATAGTTCTTCATTCCAAGAAGAAGATGGTCAAATCATCTATCTTGGCATGCCGAACGGAATTTTGTTCACAGCTGAAGGGAAAACGATTTATCACGCCGGAGACACATCGTTATTCTCGGATATGAAGCTGATTGCAGAGCGTCATGATCTGGAAGTTGCGCTACTTCCAATCGGAGACAATTTTACGATGGGACCAGAGGATGCGAAGGTTGCTGCTGAATGGTTGCAAGCTGAATTAGTCATCCCGATTCACTACAACACATTCCCATTAATTGAACAAGACGGAGATGCTTTCGTAGATTCAATCGCGCCACTTAAAGGAAATGCTTTAAAGCCAGGCGAGTCTACAGAAGTGTGATGTATAAAGAACCAGGTGAAATCATCGTGATCACCTGGTATCTTTTTTTTTTTTTGGGCGTAACTGAAGAGGTAGACAAGTCATATTGGCTCGTCCTTTTGAATAAACTGTTTGCAAGGTATGGTTTATTTGGGAGGTTATAAAATGCGCCGGTTAAGAATTTGGATTTCTTTTTTAGTTGCCGCGTTCCTTTTGTATCTTGGTTTACAGCAATTTACAATCGGTACAGTTGGACTTCATGGATGGTTCTCTGTTGCTTGGTTTTTGTTTTGTTTCCTCGTTATTGGGGGGAATCTTGCAGTGCTTGCTTATGAGCGCACACGGGTTTATGAAGGTGAAGCACACCCATCACGACGGATCAACAAGCGGGAACTTGAACGTAAGGCAGCTCGTCTTCGAGCTTGAAGTCCACGAACGACACCGATATAATTAAAGAGACTTTAGTCGAAAACTTGGCTTTATGCCAAGTTTTTTGTATCGTAATTATCCTTTTTCTAAAAGGAGTGACCCGAATGAGTACGAAGCATGAACAAATATTAGATTACATAGCTCAATTGAGCGTTGGAGAAAAAATCTCTGTTCGCCAAATTGCCAAAGCCCTACATGTTAGTGAAGGGACAGCATATAGAGCCATTAAGGAAGCGGAGAACCAAGGTCTCGTTACGACGATTGAACGAGTAGGCACGATCCGCGTTGAACAGAAACTTAAAGAAAATATCGATCATTTAACATTTGCTGAAGTCGTTAACATCGTAGATGGACAAGTTCTTGGTGGAAGAAGTGGCTTACATAAAACGCTTCAACGGTTTGTTATTGGTGCAATGAAGATGGAAGCGATGATGCGATACGTAGAACCGGGAAACTTATTAATTGTCGGAAATCGCTATCAAGTTCATCGATTGGCACTTGAAGCCGGGGCAGCCGTGTTAATTACGGGTGGATTCGGTACGAATGAAGAAATCATTCAGTATGCCAATGAACAATCGCTACCGATCATAACGACGAGTTATGATACGTTTACGGTCGCCAGTATGATTAACCGGGCGATCTATGATCAATTGATAAAGAAAGAAATTGTCATCGTAGAAGATATTCTCATCCCCCTCAATGAGACGTACTTTTTAACGACAGATAATATGGTTGAACGTTGGCATCAATTAAATGCAAAAACGAGCCATAGTCGATATCCAGTCGTTAATCATGAAATGCAAGTTCAAGGTATGGTTGCGGCGAAAGACATTCTTTCAATGAAAGAAAGTACGCCAGTGGAAAAGGTGATGACGAAAGAGCCGATTACCGTTCATGCAACGATGTCGCTAGCATCCGCTGCTCACGTTATGGTTTGGGAAGGTATTGAGTTATTACCGGTCGTTGATGATGAGGCTAGACTTGTTGGGGTCATCAGCCGCCAAGATGTGTTAAAAGCTTTGCAAATGGCTCAACGTCAACCACATGTTGGAGACACACTTGATGATGTTGTAACGAGACAAGTGGAAGAAGCGCCAACAGGAACAGTTTATGATTACGTTTGTCATTTAACACCGCAAATGACAAATCCAATTGGGATGATTTCGTACGGAGTGTTGTCCACGTTAATTACAGAAGTCGGTAGCCGACTGTTAAGGCGTCATAAACGTGGTGATGTTGTTGTTGAGAACTTATCGTTATACTTCCTAAAGCCAGTGCAAATTGAAAGCAAGATTGAGATGAAGGGTAAGATTCTTGAAGTCAGTCGTAAAAGTGGTAAGGTAGATGTCGAATTGTACTCAAATGATGAACTTGTTGGCAAAGGTCTAATGACTGCTCAACTTCTTGAACGTTAAAAAACAGCTGCCAACGGGCAGCTGTTTCATTAACTCTCTTGAGAGCGTAACTCTTCTTTTGCAAATGGTGTGATGATTCGATTTGCTTTAATTCCATAGTAGACGAACACAGCTCCGAGAATTGCAAAAACGAGTCCAACAACGATATCGACCCAACTTCGGTACGAGAACATGAACAATAGGCCTGGTGATAGAATGAAGATCCCAAGAGCAGTCATTGCTTTCGTTTGATACCATTCTTTTAAACGTTCGCCTTTTACGCGGAAACGTTTATATTTATAATAAACATACAATGCAAGAGCTAGGGTTAGAATCAACGTAACGACAATTGAAATAAATCCCATCGAATATCCCCCTTTTTTTCATTCGTTATTAGTTTACAGGATAAGGGTTCGATGTACAACAGAGGAGAAGTGACAGTGCAAGAAAAACTATTAGAAACAATTGAGCGCTTTGATACAATTATCATTTGTCGTCACGTGCGACCAGACCCAGATGCGTTTGGTTCGCAGCTTGGCTTAGCAGAATTAATTCGAGAAAACACGACGAAGATGGTGTACACAGTTGGAGAAGACGAAAGGTCCCTTTCATTTCTAGCAACAATGGATGAAGTGGATACCGAAACGTTCAAAGACGCCCTCGTTATTATCTGTGATACAGCTAACCGTGGACGGATCGATGAAGAGCGGTACGCATTAGCCAAAGAGACATTTAAAGTCGATCATCATCCAGAAATTGATGATTATGCGGATGCATCATGGGTCGATACGAGCTACAGCTCAACGTCTGAAATGATAACAAGATGGTTTGAGGAAACAGCAAAGCCAAACGGATGGAAGATGAACCAAACGAGTGCAAGGGTTTTATATGCAGGAATTGTCGGGGATACCGGACGTTTTCGTCATCCGAATACAACTGAACATACGTTTCGAGCGGCAGGAGTGTTGATGGAACAAGGCATTGATTTGCCTGAACTGTTTCGCAATCTATATCGTAAACCGTTGCCACTTTTACGCCTTGAAGGTGAGCTGTTACGTACAGTGAGCTTAAGTGAGTACGGTGTTGCTGCGATTCGTGTGTCAGACGAGCAACTAAAACAATATGAAGTAACCGTTAATGAATCTTCTGCACTTGTAAACGCCATTAGCGACCTCGAAGGTCTTCTTACGTGGGGGATGTTTGTCGAACAAGAGGATGGCACGTATCGCGTACGACTCCGTTCTAAAGGGCCTATTGTGAACACGATTGCAGAGAAGCATAACGGTGGTGGCCATCCGCTTGCTGCGGGTGCGTCTGCGAATAGTAAAGAAGAGATCGACACGATCATTGCAGAATTAAATGAAGCTGCAAAACAGTTTAACCCGAAGACTCAATAACAATTTCTGTATGAAGATCAATTTTTTTATAGAAGATGGCTCGTGATACTTCGAGACTGAATTGTTGTTCGTTCACAACAAATCGCTTGTTTTCAAGTGTTCGAATGACGAGCTCTTGCTGCTCAGCGACACTTTCTAAGTTCTGATGAAGCAAAGGCTCTAACTCATCGACGGCTTGTTGGCGTAAGTCATAGAGGGCAAGTTCACTGAGCCTGCTCTCTCTTTCATTTGTAAAGTGAATTTCAATGGTCTCTACTTCCACACGTTTTTGATCTTCATCGAGATCTTCTTGCTCTTGCTCACGTGCGAGCAAAAGCTCAATTTGACTTTCAAGTTGATTAATGGTGAGTTCGTTTTTTCTAAGTTCGATAATGGTTCGCTCATAGACTTGGCCATATTGAAAGATGAAAAGCCCCCAACCGATGACAACACCGATAAATAGGCCTGCTAAAAAACGTTGCCACCCGGGTCGCTTATAATAGGGTGGAATCCTCATGGATACATCTGTTCCTGAGTAATCCACTGAATAATGAGTGCACCTGCATTTGCACCCGAGAGGGCACTTAATATCATGAAGATGGTCTTATAAACGTCAATGTGAGTACCTGCAAACAATCCCCGCTCTAGACTTGTGATTGCATCAAATGTCCCGCCAATGGCTGCAACGAGCGCCCAAATCTTTAAACTGCTTGCAAGTTCTTGAATGGTCGTAAGTGGTGGCTTTCCGATAATAAACGCGCCAATTCCACCGATTAGTGCTCCACCTAGAACGACGCCAAAGGCAACAAAAAAATCAATGACGAGTGTAGCGGCAAAGTCTCTGCTAAACATGGTGCATGCCCCTCTCCTTGAAACGAATCACCTAGTCTCTTATCTTTCATTTATATCGAGTCTTTGTCCAAGTTATGACTAGTCAATCTAAAAACGATCGGAGTGAACAGAGTCATGGCTAATTTTGTACATTTACAAGTGAAAAGTGAGTATTCGTTTTTGACAAGTACTTGTCGGATTGATGCGCTTGTTGCTAGAGCAAAATCGCTAGGCTATGAGACGTTAGCTCTTACGGATCGCAACGTCATGTATGGCGTGAAAAAGTTCATCGATGCGTGTCATAACGAAGGAATTAAACCGATTATCGGGCTTGAACTTGATGTCGTTAGCAATGAAGTGGAAGGCAATGTACTCGTCTACGCAAAGAATGCAAAAGGGTACCAAACACTCCTCTCACTCTCAACTGTTGCGACTTCAAATGACGAGCGAATTGAATTTGAGCAACTCGCTCAAATTCAAACGGATGACGTTGTTTTTATCTTTCCAGAACAAACACACCCAATCGCTAAGCTGATCAATCTCGAACAATATGAGCGTGCGACAAAAGAGCTTCGCCAATGGCAGCACGTTTTGCCAAATGACAATTATTGGTGTGGACTTTTGCCGAGTACACATACGGACTTTCATGAGCACAATGCATGGGTAACGTTTCTCACCGAGCAGAACTTGACGCCAATAGCACTTGCTAACGTTACGATGTTATATCAAGGTGATGATTGGGTGAAGCAATGCTTACACGCCATTCGAGACGATGTTCCAGTTGCAGAGGTCAACCAATTTGAATGGCGTGCTGAGTCACATTTGTTGTCAGTGGAAGAAGCGATAGCAACGTGGCAAAATGACTTTGAACGAAGAGCATTACACGAGACCTTGAACGTGGCTAGTCTCGTTGACGTTTCTTTAGAGTCGCTAACAACGACATTGCCAAGCGTTAGTAATGAAGAGGAAACCACGCACTTGCAACAACTCGTGAGAAAAGGTGCAGCTGTGCGCTTTCCTGATCTAACGACTGAAGTAAAGGAACGCCTTGCAAAAGAAATGCAAACGATTAAGAACATGGGATTCTCCAATTACTTTTTGATCGTGTGGGACTATATGCGCTATGCCAGAAAACAAGGGATGTTAACCGGTCCGGGTCGTGGTTCCGCTGCAGGTTCTCTCGTAGCATACTGCCTATTTATTACCGATGTGAACCCACTTGAATATGGGTTACTCTTTGAACGCTTTCTAAATCCAGAACGAAAATCATTGCCTGATATTGATCTTGATTTTCCTGATGATCGTCGAGATGAAATGTTCCATTATTTAGCAAAACGATACGGCAGTGAGCATGTCGCTCAAATTATTACATTCGGAACATTTGGCGTCCGTTCTTCATTACGTGAAACAGCGAAAGTTCAAGGCATTCGTGATGCACTTTTACAACGAGTTTTAAAGTTTATACCGAGCACAGCAGGTGAACTAAACACCGTCATTAAGAATACATCTGAACTTCAACGGTTGTACAAAGAAAACGATGAGGTACATGAATGGTTTAATCGAGCACTTGCCATTGAAGGGTTGCCAAGGCATACGTCACTGCATGCAGCAGGAATCGTTCTTAGTAAACGGCCGTTAACGTCGGTCGTACCGATTGTGCGTGAAAGAGGGGCGCTCGCGTATACGCAGTTGCCGATGGAAGATCTTGATGCTTTCGGACTCTTGAAATTTGATTTACTAGGATTACGGAACTTAACACTTTTAGATCGCCTACAAAAAGATACCTTCTCAAAAACAGGACAACATCTATTATTCGATCAGTTGCCAAAAGATGATAAAAAAACGATGCAAATGCTTGCAAGTGGTCAAACCGCAGGAGTGTTTCAGTTTGAGTCGGCGGGTATGCAGTCGGTGTTAAGGAAGTTAAAGCCGAGTCAATTCGAAGATATTGTTGCGGTTAATGCCCTGTATCGACCAGGTCCAATGGACAATATCGATACGTTTATACGGGGAAAGCGTGCACCAGAGAACATTACGTATTTGCATGATTCGCTACGTCAGACGCTATCACTAACGTACGGCGTTATGGTTTATCAAGAGCAAGTTATGCAAGTTGCTGTGCAAGTGGCTAATTATTCATTGGCAGATGCAGATCTTCTTCGACGCGTGATTAGTAAGAAAGACAAAGACTTACTCTTGCAAGAGGAAGAGCGTTTTCTAGCAGGCGCAGTCACGAGCGGATACGATCAATCAGTAGCCAAGCAGTTGTTTGAATGGATCTTGCAATTTGCAAACTATGGTTTTAATCGAAGTCATGCAGTTGCTTATAGTTTAATTGCGTATCGAATTGCATACTTTAAAGCACATTTCCCAGGAATTTTCTATGCCGCGTATTTTTCGATGATTAGTGGTGATTTAGAACGGATGAAGCGCGCGGCAGCGGAGATGAAGCGCGAAGAGTTGTCTATACTTGGACCGTCTGTCAATAACAGTGATTACACGTATACCGCAGATGAATGGGGCGTGCGTTTCCCACTTCAAAGTGTGGCACACGTCGGAGGAAATATAGCAAAAGCGATTGTTTCTGAACGAAAGGAAAATGGTAGGTTTCGTAACTTTATAGACTTTTGTCGTCGAATGAAGCCTGTTCGCTTGCAAAGAAATCAACTGATCAGCCTCATCCGCTCAGGGGCACTAGATGAGTGGGAACAACACCGCGCAGTCTTGCTCGCATCGATTGATCGAGCGAGAGAGTACATTGATTTCGAAGATGATGTTGGTGCCCTTTTCAAAAGCCGTGATGAAGATTTCCGTTATGCAGAACGCGAACCGTATACCCATCACGAGAAATTGCTACAAGAGAAAGAAGCGACTGGGTTTTACTTAAGTGGTCACCCACTTGATGAATATGTACACTTATTCCAAGCGCAAAAGCCAAAAGACATTGGAGAAGTTGCTGAAGAACATCATGATCAATACGTTTGGATTGCTGGAACTTTAGAAACAATGAAGCCTATACGAACGAAAAATGGACAATCAATGGCTTTTTTGAACCTTAGCGATGATACAGGTCGAATTGAAGTTGTCGTTTTCCCAGATGTTTATCGTGACATGAAAGATGAACTTATTGAAGGAGAACTTCTCGTTGTCTTTGGAAGAGTGGAAAGCAATGCGAATCGAATAAAGATACTCGCTCAGCTTACTCAACTAGCGGACCATGCTAAGGCTGAATCAACGTCGTCTCTCTACCTCAAAATACCTGAACACTTAAATTCTACGAAGACATTAAGCGCAATTAAACGACAGCTCCGCAACCATTCTGGATTTGCCGGTGTAAAGGTGTACCATGAATCAAAACGCAAGCTGTATGAGTTAGACGCGAGTTACCATGTTCACATCAAAAAAGAATTGCTAGAACGTCTAACCCTTATTGTAGGTGAAGAAAACGTTGTCAAAAAATGAGATCGTCTTTTTGAACGCAAAAGGGTGAATGCAAGAGAACACTTTGTTATAATAGATTGCACATGTACAGTTAATACAGTTTGTCCTTTTTTATTCATTCATAGTTCGAACAGCGTCCCATCGGTCGCAAACATAAGATTCATCAAATATAAGATGAGATCCACTTGTTAAGGAGTGTGCAGGAATAATGCCAACGACTAGAGAAGAAGCACTACACATTCATAGAATGAAGCAAGGAAAGCTAGAATCGAAATCTAAGATTCCCGTAAGAAACAGTAAAGATTTAAGTCTTGCATATTCTCCAGGTGTTGCAGAACCGTGTAAAGAGATTTTTAACGACAAGCAAAAGGTATTTGAATATACGATGAAAGGCAACATGGTTGCGGTTGTTAGTGACGGTAGTGCAGTTCTTGGCCTCGGTAACATCGGTCCAGAAGCATCATTGCCTGTTATGGAAGGAAAAGCTGTTCTGTTCAAATCATTTGCAGGTGTGGATGCATTTCCAATCTGTCTAGACACTTCAGATCCTGATAAGATCGTTGAAACAGTTAAATTAATGCAACCTACCTTCGGTGGTGTGAACTTAGAGGATATTGCAGCTCCGAATTGCTTTATCATCGAGGAACGTTTAAAGAAAGAAACAAACATTCCAATTTTCCATGATGACCAACATGGTACAGCAATCGTTACTCTTGCTGGGTTGATCAATGCACTTAAAGTAACAAACAAACAGCTATCTGATGTGCGCGTAGTATTAAACGGCGCTGGAGCGGCTGGAATTGCAATCGTGAAACTGCTTCTAAGCATGGGTGTCAAAGAAATTATCCTTTGTGATAGTAAGGGAGCAATCTTTGAAGGTCGTACAGCTGGAATGAACCCAATCAAAGATGAGATTGCTAAAGTAACGAACAGCCAGAAGAAAGAAGGCGCTCTTAAAGACGTGATTCAAGACACGGACGTGTTTATCGGAGTTTCTGTTGAAGGCGCACTCACAAAAGAGATGATCGAGAGCATGAATGACGATGCAATCATCTTTGCAATGGCGAACCCGAACCCTGAAATTATGCCTGAAGATGCAAAAGCAGCAGGGGCGGCAGTCATTGGTACTGGTCGTTCTGACTTCCCTAACCAAGTGAATAATGTTCTTGCATTCCCTGGTATTTTCAGAGGGGCATTGGATGTGAATGCGACGCATATCAATGAAGAGATGAAACAAGCAGCCGTTTTTGCGATTGCTGAACTTATTTCTGAATCAGAATTAACGAGAGATTATGTCATTCCAGCACCATTCGATACAAGAGTGGCACCAGCGGTCGCTGCTGCGGTAGCAAAAACAGCGATGGAAACTGGTGTTGCCCGTAAGGAAGCTGATCCAGAAGAGGTTGCTTCACGAACAAGAAAAATGGCTATGATCGAGGAATAAGAAGATAAGGAGCGATCGTCTCTTTGGACGATCGTTTTTCCCTATTATTTCCTATTGGAGAAAGCCGCCTTTAGTGTGGTACGAGAGGTGAATAAGGTGTTCAAAGACTTATTTTCAAAGAAAAGAAAGTATGCAACGATCCCTTCTGAACGTACACAACCGACGAAGATGAACGACGGTGTGATGACGAAATGTCCAACGTGTAAAACGATCATGTATTCAAGGGAATTAAAGAAACATGATTATGTTTGTACGAAGTGTGATCATCATTTCCGGTTGACCGCAAGAGACCGAATTAATAGCGTAATCGATGTCGGTTCATTTGAAGAGCTTGATGTAAGCCTTCTGTCAGGGAATCCACTTGATTTCCCCGACTACGAAGACAAGTTAGCGAGTGATCAACAAAAGACAGGCTTGAATGAAGCGATCATTACAGGACGTGGGCAAATGGAAGGCTTGCCGGTCGTGATCGGTGTCATGGATCCACGTTTTCGTATGGCGAGCATGGGGACAGTCGTTGGCGAAAAAATTAAGCGCGCAATTGAGACAGCACTAGAGGATCGAGTGCCATTCATTATGTTTAGTGCCTCCGGTGGTGCAAGAATGCAAGAAGGGGTTCTTAGCCTTATGCAGATGGCTAAAACATCTGTTGCTTTGCAAAGACTTGACGAAGAACAGTTGCCGTTTATCTCAATCATGACGCACCCTACAACAGGTGGTGTTTCCGCAAGCTTTGCGTCGCTTGGTGATTACAATTTTGCAGAACCACGAGCGTTAATTGGATTTGCAGGTAGAAGAATTATTGAGCAGACGATTCGTGAAGAATTACCTGAAGATTTTCAGACTGCAGAGTTTCTACTTGAACACGGTCAACTCGACAAAGTCATCCATCGCTCTGAGATGAAATCAACACTAACAACGATCTTGAAGATGCATCAAGCTTCGCATCAACGAGGAGGCGAGCTTTCGTCATGACCCATAAGTTACCATTCGAAAAGCCTGTTGTAGAACTCCAAAATAAAATAGATGAATTGAAAAACTTCACGCAAGACAAAGATATTAATCTTGAAGAAGAAATCGCTCATCTAGAAGGACGTTTACAACAAGTTGAATCTCAAATCTACGATAATTTAAAGCCTTGGGAGCGTGTGCAAATCGCAAGACACGCCGAGCGACCGACAACGTTGGACTACATTGAGCATTTATTCACCGATTTCATTGAACTTCATGGTGATCGTTATTATGGAGACGATGATGCAATTGTCGGTGGAATTGCGTTTTATAAAGGACAACCGGTCACGATTATTGGTCACCAACGTGGACGGAATACGAAAGAGAATATTCAACGGAACTTCGGGATGCCGCATCCAGAAGGGTATCGTAAAGCGTTACGCTTGATGCATCAAGCAAATAAGTTTAATCGGCCAATTATTACGCTCATTGATACAAAAGGTGCATTCCCAGGTAAAGCGGCAGAAGAGCGTGGACAAAGTGAAGCAATTGCGCGCAACTTGTTAGAAATGGCAAGCTTTACTGTGCCGTCAATTGGTATTGTAATCGGTGAAGGAGGAAGTGGTGGAGCATTGGCTCTTGGCGTGGTTAATCGCATGTTTATGCTTGAGAACTCCACATACTCTGTAATTTCACCAGAAGGCGCAGCCGCAATTCTATGGAAAGATGCAACACAGGCTCAGCGTGCAGCGGAGACGATGAAAATTACGGCACCTGATTTGTATGAATTAGGTGTTATTGAAGGCGTGATTCGTGAAGTTCGAGGCGGAGCACATCATAATGTGAAGCAACAAGCTGAGTATATTGACTCGGTTTTAAAGCAACAAATGGACGAATTAACGCAACTATCCAAAGAAGAGATAAGAAACCAACGCTACGAAAAGTTCAGTAAAATTGGTATGTAAGAAATGCTGGTTAAAGGGTAGGAGTGATCAACATGAAGCGAATCGGAGTACTTACGAGCGGTGGAGATTCCCCGGGGATGAATGCCGCGATCCGAGCAGTTGTACGTAAGGCGATCTATCACGACGTTGAGGTTTACGGGATTTACTACGGCTATTCGGGACTCATTAACAACCATATAGAGAAAATGGAAGTTGGTGACGTTGGCGACATCATTCACCGTGGGGGAACGATGCTCTATACGGCGCGCTGTGAAGAGTTTAAAACAAAAGAAGGTCAACAACAAGCCATTGAAAACCTCAACAAAGCGGGCATTGATGGGCTCGTTGTCGTAGGTGGAGATGGTTCATTCCACGGCGCGGAAGCGTTGACGTCACTAGGGTACCCAACAATCGGTGTTCCGGGAACGATTGATAACGATGTTCCAGGTACCGATTTTACGATTGGTTTTGATACAGCATTAAACACAGTCATTAATGCAATCGACAAAATCCGAGATACAGCTACCTCTCATGAACGAACGTATGTCATTGAAGTAATGGGTAGAGATGCAGGCGACTTAGCGCTTTGGTCTGGTCTTGCTGATGGTGCAGAAACGATCATGATCCCAGAGCAACCCCAAGAGACTGAGGACATCGTTGAACGTTTATTAAGAGGTCATCGCAGAGGGAAGAAGCATAGTATTATCATCGTTGCAGAAGGTGTTGGTAGCGGTGTTGATGTCGCTCGGGAGATCCAAGATGAAACAGGACTTGAGACAAGGGTGACAGTCCTTGGCCATATTCAAAGAGGGGGTTCTCCTACAGCCTTTGATCGTGTGTTGGCAAGTCGACTTGCATCAAGAGCTGTTGAACTTCTATTGGAAGGCGAATCAGGCAAGATGGTAGGACTCGTAAACAATCAAGTCGTCCATAAGCCGATTCAAACAGCACTTGAAGAGAAACACAAGATTGATCAAAACATGTACAAGCTCTCTCAAGAGCTGTCCATTTAGTCGACACAAGGAGGAATCTTTCGATGAGAAAAACTAAAATAGTCGCGACGATCGGACCTGCATCTGAAGAGAAAGAAATGCTTAAACGCCTGATTTCAGCAGGGATGAACGTGGCACGTCTAAATTTCTCGCACGGGTCACATGAAGAACATCGCAGTCGTATTAAAACGATTCGAGAAGCAGCGGCAGAACTTGAAACGACCGTCTCGATTCTGTTAGATACGAAAGGTCCAGAGATCCGCACGTATACGATGGAAAATGACGCGATTACACTCGAAAAAGGTCAGCCACTCATCGTAACTGGTGAGGAAGTAGTCGGTACGACGGATCGAATCGGTGTAACGTATCAGAATTTGTCAGAAGATCTTTCAGTCGGTAATACGATTTTGTTAGATGACGGTCTCATTGGACTTCATGTTGATCGTATTGAAGGCAAAGACGTCGTTACGACCGTAATGAACAATGGTGTGTTAAAGAACAAAAAGGGAGTTAACCTTCCGAAAGTAAAAGTAAATCTACCAGGCATGACAGACAAAGATGCAGCAGATATTCGTTTTGGAATTGAAGAAGAAGTTGATTTTATTGCAGCTTCATTCGTTCGTCGTGCTTCAGATGTCCTTGAAATTCGTGAGCTTTTGGAAGCGCATGGCGCAGGCGATACGCATATTATCCCTAAGATCGAAAACGAAGAAGGTGTCGAGAATATCGCAGAAATTCTCGAAGTGTCTGACGGACTTATGGTTGCACGAGGGGACTTAGGTGTAGAAATTCCACCGGAAGAAGTTCCACTCGTTCAAAAGAAACTCATTCAACGTTGTAATGATCTTGCTAAACCAGTCATTACTGCAACGCAAATGTTAGACAGCATGCAGCGTAACCCTAGACCTACTCGTGCAGAAGCTAGTGACGTTGCCAATGCGATTTTTGATGGTACAGATGCAATTATGCTCTCAGGTGAAACGGCAGCAGGTGACTATCCGTTTGAAGCTGTTGAGACGATGAGTAACATTGCAAAGCGTGCCGAATCTGCACTAGATTTCGATCGTTTGCTTAACATCCGTACAGAAGAAAGCCAGACGACGATTACGAATTCGATCAGTCAAGCAGTAGCTAGAACAGCGCTAACGTTAAATACACCTGCGATTTTGACGGCTACAGAAAGTGGTTATACAGCTAGACTCGTATCAAAATATCGTCCGAAAGCAACCATTGTTGCTGTGACGAGTAACATTCGTGCGCAACGACGTTTAACTCTCGTTTGGGGCGTACATGCGCTACTTGGAAACACTGTCGAGACGACAGATGAAATGTTCGATGAAACGGTTAGTGTTGCGCTCAAGAGTAATCAAGTCAAGCACGGCGATCTTGTCGTCATAACAGCAGGGGTACCGGTCGGTGAGATTGGTACAACGAACATGATGAAAGTCCATGTGATCGGTGAAGTAGCAGCGAAAGGTCAAGGAATTGGTCGCACAACTGCAAGTGGTAAAGCGGTCGTTGTTAAAGATGCTGCAGAAGCAAATGCTAGGATGGAAGAAGGCAACATTCTGATTACGACAGGAACAGATAAAGAGATGATGCCTGCATTTGAAAAAGCAGCGGCGGTCATCACTGAAGAAGGTGGCTTAACATGTCATGCTGCAGTGGTAGGAATTTCACTTAGCGTTCCAGTCATTGTCGGTGTTCATGATGCGGTTAAGATCTTTAAAGATGGTGAAGAACTAACCGTTGACAGTTCAAGAGGCGACATCTACAAAGGTCACGCTCGAGTATTGTAATTGATGGAAGGGGTTGGGAGTGATTATGGCACGATTCCTGCTTGTCGGTTTGCTACTCGTACCAATCATAGAGATCGCTGGAATATGGCTTGTTGGTCGCTGGCTCGGATTCTGGCCAACTCTCGGTTTAATGTTGCTAACGAGTTTAATCGGCTTATGGATGGCTAGACGAGAAGGAAGACAAGCTTGGCAAGTATTTAACCTGCAGCTGAACAATCATGAAGTTCCGACAAGTTCAGCAATCGACGGGGTTTGTATCTTACTCGCAGGGTTGTTGTTATTAGCTCCAGGGTTTTTGACTGACCTTATAGGATTTATTCTACTCATCCCGTTTACAAGAGCTTACATTAAAGGGTTTTTACGACATTTTTTTCAAAAAATGGTGGCGAGTGGCCGATTCATCGTTATACGAAGATAAAGTTCCCCTCTTAGATGGTGTTCTAAGAGGGGTGTTTTTTTCTGGTAATTTTTAAGAGAATCATGTAAATGTAAAAGGGCAAGCCTTGATTTCTTGAGGGTTTTCCAGCGATCTTTCATTGTATACAAAAAAACATTGGAAAAAAGATTTGTGCGTTTTCGTTCACAAAAAGACGAATCACGTTTATAATAGAGGATGTTGAAAAAACTGGAGAAATCACGACCACCATAGTAACATACGGTAAGAATTGTCTAATTATGTCAAATTGGACGAGGGAACAATTGAATACAATATAGTAGGATGATCGTGTTCACTTCACGTTGATCTTGTAGAAATTATGGTGCGCGCGACGGTTTTATCTGGTAACAGCAGTCATACGTTTTTCGTTTCTGCATGATGGAAAACGCATAATGTGGACAAGGTTAAGACAAGTTATCCTTGTTATTTATGAAGAATCGGATTCTTGTTACAAAGGGGAGAGATTGTAATGAGTCAAACAAGAGGTTTAGAAGGAGTCGTTGCGACGACTTCAAGTGTTAGCTCGATTATTGATGATGTGTTAACGTACCAAGGTTACCATATTGATGATTTAGCAGAACAATCTTCGTTTGAAGAGGTCGTGTACCTATTATGGAATGGCAAATTACCGACGAAGCAAGAGCTTGACGCTTTTTCTAAAGAGTTATTTGCAAACATGCAAGTTCCAGACGAGATTTTCAATTACATGAAAGCGTATCCGATTGCTGATGTACATCCAATGGCGGCGCTACGCACAGCAATTTCGCAGCTTGGTCTATACGACAAAGATGCAGACAAGAATGACGTGGAAACAGCAAAGAAATCAGCAATTAAATTGCAAGCAAAAGTTGCAACAGTGGTTACTGGTTTTGCGCGTATTCGTAATGGCAAAGAGCCTGTTAAACCTAAAGAAGGCTTAAGCTTTGCTGCGAACTTCTTGTACATGTTAAACGGTGAAGAGCCTAATGAGGTTGCAGAAGATGCATTTAATAAAGCACTCGTATTGCATGCAGATCATGAGCTAAATGCTTCGACATTTACTGCACGTGTTTGTGTCGCTACGTTATCAGATATTTACTCTGGTATTACAGCAGCGATTGGTGCTTTAAAGGGACCATTGCACGGTGGAGCGAACGAACGTGTTATGCAAATGCTAAGTGAGATTGAGCAACCTGAAAACGTAGACAGCTACGTTCAAGGCATGTTCGACAAAAAAGAAAAAATCATGGGATTTGGACACCGCGTATACAAAAACGGTGATCCACGTGCGAAACATCTTCGTGAAATGTCGAAAAAACTCGGTGGTATTACAGGTGAAGACAAGTGGTATGAGATGAGCCTTCAAATTGAGAAGATCGTAACAGAAGAAAAAGGACTTCTTCCGAATGTCGATTTCTACTCTGCATCGATGTATCATAGTTTAGGTATTGATCATGACTTATTTACGCCAATCTTCGCGGTTAGCCGTGTTTCTGGTTGGAACGCACACATCCTAGAGCAATATAGCGATAATCGTTTAATCCGTCCGCGTGCAGAGTACGTAGGTCCTGGAAAGCAACAATATGTTTCGATTGAGAATCGCTAATCCATCATTTTTTACAGGAGGTTTTTACTATGGCTGAAAAAATTACAGTAAACAACGGTGTACTAAACGTACCTAACAACCCAGTTATTCCATATATCGAAGGTGACGGAATCGGTCCTGACATTTGGGCTGCAGCTTCTCGCGTTCTTGATGCAGCGGTTGAAAAAGCATACAACGGCGAAAAGAAAATCGATTGGAAAGAAATCCTTGTTGGTGGAAAAGCACACGACAAAACAGGTGAATGGTTACCAGAAGATTCCCTTGACGCAATCCGTGAATACTTGATTGCAATTAAAGGACCACTTACGACACCAATCGGTGGAGGAATTCGTTCATTGAACGTTGCCCTTCGTCAAAAGCTTGACCTTTACACGTGTCTTCGTCCAGTACGTCACTTTACTGGGGTACCATCACCAGTTAAGCGTCCTGAAGAAGTAGATATGGTGATTTTCCGTGAAAACACTGAAGACATCTACGCAGGAATTGAGTTCCAAGAAGGAACTGCTGATGCGAAGAAAGTGATCGACTTTATTCGTAACGAAATGGGATCTGAAAACATTCGTTTCCCTGAAACATCTGGTATTGGTATCAAGCCAGTATCTAAAGAAGGTACAGAGCGAATCGTTCGTTCAGCAATTGAATATGCACTCGCTGAAGGTCGTAAGAGCCTAACACTCGTTCATAAAGGAAACATCATGAAGTTTACTGAAGGTGCCTTTAAGTCTTGGGGTTATGATCTTGCTGAGCGTGAATTCGGAGACAAAGTATTCACGTGGAACCAATACGATGCAATCGTTGAAAAAGAAGGTAAAGATGCTGCGAACAAAGCGCAAGACGAAGCTGAAGCAGCTGGTAAGATTATCGTTAAAGATTCGATCGCTGATATCTTCTTACAACAAATCCTTACTCGTCCAAAAGAGTTTGACGTTGTTGCTACAATGAACCTTAACGGTGACTACATCTCTGATGCTCTTGCAGCACAAGTTGGTGGAATCGGTATTGCACCAGGTGCAAACATTAACTATGCGACTGGACACGCAATCTTTGAAGCAACTCACGGAACTGCACCGAAATATGCAGGTCTTGATAAAGTAAACCCATCATCTGTTATCCTTTCTGGTGAGCTTATGTTACGTCACTTAGGATGGTTCGAAGCAGCAGAACTTGTTCTTCAATCAATGGACAAGACAATTGGAAGCAAAGTTGTCACGTATGACTTCGCTCGTCTTATGGACAACGCAAGAGAAGTGAAGTGCTCTGAGTTTGCTGATGAACTTATCAAAAACATGTAATTGATTTTGCTGGGAGGGCTAGGCTATGGCAATCACGCGCAGAAAAGTCTCCGTTATTGGTGGTGGGTTCACAGGTGCTACGACAGCACTGATGGTCGCACAAAAGGAACTTGCTGATGTTGTACTCGTCGACATTCCTGACCAAGAAGGACCCGTGCAAGGGAAAGCTTTAGATATGTTAGAAGCAACTCCTGTACAAGGTGTAGACGTAAGTGTTGTTGGTACGTCAGATTATGCTTTAACGAAAGACTCGGATGTCGTTGTTATTACGGCTGGAATTGCAAGAAAGCCAGGAATGAGTCGAGACGATCTTGTTCATACCAATGCGAATATCATGAAGTCAGTGACAGAGCAAGTGGTAAAGTATTCACCGAATACGCACATCATCGTTTTGACGAATCCTGCGGATGCAATGACTTATGCTGTTTATAAATCGTCAGGGTTACCGAAGAATCGTGTTATCGGCCAATCAGGTGTACTTGATACGTCACGTTTTCGTACCTTTATCGCACAAGAACTTGAGCTTTCTGTAGAAGATGTACAAGGTTTTGTACTTGGCGGTCATGGTGATGACATGGTCCCACTTATTCGATACTCAAGTGTCGGAGGCGTGCCATTAACGAAGTTGTTATCACAAGATCGCATTGACGCCATCGTGGAACGTACACGAAAAGGCGGTGGGGAGATCGTTTCCTTACTTGGAAATGGTAGTGCATACTACGCTCCAGCCGCTTCGCTTACGCAAATGGTAGAAGCCATCATAAAAGACAAAAAACGCTTATTGCCCGCAATTGCCTATCTCGAAGGTGAGTACGGCTATGAAGGTGTTTATGTCGGTGTACCGACAGTGCTTGGTGGAAATGGTATTGAGAAAATCATTGAACTTGATCTTACAGATGAAGAACGTGATCAATTTGCTACTTCTGTCACCTCTGTTCAGAGCGTTATGAATGCACTTCCTGATGAATTTTAAATGAAAAACCAGCCAATTTGGCTGGTTTTTTCTATAGTTGTACATGAGCTTTGGGTGTGATATGATGAACGCGTAGTTGATGTAGACAAGTCACATTTTTGTGGTTAATACTTAGAAATTCAGACAAGTTCTGAAGGAGGAAACATCATGAGCCCTTTAAATATCGGTGTCCCAAGCTTAATTCTTATTCTCTTGCTCGCTTTACTCATTTTCGGACCGAAGAAGCTTCCAGAGATTGGTGGCGCATTTGGTAAGACGCTAACAGAGTTCAAGAAATCCACAAGCAACATGATGGATGATGATTCGGATAAGAAGGACGTTATTGAGCAACCGTCAACAACTGAGACAAATAAACAAGCATAACATTGATAAGAGGGAAGACTAACACCGGATGTGTTGGTCTTTTTCTGTGTTTTCTTTGCAAAGGTTGTAAAGAATATGTAAAGGTATTAGAGAGAAGCTTGTGAAGGTTATGTTGTTCGATTACGATTAAGATAGAGTTGACAGTCTGATTATAAGAATTAAAGGGGTTATTCGATGGGCTTAAAAATGCTAGTTGTTGACGATGAAGCGTCAATTGTAACATTACTTACTTACAATTTAGAGCAGTCAGGATATGTTGTAGAAAGTGCTACAGACGGAGAACAAGCGTTAGAACTTGGTTTGAACAATGATTACGACATGATTATTCTAGATTTAATGTTGCCTGTTTACGATGGTTTAGAAGTTTGTCGAAAGCTTCGAGAGCGTGGAATCACGACCCCAATCGTTATGCTAACTGCAAAAGATGAAGAGTTTGATAAAGTGCTCGGTTTAGAGCTTGGCGCAGATGATTACTTAACGAAGCCTTTTAGTCCAAGAGAGTTAATTGCTCGAGTCAGAGCGATTTTAAGAAGAGTAGAACAAGCAGGAAAAGTCGACGAAGAAGAAGAAAATGAGAAGGTGCATGTGAGCCTTGGAGACTTAACGATCTATCCAGATTACCACGAAGCATACCTTCAAGAAGAAGGACTTGAATTGACACCGAAAGAATTTGAATTGTTATTATATCTCGTTAACCACAAAGGAAGAGTGCTGACGAGGGATCAATTGCTTAAAGCCATTTGGAACTATGAGTTTGTTGGTGATACACGGATTGTTGATGTGCACATTAGCCATTTAAGAGAGAAGATTGAGCCGAACACGAAAAAACCGACGTACATAAAAACCGTACGTGGTCTAGGGTATAAGATGGAGAACCCTGCTCTACGATGAATACATTTAGAACACGGCTTATGTTTGCTCTTAGTCTGATCATTCTTGTCGTACTTAGTGCACTTGGACTTCTCGTTGGCTCACTAGTGAACGACATTAATATGGAGCAAACGATAGAACGAATCCAAAATGAAACGTCTCTCATGGTTTCACAAATCAATGAGTTATCAGATTCAGGTTCAATTGAACAATATGTAGATCAAGTTAGTGATGAACTGAATTTACGAATAACGGTTATTGATGAGACCGGATCTGTACTCGCTGAAAGTAATATTGAACAAGTATCAGAACAAGACGATAACTATTTATCGCGAGAAGAGATCGTTCACGCTGAAGATTTTACACATTCAGCGGTACGAATAAGTGAAACGTTAAATGAAGAAATGCTCTATTACGCACTTCCTTTATCTGGAGAAGTAGAAGGATACGTACGAACATCCTTAAACATTGACCATTTGCGTGAAGCGTCTATGCAATTATGGTTGTTTTTAGGATTAAGTTTCACAGCAGCAATGATTATCATTATGATACTCGTCTACCGAGTGTCACAACAATTGACGCGTCCAATCTATGAATTAACTGAAATGTCTAGGCAACTAGCGAGAGGGAATTACAAAGCTCGCGCTTACGATGACACGAGTGATGAGCTTGGTCAGCTTGCCCGCTCGGTAAACGTACTTGCCTACAACTTAGATAAAATGACTCGACGCTACAAACGCCAACAAGATCGACTTGAAGCGCTCATCGATCATATGGGTAGTGGTCTCATTTTTATTAATGGTCATGGACAAATTAACTTAACGAATAAAATGGGGATGGCCATTTATAAAGATCAAAAAGATTATGAAGGGTTATATTATGAGAAGATTGCTGAGCCTACGCTTGTTGCCTTCATTCAAGATGTGTTTATGAGTGAAGAACATCAGCGTTCGCAAATAAGCTTTACTCAACGAAGTCCTCAGCAATATTACGAAGTGTATGGAACGCCAATTACGAATAGCCATGGTGAACTGCAAGGCGTTGTGATCGTATTGCATGATATAACGAACCTGAAGCGGCTTGAACAAGCACGAAAAGACTTTGTGGCTAACGTTTCTCATGAGCTAAAAACACCCGTCACATCTTTAAAAGGGTTTGCCGAAACACTGTTGGATGGCTCTCATGAGGAAGAAACGATCCGGCTTCAGTTTTTGCATATTATTGAGAAAGAAAGTAGTCGATTGCAAGAATTAATTGAAGATCTTTTAGAGCTCTCTCGAATCGAGCACCACAGCTTCGAATTAAACGTGATGCCTCTTGAACTTAGTGAAGTTACAAATGAAGTTGTACATTTACTAGAAGAGAAGGCGAATGATAAGGAAATTACGATTCACGTGTCCTGTGAAGGGTCAACGAAGATGGATGGAGATATTGCTCGTATTAAGCAAGTGCTCATTAATCTGATTACGAATGCGATCGTATATACGCAACAAGGTGGAAAGGTTTGTGTAAAGACGATTGAAAAAGCAGAAGAAGTAGCTATTGTCGTTCAAGATAACGGGATTGGGATTGATGAAGAATCGTTACCGCGAATCTTTGAACGTTTCTATCGTGTTGATCGTGCGAGAAGTCGCAACTCAGGTGGAACAGGACTTGGACTTGCCATCGTTAAACACTTAGTTGAAGCACAACACGGAAGAATTGACGTGAATAGCATAGTTGGTAAAGGAACGAGCTTTACCATCACTCTTCCAAAAAAACCAAATTAAAAAAGGGAAAAAGATCAGAGTGATCTTTTTCCCTTTCCTTTCACTTTAATGGTCTCGCCTCCATCAAACGTGATAGCAACATCCCAATGTGTGACCTCAGAAACATCGATACCTAAAGCGTTTGCTAGTCGAAGCTGAACATCTTCCTTAGTAGCACCAGGGTAGATTCCTAAGTGAAAGACGAAGCGTTCTGTGGATTGCTTGTTTTTGTCGTTATCTGTTTCTTTACAACTATATTGCTCTTGAAACGCATCATAGCAAATTTCATAATCTTCTGTAACCGTGACAATTTTAGCTTGAAATTCGATAATGCTTGGGGTGGCATAGACGTCTTGTGAAAGTGGGAATAATAGTAACAGTAAGGTGAAGCTCATGATCATTAGTTTCATATGAGTACCGTTCGCAATACTCACAAAAACTATACAGGCGAACGAGAAGAATCATTGGATAAGGTATGATAAACTAGGTGTATTGATCGGTACGAAAGGGGTTTCCAAGTGAATAAAAAATTAGTATTAGTCGATGGAAACAGTATTGCATACCGCGCATTTTTTGCTTTGCCGTTACTTACTAACGACCAAGGTGTTTACACGAATGCGGTGTATGGATTTACGAATATGTTAATGAAGATTTTAGAAGACCAAGAACCTAGCCATATTTTAATTGCTTTTGATGCAGGTAAAACGACATTTCGTCATGAGCAATTTGAAAGCTATAAAAGCGATCGTGAAAAAACACCACCTGAGCTTTCAGAGCAAATGCCAATAATAAAAGAGGTATTGCAGGCCTTTCAAATTAAAGTAACACGCATTGAACTTTATGAAGCGGATGATATTATCGGAACCCTTTCAAAGCGAGGAGAAGATGAAGGCTTTGACGTTCGCATTTATACAGGAGATAAAGACTTACTTCAACTCGTAAGTGAGCGCACGCACGTTGCCATTACGAAAAAAGGGATTACAAATGTCGAATGGTTTGATGAGGCGCATATGGAAGAAGTTTACGGAATCCCTGCTTCTCATATCCCAGACATGAAAGGACTTGCTGGAGATTCTTCAGATAACATCCCTGGTATTCCTAAAGTTGGTGAGAAAACGGCACTTAAGCTACTAAAAGAATTTGGAAATATTGAAGAGGTTCTCAATTCATCAGAACAAGTTTCTGGACCGAAGTTACGTGAACGTTTAACGGAATTCCGTGACCAAGCATTGATGAGCAAGGAGTTAGCGGTTATTCACCGTGAATCACCGGTGGAAGAGTCGTTGTCAGACCTTGAATACACGGGTTACGAAACGAATGATGTACGTAAGCTTTTCACAGAGTACGGATTTAATTCTCTAATGAAACACATTGGTGTTGACGATGAAGAACAAATAGAGGCCAAAGAACGGGCGTTAGAAGAATTTACTTTCCACCACGAACAAGAAATTACTGAAGACATGTTGCAATCTCCTGCAGCGCTTGTTATTGAATCACCAACTGAAAACTATCACCATGCTGAAATTTGGGGGCTAGGCATTGTGAATGAAAACGGTTCGTATACCGTTCCAATGGATGTTGCCTTACAATCTGACGATTTCAAAGCTTGGTTAGCCGATGAGACGAAAGAAAAATATGTGTTTGACGGTAAGAAACTCACAGTAATGTTAGGCTGGGAAGGTTTTGACGTGCGGGGCATTGTGTTTGATACTTTGATCGCTTCTTACTTAATTGACCCGTCATTATCGAGCCATGATCTTGCAAACATTGCAGAGCGTAGAGAAATGACGAGTGTGTTGCTTGATGAAGAAGTATATGGGAAAGGGGCAAAACAGCAAAAGCCAGAGGCAGATGCCCTTAATGATCACATTGCTAGAAAGACAGCTACGATTTGGAAATTACAACCTTTATTAAAAGAAGAGTTAACGACAAACGATCAATGGCAACTCTTTGAAACGTTAGAGTTACCGTTAGCTCTCGTGCTTTCAGAAATGGAACTCGAAGGTGTAAAGGTAGACCAAGAACAATTAAAGCAAATGGGCGTAGAATTGGACGAGCGTTTAGGTCAGCTTGAGCGCGATATTCACGAGCTTGCAGGTGAGGATTTTAACATTAATTCTCCAAAGCAGTTAGGACCGATTTTGTTTGAAAAACTGGGCTTACCGGTCATTAAGAAGACGAAAACAGGGTATTCAACAGCAGCAGATGTTTTAGAGAAGTTAGAAGGCGAGCATGACATCATTCCGAATTTGCTTCATTACCGTCAAATCTCGAAACTACGCTCCACATACGTGGAAGGTTTGTTAAAAGTCATTCACGGAAAGAGCAATAAGATTCATACGCGGTTTAACCAAGCTTTAACACAAACAGGAAGGTTAAGTTCTCAAGATCCGAACTTACAAAACATCCCCATTCGACTTGAAGAAGGACGTAAAATCCGTAAAGTGTTCGTACCAAGTGAAGAGAACTGGTACATTCTTGCTGCTGACTACTCACAAATTGAACTTCGTGTGTTAGCGCACATGTCTGGCGACGAGAAATTAATGGAAGCATTCCATGAAGGGCAAGACGTTCATACGAAAACAGCGATGGATGTTTTTGATGTCTCAAAGGATGACGTCACCGACACGATGCGTCGCAATGCAAAAGCAGTGAACTTCGGGATCGTTTATGGTATTAGTGACTATGGATTGTCGCAAAACCTCGGTATTACGAGAAAAGAAGCGCAATCATTCATCGACAAATACTTCGAAACGTATCCGAATGTTAAACGATATATGGATGAATCGATTGCGTATGCAAAAGAGCATGGTTACGTAACGACGTTATTAAAACGCCGTCGCTATTTGCATGATATTAACAACCGCAACTTTAATTTGCGTAGCTTCGCAGAGCGGACTGCAATGAACACACCGATTCAAGGTACAGCCGCTGATATTATAAAAAAAGCGATGGTAGATGTCGCGAACACGCTTAATGATCAATCATTAAAAAGTCGCTTGCTTCTACAAGTACACGATGAATTGATCTTCGAAGTACCAGAGTCAGAGCTCGAAACGATGAAGCAGCTCGTTAGTGATTTGATGAGCCAGACGATCTCGTTAGACGTACCGCTTGTCGTTGATGTAGAATTCGGAAAGACATGGTACGAAGCGAAGTAAGGAGAAACGAGAATGCCGGAATTACCAGAAGTTGAGACGGTACGCAAAACACTCTCATCATTAGTTGTTGGTAAGACGATTGCTGATATAGAAATCGGCTGGCCTAAGATGATTAAAGAGCCAGACGATGTGAGCGTATTTCGCGATCAAGTGATCGGTCAAACGATCGTAGACATTGAACGGACAGGGAAGTTTTTACGGTTTATTTTGACGGACTATGTTCTCGTTTCCCATTTACGGATGGAAGGCAAGTACAACACGTCTAATGATGAAGTCGATAAACATACACATGTGCGTTTTTTCTTTTCAGATGAAACCGAACTTCGTTATCGGGATGTGCGTAAGTTCGGTACGATGCATCTCTTCGTAAAAGGGACAGAATTTGACCGAGCACCGTTGAATAAAGTAGGACCAGAGCCATTTAATGAGCGCTATACGGTGTCTTACTTGCAGGAGAAGTTCCAAAGAACGACTCGCTCCATTAAGGCTGTGTTACTCGATCAAGCGATTGTTGCGGGGCTTGGAAACATTTATGTAGACGAAGCACTACATCGCTCAGGGATTTTGCCTGGACGAGTTGCGAACACGTTGCGAATAGACGAAATCCAACGATTACACAAAGAAACGATTCAGACGTTAGAGGAAGCCATTGCATCAGGAGGCTCTTCGATCCGTTCCTACTTAAATGGAAACGGAGAAATGGGTTATTTCCAGCAGAAGCTTTTCGTATACGGGAGAAAGAACGAGCCGTGTAAAACGTGTGAAGGAACCATTATTCGATCAGTCGTTGCAGGACGAGGCACGCACTATTGCCCCGACTGTCAATCGTAATTGTAAAAATGCCCCCTTCCCTCATGTACATAGGATAAGCGTATTTCATAGGCTATCGTATTGAGTGAGTATGAGGGGGCTTTTTTTATGGAATCGTGGATTGCAGTTTTAATTCTTGCATTTGCGGTTAGTGTAGACGGATTGGGTGTAGGAATGACGTACGGTATGCGAAAAATGCAAATTAATTGGTTGCCTCTTTTAATTATCGGCACATTTTCATTTACAGCGGTTTTGCTGTCAGGGTTTGCAGCGACCTTTGTGTTTCAATATTTACCGAATGCATTTGCGGATTACTTAGGGGGAAGCATTTTAATCCTCATCGGAGTTTATGCGATTGTGCAAGCGTATCACCATTCAAAAACGAAGCCAGAAGAAATTAAGCCAATAACAAAAGTCGATCAAGTAAAAGAGAAAGTCGTCAAATTCGAAATTAAAAAATTAGGATTGGTCATCCAAATCCTCAAAAAACCGACGGTAGCGGACGTCGATAACTCAGGGACAATTAGTGTAAAAGAAGCAGTCTTACTCGGCTTTGCGTTATCACTTGATGCTTTTGGTGCCGGATTTGGGGCGAGCATGCTCGGGTACTCGGTCGTTTGGTTTGCCTTAATCGTATCCATCATGTGTGTCACGTTTTTAGTGATCGGCAAAAAAGGTGGATATAAACTGTCGAATGTGCGCTTTTGTGAGCCTTTAGTGTTTTTGCCAGGTTTATTGCTAATGTGTATCGGTATATACAATTTTTTATAAGGAGTTTTCATTATGATCATCGGGTTAACTGGTGGCATTGCTAGCGGTAAAAGTCTCGTGGCGAACCTTCTAAAGCAGGAAGGTTTGCCTGTTATTGATGCAGATCAAATTGCAAAGGAAATCGTTGAGCCTCACGAAGAAGCTCATCGTGACATACTATTTCATTTTGGACGAGAGGTGTTCCATGAAGATGGCACACTTCACCGAAAAGCACTCGGTAAGGTCATTTTTAATGATCCTAAGCAACGTGAAACATTGAATAACATTATGCATCCGCGAATTCGTGAACGATCGAAGTTAAAGCAGCAACAGTATGAGAACGAAGGGTATACAACGATTGTGTACGATATTCCCTTATTAATTGAAGGCGGAAAAATGGATCAATACGATCAAGTGTTGCTCGTGTACGTTGATGAAGACGTACAGTTACAACGGCTTATGGAGCGGGATCAAAGTACAGAAGAAGAAGCTAAGTCACGAATAAACTCACAAATGCCCCTACGTGAAAAACGGCAATATGCTGACGAAATCATTAATAATAATGGCTCAATTGAGGAAACTACAAGACAAGTACGAAAAACACTAAAAAAATGGGGAATATAAATAGAATTGATTTCCAATAAAGAAAAACATCGTACAAGTTATCGTTATATGATATACTATTGAAGAAAATAGTGATGATTAGTGTATCATAATTAGGAGGCATCAAGATGAAAGCGAAAGTAGCGATCAATGGATTTGGAAGAATAGGAAGAATGGCTTTTCGACGTGCATTCTTCAATGAAAATATTGAAATCGTTGCAGTGAACGCAACCCACCCTCCAAAAACGCTTGCGCATTTGCTAAAGTATGATAGTACTCATGGAACGTTTGACGTCGCTGTAGACACAACAGATGATGCGTTAATCGTTGATGGCAAAGAAATCAAACTACTTCAAAACCGTGACCCGAAGCAGCTACCTTGGGCAGAGCTCGGTGTTGATATTGTTATTGAAGCAACAGGCAAGTTTGTTACAAAAGAAGGCGCTGGGAAACACATTGAAGCTGGGGCGAAGAAAGTCGTGATTACAGCTCCTGCGAAAGAAGAAGACATTACAATCGTTATGGGCGTGAATGAAGAAGAGTATGACCACGATAATCACCACGTCATTTCAAATGCTTCATGTACAACAAACTGTTTAGCACCTGTTGTGAAAACGCTTGATGATGTTTTTGGAATTCAAAGCGGTATGATGACAACGGTTCATGCTTACACAAACGATCAGAAGAATATCGATAATCCACATAAAGATTTGCGTAGAGCGAGAAGTTGTGGACAATCAATTATTCCGACGACAACGGGAGCAGCTCGTGCGATTTCCCTCGTATTGCCTCATCTAGACGGGAAATTAAACGGTATGGCACTACGAATTCCTACACCGAACGTATCACTTGTAGACCTCGTTTGTGAACTTCAAAGTGACGTAACGGCTGAACAGGTGAACGAAGTGTTTAAGTCTGCAGAAGAGAAAGAAATGAAAGGTATTTTAGGCGTTTCGGATGAGCCTCTCGTTTCGATTGATTTTAACGGCGACGATCGTTCTAGCATTGTTGATAGCATGTCTACAATGGTCATGAACAAGCGTCAAGTGAAAGTAATTGCTTGGTACGATAATGAGTGGGGTTATGCTTGTCGTGTCGTTGACCTTGTTGATTTAATTGCTCAGAAAATTACACAACAATCAGTTGCAAATTCTTAAATCATTTTCAGCTGAACCTTTTATGACTGATCCATGTCGTTAATGGATCAGTTTTTTTATATTTGTCGTCTAATTTGATTAGGATTGGATGAGTAATTCTAGACATGTTATGATAGACTCAATTAGTTGTTATTCTACCTTGTTAAGGAGTGGGGCCGATGCGTTGTCCGGTCTGTCATTCCAACGGGACTCGCGTACTCGACTCAAGGCCACACAATGAGGCTCGCTCAATTCGAAGACGAAGAGAGTGTGAACGATGCAGTCATCGATTCACAACGTATGAGATTGTCGAAGAGACACCGATGTTAATTGTGAAGAAAGATGGCAACCGTGAGGAATTTAGTCGCGACAAAATGCTTCGCGGTTTAATTCGAGCATGTGAAAAGCGCCCAGTTCCATTGGAAAGATTAGATAAGATCGTTAGCGATGTTGAGCGCGAATTACGAAGTGGTTCCGAGCGTGAAGTTCCGAGTGGCCGAATTGGCGAGCTTGTTATGGAACATTTATCACACGTTGACGAAGTTGCGTACGTACGTTTTGCATCCGTATATCGACAGTTTAAAGACATTAATGTGTTTATAGATGAATTAAAAGAATTGATGAAACGCACAGATGATGAAGGGCCCGACAAGTGAGCAATCACGCTTTCAGGGCTCTTTCTACGTCTTGAAGGAAGGTGACTCGTTTGTCTTGGTCTTGGAGTGAGTTACGGCCAATGGATCCGTACACAGTGCGAATGGTCGAACCGTTTTCACAACTACATGAAAAAGCATTGCTATTGTTGTATCAACCTTTAATCGGCTCGATGGCCGTTAATTTATATTTGACGTTATATTATCGATTAGAACGAGACGCCTACATGTGTGACGAAAGCACACACCGGGAATTGATGATCACCACGGCAGAAGAATTGCCAACGATTTTAGATGCTAGAAAGCGACTTGAGGCGATCGGTTTATTAAAGACGTATATGCAAAAGCAAAACGATGAACGTGTATTTTTGTACGAATTGTCGACGCCAATGCTTGCAAATGAATTTTTTGCCGATCCGTTCTTAGGTGTTTTTTTACAAAATCGCATCGGTGTAACGAAGTTTCGCCAAATTCGACAGCGGTTTAGCACACCAAAAATCGATAAACATCAATGGGAAGAGAAAACAGTTGCCTTTAATGACGTGTTTACGTCGTTAAAAGATCGCGAATTAAATCGAGAAGATCGTGAAGACTCTGAAGAGCTTGTTGGTGATCGTGATCGCTCGTCTTTAGTTGTCAACGATCGACAATTTGATTTTGAACTTGTGAAGACGTTTTTGCCAGCGTTTTTCGATCATGAGGCGATGCTAACCGACTCAGTGAAAAAAGATGTTCGCAGTTTATCGTTTGTGTATCAGCTTGATGAAATGGAAATGAGTCGTTTAATGATTGAAGCGATGATTGGTGATGATACGATAGATATTGAACGGTTACGTACGGTCGTAAAAAATTGGTATCGCCATCAACACGGTCAAAATCCTCCAAAGCTTGGGCTTCGGACGACGGCTGATGAGGAAGTTCCATCATCTGAGAAACCAGAACAGATGAGTGAAGACGAGAAAATGGCAAGCTACTACAATCGTATTTCACCCTATGAGTTATTGGAAAGCATTTCAGAGGCAACGGTCTCGCCTCCAGACATTAAACTAGCTGAATCACTCGTTCATGATTACAAATTACCAGTCGGTGTCGTGAATACGCTCATTGATTATGTGATGCGGACCCATGATCAACGCTTAGATGCTCCGCTCGTACAAAAGATTGCAGGCGATTGGTCAAGGAAGAAGATTAAGACCGTTGAAGAAGCAATGAACCATGCAAAACAAGAATACCAAAAGCGTAAACAGGTAAAAGATAAACCATCCAAATCCACAAATCGACCTTCTCAAACGAAAAACAAAAAGTCACAACAAAATCAAGATAAATTGCCGAAGTGGTTAACAGGTGAACGGCAGGAAGAACCATCAGAAGAGAAGCGCAAAAAAGCAGAAGAAGAACGCAAGAAATTTGAGTTGTTACTTCAAAAATATAAGAAAGGGGACAGTTAAGTGGAGCCGATCCGTGATTCCCTAAAAAAGTATATGGGAGAAACAGGCTGGGAAAAGCGTTTGAATAAAGCGCGTGAATCACTGTTTCAAGACGAGAGAATTCGGTCTTGGCTGGATCATCATCGCGATGAATTGGCAGATGGAGCGATCGAACAAGGCATGGCAGAACTATATGAGTATAAAAACTCGACAGTTGGTTGTCACGCTTGTACTTCATTAAATGCTTGTCAAAATCCGATGCCTGGATACCAACCAGAATTGTATGTTCATTTAGGTCAAATTCATATGAGGTATCAACCTTGCCCTTCTAAAATTGCTAGTGAGCAAGAACAAAAGCATAAGAAGTTGATTCAAAGCATGTACGTTTCTGAGGAATTTAAAAAGGCATCTTTTGAACAAGTAGAACTTGATGATGAAGACAATACGAGAGGGACAGCGGTCATTCAAGCGATTACGTTTGCGAATGAAATTGAGCCTAAGAAAGAAGGGAAAGGGCTCTATTTGCACGGGATGTTTGGTGTTGGAAAAACGTATATCGCAGCAAGCATTCAGAATACGTTAGCGAATCGCAAAATCTCGTCATTGCTCGTCTATGCACCAGAGTTCTTCCGTGAAATGCGACAGTCAGTGGCAGATGGTACTGTTTCAGAGAAGCTCGATGCAGTAAAAGCAGTTCCCGTCTTAATTTTGGATGATTTAGGCGCCGAAACGATGTCCGCTTGGATCCGTGACGACGTATTAGGTGTGATTTTGCAATATCGCATGACTGAAAAACTACCGACCGTTTTCACGTCAAACTGGGATTTAGACGAACTAGAAGGACATTTAGCATTTTCACAAAAAAATGGTGAAGAACGACTAAAAGCGAAGCGATTGATGGAAAGAATTCGTCCGATGACAACTGCAGTGTATGTTTCAGGGAGAAATCGACGTCATGAATAAATGTCGTCCCTGAAACTACATTCGATGTTTTTCATTGGCTATGTTACGATAGAAGAGAAATATGAATCTATGAATCGGCGTTTTTAAGGAGGCAGAACGATGAGCATCGATGCGATTTTGGAGAAAGCTGTCGCAGGTGAACGACTAACGATGGATGATGCCGTTCGGTTATACGAAGTAGACGAAAATGACGAAGTACAGCTAAATAAACTTGGTGAAGCTGCAGATACAATGATGAAGAAGTGGCATCCAGACCCAATTACGACATTCGTAATTGGACGTAACGTCAATTATACGAATTTCTGTGATACATACTGCAGATTTTGTGCGTTTTATCGTCCTCCTGGTCATGAGGAAGGCTACGTTCTAAGCGATGAAGAGATCTTCAAAAAAATTCAAGAAACCGTGGATGTTGGCGGTACTGAAATACTGATGCAAGGTGGAACGAACCCTAATTTAGAGTTTTCGTATTATACCGACTTGCTCCGAAACATTAAAAAACGTTTTCCGGATATTACGATGCATTCTTTCTCACCCGCTGAAATCTATAAGATGATGGAAGTGTCAGGACTTAGCCTTGAAGAAGTGCTACAAGAATTAAAAGATGCAGGTCTTGATTCATTACCAGGTGGCGGTGCGGAGATCTTAACAGAAGAAAACCGTAAAGCGGTTAGTCGCTTAAAGATTGATTGGCTGCAATGGATTGATTGTATGAAAGCCGCGAAGAAAGTTGGCATGCACGGAACGGCTACAATGGTTATTGGCTTTGGGGAGTCGAATGAAGAACGTGCGCTTCATTTGCAGCGAGTACGTGATGCGCAAGACGAAACGAACTGTTTCCTTGCATTTATCTCATGGACATTCCAACCAGATAACACTCGGATGAAAGGCGAGAAAATTACTCCGAATGGGTATTTGAAGAACGTCGCAATTAGCCGCTTGTTTTTAGATAACGTTCCGAACTTCCAATCTTCTTGGGTAACGATGGGACCAGAGACAGGCAAGCGTTCTCTCCACTTTGGTTGCAATGACTTTGGTAGTACAATGATCGAAGAGAACGTTGTTTCTGCTGCAGGTACGACGCATAAAGTGAATAACAACCGTGCGCTTGATATTATTCGTGAAGCAGGCAAGAAACCAGCTGTGCGCGATACGAAATATAACACACTGCACGTTTTTGAAGAACATGAACGAGCATCAAGAGACTTTGAAATGCAGAATTAATCAGTAGAGGAGCCTTCTTTGAAGGTTTCTCTTTTTTTTTCGCATGTTTGTCCAGCGCGTACATACGATGGAATAGAGCGATGTATGGACCGGATTAACGGAATGCGCGAGGAGGCATGTTTGTGCTGACAATTGAATTTACACATAGCAAGGACTGTAATAAGGTCGTCGATCGTATGAAGAATGGGTTAGCGCATCTGTATACACCATGTACGATTTCTAAAACGAAAGAAACAGAGATGCGTTATGAATATCAAGGGGACAAAAATGAGTGGGAGCAATCGGTACGTCCTTTTATCGCTGCGGTGATTACAGATGAAATGATGGCGAACTACGAAACCGATTGGTTAGCAAGACGGATTAATCGTCGTTTTAATTATTGCGATCCAAGTGTACTTGAGCATGTGATTGAGTGTACAAAAGCAATTCTTTCTGGAGAACATTCGGACATTCCAGAAGCTAAAAAAATTACGAAACGAATGGATGCATTTTACGAGTCTGTCCATCAACATCTCATCGATAAAGATACCTTCCATTGGCAACCATTTATGCAGTTTTGTATAGGGAAGTACATTCATTATTTAGACGAGTTATCCGATGCGATTTTCGAAGAATATCAAATGGAGCAAGAATATCAAACGCTCGTTGATACACTTCGAACATATGTCCACGGTGCGACCCCACTGTCAACGGAATTGCATCTATGGTACCCGGGCAGGGAACGATTTAAGCTTTGCGATGGGAATGGCAATGAGTGGAATGCGATTGAAAGACTAAGGAATACAAAGAGTATGCTCGTTTTTGAAGAAGGAGTGTTACCGGCGGAAATGATTATTAGTCCGATTGCAAGTGTCGCCCCTAAGCGGTTATACGTGTATACCGATTGTGATGATGGTGTGATTCAAACGCTTCGGAACATTTTCCAAGAACGAATCAACTTGCGATCGTTTACGCAATGGGAATTTTAAGTTTGTTGATTTTTAATTCATTCATAAATTGTTTATTCTGCAAATGAATACGAAGCAACTTTTGTTAGGAATTCTGAAATTCATGATCTCTTAAGTACGTTGCTTTAAAGAGAGAACGCGTTACCGACAAAAAGTATTTTTTGTCGGTTTTTTTATTCATATACTTTCTGGATATTCTTTTCATTAAGCGCTTACAAATTTTAATATAAATAAAATTGACACAATTAAGAACATCTTGTAATCTTTGTATACACACTTGGTAAAGAGGTGATCGGTCATGAGTAATTCGAAAGCTACAATTGATTATGAAAAAGTTGTAAGCGATTCCAAATTCAAAGCGTTAATGAATGCCAAGAAACGATTTATCGTACCAATGACCATCTTTTTCTTTTTATTTTATTTTTCACTTCCTGTGCTTGCTTCGTATACAACGATTTTACATAACGAAGCGTTCGGTGTGATTACGTGGGCATGGGTGTTAGCAGTTGCTCAATTTGTGATGACGTGGACACTTTGCATCATGTATACGAGAAAAGCGGCTCAATACGATCGAATGGCTGATGAAGTGTTAGAAGAACATGTACAGATCGATCGGAGGGAAGTAAGTTGAATGAATTGAACTTTACCGTTATATCACTCTTTCTAATCATCGTTGCAGCAACACTCGTCATTACGTATTTCGCAGCTAAGCGTACGAATACGGCTAGTGAGTTTTATACTGCTGGTGGGGGACTTACTGGTTGGCAAAACGGTTTAGCCATCGCAGGGGATTACTTATCTGCAGCGTCATTTTTAGGGATTGCCGGCGCCATTGCACTTACAGGTTTTGAAGGGTTTTATTATAGTGTTGGTTACCTTGTCGGTTACTTAGTCGTTCTATTTATCGTTGCAGAACCGATGCGTAATATCGGGAAGTATACGATTGCTGATATGTTAACGGCTCGATTTGATTTAAAGAAAGTACGTGGAATTGCAGCACTTAGTACAATTACGATTGTTACGTTTTACATGATTGCCCAACTCGTAGGGGCAGGAGCACTTATTCAATTATTATTTGGGATCCCTTATTGGGTAGCTGTTATTATCGTCGGGGTCATGATGACAACGTATGTTATGTTCGGTGGTATGACCGCAACGAGCTGGGTTCAGATTATTAAAGCCGTGTTACTCATGGCCGGGATGTTTATCATTTCACTTATCGTATTATTCCACGTGAACTTCAATATCGTTGAATTGTTCACGCAAGCGAGAGATGCCTCGCCTCACGGAGCGTCCTATCTAAATCCTGGAGTCGATTCTGATCTACCATTAGATACGATTTCCTTAATGCTCGCTCTCGTATTAGGTACGGCAGGTTTACCGCATATTTTACTTCGCTTCTTTACAGTAAAAGATGCGAAGACTGCACGAGCATCAGTAATTACTGCGACATGGATCGTCGGGATCTTCTATTTGCTCACGATTTTCCTCGGGATGGGAGCGGTAATCTTCGTTGGTCATGAAACGATTGTCGCGAATAACCCGGCAGGAAATATGGCAGCACCACTTCTTGCTCAAGTTCTCGGTGGCGATTTATTATTCTCATTCATCGCCGCAGTAACATTTGCAACCATCCTTGCAGTTGTGGCTGGTCTTGTTCTTTCAGGAGCATCGGCATTTGCTCACGATTTGTACGGGCAAATTCTTAAGAAGGGTCAAGCTACTGAGAAGCAACAAGTGGTTGCAGCAAGAGTTGCATCATTAAGTGTTGCGGCAATGTCAATCACTCTGGCACTCTTCGCCCAAAACTTAAACGTTGCCTTCCTTGTAGCTCTTGCATTCTGTGTGGCGGCAAGTGCGAATTTACCGCCAATCATCTTCACAATTTATTGGAAACGATTTAACACAACAGGTGCAATTACAGGGATTTTGAGTGGTTTAATTTCAGCATTAGTACTCGTTATGCTAAGTCCAAATGTGCTTGATCCAGACGGAAATGCGATTATCGTTGGAGATCCACTGTTCCCATTGGCTAACCCAGCGATCATATCCGTTCCGCTCGGGTTCTTAGGGGCATACCTCGGTACGATCTTCTCGAGTCGCAAATTAGATACTGAGAAGTATCGTGAAATTAAAGTGAAAGCAAACACAGGATTTAAAGAAGAGATTGACAGCTAATGTAAGTAGAGCGGAAGTTCCTATTTAGGGCTTTCGCTTTATCTTTTCCCGGGAAATAATTACGAATGTCTTAAAAGTAAGCAGCGGCTCGTAAGAAAGTCGAACAAAAATAGGCGGTTGCATTTTTCATGACGAATGAATATAATAGGTCGTAAGAAAAAAGGCACGGAAGAGGACATGAATTTATCGATACGATTCACAGAGAGAAAAGCCTAGGCTGAAAGCTTTTTAACGCCGGTCGATGAGTTTACCCCCTCAGAGCTACAGTGATGAACGCGATGCTAGTACTTACTGTCGTTATCGGGCGTTAACCGATTCGAGTGCAGCAAATCAGCTGTATGAGGGTGGAACCGCGGGTATAAACTCGTCCCTATTTAGGGACGGGTTTTTTCGTGTTTTAAATTAAAGGAGTGAATCGCATGTCTAATCAAGTACAACTTACATTTCCAGACGGAGCAGTTAAATCATTTGATGCAGGCGTCACGTTAGAAGAAGTCGCATCGTCCATTAGTTCTGGACTGAAAAAACAAGCGTTGGCTGGTAAGCTCAATGACGAATTGTATGATCTTCGTAGACCAATTAAAGAAGACGGGAAGATTGCAATTATCACATACAAAGACGCAGAAGGATTAGAAGTTCTCCGCCATAGTAGTGCTCACTTGCTAGCACAAGCGGTCAAGCGTCTCTATCCAGATGCAACATTCGGTGTAGGACCTGTCATTGAAGGGGGTTTCTACTACGACATCGATACTGAGCATACGATCACACCAGAAGATCTTCCTAAAATCGAAAAAGAAATGAAGAAGATTATGGATGAAAACTTCGAGATCGTTCGAAAAGAAGTATCTCGTGAAGAAGCGAAAGCGTATTTCAATGAAATTGGCGATCCGCTTAAACTAGAATTGATCGATGCAATCCCAGAAGGCGAAACGGTTACACTTTATGAGCAAGGTGAGTTTACAGACCTTTGTCGCGGTGTACACGTACCATCTACGAGCAAGTTGAAAAAGATTAAACTGATGAATATCTCTGGTGCTTATTGGCGAGGCGACAGCAAAAACAAAATGCTTCAACGCATTTACGGGACTGCATTTGAAAAGCAAGCCGACTTAGATGAGCATCTTCGTATTTTGGAAGAAGCAAAAGAACGAGATCACCGTAAATTAGGTAAAGAGCTCGAGATTTTTACAATCAATCAAAAAGTAGGACAAGGGTTGCCATTATGGTTACCTAAGGGAGCGACAATTCGTAGAACGATTGAACGTTACATCGTCGACCTCGAAGAGCGCTTAGGTTATGATCACGTCTATACACCAGTGCTCGGCAGTGTAGACCTTTATAAGGCATCAGGTCACTGGGATCACTATCATGAAGATATGTTCCCACCTATGGAAATGGATAATGAAGACCTCGTGTTACGTCCGATGAACTGTCCACATCATATGATGGTATACAAAAACAACTTACACAGTTATCGTGAACTTCCAATCCGAATCGCGGAACTTGGAACGATGCACCGTCATGAAATGTCAGGAGCGCTTGCTGGTTTACAGCGAGTACGTGCAATGACATTAAATGATGCACACATTTTCTGTCGTCCAGATCAAATGAAAGAAGAATTCCTACGCGTGGTTGATCTCATTCAAAACGTGTATAGCGATTTTGGTATTAACGATTACTACTTCCGTCTTTCTTATCGTGATCCTGAAGACAAAGAAAAGTATGTCGATAATGATGAGATGTGGGATAAAGCACAACGTCTTCTAAAAGAAGCGATGGATGAGCGTGGTGCGGAATACGTGGAAGCAATCGGAGAAGCAGCATTCTACGGTCCAAAACTAGATGTTCAAGTAAAAACAGCCCTTGGAAAAGATGAAACATTATCTACGGTTCAGCTCGACTTCCACTTGCCAAATCAAATGGATCTCACATACATCGGTGAAGATGGAAAAGAGCACCGTCCAGTCGTTATCCACCGTGGCGTTGTATCAACGATGGAACGCTTTGTTGCTTTCCTCATTGAAGAATACAAAGGTGCATTGCCAACATGGCTTTCACCGGTCCAAGTGCAGTTAATTCCTGTTTCACTAGAAGTACATCAATCGTACACTTCAAAAGTAGAAGATGCGCTTCGTAAAGTAGGCGTACGTGTTGAAGTAGATATGCGCGAAGAAAAGCTCGGTTACAAAATTCGAGAAGCGCAAACGAAAAAGATTCCGTACACTCTCGTACTCGGTGATAAAGAGCAAGACGCACTCGATGTGAACATCCGTAAGTATGGTGAAAGTGATACAGAGTCGATGCCACTCGATGCCTTTGTTGAACAACTAAAACAAGAAGCACGTAAGTTCTAATAGTAGAAACAGAAACTGGGTAGTGAGCCACTCGTTCGAGCGTTTCAACGAAGTGATTGCTTTTTTTAGAAGTGATGTTGACAATTCGTTATTCATCCTGTATAGTAATGAAGTATTGAACATGTTGCACGCAAGCAGAAGCGCCCGCTTCTCACCTGCAAAACACCTTAGGGTCGTTACCAGGTAAGCAATCGAACGTGATGGCTATAAGTGGGCGTCGTATGTATACGACTCTCACTTTTTTTTATGCATAGCTAACTGTTTTTGTGAGCATGTTTAGATTCATATCGTTTCCTTACTAATGTCGGAGGTGGCTCACTATTCGTAAAGATATGAAGCTCAACGATGGGATTCGTGCACGTGAAGTGCGTCTCATCGACGCTAATGGCGAACAACTTGGTGTGAAATCAAAGCGCGATGCGCTTGAGTTAGCATCTAAAGCTGAATTAGACCTTGTCCTTGTTGCTCCAAATGCAACTCCGCCTGTATGTCGAATTATGGACTACGGAAAGTTTCGTTACGAACAACAGAAGAAGGATCGAGAAGCTCGTAAGAAGCAAAAAGTCATTAACGTTAAGGAAGTGCGTCTTAGCCCAACTATTGAGGAACATGACTTCAATACGAAGCTTAGAAATGCACGTAAATTCTTAGAGAAGGGCGATAAAGTGAAAGCGGCAATTCGTTTCCGTGGACGCGCTATTACCCACTCTGAAATCGGACGTAAGGTTCTCGAGCGTCTTGCAACAGAATTAACGGACGTTGCAAGCATTGAGACACGCCCGAAAATGGAAGGTCGCAGTATGTTCTTAATACTTGCGCCGAAAGCTGAAGACAAGAAGTAGTCGCACAACAGCAAAGGAGGAAGTACTCATGCCAAAAATGAAAACTCACCGCGGTGCTGCAAAGCGCTTTAAGCGTACAGGAACTGGGAAGCTCAAGCGTGGTCATGCTAACACAAGTCACCTTGCAGCTGCTAAGTCTGAAAAGCAAAAGCGTCATCTAAGCAAACAAGCCGTTATGGATAAGAGCGATCAGTCTCGTATTGAGCAGTTGCTCCCTTACAAAAAATAAGTTATTTTCGTAAACTGAGGAGGGATTGACGATGCCTAGAGTTAAAGGTGGAACAGTCACACGTCGTCGTCGTAAAAAGATATTAAAGCTTGCTAAAGGTTATTACGGTTCCAAACATGCGTTGTTCCGCACAGCGAAACAACAAGTAATCAAGTCAGGACAATACGCTTATCGTGACCGTCGTAATCGTAAGCGTGAGTTCCGTAAACTTTGGATCGCTCGTATTAACGCCGCTGCACGTCTAAACGGTCTTTCTTACAGCCGTTTAATGCACGGTCTTAAGCTTGCTGAAATCAACATCAACCGTAAGATGCTTGCTGATCTTGCTGTTAACGACAAAGACGCTTTTACTGCACTTGCAGACAAAGCAAAAGCTCAATTGTCATAATGAATGAACCCCTTGTGCAATGCACAGGGGTTTTTTATTATATAGAGATCATCGGTGATACTAAAACGCCCACACTCATTAAAGTGTGGGCATTTATAAATACTATTTCTTTGATACGAAAAATCCTACAATACCACCGAGAATTGCTGGAACGAGCCAACCAAATCCGAGGTCACTTAATGGTAGCATAGAAGTTAAAGATACAATTGATTCTGGAAGTAATCCTGCCTCTTTCAAACCATCTGTTGTACTGATAAGTGCAGTCATAATGATTACACCTCTATAAACACTTTGACGTCCGCCGAACAGTCGGTCTGTAAACGCTAAAGCGATCAGTGCGATGATGATAGGGTAGATAAACACAAGTACAGGTAGTGAAAATGCAATGAGTTGGTTAAGTCCCATGTTCGCAATCAGCGCACTGAACACCGTGAAGATGAGTACGAACCTTTTATATGAAATTTGAGGGAACCAACCATTAAAGTACGTTGAGCACGATGAGATTAGACCGACAGCAGTTGGGACACAAGCAAGGATTATCGTAATGGCGAGAATGACGTTTCCGCTTACTCCAAAGTACTCAAAAGCAGTGAGTTGCAATATCTGTCCACCGTTTTCTTGTGTACCTACGGCCGTTTCGCTGACAGCACCTAGATACCCAAGACCAGTGTAAATTACCGCCAATAGTCCACCGGCAATTAAGCTTGCTTTAATGGTTACAGATCGGATGACCGTCTGATCGTTAATTCCTTGTGATTTAATCGTTTGTAAAACGAGAATTCCAAAAACAAATGCTGCAATCGTGTCCATCGTTAAGTACCCTTCGGTAAACCCAGAGAAAAATGCCAAGCTACTGTATTCCTCAGATGGCGCTGAAAATGTACCGAGTGGTCCAAAAATCGTTCGAGCTAATACGACCGCTAAAACGAACAATAAGATTGGGGTAATAATTTTCCCGATTCGATCGATGAATTTGCCTGGAGAGGCAGCTAGCCAATAGACAAACGCAAAATAGACAATTGTAAAAATAACGAGTGCAAGACTCGTAACATTGTCTAAAAAGGGCGTTAAACCGACTTCAAAAGAAACAGTAGCTGTTCTTGGAACAGCGAATAAAGGTCCAATTGTCAAAAATGTTAGAGCAGTAAATGCTGTCGCAAAAATAGGGTGTACACGTTTACTAATCGCTTCAGCATCGTCTTTACCTGTATAGATGATTGCAATAACTCCAAGTACAGGCAAGCCAACTCCAGAAATCAAAAACCCGATAATTGCTGGCCAAAGTTGATCACCAGCTTCTTGTCCAAGTAACGGTGGAAAAATAAGGTTCCCTGCCCCAAAGAACAGAGAGAACAACATAAGCCCGATTAAGATCGTTTGCTTTGTTGATGATTGTGATGCTGACATAATTATGTAATGCTCCTCTTTACAGTGATAAAGTCTAATGGAAACTATTCTATCATACAAAATGTCCCTTTCAAAACTTTTAGACAAATGAAGCGCTTTCTTTTTTGTGGAAAAATGTGGAGAAGCAAAGAATGTCAGACAGACCCCTTTGCTTCTCGAGTTTTCTTGCGTTGCATGAGTTGTTTAATAGGGCTACGCCATTCCACTTGTGCATGTGAATAACGTTGCTTTACTTCCGATTCAAGATATAAGAAGTCTTCATATCCAAGCCCTTCAATTCTCTCTGTTCGCTTCGGGTCCATAACGACTCGAACGACTTCGAAGCTAGATTCAGCTACACTTACATACTTCTCTCCTTCAAACATAACCCCTCGGTACGTAATTAAGAAATTCTTTCGAACGTCGTCAGGGTCATCATAAAAATAAAACTCTTGTCGTTTATGGGCAACTTCAAGCTTGCGTGTAGAATTCGTAGCATAACGGTAAACAGAGTAGGCTAGAATAAATAAGGCCGCAGCTAAAAATGCGTAGAGTAGTAACGACATGATGCGCCCTCCAATCGATACAGGTTTATGTATATATACGTTGAACCTTAAGAAAACGTTTCATTACGAATTACAATTAATATTCCACAACTTGTTGCACATCAAACATTTTAAAACGGGCGTAAGAAACGATGGATTGAGTATACCATCAATTGTCGGTATACTAGATGTATTGTACTAGAATGGAGGAATATGGAATGGTCAAGTTAACAGAGACGCAACAAATGCTCAAAGACTTAACAGATGCAAACGGTGTACCAGGCAACGAACAAGAAGCACGTGACATCATGAATCAATACATAAGCCCTTATGCCGATGAAGTAACGACGGACAACTTAGGTAGCTTAATTGCTAAGAAGGTCGGTAAAGCAGGGGGACCGAAAGTGATGGTTGCGGGTCACCTTGATGAAATCGGCTTTATGATTACACAAATTGATGATCGTGGGTTTTTGAAATTTCAACCTTTAGGCGGTTGGTGGGAGCAAGTGATGCTCGCTCAACGAGTAACGGTCATGACGAACAAAGGAAACATCACAGGGGTAATCGGCTCTAAGCCTCCACACATTTTACCTGCTGACCAACGCAAGAAAATGGTCGAGAAAAAAGACATGTTCATTGATATTGGTGCGAGTAATCGCGAAGAAGCGGAGTCATTTGGTGTGCGCCCAGGGGATTCTGTCGTACCAGTTTGTGATTTTACGGTCATGAACAACGAGAAGCTTCTAATGGCTAAAGCTTGGGACAATCGCATAGGGTGTGCAATTGCGATTGAAGTGTTAAAGCAATTAAAAGATAGCGATCATCCAAACGAAGTGTACGGAGTTGGAACGGTTCAAGAAGAAGTTGGTTTACGTGGTGCAAAAACGTCGTCACAAGCGATCGAGCCAGATATTGGGTTTAGTGTAGACGTTGGCATTGCAGGTGATACACCAGGTGTATCCAAGGCAGAAGCACAAGCAGAAATCGGGAAAGGTCCACAAATTCTCGTTTATGACGCTTCATTAATCTCTCATAAAGGCCTTCGTGAGCTTGTCGTTGATACGGCTGATGCTGAGAACATTCCTTATCAATACGATGCGATGGCTGCAGGAGGAACAGACGGCGGTGCAATTCAACTAACGGCTAATGGTGTTCCGGCACTTTCAATCTGTATTCCGACACGTTACATTCATACGCACGCCGGCATTTTAAATCAAGATGACTTTGATAATGCAGTTAAATTAATAGTAGCTGTCATTAAGAAGCTCGACGCTGAAACCGTTAAAACGCTAACATTCAAGTAAAAAAACACCCCAGTTTGGGGTGTTTTCCCGTTTTATTTCACACCTGTTGAAATCTGTTCAACAATTTGTTGCTTAGCTGAATCATCAACTTCGTTCCAATAGACTTCAAATAAAACGCCTAACCCAGGAAGCATTTTCTCTTCGCCGCTAGAAATGGCATCGGTAATGGTTGCTTCAATTTGTGTTGCATCACTTCCAGAAACGTTGTCTAAAATTGCATGTCGTAAATTTAATCCCATTATAGATCCTCCTTCAGTCTTTGCAGGTTTCATTATAGGATGAGGTGAATGAGGGAATCTTATACATCATCGAAAGAGGTGAGTACGTTGATTATGTCAGCGAGCAATCCTAAAATTAAGCAAATTAAAAAATTACAGCAAAAAAAATACCGTCAAAAAGAGCAACGATTCCTCGTTGAAGGACCGCACCTTGTGGAAGAAGCAATTCAGGCAGGTCGCGCTGAATCATTGCTACAAAGTGAAAGTGCAAAACCACTAGCAATAGAAACAGCGATGGAGCCACTCCTTGTGAGTGATGAAGTAATGAAAGGAATCAGTGCGACAAAAACATCGCAAGGCTGGCTGGCGGTTTGCAAGTTGCCAGATGAAAGCCTCCCAACTGAGGGGAACTTATTGTTCATTGATGGTGTACAAGACCCTGGGAATCTCGGTACGATCATTCGCACAGCTGAAGCTGCTGCTATTGCTGGAATCATCATTAGTGAAGAGACGGTCGACCCGTATAACGACAAAGTTATTCGCTCAACTCAAGGAGCCATTTTTCATCTTCCGATTGTTCGTGCCGATTTACGTGAACAAATGATCGCACAACAACAAGCTGGAAAAGTGATCATCGGAACAGCAATGAAAGGTCATCATTACCGGGAGATTGATCTCGAGAGTCGTGACTTCGGTTTGCTAGTTGGTAATGAAGGAGCTGGAGTTTCTAATGAATTACTCGCGCTTACTGATGAGAATGTTACGATCCCGATTGTTGGTCAGTCAGAATCATTGAATGTTGCGGTTGCAACAGCCATCCTTATTTATCAATGGTCGAACTTATAATAGGAGGAATCTCAATGGTTTATTCAAATGATGCCCTTCAAAATGAGCATATCGTTGTTACAGGTGCGACAGGTGGAATTGGCTACGAGACCGCCTTACTCGTAGCTCAATTAGGTGCTTTTGTGACCGTTACTGGTCGCAATGAAGAAAAGCTACAATTACTCGGTGAAGAACTTAGAAAGCATACGGAAAACTATTTCGTCAAACGTACAGACATAACGGTTGAAGAAGAGCGTCAAGACCTCGTATGTACTGCTGAAGAAAAGCTAGGTCCGATCACAGGGCTTGTTAATGCTGCAGGGATTGCTGGCAATTATACCGTTGAAGAAGTTACTGCAGAGCAATTGCGCAACTATATGGAGTTGAATTACGTATCACTAGTCATGTTAAGTAAGCTCGTGTACCGTTCCATGAAAGCGAACAAAAAAGGTGCAATCGTAAACGTCTCTTCGCTTTCTGGATTACGGGGAACGTATGCTAACACGGCGTACTCTGCAAGTAAGTTTGCGGTGATTGGTTTTACGCAATCGTTTGCATTAGAAGCTATTGAATACGGTGTTCGTGTGAATGCAGTTGCACCTGGAATTGTGGATACAGAAATGGGAAGAGCGGTTATTGAACGTAAAGCCGCGCAACATGACCGTACGTATTTAGAACAAAAGCAACATACTGAAGATAACTATCCGACAAAAAAGCTAATTACCCCACAAGAAGTCGCCCGCTCCATCGTTTACTTGTTAACGGATGCTACAGAGAGCATCATCGGCGAAACCTTGAAGATTAGTAGCGGAAGTTTAATGAGGTAAACGTGATTTGTTAACCGCCCCTCTTGCAAGTGCAACAAAAACCCTCTATACTATACTGCAACTGAACATGATTCAACACGTTGATAGAGAGTAGTAAAGTGAACACTGACTGACAGGAAGGGAAGACCATCGATTGGAAGTCTTTCTCTTTAAAGATCACTTGAATTCACTCTGGAGTTGGCACCGGTCACAAGGTGTCCCGGTTGACTACCGTTATGAGTTCATAAGTGATTGGTTCGTTCGTGAGAGCTGATAACAAGGGTGGTACCGCGAAACCTTCGTCCCTTTTTGGGCGAAGGTTTTTTTGCGTTCAATTACGATGTTGAAGCAAGGAATAAAGGAGGAGCACGATGATTGATCGATTAGAAGAGTTAAAGCTTGAGGCTCAAAGCGCTGTAACAAGCAGTCAAGACAAAAAAGAACTTGAACAAGTACGTATTAATTATCTTGGTAAAAAAGGACCCATCACTGAAGTACTAAGAGGGATGGGGAAGCTTTCAGCAGAAGAACGTCCTGTCGTTGGTCAAAAAGCCAATGAAGTGCGCGAAGCAATTCAAGCATCCATTGACAGCAAACAAGCATTTTTCGAAGAAGCAGAATTACAAGAGAAACTTTCGGCAGAAAAAATTGATGTGACGTTACCCGGCAAAAAGGTCGAAGCTGGATCTCCGCATCCCCTAACTGCAGTCGTTGAGCAGATTGAAGATATTTTTGTAGGACTCGGGTTTGAAGTCACAGAAGGTCCTGAAGTGGAGCTAGATTACTATAACTTTGAAATGATGAACTTGCCTGCAGACCACCCTGCACGCGACATGCAAGATTCGTTTTATGTATCAGAAGATACGCTTTTACGTACACAAACGTCTCCGGTACAAGCGAGAACGTTGCAAGCGGCCAAAGGTGAAGGACCGGTTCGAATTATTTGTCCAGGTAAAGTGTATCGTCGTGATGAAGATGATGCGACGCACTCTCATCAGTTTATGCAAATCGAAGGTTTGTACGTAGACAAACACGTGCGAATGAGTGACTTAAAAGGCGTATTTGATACGTTTGTTAAAGAATATTTCGGCAGTAATCGTGCCATTCGTTTACGTCCAAGTTACTTCCCGTTTACAGAGCCATCGGCTGAGATTGATGTGAACTGTGGCGTATGTGGTGGTGATGGTTGCCGCGTATGTAAGCAGTCCGGTTGGATTGAAGTACTCGGTTCCGGAATGGTTCACCCACGAGTTCTTGAAATGAACGGATTTGATCCGAACGTCTATTCAGGCTTTGCATTCGGAATGGGTGTAGAACGTTTTGCGATGCTAAAGTATGGCATTGATGACATTCGTCATTTCTACACGAACGATACGAGATTTTTATCACAATTCAAACACGTTTAATCGATAAAGAAAGAAGGTGAAGGGAACATGCTCGTTTCCTATCAATGGTTGCAAGATTATGTGGATCTTTCAGGAGTATCTCCTGAGGAAGTAGCGGAGCTTCTAACTCGCGGCGGGTTAGAAGTGGATCATATTCATCGTTATCATGACGGCATGGACGGTGTTGTTGTCGGTAAAATTACGGACTCAGGACCTCATCCAGACGCAGACAAATTAACGATTTGCCAAGTTGACTTAGGTGATCAATCATCACAAATCATTTGTGGTGCGACAAATGCCCCGAAAGCAAGCAAAGTTGTGGTTGCGAAGCCAGGCACGGTTCTTCCAGGTAATCGTGTTATTGAAGCAACAGAAATTCGTGGTCAAAAATCTGAAGGCATGATTTGTGCATTAGATGAGCTTGGGGTAAGCGAAAACCTTGTTTCGAAAGAACAACAAGATTTAATTATTGAGCTTCCAGACGATGCTGAAGTTGGCAGTGATGCCCTTGAATATCTTGGGTTGAACGATGTTGTTCTAGAGATTGACTTAACACCGAATCGTTCCGATGCACTAAGTATGCTAGGGGTCGCTTATGACATCTCAGCGTTACTAGATCGTCCAATTAAAGTGCCTGAAATCGAACACGGTGCTGTCCGCAAAAATGCGATCGATCAAGTGAGTGTGACGGTTGAAGCTGGAGTAGATGTTCCGTATTACGGAGCAAAGATTATTAATAAAGTAACGATTGCTCCGTCACCATTATGGATGCAAATGCGCCTCGTTGCAGCAGGCATGCGTCCTGTAAACAACGTCGTTGATATTACAAACTACGTGATGCTTGAAACGGGTCAACCGCTTCATGCGTTTGATTATGACCGTTTTGGCTCAAAAGAAATTGTGACACGCAGAGCGTATGCGGGCGAAACGATGACAACGTTGGATGAGCAAGTACGCACACTAAATGAAGAAGACATTGTAATTACAAACGGTCATACACCTACAGCGCTCGCAGGCGTGATGGGTGGAGCTAGTTGTGAAGTCATTGAAACGACAGAGAATATCTTGTTAGAAGCAGCTCAATTTGATCCGGTTCGTGTTCGCAATACAGCAAAACGTACGAACTTACGTAGTGAGTCGAGTACACGTTTTGAAAAAGGATTGGATGCACAAGGGACGGTTCAAGCTGCTGAACGTGCGGCCTATTTATTAGAGAAGTATGCGGGTGGCTCTGTTCTGAACGGTATTGTAGAGTCTGGAGAAATGCCAGTCTTCGAACAAGAAGTTGAGCTAAGTTTAGGCGCTGTCAACACGAGACTTGGAACAGAACTTGACCAAAAAGAAACAGAAGAAATTCTGTATCGTCTCGGTTTTGGTGTTGAAGATTTAGGGGATCGTTGGAGAATTTCAATTCCTTCTAGACGTTTAGACATTAACATTCAAGAAGATTTGATTGAAGAGATCGCTAGAATTTACGGTTATGATCGGATTCCAACGACGTACCCAGTTAGTGAGCGAAGCGCGGGTCGTCTGTCGAATACACAAAAGCTCAAGCGAAAAGCGCGTCGCTTCCTTGAAGGAGCAGGACTAGAAGAAGCAATTACGTATTCGTTGACGAGCGAAGAAAAATCGAAACGTTTCCGACTTGATGAGTTTAGCGATGACGTACGCGTTTTAATGCCGATGAGCGAAGAGCGTAAAGTTCTACGTCAAAGTCTATTACCACAGTTGCTTGATAGCATTAGCTACAACAAAAACCGTCAAAACAACGACCTTGCGTTGTTTGAAATGGGAGCTGTATTCTTACCAAATCCAGGAGAGAAGCTGCCTTCTGAGCTTTGGCATATCGCAGGAGCATTTAGTGGCAATTGGACAGCCGCTGCTTGGAACAAAACGGCAGAACCTGTTGATTTCTATACAGCGAAAGGCATTGTAGAAGGTTTGTTAGAACAACTAGGATTAACTGAAGGTGTGACGTACCGAATCGCTAAACGGGAACAACTTCACCCAGGACAAAGTGCAGATGTGCTCGTGAACGGACAGGTTGTCGGCTTTATCGGTCAACTTCATCCGACATTTGCAACGCGTGAAGGACTGCCTGTGACGTATGTGTTTGAACTTCGTGGTGAGGCGCTGTTAACGGAACAAGACAAAACGATGCGTTATGATCCGCTTCCACGTTTCCCAGCAATCAAGCGTGATTTCGCCGTCGTTGTTGATGCGCAAATCTCAGCATCTGAAGTACAACACGTGATCTATGAAGCAGCCGGCACGTGGGTAAAGGATGTCACTCTCTTTGACGTTTATGAAGGTGAGCATCTAGAACCTGGCAAGAAATCTCTTGCATATTCAGTGACGTTCTTAAATAAAGAACGAACGTTAGTGGATGAAGAGATTGCAAAAGTTCATGAGACGATCGTTGAACGCCTGCAATCGAAGCTCGGTGCAAGTCTACGAGGATAATCATAAGTTAGGGAGCAATCGTTGCCGTCGAACGGTGGCGATTGCTTTTTGTTATGTGTAACCGAAAGGACTCGAACATCGTAAACATTAAGGAGATGACATTTTCTTCTCTGTCTGATTTTGGTATGATGAAGCATAGGACTGACAAGTTTCGGATTCACAAGACATCACGGTGTGGTGTTTGGAGGAGGCGTAAAAAGTGACGGGGAAAAAAAGAACAACGGTTACGATTTATGGACATCAGTATACGATTGTTAGTGACGAGTCAGAGACGCACGTCCAAGAGGTTTCACAGCACGTACATCAAAAGATGAAAGAAATGAAAAAGGTCAACCCTTTTATAGATACGTCAAGACTTGCAGTGTTAGCGGCAGTGAACATCGCCGATGATTATTTGAAGCTAAAAAAAGAACTGGAATTACAAACAAAAAAAGAGGATTAATCGATGTTAAGTTTACTATTATTACTACTACTCATTACGAACTTTTTTATTGGGTTACGACGAGGGTTCATCTTACAATTGTTTCACCTTGTAAGTTTCTTCGGATCACTCATCGTTGCGTACTTGTTTTACCAAGATATTGCTGAATACTTACGACTTTGGTTGCCTTATCCGCAATTTCTAGACAACCCTGACAATATGTTAATCTCAGCATTTAATTTTGAAGCGGTCTATTATAATGGCATCTCGTTTGCGCTCTTGTTTTTTGCGACAAGGATTCTACTCCATATTCTTGCATCGATGCTAGATTTCGTGAGCCATTTGCCAATCCTTCGTTCCATTAATCGTTTGCTCGGTGCCGTTCTCGGGTTTATTGAAGCGTACCTATTAATATTCGTTTTGTTAATTGTCGCTGCGTTACTCCCAGTTGACGCTATTCAAGAAGCAATCGCTAATTCATCGATTGCTAGATTAATGATTGAACAAACCCCGTTTTTATCGGATTGGTTAAAAACGTTGTGGATATCCCCGATTGAACAGAGTTAAGGAGTGACAAGATGGACAAGAAAGCGGTCATTAAGACATTAGAGACGATTGCCGTTTATATGGAAATCGCAGGTGAGAATCCATTTAAAACATCTGCATATCGAAAAGCTGCCCAAGTGTTAGAGCGTGAAGAGCGCACACTAGAAGAAATTGAAAAGCCAGAGGATTTGACGGGGATCGGCAAAGGAACAGCGGGTGTCATTACTGAGCTGAAAGAAACCGGTGAAACTGCTGTTTTAAATGACTTAAAAGAGCGAGTTCCAGCAGGTCTCCCCTCACTTTTGCAATTGCCTAGCCTTGGCGGTAAAAAGATTAATAAGCTTTACAAAGAACTCGGTATTACCGATGTAGATGCACTTAAACAAGCTTGTGAGCAAGAACAAGTCCAAGCGTTAGCAGGCTTTGGTAAGAAAAGCGAAGAGAAGATTCTCGCAGCACTTGAAGAGGTAGGAAAGCGGCCAGACCGATTGCCAGTCGCGTTTATGCTAGACGTTGCAGAGCAGGTGGAAGAAGAGCTTCGTTCGTTTACAGGCATTACACGCTTTGAAAGAGCAGGGAGTTTACGAAGAGTAAAAGAAACGATTCGTGATGCTGATTATGTAATTAGCACGACTCAACCGGATGATGTACGTGAGCAATTAAAGTCACTTCGTGACACGTATGAAGTCATTGCAGATGGGGATACGAAAGTATCGTTAACGCTTGAAAAAGAGTATCGTGTAAATGTTGATTTTAGACTCGTTAATGATGAAGAGTTCGCAACAGCGCTACACCATTTTACAGGTTCTAAAGATCATCACTTACTCATGCGAAAACGTGCGAAAGATCTAGGGCAAAAGATCAACGAGTACGGTGTAGAAGACCTAAATGAAGAAAAGCTGCATCAATTCGAGACGGAAGAACAATTTTTTCACCACTTTGATCTTCATTACATTCCTCCAGAAGCTCGAGAAGGAACGATTGAATTAGATTGGTTTAAGGAAGATCGCCCGCTCATTGAAAAACGTGATATTGTAAGTGACCTACACATGCATACGGTCTGGAGCGATGGTGCAAATTCAATTAAAGAGATGGCTTTAGCAGCTCGAGATCAAGGGTATAGCTACATTGTTATTACCGATCACTCGAAGTATTTACAAGTTGCGAACGGCTTAACAGAGGAACGTCTACTACGACAAATCGAAGAAATAAAAGCGGTCAACGAAGAAGTAGAGGGCATTCACATTTTCGCAGGTACAGAAATGGATATTAAACCAGATGGAACGCTCGATTTCGATGACGAGATCTTGTCTCAACTCGATTTCGTCATTGCGAGTATCCATTCATCGTTCCAGCAATCCCAAGAAACGTTACATGAGCGATTAGACAGCGCATTGAAGAATCCGTATGTCCATTTAATTGCCCATCCAACGGGACGAATTATCGGTCAACGTCCAGGGTACGATGTCGATGTGGATTGGCTTATTGAACGTGCGAGCGAAACAAACACGGCACTTGAGCTAAATGCGAACCCTAATCGGTTGGATTTAACCGCGGATTCTTTACGAAAAGCACGTGACAAAGGGGTGCGGGTTGCGGTCAATACCGACGCCCACCGAAAAGAAATGCTCAACCATATGAGCGTTGGTGTTTCAACGTGTAAAAAAGCATTTCTCACACGAGAAGATGTGATTAACACGTATTCACTTGAACAATTTAAACAATACATCGGAGAAAAGCGGCGACGCTTTCAATAGATGAGGTGAACGGTCATTCAAAAGACGATGTTACACACATTAGAATATAAGAAAATGAAAGAACAGCTCTTCACGCACGTAAGTTCAGCACTCGGGCGAGAACGAGTTGAGCAATTAACACCAGAGAAAGACGCAAACGAAGTAAAACGACTTCTCGATGAAACGTATGAAGCGACAGAAGTGTTGCGCCTTCGCGGTCATGTGCCACTCGGTGGACTGCATGACATTCGCTTTGAAGTAAAACGAGCATCACTCGGAAGTGTGCTCGATGCAAAAGCGATTAATGAAACGGCAGATACAATTCGTGTAGGCAATCAATTAACCCTGTTCATGGAACGATTGTTTGAAGATGAAGAAGACATTCAATTACCGAACTTGAATGGGATGATTGAGCAGATTCTGCCATTAAAAGAGTTGTACAATACGATCAGAAAAGCGATCAGCGAAGAAGGATACGTATTAGATAGTGCTAGCGCTGAACTACGTGCAGCAAGACAACAAATTCGTACCTTTGAATCAACCGTGCGTTCTAGACTGGAACAAATTATCCGTTCTAGTGACGCAGACACGAAGCTATCTGATCGAGTCGTAACGGTAAGAAACGATCGTTACGTGATACCGGTTAAAGCTGCGTATCGCCATAGTTACGGCGGGATCGTGCACGATCAATCTGCATCTGGACAAACCGTGTTCGTAGAGCCTCAATCGGTCGTAAACGCGAACAATCAGCTTCGTGAAGCACGCTTAAAAGAACGTAATGAGATTGAGAAGATTTTGCGTGAACTGTCACTTGAAGTCGGCGCAGAGTCAGCTGTTTTACTCATTAACGTTGAGCAGTTAGCGACGATTGATTTCACATTCGCGAAAGCTAAGTACGCCAAAAGCATTGCGGCGATTAAACCGAAGATTAATGAAGAGTATTACTTGCACTATCCAAAAGCAAGACACCCATTACTCGATCAAGAAACGGTCGTTCCAACTGATTTAACGCTCGGTCGAGAGTACACGTCACTCGTGATTACTGGACCGAATACAGGTGGAAAGACGGTTGCATTAAAGACGACGGGCTTACTCACATTAATGGCACAATCAGGGTTGTTTCTACCAACGGATGAAGGTGCGGAGGCGACCGTCTTTGATTCGATTCATGCAGATATCGGTGATGAACAGTCGATTGAACAAAGTTTAAGTACGTTTTCGTCGCATATGACGAATATCGTGTCCATATTAAAGAGTGTTGACCATCGTAGTCTCGTTCTCTTTGATGAGCTTGGTGCCGGTACGGACCCACAAGAAGGTGCAGCGCTTGCAGTTTCGATTTTAGATGAAGTGCATGCAAGAGGGGCGCGTACTGTGGCGACAACCCACTATACAGAGCTTAAAGGTTATGCGTATAACCGTACAGGAGTTATGAATGCAAGCGTGGAGTTCGACGTGGCATCACTTAGCCCGACGTACCGTTTGTTGATTGGTATTCCTGGTCGAAGTAACGCCTTTGCCATTTCCCGTCGATTAGGTCTAGATGATTTCTTAATTGAGGCAGCAGAAAAGGAACTAACTGCGGATACGAAGCAAGCTGAACAGATGATTACGTCACTCGAAGACCAGCAACAAGTCGCTCAAGTAGCGAAAGAAGAAGCTGACGAATTAAGACAATCTGCTGAGAAACTCCATGAAGAGCTTGAAGAAGCATTCAACGATCTTGAACGCAAAAAAGAACGCATCTTAAAAGAAGCGGAAGAAAAAGCAGCGGAAGAAGTTGAACTTGCTAAACTCCAAGCAGAGGAGATTATTGGCCATCTACGCGAACTTCAAAAGCAAGGTTCTACGATTAAAGAGCATGAACTGATTGATGCGAAGAAAGGTCTAGAAGATGCAGCTCCTAAGCTTACGAAGAAACAAAAGCAAGTGAAACGCAAAGCACAAAAGGCGGCATCATTTATCGACGGTGAAGAAGTGTTTGTTCAACGCTTTAATCAAAAAGGACAAATACTTGAAAAGGTTTCTGATAAAGAGTACCTCGTACAAATCGGCATTATGAAAATGACTGTAACGGTCGAAGACCTCCAAAAAACCGAACAACCGAAACAAAAAGAATTGCGTCCAGTAACGCGCGTTCAGACGAGTGGCAGTACCGTGAAGCCAGAGCTCGATCTTCGGGGAGAGCGATATGAGAACGCCTTGTCTCGCTTAGAGAAGTATTTGGATGAAGCGGTGCTTGCAGGTTATCCAACAGTCCATATTATTCATGGAAAAGGGACAGGAGCACTTCGAAAAGGGGTTAAGCAATACCTTGCAAAACACCCAAGTGTTAAGTCAACACGTGACGGAGGCATGAACGAAGGTGGAATCGGCAATACCGTTGCGGATCTAAAGTAAGAAAGGGTCATGTTCATGGCAGCATGGATGGAAATGACGTGGGTAATGATTATTGCTCAATACAGCGTCACAATACTCGCTTTGATTGTATTTATGGTCGTTTTTGAATGGATTACCCCATATAAAAATTGGGAATCGATTCGATCAGGGAATTTAGCTGTTGCGATGGCAACAGGTGGGAAAATTCTAGGTGTCACGAATATTTTTCGGTTTTCAATCGAAAATAACGATACGCTCTTGCAAATGCTCATGTGGGGAAGCTTTGGATTTGTTTTACTCGTTGCCGGCTATTTAATCTTTGAATTTTTAACGCCGTTTCTAAAAGTCGATGAACAGATCGCTTCAGACAATCGCGCTGTAGGTTTATTATCGTTGATTCTTTCATTCGGGTTGTCCTATGTAATCGGTGCAGGAATTACGAACTCATAGGGGGAAGTATGGAGAAACTTTGGAAGATCCTCGTTGTTTGCTGTGTCGGCTTTATGTTGGCAGGGTTTATATATTTAATTGTAGCGACGTAATAAAGATGTTTACCCACTCGAATGGTGACGTTCGAGTGGGTTTTCTATATTAGGAATCGAGCCTTTTGATTGATGTCATTCGTCATAGATAATCCGTAAATAAGGCTTGATCTACATGTAAAAAATCAGTTAGGAATAGGACATGCTATACATGAAATATTCATAATACACTTAATAATGATAGCGTTTTCAGATGAAAAAATGTAGACTATATGTATGACTATTTCAAGGAGGCCAACGATGACACAAGAACAAACTGCGCACAACTGGTTTCAGTATTATCCTAAGGATGTTGCACAAAGTTATCGCTATTCAGAGAAGGCTTTATCCGATTATTTAGGTGAAGTAGCAGAGAGGAATCCAGATGAAAAGGCCGTTCAATTTATGGGGACGAATGTTACCTATAAAGAGGTTTATGATCAGGCCAGACGGTTTGCAAACGCACTGCAATCCAAAGGAGTAGTAAAGGGCGACCGAGTGGCGATCATGCTCGCGAACACACCGCAGTCGGTGATTTGTTATTATGGTGCGATGCTTGCGGGCGCTGTAGTTGTTCAAACAAATCCACTGTATGTGGAGCGAGAAATTGAACATCAGATGGTTGACTCTGGTGCGAAAGTACTTGTTTGCTTAGACATGGTATTTCCTCGTGTTCAAAAAGTAAGAAACAACACGCAACTTGAGCATGTGTTTGTCACATTCATCAAAGATTATCTGCCGTTTCCGAAGAATCTAATTTATCCATTTATTCAAAAGAAAAACCTCGGGATGAAGATTGAAGTTGACTATGACGAACAAACACATAATTTGAAACAAGCGCTTGAAGCAACAACGAATAAGTACAAGAAAGTCGACATCTCACCACGAGAAGATTTGGCGTTAATTCAATACACAGGTGGAACAACTGGCACACCTAAAGGCGTTATGTTAACCCATTACAATCTTGTCGTTAATACCGAGCAATGTACGAAATGGACGTATCGTTCTGATGATCCTAACCCACATGAGAAAGTGTTAGCTGTGCTACCCTTTTTCCACGTGTATGGAATGACGGTCGCATTGAACCTTGCTGTAATGAATGGCTATACGCTCGTTATTTTGCCAAAATTCGACCCGAAGCAAGTATTACAAACAATCGAAAAGCACAAAGTAACGCTTTTCCCAGGGGCACCAACGATGTACACAGCGCTCGTTAATCACCCTGATATCGATAAACATGATCTTTCATCGATCAAAGTCTGTCTAAGTGGTGCAGCACCTTTACCTAAAGAAATTCAAAAGAAATTTGAAGAGAAAACAAAAGGGCGCTTAATCGAAGGGTACGGTCTAACGGAGACGGCTCCAGTTGCAGCCTCAAATCCAATTTGGGAAAATCGCAGAAATGGAAGCATCGGTTTACCTTGGCCAGATACTGAACTTGCAATTTTAGATAGTGAGACTGGTGAATTTCTAGAAACAGATCAAGTCGGAGAAATTATCATCCGAGGTCCACAAGTTATGCAAGGGTATTGGAAGCGCGAAGAAGCGACAAAAGCCGTTTTCCATGAAGATTGGTTTAAAAGCGGTGATATGGGATACCAAGATAAAGATGGCTATTTTTATATTGTTGACCGTAAGAAAGATATGATTATCGCAGGTGGATTTAACATCTATCCTCGCGAAGTAGAAGAAGTGTTGTATGAGCACGACGCGATCCTAGAATGTGCTGTTGTTGGTGTTCCAGATGAATACCGAGGAGAGACGGTCAAAGCGTTTGTTGTCACAAAAACTGGAAAAGAAGTAACTGAAGAAGCATTAGAGTCATTTTGTCGAGAAAGACTTGCTGCCTATAAAATCCCACGTATTTATGAGTTCCGTAAAGAACTACCAAAAACACTGGTTGGAAAAGTGTTAAGACGTGTGTTAGTTGAAGAAGAGCAGAAAAAAGCAGAAGAAGCTTTATTGTCTCAAAAAGAAAACTAAAACTAGTGGCAGCAGTCCGGTAAGCTTCATCCGGACTGTGATCTTTGTTTATAAGATTGACAAGCAATCGTACATTCAGTAAAATTTATGAATGAGTAATCATTCATAATTGTTGGACATAAGGGAGTAGCCGCACATGGCAGTAGATAAACGAAATTCTGAGAAGTACCACTTGATTATTGATGCAGCAGTGACAGTCATTGCAAAACACGGCTACCATCATGCGCAAGTCTCCAAAATAGCAAAAGAAGCGGGCGTTGCAGACGGAACAATTTATCTTTATTTCAAAAACAAAGAAGACATTCTCATTTCGTTGTTTCGCTTGAAAATGGGAACGTTTATAACAACGATTGAAAAGCGTCTTGAAACGTGTTTTGATGCAAAAGAAAAGCTGCGATTTCTTGTCGAAATGCATTTGTCGCAACTTGCAGAACAACCGGACCTTGCTGTCGTGACTCAGCTAGAACTCAGGCAATCTGCCCGCGAACTTCGTCTAAAAATAAACGATGTTCTGAAAGGGTATGTGCAAGTTATGGAGAATGTTATAGATGAAGGGAAAGCCGAAGGAATCTTTCAAGAGCAACTTGATACGAAGCTAGCTCGTCAGATGTTATTTGGTACGCTTGATGAAATTGTGACAAATTGGGTCATGAAAGAAGGAAAGTTTGACTTAGAGTCACTTTCACAAGAAACGTATCACATGCTCTTAACAGGCTTTCAGAAGTCATCATGATCGAGAGAGGAGCCTTTTAAATTATGATTGAAAAGAACAAACAAGGAGCGGTCTTGTGGTTAACCATTAAGCACCCTCCTGCAAATGCTTTGTCGACGAAAGTATTGAAATCTTTAGATGAAGCGATTACGGAAGCTGAAAACGATGAAAGCGTACGAGCGATCGTTTTGCACGGTGAAGGACGCTTTTTTGTTGCAGGAGCTGACATTAAAGAGTTCCAAGGGAGCTCAGGTCAAGCACTTGCAGAAAATGGTCAATTATTGTTTAATAAGATTGAACAATTAAAAAAGCCAGTCATCGCTGCGATCCACGGTGCCGCTCTTGGTGGCGGTCTAGAATTAGCGATGGTCTGTACGATAAGAATCGCTACAGAAGATTGCAAATTAGGCTTACCAGAGACGAACCTCGGTTTGCTCCCTGCATACGGAGGTACACAACGGCTACCGAAGCTTGTAGGACCGCATAAGGCAACTGAAATGATGCTTACTGGCATTCCGATTACTGGTGTACAAGCACATCAGTGGGGCCTAGTAAACGACGTTGCGAAAGATGAATCTGAGCTCCTAGAGAAAGCCGGCATTCTTGCCGATACGATTGCCAGCAAGAGCACAGTAACAACTTCACGCATTCTCGATCTCATTCAGCATGCTGCGAGTGGTCAATCTTTAGAAGAAGGCTTAAAGAAAGAAGCGAAATATTTTGATGAATGTTTCGATAGCGAAGATTCTAAAGAAGGCATTGCAGCATTTCTAGAGAAGAGAAAGCCAGTATTTTCAAATCGTTAATTCTAAGGAGGAGGAAACCAGATGAACATTTTTGTGGTTATGAAACGTACATTCGATACGGAAGAAAAGGTAGAGATTAAAGACGGTCGTGTCGATGAGGAAGGCGCAGAATTTGTCATTAACCCTTATGACGAATATGCAATTGAAGAAGCCATTGTCCTTAAGGAAGCAAACGATGGTGAAGTTACAGTCGTCACTGTCGGAGACGAAGAGGCAGAGAAAGAGCTTCGTACAGCATTAGCAATGGGTGCAGATAAAGCTGTACTTCTTGATACAGAAGACCTTGATGATGAAGTTGATCATTATACGATTTCTGAAATGTTAGCGGCTTACTTCAAAAACCAAGAATTTGATATTATTCTAGGTGGAAATGTCGCTGTCGATGATGGCGCTGGACAAGTTGCCCCGCGACTTGCAGAGCTTCTTGATATCAACCAACTGACAACGATTACAAAACTTGATATTGATGGTACAAAAGCAACGGTTGAGCGTGACGTTGAAGGGGATGTTGAAGTTGTCGAAACAGAACTTCCACTTCTTGTAACGTGTCAACAAGGCTTAAATGAGCCACGTTATCCTTCATTACCAGGCATTATGAAAGCGAAGAAGAAACCGCTTGAGACGCTTGACCTTGATGATCTTGATTTAGACGAAGATGAGCTAGAAGCGAAAACAAAAACGGTCGACCGCTTTTTGCCACCAGAAAAGCAAGCAGGTAAGAAGCTTGACGGTGAACCAGCAGAACAAGTGGAAGAACTCATCAAATTGCTCAGAACCGAAGCAAAGGTCATATAAGGAGGAATTACAACATGTCTAAAAATGTACTTGTACTTGCAGAATCAAAAGATGGAGAACTACGTAACGTTTCCTTTGAAGTGATTGCAGCTGGAAAGAAAATTGCTGGAGAAGGTTCAGTAAAGGCACTTCTCGTCGGTGAAAATGTTGCATCATTTAGTGAACAGCTTATTCAACAAGGAGCAGATGAAGTTCTTGTTGCTGAACATTCAGACTTGAAAACGTATACAACAGACGCGTATAAGCAAGTGTTGTTACAAGTAATTGAGAGTGAAAGTCCAGATGCGCTTTTAATTCCACACACGTCTTCTGGTAAGGACCTTGCGCCTCGTTTAGCTGCGAAGCTATCGTCAGGACTTGTCTCAGACGTTGTTGATATTGAAGAAGTTGGCGAAGAAGTAATCTTCACTCGTCCAATCTACTCTGGTAAAGCGTTTGAGAAGAAGAGCGTATCAAGTGGCCTCGTCTTTGCAACAGTAAGACCGAACAACATTGCAGCACTTGAAGTTGATTCTTCAAGAAGTGGTGAGACGAAAGAAGTTTCTGTAGATTTGAAAGACTTACGCACAGTCATCAAAGATATCGTGAAGAAGACGAGTGGTAAAGTCGACCTTGCAGAAGCGAAAGTCATCGTTGCTGGTGGTCGTGGAGTGAAGAGTGCAGATGGATTTAAGCCACTTGAAGAACTTGCAGACATTCTAGGTGGAGCAGTTGGTGCTTCACGTGGTGCTTGTGACGCTGAGTATTGTGACTACTCGTTACAAATTGGTCAAACAGGAAAAGTCGTTACACCTGAACTTTATATTGCTGTAGGTATTTCTGGTGCAATTCAGCATTTGGCAGGAATGAGTAACTCGAAAGTGATCGTTGCGATCAACAAAGATGAGGAAGCACCAATCTTTGATGTAGCGGATTACGGTCTTGTTGGAGACCTCTTCGACATTCTTCCGATCCTCACTGAAGAGTTTAAGAAAGTAAAAGCAGGAGCGTAACAACCCCCAAACACACCAGATGTCATTTCTGGTGTGTTTTTTAATACCACTATTGACCAAATGAACGCGTTCACGTATAAATGAAAAAGTACATCGAAGTGTAAGCAGATTATTTCTCACGAAGTTTTACGAATGCTATACTTACGGTGTGGAAAGATAGAAATGAAAGGGGATTATCACAATGGCAATTGTAAATGTTACGGATCAAGACTTTGCAGAGCAAACGTCCCAAGGCGTCGTACTTGCAGATTTTTGGGCACCATGGTGCGGACCTTGTAAAATGATTGCACCAGTACTTGAAGAAATTGACGGAGAAATGGGCGACAAAGTTAAAATCGCTAAACTCGACGTTGATGACAACAAAGAAACTGCAGGAAAGTTTGGGGTTATGAGTATCCCAACATTGATGGTCTTTAAAGACGGCGAGCAAGTAGAACAAGTTGTAGGCTTCCAACCGAAAGAAGCACTTGTTGAATTGCTTCAAAAACATCTATAGAGCAGAAGAAAAAGCCTGATTCGCTTCAGGCTTTTTTTCTACTTTTCGGTGAAGGGGAGGTGTTCATATGGACACTCTTAAAGAGAAACTTGCGGTTATTCCAGCCAAGCCCGGATGCTATCTCATGAAAAATCGAAATGGCGCCATTATCTATGTCGGTAAAGCAAAAGTGTTAAAGAACCGAGTTCGCTCTTATTTTACAGGGAGCCATGATACGAAAACACAACGCCTCGTTAGTCAGATCGATGACTTTGAATATATTATTACGTCGTCAAACATTGAAGCGCTCATTTTAGAGATGAACTTAATTAAGAAGTATGAACCGAAGTACAACGTCTTACTGAAAGACGATAAATCATATCCGTATTTAAAAATAACGAATGAAGAACACCCTAGGCTCATTACGACGAGAAACGTCAAAAAAGATGGCGGCAAGTATTTTGGCCCGTATCCGAATGCCTTTGCGGCAAACGAAACAAAAAAGCTGCTCGATCGTTTGTATCCACTTCGCAAATGTAGAACGTTACCAGATCGTGTTTGTTTGTATTATCATATTGGTCAATGTTTAGCGCCGTGTGAATTTGAAGTATCACAAGCTCAGAATCAAGCGTTAACATCAGAAATTGGTCGTTTTCTTAACAACGGTCATAAAACGATCCGAAAAGAAATCGAACAAAACATGCTTCAAGCATCAGAAGACTTGAATTTTGAGCGTGCAAAAGAACTTCGGGATCAAATTCAACATATTGACGCGGTTATGGAAAAGCAAAAAATGACAGAGGTAGATGGTGTTGATCGTGACGTATTTGCGTATTCATTCGATAAAGGATGGATGTGCGTACAAGTCTTTTTTGTACGACAAGGGAAATTAATTGAACGCGACGTCTCTATTTTTCCTTTTTATCAAGAACCAGAGGATGATTTTCTTTCGTTCCTCGGTCAGTTTTATTGGGAAGGCGCTCATATTAAGCCAAAAGAAATTCTCATACCAGATGTTGCCGGTTATGAAGAAGTAGAGCAAGTGCTTGAAACGAGCGTACGTGTTCCGAAACGCGGAAAGAAAAAAGACCTCGTTGAACTTGCTGGTCAAAATGCGGATGAAGCACTTGCTGCGAAGTTCCGCTTGTTAGAACGAGATGAAGAACGTACGGTTCGAGCGGTCGAGCATCTTGGCGAAGCGATGGCGATTAATGCTCCATATCGAATTGAAGCATTTGATAACTCAAACATTCAAGGAACCGATCCAGTATCTGCGATGGTCGTGTTTGTGGACGGTAAGCCAGAAAAGAAAAGTTACCGAAAATATCGCGTTCGTGACGTTGAAGGCCCAGATGATTATGCATCAATGAAAGAAGTCATTCGTCGCCGTTATTTACGTTTGTTACGTGAAGAAGCACCGATGCCTGATTTGATTCTCGTCGACGGTGGTAAAGGTCAATTACGTGCAGCCATTTCCGTGTTGGAAGATGAATTGGGTTTATCTTTGCCTGTTGCTGGCCTTGCAAAGGATGATAAGCATAAAACATCGCAACTATTATTTGGTGAAGATGCGACGGTCATTCCTTTAGCGAGAGACAGTCACGCCTTTTATTTGCTACAACGAATCCAAGATGAAGTACACCGATTTGCGATTACGTTTCATCGTGATTCACGAGGGAAAAGTGTACAAAAGTCTGTGCTTGATGATGTGGAAGGTGTTGGCGATAAGAGGAAAAAGAAGCTCTTTAAACACTTTGGTTCCATTAAGAAAATGAAAGAAGCAGAGCTTGAAGAGTTCACAAATATTTCAATTCCAGAAAAAGTAGCGCAAGAGATTATGACGAGATTACGAGAAAACTAAACCAGCCAAACGATCGGGTCGTCTGGCTGGTGTTCTCTAATTCACTACATGAGGTCCATATGTATATGTAAACGGAAGCGTCGACGCTTTCGCTCGAGGATTGCTTCGGCAGTCGTTTGATAGAGTAACTCATATTGGGCAGCAATAAACCCGGCTTCAATATGACGAGAGAAATTCTCCCGCTTTTCATCTTCAAAAAAATGCAAATCAAACGTCGTTGATTTTTTGCCAGATTTCACAAGTTCTAGTCGTCCCCAACCTGCCTTGTCAAAAAATGCCGAAAGCTGTTCGATGTTTTCAAGAGGATACTTTCTCGCTAACAACTTGCCGCCGAGATAGAGGATGTCGTCTTGATCATCGTTGAGTAGCTCTGGTAGCAGTGCTTCTCGAAGTAATTCGTAGCCGAAATCTGTATATTTACGTACTTCCTCAGACAAAGAAATCTCCCCCAATTCAATTATCTATTATAAGCGTTTCACAAAAAGAAAACTACAGAAATGTAAAAATATCGCAAATGATCGTATATGAATGCGTTTTATCTGCTTTCTTGACGACTCTACCGTGTCAGAGTACAATAAATATGTCGGAAATATGAATGGACGGGACACAGTTTAGTTAGTATGAAAACGCTTAGGTTTTGAATGCTGGTCAAACTGACGAGGGTTACATATTCGTTCCGTTTAATAGCATATATCTTCATCGAATACTGGACGTAACACGGGGAGACAGTTTGCGCCGTGTTCGTGGAGTGCCATAGGGAGGGTTTTCATAGCGCATAGACAAGCAAAAAATATGGATAGGCTAGGTACTAGGAGCAAGGGTCAGCAAAAATAGAGGGGGAGCCTTATCGATGCCTCAGAATCAAGAGTTTTTTAACCGAAGACTACACTCATTACTCGGGGTCATTCCAGTCGGTGTATTCTTAATTCAGCACTTTATCATTAACCATTTCGCGGTGTACGGTGCAAGTTCGTTTAACGCCGCTGCACATTTTATGGAAAGTTTGCCTTTTCGCTATGCACTTGAAATTTTCGTGATCTTCTTACCACTTCTTTACCATGCGATTTACGGCTTGTATATTGCATTTTTAGGTAAGAGCAACACGAGAAGATACGGATTCTTCCGTAACATTATGTTCATGTTACAACGAGTGACAGGTGTATTCCTTGTCATCTTTATCGCTTGGCACGTTTGGGAAACACGTGTTGCTGCAGCATTCGGTGCAGATGTAAACTATGACATGATGGCGGACATTTTAAGCAGTCCATTTATGCTTGTATTTTATATTGCGGGTGTATTAGCTGCTACATTCCACTTTGCAAACGGACTTTGGTCATTTGCAGTATCTTGGGGACTTACGGTTACACCAAGATCTCAGAAGATCATGACATACGTAAGTATTACAGTATTCTTAGTACTAAGTTACATTGGTATTCGCGCGATTATTGCGTTCTTAGATCCAGCTTTAGCTAACATGTAAAGGAGTCGGTGATTCATGAGCAACGGAAACATCATTGTTGTCGGTGGCGGCTTAGCCGGTCTAATGGCAACAATTAAAGCAGCGGAAGCAGGGAAGAGTGTAGAATTGTTCTCCCTCGTTCCGGTAAAACGTTCACATTCCGTTTGCGCTCAGGGTGGAATTAACGGTGCCGTTAATACAAAAGGTGAAGGAGACTCTCCGTGGGAACACTTTGATGATTCCGTGTACGGTGGAGACTTCCTTGCGAACCAACCCCCTGTAAAAGCAATGACAGATGCAGCACCAGGGATTATCCATCTTTTAGACCGTATGGGAGTTATGTTTAACCGTACACCAGAAGGTCTTCTAGATTTCCGTCGTTTCGGTGGAACACAACATCACCGTACGGCATATGCCGGTGCAACGACCGGACAACAGTTACTTTATGCACTTGATGAGCAAGTTCGTCGTTACGAAGTTCAAGGACTTGTTAAGAAATATGAGAACTGGGAATTCACCTCAGCAGTAATGGACGACGAAGGTCGTTGTCGTGGAATTACTGCCCAGAACCTTGCGTCTATGGAAGTTCAAAGCTTCCGCGCTGATGCAACAATTATGGCAACGGGTGGACCAGGAATTATTTTCGGTAAATCAACGAACTCAATGATTAATACAGGTTTTGCAGCAGCGAAGCTTTATGAGCAAGGCGTTTACTATGCAAATGGAGAATTCATTCAAATTCACCCGACAGCAATTCCTGGAGACGATAAGCTTCGTCTTATGAGTGAGTCTGCTCGTGGTGAAGGTGGACGAGTTTGGACGTACAAAGACGGTAAGCCTTGGTACTTCCTTGAAGAGAAATACCCAGCATACGGAAACCTTGTACCTCGTGATATCGCGACTCGAGAAATCTTCAACGTTTGTGTCGAGCAAAAGCTCGGTGTAAACGGAGAGAACATGGTTTACCTTGATCTTTCTCATAAGGATTCTCACGAACTTGATGTTAAGCTCGGTGGAATTATGGAGATTTATGAGAAGTTCATGGGTGATGACCCTCGAAAAGTTCCAATGAAGATCTTCCCAGCAGTTCACTATTCTATGGGTGGTATGTGGATTGATTACGATCAAATGACAAACATCCCTGGTCTTTTTGCTGCAGGTGAGTGTGATTACTCTCAACACGGCGCGAACCGTCTTGGAGCCAACTCACTTCTTTCTGCAATCTACGGTGGTATGGTTGCTGGACCGAAAGCCGTCCAGTACATCGATGGACTTGAGAAATCAGCCGACGATCTTTCTTCTTCACTGTTTGATTCAGAAGCGAAGAAAGTGGAAGATGAGTACGAAGGCATCCTAAAAATGGACGGTAAAGAAAACGCGTATGCACTTCACAAAGAACTTGGTGAGTGGATGACCGATAACGTTACTGTTGTTCGTGAGAATGCTAGACTACTCCAAACGGATGATAAGATTCAAGAATTAATGGAGCGTTGGAACAACATCAACATGCACGATACGAGCCGGTGGTCAAACCAAGCAGCACCATTTACTCGTCAATTAAAAGGAATGCTTGATCTTGCTCGTGTAATCACAATCGGTGCATACAACCGTAACGAAAGCCGTGGTGCACACTACAAGCCTGAATTCCCAGATCGTAATGATGAAGAGTTCTTAAAGACTACGAAAGCGAAGTATGATGCGGCAAACAACAAGCCGATCTTTGAGTATGAAGACGTTGATACATCGCTAATCAAGCCAAGAAAACGTGACTACTCAAAGAAAAAAGCTAGTGAAAAACAAGGAGCTGGAAAATAATGAGCGAACAAAAAACCGTCCGCTTTATCGTTACTCGTCAAGACAGCCCTGATGCCAGTCCATATACAGAAGAATTCGAGATTCCACATCGTGAAAATATGAACGTCATTTCTGCTTTGATGGAAATTAGACGTAACCCTGTTACTGTAGATGGAAAAGATTCTGCCCCAGTCGTTTGGGATATGAACTGTCTTGAAGAAGTTTGTGGTGCATGTAGTATGGTAATTAACGGGAAACCACGTCAATCGTGTACAGCACTCGTAGACCAACTAGATCAACCAATTCGTCTAGAGCCAATGAAAACATTCCCGGTTGTACGTGACCTTGTGGTAGATCGTAGCCGGATGTTCGATTCATTGAAGAAAGTTAAAGCTTGGATTCCTATTGACGGTACGTACGACTTAGGTCCAGGACCACGTATGGCAGAGAACAAGCGTCAGTGGGCTTATGAACTTTCTAAATGTATGACATGCGGTGTTTGTCTTGAAGCTTGTCCGAACGTAAACAGCAAATCTGACTTTATTGGTCCAGCAGCAGTATCTCAGGTTCGTTTGTTTAACGCTCATCCAACAGGTGAGATGAACCGTGAAGAGCGTCTTAACGCACTTATGGGAGACGGCGGTCTTTCAAACTGTGGTAACTCGCAAAACTGTGTACAAGCTTGTCCAAAAGGAATTCCTTTGACAACATCAATCGCGGCGCTTAACCGTGACATGACGATGCAATCGTTCAAAAACTTCTTCGGAAGCGACAAACTGTAACAAAGACCAAAGCCGGATGTTCGAAATGAACATTCGGCTTTTTTATGGTTTCCCAATCTTTGTTTTGCGCACACTCTAGAAAAGCCGGTGTCATCCCTCATTGACGACCGGAACAGTTCTAGATTTGGATCTCACCGAGTCGAATTAATTCAATGACAGCTTGAGAACGCCCTTTAACTCCTAATTTTTGCATGGCATTAGAAATATGATTACGGACTGTCTTCTCGCTGATGTAAAGCTGACCCGCAATTTCCTTTGTCGTTTTGTCCTGCACGAGAAGGTCAAAGACCTCCTTCTCCCTTTTCGTCAGAAGGGAGCGCGGACCACGTTCCAAGTCCTTCAATCGTGTCACCCTTTCTAATCCAGGCCACCCTCTTGTGTGTCCGGCTCTCGTTGGAATTGGACGATTAGAAGAAAGTATTTAGTCTCCATATCGTATGTGAGAGTTAACCCTTCGGTGAGTAGTGGAGTAAAAAGCGGCGAACAACTATACCGAAAAGTTTTCAAAAACTTTCATCCAATAGCAGCAGTGGTCATAGACGTCCCAAGAACAAGTGCTTACGATAAACAGCTGTCTTGAAAGCTCAAGCCTATCTTATTCAAGTTTTGATAAAGATGTTAAGAAAATGTTGCAAAAAACCGATAAAATTTTTAGAAAAAGTTGTTAATCAGCAAAACGATTGGCGATTTATTGCTTGAGTGATAAAATGTAGAAGGAGTAAAGATGATTAGATCAACCAATTCAATTCTGAACTGAATCTTGAAAGGGGCATGTCAAATGCTAGAAAAAACATTCACTATTACTGCTGATACAGGATTACACGCACGTCCAGCTACTCAGCTTGTTCATAAAGCAAGCCAATTCTCATCTGAGATTGAAATGGAAGCAAAGGGTAAGAAAGTTAACTTGAAATCAATCATGGGTGTCATGTCTCTAGGCGTTGGAAAAGGCGGAGAGATCAAGATCCTTATTTCAGGGAATGACGAAGAAGAAGCAATGAACGCGATTACTGCAACGATTCATGAAGGCTTAGGAGAGTCGTAAATGTCTAGCGTGATTACAGGAATTGCTGCGAGTAACGGCATTGCAATTGCAAAAGCCTTTGTCTATGAAGAAGTGTCGCTTGAAATCACAGAAAACAGTACTGAAGGTGCTGAAGTTGAAAAAGCGAACTTTGAACGAGCGACAAAAACATCGAAGCAAGAGCTTGAAGCGTTAAAGACAAAGACGGAAGAGCAACAAGGAAAAGAAAATGCAGAGATTTTTGCTGCACACTTGCTCGTTTTGGAAGACCCAGAACTGGTCGGAGCCGTGCATACGAAAATTGATGCGGACAACGCCACTGCGGCACATGCGTTAAATGAAACCGCGGCTATGTTCATTTCGATGTTTGAGAGCATGGATAATGACTACATGCGTGAGCGAGCAGCAGACATTAAAGATGTTAGCCAGCGCGTATTGCGTCATTTGCTCGGAGTGAAATCAGCGTCACTTGCTGATTTATATCAAGAGACAATCGTGATTGCAAAAGACCTCACGCCATCTGATACTGCCCAGCTGAACAAGGAATTTGCGTTAGGCTTTGCAACGGATATTGGCGGACGCACGTCGCATTCAGCAATTATGGCACGTTCTCTGGAGATTCCAGCAGTCGTTGGATTAACGAATGTCACGACGGATGTTCATGATGGAGATGTGCTCATCGTGGATGGGATCAACGGAGAAGTCATCGTTAACCCAGATGAAGCTACCGTAGAGCAATACAAAGAGAAACGAGCAGTATTCCTTGATGAACAAGAAAAGCGTAAGCGACTCATCAACGAGCCGTCCGTTTCTAAAGACGGGAAGTCTGTTGAGCTTGCAGCGAACATCGGTTCAGTGAAAGACGTTGACGGCGTGTTGAATAATGGCGCAGAAGGCGTTGGTCTTTACCGAACAGAATTTCTTTACATGGAGCGAGATCAGCTCCCGACCGAAGAAGAGCAGTTTGATGCTTATAAAGCGGTTGTAGAGAAACTTGATGGAAAGCCAGTCGTCATTCGTACGTTAGACATTGGTGGCGATAAAGAATTGCCGTATTTGGACTTGCCGTCAGAGCTTAATCCATTTTTAGGCTTCCGCGCCATTCGTCTTTGTCTTGAGAATGAAGCGTTATTCCGCACGCAACTACGCGCGCTAGTTCGCGCAAGTGCATACGGAAATCTGAAAGTGATGTTCCCGATGGTTGCGACACTTGAAGAGTTTCGTGCTGCGAAGGCGCTCATCGTAGAAGAGCAAGAGAAGTTACGAGCAGAAGGCATTTCGTTTGATGAGTCAATGGAAGTTGGAATTATGGTCGAGATCCCGTCCACTGCTGTGATTGCAAAGCAATTTGCAAAAGAAGTTGATTTCTTTAGCATTGGAACGAACGACTTAATTCAATACACATTGGCCGCGGATCGTATGAGTGAAAAGGTTTCTTACTTGTACCAGCCGTACCATCCTGCGATTTTACAACTCGTGAAAAATGTCATTAATGCATCCCACGCTGAAGGAAAATGGACAGGCATGTGTGGAGAAATGGCTGGTGAAAAGACAGCAATCCCGCTACTCTTAGGTCTCGGTCTAGATGAATTTAGCATGAGTGCTTCTTCTGTATTACAAGCGAGAGAGCAGTTGTTAGGACTCGATTCTAAAAAGTGTGAAGCCCTTGCGACACAAGCATTAACATGCACGACGCAAGAGGAAGTTGAAGCACTCGTAAATGAAGCAATCCGATAAGTAGATGTTAAGTCGTCTGAAACATTTTTTCAGGCGACTTTTTTTACAAACAAAAGAGTGGGAGGAGATTAGATGTGAGAGATAACCAAGTGGAAAGCATTGAACGTTCTTTACGTCGAATTTCATATACAGTCAAGCAAAAGGGAAGAGAAATTCTGAATCAATTTCCAATTACACCTCCGCAATTTATAGCATTGCAATACTTAAAAGACAAAGGTGATTTGACGATTGGTGAATTGTCTCAAAAGATGTATCTGGCATTTAGTACGACAACAGACCTTGTGGATCGTATGGAGAAAAACGAACTTGTAGAGCGCGTTCGTGATCAACGGGATCGCCGCGTCGTACGCGTTCATATATTGGAAGAAGGTAAGGTCATCATTGATGAAGTGATTCAAAAACGTCAAGAATACTTGCAAGAAGTTTTAGTACACTTTTCTAGTGAGGAAGTTGACCAATTACAAGCAACGCTTGGATCCCTTCATGAAGAGATGTCCAAAGATTAGAATAGTGAAATAAAGAGGCGAGACGATTGAATTTACCGATTGGTGTTATTGACTCGGGTGTAGGTGGATTAACCGTTGCAAAGGAAGTCGCAAGGCAGTTACCAAAGGAAACGATGATTTACATTGGTGATACGGCTCGTTGCCCGTACGGACCAAGAACGGTGGAAGAAGTTCGCCGCTTTACGTGGCAAATGGTAGAACAGTTGTTGCAATGGGACATTAAGATGCTTGTAATAGCTTGCAACACAGCAACAGCTGTGACGCTAGAAGAGTTACAAGCACAACTCGACATTCCAGTAGTCGGAGTTATTCGTCCTGGGGCAATTGCCGCATTAAATGAAACGTCAAGTGGTGAAATTGCGGTTATTGGTACAGAAGGTACGATTCATAGCGGCGCTTATCCTGAAACGATCCGCGCGATTCAAGGTGAGCAAGTCACTGTTCATAACCTTGCATGCCCACCCTTTGTGCCACTCGTTGAACAAAACCGAACATCTAAACAAGACGCATACAAGATCGTTGAAGAAACGTTAAGACCACTTCAACAGTATCGTTATGACACGCTCATTCTCGGATGTACGCACTACCCAATCTTAAAAGCGGTCATTCAAGAAGTCGTCGGTGGTGGTGTGAGCGTCATTTCATCAGGGCAAGAAACAGCTAGAGAGATGAGCACCATCTTGCAACATAATGGTATCCATAATCGATCGGAGGAAGCTCCAGCCCATATTTTCTATACGAGTGGCGAGGTGTTGCCATTTGTAGAAAAGGTGGAGCGCTGGATGACCATCACAACCCCTGACGTTCGTCAGATTAGCTTTTTATCATCAACGATGAACCACGACTAATTGTCGTGGTTTTTTCGTCTTGATAACTGGTCTAATTCCGTCATAAGGCTCGTATACTTCAGTAGACTAGCTAGGGGGGATCAAGAGTGAAAAAGCAAATTCGCCGTTCTATAATTGCGATCGCTGCACTTCTTGTCGTGCAAGCGTGTAGCACCGATGAAGAAGCGGTGGAAAGAGACGCAGAAACCGAGCATACAGAAGAGCGTGTCGTGGAAGAACAAGACGAAGAAACCGCAGAAGGACTCACAGAGCGTGAGTTGTATTTAATCGATTCTGACGGGTATGTCGTCCCGAGAACCTTTTCACTTCCGCACGACGAAGAAGTGCTTCGCCAAGCGCTTGAGTATATGATTGACGGAGGACCGATCACCGAAATGCTACCGAGTGGTTTTCAAGCGGTGTTCCCAGCAGATACAGAAGTGCTCGGTGTTAACGTAACGAACGAAGGGACTGCGGTTGTCGACTTCTCTGAAGACTTTAGAGATTATGACCAGAACAAAGAAGAAGCTATTCTTCAGGCATTAACGTGGACACTAACACAATATGAGTCCATTGACCGAGTAGAAATTCTTATTAATGGTCATGAACAAGACGTTATGCCACACAATGAAACGCCAATTACATCATTAACGAGAGACCGTGGCATTAACAAAGAACCAAATGTGAATTCAGTAGATGTAACAGCGACGTTACCATCGACATTATACTTTCTAAATGAAAACGAACATGACCTATATTATGTGCCTGTCACAAGACGGATCGATCAGTCTGATAATCGAGTTGAATCCGTAGTGAATGAAGTCATTCATGGACCTGCACTCCAATCGGAATTGCTTACCGGTCTGCGTCACGGTGTTGAGCTCGTAGATGAGCCAACACTGAATGATGGGGTACTGACTGTCAATTTTAATGAAGCGCTCCTTACAGAGAATGAAGGAACGGCAATCGCAACGGAAGCGTTAACGATGTTAACGAAGACGCTCACAGCGATTGATGGTGTAGACAGTGTGACGTATCTCGTAAATGGAAGTGATGAAATTAATGCCCGTAGCGGCGATGCACTTCCAACAGCGGTTACGGAAGATCACATTAAGGAACTTGTTTCACAGTAGCTTCATATTCATGGTATACTTGCAGAAAAGGCGGCAATTTGCGGCCTTTTTTGTTATGATGAACGTTAGATAGGGAGTCGTTAACATGGAAAGAACAGATGGAAGAACTACGAATCAAATTCGACCAACAACAATTGAAACGAATTATATTAAACACCCGGAAGGATCAGTATTGATCTCCGTTGGGGATACAAAAGTCATTTGTTCTGCAAGCATTGAAGAAAGAGTACCACCATTTCTTCGTGGACAAGGCAAAGGCTGGATTACAGCAGAATATAGCATGTTGCCACGTGCAACCGAACAACGAAACATTCGTGAATCTTCAAAAGGCAAAGTAACAGGCCGAACGATGGAGATTCAACGTCTGATCGGACGCTCACTCCGCGCAGTCTTAGATTTAGAGGCACTTGGCGAACGTACCGTATGGGTTGATTGCGATGTTATTCAAGCTGATGGAGGCACGCGAACGGCATCCATTACAGGCGCTTACGTTGCAACGGCACTTGCACTTACGAAACTCGTGAACGAGAAGAAAATCGAAAAACTACCGCTTCAAGATTCATTAGCAGCAATCTCTGTCGGACTTGATTCCGAGCGTAACGTCTTGCTCGACTTATGTTACGAAGAAGACTCTGCGGCAAACGTCGACTTAAATGTCATCATGACAGGTAGCGGTGAGTTTGTTGAACTTCAAGGAACCGGTGAAGAGGCGACGTTTACGCATCAAGAATTGTTAAGTATGCTTGCATCAGCAGATTCAGGCATTAAAGAACTCATTGCGATTCAACAACAAGTGTTACAACTCGTCAACGAAACAGACGGTGAGGAGGAGAAGTAATGACGACAATTGTACTTGCAACGAAAAACGAAGGCAAGCGGAAAGAACTTGAAACGATGCTTCAAGGTAAAGTTGATGTAAAGTCATTAAACGATTATCCAGAATGCCCAGATGTTGAAGAGACAGGTACGACCTTTTATGAAAATGCCAAACTAAAAGCAGAATTTGTATCAAACTATACGAAGCTACCTGCGCTTGCGGATGATTCTGGACTAGAAGTTGATGCACTTGATGGTGCTCCAGGCGTCTATTCTGCTCGATTCGCAGGAGAGCCAAAGAGCGATGCTCGAAACAACGAAAAGCTGTTAGACATGTTAAAAGAAGTTGATGACGCAGATCGTACCGCGCGCTTCATCTGTGCGCTCGTCTACTTTGACGCTAGTACAGGAAAAGAACAAGCGGTTGAAGGAACGTGCGAAGGACGAATCTTAACAGAAGCGCAAGGCGAACACGGCTTTGGCTATGATCCACTCATGTACAGTCCAGAACACGGCAAATCACTCGCTGAAATGACGCCAGATGAGAAGAACGCAATTAGTCATCGCAGTCACGCATTGAAAAAAATGGACGAGCTTTGGTCAACACTTTAGGAGGCGATGGGAAATGAAACGGTTGCTTGTCATGAGTGACACACATCGTGATCGACAGTGGTTAGAAGCAGTTGTTGAGCGACACCAGTCTGACGTAGATGCAGTGTTTCACTGTGGAGATTCTGAGCTAGATACCGACGATCCACTACTAGAAGGCATTACAATTGTTCGTGGCAACACCGATTTCGAAATCGATTTCCCGTCGTTTCAAATGACAACGATTGATAACCTCACGATCTGGCAAACACATGGTCACCTCCTGCACGTGACGAGGGACGATCAACAAGCATTACAAGCAGCAGCCAAAGAAAAAGGCGCAGACCTCGTGTTATACGGTCATACGCACATTCCAAACGTTGATCACATCGATGAGAAGATGCACATCGTTAACCCAGGAAGCCTTCTAATGCCACGAGGTGGCTACGAACCAACCTATTGCATCATTACGATTGAAGAAAGCAAAGTCAAAGCCATCGACTACTACAATCGCAACACCGGTGAGCGTAACGAATCACTCTCCGTCTAAGCAAACCTTTTCATTGCCGCAAAACATGCGGCAATGAAAAGATATCTAAAAAAATCCAGTAAAATTATTGACGAAACATGAATTATTCGGTATGATACTAATTGTCGCTGTCCCAGTAGCTCAGCTGGATAGAGCAACAGCCTTCTAAGCTGTGGGTCGGGAGTTCGAATCTCTCCTGGGACGCCATTTACATTACATAATACCAACCCTTGGGGTTGGATCGGGGTCGATTTTTATAAATCGGCTCTTTTTTTGTTGCAAAACTCTCTTTTATGTATTCAATGTTCGTTATTTTTATTTTGGACTGCACAGCATGAAATCATTGGCGAGACGATCAGAGACTTGAAGTATGCGTTTGAGAGGACGGAGACGAGTAGGCGGTCAGGAGCAAAGCAAGATATTGAGCGACGATCCGTGCACCAACGCACAATTTACATGGAGCCTAGCGCATTAGAGCAATTACGGCATAACATGTCAGAGGACAAACAAATAAGTCAGGCCAACCATTTTCGCATCGATGACGCTCTATCTATGCTTACGGAGAGAGAGCGTGAGGTTTATGTAATGGTTAAGGCAGAGTTGCTCTCGTTGGAGCAGGCGACAAGGTATCTAGGGGTGTGTAAGTCTACGGTGCAAAAGACCGTGGATCGGGCAGAGTTAAAGATTAATAACCAAATCGCAAATAGCCTCTTCTCCTTTGTGGGATGAGGTTTTTGTAGAATAGCTAAGTTGCTTGTATAATGATAATTAAATTGAAATAAGGGAAGCGAGCTATGGATACACTAGATACAATGCGTTTATTTGAGTTATTACTAACTGGAGTAGGGGCCTCTATTGTTACATTTTTTCTCTCAGCTATATTCTATGGCTTACGTTCAAAAGGAGAGAGAAAACTTAATACTCGGTCTATAGTTGAGGTTCAAGATCAAATGGTTAAGTATAACCTAGATGTAGATCCGATTAGTGCATCGCGAATTATACCGACACCAGAATATGAAGAGAATTTGGTCCGCATGAAGCAAACCTCACCGGCAATTAAAATCCCGTTTGCGAGAGTGACTAATCACGGACCAGGTATAATTCTTAGAGCAGATATAGGGATTAGAGTTGTACTAACAAAAGATAATGAGAATGAGTTAAAATCTTGGCGTCATGATGTTAGCACATCAGTAATTAAGGTTGGGGAGAGTATTTACATACCATTAATGAATAGTGAGTATTACGAAGTTGAATACCGTATCGCTAATTGTGACATAGACTATATAAGTCAGTCTAACGAAAAATTGAGGCATGAATATATATGCATGAAAAAGAGTGATAGGTTAGAAATACTTGTCAGAATGCGAAGAAGAATTTGGGGGAAATACGTTAGTTTTCATAGGTTCCGTGGAGATAGCAATCGTTGGTTTGTATTTTACAAATCTAAATAAATTGCCATACGCTTGCCACCTATAAACGAGATCCATTCTATTAAGCAGTGACGATGGTTGGTCGTTGTGGTTTTTTGAATTTTCATGACTATTCATCTTTTTTGAGCTACATTATAGATATATCTTTATGTAAGAGGTGATGAAGTGGCACTTTATAATGTCGTAAAAGATGCTTTAAGGTTCGCGAAAGATAGTGGGAATAGCGAGCTGTATTTTAAGATGGTAGAAGTTCAAGAAAAGTCACTTGATTTGCAGCATGAAAATTATGAACTGAATAAGGAAATAAAAAAACTAAAAGAAGAAAAAGACGTCAGTAAATCATTAAAAGTAACAGGCCACTTTTATTATTTTCATAACAAAGTAGATGAAGGTCTTTTCTGCACAGCATGTTGGGACAAAGATAAGAATCTAATTAGAGTCCACGTATCAGATTCTTACGGAGTAGACACAGGCAAATGTCCAATTTGTAACTTCGGTTCTTCTTATATAGAGTCGTAACATCTTGCGATCGAACCAGAACTTTCTGTTTATTGATGGAGGAATATAGTTCCTTATGTCGAATTTGGTAAGGAAATCAAATCTTAGGGGGTTATGAAGTGGCTCACGAGACTCCTATTGAAGAGATTAGACGGAAAATTGATCCGGGTGCAAAAGAAATATTTGATGAAAAACGAAAACAAATGATGTATTACCTTCCGAAAACTGAAGAAACATTAACTCTTGATGAGGTTATCGGAAAAAATGGAATTAGTTTAAAAAATAAATTCAGAAGAGGCGTTTAGCACCCACTCGGGTGCTTTTTTAATGCTACAAAACAAACGAATCCGTCGTGGGTGGGTGATTATGTAGATGCTGGACAAACTTAAGTCATCATAAAATTTGGTCGTTGTGGTTTTTGATGATTTATGCAGGTATATAGTCCCTTATGTCGAATATGTAAGTGGAGGGGGTTAGAAAATGAGAAAATTACTATTCCTTACTTTTGTATTAACTTTGGTTTTATCAGGATGTGGTGGTAATGACGATGTAACAGCAGATGCCACTTATGAAAACGAGGAGCACGAAGAGGGTGTTGAGAACAATGGACTGGAGCCGGAAAACGAGGAGGATATTGAGAACAATGAATTGGAAAATGAAGTAGATGAATCAAGCGGAGATCATGAAGAGATTTCCACTGACGAGAGTGAGAATGAAGAACCTTTAAGTACAGACCAAGAAGAAAATGAAGAAGTTGAAGAACTGGAAGAAACACCATCACAACAAAACGCAGTGAGCATGGCTCAAGATTATTTAGCTTTTACAGCTTTTTCAGAAAGTGGTCTGATAGAGCAATTAGAATTTGAAGGTTTTGGTAACGAGGATGCTACATATGCAGTGGATAAGATAGATGTTGACTGGCAAGAGCAAGCAGTAATAATGGCGCAAGATTACTTAGATTTCTCAAGTTTTTCAAGATCGGGTTTAATAGAACAGTTAGAATTTGAAGGTTTTAGTAATGATTACGCTACAAATGCTGTAGATGAAGTAGGGCTTTAAAATTATTGTTGATCGCGATACCGATTATCATATTTTCCTTCTAAGCTACCTTAACACCGGTGGCTTTTTTTATGCTTACATAATGACAAATTACGAGGAGGACGGTGATATGTAATGAAGATGACAGAGAAGCAGAGGCGGTTTGCTGACTACTATATTGAATCAGGTAATGCAACGGAAGCGGCAATCAAAGCAGGCTATAGCAAAAAGACTGCAAGGTCTGTGGGTAGTGAAAACCTTACAAAACCTGACATATCAGTATATATCGAAAATCGGCTAGAAGAATTGGCTAGTGAACGGATCGCTGATCGCTTTGGCGAGCTGCACTTAATCCAGAAATTCTCAATGTTGTAGCTAAAGGCGGTCGTGGATCGGGAAAGTCATCAGACATTGCTCACATCATCGTACAATTACTCATGCGATTAGCCGTAAACGGTGTTGGCATCCGTAAGTTTGACAATACGATTGAGCTATCATTGTTCGAGCAGATTAAATGGGCAATTAGCGAGCAAGGAGTGGCACACTTGTTTAAAGTTAACAAGTCGCCTATGAGGATTACCTATACCCCAAGAGGCAATTATATTATGTTTCGAGGAGCGCAGCAGGAGCTAGAGCGTATTAAGTCACTTAAATCGGCAAATTATCCATTTGCAATTGCTTGGGTCGAGGAGCTAGCTGAGTTTAAAACAGAAGACGAAGTAACAACCATCACTAACTCACTTTTACGTGGAGAGTTGGGTGATGGTCTTTTTTATATGTTTTTTACTCATACAACCCTCCTAAACGCAAGCAATCATGGGTTAACAAGAAGTACGAGAGCCATATACCGGCTGACAATACCTTTGTGCATCACACAACCTACCTTGCCCGTTTATTTCACAGCAGTTTATTGAGGAGACTGAGGCGGCAAGAGAACGTAATCAAAGTAAATATGATTGGGAGTATCTAGGCAAGGCAATCGGTAGTGGCGTTGTGCCGTTTGACAATTTGGAGTTCCGCAGAATTGAAGACGAAGAATACAACAACTTTGATAACATCCACCAAGGGATTGACTACGGATTTGCTGGCGATCCATTTGCATTTGTTCGCTGGCACTTTGATAAGAAGAAGCGCACGATCTATGCGATGGACGAGATATATGACGTTAAGCTATCAAATCGCAAAGCATCTGAGGGTATTAAGTCTAAGGGATATGAAGACAAAGAGATACTTGCTGATAGTGCGGAACCGAAATCGATTGATGAGATGAAACTAGAGCATGGCATTAAACACATTAAAGGAGCTAAGGAAGGTCCTGACAGCGTGGAGTACGGCGAGGAATGGCTGGATGATTTGGATGCCATTGTAATTGATCCAAAGCGTACGCCTAATAACATTGCCCGTAAGTTTGAGAACATTGATTATCAGACTGACAAAGATGGCAATGTGCGTAGCAAGCTAGAGGATGCAGATAACTACACAATAGATGCAACACGTTATGCATTCTCTAACGACATGGAGAAGCGCGGGAAGTTGCGTTCACGAAGCAAAACTTCATTCGGATTTTAACAGGAGGTGAGAAGATGGATATAAGGATGAATGAAACCGAATCAAGTGTAGAGCTAGTAAAAGCCTTGATTGATGCACACAAAAGCAGTAAGGACTTAAAAAAAGAGAAGACAAATCAGTTATATTACGAAGGTCATCACGCTATTATGGAACGAGTATTCGATGATAAAGATAAACCAAACAACAGGATTGTAACTAATTTTTGCAAGTACATCACGGAATTAGCACTGGTTACTTTATAGGTGTTTCAATCCTTACTTGTTGTTTACATGATCGAACATATTAGATGATTAAGTACTCATATGTCTAATTCATAAGTAGTAAATGGTTAATTTTCACTTAAAATTAGCCATTTTCTTATGTTAGTGTTTAGGAGGTATTAAATATATTATTAAAAAGGAGATATTACTCAGATGAAAAGGTCTTTTATAGGGATATTAAGTGCAACCCTTGTCTCAGCAACTATATTAGCTCCTGCAAGCACTTCTGCTTCTACCTTTAATTCAGTTGAGGGTAATGTTCTGGAGGAGTTTACAAGTGAATCTGAAATAGAAATTATTGAATCTAATGATGATGGTTCAACATATCGTTATCAAGTTGATAATGATAGAGAAATAGAGGTTGTAGAAGAAATCGAAGTTATTGACGCGAACATTCATACAATTACAACTAAAACCTATGATATTACATATGATAAAGAATTGATTAGTGAAAGTGAAACAAAAATTATAGAAAATGAAGATACAACAATCACAATTATTCAAGACGGGGAAGAGATAGTATTCAATCCAAATGAAGAAACTGAGATTATTTCACCGATGAACAGAGGAGGTTCGTCAATAACACAAACTCGTTATAGTGAAATGTCGAGTGGAACAGCATACGCCACTATTTACCCTGGGAACCAGAAACAAACGACGGCCTCTAACTCTAATTATCGGACATTCAAATCACACGCTCAAGACTTAGTTAGCATTGAAAGAAACTTGGTTTCAGCTGGGTTAGCCGGATTGGCTGAAGAAATATTCAGGAGTATAATCCGAGGAAATCCTTTCTCGTTTGAAACAGTTAAGGCAATTGTAAGGGCTACTGGTAAAGCAATACCGATTATAGGTACAGCTACAACGCTTTTTAATTACGGGAGCACATTACAAAGTGCACGTAGTGCTCATGGGAGTATATAATATGGATATTGATAGTAAGGGGCAACTAATATGCAGATAGTGATCGATGTTACAATCACTTTGCTGTATTTTTTGTTCTCAATCTTCATTGTAAAAACAACAATAAAATTAATTCGAGTTAAAGGGTGGCCACTTGAGCTCCCATATTTATTTGGATGGTTAGCTTCAGTTATTTTTTCTACAGTAGCGTATATAGCTTATGAAGTAACTCTTAATCAAATTTATACTGCGGGAACGCTCTTATTGGTTGGCTTAATTGTAAGTTCTGTAGCAAGTTTACGATTTTTGTTTCTCGTGTTTCTTCGTATATTTGGAAGTGAGAAATATGATAAATATATAAAACGCTTGGAAGAATCGAGTCATAATTAGTGAGGGATTGGAGAGTGAGCACATTTTGAATTGTATACTCACACTCACTAAGGATTATGGATCAACACCTCGATTTTGCAGTTGTGATTTGACAGTTCTATAGTCTTTTGAGCTAGCTGAATTGGAAGTTGAACATTTCATATAACCGGACCTGAGCCTAGTTGGATTGGAGTCGATTTTATAAATCGACTCTTTTTGTGTAGAAAAAAGGTATTTAATTAGTAGATTTCCTGAATTTTAGGTTTTGCGAGTGATAGACATCTCACATCAAACAACAATGAATACTTATACCAGTACAGTCAAAGAACACTAGCTCTACCAACCTAATGAAAAAGCCCAGTTTCACCTGAACTAGCGCTTTTTCAACAATTGATTACTTCTTATGGAATCTGCCTGTCATACCTAACTTTTATTAGCATCTTGCATTCCGTGCTTTACTGCGATACGAATGATCCAATATAAGACGTACAAGCTAATTCCCCAAATAACGAGTGGAAATAATATGTTGCCGACGTTTATCATAAGGACACCTCAATCAATGAAAGAATTATCAATTAATTGTATCAGAGTCACACGGGGAATTCATTGAAATAAGAAGGTTCATATTGTAAGGTGAAGGAAATTTATATTAGATGAAAAGTGAAAGTGGTTCAGTTTTCAAAGATCTATGTAATTGATAGTTTACAAACTACATTAATTCTCTTCAAAGCTTTCACTGGCTCAAATCTACCTAATTCAATTCAATTCAATTCAATTCAATTCAATTCAATCCTTTCCCAAGCAAGATCCAAGGATTTAATTGCTTTGATAAGATCATTATCCTCTTGTCGTAATTCGTAATTCTGCCCACCTAACGACATGGTATCCTTATTAATATAAAAGATGAGCCGACTCTGAGTCTCTTCGAAAAAAACGACGAAACTGTACAACTCTTCACCTCTTTTTTGATTAATAGCCGTTAATTCCATTTCAGTAGCAAGGTTCAAAAAGCTATTGATTTCCTCTGATTCTTCAAGTCTTGCAAATTCCTCTGTTGCATACATTTCTGAAGAGTGATCATAGATAAGTAGTTGGCTGAACTCCCCGTATTCTTCTTTCGTGTTCGTGATAATGTGATCAAAAGTCGTTTGATTAATGAAGTTTATAGTTAATGTTAGTACACCTATTAAGACTGCGATTGTCACGAGCCATAGCCATAGCTTCCTCATACAAAGTAAGCTCCTTTTATCACAATATGATGTAGCTTTATTCCACCGTGCATTTTACCTTCACTACCTACGATCTTACAACATTGTAAGGGCAAGTAAGAAGAATCCATTTAATCAACGATTAAAAAGATTTACGATTAGGTAAAGATCGATAGGAGGCTAATTATGAGAAAGGCGATTATCGGTGTGAGCATTGGCGCATTTTTAATGATTGCAGCCCTAGTCGGTTTATATCAATCGTTAACCGATATGACACGGGCGAACATTAACCCATTTATCGAAGAAGAGTATTGGTATGTACAAGTAGATGCATCAGGAATACTAGAGGAAGACGAACGTGGTAGCGTCTATTATGAACTTCCGGCTATACACAAAGACGGTGATGAGGAGAAAGAAATCGAATTTACCGCTCTAAGTGAATTGCAAGAAGGTGCTTATTTGCAATTAACCTTAAAAGAAGATCATGTCATCACATACGATGAAGTCGAGGAAGATGATGTGCCAACACAATTAATCACGAATTAAGCACCCGATGTGGGTGCTTTTTTTGAATCGTAGTTATAACGAATTAATAAGGTTCGCATGATTGTTGTACGGGCTGTTAACATCTGTAGATACCTCATAGGCAATCATATCTCCAGCAGGGTAGGGCTCTAAGTAGCTAAGCAGATACTCCGAATCGGTCATTGTAGGGTCTAACCACGCTTCATAGTCAGCTGGTGTGAGGATGACAGGCATACGGTCGTGGATGTCTCTCATTAGTTCATTTGCTTCGGTCGTGATGATGGTACAGCTGTGGATCGTTTCGTCTTTATCACTCCATGTCTCCCACAACCCTGCAAATGCTAACGGATCACCGTTTTTCAATTGAATGTGATAGGGCTGTTTTTTACCATCAATGTTTTTCCATTCGTAAAACCCTGAAGCGGGTATAATGCAACGGCGTTTCTTAAATGCAGTGCGAAAGCTGTTTTTTTCATGAACGGTTTCTCCTCGAGCATTGATCATTTTGTATCCGATTTTAGGATCTTTAGACCACGATGGAATGAACCCCCAGCGTAAGGTTCCTAAACGGTTTTGTTGTCCATCGTTACGTACCGTAACGACTTGTTGAGTCGGCGCAACATTGTAACTTTCCTGATACTCATCGAGTGCTGTGATCGTTATATTAAAATGCTTTTGGAGCGACTGAAGTTGCTCAAAGAACGTAAATCGTCCGCACATGAGATCGACCCCCTTACTTCGTTTTCACCACTTTTGGTTACTAGTAAGCTTGCGATTATAAATGGGAAAATATACACGAACAAAAGTTCGTGAAAAGTCTTGAATTAGAATGTATGTTCGTATATGATTAAGTAAATGAACGGAGTGATGAGATGACGAAACGACAAAAGGAAGCGTTACAAGTTGCGATTGCTTTTATTGATGAGAACGGGTTTTCTCCTACATTTCGTGAATTAAAAGAACTGTTAGGATTGAAATCTCAATCGTCCGTCCATACGCTGTTCATTCGTTTGAAAGAACAAGGTTATGTCACGTGGGAGTATGATCGACCAAGAACACTGAAGATCTTAGTGAAGGGAGTCGCTTCATGAGCAAGTATGTCCTTCAACATTCAAGGTCTACAAGTATGCCTATACAAATCATTTATGAGGCAAAAGATGGATCCCTCAGTCAAAGACTTGTTACTGTGCGACGAATGAATGAAGAGAACGTGTTCGTTTGGTGCCATAATAAGAAAGCTGTTAGAAGCCTCAGAGTAGAAAATATCCTATCAGCGCAAAAAAGAAGACAAAGAATGATGCATGCGTACGCTTAAGAACGATGAAAATCATCAAAAAATCCTCCATAACGACGCATTATTGATTATGGTTGTAGCTCTTTGTTATCGAAATGATTAATCCTCCTTCATAACTGTTATATTCATAAATTTGAATGATAAAATATAACTATGGGAGTGGTAATCTTGGAAAATGATAAAATACAACTAGATATGTTAAAAAGCTTAATTACGAGCTCTTTTAAATTCGCAGAACTATCGTTAGAATCATTAACTTATGGTAAGCATGTAAGTGATTGTGACTACATTCTTTCTGCCCAATTTTTAAGTATATCGCAAAATGAGATTTCCAAAACGAAGATCTATTATGCAAACAATATACAAATGGAGCATCATCATATTGAATTGTATTTTTCGGTACATAATCATTTTGTGCAAGATCTGACGGATGTGATCAAAAGTTTAGATCCTGACGTCACGTATGCAGAAAAAAGTCTTGAGAATCTAAGAGATCAAAAAGATCAAGTAACGGCATTTATCGATTATTATCATAAAGTGATTAAGTAAGTGAAGCACCTTCGTGGTGCTTTTTTATTTTGGCTTGATCCTAATCAACCTAGACAAGAGTGACAAGCAATGAAGAGTGTTCATATACTAACACGAGCATTCTCTGATCTAGCGGAATCAGTGGTTTATGTTACTAAACAAAAGGAGTCATGAAAATGATCAAACCGACGATTTTAAGGTGGGGGAATTTAACTCCTATTCGTAAAGTTAGACGTATTATCATTCATCATCCTGCCGCCGTGAGATACTCGTATCTGCAAATCCACAACCAACATCGCAACCAAGGATGGTCAGGGGCTGGATACAATTATTATCTGCAAAAAAACCATGAATTCTATGAGTTGCGAGGCTTAAATGTAGGTGCCCATGCGGCCAACCACAACAGCGATTCCTTAGGCGTTTGTGTTGAAGGGAATTATGATCGTGAACAAATGGATGAGACACTGTTTTTGAAATTTGTACAAGAAGTCAAAAAGTTAATGAATCAGCACGGGTTAACAGCAAATGATGTGTATCGTCATAGTGATGTAGGGCAGACGAGTTGCCCTGGACGAAACTTTCCATGGGCACGATTTAAGCAGCTCATTGCCCAAAGAGAAGAAGTGAAATCAATTGTGCATGAACCAAAACAAAAAGAGGTGATGTATGTGAAAGCGGAAGATTTCCAGTGGTCATCAGGAAAAGAACAATTCGAAGCTGTGATCAATCGACACGGTAACAAAAATGAACTAGATGCGTATAAAGCAGGTAAGCTAACGGTTAGTGACGCGCTAGGTGTATTATCAAAAGGCATTCTAGCAGAACCTTCTCAAACTGTGGCTAGCACGCACAAAGACGCTTGGGAGGATCTAACGAAGAGAGGCATATTTAACGGCAAGAATCCGAATCATCCGATTACACGGGCGCAACAAGCAACAGTGATTAAGCGGATTGAGGAAGGAAATTAAATCCGTTAACAGAAGAAAGACCTACGGTATTGTACGTAGGTCTTTCTTCTGTTAACGATGATTCGTGACACCGTATTCAATGTTTCGATTCTTTAGTTTCATGTGCAATAAAAGTATGAAAAACAGAGCGAACGATGCGATTGAAATATAAATGGACCATGAACGATAAAATTCGATTTCTTCAATCGTATTCGCGGTGTAGTATGCTGCGACAACAACGATGATTGCTCCTGTAATGATTTGTAGCGTTTTTGATGGCTTAACGTTGATGGAGCGCAACACGTCTGAAATCACGTGTTTGTAAACACATAAGGAGAAGAACATCGTGAAATACCAGATCACAAAAAGCGAAGATTTTAACGCAAATGCATCGCTTAACATTCCTGAATTCTGCATCGTGCGAAATGCAGGGAAAACTTCCATGCTCGTTAATTTCGGTCCAAGAGAATTAATGGTAAAGAAATTAAGGAGTGCCAGAATAATCACGGAAAGCAAGTAACCGATTTTAATTCCTTTAATTGTCCCTTTGAAGTTCGAAGCATGGCGAGGATAAAGGTAAAAAAGGATTAAAATGTTGTCGATCACGCTTTTTATTAAATAAAAGCCTACTGAATTTACGTAGTGATCGTATGGATACTGGAACATCGGCAAAAACTTATCAAATTCTATGTCTCGTACAAAGGCAAGTAAGGTTAAAATAATTAATAACAGAACGAAAGGACCTACGAGTGTCGACGTAGTCACAATTGTAGTGAAGCCTGAGATTGTCGCGTACACAATAATGATCATCAATAGGATCAGGACCACGATGTGCGGTGTGCCATCGAGTAGCGTGTTATTAATAAATAGCCCAAAATAGTTTAAGTGAGAAACGAGTAACGATACAGGTTGGAAGAGAAACAATACGGCTAAGATCATACAAGCCTTAGAACCAAATGAGTTCTTTAGACTTGTGATTAAATCATAGTCCGGTAACGTCTTGAATAAATACGATACGACTACAATTAACAAGTAGCCAATGAAGCAACCGACTAATGGGATCCACCAAATCTCTTGGCCCACATCAGGGGCAATGTTGTAAGGCAAACTCAATAAGGTAGAATTGCTAAAAATGAACAAAGAGATAAAGAGAGCGTTTGTATTTAAAGAGGCAGGAGTGTTCATAGCACTATCTTGATCATTTTACGTGGGATTATTCAGAAATGGCTTCTGTGGTTAAACATTTCCCATTATCATCTGCTGTACATTATTCATGATCTTCATTCGTAGGTAGTACGAATGTGAGTGATGAAAGAGTAATTAATGAAAGAAAGAAAGCGAAAGGTATTCAGCATGAAGTTGAAGCACTGACGAATTAAATCTAAGAACACAAATTAAAACCCTACCATAGCAATTCTATGGTAGGGTTAATCGCTTAACGATAAACAAATTTACGGAAAAGGAAATCGAACGGGCCTGCTTTTTGTTTTCGCTCGAGAATGGTTGCCATCGCGACAGATGATAACCATACAAGGAATGTAAGTATCCATACTTGTGCAATGCTTAACGTACTAGCTAACCCGAAGACTGCTGGTGAGAGGAGAACGATCAGCAAGATTTCATTCACGATAAAGAAAGTGAGTGAGCGTTTTCCGAGTGCTGTAATCCCTGTTACGACCGGATTCGTCTTCTTTAAATGTGGTCCGACGAGTCCGAACAGTGCTGCATAACCACACCCTCCAGCGATCCCGCTCATCATGTGAATCGTAAAGATGATTCCGAATAGGCTCGGTTGTTCGATCGTGATGACCCCGTTACTGTGCAGAGCATGAGGGATCGCACCGATGATTGAAATGAGAATACCGCCAACTGCAATTTTTTTTAGGAGGGAGCGGTGTTTTGGATCTTCATTCAACAAGCCTTTTCGACCAAACCAAATGCCTAGCATAATGGATAGAATGACAGGCAGTGCAAAGTTCCCGAACAGCGGAGCGCCAGTGAAGAACATGACGAGTTGATTGAGCATCGTTTCCCAATAACCGTCACCTGTCATGAACATGTTTTCCATGCCAACAGAAGCCATGTTGCCCCAAAAGATTGGCAGTAGTAAGGCAAATCCGATGGTGAGAGCGATCATCGCTCTGACGAGTGTTTTATCACTTCGATATAAGAACCAATGAACAAGTAATAATCCTGCACCGTAAATGGCTAGTATGTCTTTTCCGCCAATAATGACTGAGAGAACGAACCCGAAGAAAAGTAGAGCGATGGCTCTACGATTTATTGAACGTCGTATATCGAGTCTAGATTTTTCTCGCTTCATGTAACTACGGATGACGAGCGTAATTCCGTAACCGAATAATAAGGCAAACATTGCGCGAGCGCGGTTATCAACAAAGAGAACCGAAGTGTAATTGAGGATCGTATCGATGAACCCACCACTTTCGGGGCGAGTAAGGATGGTACCACTCAAGAAGATTTGTGCATGCGCTAGGGCGACGAGTAGTAGCATAAGCCCCCGTGCGAGGTCGAAAGAGATGTATCTTTTTTTCGTCAAAAATCCCACTCCTATTTGTCTAGTCTAGGTTCGTCTGAAAATCGGTGGTGATTGTTAATAAATCTAAAAACGTGCTAGAGGTCCAGTTCCAGCGGTAAAGCATTGGAAGGTGTTCCATACGAAGAGCATTCATTTAGAGGTGTCATTCATAACTCAAGAACAATACGTCATCATGACATAAATTAACACGACTATGAGAAGCACTACAATAGGTCGTCTCTCTTCATTTGTTAGGTTGTAAACGCATGTAAGCGCTTTTGATGACGATCTTCATAGGTGTGAAGTATACGACTTTCTGAGAACACAAAAAAGAGCGTCAAAATAGACGCTCCGTTCTCCAACTAGTATTGATTTGTATGGTTTTCATATAATGGAATGGAATCTCCAGATGGACCGTACGCTAAGCCGATTTGCTTCCAGCCATACTTTTCATAATAGCCTTCTAAGTCAGAGGTAAGGTACAACGAGCCGTAGCCTCGATTTGCGGCTTCTTTTAAGCCGTGCTCGAGTAATTTAGCTCCTAATTGCTGGCCGCGATGGTCTTCGCTTACGTATAAGCACGCTAGCCAAGGGCGCAAATCTTGACGACTGTTTAAGTCGTTTCGAAGAAGCGCATACGTTCCGATGATGGCGTTTCGATCATCAATCGCAACGTAGAAGCTCGGAAGTCCAGAAGGGTCTTGTAAGCTATGAACCATCGCATCTTCATAAAAAACTTTGCCGCCTTCTTCACCCCATGTTTTCCAGTAAAGGTCAACGGCCTCATTGAATTGTTCGTTCTTATCGGTTAATTGGATGACCTGCATGGGACCCCTCATCCTTCCTGTGTGTGTTTGCCAATCCAAACGTTCCCGGAGTCAATCAAGTAGAGGAGATCTCCGTTTGAAAGAACCATCGTTTCATAGACATTTCGTTTGTAACGATCTAATTCTTGTCTCGTTATGAGGTCATCCTCGAGCCATCCGTCAAAAATTTCTTTCGTCCAATCGGTCGTATGAATGCACAATTGCCAGTTCATATCGTTCACCTTCATCGGATCGTTTACGAATTTGTCAGTAGGAAACGCTCGTTGTTGCTCTCGCTGTTCGAACGTTTGGTCATAAAAATGGAGGCAATCACGATACGAAACGACGACTTGCGACTTCATGAAATCTGGGTCAAATAACCAAACCATTAAATCGTACGGCTCGTGTAACAATTGAAGTTGTTCATGCCAAGAATGATACACGTCCAACACCGCATCGAATACTTCCCGAACAAACCAAGCGGGTAGTTTCCCTTCAAAGGAAATGTAAAAAGGATGAATGGTTAATTTAACATATGTTCGTTTGTGTGCGTGTAATTCATCGAACGGGAACGTCATTGCATGACGTTTCCACCGATCAATCTTTCGCTTATGCCGCTTCCAGCCTCGAATTTTTTTCTTCTTTGAATGATAATGCATCGTTTCACCTTTGTTTTGTTCGTGCTAGTGACCATCATTTAGAGATTACGCACTAACCGAAGAGTCAGCATCCACTTTTTGCGATTTTACCCGTTTAATATTGATCTTCATTAAGATGGCGGTTACGAGTGCAACTGCGAGCAGAATCGTAAACAAAATGAATGCGGATGTAAATTCTCCTGTACGTTCAAACGTAAGACTCACAGCCATTGGACCAACAATGCCTGCCATTGCCCAGGCGGTAAGTGTGTAGCCGTGGATCGCACCGAGTTGCTTTGTACCGAACAAGTCGCCGATAAAAGCGGGAAGGCATGCAAATCCACCACCGTAACACGTCATGATCAAGTAAAGAAGAATGGAGAAGGCGATTTCGTTCGTTGTGAACGGTAAGGCGATAAAGGCGCCGAGTTGAATAATAAAGAAAATGATGTACATATTCGCTCGACCGATGTAATCAGAAAAGCTAGCCCAACCAATTCTACCAATTCCATTAAAGAAGCCCATCACTCCAACGACAGTCGCTGCGAATGCTGAAGTTGCACCGGTAATCGTTTCTGTCATGTTGGCAGCAACCGCAAGCAACATAATCCCTGCAGAGATGTTAATGAACATCATCACCCAAAGAAAGTAAAAGCGAGCGGTACGAAGCGCTTCGTTTGCCGTAAGTTGTGCCAGATCGACGGCAACGGTACGCGGCTGTTTACGTTCAGAATCGGTTTTCATGTTTTCTGGCTTCCAGCCTTCAGGAGGCGGTGAAAGGTAGCTCGCACCACTGACCATTAAGACGAGATAAAGCGTACCGAGAATGTTAAAGGTCATATGAATGGACGTTTGATTCATAAGAAATTCTGCAAACGGGCTCGTAATTAACGCACCAGCACCAAAACCGAGAACGGCCATTCCAGTTGCGAGTCCGCGCCGGTCGGGAAACCATTTAACGAGCGTTGAGACGGGCGATATGTATCCGATTCCGAGTCCAATTCCACCAACAACACCGTAAAAGAAAACAAACATGGCAATGCTTTCAAGTTGAATAGCTAAGCCCGCACCAAATGTCCCTGAGACGAACAGAGCGGTTGATATGAGTGCTGATTTCTTGGGACCGTTACGTTCCACGAACTTCCCCATAAAAGCGGCACTCATCCCAAGAAAGAAAATCGCAACCGTAAATGCAAGCGTAACAGACGTAATCGCCCATCCGAGAGAATCATTAATCGGGTTTTGATAAACGCTGTACGCATACACTGAGCCGATCGACAAATGAATGGCAATCGCAGAGAGGGCGATAAGCCAACGATTTCGGTGTGCTTCCATTGGAAACCCCTTTCAATAATTATTTAAAAATTAATAATACAAAAATAATAATAAACGCTTTAATTCGTCGTGTACAGTTAATCGCATCATAAAAAAGAGAAGTGTTGCAAGCTAGAATGATTAAACGGCACAAAAAAAGCGCGACGGGCAATCCTTCCGACGGGAGAGTCCCGATCCATCGCGCTTTTAAATGATCTTCATATTATACAGTTTTATACTTCGTACTGATTCCCGTCATTAAGTTTTTTGCTGCAACGTCATCTTCTGCTTTTTGCTTGCTCACTTTGTCAACGTAGGCTCTTAGCGTATCACTCTCCCTTTTGAAAAAAGCTTCGCTAATGATTCCTTGTTGCCGTGCGATATCGAGCACTTTAATTTTCTTTAGTGCATCATGATAGTTCATGACAGAAACTCCCTACCTTTAATTTTTGTCTAACGATCCATTTAGCTCTTCATCCTGGAATTTCAATGCATCGAACATTTGCAGATAGGCAAGCTCAATACACTTCGCATATAAACATATTATATTACGTGATTCTTGATTAAATGGTGAAAGTGAATCGACGGTTAAAATGCCTAAGTTTAAGATAGGTATGCAAATAAGGCTTTTGTAATTCCCTCTAGATTCTTCATTTTTTAACCAATCAGGATCTTCAGTTACATCATCAAGGTCGATGATTTCGTTTTTGCGATAACAACGTCCGCCTGTTGAATTATCGATGTCTAATTTTCGGCTGTTCGTATAATCTTTTGGGAAATTGAAACTTCCTGTATGGAAATCTAACGTATTGGTCGTAGGACTACTGAGCCAGACTGCGCATCGCTTACTATCGCCTCTTGAACTCGATAGTGATAACGGAAGTGTATCGATGATTTTCTTAATGACTTCAAGAGATTCTTCGTACGTTTGATGACAATCGTTTCGAAGTTCAATAAGGTCCTCAAACAAATGATTGATACTTTGTAATGAGTGATGGTATTGGGTGTTGGCGTCTTGTAAGTCATTGTTTTGGCTCGTTAAGGTTGAATTCTCTTGAGAGATGGCAAGAGCAGACGATTCACTTTCTAATGCCCTGAGTACGTTTTTTGCAAATCGACTCAAATAAAATGAACCGAGCACTAAGCCTATGATCAAGAGGATGGACAACACGGCGAATGTCCAATCGGGCATTCGGTCGATAATGCGAATCATAACATCTTCACCGATCATAATCCGAATCCCTCCATTACTATATGATATACAAGCAGTTTATTAATGGTGAAAACGCGTTAGAAGGGATTGCTTTAAAAATAGATCATTAAACATGGGTCTGTTTTCAAATGTAGCGTAGGTAAGAAGATTTATGTAAGGTCATCTTCCATGAGCGATTGAAAAGTGACAGATGGAAGAGCATACGACGTGTTGTACGTTGTGATGGTAAAGCAAAAGGAAGCCGATCTTTTGTACAAAATGATACAAAAACCGTCCCTCCATTTAGTTAATCTAACCAATGACGAGTCGTTAGACGAGCGATACGATGGGTAATATTGGTAGTTGAAACTAAGATCGTTGATAGAAAATCTAATTAAATATCATAAGAACAACGTGTTATTTCTTATACTGGTTAGTAAAACCTTTTGTGAAGCTAACTTAAGGAGTGAGAAAAATGGAGAACATGCATGAAATCTTAGATTATATAGAAACGTCGAAGGATCGTTCGATGTTGGCAACGGTTATTCATGTTGAAGGTTCTGCCTATCGAAAAGAAGGTGCATCGATGCTCGTCACCGCTGATGGGAATCAAGTAGGAGTGATGAGTGCGGGGTGTCTAGAAGAAGATATCATGGCTCGCTTTGAACATGTTTGGCATCACGGAGCAGATGTGTATGAATATGACATGCGAAGTGACGATCCATTTTCTTGGGGAGTGAACAATAGTGGTTGTAATGGAGTTGTTACCGTACTGCTTGAGCCGCTCACTGAGAAGCTTCAAAGCGAGCTTTTGCACGTAAAGGCTGAACTAATGAACGGTCACGCGATCCAAGTGATGAAGTTGATTCAAAAAGACGACGTACAGACGGTGTATCAAAGTACGTCTAACGATCACTTTGGAGAATTATCATTATTGAAGCAAGCGGTTGATGTTCCCATACGTAGTGGGATGTGGCAAGAGATGTTTGTTCATCGATATGAGCCCAAACCACGACTTTTTCTTTTCGGAGCGAATGTTGATGCAAGACCTGTCGCATCGTTTGCAGCAGCGTCAGGGTTCGACGTCATCGTTACTGATTGGCGCAGCGGTCTATGCCAAGATCACTATTTTCCTCATGCAACAAAGTTCATCATAGGGTTTCCTAAAGAAACGATCCCGACCATTTCATTTAGACCGACGGATTATGTTGTTGTGATGACACATCATTTTCATTACGACCGTGACATTGTCATCTCACTACAAGACTTGTCGCTTCGGTATTTAGGTGTTCTAGGATCTAAAAAAAGAACGAGGCGACTTCTAGGCACTTCCGTTATTCCGCCCACCATTACGACGCCACTTGGACTGTCAATTGGCGCTGAAGGGCCAGAACAAATTGCAATCAGTGTGGTCGCACAGTTAATTGAAGAAGAACAAAAAGGAGACGACCGACGTTCGCTATGGGATACACAATCGGCATCTATTTAGCAGCGGGAAGTAGCTCAAGAATGGGAAGAAACAAATTAGCCCTCCCATTGTTCAATACAACACTCGGTTCGGTTGCATTAAAAGTCGCACTTCAAAGTAATCTTGATGAAGTCTTGATCGTAAAACGAGCGGAAGATCGTCTAGAATGGGTCGATTCGTCATGTGAAGTTCAATTCCAATCCGTCACGTGTTGTGATGCTCATTTAGGGCAGGCGCATTCAATCGTTACTGGGATTAAAGCTGCGGTAACACGTGGTGCAGATGCAGTGATGATTATGTTGGCCGATCAACCATTTCTACGAATGCATCATCTAAATACGATGATGGAGGTTGCGACAAGAGAGCGTATTCAGTATATCGGTACAAATGCGGAGCGGCGCACACAACCGCCACTTTTATTTTCGAAAGAAGTCTTTCCAGACTTAATGAAGCTTGAAGGTGATGTCGGTGCCAGGAGACTATTGCCGACACTTACTGGAATGAGTCTCAATATAAAGGAAAGCAGGGAAGCGTATGACATTGATACAGAGGAACAGTATACATGGTTAATCAGTCAACAGAACATACCGTAAAGGCAAATACCGTAGTCCGAATCGCACATTCTATTGAAGAAGCTCTAGCGTTAAAGGTGCAATTTCCTAATTCTAGTCGGTTTATTTCTGGTGGTACCCTCATTCAATTAGAACGTGAGCAAGGCAACGAGTTGCCTGAACAATTGATAAGTTTGGAGCGTATTTCATCGTTATTTGGAATTGAAGAGACAGAAGGTTATGTACTCATAGGGGCGGCGACACCACTGAATCAATGTGCAAGCGTCGAGCTTTTACAGACCGTGATTCCAACAGTCGCGTCTAAGGCGGTGAGAAACCGGGCCACACTCGGTGGGAATTTGATGTATATGTGTGGCGATACGATTCCGGCATTAATTGCGCTCGGGGCAACGGTATCGATCGTTGAAGAAAATGGAGAACGGACCGTTTCGGTCACGGACTTCCTTTCATTAAGAGTAAATGAGCCTATCGTTACACAGATTCATATACCGAAAGAAAAGATTGAATCATTTTTTTATCAAAAGGTTGGCTTTCGAAAGTCATTTTCGAAGTCACAGTTAACTGTTGCAAGCATGATTAGCATCGACAAACAACGTGTTCAAAGCAACGTACGTCTTGTCTTCAGTGACGGAGAGCGGACTGCAATTCGTTTACCAACAACCGAACGAGTACTCGGAGGGCAGAAACTAACGAAGAGTGTCATTCAAAAGGTGAGTGAATCTTTAAATGAAGAATTGGCACGTATCAAAACAGCAACGACGTATCAACGCATGGTTACGAAGAATCTATTCATCTCAGAATTGATTAACAGAATGGAGGGATCTCTTGAGTAAATCACGCAAACGACCGGATGGGAACGACAAAGTGACAGGACAGTTAGCGTATTTAACCGACCGAACTTTTCCAGAAATGTTGTATGCGAAAGTATTAAGAAGTGCATATCCTCACGCGCGGATTCGTTCGATCTGTACAGAGCGTGCGAAAGAGCTTCCAGGCGTTAAAGCAATCATTACACACCAAGACGTACCTGGTGTCAATGGCTTTGGTATTATTACTCCTGATCAACCTGTGTTTTGTGATGAGACCGTACGTTTTATCGGTGATGCGGTTGCGGCTGTAGCTGCGACAAGCGTAGAAGTCGCTGAAGAAGCGATAAAACGTATTGATGTAACATACGATGTTTTGTCTGTACTTGATGATCCAGCGAAAAGCTTAGCGAAAGACGCACCAAAACTGCGTGATGACGGAAATGTGTTGTATAAAAAGAGTTTTACAAAAGGGGATGTGGCCGAAGGATTTAAGCACTGTACGGCGGTCGTTGAAGAAACGTATCACGTTCCAAGACAGATGCATGCGTATATGGAAACTGAAGGTGGTGTTGTCGTACCTGAGGCAGATGGTGGTATTACGGTCTATATGGGTACGCAACACGGTTTTAAAGATCAATTTCAATTGTCTCGTATTCTTGATTTACCTAAAGAGAGCATTCGCATCGTCTCAAGCCCGATGGGAGGATCATTTGGAGGGAAAGATGAATTAAACGTTCAACCGTACGCAGCGCTTTTGGCACTAAAAACGAACAAACCGGTAAAACTCCACCAAACCCGTGCTGAATCAGTCATTTCAAGCATTAAGCGGCATCCGATGGCAATTACGATTAAAACAGGGGCAGATGAAACGGGAAAAGTAATCGCGCACGATGTCAAAATCGTTGCTGACACAGGTCCGTATGCAACGCTTGGACCCGCAATATTGGATTTCGCAGTAGAACATAGTGCAGGTCCGTATCGTTTCGAACACGTAGCGGTCGATGGCACATCGGTGTTGACGAACAATGCCGTGTCTGGAGAGTTTCGAGGGTTCGGGGGTAACCAAATTACGTTCGCCCTAGAAAATCAAATGGATCGTCTTGCTGAGCAGGTAGGGATGTGCCCATTGGCATTACGCAAGTTGAATTTGCGTGGTGAGCATGATCTAGGACCACTCGAGCAGCGGATCGTACCGACAACCGGTGCAAGTGACGTGCTTGAGAATGTCGAACGATTAAAAGACCAACTTGAATTTAAAAAAGACCTTCCGTTTGTTCGCACAGGTGTAGGGATTGCGATGGCCATGCACGGTGGGGGATTGGGCTTTGGGCGTTTAGACGGTGCCGGAGGAAGGTTATCCTTAAGCGATGAGGGAAAAATCGACGTTTCTTTTGGCTTTGAAGAGGTCGGTCAAGGAATCGTTGCGGTCATTGAAGAATTAACAATAGCAGCACTGCATTGTGATGAAAACGACATTACAATTACGATTGGTGATACGAACCGAGTTCCACATTCAGGTTCAACAACGGCATCCCGAGGGACGAGTATGGTATGGCACGCCCTTGAGCGAATGAAGCAGGAGTTTAAAGAGAAACTTTGTGAACAAGCTGCATTAATTACGGATGAGCCAGTGAATGATCTATGTTTAGGGACCGGTGGGATTTACAAGGGCGAGGAGCAAGTACTCACGTATCGGTCGTTACGTGAACAAGTAACAAGTGAAGCGAATGTTGTCGTAGAGACATCGTTTGATTTTCCGACAACACCAGATGAAGTTGACGGTGGGCATTATTTGTACACGTTTGCAGGGGTTTTAGCAGCCGTTGAAGTTGATCTTCTTACCGGCCAAGTGAATGTTACTCATTTACATCAAGCGATTAGTGCAGGTGAGGTCGTTAATGAGCTTGGCTATAAAGGTCAAATTGAAGGTGGCGGTGTGATGAGTCTTGGTTACTCGATTATGGAAGACATGGGAATGGAGCAAGGGCACTATTTGAAACCGAACTTTGATACGTACATGTTGCCAACAATTTCCGATGTACCGAGGTTATCGGTGGATGCCATTGAGAAGCTACCGGATGGAGATGTACACGGACCACGAGGCGTCGGTGAAATCGGTACCGTAGCTGTCGCTCCCGCAATTACGAAAGCAATTCATGATGCACTCGGCATTTGGATAAACAAAATACCTGTTGATCCTTCAACGATTCTTCAGGCTATAGAGAAGGAAGGTGCTACGTGGTGGAACGAGCAACCGATTGTAAGCCACAAATGATTAGCATGACATTAAATGGTGAGCGTGTGTCTATTCAGGCGAATGAAACTGATCGACTGACCGACGTACTCCGTCATGGTGAACCATCCTTAACTGGAACGAAGTTATCATGTGGAATTGGTCGTTGCGGAGCGTGCTCTGTGTTAGTGAATGGAGAGCTCGTTAATTCTTGTTTACTCATGGCGTATCAAGTAGAAGGAGCTTCTGTGACAACGATCGAAGGCGTTGGGAAAGGGTCGCTAGATCCAATCCAAATTGCATTTATGGAAGAAGGCGGTTTTCAGTGTGGGTATTGTACACCTGGAATGGTCATGGCTGTAAAGGCACTTCTTTTAGAAAATCCTGAGCCTAATGATGAGCAAATTGTTGAAGGATTGTCCGGGAATATTTGTCGCTGTACAGGGTATGAAGGAATTAAACGTGCCGTACGAGCGGCAATTAGAAAACAAAACTAACCGTCCGTAAATTTACGGACGGTTAGTTTTGTAGATCGATTGACCGCGATAGAAGGTTTCTTTAATTCGATGAGGAAATCGATGTCCGAGGTAGAGGCTGTCTTTATGCTTAGAGTGTAACGTTTCTTCTGTGACAGCATCATATTCGTTCTTGTTAACGACAACAAGATCTGCGAGCTTTCCTTCTTCAATACTTCCACGATCACGAGTAAGTTTGAAGCGTGAGGCAGGTGCTGTAGCTGTTAACTGGGCGACATCTTGGATGGTTAATGATGTCGTTTCCGTAAGTTCAAGTAAACTAAGCAACGTAAATTGCCCTCCATTAATGCCACCCCAAGCAGTAAAGAAATTGCCTGTTTGTTTTAACGTATTTGGACTTGGTGAATGGTCCGATGCAACGAAGTCAATCTGTCCATTTACGAGTGCTTGAACGAGTCGCTCTCGGTGTTCTTCATTACGTAACGGTGGCGCGCACTTTGCGTGCACCCCCTGTTCATACATCGCTTGATCATTGAACAATAAGTAATGGGGGCACGTTTCAACGGTCACATCGAGTCCTTGTTGTTTGGCTTCTTGAATGAGTTGTAGCGTACTCGTATTACTGATATGGACGAAATGCAAGGCACAACCGGTTAGTTCAGCGAATGATAAGCTGCGTTTGACTGCCTCACTTTCAGCGATAATAGGGCGCATGTGAGAGTATGCTTGAACCTGATCTTCAATGTTCACGTTACGTTCTAAGTGCTCAATGATCGGTGTGCTTTCTGCATGTAAGGCAAGGACGCTCCCTAAGCGAGCGATTTCCCGCATGCCTTCTAGTAATGTTTGATCGTCTGTGTGATTGAATTCTTTTGTTCCTGATGGTGATAGGAAGGCTTTAAAGCCAATTACGCCGAGATTATGGAGGGAAGCAAGTTCAGAAAGGTTACCTGGAACTAGTCCGCCCCATAATCTGAAGTCATTGATCGATTTTTCACTACCGATTTTTTTCTTCTCATGAAAAGCGTTCTCGTTAACCGTTGCAGGAATGCTGTTTAGCGGCATATCAAAGTACGTTGTACAACCCCCAGCGGCGAGCATTTGTGATCCAGTCGTAAACCCTTCCCAATGATCCCGTCCTGGCTCATTGAGATGAACATGGGCGTCAATGACACCAGGCAACACGTAACAGTTTTCAGCATTGTAGACGGGGCTGCTTGCTACTTGAAGGGATGGCGATAAGGCAACAATTTTTCCATCTTGAATGCCGATGTCGACATTCTTCACTTCATGTGGCAACACAACAACGCCGTTTTTTATGATGAGATCATACACATCTACACACGCTCCTTGTTGCTGGCTTGATTTTCGTAATAGGTGAGCGCTGCCTGAACACCATTTCCTCTAGATAAATTAACGCCATAGTAAGTGAGCGCAGCTTCTAGTGCTGCAAGTACGAAAAGGACATTTTCTTTTCGACAACTTGCTCCCATCGTTCCAATTCGCCAAATTTTCCCGTGTAATGATCCGAAGGAACTTGCAATTTCAACGCCAAAATGCTCAAGCATAAAAGCGCGAACTTGATCTGCATCAATGCCTTCTGGAACGTTAACACACGTAACGACAGGCAGTTTATAGTCTTCTTGAACGAACAACGTTAAACCTAAAGCACGAATGCCTGCAATAAGAGCGGCTTCATGAGTGCGGTGACGTTCAAAGCGGTCTTCTAATCCCTCATTCAGTACCATCGTTAAACCAGTGTGGAGTGCATAGAGCATCGACGTTGCTTCCGTATGATGATTAAGTCGTCTTGGACCCCAATACTCTTGAAGTTGGCTCAAGTCAAAGTAATTGCTCGGAATGATGTTGTTTTGTTGAGGTGTTTGCAAGTCATCGTCGGTTGCAATTCCACGTTCGATTTTTTTCCTTTTTTGTAGCACGCTTTCAATACGTTCGTTATACGTAATCGGTGCCATGCCAGAAGGAACCGACAAGCACTTTTGTGTACCGCCGATACAAGCATCAATTTGCCACTCATCTACGTTTACTTCTGTGCCTCCAATTGTTGCAACCGCATCAACAATAAATAACGCATCCACATTAAGGCAAGCCTGACCGATCTGATCGATCGGTTGCATACATCCTGTTGACGTTTCGCCATGCACAATTGCAACGACATGGGGGCGAATGCGATAAATCTCATCAATGATCGTTGTTTGTGAGAAGACAGTGCCTTGAGGTTGCTCGATCGTGACAACATTTGCCCCATACCGTTCACAAATTTCTTGCAATAGATAACCGAAACGGCCGTACACAGGAATAAGGACTGTTTCCCCACGGGATACCACACTTGCGAGTACAGATTCAATCCCTGATCGTGACGTGCCGTCGATCGGAAAAGCCCAACGGTTTTTCGTTTGGAACAGTGAACGAAGCATGTGCATCGTATCATTCATCATATTCGTAAACGCAGGATCAAACTGACCAAGAATTGGAGCAGACATTGCTCGCAATACGACGGGGTCAACTTCAACCGGACCAGGTGTCATAATCGTTCGTTTAGGAGAGAGATGATTCGTCATGATAAGAGCTCCTTTTCTCGTAGGCAAGTGTATAAATCATTGATTTTAAGACGTCAACGCCTGCACGTAAATGATGCTCTGCGGTGAACTCTTTCGGTGAGTGGCTAATGCCATCTTTGCTTGGGACAAATAATAACGACGTTTTACAATGAGTCCCGAAGATTTGAGCATCATGTCCAGCACCACTGTGCATAAATTTCGTTTGATAGTTGAGTCGTTCGCTCTCTTTATAGGCAAGTTCAACAAGTGAAGCATCCATATTGACTGGTTTGACGTTCGTCCATCGGTTCACATGTACGTTAACTCGTTTTTCTCGCTCTAATTGAGCAATAAGGGTGTTCATTTCCTGTTCGTACAATTCAAGGGTTGTAACGCTCGGGTGTCTAACGTCGAGTGAAAACGTCACTTGATGACAAATGACGTTTGGGGTATTTGGTTTCGCTTCAATTTTACCGACAGTACTCACTAAGTCGTCATCTAGACGGCGAGCGATCTGAGTAAACGAAGTCATAAGACTTGCAGCACTTTCCATGGCGTCGACTCTTCGATTCATCGGTGTTGTTCCGGCATGATCACTCTTGCCATTCACGACAATCGTGTAGCGACGCTGTCCGACGATGCTTTGTACAATGCCGATGTCTTGATGATCTTGCTCGAGGACACAGCCTTGTTCGATATGCACTTCCAAAAAGTGTGACAAGTCTCCTCGATAAGGCTGTGGATAGCGACCGAGCCCGAATCCTTTTTCAATCATTGCACTGTACAATGATACGTCTTCGTGGTCGACAATTTCAGTCGATACAATCTGTTTATGTTTGTTTGTTATATTTCCTGACCCCCAAAATGTTAAAGGGAAGCGACTGCCTTCTTCTTCACACAATGAAGCGACTTCAATCGTTTGAAGTGGTCTTCCGTGTTGTTCAAGAAGTTCCCTGACCGCAATCCAAGCAGCGGCAATGCCATACACCCCGTCGTATTTACCACCGTCAATCACCGTGTCAATATGGGAGCCAACGAGTATGGCTTCTTTATGATTTCTGTTTATACCTTCTACTCTTCCGAATAAATTCCCTACATCATCAAAGTACGGCGTTAAGCTTGATTGCTGGAATTGGTCAAATAACGCATTCTGGGCATTCATCCAATCGTTTGAATAAAGAAGCCTCGTATTCCCTGTATCACTCGATTTACCGAAAGTATGCAGCCAATCAAGTATGGATTGGACCGTCGTTGATTGATTCAAGAGCGATTGTTGTTTCAAGTTTTGCCTCCTTAACTCGAACAATTTGTTAGGTGATCTTACATACTATCTTCGTTTTTTCTAGTTTACTGGTATGATGTGAGGAAATCATTAGATGTTTCGTGAGTTTTCTTTCGATTTCTTGTACAACATAACCAATTGTTTGGAGGCGATCATCATGCAACTCGGACACATTCTACAATTACCGATTTTTCAAGAAGCAGACGTTATTTCAGGAAGTAGTGGCCTTTGGCGGAATGTCGAAAACGTCAATATGATGGATGCACCTGATATCGCTGACTATCTAAAACAAGATGAGCTTCTTATTACAACGGCATACCATTTCAAAGAAGATCCAACGAGTCTAAAGCAGTTAATCGAAAAAATGGCGCGAAGAGGTTGTGCTGGGCTCGGAATTAAGACGAAACGTTTTCTGGCATCCATTCCAGAAGACGTAAGGGCATATGCGGATGCCTTGCATTTTCCAATCATTGAATTGCCTTTTCACGTTCGATTAGGATCGATCGTGAATCAGACACTAAGCGCGATTTTAAACGTTCAAACGTTAGAGATGAAAGAAGCGATGGCAGCGCATCAAACGTTTTCAGAAAGTGTGATGAGCGGAAAAGGGTTAAGTCACTTGCTAACAACGGTGTCAGACGTTGTAAGTCTTCCGGTTTATTTACTGAATCATCAATCAATTTTAGTTGCAACGTCAGGAAAGGATCACTCGAACTTAGAGACCTTGAATGAGTCCATTAGTGGAAAACAGCAGTGCTTTTTGTCCCAAACTCATCATACGTACTTTTCTCTTGTCGACAGTAAGCAAGTCGTTACCGCATTTGCAGTAGAGATGAGCAACATCACTAAAGGGATGTTAGTCGTTTTAAGTGATACTCCTTTAACGCATCGGACGATTTTAACGTTAGAACAAGCAACGAATGTAATTGCCTTTGAAGTGATGAAAGAGAACGCAGTCAAACAATACACGCAACGTGCGCGCAACGAGTTTTTTAAAAATTATTTAGACGATGCTTTTCTAACCAATGACGAAGTAATTAGTCGAGCAAAAGAGTTCGACATTTACAACAATCAACAATTTAGCTGTTTTGTAGGAAAAATGGATGCCTGTGAGGCAACACTTGGTTTTAAACAAAACGTTATCGAAGTTGAGAAAGTATTTGCGTTAATTGAAGAGGAGCTCGCAATGTTCGCGATTCCAACCTATGTCTTTATGAATGGTAATTATTGTTGTATTCTCGCTGAGGAAACTGGAGAAGTTCATCCGAGTGACTGGCATTCGCCTACACGAATGATGGTAGAGATGATTCAAGATCATGTCATTCAACAACTGGGTCGGTCCGTGTCATTTGGGATTAGTAACATTTGTCATGAGTTCCTCGATGTAAAAGCAGGTTATTCAGAAGCGCTAAACGCCCTAAACTCGGGGCTATTATCAGGCAATCGCCAATTTATTCAAGCGTATCATACGAAAGATGTTAGCGAGTTATTGCGAATGATTCCAGGTGAAGATTTACGTAGTTTCTGTGAATATACGTTACAGCGAATTGATGATTCTGACTTGTTACACACGTTAGCCGTTTATTTAGAAACGCATTGTCAGATTACCGAGACTGCCAATCGTTTGTATGTTCATCGTAACACCGTCATTTACCGTCTAGAAAAGATTGAAGATTTACTTGGTAAAAAAGTTAACGAACCTGAAACGACGCTGCAGTTGAGAATTGCCTTTCGAATCCATCCTACATTGAATGCTTCATTGTAAACATGTTCTAATTTTAGCGAATAGATTTAGACGAAGTACACAAAGACAGTTTGTCTTTCCTCTTCTACGATGAAAGGAACGAAAGGAGTGTTCGAGTTGGTAACCTTGAAACAGCTAAATGAAAATGACACTCACTTTTTTACGGACACGTTATCAGACGTCTTTGAACATTCACCGTGGGTTGCTGAGGAAGCTGCCGACAATCGTCCATATAAAACAGTTGTAGAAGTGCATGAACGTATGGTGATGAGTGTGGAAGAAGCGGACGTTGAGGATCAATTAACGTTAATTCGGTCTCACCCAAAGCTCGGGGCACGAGAAAAGATGGCACCAATGTCAGTTGCGGAACAGCGCAAAGTCGGATTGGATCAATTAAGTGATGAGGAGTACGAGACGTTTTTACAGTTAAATGAACAATATGTGGAAACGTTTGGGTTTCCTTTTATAAAGGCAGTTAAAGGTCAATCAAAAGATGCGATTGTTGAAGCGATTCAGAGAAGGTTGTTGTTAACAAAAGAAGAAGAAGTCTCAACTGCATTACAGGAAATCTATAAAATTGCTTACTTTCGCTTATGTGATCGGATTCAAGGTTAACAAGTTTCGAGGAGGTAATCATCGTGGACGAGAGAGAAATGATGACGTATGGAAAAGGAAATGTTTTTGCTTACCGTACGTTTATGGAGCCCGTTGTAGCGAGTAGACAAATCCCTGAATCGTCATTTAAAGAGCGGGACAATACGGTATTTGGAATAGATGTGACGGTAGAAGTAGGAGGGAAGGAATTTTTATCTTCATTTACTGAAGGAGACAACTCGAAGGTCGTTGCAACGGATTCAATGAAGAACTTTATTCAACGGCATTTAGCGACTTTTCCTGGTACAACGGCTGAGCAATTTGTACACTATGTCGCTCATGCGTTTCTTGAACACTATGCTCACATCGAGACGGTCAAGATGACGGCAGATTTATTACCATTTGAGGCAACTGTTACAACGGAGAATGATGAGCCTAAAATTAGTGATCTTGTTTACAAGAAGTCTAGAAACGAAAAGTTGAAAGCATCTATTCATATGGAACGTCGTGAAGGGGCAATAGCAAGTGTACAGCAGATGAGTGAACTCACGGATTTGCAGCTGATTAAAGTGAAAGACAATTCGTTTGTCGGTTTTATTCGAGATGAGTATACAACATTACCAGAAGATGGGAATCGACCGCTTTTTATTTATTTGAACATAGGATGGACGTATGAACCAGGAGGAGAAGAAGAGGATGGATTCGTTGCTCACGAGCAAGTGAAAGACATTGCGAGTACAGTTTTTCACGAAACCGCATCACCATCCATTCAAAGCTTAATCTATCACATCGGGTTACGGATGTTGCAACGTTTTCCTTCATTAAAAGACGTTCGCTTTGAATCGCAGAATCGCACGTGGGATACAGTTGTTGAACAAGTACCAGATTCTGAAGGCAAGGTGTATACAGAACCACGTTTACCGTATGGTTTTCAACGATTCCAAGTGACGCGGGCGGACTTAGAAAACGAGCGACAGTCTGCCAACATTGGCGTAGAGGAGAGTCATCGTTAAAAGGAGGAGAGAGAATTGGGAAAGGTAACGACACACGTTCTAGATCTCTCAAACGGTGTACCTGCGAAACATGTACACATTAAATTGTATTCTATTAATCTTGGTGAACGAGAAGAAAACCTTCAAGAGGCTTGGACGAATGGTGACGGTCGAGTCGATGAACCTCTTTTGCAAGGTGAACAGCTTGAATTAGGGATATTTGAATTAGAGTTTCATGTTGGGGATTATTTTAATGAACAGAGCTTCTATGAAACGGTACCGATCCGTTTTAAAATTACCGATCCAGATGAGCATTACCACGTGCCGTTATTAATCTCTCCTTGGGGATATCAAACGTACAGAGGAAGTTAAATGAATGCAATAAGTTGAGTTGAATGAAGGAATCGAGTACACTTTCTAATAGAAAAGACATACTAAGGCTGTGTTAACGTGAAGTGGCTCGACATCTTATTTCCATTAATTGCGCTCATCTACTTGTTGTTTTTTAATTGGTATACGAGTGTGTTCGGAGTCATAACCGCACTGTTCGTTACGTTAGTTGCTGCGATGGCAGTTGCGAATTTAGCGCTACGTATCACAAGAAGACACCGAAGAAAAAAGCAACAAAAATAGGGCGAACCCTACAGCTTACAGACCTGTAAACTGTGGGGTTCGCTTTTCTTTGAAGGCGTTTAATCCTTCTTTATGATCGCTTGTGTTACCAGCTTTAAGCTGAGCGCGGGCTTCATGATTCAAATACGTTTCATAGTCTTCTTGTAGTCCACCGAAGAGCAGCTCTTTCGTTAATCGAAGGGCCTCAGTAGGCATGGTGGCAATTGTCTTCGCAAATTGTTCAACGCCTTCTTGCCAATCATCGTGGATGTAGCAAGTGGCAAGATGTAGAGAAATTGCTTCTTCACCTGAGATTTTTTCATTTAATGTAGCGATCTCAAATGCCTTCGCTGAACCGACAAGGCGTGGTAGGTCATACATCATCCCTGCATCCGGTACTAAGCCGATGTTTGTAAATGCACTAATAAAAGTCGTGTTTGCATGAACGAGGCGATAGTCACAAGCGAGCGCAAGGCTCATACCTGCACCAGCAGCGATACCATTTACAGCAGCAATAAGTGGTGTCTTTGTCGCGCGCATGACTCGTAACAGCGGATGATAGTTGTTTTCTAGCAACTGATCGTATGTTTCTTCGGATTTCATTGCTTTTAAATCCTGACCTGAGCAAAACGCTTTGCCAGCACCCGTAATCACAATCGCTCGAACTTGATCATTTCGATCGGAGTCTTCAATAATGCTTGTAAGCGATTGCAATAGACTCGGTGTGAATGCATTATAATAGGTAGGTCGTTGAAACGTGACGTAGCAGACGTTCTCTCGTAGTTGAACGAGAAGTTCGTCGGTGGTTTTCGTCTCGTTATTCATCGACATCTTCGCCAATCATTAGCGTAACTAAAGATCCTGCAAAGCTCATTAAATCCTTTCCAGATGCTTTACCTTCATCGCTTTTAAGTCCTGCTTTTAAGGCGTTATGAGATTCATAAACCATTTCACACATGAGGTAATAATCGCTTTCTTTTCCCATCGGTGTACCAACAAACTTCGTAACGTTCATTTCTTTTAATCCAGGAATTTTCTTCGTGATTGGCGCATGTGTGTTGAAGTAATGTTCATCAAATGCTGCTTTGTCTTCCGGTTGCTTATACAGTGCGATTAATTTAGCCATTGTAATTCCTCGTTTCTATAAATTAATTTCGTTACCACTGAGCGACTGGATCAGTTCGATAGACTTCTGATAATGTTGTCAGAGCTTCATCCAAATCTTTCGTATGCTCTCCGTTTCGCCCATTCTTTACTTGTTCTAATGGGCGTGTGGGAAGGTCTTTCACTTTGGATTGTAGCTCGGATAACCATTGTTGCTTTAACTCATTTGGATCGTTTATATAGCCTTCGATCAGAAGGGTTTGTTCGTATTGACCAAAGTCAACTAAGTCCAAACTCAGCGACCAAGCTTCTTCAATTCTCGTGCGTATTTTTTCTTTGGCAGTCGGAGAGCTTTGTTGTAATTGCTTCATCCACTCTTCCCAATAAGCGAGATGATAACGCTGCTCAGGTAAAATACGTTTAGCACAGGTGGCGAGCGGTTCATAAGAAGAGTTGGTGAACGAGATGAGCTTCACTCGTTTATACGTCTCATAAAAATAACCGCGTACGACGGCAAGCGCCCAGTCAAAGTAAGGATCTTCGTCGTACTGACCGTCGCCATTTCGCTTTTCAAGGTAAACGGCATTACGTCGTTTAACAGCAGGCCTCTCGTGAGCGAGCACGTCTACGTCACCTTCACCAAGCTCTTGAAGAAGGCGATAAAAGTAAACCGCATGCCCCATCGTATTCTGCGTAATTGATGAGAAGGCTACATCCGCCTCGATGTGGGGGGCAAGACCTAACCACTCAGAACCTCGAAATGAAACGAGCAGGTCATCATCTGCACATTGATATAGCAAATCAATGAGTGCCTCATTGCGTTTATCCACGATTCTTTTTAACCTCCTTCCAAGACATAATCTCTTGTTCATCGAGCATTCCTTGTTCTTTGTCTTGCCATTTTTTTCGTAAATAGCCGTATGCTTTCGTCGTACGGTAATTTTTATTGTCTATACGTTGGGTAAGGGCTTCGCGCTCTTCGTCAGTCATGTGACGAATGGAAGAAGAAGGAACGACCCATATGTCCATGACTTCTTCACGCCTCATAAAGTTCTCTTGAGCGAGAATCATTGCCATCTCTTCATTAGGGGCTAGTAGACTAAACTGATGCATCAACCCGCTTCTAGGATTCTTGCGACTGAAAACTTCAAATTCTTGATAGAAATCTTGTTCGCTCATGGACGATCACCTCCAGCAACGGCTAAAGCTTCTCGCACCCAGCTATTGTTCGAATAGGCAATCTCACGCACTTTTAGGCGCGCTTTTGAGCGTGGTCCTTTATTTTGGATGATTAGTTTAAATTCATTCCAATCCGGTTGTTGGTAAATCCACTTTTCTTGGACGTCGTCATAGTGCATCGTTTCATCAGGGACGGTGAGTCCGAGTGAAAATACGCGCGGCATGTACTTATCTAAGAAGGCTTGTCGAAGCTCTTCGTTCGTACTTTTACGGATGTTGTATTTGATTGTAATCTCTTGTTTTGATGAGCCGGTCGTTTCTGCACTCGCAGGTCCGAAAAACATGAGCAGTGATGGCCACCAACGATTGAGAGAATCTTGCAAAATCTTCCGTTGGTCTTCTGTGCCTTCCGCAAGTGCCATAATGATGGATTCCCCGTGTTGCGCATGAAACACTTCTTCCTTACAAATGCGCTGCAATGCACGTTGATAAGGACCGTAAGATGCATCAAGCATGTTCGTTTGGGAAATAATCGCTGCACCGTCAACGAGCCAACCGACCATTCCTGCATCAGCCCACGTTTTCGTTGGCATATGGAACACATTATGAAACTTTAATCGTCCAGATAATAAATCTTCCATTAAATGTTGGCGGTTTCTTCCGTAAGGCTTCATGAGATCCTCAGTAACTCTTAGAAGTAACTGACCATGACCCATTTCATCTTGAACTTTCGCCATAATAGCAAGTTTACGTTCTAAAGATGGGGCTTTAGGTACCCATTCTTTCTCTGGAAGCGCTCCCATAATTTCGCTGATGCCATGCATTGAAATTAATTTAATTAACGTATCGCGATACTCAGCAGGCATCCAGTCATTCGCTTCAATCTTATCGCCGTTCTCAATTCGTTGCATAAAATTGTCGTAAAGAATCGGATCTTCATTCGTTTTGGACCCCTTTTGGTGCTCTAAATAGTGGTACATGAAGCGATCCTCCTATATAACGTCTTTATAACGTCATCTTATCACACGTCATATAAAAATCAATAATAAAAGTTTAGAAAATTAATACTTTTTAATTAAAAACTTAATAATCGTTATTGACACGCCCAGTTTTACCATGTAACTTATTCATAAATCGTAGTCAAAAATTCCTCATAGATTATAGAATTTAGCCGTTTAAAGGATTAAAATCGCTGCTGAATTATGTCATACTATGTTTAAGAAACGTGGCAAAGATTTCTATCGCCACTTTTCATAATATTGTAAATAAGGGGGATTTAAATTGAAAAAATGGATGATTGGTTCTGGTACATTGATGTTTGCAGCAACGATGCTCGTAGCATGTGGAGACACAGAAGAGGAAGCTCCTGCAGAGCCGACAGAAACAGAAACAGAAACTGACGATGAGGCTGAAGAAGCTGCTGAAGACGATGGAGAAGATGAGCCTGCTGCAGCTAGTGAAGGAGAGAGCTTCGACGTTGGCGTCGTTCAATACGCTGATCATCCATCGTTAGATGCGGCGACAGAAGGGTTTAAAGACGCATTGGCAGAAGCAGGTTTAGACATTACTTATGATGATCAAAACCCTAACGGGGACATGAATGTGTTGCAGACAATTGCAGATACATTCGTTGGAAATGACGTTGATTTAATTTTTGCTAATGCTACACCCGCGGCGCAAATTATGACAACATCAACTTCTGAAATTCCAATTTTATTTACGTCTGTAACTGACCCAGAAGGGGCTCAACTTGTGGATACATTAGAGGCGCCAGGTGGAAACGTTACGGGTACGATGGACCTTCATCCGGATGCCATTTCACAAACAGTTGAATTGATGTCAGAACAATTCGACATTGAAACGTTCGGTATGGTATATAACGCAGGTGAACAAAACTCTGAGTACCAAGTGAGTATCGCTCAAGAAACCGCTGACGAGCTAGGGTTATCTGTAGAAACAGCAACAGTTCAAACGTCAGCTGACGTACAAAGTGCAACGGAAAGTTTAATTGGATCAATTGATGCGATTTACATCGTAACTGATAATGAAGTCGTTTCTGGACTTGACGCAGTAATTGGCGTTGCAGAACGAGAAAGTCTGCCGTTATTTGTTGGGGAATTAGATTCAGTTGCAGCCGGTGGTCTTGCTGGATTCGGGTTCTCTTATTACGACATTGGTTACAAAACAGGTGAGATGGCTACAGACGTTCTCGTAAATGGCGCAGATCCTGCGACGTTGTCTGTAGAATTCCCGCCAGAATTGGAACTCGTATTTAATGAAGGTGCAGCAGAACGTATGGGGCTTGATTGGGACGAAGAGTGGGATTCAATTGCTGATAACGTAATTAACGAATAAGTTAGGTAGGTGAAGTCGAATGTTCACCGCCCTTTTCGGCTCAGTTGAACTTGGACTCATATACGGAATTATGGCACTAGGAGTTTATTTATCGTTTCGAGTTTTGAACTTTCCCGATTTAACGGTGGATGGAAGTTTCGTTACAGGTGGGGCTGTCGCTGCTATTATGATTGTAAGTGGCTACTCACCAATCCTTGCCACATTAGCAGCAGTTGGTGCAGGTTTTATAGCCGGTTCAATTACGGGAACGTTACATGCAAAAGGAAAGATTAACCCTTTACTATCCGGGATATTAATGATGATCGCGCTATACTCGATTAACTTAAGGATTATGGGGAATAGTCCGAACATCCCGCTCATGCGTGAAGATACGATTATGACAATGTTTCAAAGTTTTTGGGCGACATTACCGTTTGATGGTTTGATGACGAGTTTGTTTACGACATTAAATCTACCATTTACACCTTCAACATGGGGTATTTTATTGTTTGCCATTATGATTGTCATCGTCGTAAAGCTATTTACCGATTTTTTCTTAAGTACAGAAGTTGGTCTTGCGATTCGTGCAACAGGGGATAATCCACGTATGATTAGCAGTTTATCTGCGAATACGGATCGTCTAAAAATTTTAGGTCTCGGTATTTCCAATGCTTTTGTAGCCTTATCAGGGGCGATCGTCACACAATATAGTAGTTTCGTCGATGTGAATATGGGAATCGGAATGATTATTATTGGTCTTGCTTCCGTTATTATCGGTGAAGCGATCTTTGGAAAAGGGTCGATTTTCAAAATTACGATTGCTGTTATTGTTGGGGCAGTCATCTATCGAATGGTCGTCGCACTTGCGCTACGCGTAGGGTTTCTTGAGACAGGTGACATGAAGCTCATAACGGCCATTATCGTCATAGGCGCACTTGTCGTACCGAGGCTACTAGAGAATGGCAAAGAGCGAAGGCGTAAGTATCGCAAAGCTCGTAAGATAAAAGAGCAATATGGGGGGGAGAAATCCGTTGCTGCAACTAAGTCAGATCTTTAAAGTGTTTAATGAAGGTACGACCGATGAAAAGGCAGCACTAGAAAACGTGTATTTAGATTTAAAAGACGGTGACTTTGTGACTGTTATTGGTAGTAACGGTGCAGGTAAATCAACGCTTATGAACTTAATCGCAGGTAATCTAACCCCTGATGTTGGGAAGATACTAATCGATACAAAAGACGTAACAAGGTTAAAAGAACACGAGCGTTCCAAGCTCATCGGTCGTGTCTTCCAAGATCCAATGGCAGGGACAGCACCTTCAATGACGATTGAAGAAAACATGGCAATGGCTTATAGCCGAACGAGAAAACGTTCGTTTATCGCAAAAGGCGTCACAAAAAGTCGAAAGATGTTTTTCAAAGAACAACTAGAATCTCTAGGTCTTGGGTTAGAAGATCGATTAAATGCAAAGGTTGGTTTTTTGTCAGGTGGTGAACGCCAAGCACTTTCGCTACTTATGGCAACGTTTACCGATCCGTCTATACTTCTATTAGATGAGCATACAGCTGCACTTGACCCTTCGCGAGCGGAGCTCATTACAGACAAGACGAAAGAAATTGTAAGCAAAAATGAGTTAACAACGCTTATGGTTACGCACAACATGCAACAAGCACTAGACTTAGGCAACCGCTTAATCATGATGGATAAAGGCCAAATCATTTTTGAAGCAGAAGGTGAAGAAAAACAGCGATTAACGGTTGAGCGTTTGCTAGAAGAATTCCAAAAAATTCAAGGTAATCAACTTGCAAATGATCGTGCAATTCTTAGCCATTAAAAAAATTGGGATGATCGGAAGTTTATTTTCCGATCATTCCCTGTTTTTAAACGGTTCTGCTATAATGAACGCTGTAGCGGGCTCAAATAAAGAAAGGATCGGAGTTTCTTGACGAAAAAATTAAATACGAGATCGATGATCTTTACGATTTATGGAGATTATATTCAACATTATGGAAGTAAAGTGTGGATTGGTACGCTAATACGATTGCTCGAGGAGTTTGGTCACAATGCACAAGCAGTACGAGCCGCCATGTCAAGAATGCAAAAGCAAGGATGGGTTCAAGCCGAAAAGCAAGGAAATCGAAGCTACTATTCACTAACAACCCAAGGTACGAGACGAATGAAAGAAGCAGGTAGAAGAATTTTTAAGCAATACGAAGAAGATTGGGATGGGAAGTGGCGCATGCTCATCTATTCCATACCTGAAAGTAAACGAAAGTTACGAGATGAACTTAGAAAGGAACTATCGTGGAGTGGGTTTGGTTCACTCACACATAGTTGCTGGATTACCCCTCATCCTCTAGAAGATGAAGTTGAACAATTGAAAGAACGTTATGACATTGAGCAATACATCCATTTCTTTGTTTCAGATTATGAGCAAACAGAAAAACAAAAAGAACTCGTTACACAATGTTGGGATATCGAAGAAATAAATGAGAAATATCGTCAGTTTATTGATGCGTATAGCAAGCGATTCATTATTACAAGAAATCAAATAGAGCGGGGCCAAATGGACTTAGGCGCTTGTTTTGTAGAAAGAACAGAACTCGTTCATGAGTACAGGAAGTTTCTATTCGTTGACCCGAGCTTACCAGAAGAGTTGTTGCCAAATGATTGGTTAGGTGGTCACGCAGCCGTATTGTTTGCCGATTATTATAATGTTTTAACTAAACCTGCGACTGAATTTTTTGAAACGATCTTCTCTGAAGGAAATGACGAAGCATTACTCGTGCAGGTGTGATAGGAGAGGTGACGATGAAGCGGTTTGAAATTCGTGATTTTTTACGTGTTGCTAATGGCGAGATTGAGCCGCCTCCGTGCGATACGATGATGAACATTCGTGTTACAGCAGCAAGTGAAGGCGAATCAACTGGAACTTGGACGGTGAACGATTCGTTTATTAATGGAAACGGTGTCGTGATGGGAGGCTTTTTATCATCAGCGGCAGATATTATGATGGCTTATGCAATTGCTTCAAAGCTTGAAGATCATCAAGGGTTTGCTTCAATTAACTTAGATACAACGTTTCACCGGCCGGTTACCGAAGGGGTTGTAACGGTTCATGCGAGAGTAGACCGCTTGGGAAAACGAGTCGCGTATGTCATCGCAGAGCTTTATCAACACGACAAAAAAGCAGCTACATGCCAGTCCTCAATCTTTATTACGTAAAAAAGCTTGCCCATCAATGATGAGCAAGCTTTTTTATTTGAGAGCTACGAGTAAGTGCATAGGTTGTTCTAACAATTCCTTTACACGGTTCGTGAAAGAGACTGCATGAAAGCCATCAGCAACCCGATGATCAAAGGAAAAGGAGACATTAAGTAGTGAGCGAATAACAATTTCTTTGTCTCGAACGACAGGTGTATCTTCAATTTTGTGGAAGGAGAGAATGCCTGTCTCGGGATAATTAATGATAGGTGTTGCATAAACGCCACCAATCGGTCCGACGTTACTCATCGTAAAGGTACCGCCTTGCAAGTCTTTCAACTCACACGTGTTTGTTTGCGCTTTTTTCGTTAATTGTTTGAATTGGTTGTGAATCTCTTGGATGCTAAGTGCATCAACATCTTTAACAACCGGCACAATCAGCCCTTCCTCAGCGTGTGTCGCCATCCCGATGTTAACCGTGTCTTGAAAGACAATTTCTCCACGTTCTGCATCGAGCTTACTGTTGAAGATGGGGAAGTCATGTAACGAAATTGCGATTGCCTTTATGAAGACAGCGGATAAAGATAAGCTTGCGCCAGATTGATGGCTATAAGATTCTTTTAACGACAACAACTCCGTCACATCAATTCGTTCGAAGTGAGTGACGTGCGGGATTGCTTTGACTGATTGTGTCATTTTTGCGCCAATCTGTTTTCTTCGACCTTTATACGGTATGGACGTTCGTGCGGGTGTACTTTTGCGCACTGTCGTCTCCTCGATTGCTGTTGTAGCGGCAACTTCGTCTTCAGGTCTCGTAGGCTGTTCTATATGACGCCGAATGTCTTCAATCGTAATTCGATTGTTTTTACCGGTGCCAGTGACTGTTTCAATGGCAACCCCATACGTACGTGCGAGTTTACGTGTGAATGGTGCGGCTTTTACATTTTGCAAACGAAACAGACGAGTGGCAGGCAACTCGGTTTGATTCTCTGGTGTTGCCTTTTCAATTGTCTTCGTAGTGAGCGTTTCTTTCTCCTGAATTTTATTGGATATTTTTACCATCACTTCGCCTAGAGATACAACGTCTCCTTCGGAAACGACAATGTCTTTAATCGTTCCGGCAACAGGTGACGGTAAGTCGGCAGTTACTTTATCAGTTTGTACAGCAATGACAGGTTGGTCCACAGATACAACATCGCCAATCCCTACGTAGAGGGTATCGACCGTTCCTTCATGAATGCCTTCTCCTAAATCGGTTAATTTCATCTCAAACATATCTGAGCCTCCTACTCTTCGTTTAACACGGTTTCAATGGCTTTGTAAATACGTGTTGCATTCGGGATATAATGTTCTTCAATTGAAAAGAAAGGAACGTGAACATCGTAACCAGTAACCCGAACAACCGGGTTTCGAAGAGAAAAGAGTGCTTTGTCGTTAATGAAGGCGATGAGTTCAGCGCCAAACCCACTCGTTTTATGGCCTTCATGGACGATAACGACCCTTCCGGTTTTCTCCACCGATTCAAGAATCGTTTGTTCATCAAGAGGGTACAACGTACGTAGATCGATGACTTCAACGTTGACATTGTCGTTTTCTTTTGCCTGTTTCGCTGCAGCTAGTGCAGGGCTTATCATATTACCATAAGCAAGAATTGTGACGTCTTCCCCTGTTGTAAGGGCAGATGCTTCACCAATCTTCACGGTATACTTCTCACTCGGTACCGTCGCTCGTGTAGAACGGTACGTGCGCATCGGTTCCATGAATAGAACAGGATCAGGATCTTCAATCGCAGAAATTAACAGTCCCTTTGCATCGTAAGCGTTAGAAGGGATAACAACTTTTAATCCTGGTAGATGTGTAAACATCGCTTCCATACTATCGGAGTGCAATTCAGGAGCATGAATGCCGGCGCCATATGGAGCGCGAATAACCATCGGTACGGTAAAAGCCCCAAGCGTACGTGTTCGAATTCGTATAGCATGTGAAACAATTTGTTCAAATGCAGGGTAAATAAACCCTTGGAATTGCATCTCTGCAATCGGCTTAAAACCGTTAAGGGCAAGCCCAATACTCGTTCCGATAATGCCTGATTCAGCTAGAGGTGTATCGATCACACGATGCTCTCCGAACTGTTCGAGCAGACCGTCTGTTGCACGAAATACACCGCCGTTTACACCGATATCCTCTCCGAGAATCATCGTCGTCGGGTCTTCTTCTAACATGATCTTTAATCCATCCGTAATGGCTTGCACCATCGTTAATTCTTTGGTTTGTTGTAAAGAACTCGTCATGAAGTGACCTCCTTTTGAAACTGTTGATGTTGTTCTCGCAGTGAAGGTGTTAGATCTTCGAATACATGGTCAAACATATCATTTGGATTCGGCTCTTCTGCACGTTCAAAGCGTTCTACGGCTTCATCAATTTCCATCGCAATCTCATGTGTCGCATCTTCAATCTGTTGCTCATCAAAGACACCTTCTTGTCGAAGGAATCGCTCAAGCCGAAGAAGACAATCTTCATCGCGACGTTCTTCATTAATACTCTGATCGCGATACTTTGTAGGATCATCTGCTGTCGTATGTGCTCCGTAACGCCACGTGACAGCTTCAATTAATGTTGGTCCATCTCCACGACGTGCTTTTTCGACTGCGTACTCCATCACTTTGTAGACGGCTAGTACATCATTACCATCAACGCGAATGCCTTCAATATCATAAGCGAATGCTTTTTGAGCAATCGTTCTTGATTTCATTTGTTTATGAATTGGAACACTGATCGCAAAGTGATTGTTTTGACAAAAGAAAATCGTCGGTGTATTGAAAGCGCTTCCAAAATTTAATCCTTCGTGGAAATCGCCTTCTGAAGTAGCACCATCTCCAAAATAGGCAATTGCAACTCGGTCCTGACCTTTTAAACGTTCAGCCCATGAAGCACCAACAGCGTGTAACAATTGCGTAGCTATGGGAACGGACGGTGGTAAGATGTTTAACCCAGCAGGTGGGACACACCCATCGATTCTTCCTTTCCAATAACGAAATATCGTCTCTAATGAATGACCATAGGTCATCGTTGCTGCGTGATCACGGTACGTCGGAAACATCCAATCCCCTTGTTGGAGAGCGGATGCACTCCCAATTTGAGCAGCCTCTTGGCCTTCAAAAGGAGCGTATGTGCCGATCCGACCTTGACGTTGTAAGTTAATCGCTTTTCTGTCAAACATGCGTGCTCGAAGCATTTGTTTGTAAAACGAAAGAAGCAATGTCACATCGTAGTCATCTTCAGCAAATGCTTTACTGCCATCTGGTTGAATCATTCTAAGAAGTGGATAGTCATGGTCCATTCGTTCTAATTGATCGAGATAAGAAGAAAGGGATGTTGTCAAAACGACGCCTCCTTAGTCCAGAAAAAGTATCACAATATTATATCGGACTATGTTAATACTGTAATAATAACGAAAGATGAATCTAAATGTCAATAATCTTTAGAAAATTCAACATCATTTATAATGAAATAATATGCTAGGGGTTTGGGGGATTGAAGCTTTAAAGTGATGAAGAGTACTAAACAAAAACCTTTCATTTCAGAATCGTTGGTAAGAAAACAATAATATATAACAAAAATAACAACTCCGTAAATAAAACGAATAATAAAAAACGAGGAAAAACATCTCTTATGTAAAAGCGACATCTGTAATTTGTTCAAATGGAATGAAAAAGAACGTTGGGTCTTGATTAAAGACAACGCGATTGCTTTCATGATCTACTTCTACGCATGTACCGTGTAAATGAGCGGCCATTTCTTCTTTGAGAATCGAAATGGTAAGCGGAATACTTCTATAAAGAGCGGTCTCTAATTGCTCAATGACTGATTTTTGTTCAATATTCGTCGAAACCTCTTTTTCTAAATAAGAATAAGGGTGTAAATACATCGTCGATCCACTCCTAATAAATAGTTAATGTTATTATATACGAACGTATGTTCTTTAGCAATCGTTTTATATTGTCAGAAAAGTTGTCAAAAAACGGTTGACCGTCATTTCACTTAGCGGTATGATAGACAACAACATCGATGTACTCGTGAGAGAAACAAATGGTTTTGTACGGTGTACATTTACTGAAGTCTTGAGGTGATCGTATGGAAGAAGAACAGCAGTGGATATTTATGAACGGCGAGTTCGTACGCAAGCATGAAGCGAAAGTTAGCGTTTATGATCACGGATTCTTATACGGCGATGGCGTGTTTGAAGGGATTCGTACGTACGACAACAACGTCTATAAATTAAAAGAACATCTCATTCGTCTTTTTGAATCAGCAAGATCAATCATGATGGAAATTCCGTATTCATTAGATGAAATGACAGAAATTGTAGTCGATACGGTTCGTAAGAATGATTTAGAGAATGCGTACATTCGAGTCGTCGTCTCTCGTGGGGTAGGCAATTTAGGATTAGACCCTAGATCATGTGGAACACCTCAAGTTATTGTAATTGCAGAAGAACTAGCACTATTTCCAAAAGAACTTTATAAGACGGGGATTGAAATTGTCAGTGTAGCAACAAGAAGAAACCGCCCTGATGTGCTTAGTCCGAAGGTTAAATCACTTAATTATTTGAACAATATATTGGTGAAGATTGAGGCCAATCTTGCAGGCGTTCCTGAAGCGTTGATGTTAAATGATGAAGGGTACGTTGCAGAAGGCTCTGGTGACAACATTTTTATCGTAAAGAATGGTGTGCTATACACGCCACCAGGATACGTTGGTGCCCTCGAAGGAATTACGAGGCAAGCAATTATTGATATTGCAGACGACTTAATGTACACCGTAAAAGAACAACCGTTTACGAGGCATGACGTCTATACAGCAGACGAAGTATTCTTAACCGGCACAGCTGCAGAAGTTATTGCTGTCGTTAAAGTCGATGGTCGTGTGATCTCTGATGGCAAACCAGGTCAAGAAACCATTCGATTAACTGAGGCGTTTCGTGAGAAGATTTTGCAAGACGGAACACCGGTTTACAAAAAAGAAATGAAAGCATAACAAAAAAATTTAGAATAACTATGTTTTTATATTCATACTTGTGGTAACATATCTATCAATCGAACATTCGAAATTCGTATAATTGAATGACATAAAACGTTGAAGAGGTTAAGTAGTCGAAAGACATTTACTTCACAGAGAGCCGAGGAATGCTGAGAACCCGGCAGTAAAGCTTAAGATGAACTCCCCTCTGAGTGCAGCGATGAACATAAGTAGTGGCTGCCGGTCAGAACAACGATCTGATCGTTACGAAAAAGACGCAAATCGGTTGCGTCATGAGCCAGCGCTTTGGTGCTGGGAATTAGGGTGGTACCGCGAAACCTTTTCGCCCCTTTTGTCGAACAGACGTGAGGGATGGAAAGGTTTTTTTATTTTATTTTTTCGTAAATGTTGAGTGGACAGATTACGATACGCGATGAAGGAGGAAAAGAGATGAGTATGGATCTCGAGGTGGAAGCGAAGACGCAAGCTGCCGAACAAACAGATACGCAAATGAGTGGCAGTCAGATGATTCTGCAATCTCTCGTTGAAGAGGGAGTCGATATCATATTCGGCTATCCTGGCGGTGCAATTTTGCCAACCTATGATGAGATTTACAAAAAGGGGATACGTCACATTCTTGCTCGTCATGAACAAGGTGCCGTTCACGCTGCGGAAGGGTATGCAAGGGTTTCAGGGAAAGCCGGTGTATGCATCGTCACATCAGGTCCTGGCGCTACGAATGTCGTAACGGGTATTGCTGATGCAATGATTGATTCTTTGCCGCTGATCGTCATTTCAGGTCAAGTTGCTACAAGTGTTATTGGTACAGATGCTTTTCAAGAGGCTGATATGGTTGGAATTACAATGCCAATTACGAAACACAACTTCCAAATTCGTGACGTTCAAGATATACCAACCGTAATGAAGCAAGCTTTTCATATTGCGACAACCGGTCGACCAGGTCCAGTACTCATCGATCTTCCAAAAGACGTATCTACAAATGTCGGAACATTTAATTATCCAAAGCATATTGATTTGCCTGGATACCAACCGACTGTGCAGCCTAATCGATTACAAATTAAAAAACTGAACGCGGCGATTAAAGAAGCGAAGCGTCCAGTCATTCTTGCAGGAGCAGGGGTTTTACTTTCAGGTGGATCATCTGAACTGGCGACTTTCGCAAAAACTCGGAACATTCCAGTTGTTACAACGCTTTTAGGACTTGGAAGTTTTCCTGAATCTGAGGAACTTTCACTTGGAATGGCAGGAATGCATGGGTTGTATACAGCGAACATGGCACTTCATGAAAGTGATCTATTAATCAACATCGGAGCACGATTTGATGATCGCCTTACTGGTAATCTTGATCATTTTGCACCGAACGCCACGATCGCACATGTTGATGTAGACCCAGCTGAAATTGGTAAAAACATCGACACGGATATTCCGATTGTAAGTGATGCCAAGCGAGCACTTGAGATCCTAAATGCTAGTAAAGAAGAGAACGACGGGTTTAAAGCGTGGCATGAACACCTCACATCGTATCAAGAAGAAAATCCACTGTGGTACGAAGAAGACGGTGAAACATTAAAGCCACAAAAGCTACTTGAATTGATTTATGAGGAAACAAATGGTGAAGCAATTGTTACAACTGATGTTGGGCAACATCAAATGTGGACTGCACAGTACTATCAATTTGATGAGCCAGACCATTGGGTAACATCAGGGGGACTTGGCACGATGGGCTTTGGCTTTCCAGCAGCAATCGGGGCACAATTTGCTAAACCTGACAAAGCTGTCGTTGCAGTCATTGGCGACGCTGGATTCCAGATGACATTGCAAGAGTTATCGATTCTTCAAGAGCTGAATTTACCCGTGAAAATTGTCATCGTAAACAACGCTTCGCTCGGTATGGTTAGACAGTGGCAACAATTGTTCTATGAAGAGCGATATTCTCATTCATTGTTTCCGATTCAGCCTGATTTCATTAAATTAGCTGAAGCGTACAACATACCAGGTTTTAAAGTGGAGAACCCAGATGAAGCTCGAGATGTTTTAAAGAAAGGGCTTGAGATGGATGGCCCGGTTCTCTTTGATTTTCGTGTCACATCTTTAGAAAATGTCTATCCGATGATTGCACCTGGGAAAGGGCATCAAGAAATGGAGGGGGTTAAACCATGATCCGCACCATCACTGCAACGGTTAATAACTCTTCCGGTGTTTTAAATCGCATTACGGGTTTATTTGCTAGACGTCAATTTAACATTGAAAGCATCACAGTCGGTGTAACCGAAAACCCTGAAATTTCTAGAATGACGTTTGTTGTAAACGTCGATAACGACCGGGCACTTGACCAAGTAATTAAACAGTTAAACAAACAAGTTGATGTCTTAAAAGTAAGAGACATTTCAGGGGACACAATTGTTGCTCGCGAGCTTGCATTAATAAAGGTCGTTAGTACGCCGCAAAATCGCAGTGAAATTGAAACGCTCGCGAGACCGTTTCGAGCATCGATTGTTGATGTAGGAAGAGACTCTGTGACACTCCAAGTGACAGGTGACCATCAAAAAGTCGAAGCGCTCATTGATTTGTTAAAACCTTACGGTATTAAAGAATTAGCAAGAACAGGCGCAACAGCTCTTAAGAGAAGTTCGAAGTCGCAATCTCAAGAATTAAAGTATTCCTTTATTCAATAAAAAATAAACTACAAAATAGGAGAGATAAAAATGGCTACAGTATATTACAACACCGACATCAACGAATCAGCACTAGAAGGTAAAACAGTTGCAGTAATTGGTTATGGATCACAAGGACACGCACACGCATTAAATATGAAGGAAAGCGGAGTAGATGTCATTATCGGTCTTCGTCGCGGACGTTCTTGGGAGAAGGCAGAGGAAGACGGTTTCCACGTATATGAAGTAAGTGAAGCAGCTGAAAAAGCGGACATTATGATGCTTGCACTTCCAGATGAAGCTCAACCATCAATCTATGAAAATCAAATTAAACCAGCGCTGACGAGCGGTAAGTCACTCGTATTCGCACACGGTTTCAACATTCACTTTAGTCAAATTCAACCACCTGAAGACATCAATGTTTTTATGGTAGCACCTAAAGGACCTGGTCACATCGTTCGTCGTACGTACGAATCTGGTGCGGGAGTACCAGCGCTTTATGCAATCTATCAAGATCCACACGGTGAAGCGAAAGAACTCGCACTCGCTTATGCGAAGCAAATTGGTGCAGGTCGCGCAGGGATCATTGAAACAACATTCCAAGAAGAAACAGAAACGGATCTTTTCGGTGAGCAAGCGGTACTTTGCGGTGGTACATCGGCACTCGTAAAAGCAGGTTTTGAAACACTTGTAGAAGCTGGATATCAACCTGAAGTTGCGTACTTCGAGTGTCTTCATGAATTGAAACTCATCGTAGATTTGATGTACGAAGGTGGACTTGAGTACATGCGCTATTCAATTTCAGATACAGCTCAGTGGGGTGACTTTGTTGCAGGACCACGGATTGTAACGGATGAGACGAAAGCTGCAATGAAAGAAATTCTTACAGACATTCAAACAGGGAAATTTGCACACGGTTGGATTGTTGAAAACCAAGCGAACCGCCCTCAGTTCAATGCAATCAACAAGCGTGAGCACGAGCATCAACTAACTGAAGTTGGGCAAAAGCTTCGTGAAATGATGCCATTTGTAAAACACGATCAAAAAGGAGTGATTTCGCGTGCGGGAAATTGATATTTTTGATACGACATTGCGAGATGGAGAACAACAACCAGGCTTGAATTTGAATCTCGATGAAAAGCTCGAAATCGCTAAACAGCTCGATCGTTTAGGCGTAAACATTATCGAAGCAGGTTTTCCTGCTTCGAATGAAGGTGACTTTCACTCGGTTCAAAAGATTGCAAGGGCGGTAAAAAACAGCACCGTTACTGGGCTCTCTCGTGTCGTGAAAAAAGATATCGACACTGCATACGAAGCACTAAAAGATACAGCTAATCCGAGGATTCATATTTTCATTGCGACATCTGACATTCACATTAAGCACAAACTATTAATGACACAACAAGAAGTGCTTGATGCTGCTGTAGAAGCTGTACGCTATGCGAAACAGAAGTTTCCTGTCGTACAGTTTTCAGCAGAGGATGCTTGTCGTACGAGTTGGGATTTTCTAACTAAGATCTCGTCTGAAGTCATTCGAGCAGGTGTTGATGTGATCAACTTGCCAGACACGGTAGGTTACACGACACCTAATGAAATTAAAGCGATGTTCCAACATATGAAGCAACATGTTCATGATGTAGAGAAGATTAAGCTATCTGCTCATAACCATGATGATTTAGGGATGGCTGTTGCAAACTCATTAGCCGCAATCGAAGGTGGCGCCGACCAAGTTGAGTGTACGATTAATGGCATTGGAGAACGAGCAGGAAATGCGTCTTTAGAAGAGATTGCTGTTGCACTGCAAATTCGAAAAGACTATTACGCGGCAAACTCAACGCTAAAGCTTAACGAATTAAAGCGCACGAGTAATCTCGTTAGTAAGTTGACTGGGACGATCGTGCCTGGCAACAAAGCAATTGTTGGTGCAAATGCATTTGCCCATGAATCTGGCATCCACCAAGACGGCGTGCTTAAAGAGAGCACAACGTACGAGATTATTACGCCAGAGCTCGTTGGTGTTGAGAAAAATAGCTTGCCGCTAGGAAAGCTCTCTGGCAAGCATGCTTTCAAAACAAAAATTACCGAACTCGGTTTTGAGTTAGAAGAAGACGACTTAAAACGTGTATTTAAAGCATTTAAAGACCTTGCACACAAAAAGAAAAGCGTGACAGATGATGATATCTTTGCTTTATTAACAGCAGAGAAATCAGGTAGTCAAAATGGTATGTATGAGCTGAAAAGCCTACAAGTGAATGTTGCAACTCAAGAGAACGTCATTCAAACGGCGACCGTGATTGTTCGCACACCAGACGGTGAAGAAATTCAAGAAGCGGCGACGGGTAAAGGAAGTGTCGAAGCCGTTTATAACACACTCTCGAGATTAATCGGTGAACCGATACAGCTTGAAGATTATCGAATCCAATCCGTAACAGGTGGAGAAGACGCGCTTGCTGAAGTTGTTGTACACCTCACTTACAATGACGAGTCATCACTTGGGCGCGGTACAGCGCATGATGTGCTAGAAGCTTCTGCATTTGCTTATTTAAATGCAGTAAACCGAATTATTAGTGGTAATCCAACAAAAGAACCGATCGAAGAGTTAGTGTAATAAAGAATTGAGGGGAAATGATGGTAAAGAAAATCGCAGTTCTTCCAGGCGATGGTATCGGACCAGAAGTTACTGAAGCTGCTGTTCACATTCTAAAAGCCGTTGCAAAAAATACGAATCAACAGTTTGAATTCCATTACGGAAACATTGGAGGGGTCGCCATTGATGAAGAAGGAGACCCCTTCCCCTCTTCAACTGAGGAACTATGTAAATCGAGTGATGCGGTATTATTAGGAGCGGTTGGCGGTCCTAAATGGGATCAAAATGAACCTGCTCTAAGGCCTGAAAAGGGCTTGCTTGCAATGAGAAAGAATTTGGGTCTGTTTGCGAACTTACGTCCGGTCAAAGCGTATGGTCCTCTACTTGATTCATCTCCACTGAAACGAGAAGTTGTTGAAGATGTGGACGTACTGATTATGCGTGAACTGACAGGTGGCATTTACTTTGGTAAACACGAACGTGAACAAGTAAATGGTGAATGGCAAGCGCTGGATACGTTAACGTATTCAGAGTCGGAAATTACTCGCATTGCTAAAAAAGCATTTGAAGCTGCTAAATTACGAGATCAACGTGTCGTTTCTGTCGATAAGGCAAACGTATTGGAGTCGAGTCGATTGTGGCGAGAAGTAGTAGATCGTATGAAAACAGATTACCCTGACATAACGGTTGAGCATATGCTCGTTGATAATGCTGCCATGCAGCTCATTCACGGACCAAGCCAGTTCGATGTTATTTTGACAGAGAACATGTTCGGTGACATTTTAAGTGATGAAGCTTCAATGCTGACCGGTTCACTAGGGCTGTTGCCATCTGCAAGTTTAGGAGACCAAGGTGTCGGTTTGTTTGAACCGATTCACGGATCTGCTCCAGATATTTCAGGTCAGAATATTGCAAATCCCTTAGCTGCTATTGCATCTGCTGCGATGCTTTTAAAATACGGGTTTGAGATGGAAGACGAAGCAAAAGCCATTGACGATGCTATTTTGAAAGCGTTAGAAGCAGGGTATCGAACGAAAGATATTGCAACTGAGCAAGGTGCTGTTTCTACAACGACGGAAATGACAGAAGCAGTCATAAAAGCATTACGATAAGGAGGAGTCGTGTGATGGGAAAGACGATCATTGAAAAAGTTTGGGAACGTCATAAAGTTTACGAAGAAGAAGGTAAGCCAGACTTACTCTATATCGACTTGCACCTTATTCATGAAGTGACGTCACCGCAAGCGTTTGAAGGGCTACGACTTAACAATCGTAAACTTCGTAGACCTGATTTGACGTATGCAACGATGGACCATAATATTCCTACGAAAGATCGTGAGACGATCACTGATAAGATTGCGAAAAAGCAAATCGATGTGCTCGTTGAAAATTGTAATAACTTTGGGGTTGAATTGGCAGGTTTGAACAGTCCAAACAACGGTATTGTTCATATTATTGGACCAGAACTTGGACTCACTCAACCTGGAAAAACGATCGTTTGTGGAGATAGTCATACGTCAACTCACGGCGCATTCGGCGCGCTAGCTTTTGGGATTGGGACGAGCGAAGTAGAACATGTGATGGCAACACAAACACTCTGGCAAGATCGACCGAAAACGATGGAAGTCGTGATTGACGGTCGCTTGGAGAATGGCGTTTCTGCAAAAGATATTATTTTAGCTCTAATTGCTAAATACGGAGTGAATTTCGGAACAGGTCATGTCGTTGAATATCGTGGAGAAGCCATTCGAGGCTTGACGATGGAAGAGCGCATGACGATTTGCAACATGTCCATTGAAGGCGGTGCTCGTGCTGGGTTAATTAGCCCTGATCAAGTAACGTTTGACTATCTACGAGGACGAGAACATGTGCCTGATGGTGATGCATACGACGTAATCGTTGAAGAGTGGAAGCAACTTGCCAGTGATCCTGATGCGAAATTTGATTCAACACTCGTTTTAGATGCGAGTGAAGTGAAGCCAATGGTTACTTGGGGAACGAACCCTGGCCAAGGGGTGACAATTGACGGTGCTGTACCTTCACCAGAAGATGGCACAACGGATACTGAGCGTCGTGCAATTGAACAATCACTTGAGTACATGGGGCTCGAACCAGGTACGAAGATGGAAGACATCAAAATCCAACACGTATTTTTAGGTTCGTGTACAAATGCTCGCATTAGTGACTTGCGTGAAGCTGCACGCTATATAAAAGGAAAGAAAGTGGATAAATCTGTTCGAGCTCTTGTCGTCCCTGGTAGTGTGAAAGTGAAACGACAAGCAGAGGAAGAAGGCTTGGCAACCATTTTTATTGAAGCGGGATTTGAGTGGCGCGATGCAGGTTGTAGCATGTGTCTAGGGATGAATCCTGATCAAGTTCCTGCAGGAGAGCGTTGTGCATCAACGTCCAACCGAAATTTTGAAGGGCGACAAGGGAAAAATGCACGAACGCATTTAATGAGCCCAATTATGGCAGCTGCAGCGGCGGTTCATGGACATTTCGTAGATGTTAGAAAGCTAGATGCCATACCGGCGTCATCGTAAGGAGGGGATAGAATGGAAAAATTCACTACGCACGTTGGAACTGTAGCAGCACTTCCTTATGTCAATATCGATACCGATCAAATTATACCGAAGCAGTTTTTGAAACGGGTAGAACGTACAGGTTTCGGACAGTTTTTATTTTACAATTGGCGACTACTTGAAAACGATCAGCCAGATCCTGAATTTCCATTGAACTACGAGCGTGCAAAAGATGCGACAATTCTCGTTGCAGATGAAAACTTTGGGTGTGGCTCATCTCGTGAACATGCAGCCTGGGCGCTTCAAGATTACGGCTTTAAAGTCGTCATTGCACCAAGCTTCGGTGATATTTTTTACAACAACAGTTTCAAAAATGGTCTACTTCCTGTTCGAATGCCTCTTGAAGTCGTTCGGAATTGGGAAGAGAGGTTTGAAGAAGGAACACTACAATTACGGGTGAACCTTGAAGAGCAAGTGATCGAAGATGACCAAGGCGGGATTCATACGTTTGACATTGACGAGTATTGGAAAAACATGTTGATTCACGGATTAGATGAGATTGGATTAACACTTCAATACAGTGATCACATTGCTAAATATGAGCAAGCAACCCAATAATAGTCGCACAAAAGCCAGCAGATTTTCTGTTGGCTTTTTACTTTGGAAAAAAATAAGGTAAACATGTAGAAAAAAATTACACCGTTCTTGTTACTAGATAAACCTCCATTTTTATCCTCACGGAATTATGTTGTTTTAAATGAATGACGAAGTGGTAAAGAGGTATCATACATACGTATGTACACGTGTGAGAAGCGAGGTTCACAAATGAATAGGATGTGGTTGAATGACAGTTGAAATTGTAGCGTTTGCCTTAATGGTAATTAGTATTGTACTTATTATTGGAAAGTGGATCCGTTTGCGGGTTCCCGTTTTTCAACGACTGTTTTTACCTAGTTCATTGCTTGGTGGTTTCTTTGCACTTCTATTAGGACCAGAAGTTATTGGAAGAATTATTACACCAGTCACAGGCGAAGAAGTAATGCCTTATGGGATTTTTACTGAAGGAATTTATGAGGTGTGGGCAGAGCTTCCAGGATTATTAATTAACGTCGTCTTTGCCAGTCTTTTTATCGGGTTTGCATTACCGCGCCTTCAAGAAATTTGGAAAGTCGGTGGACCGCAAGTCGCACTCGGCTATACGATTTCTTGGGCCCAATATGCAGTAGGTATGGCGATTGTGTTGATCATTTTAACGCCGTTGTTTGGCACAAACCCAGCAGCAGGTGCTTTAATTGAAATTTCATTCGTAGGTGGTCATGGTACTGCAGCAGGTCTTTCAGATACATTTGAATCGTTAGGATTCCCGGAAGGTTATGATCTGGCTGTCGGGTTAGCAACCGTCGGAATCTTATCTGGTGTCGTCATCGGTATAGTGATGCTTAATATTGCAGCAAGAAAAGGGAAGTCTGAAACGTTGCAACACCCAGATGACATCTCGGTTGATCAACAAACGGGGATATTAGACCAAGATCGTCGTGAACCCGCAGGGCAAATGACAACATCTACGGTTTCTATTGAACCACTTGCGCTTCATATCGGTTTGGTTGGTTTATCAATCTTCATTGGTTACTGGATATTAGAAGCTTTAGTTTGGGTGGAAGAAGTTCTTTGGTTAGATACCGGTGTAGAGATTATTGCCCATGTCCCTCTGTTTCCATTTGCGATGATCGGTGGAATTATCGTGCAAGTCTTTATGTCGAGATATGATAAAAATGACATCGTCGATCGACAAATTGTGAGTCGTATTCAGAATACAGCTTTGGATTTATTAATAGTAAGTGCATTAGCAACGCTTAGTTTACAAGTAATCGGAGACAACTTATGGGAGTTCATCATTTTAGCTGTCGTTGGTGTTGTCTTAAACGTTATTATGTTTATTTATTTAGCACCACGAATGATTCCACATTTCTGGTTTGAACGTGGTATTGGTGACTTCGGTCAGTCAATGGGTGTAGCAGCGACAGGGATCATGCTTATGAAGATTGTTGACCCTGAACAAAAGACACCTGCGATGAAAGCGTTCGGTTACAAACAGATCTTCTTTGAACCGATGGTCGGTGGTGGTTTAGTAACGGCAGCAGCGATGCCGCTCATTATAAACTTCGGTGCCGTTCCATTTTTAATCGCAACGACATTGTTGACCGTTGCATTCTGGTTGCTCGGTGTGCTTTACTTCGGTAAGAACAAACAGAATGAACGGCGTGAGTAATGTTCGTTTATGAATAGAGGATGAATGATGAGTAAACATGACAATAAAGTGATTATGTTTCCAGGCATGCAAGAGCACCTCATCAAAAAAGGGCTGCTTGCATTGGAGACGAACAATTATAATGAAGCAATTGAATCGTTCCAACTTCTATTAGATGTCGACCCCGCGCATTATGATGCGGGGTACGGCTGTTTGCTAGCTTACTTAAAAGCAGGCCGGACAGATGATGTATTAGAACTTGGCAAAGTCTTGATTGAGAATCGACCTTCATCAGAAGGGAAGGTTGTATCAATCATCATTAGCGCCCTTTCTGAAAACAATCGCTGGTCAGAAGCGATTGCGTGGATCAACCGTTCTTTGCGTAGTGAAGCGATCAGTGATGAAGAGCGCATGCAAATGCAACAAATATTGACAAATGCCGAGTGGATGGAACAGCAATCAGACGTTCAAGTCGAACGAGAAGAGCTTCCTGAAGATCTACAAAAACGTTTGTATTCCGGTTCAGAAGAAGAAAAGATGGGTGCTTTTCAACAGATTAAGCAATACAGTGTTGCTGTGTCGGTGTCAGCCCTTGAAAAAGTGCTCGCTGACGATGAACAAAATCCAGTATTAAAAACGATGATCTTGTTGTATTTAAAAGATGAAGATTGGAGCGAGTCAGTTGCCGTTAGCAAAGATGATCTTATGCTTTCGTTCGTTCCGAGCGAACTAAAGGGATTCGAAGACTATGAGGCTGAAAAGGAAGCAAAGCTTATCCAGTTGCTCGAACATACCGTTCTTAATGAGAGTCCGCAACTTTACGAAACGGCAACGCAGTTATGGGAGTATGTAAAGTTTAATAAGTATCCATTTGCACTTCCGGCTTTTCATGTTCATACATATGCGGCAGCGCTACACTTTGAAGCGATGGTGTATGCTGGAATGGTTCAAAAAGACGAACTTAAAACAATTGCACACACGTATAGTGCGGATGTTCAGGAATTACAAGAAGTCGTCGAAGTTCTCCGAGCGCATCATCAGACAAATTAATAGAAAACTTATGTTTAGGCAAGTTTTTCTATCGGACATTGATTGAAAACAAGGTCGAATATGTTATAATGTAATGGTTGTAATTATGGATGCGTAACCTATGAAACTTGGAGGGAACACAATAAATGACTGCTAAATGGGAAAAAGGTGAAGGAAACCAAGGGGTCCTCACTGTAGACGTAGATGCAAAAGAATTCAACGCTGCGATTGACCAAGCGTTTGATAAAGTGAAAAAAACGGTCAATGTACCAGGATTCCGTAAAGGGAAAGTACCTCGTCAATTGTTTGAATCACGTTTTGGAGTAGAATCATTGTACCAAGATGCACTAGACATTCTTCTACCAAAAGCATATTCTGAAGCGGTTGAAGAGACTGGAATCGAACCTGTTGACCAACCAGAAATCGACATCAAAGAGATGGAAAAAGGTAAAACACTTATTTTCACTGCAAATGTTGTCGTAAAACCTGAAGTTGAACTTGGCGAGTACAAAGGTCTTGAAGTACCGAAGTTCGATACAACGGTAAATGACGAAGACGTTAACAAAGAATTAGAGTCACTTCGTGAGAAGCATGCTGAGCTCGTTATCGTTGAAGACGATGCGGCTAAAGATGGCGACACACTCGTATTTGACTTTGAAGGATTCGTTGATGGAGAGCCGTTCGAAGGCGGAAAGTCTGAGAACTACTCATTAGAGATCGGATCTGGACAGTTTATCCCAGGCTTTGAAGAAGAGCTTGTAGGTGCAAAAGCTGGCGAAGAAAAAGACGTTAACGTAACATTCCCTGAAGAATACCATGCATCTGACCTTGCTGGTAAGCCTGCAGTATTCAAAGTGAAAGTTCATGAAGTAAAGCGCAAAGAGCTTCCAACACTTGATGATGAATTTGCAAAAGATGTCGATGAAGATGTCGAAACGTTGGACGAGCTTAAAGCGAAGAAGAAAGAGCAACTCCAAAAAGACAAAGAGCACGAAAAAGAGCACCACGATAACGATGCAGTCGTTGAGAAAGCGACTGAAAACGCGACAGTTGACATTCCAGAAGGAATGATCAAAACTGAAACGGATCGTATGATGCAAGAGATGGAGCAACGCTTCCAATCTCAAGGCATTTCTATGGATATGTACTACCAAATGGCAGGTACAGATGCAGAAGGAATGAAAGAGCAATTCAAGCCAGAAGCTGAAAAGCGTGTTCGCATGAACCTCGTTCTTGAAGCAATTGCGGTTGCTGAAGACCTAGAAGCAAGTGATGAGCGAGTTGAAGAAGAGCTCGACAAAATGGCTGAAATGTATCAACGTGAAAAAGAAGAGATTCGTCAACTTCTTGCAATGCAAGGTGGCGTAGAGGCTCTTAAAGGTGATCTTCGCATTCAAACTGCGGTTGATTTCCTTGTTGAGCAAAGCGTTACAGTTGATAAAGTTGAAGAGAATAGTGCAGAATAATGCATGGGATTAAAAGGCACGAGCGTCATCGTGCCTTTTTCCATCTCATTAAAAGGTGAACGGTTTGATCTTTTATTAATATTCCTGTAAATTGAGAAAGAAGGTAGTCAAAATGACTGAAGAAACAACGAAGCGCCCGGAGCTAAGCTGTTCATTTTGCGGGAAGAAAGAATCTGAAGTGAAGAAGCTGATCGCAGGTCCTGGCGTTTATATTTGTAACAGTTGCGTAAGTCAAGCGCAAAAGCAGTTATAATGATCTTTAAGCGATAGTTTGATCGTGTGAGGCGCTACTGTTGTGCCCGCTTTTTTCTTGGAATTTTTGTAAAATCACGAATGAATTCTCACATCTCCACGTAAAGCTGTTGAAGAATGGGCAGTATAATTATGGTGGAAATCGAAAGATTTGACGCGGGGTCACAATTCGGTGTAGTCTACATTATACAATAGAGGGGTGAATAACATGATCAAGTTCAACGATGAGAAAGGTCAGTTGAAGTGTTCTTTCTGCGGGAAAACACAAGACCAAGTCCGTAAGCTAGTTGCCGGACCTGGTGTCTATATATGTGACGAATGTATTGAATTATGTTCGGAGATCGTTGAAGAAGAACTAGGAACGGACGAAGAAGTTGAGTTTGAAACTGTTCCGAAACCACAAGAGATTGATGCAATCTTAGATGATTATGTCATCGGACAAGAAGGCGCGAAGAAAGCGTTGTCAGTAGCTGTTTATAACCATTATAAGCGTGTGAATTCAACGGTTAGTACGAGTGGAGACGATGTTGAAATTTCAAAGAGTAACATCTGTCTAATTGGACCTACCGGTAGCGGTAAAACGCTTATGGCCCAAACGCTTGCACGTATTCTTAATGTGCCATTCGCAATTGCGGATGCAACGAGTCTTACTGAAGCAGGTTATGTAGGTGAGGATGTTGAGAACATCTTACTTAAACTGATTCAAGCTGCCGATTACGATGTAGAGAAAGCTGAGAAAGGCATTATCTATATCGATGAGATTGATAAAGTTGCGCGTAAATCTGAGAATCCTTCAATTACTCGTGACGTATCTGGTGAAGGCGTTCAGCAAGCACTCCTCAAGATTCTTGAAGGAACAACAGCTAGTGTTCCACCACAAGGTGGTAGAAAGCATCCACACCAAGAATTTATCCAAATTGACACGAGCAATGTACTGTTTATCGTAGGTGGTGCATTTGACGGAATTGACCAAGTGGTCAAGCGTCGTCTCGGGAAGAAAGTCATCGGATTTGGTTCTGAAGGTGATAGCGGAGAGATGACCGCTGATGATTATCTAGGCAAGTTATTGCCAGAGGATCTTCTTCGTTACGGGTTAATCCCAGAATTCATCGGTCGTTTACCGGTGATTTCAAGCCTTCGTATGCTTGATGAAAATGCACTCGTTGAAATTTTGACGAAGCCAAAGAATGCACTCGTGAAACAATTCCAACGCTTGTTAGAGATTGACAACGTGGAGTTGGAGTTTACGGAAGAGGCGCTTCGTGAAATTGCAAAGAAAGCAATCGAGCGCAAAACGGGGGCAAGAGGGCTTCGTTCGATTATTGAGGCAATTATGCAAGACGTTATGTACGACTTACCGTCTCAAGACAATATCAGTCATTGCCAAATTACAGCAGACTGTGTATTGCACGATGCATCTCCAATCCTTACGACAAAGGACGGAGAAAGCATTACACTCGATCAAGTTCAACCGAAAGAAAGTGCTTAAACGAGAGATGACCTGCAGATTCTAATCTGCAGGTTTTTTTATTTGGATAGAGACAAACGTCCAGAGTCATACTACCGATAAATGAAGCCGTGCACGAATCAAAGTGATTGTGCTCATTTAGGAGGAGAACTATGAACTGGACGTCAATCTTCATGGTCGTACAAGTCTTTTTTGGGGTAGTTATCGGCTTGTACTTCTGGAATTTACTTAAGAATCAACGTACGCAAAAGGTGAGTGTAGACAGAGAATCAAGAAAAGAAATGATGCAACTGCAAAAGCTTCGGTCGATCTCTCTTAATGAACCACTAGCTGAGAAAGTACGTCCCCAACGACTTGATGACATTATAGGACAAGACCAAGGCATTCTTTCCCTCGAAGCTGCGCTTTGTGGCCCCAATCCGCAACACGTTCTCATTTATGGTCCGCCGGGTGTCGGTAAGACGGCTGCAGCTAGGCTAGTGATGAATAAAGCGAAAGAAAATAACCAATCGCCGTTTGCGAGTGAAGCGCCATTTATTGAGCTTGATGGAACGACGGCGCGTTTTGATGAGCGTGGGATCGCGGATCCATTAATCGGCTCGGTTCATGATCCGATTTATCAAGGAGCGGGATCGATGGGGCAAGCTGGAATTCCACAACCGAAGCCAGGTGCGGTCACAAAAGCCCACGGAGGCATGTTGTTTATCGATGAGATTGGTGAGCTTCATTCAATCCAATTAAATAAGCTATTAAAAGTGTTAGAAGACCGCAAGGTCTTTCTAGAAAGTGCTTATTACAACGAAGAAAACATGAATATTCCTAGACACATTCATGATATTTTTCAAAATGGCTTACCAGCTGACTTTCGGTTAATTGGGGCAACAACACGTACGCCAGACGAAATTCCGCCTGCCATTCGTTCAAGGTGCTTAGAAGTATTTTTTAGACCGTTAAAACAAAAAGAGTTGTCAACGGTAGCGAAAAAAGCATCTGAGCGATTAAAGATGACGATGAATGAGAAAAGTCTAGAGACCATTTCAACATATGTCACAAACGGTCGTGAAGCGGTAAACACCGTGCAAATTGCAGCCGGTCTTGCGACAACTGAGAATCGCGAAGAGATCTTTGTTGATGATATCGAATGGGTTGTACACGCAAGCCGATTGACGAGGCGCCCTGAGCGTATGATCCATAATACACCTGCGGTTGGACGAGTAAACGGCTTAGCAGTGTACGGAGCGGACCTAGGCATGCTGTTAGAAATTGAAGCGACAGCGAGAGAAACAAAACCTGAAAAAGGCATGTTAACTGTTACCGGCATTGCTGAAGAAGAAAATGCTGGTAATCAAATGCGGTCGATTCGACGTAAAAGTATGGCAAGAAGTTCTGTTGATAACGTGATGACGGTGTTACGTCGCCTCAAAGTACCGGTTGATAGTTATGATATTCATGTGAATTTCCCTGGTGGCACGCCGATTGATGGTCCTTCAGCTGGGGCAGCGATTGCAACTGCAATCTATTCGGCGGTACATCAATTTAAAGTGAAAAATGATATTGCGATCACAGGTGAGCTAAGCATTTGGGGAACGTTAAAGCCTGTAGGAGGCGTGCCTTCTAAAGTGGCTGCTGCATTAGAAGCAGGAGCGAAGACGGCATATATTCCAGTGGACAATGATGAAACCGTATTACATCGTTTAGAAGGAATTAACGTCATCCCTCTCACATCGTTAGATGAATTGTTCGATGCCGTTCTTATAGAAACGGAGCAACCGAACAAAACAGAGAATGTCATTTGGGACGAAAATCAATCATCATCAATGTAAAAACCACTGTGCGCCTTCGTGGACACGTGATAGCCGTTAAGCTACAATGGGTATCATGAGATCAACTCCGTCTGTGTATATACTATTAGAGAAACTTTTGAATAGATGCGATCGTTGATGTGAAATGGGGGATGACGTTGACGTCTAGACAAACTGAAAGACGATCGATTCCGCTTTTACCATTGCGTGGAGTGCTCGTATTTCCAGGCATGGTGCTTCATTTAGATGTAGGGAGAGCGAAATCAGTACGAGCTTTAGAGCAAGTGATGGTAGAAGACCAAGAAATTATTCTTGCAAGCCAAGTGGATTTATCTGTAGATGAACCGGCGAAAGAAGACCTTTATGAAGTCGGAACGCTTGCATATGTTAAACAAATGGTAAAGATGCCGAACGGAACGACGAGAATTCTCGTCGAAGGCTTAAAGCGAGCGACAATTGAACAATTTAATGAAAACGATGAGTACTATGATGTTTCAATCACAATTCCTGAACAATCATCAGATGTTGATGATGAGAAGGCAACAGCTTTAATGCGCACGGTGCTTAAACAGTTTGAAAACTACACAAAACTGTCTACGAAAGTATCTAAAGACACGTTGAAGTCCGTGCAAGACGTTGATGATCCAGGGTATTTTGCGGACTTGGTCGCTTCTCATTTGCCACTTCAAATTAAGCGCAAGCAGTCATTGCTTGAAGCGTTTAGTGTTGAAGCACGTCTTGAGAAGTTGCTTGAGATTCTTGAGAACGAGCGGGAAGTGCTCGGCCTTGAAAAGAAAATCGGCCAACGTGTAAAAAAGTCGATGGAGAAAACGCAAAAAGAATACTATTTGCGTGAGCAAATGAAAGCCATCCAAAAGGAGCTCGGCGACAAAGACGGCAAAGGTGGGGAAGTTGAAGAGCTTCGCTCAAAAATCGAATCCCTTAACATGCCAGAAAACGTTGAAGAGAAAGCGTTAAAAGAACTCGCTCGCTATGAACGCGTGCCAGCAAGTTCTGCTGAGAGTTCCGTGATTCGCAATTATATTGATTGGTTAACATCCATTCCTTGGTCAGAGAAAACAGAAGACCGCCTTGATCTTTCTCATGCGGAGAAAGTTTTAAATGAAGATCATTTTGGTTTGGAGAAAGTAAAAGAACGTGTTCTTGAACATTTAGCGGTTCAACAACTTACGAATTCTTTACGAGGACCGATTCTTTGTTTATCTGGACCTCCAGGTGTTGGTAAGACGTCACTCGCGAAATCCGTTGCGCGCTCCATTGAACGTGAATTCGTAAGAATTTCTCTTGGTGGTGTTCGTGATGAGGCGGAGATTCGCGGTCACCGTAGAACGTATGTCGGTGCGATGCCAGGGAAGATGATTCAAGGAATGAAAAAAGCAGGAGTCATGAACCCAGTATTCTTACTCGATGAAATTGATAAAATGGCGAGTGATTTTAGAGGAGACCCATCTTCTGCAATGCTCGAAGTGTTAGACCCCGAGCAGAACAACCAATTTGGTGATCATTACCTCGAAGAAACGTACGATCTCTCAAATGTAATGTTTATTACGACAGCAAATCAAATCGCAAAAATCCCTGCGCCATTACGAGACAGAATGGAAATGATTCACATCGCTGGGTATACAGAGCTTGAGAAACAAGCGATTGCAACGGATCATTTACTCCCTAAGCAAATCGAAGCTCATGGTTTAACGAAACAAGACATCCAAATTCGTGAAGCTGCACTCTTGAAAGTAATTCGTTACTATACACGTGAGGCGGGGGTCCGAAACTTAGAGCGACAAATTGCGACACTTTGCCGTAAAGCTGCAAAAATGATCGTTGCGAAAGAAAAGAAACGTGTCATCGTAACGGAAGGTCTTGTTACGGAGCTATTAGGGAAGCCGAAGTATCGTTACGGGAAAGCGGAAGAAGAAGACCAAGTTGGTACTGCAACTGGACTTGCCTATACAACGGCCGGTGGCGACACGCTTGCGATCGAAGTATCGCTTGCCAATGGCAAAGGTGGTCTAACGCTAACAGGGAAACTAGGCGACGTTATGAAAGAGTCCGCTCGTGCTGCATTTAGCTATATTCGCTCGAAAGCCGAAGAATTTGGCATTGATGAGCGTTTTCACGAAAAGTATGACGTTCATATTCACGTTCCTGAAGGTGCAACCCCAAAAGATGGGCCTTCTGCAGGAATTACGATGGCAACTGCACTATTGTCTGCGCTAAGTAATCGTCCTGTATTAAAAGAAGTCGGTATGACGGGTGAGATGACACTTCGAGGCCGAGTATTACCGATTGGCGGTTTAAAGGAGAAATCAATGAGCGCTCATCGCGCAGGTCTTACGAAAATCATTTTCCCGAAGGATAATGAAAAAGACTTAGATGATGTTCCTGAAAGTATCCGAGAAACGGTAGAATTTGTGCCGGTCACTCATTTCGATGAAGTGATTGCTCATGCATTAGGTGGTGTAATTGATGAACGTGAGTAAAGCAGAATTAAAGATAAGCGCAGTTGGTCCCGATCAGTACCCAGAAGAGAATTGGCCAGAACTTGCTTTTGCCGGTCGTTCTAATGTCGGTAAGTCATCATTTATTAATACGATCACGCATCGCAAAAAACTTGCTTATACGTCGCAACAACCAGGTAAAACGAAAACCTTAAACTTCTTTAATATTAATGACCTCTGTTATTTTGTAGATATTCCTGGATATGGTTATGCAAAAGTCTCGAAGAAAGAGAGAGCAGCTTGGGGAAGAATGATTGAGGAATATATAACATCAAGAGAGCAATTAAAAGGTGTCGTCTTATTGATTGATGCAAGACATGACCCTTCTGAAGACGATTTAAAAATGTATGATTGGCTAAAGCATTTTGAAATACCAATTATGCTCGTTCTAACAAAGATTGATAAAATCAATAAAACGAAGCGTACGAAACATATTAAAAATATCATTGAAATAATTGATATTGATGAAGATGATGTATATGTGCCGTTTTCATCAGAAACTGGTGACGGAAAAGACGATGCGTGGAAACAAATTCGTAAACTCCTTAACGTGTAATAACAAAAAGAAAAACGCAAAGGTTATCAGATGATAATTTTGCGTTTTTCTTTTGTACATGTTTTCTTTCAGATTCGGTACACTAATAAAAAATGTAACAACCGAGCACGTTATTTGCAGTTCAGTGCGTTGTATGTTGTAATGGAAAAGATAAAATATCAGGTGTTGTGTCAGAGCTTGTTCACATTTTGAGTGAACCGAGCGTTTTTGATGCGTGTTATAATAGATTGTAGATATTCTTAGTACGGAAATGAGCGTAGACTAAGCAGAGCGATTGGAAAAGTGGGGTGGAGACGGATATGCATATAATCGTTGCTAGCATCGACTACAAAAGGGCCCCTGTCGATTTGCGAGAACAATTTGCATTTGATGAAGAAGAATTACCAAAAGCGTTGAGCATGTTACGAGATATGAAGAGCATTTTAGAGTGCACGATTATTTCAACGTGTAACCGTACGGAAATTTATGCTGTCGTCGACCAACTTCATACAGGTAGACATTTTACAAAGAAATTTATCTCACAGTGGTTTGATGTACAGCCCGAACAATTTCAATCCGTATTAGACATTCGTGAAAATGATGAAGCGATTGAGCATTTACTCAAAGTTTCTACAGGTTTAGAATCGATGATTCTAGGCGAAACTCAGATTCTTGGACAAGTGAAAAGTAGCTTCTCGATTGCTCAAGAGAATGATGCTACAGGGACTGTGTTTAATCAGCTATTTAAACAAGCGATTACATTCGCAAAGCGAGCACATCGTGAGACGTCAATTAACGATAATCCAGCTTCAATTAGCTATGCCGCGGTTGAATTAGCGAAACAAGTCTTTGGTGATTTTACGAATAAACACATTCTAATTCTCGGCGCTGGGAAAATGAGCGAACTTACAGCAAAGCACCTAGAAGCAAACGGTGCAGCGAGCATTACCGTGATGAATCGGACATTCGAACGAGCAGAATCACTTGCAGCGACAATGAAAGCAGAAGCCAAGCCGATTGAAGAACTTCATGCGTACCTTGAAGAAGTGGATATTCTCATTTCTTCGACGAGTGCAGATCAATATGTTCTCACACAAGAGATGGTTGCACCAATCATGGAACGACGTTCTACGAAGCCTCTTTTTATGGTTGATATTGCCGTTCCAAGAGACTTAGATCCTGAACTTGGCAAGCTTGAACCAATTTATCTTTATGATATTGATGATTTAGAAGGCATCGTGGCGGCTAATATGGAAGATCGTAAAGAAGCTGCCATTCAAATTGAGGCGATGATGACGCTTGAGATTGAAACGTTCAAAAATTGGATTGATCAGCTCGGAGTAGTTCCTGTCATCTCAGCTCTACGTGATAAGGCCTTAATGATTCAAGCAGAAACAATGGAAAGCATCGAACGCAAAATGCCGAATTTAACAGATCGTGAACGTAAAGTTCTTTCAAAGCATACAAAGAGTATCGTCAATCAGCTCCTGAAGGAGCCGATTACGAGAGCGAAGGAAATGGCTGGAGAAGACGATCGAGAGCAATCATTGTCACTATTTATTGAGATTTTTGGTCTTTCCGATGAAGTCGCAGAAGCAAAGGTTGAGCGATTACAAAGCAATCAATCTTCATCTTTTGCGAATGGAAATGCGTTTATGTCTGACGGTGAAACGAGAGTGTTGCAAGAACTCTTGCAGTATCGTTATGCCAAAGACATGTCTGTATAGATCTTTTTTGAGACAACCGGAAGGCTCTTTGCTTTCTGGTTGCTTTCATGTTGAACCACGGACTACTGTCCGTACCTAGGAGGATTCAAACGATGAGAAAGATTGTAATCGGTACGAGAAAGAGTAATTTAGCAGTGAATCAAGCAGAGTGGGTACTTAGTAAGTTAGAATCGCTAGGTTTACCTTATGAATTTGAACTTAAGAAGATCGTAACAAAAGGTGATCGCATCTTAGACGTAACACTTTCTAAAGTAGGCGGAAAAGCGTTGTTTGTGAAAGAGATTGAGCAAGCGTTACGTGACGGTGAAGTCGATTTAGCCGTGCATAGTATGAAAGATGTTCCTTCTGTATTGCCAGAAGATTTTACGCTAGCTGCAATTAGTGATCGTGAAGATCCTCGTGACGCACTCATCTCAACGAGTGGTAAAACGCTTAACGAACTTCCTGAGGGTTCGATTATTGGAACGAGTAGCTTGCGTCGTCAATCACAAATCCTCGCTTTACGACCAGATTTACACGTAAAATGGATTCGTGGGAACATTGAAACGAGAATACGAAAATTAAAAGAAGAGAACTTTGACGCCATCATTTTAGCAGCTGCTGGATTATCACGGATGGGTTGGAGCGAAGAAATCGTTACTGAATTTCTTGATCCAACCCTTAGCATACCAGCAGTAGGTCAAGGAGCTCTTGGTCTAGAGTGTCGGGTTGATGATGATGAAGTAAAAGAAGTTCTTCGTCATTTACACAACGAAGAAGTGGCAAAAACAGTATCAGCAGAGCGTTCATTCCTGCGAAATGTTGAAGGCAGCTGTACGGTTCCAGTTGCGGCTCATGCAACCTTACTTGATAACGATCAAGTGTCACTAACGGCATTGATTGCTTCAACGGACGGCAAAACGTTACTAAAAGATGAAGTCACAGGTAGTGATCCAGATCAAATCGGTAAAATCGCCGCGGCTAATCTCTTTGAACGTGGTGGGAAAGAAATTCTAGCTCAAGTAAGAGCGGAGCAAGAAGATTCTTGAAGCCGACGGTGATCGTCACAAGGTCACAAGGAGACGTCGGACCTGATCCATTAATGCGTGTACTGCATCAGAAAGGAATTAATGCAGTACACATTCCCCTCGTTCAGCAACGAGCGATTCACGTCGATGTGACATCCATAGAATTGGAACGCTATGACTGGATTATTTTTACGAGTGCGAATGCCGTGAAGTATTTTCATGAACACTACAAAGCTACACATTTCCCGTCTTCAGTGAAGGTTGCAACAGTCGGTAAGAAGACGACAGATGTAGCAAAGCAATATGACTATCCCGTTTTGATTAACCCTGAGCAAAGGTTCACTGCAGAAAGCTTGTACGAGGAGTTAGAGCCACGTGTTAAGAAGGGCGACCGGGTTCTAATTCCAAACAGCAAACAATCTCGCGACCTTCTAGAGATCAAGCTAACTGGATTAGGTGCACGTGTAGACGTACACGCGTTTTACGAAACCATACCGAGTACGAATTTAACTCGAGATCAGCTTAGTATGCTGAATAACCCAATCTACCCCATGGTGTTTACGAGTCCAAGTGCGGTAAAGGCTTATCATAGCTTTGCAAGGGAAAAAACGAACAGTAAGCGCCAAGCTTTTGTCATCGGACCGATTACGAAACGAGAAGCAAGGCATTGTGAGTTTAAACAACTCATTGCACCGAGTGAATATACATTTCAACATTTAGCAGAAGCCATTGATCAATACTTATAACGAGGTGAAGCGCAATGTCTCAACAAGCATTTAACCGCCACCGTAGACTTCGTGGCAGTCACAGTATGCGTAACTTAGTACGAGAAACAAAGCTTTCGAAAGAAGACTTGATCTATCCACTTTTTGTCGTGGAAGGTCAGAATTATAAAAAAGAAGTTCCTTCAATGCCAGGTGTGTTTCACTATTCTTTAGACTTATTAGATGATGAAATTGACAAGATCGTCAGTCTTGGGATTGAGTCGATCATTTTGTTCGGTGTGCCAAAGCATAAAGATGACGTAGGTACACAAGCTTATGCAGAAGAAGGAATTGTTCAGCAAGCGATTCGTCAAGTGAAGGCAAATCACCCGCACCTCGTCGTTATTGCCGACACATGCTTATGTCAGTACACAGATCACGGTCATTGTGGTGTGATCCAAGACGGAACGATTGAGAACGATCAATCACTTTCTCTTCTCGTTAAAACGGCAGTGTCTCAAGCGCGAGCAGGCGCAGATGTGATTGCCCCTTCGAACATGATGGACGGCTTTGTCGCTTCAATTCGACACGGTTTAGATGAAGCTGGATTTAGCAACACGCCGATTATGTCTTATGCTGTGAAATACGCGTCAGCATTTTACGGTCCGTTCCGCGATGCAGCTCACAGTACCCCTCAATTTGGTGACCGTAAGACGTATCAAATGGATCCTGCAAACCGAATGGAGGCGCTTCGTGAAGCTCGTTCAGACATCCAAGAAGGTGCAGACTTTTTAATTGTTAAACCAGCGCTCTCTTACCTAGATATTATGCGAGATGTTAAAAACGAAAGTTTACTACCGGTTGTTGCTTACAACGTATCTGGTGAATATTCAATGATTAAAGCAGCCGCTGCAAACGGATGGGTTGACGAGAAAGAAACGGTTCAAGAGAAATTAACGAGTATGAAGCGTGCAGGAGCAGACTTAATCATTACGTACTTTGCCAAAGATGTGGCAAACTGGATCAATGAAGACATAGAAAGGGGACGTCACTAATGCGTACGTTTGACCAATCACAATCATTATTTCAACAAGCGAAGCCACTTATGCCAGGAGGTGTAAGTAGTCCTGTTCGTGCGTATAGCTCTGTAGGGATGGACCACGGTCTATACATGAAGAAAGGTTCAGGTGCTTACATTACGGACCAAGACGATAACACGTACATTGATTACGTATTGTCATGGGGGCCGCTCATTTTAGGTCATGCAGATGAACAAGTCGTAGAACGTTTAAAAGAAACGACTGAACTTGGGACAAGCTTTGGTGCGTCCCACGAAATGGAAATCAAACTAGCGAACCTCGTCATCGACCGCGTGCAGTCTGTTGAAATGGTACGTTTCGTAAACTCTGGTACAGAAGCGACGATGAGTGCATTGCGTCTTGCTAGAGGGTTCACTGGACGTAGCAAGATCGTCAAAATGGAAGGCAACTACCACGGTCACGGTGATTCATTGTTAATTAAAGCAGGTTCAGGTGTGGCTACACTCGGTTTACCAGATAGTCCTGGTGTTCCAGAAGGAACGGCATCAAACACATTAACGGTTCCTTATAACGATCTAGATAGCTTAAAGCTTGTTTTTGAAAAATACGGTGATGATATTGCAGCCGTTATTTTGGAGCCAGTTGCTGGGAATATGGGTGTTGTTCTTCCGGAAGATGGCTTTTTACAAGGTGTTCGTGACATAACAACAGAGTACAGTAGTCTGTTGATCTTTGATGAAGTTATGTCAGGTTTTCGTACCGGTTACAACTGTGCACAAGGAAAGTTCGGTGTGACACCTGACCTTACAACGCTCGGGAAAGTCATCGGTGGTGGCTTGCCAGTAGGTGCCTTTGGTGGACGTAAAGATGTGATGGAGCAAATCGCACCAAGCGGTCCGATTTACCAAGCAGGTACATTATCAGGCAATCCGCTTGCGATGACTGCAGGATATGAAACACTATCACAAGTAACGGAAGCTGATTATGAGACGTTTGAACGCCAAGGAAAGCGCCTTGAAGAAGGGATTTCAGAAGCAGCCAAAATGTATGACATCCCACATACATTTAATCGTGCAGGCTCTATGGTCGGGTTGTTCTTTACAAACGAACACGTAAAAGACTTCCCATCTGCTAAAACAGCAGATCTTGATCTTTTCGCCACATATTTTAGAGAAATGATGCAAGAAGGGATTTCAATCGCACCTTCACAATTTGAAGGGATGTTCTTAAGCACAAAACACACTGATGAAATGATTGAAGAAACGATCGAAGCCGCAAAACGCGTTTTTGCGCGTATCAAAGGATAATAAACGTAACCCGCCATGTGTCTAATCACTTGGCGGGTTTATTGATGAATGAGGGGTGTAAACGGTGTGGTTGAATAAGAGTAGATCTATTGATGAAAATCACATTTGATTTATAGCAAGTGAGTTTAGAAAATGGTTGGTTCGAATGAAAGAAGCCATTGAAAAACTTCTGTTTTGCTTCTAAGAAAACAAAAGTAAATAAAAAACGGATGTGAGATTACTGAAAAGAATGAATTTCGCATCCGTTTTATAAGGTTGCCGTGTGATTTTGTATGCGGCATCGCCTCCTTATAACGAATATCTCAGATTGGAACGGAAGGCGGTGACGCCTGCGGAAGAAGGGGCGAGTCGAGACCCCGCAAGGCGAAGCCTGAGGAGGCTCGAACGCTCCTCCGCGGCAAGCATCCGCCTGCAGTGGAATCATGGCACTAGTATAGATTATTAAAAAAGAAACGGCCTCCTGATTTAATTCGACCTTTCGTTCGTTATTCTTGAATGGATCGTATGAAGTGAGAGTCTTTTGCATAGACATTATTGTAGAGTAACTCGAATATTTTGCTGTTTGGAGTCATACGTTGATAGCGTACGCAAAAAATCTGCACGTAAGCATCGTGGATAGTCTTCTATGGTTGTAGGTTTTTCAAACAACTCTATGATAAAGGGGGAACGGTCTGTGACCCAAGAACAGCCTTCTGCGCTAACATTTAATCTAGAGGAATCAGTCTGGCTTGATCAAGGAGAGAGGATTCAGACGATTTTGGGTCTGGAACTGGAGCCAGAGCTTCTCATCGAGGAAGATGAGCATCAGGTGAGCATTAAAGGTGGTTTGCATTTATTTGGGCAATATGTTCCGTATGAACAAGAAGAAGTGTTTCAAGATTATGAAGGTGGGGGAAAGCCTCATCGAATTGATAGCGTCCGAACGACAGAAAATGGCGAACGGGAGTTGAAACACTTTTTCCCGATTGAAGTGTCAATTCCGCTTAATCGTATTCAAAGTGTGGATGAGATTTATGTTCAAGTGGATAGCTTTGATTATGATTTGCCTGAGCCTAGTTGTATCCAACTGGCGGCAGATGTGACGATTAGTGGGATGAAAGATTTGCAAGAAACACATCAAGCGGAGAAAACGATTGCCGATCCACCTGAACCATTTCCAACCTTTAGTCACGAAGTTAAAATTCCAGATACCGAAGCTGAAGCAACTCGTGAAGCGGATGAAGAGGTAGAGGAAGAAGAGTATGATTTTGAAGAAGAGACTGAGGTAGAAGAAACGTATCGAGCTTATGAAGAGGAGTCGTATGATGATGACTCGGAATTAGAAACAGCGGCCGATGTTGATGAAGAGCTTGAAGATGATCATATCGTTTCTGAAGAGGAACATGAAGATACGTATGTTCATCAAGTAGAGCAAGAAGTAGACTCAGACACGTCGTTTCCAGTGCGCTTGCATCAACGAGAGGAAGAAGCGGATGATGCAACGAATGCGTTAAGTGAAGCGTATGAAGAAGCATTGGAAGATGAAACGGTTCATCTGAAAGACGATGAAAACAGAGATGAAGTTGAAGAAGAAGAGCACGAAGCTCCCAAACTTGAAAAGCCACTAAAAGAAAAGAAGCGAGAAAACGCACTGTATTTAACAGAGATGTTAGACAAAGGTGATCGGGAAACGTTCACGAAAATGAAAATGTGCATTATTCAAGAAAATGAGTCGCTTGATACGATCGCTGAACGCTACGGGTTGTCGGTACAACAACTTCTCCGTTGGAATAACATGGATTTAAATCATGTAGAAGCAGGAGAAATCATATACATCCCGGTGCAAGTGAAACATGATTGAGCCGAATTGGTCTGAAGCGGTTCGTGCGATTGCCAATGATAAGAGTGATTGGTCTTGGGTGAGTGAACGTGTGATTAAAGTCGACCATCCTGAAGGACCGATGGCAATGAAACGTTGGCAACGCACCGTTTCAGAGCGTGATACGTTTTTGCATCATCTACGGTACGGTGAACGTGCTGGTATTCAAGGAATTATCCCCCTCATGACGGGCACGAGAGGGGATTTTCCGATTTTTGAACATGAAGGTGCTGACTATTATCTTGAACCGTGGGTTGAGGAACAATTGCTAACATCTCCTCCATCTAAAGAGTTGCGATTGCTCGCGATCTTAGCGGCAAATCACAAGCTTTCCGAAAATGAGCAAGTCATTGAAGAAGAAGCAATGACTGAATACGCACAAGAAGTTGATCTGCTTTGGAATCAACAGCGCTTAACGATGGAACAGATGGCAGATCAAATGGAACAAGTACGCTTTCTCTCCCCGTTTACGATGACTTTTCTCCATGCTGGTCCTTTTTTAGAGCGAATGTTTCAAGCAGGTAGAACTGGATTTCAGCAATGGGTACGTCACGTAAAAGACCAAGGCAGTTATCGGTTTGTATTTTGTCACGGTCAGCCTTCTCTTGAACACGGCATTATAGCATCAGACGGAAATGCGTGGTGGACAAATTGGGAAGAAAGCGGTCCGAATCATATGGCTTATGACTTGGCTTACTTTTACCAAGACATTGCAAGGAACCAACCATTTCATGCGTTAGACCAGCAAGCCATCTTCGGAACGTATGAAGCGTATGGTCCTGTTTGGAGAGAAGCGGATACATCTTTGTTGAAAGCGTTAATGTTAACTCCAACCCCGGTCATTGAGTTTGTTGAGTTGTATCGAACGAATCCAAATCGCTATGCAGAACACCAGTGGACAGCGATGTTGGAAGTGAAGTTAAATACACTTCGCTATTTATCTGAGATGGTTCGTTTTAAAGAAGACCAAGAAGCAGCCATGAGGCAAAGTTCAACCTAAGCCTCATGACTGCTTTTTTGTCGTGTATGAACGACGTTACTTTTGGAAATACCAGAACATACAGATCAAGATAATGAGAATGAATACATCGAAGAAAGTAGGAAAAAACAACAAGCGTAACAGTTGAAAGCAGATGATCGGTAACAAGATTTGTAAAGCGGCCGCTCGCCATTTGTATACCCAATGGGGACGCTTCTTTTTCCCGTATGGATAGTGGGGCGGGGGATCGTAATAACGTGGCAAAATAAACACCCCTTTTCGTTCTTACGGTCAGTATTGACGGATGTTAGAGCAGTCGGTACAATAACAGAAGATATTCTATTACATGCAAAGATTGGGAGTAGTATGCAGGAATCCTCATCCAGAGAGAGAACCCTTGGCTGAAAGGTTCTTTGACTAGGAGACGTGCAGAAGTCGCCCATGAGCATTCTTTTCTGAACAAGAGTAGGAGAAGACGATAACAACGTTACAGTTCTTAATGAGTGTATGAGTGATTTATCGTTCATAAACAAAGGTGGTACCGCGAACACTTCGTCCTTTGCCTAAGGAGAAGTGTTTTTTTTTTATTGAATTTAATAAGGAGGATATACAATGGCGAACAATTTAGACACGAAATATGATCCGAAACAAACCGAATCGAAATGGTATCCGTATTGGATTAACAACGGCTACTTTGAAGCATCAAAAGAAGGAGAACATAAGGGTGAGCCTCACTCAATCGTGATTCCACCGCCAAACGTAACGGGACGGTTGCACCTTGGTCATGCTTGGGATGTCACGCTTCAAGACATTATCGCTAGACAAAAGCGAATGGAAGGTCGTGACATGTTATGGTTGCCAGGAATGGACCATGCAGGGATTGCAACGCAAGCAAAGGTAGAAGCGAAATTAAAAGAAGAAGGGCGCTCTAGACGAGAATTAGGTCGTGAGAAGTTCCTAGATGTGTCTTGGCAATGGAAAGATGAGTATGCGGAGTTTATTCGTGAACAGTGGGCGACGCTCGGTCTGTCTCTTGATTACACGAAAGAGCGCTTCACACTTGATGATGGCTTGTCTGACGCGGTCAAAGAAGTATTTGTTCGTCTTTACGAAAAAGGCTTGATCTATCGCGGGAAATACATTATTAACTGGGACCCAGCTGCACAAACAGCTTTGTCTGACATTGAAGTAGAATACAAAGAAGTTGAAGGCGCGTTTTATCATATGCGTTACCCGTTAAAAGACGAAGACGAGCATATTGAAGTAGCAACTACACGACCTGAGACGATGCTCGGTGATACAGCGGTTGCGGTTCACCCGAAAGACGAGCGTTATCAACATCTTATCGGAAAGACGGTAATACTCCCGATTGTCGGACGTGAAATTCCAATTGTTGCTGATGAGTATGTTGATCGTGAATTTGGTTCAGGTGCTGTTAAGATTACACCAGCGCATGATCCGAATGACTTTGAAATTGGTAATCGTCATGAACTTCCGCGAGTGCTTGTCATGGATGAGGCAGGGAAGATGAACGGAAACGCTGGCGAATATCAAGGACTTGATCGTTTTGAGTGTCGTAAGAAAATCGTTGCTGATTTACAAGAATCTGGCGTGCTTTTTGACATTGAAACGCACGTTCACTCAGTTGGACATTCTGAACGTAGCGGTGCAGTGGTGGAGCCGTATTTATCAACGCAATGGTTTGTTGATATGAAACCACTTGCTAAAGAAGCCATTGCGCTTCAAGCAAAAGAAGACAAAGTAACATTCGTTCCAGAACGTTTTGAGCGTACGTATTTGCAGTGGCTCGACAACATTCGTGACTGGTGTATTTCTCGTCAATTGTGGTGGGGGCACCAAATTCCTGCTTGGTATCACAATGAAACAGGAGAATTGTACGTAGGGAAGGAAGCGCCGAAAGACCTTGAAAACTGGACGCAAGATGAAGACGTATTAGACACGTGGTTCAGTTCAGCACTGTGGCCATTTTCAACAATGGGTTGGCCTAATGCAGAAGCAGATGACTTTAAGCGTTTTTACCCGACAAACGTTCTTGTTACAGGGTATGACATCATCTTCTTCTGGGTATCTCGAATGATTTTCCAAGGCATTGAATTTACAGGTGAGCGTCCATTTAAAGACGTGTTAATTCACGGACTTGTGCGTGATTCAGAAGGTCGTAAGATGAGTAAATCACTAGGCAATGGTGTCGATCCGATGGATGTTGTTGAGAAGTACGGTGCTGATGCACTTCGATTCACACTTGCAACGGGAACGACGCCTGGTAACGACTTGAAATTCCAATGGGACAAAGTTACAGCGAACTGGAACTTCGGAAATAAGATTTGGAATGCGTCTCGTTTTGCCCTTATGAACATGGAAGGGTTCAAAAAAGAAGATATTGATTTGAGTACTGTTACAGCGGCTCATGATCGTTGGATTTTAGCGAAACTACAAAAAACAATTTCGTCAGTTACGAGATTAATGGATCGCTATGAATTTGGTGAAGCAGGTAAACTTCTTTACAACTTTATTTGGGATGATGTGTGCGATTGGTATATCGAGATGGCGAAATTACCTCTTTACGGTGAAGATGAACAAGAGCAAAACACGACAAAGTCTGTCCTTGCACACGTTCTAGACCAGACGTTGCGATTACTTCACCCATTTATGCCGTTCATCACAGAAGAGATTTGGCAACACTTACCGCATGAAGGAGAGTCCATTACGATTGCAGCGTGGCCACAAGTCGAAGAGAAGTGGCAAGATGAGCAGGCGTTTTCAGATATGGAAATGTACCAAGCTGTCATCCGTACCATCCGTAACACTCGTCAAGAAATGGATGTTGCACCGAGAAAGCCAATTCCACTTCACATGAAGCCTACGACAACAGAAGCGAGCGAGCAACTTCTTCGTGGGAAACATTATCTTGAGCATTTCTGTAGTCCGGAAACGCTTGTAATCGATGAACATTTAAGTGAACCAGACCAGGCTGTATCACATGTGTTAACAGGGGTTGAGATCTACATTCCTCTCGCAGGCTTGATCGATGTAGAAGCAGAACTTGATCGATTAAAAGGTGAAAAGAAGAAGTTAGACGGTGAAGTTAAACGCTTAGAAGGCAAGTTATCGAATGAGAAATTCGTAAGCAACGCTCCTGATTCAATTGTTGAAGCGGAAAAAGAGAAGCTCACTGACTATCAAATGAAACGTGAAAAAGTAGACGAGCGACTAGAAGAAATCGCGAAACTCAAGTAATTAAAGGAGTCAATGTGTTCATGAACAATTTTTCAGAGGCCATGGCATGGCTCTTGAGTCATCGCAATTACGGAATAAAACCAGGTCTTGAACGAATTGAGGCAGTGCTTGAACATCTCGGGCATCCCGAACGTGCCGTCAATAGCATTCATATTGGTGGTACGAACGGGAAAGGATCGACTGTTACGTATGTGCGCCAAATCATGCAACAAGCTGGATACAACGTGGGGACATTCACGTCCCCTTACGTTGTCCAATTTGAAGAGCGAATTAGCATAAACGGAACCCCCATTTCTGAAGAAGAGTTTACAGTTGCTGCGACTTCAGTAAGAGAAGCACTTGAGCGAGTAAATCATCCTTACGGTCCGGCAACGGAATTTGAGATTTTGACGCTTATTGCGATGGTTCATTTTGCGAATGTTAAGGAGCTTGATCTGGTGATCTTTGAAGTTGGACTTGGAGGGCGACTTGATTCAACGAACGTCATTCATCCGCTCGTCTCAGCCATCACAAATGTCGGACAAGATCATATGCACATCTTAGGCAATACGATTGAGGATATTGCGTTTGAGAAGGCTGGCATTATTAAACAAAACGTTCCAATCGTAACAACCGTTGCAAACGATGAAGCACTTCGTGTTATTCGAAGAATAGCTCAAGAAAAAAAGGCTCCGATCACCATTGTTCACGATGAGTTGAATGTACACATTGCCAAGCTAGATGAAGAAGGATCAACATTTAGCGTCATCACGAAGCAGTCGACGTATTCAGAGCTTACCATTCGTATGCGCGGGACTCATCAAGTCGATAATGCACTTCTTGCAATTCGAATTGTAGAAGAGCTCACATCATTCAATTATCTCGTGAAAGAAGATAAGATTCGTAAAGGATTAGAACTTGCGTTTTGGCCAGGTCGCTTAGAATTAGTCCACTCGAATCCTAGAGTATTGCTAGACGGTGCGCACAATCCGGAAGGGATTGAACGCTTATCGTCGTTTTTACAAACGAGCGTTCAAGGTCGTAAGCTTCATTTGATCATAGCTATGACCATAGAGAAAGACATTCAACAAATGCTGGAGCCACTAATTGCGTTACAGCCTGCATCGGTGACGTTTACGTCTTTTAATCATGTGAGGGCAATGGATCCCGAAGTGATCATTAAACAAGTGCCGTTTGATGCCCGTGCGGAAATGAATAACCATAAAGCTGTTCAAGAAATGTTACGAGAAGCAGCTGATCAAGATGTGATCGTTGTTGTCGGCTCGTTGTTTTTAATTTCTGAAGTCCGAGCTTTTTTCTGAAATTCGCCGTCGAATAAGAAGGGATTTTTTCTTCGACGGCGAATTTTTATTTATAAGTGGTGTATGCTTAGGTTGTTTACAGAAAGAAAGGTTAGAGGCTTTGGTCGTTGTCTTCGTTTTATTCGTAGTTGGATTAGTATTTGGTTCATTCTTTACAGTTGTTGCAACAAGGGTTCCAAACGACGAGTCGATCATCACCCCAAGATCTCATTGTCGCCATTGTTTGCACACTCTTCGGTGGAATGAGTTAATTCCGCTAGTTTCCTATGTATGGCAACGTGGGAAATGTACACAATGCAAAGCGATCATTTCAATCCGCTATCCCCTCATTGAATGTACGACCGCGATTTTGTTTGTCCTTGCGTTTGTTCTTCAACAATCACTTCCTCACTTTATGTTTCTATTACTTCTCTTCTCACTTTGTATTCTTGTTACCGTAACAGATCTTTACAAAATGATGATACCTAATCAGATTTTACTCCTATTCTTCTGTTATTTTCTTTTACATCGAAGCTTGCTGGACCCTTTTCCGTTTTTCGGAGATCCATTTATATTAGCCTTCCTCGTATTTGTCGGTTTGTGGGTAATCATGGTCCTTTCTAATGGAGGAATCGGTGGTGGGGATGTGAAGTTGTTTACGGTGCTTGCGATTGCACTCGGTAGTACCCATTTTCTGTTCATGTTCATGCTAGCAACGTTGTTCGGCTCGATATATGGGGTGCTCGTCATTAAAAAGCGGAAAACACCCTTTCCTTTTGCACCTTGGATTGCACTAGCAACTTTACTTACGGTTTCTATTCAAGGGTTGTTTTTAGGTTATTAACGCTAATCATGTCGACAAAACAATCAAAGCGACTGACAGGAATCATCAACGTTTGATTTTCACCTATGATACGGTAAGCCTATTCTATTACCGACATGGGGGAATGTCACTTGGAACGAGAAAACAATCGCATGACATTCAAATTTCCACAAAATAATGACGATCAACGAACTTCAAAAGAGAGAGAACACAGTCAAGAAGAAACAAATGAAGTAGAAAAAGTACAACAAAAAGACGTGCAGGAACATCAAGATGGCTATGAAGAAGCAACAGAAACAAACAATGAAGTAACATTAGAAACAGACAGTAAAGAAGCAAATAAAACGGACGGTCAAAACAAAGAAGAAGCTGTAGTAGAAGATCAGAGTGCCTTGCACAACGAGACGATAAACGTTCAAGAGAAGAGAAAAGAATGGGAACAACTAGAAGGGAATCATTACGACACGGTGTCAATGAAAAAAGCACCAGGCTTACCTTTTCATAAAAAAAGGAAATTCAATTTCCCGAAGAAAAGGAACAAAATGACGATTCCTTTTCAACATATTAAGATGACAGGATTGATTGTATTAGCGCTCGCCATCGGTTCTCTGTTTGGGTTGCCGCTTTTGCAAGTTGTGACAACTTCTTCGCCGACAGATTCGGCAGAACAATGGATGTTAAGTAACGAAGAAGAGTCAGCTCCTGTGCAAGCAACGGAGCAATCAGTCAGTGATCAAGACGTTCAACTATCGGTTGATGTCGTACAAGCTGGTGCGTTTTCAACAGCTGAAGCGGGACAAAGTTCACAACAACAACTTGAAAGTGAAGGCTATTCAAGTGTGCTACATGCCCCAGCATCAAGTGAACATGTGTTTTTATATGTAGCGGTCGCAGCTTCTGGACAAGCGGCAGAAGAATATTTACCAACGTTTGAAGCTGACGGACTTGATGTTTTTGTAAAGTCGCTCGATCTTCAAAGCGCAAATGCAGAAGAAGAAGAACAACAAGCAGCAGAAGAAGTAAAGCAAATTATTGAACAAGCATTAACAAGTTCGGAGATTAATTCTTCAATGACAGAACAATCAAAATCTGTACTTCAATCCAGTGAAGAAGGCACCGCGCTTTACGAATCGTTAACAGGCGCACTTGATAATACGGAGCAAGAAGATGCTTGGATGCAAACGGTCGTGAATTTCGATGGATGGCTTTCGAGTCTTTAAGCTGAGATAATAGAAAGAAAAAGGAGTACAAGATGAAGTTAATTCTTGCCTCGAAGTCACCAAGAAGAATTCAATTGCTTGAAGAAATGGGCTACGAATTTGAGATCCGTACGCGTAGTGTAAAAGAGTGTTTTGATGATACATCTTCTTCAAACGAAAATGCTGTTCGGTTAGCGAAAGAAAAAGCTGTTGCCCAGCGAGATGCGTTAAAAGAAAACGAAGTGATTCTGACTGCTGATACGATTGTTGATGGTGGCAAAATGCTCGGGAAACCAAGAACGAAAGAAGAAGCAAAACAAATGTTGCGCACATTGTCAGGAAGTACACACCGTGTTGTGACAGGTGTATACATTGGAAGCTTCATAACACATGTGCAATTTAGTGTGGAGACGATTGTGCATTTCAAACCATTAACAGAAGTAGAAGTAAACCATTACACGAATACGAAAGAACCTTACGATAAAGCTGGGGCCTATGGAATAAATGGATATGCCGCGTTGTTCATTGATCGAATTGAAGGCGATTATTATAACGTAGTAGGACTCCCGCTTTCACGTGTATACAAGGAACTACAAACGTTTGGCGTTGTACCAACGTGGGCACAAGACGAGTAAAAAAGAGGTGTTGTGTTGCATCTTCCTATCATGAACATGCCAAATGACGAGCGCCCTCGTGAGCGCTTATTATTAGAAGGTGCTGATAAGCTTTCGAACGTAGAGTTGTTAGCAATCCTCCTTAGAACAGGCAGTCGACAAGAGTCAGTAATAGAACTTAGTCAAAGAATCTTAACGGCATTTGGTGGATTGTTACCATTGAAAGAAGCGACTTTGGAAGAGTTACAAGCGATCAAAGGAATCGGTCGGGTTAAAGCGATTGAAATCCGTGCAGTATTAGAACTTAGTAAACGAATTCATACGACAAGTGACAAAAGTCGTGCGATTATTAGTAGTCCAAATGACGCTGTAGATCTTGTGATGGAAGATTTGCGGTTTTTAAAGCAAGAGCATTTCGTTGCCATCTACTTAAATACGAAAAATCAAGTCATTCACAAACAGACGTTGTTCATTGGCTCACTTAATAGCAGCATCGTTCACCCTAGAGAAGTGTTTAAAGAAGCGATTCGCCGCTCTGCTGCATCGGTCATTGCCCTACACAATCATCCTTCCGGCGACCCTGAGCCGAGTGAAGAAGATAAAGCTGTCACAAGGCGACTGTTTGAATGTGGTCAATTGTTAGGAATTGAATTCCTTGATCACATCGTCATTGGTGATCATAAATACGTAAGTTTACGTGAATTGGAAGTTATCTAATATAACCCGCCCTTTTTGCTATCGAAAAGGGCGGGTTATTTGTTACGATAGAAAAAGTATTCGCAAACAAAGTTGCAAAAGTCCTGTAAATGACCTTGCATAATGACAATGTTTGTGACGAATTGAGGAAATTTGCGAAAGCAATTTTTTCAACTATGTTTTTAGAGTAAAGTTGCGTATAATAAGTAAGGGAAATTTAGATAGATTAATTGCTTTGCTTCGCGTTGAAGTGCTTTTTTAGTGAAAATGTAACGAACTGAAAATAAAAAACGATTAAGTATAGTGAAGGTAATGAAGGGAGATACATAGATGTTTGGTGGTTTTTCAAAGGATTTAGGCATTGACTTAGGAACTGCAAATACGCTCGTATACGTAAAAGGAAAAGGGGTTGTCGTCCGAGAACCTTCGGTTGTGGCAACAAGATCGGACAATCAACAAATTGAAGCGGTAGGAAACGACGCAAAGAATATGATCGGTCGTACGCCTGGGAATATTGTCGCAATTCGTCCGATGAAAGACGGTGTAATTGCTGATTTTGATACAACAGCAACGATGATGAAATATTTCATTCGACAAGCACAAAAGAATCGTTCAATCTTTACTCGTAAACCAAATGTCATGGTATGTGTGCCATCTGGAATTACGGCGGTTGAAAAGCGTGCCGTTGAAGATGCGACAAAACAAGCAGGTGCTCGTGAAGCTTATACTATTGAAGAGCCGTTTGCAGCAGCAATTGGTGCGGACTTACCTGTTTGGGAACCAACAGGTAGTATGGTTGTAGACATCGGTGGAGGTACGACTGAAGTTGCCATTATTTCTTTAGGCGGTATTGTTACGAGCCAATCAATCCGTGTTGCAGGTGATGAGATGGATGAGTCGATCATCCAATACATTAAGAAATCATACAACCTGATGATTGGAGAGCGTACGGCTGAAGCACTTAAGATGGAAATCGGTTCTGCTGAAAAGCAAGAAGAGATGGAGTCAATGGATATTCGCGGTCGTGACCTTGTTACTGGACTTCCAAAAACGATCTCAATTGATGCAGATGAAGTAGCACAAGCATTAGAAGATACAATTACAACAATTATTGAGACTGTTAAATCAACACTAGAACGTACGCCACCTGAGCTTGCGGCAGACATTATGGACCGTGGAATTGTACTCACAGGAGGCGGGGCGCTTTTAGAAGGCCTAGATAAGCGTCTTGGTGAAGAGACAAACATGCCAGTCCTAGTGGCAGAAGAACCATTGGATTGCGTAGCACTTGGAACAGGTCGAGCACTTGAGAATTTGCACTTGTTCAGATCAAGAGCAGGGATTACAGCTCGTTCTAACCGTAAATAAAACGAGTAACGCAATTGGTAATGCATTTCTAAGACTGAGACATTCGTCACATCGGCGGATGTCTACGTCTATTCAGGATTGATTGAAACAGTTACTATAGTGAACGGAGCATGGGTTTGCTCTAGTTGCGAGAGTAGAAGGTGTCTTGCATGCCCCATTTTTTTTCTAACAAACGATTAATTTTACTTATGGTCGGCATCATTATTCTCGTTATTTTAGTTGGTCTTACGATGAGAGAACGTGAGCAGGCGACCATTCCTGAACAAATCATGCGTGATTCTGTTGGTGTTGTACAATCTGTGTTTCAACGTCCGGCTTATTTTGTTCGGGATATTTATGATGATTTTGTTAATATCTTAAACGTTCATGAAGAAAATGAACGACTAAAGGGTCAATTGAATGACTATGCGATGTTACGTTCTGAAGTAGATGGATTACGCGAAGAGAACAATAGTTTAACAAGCCTTTATGAAGGCATGGAAAGTTTAAGTTCATTTGATACGATTCCAGCACTTGTCATTGATCGTCAGCCAGATCGATGGACAGAAACAATTGGTATTAACCGAGGGACGCAACACGGTGTCGAAACGGACATGGCGGTCATAACCGAAGAAGGTTTGATTGGTAGAGTTCAGTATACGAGTGCGTTCACATCACAAGTTCAACTATTGAGTGATGGAGAGCGAACAAATCGGGTGTCTGCTAAAGTGAGCTCGGAAGAAGGCGACCCGGCTGTCGGTTTTATTGAAGGTTGGGACGTGGACCAAGATCTTCTCGTTTTACAAAAAGTAGACTCTGAAAATGAATTAGAGCCAGGACAGTTTGTTAGTACTTCTGGGCTTGGTGGTCTCTTTCCTGCTGACTTACCGATTGGTGAGATTGTAGACGTTCAAGTCGATGAATACGGGTTAACACAAAATGCGTACATCGAGCCGTCTGCGGACTTTTTCCACTTGAATCACGTCCTAGTGATTGAACGTAATGTTGATAATATTGAAGGGATTCAAGAAGAGTTTCTACAACAAGAAGAGGAAGAAGATGAAAGCGAAGGGAGTGACGATTAATGCGTTACTTGCTTCCTGCTTTTGTGGCATTCTTCTTCATCATTGAAGGAACTTGGTTTCAAGTCTTCTTCCCGCCGTCTACGGAACAAGATTTACATTGGGTGCCACGATTTGCGTTCGTCACGGTCATTTTAATCTCGATCTATCGTGGCTCACGTTCGGGGATCTTTTATGGAATGGGTCTTGGGCTGTTTCAAGATGTCGTTTATTCAACGGTCATTGGTATTTACACGTTTTCGTATGCACTCGTTGGCTATATGGCAGGGTTTAATTTTCGTGCAGTCCAATCAAGACCATTTGTCGTATTGCTCATTGTTGTTGTGGCTGTGGCGTCGTTAGAATCATTAATCTATCTTATGTACACGTGGACTGGAATTGCTCAAGTGACATTTGAAGAGTTTGCTGCAACCCGTTTACTGCCCTCAGTTGTTTTAAATGGGGCGTTTGGGATATTACTCATACTCCCACTTCGTAAATTCTTCTTAATGCTCGAAGATCGCGATCGTCAGCAGGAGAACGTATAATAAATGTTGAATTAGTTACGGATGAACTCTGTAGTCTAATGGAAACTAGGTCGGGGTGAGACGGTGAAAACAAGCGTTCAAAAGCAAAACGTAACGATAAAAGGAACGAAGGACGGAATCATCATACACCTGAATGATCAATGCGGTTATGATGCGATGATTACTGAACTCAAATCGAAATTGACGGAAAACCATTCCGCTTTCGATCCTAATAAAGATGTATCGGTGCGTGTTCATTTAGGTAAGCGATACTTAGAACAAGAGCAGCAGCGTGAAATCCAACAAATCATTGAAGAGTCCGGAGCGATTGTTGTTGATGAGCTAATTAGCGAAGTGATGACAAAAAAAGAAGCTAAAAAGCAACAAGAACAACAAGAATTAACGACATTTACTCGACTCGTACGCTCTGGACAAGTACTTAGGGTGAAAGGTGACTTGCTAATCCTTGGAGATGTGAATCCTGGTGGAGCTGTAGAAGCTGCAGGAGACGTTTACGTTTTAGGTGCATTAAAAGGAATTGCAAGAGCGGGTATTGATGGCAATGAAAACGCGATCGTAGCGGCATCTGTGATGGTGCCGTCTCAAATTACGATTGCCGATCGGTTGTATCTTACCGAAGCCACACGTGCAGAGCGTTCAATAGAAATGAAGAAAACCGAACCGAAGTACGCGTGTATCGAACATCAAGAAGAAGACATTGTTTTTCACGCAATGAGCGGACTTGCTGCTTTTAGACGTGATCGCAAAAATGAAATGGATTAGGAGGATATGCTGTGGGAGAAGCAATTGTTATAACATCCGGGAAAGGCGGCGTTGGCAAAACAACAACGTCAGCAAATATTGGAACAGCATTGGCACTACAAGGAAAACAAGTGTGCCTCCTCGACACAGATATTGGACTACGTAATTTAGATGTTGTGATGGGGCTTGAGAATCGTATTATTTATGACCTTGTGGATGTGCTGGAAGGGAAATGTGAGGTGCGACAAGCGTTAATTCGTGATAAGCGGTTTAATTGCTTGCATTTGTTGCCAGCTGCACAAACGAAAGACAAATCATCGGTCACACCAGAGCAAATGAAACAAGTCGTAGATGAATTAAAGCCAGATTACGATTATTTAATTATTGATTGCCCTGCAGGGATCGAACAAGGGTTTCGCAATGCCATTGCCGGTGCAGATCGAGCGATCGTTGTCACAACACCAGATATTCCTTCTGTTCGAGATGCAGACCGAGTAACTGGCCTTGTTGAACAAGAATTAGATAAGCCGATGCTTATCGTCAACCGGGTTCGTAAAGCTTCTAAAACAAATGAAAGTGAAGATCTACTCGATGTTGATGATGTTGTAGATACACTCTCATTGGATTTATTAGGTGTTGTTTTTGAGGATGAGAATGTTTTGAAGGCTTCTCACCGTGGTGAACCTGTAGCAACTACTCCAAATACTTCTGCTTCTCTTGCGTACCGAAACATCGCAAGAAGAATTCTTGGAGAGTCTGTGCCTTTGTTGTCACAACAACAAAAGTTAGGCTTCTTTGCAAAAATAAAATCACTGTTTGGCTTACGAGCGAACTCATAAATTTTGTCTGCTGGGAACTATTCTCAGCAGATTTTTTTATGGTTGTTTTCAATTAGAGTCATTAAATTCAAGGATTTGCCCCATCAGTTAACATATCTAGCTTCCATCCTTCATACGTTTAATTAAATGTACAAGCGTTAGGAATGGAGGTAAGACATGGGTGATCAATTAGATCGAATTCGAAAAGAGGCAGAAAAGAAAAGAAAAAAAGAAACAACGGTTCAAAAAGCACAAGAACCTAAAAAAAATAATGAAAAAGAGTTACCGCTTTATTCGTATTATCCGAGTCGTGAAGAGATGAATGAGCACGAACCTGAGTTTTATATGTGGCGCAATGAAGAAATTTCAGAAGCGAAACAGAAGAAAAAAGAGAAGGTAAAGCAACGTTTTTTTATTCAATGGGTAGCAGCACTCGGGTTGTTTTTAATTACAGCGATTGTTGTTCAAGCCGACCACCCTTCACTTAACGAAACGAAACAAACGGCTTTATCGCTCTATCAAGATGAGTTTCAATTTGCGGCAGTATCTTCATGGTATGAAGAACAATTTGGTCACCCGCTCGCACTTCTTCCTGCAAACCCGAACGTAACAAATGAAGAGCCTTCATTCGATGGATATGCAATGCCAGCGGCAGGTGAAATTCAAGTAACGGAAACCTTTTCTGAAAATGGGCAAGCCATTGTTGTTGAAACGATGGAAAATGCAGCAGTCACAGCGGTGAGGCCTGGTGTCGTTATACGGGCAGGTGAGAATGAAGGGTTCGGTCAAACGATCGTCATCCAGCATGAAGACGGTACAGAAGCGATGTACGGCTCTCTACAGACGATTGATGTCCATGTTTATGATCACGTTGCGGTTGGAGACTCCATCGGAACCGTATCAAGCGATAACGGCGGTGGCCAGTTTATGTTCGGGTTACGTAGTGATGATGAGTTTATTGACCCGAGTGAAGTGATGACATTTGATTGATGTTTTCAAACGGATTCGCATACACCCACTGTTTTGGGTCGTTATTGGTCTTGGGGTGGCTACGGGTTATTTTCGTGAATTAATCATGCTCTTTAGCATCATTTTCTGTCATGAACTCGGTCATGCGCTCGCTGCAAAGTATTTTGGATGGCGGATTGTAAAAGTGGAATTGCTACCGTTTGGGGGCGTATTAGAAACCGAAGAATATGGCAATCGGCCGTTCCGCGAAGAGTTCATCGTCACCCTTTCTGGACCAGTGCAGCATTTACATCTAATGCTGCTTTCTTACTTTGCCTACTCTTATTTACCGTTTTGGTCCTATGCGGATCATTCGCTTTTTATTTTGCACAACCTTACGATTTTGTTGTTCAATTTATTGCCGATTTTACCTCTTGATGGTGGACGCATGATGCAATTAGCGCTTGCGAAATTCTCACCGTATCGACTCGCATTGAAACAGTCGCTTTACTTGTCTTTAAGTTTTTTAATCGTATGTGCTAGCGTAACAGTGATTTATTTTCCGTTGCATTTACAGTTGTGGTTCGTACTTAGCTTCTTGCTACTAGCAAACGTGTTAGAGTGGAAGCAACAACCGTTTGGTTATCAACGTTTTTTATTGGAACGAGTACGAAAACAACGTTCACCAAAAGGTCAAATCGTTCGTTACGTTTCTCAAAGCATGCCGATTCAAGAAGCGCTAAAACGACTCTATAAAGAAAAGCAAACGATTTACATGATAAAAGAAAAAGGAATACAAATTGAAGAGCACGTTCTGTTGCGCTATTGGTACAATGATTATCGGAGTGAAATGTCGATTGGAGAAGGGATCATTACCCCTTATGATGATTGACAGCAACTCATGGGTATGGTAACATTTTTATGTTGTTTGGAACCCCCAAACTACAACCGCACAGAAGGGGTACGAAGTTCACATTTGCTGAACACCTTGGATGGCGAGTCTTAGAAATCGGGAGGTGCAGTACATGTACGCAATTATTGAAACAGGCGGAAAGCAAATCAAGGTAGAAGAAGGTCAAACGATCTTCATCGAGAAGCTTATTGAAGACGCTGGTGAAACAGTATCGTTTGACCGTGTTATTTTTGTAGGTGGAGACGACACGAAAGTAGGAGCTCCTTACGTTGAAGGCGCGAAAGTAACTGGAACTGTTGAGAAGCAAGGTAAAAACAAGAAGGTTATGATCTACAAGTTTAAGCGTCGTAAAGGATATCGTCGTAAGCAAGGACACCGTCAACCTTACACGAAAGTTAAGATTGACAGCATCACTGTCTAAGTAGAACGATGATTGAATTAACGATTCATCGAAATCATAAAGATCGTACAGTAGTCTCGTTTGAATTAAGTGGTCATGCGAACGCAGCCGAATACGGTGAAGATATCGTTTGTGCTGGTGTCTCTGCTGTAGCAATTGGAGCCGTTAATTCCATTGCAACGCTATGTGACACCCCATTGGACGTTAAGACGGCAGGTGATGAAGGTGGCTACATTTATGCAACTGTTCCATCGACTTGGTCAGGACGAACGTTTGAAGATGGACAACTTCTTCTTGAAGGCATGGTCATTGCGCTTAAAGATATCGAAGCTGCGTACGGGGACTTTATAAATGTTACGGAAATCGTGGGAGGTGCAGACATATGCTAAACATGAACCTACAATTTTTCGCTCAGAAAAAAGGGGTAGGGAGCACGAAGAACGGTCGTGATTCCATTTCAAAACGCCTTGGTACAAAGCGTGGCGATGGCCAACACGTATCAGGCGGCTCAATCCTTGTTCGTCAACGCGGAACAAAGATCTACCCAGGAACGAACGTTGGTAAAGGTGGAGACGATACACTCTTCGCTAAAATCGACGGCGTTGTTAGATTCGAGCGTCTTGGTAAAAAGAAAAAGCAAGTAAGTGTTTATCCTAAAGAAGCATAAGCACTTAAAAAGAACTCCTTAATGGGGTTCTTTTTTTTGTTTTATGGAGAAGTTTAATATGATGGTTTGCTATATTTCTAAATTCTTGTCCTAGCTTTGGTCGTTGCTGAACTAGATATTCTTTGTTCATTAACAATTGAAGTGTTGCTACATAGAGGAAAGAACGATAAATTGCCTGAAACCCGGAATGACCTTTACAAAGCTTTAATGTTTTTTTACATATCATCCATTTCTCCTCAACATCCAATCGCTATAGTAGAGGCTGTAAAGATCAATAAGCCTTGTAGGGGGAAGAGAAACGATGAAAAAGAAAGCTCTATTTGCATTCTCAGGACTTATGCTAACATTTGCACTTGTCGCATGTAACGGTGACGAAGAAAGTAATGAAACGGTTGATGAAGCAGCAAGCGGAGGTAACGACTCTGAGACAGATTCAGAAGCAAGTGCAGCTACTAGCGGTACAGTAACACTTGCAGGGTCAAGCGCAATGCAACCACTCATTGGAGCAGCTGCTGAGATTTACATGGGAGAAGTAAATACAGAAGCAGACATCCAAGTGCAAGCGGGTGGCTCTGGAGCAGGACTAAGTCAAGTTTCTCAAGGACAAGTTGATATTGGAAATTCGGATTTATTTGCTGAAGAAGAAGATAACATCCCACATGAAGACCTTGTTGATCACCGAGTAGCAGTCGTTGGTATGGGAGCTGTTGCGAACCCAGGAGTGGGTGTTGACGATTTAACGCAAGATGAACTGATTGATGTATGGACTGGAGAAGTAACAAACTGGTCTGAAGTTGGTGGAGAAGACGTTGATATTACACTCGTAAACCGCCCAGATTCATCAGGTACGAGAGCGACGTTCGTTGATTATGCATTAGAAGGCGCTGAACCTGCTGAAGGAATCACGGAAGACTCTTCAAACACCGTTCGTCAAATCGTTGCAGATACTGAAGGTGCAATCGGTTATCTTGCCTTCTCTCATATTGACGACAGTGTCGCAGCATTAAGTATTGATGGTGTAGAGCCAAATGCAGAAAATGTTCAAGCTGGAGAGTTCCCAATTTGGGCGTACCAACACTCTTATACAAATGGTGAGCCAGACGGTCTCGTTAAGGAATTTTTAGATTACCTTCTTTCAGAAGAGATTCAAAGCACGTTAATCCCTGAGCAAGGTTACATTTCTGTAACTGAAATGCAAGTTGAACGGGATGCTGAAGGCAACGAAACGCCTGTAGAGTAAAGGTCAAGCAATGGGGTTAAGGTAGAAATTCTGATTAGAACAGGTGGTATATCGTATGGATCAGGGGCGAGCAAGTGAGCGATTACTCACCCAGCGAAAAGGGCAAAAGCGTCAATCAGAACGTAAAGGTAAAATTATCGTTTATACAGCAGCAACGATAACGATTGTTGCAACCCTCGCAGTTACATTCTTTCTAACTCAGCGCGGGTTGCAATCGTTCTTTGTAAGTGGCATTAATCCTTTAGAATTTTTCACATCAGCAAACTGGAATCCTTCAGGCGCTGACCCGAGTTATGGAGCATTAGCATTTATCTTCGGTTCCCTCGCGGTAACCTTATTGTCTGCCATTATCGTTGCACCTTTAGGAATTGGTACGGCAATATTTATGACTGAGATTGCTCCACGTTGGGGTAAGCGTATTTTACAACCGGTAATAGAAATACTCGTAGGAATTCCATCGGTCGTGTACGGCTATATTGGCTTGACCGTACTCGTTCCGTGGATTCGTGATACGTTTGGTGGCTCTGGATATAGTTTAGTCGCTGGGGTTGTTGTTGTATCGGTCATGATTCTTCCGACGGTTACAACATTATCTGCAGATAGCCTTAAAAGCTTACCAGACGGTCTTAGAGATTCCTCTTACGCTCTTGGAGCTACGAGATGGCAAACAATTCGTCGTGTCTTACTACCAGCGGCGATCCCAGGACTACTCACCGCAGTCATTCTAGGGATGGCTCGTGCCATCGGTGAAGCACTGGCGATTCAGATGGTAATCGGAAACACACGAATTATACCTGACTCACTATTAGATCCAGCAGCAACGATGACGACGATTATCACGCTGAACATGGGCCATACAACGTTTGGAAGTGCAGAGAACAATGTGCTTTGGACGCTTGGATTATTGCTCATGGTGATGTCTTATATCCTCGTCTTAACTGTTCGGTATCTGGCTTCAAGGAGGAAAGTGTAATGCAGCGTAGAAAGCTAGCAGACAAAACTGCGACCGTTGTACTGACAATGTTTGCTGCCATCATCGTCATTATTTTAACCGCGTTACTCGGTTACGTATTATCACTTGGAATTCAACAAGTAAACTGGGACTTCTTAACGTCAAAGTCAAGTTCATTTAGAGCAGGCGGGGGAATTCAAGATCAACTGTTCAATTCCTTCTATATCTTGCTTTGGACGATGATTTTCACAATTCCACTCGGTTTAGCAGGTGGAATTTATATGGCCGAATATGCAAAAGACAATCGCATTACGGCATTTATTCGTATCTGTATTGAAACGTTAGCATCGTTACCGTCGATCGTACTCGGAATGTTTGGTTTACTCATTTTCGTTAATGCAACGGGAATGGGGTATAGCATCCTGGCAGGTGCGTTGACATTAACCATCTTCAACTTACCAATTATGATTCGTACGTGTGAAAATGCTTTGCGAGCCGTTCCCCTTGAATTAAAAGAAGGTGGGTTAGCGCTAGGCTATACACACTGGCGCACGATCACAACGGTACTTTTACCGAGTGCATTTCCGTCAATCTTAACAGGTATTATCCTTTCATGTGGTCTCGTATTCGGGGAAGCTGCAGCACTTTTATACAGTGCGGGGATGACGACACCGAAGCTAGATTTTGGAAACTTGAACCCATTTGCTTCAGATTCGCCACTTAACATTATGCGACCAGCTGAAACGTTATCGGTTCACATTTGGAAAGTAAACTCAGAAGGAATTATCCCCGACTTAAGAGATGTTGCTGATGGTGGTGCGGCAGTTTTAGTAACCGTCATTCTCATCTTTAACATTAGTGCTCGGGTATTTGGAAGCTGGCTTCATAAGAAGTTAACGGCAAAATAAGCCTTTAAAGGAGGAAAAGTCATGCAAGCGGTATTGGAACGTGAGTTAGTTGAACAGCAGTGGACACAAGAGCAACAAGAGGTGGACCTATGTCTAGACGTTACGGACCTTTCGATTTTCTACGGCCCGAAACAAGCGGTTAAGAATGTATCCATGCCGATTAAGCGCCATAGTATTACCGCATTAATCGGCCCTTCTGGTTGTGGGAAATCAACGTTTCTTCGTTCAATCAACCGAATGAATGACGGCATTAAAGGTTTTAAGGCTGAAGGAAACATTCTTTATGATGACGTAAATTTATTAGATGCCAATATTGATCCGGTTGCTCTGCGTAAAGAAATTGGAATGGTGTTTCAGCGTCCAAACCCTTTTCCAAATTCAATCTTAAAAAATGTAACGCTTCCGTTAAAAGAACATGGCCTTAAGTCAAAAGCGAAACGAGAAGAATACGCAGAAACGTATTTAAAGCAAGTCGGTTTATGGGATGAAGTGAAAGACCGTCTACATGAATCTGCTCTAAGTTTGTCTGGTGGTCAGCAACAACGACTTTGTATTGCTCGTACACTCGCGATTCAACCATCCGTTCTTCTGCTTGATGAACCAGCGTCAGCATTGGACCCCATTGCAACGGCAAAGATTGAAGAACTTCTCTTAAAGCTAAAAGAAAAGTACACGATTGTGCTCGTGACACACAACTTACAGCAAGCGGCACGAGTCGCTGACGATACGGCGTTCTTTTATCAAGGAGAAATTGTCGAGTTTAGTGATACGAAGACATTTTTCCAAAGCCCGAAAGAAAAGCGTAGTGAAGATTATATTTCTGGTCGTTTTGGCTAAAATCCAGGGGGAATTGCAATGACAACAGGAACGTTACAAGACTTCGCTTATCGAATTGAAGATTTACGTATTTCATATGGAGATCATCAAGTCATTCACGGGATTGATTTAACGATTGAGAAGAACGAAGTGACTGCGTTAATTGGTCCTTCTGGTTGCGGGAAGTCTACATTTTTGAAAGCTTTAAACGGTATGGTACGCACAACATCAAACGCTACGTGGAGCGGTACGATTGAATGGAACGGGAAGAATATGATTCAAGAAAATGTCGATCCACTAGAGTTGCGTCAAAAGGTGGGCATGGTGTTCCAAAAGCCGAAGCCATTCCCGAAGTCGATTTATGAAAATGTCGCTTTTGGACCAAAGATTCATGGTGTGAAGAAAAAAGACATCCCTGAAATCGTTGAGCAAACACTACGAGATGCGTATTTGTTTGATGAAGTAAAGGATCGCTTACACGAATCTGCACTTGGACTCTCAGGTGGACAACAACAGAGGCTATGTATCGCTCGGGCACTTGCGACATCACCCGATATTTTGCTTATGGATGAACCGACATCTGCACTAGATCCTCTTTCTACAATTGCAGTAGAAGAACTCATTCTCAAATTAAAGGAGAAATACACGGTCGTACTCGTCACACATCAAATGGAACAAGCAGCTAGAATATCGGATTCCACCGCTTTTTTCCTTATGGGTGAGCTCATTGAATTTAATCGTACAGACGCGTTATTTCAAAATCCAAAGTCCCAGCAAACGGAAGATTACATTACTGGCCGTTTCGGGTAAAAGGAGAGAATGATATGCAAAGATCAATGTTAGCTGAGAAAGTTGCACATTTGCACCGTGAGTTGCATCAGATGGGAATGGAATCGCTTCAGTCTTTAAAGTCAACGTTAATTGCGATTGATGATGAAGACATGGAGCGTTCCAAGCAAGTGATTGAACAAGATGCGACAATTAATCAATATGAACTTTCAATAAATGATGCAATTGTAGAAGTACTCGTCACGCAACAACCAGTTGCTACTGATTTACGTACGTTAACAGCAATGATGAAAGTGACCGCTGACTATGAACGACTTGGTGATTTATCTGTAGAAATCGCCAAGTCTAATTTACATCGCGCACCGTTTCATTTTAGTGCCTATGAAAAAGGCATTTTGCTTGAAATGGGTGAATATTGTATTGCGATGGCAGAAGAAGCGATGGAAGCCTTCCATGACCTCGATCTTGAAAGAGTTATGCGAATTGAGCAGAGCGACGTCGTAGTAGATGATTTGTATGGCAGAGCGATTCGTGAGTTTATCTTAAATGGTCATGATGAACGTGCAGTGATCCAACTTGCTTACATTGCTCGATCATTGGAACGCATTGGAGACCATTGCACGAACATTGCCGAGCAAGTGATGTACGTGAAAAAAGGTATACACTTTGATTTGAATCGTCCGACAATTGTGTAAAAATGTGGTGTAAAGCAAAAAGGCTTTACAACTAGAGCGTTCTGGAATATAATAAATTCAGAAAATAATGAAAGGGTGAGCACACATGACAACGCTAATGAAGAACAATCAACAATTGAATAAGCAAGTTGCTATGTGTGTGGAATCCGTTCAATCGTAGTATGTGCTAATCGCTTAGTACGTTTAATACCATTGATTACGTATGCTGTGACCTCACGCAGAAATGTTGTGAGGTCTTTTTGTGTTCATTTTGCTTCTAAAAATGTATGTCGAAGCGTACACTCACTTTCGTGTGAAACGTTCATTTGAACGTCTTCATATACAATAACATATGACTTGAAAGGAGGAACCACCCGATGACAAAGAGCTTTATCAAACTGACAATGGGCAAAACAAATGAGGACAGATCGCCGTAGAAAACGAACGTTGAGAGGAGGCGGAGTTAACGATGCGCTTTCATTTATTACTCATTACTGTAACAATTAAGCGACGCTTCTACTCAGAAGACGAAACAAAACGTGCTTACAGAGAACAGAAAATTGAAGAGCAGTTCCAACAACATAAAGATCAGATTTATCGCCGATACTTTATGTAAGAAAGAGCTCCAGATGAACACCGTTGTTCATCTGGAGCTCTTTTCGTGAGAAAAGAATGCGAATAACGTTTATCTATCAACTATCGTTTAGGTAAACCGATATAAGAACTAAGTAGTAATTAGCGCAATGAGGTGAACGGGATGGCTCAACATGAATATTTACATTTATTTATAGAAGAAAGCTTTGAACATTTACAAAATGTGCAACAGCATTTATTGGCACTTGAGCAAGAAGAAGAGGTTATGCTACATATTGAAGAGATCTTCCGCTCTGCGCATACGTTAAAAGGTATGGCAGCGACGATGGAATATAAAACGATTACTGAGCTCACCCACACGATGGAGAATGTTCTTGACGGTTTACGCAAAGAAGAACTATCGTTGCAGCCAGCAATGATCGATGTGTTATTTCAAGCAGCGGATGCTTTAGAAGAAATGGTTCGCGATATTGAACGAGGAGAAGAAAATGATCGCGACGTCTCAACAATCGTCTTGCAGTTAGAACAAATGACAAAGCATCCAACATCTTCAATGGAATCCGCGGCTGTGGCTTCTATGGAGATTGATTATTTTCCATTTGAGAGAACGGTTATTGAACAGGCAGTTACGACGGGGCTGAACGTCTATGAAATTACGGTAACGTTTGAAGCGAGCGCAGTGCTTAAAGCTGTTCGTGCTTTCATGGTCGTCCAAAAGCTTGATGAATACGGCGAAATGGTAAAATCGATCCCGAGTGCTGAAGATATTGAAAACGATCAATTCGATCAGTCAATTACGCTCGTCTATGTGACGGATACTGCAGCTGGAGCGTTGCAAAACGAAGTGGAGCGAATTTCTGAAATTGAGCATGTTTCCATTCAACCTGTACAACTGGGGAAGACGCAACAAAAAGAAGCGCGTAGCAGTCAAAAAGAAAAGAAGCAAGAAGAAAAGGTAGAACTCACAAAGACTGTTCGAATCAATACGGATCGTATGGAGCTATTAATGAATTTGTTTGAGGAGTTTGTAATTGAGCGTGGACAGCTCGAACAAGTGGCACATACAATCGACCATCCAGATTTAACGAGTAGCGTAGATCGGATCAAACGTACATCTTCACAATTACAAGAAGTGATTTTATCGATGCGAATGATGACCGTGGAGCGCGTGTTTAACCGTTTTCCGAGCATGATTCGAAAGTTATCGAAGGAATTAGGGAAAGACGTCGTCATTGATATTTCCGGCCAAGATACTGAACTAGACCGTTCGATTATTGATGAAATTGGTGATCCGCTCGTTCATTTATTAAGAAATGCGATTGATCATGGCATTGAGACACCGGACGTGAGAAAGCAAGTCGATAAACCTGAGAAAGGCCGCGTCACGCTTGAGGCGTATCATCGAGGAAATCACGTCTATATTGATATTAGTGATGACGGTGCTGGAATTAATCGAGAACGTGTCATGAAAAAAGCGATTGAAAACAACTTAATTAGTGAAAGTGATGCAGCTTCTCGTTCTGATTTTGATTTATTTCAATTGTTGTTTGCACCTGGATTTAGTACTGCTAAAGAAGTAACAGATGTCTCAGGACGTGGTGTAGGTTTAGATGTTGTGAAACAGACCTTTGAACAACTAGGCGGTAAAATTATCATTCAAAGTGAAGAAGGCAAAGGTTCTACGTTTTCTATTCAATTGCCATTAACGTTATCGATTATGGACGTACTACTCATTCAGTGTGAAGAGGAGATCTATGGAATTCCGACTTCTCAGCTCATTGAGACCGCTATTGCACCACATGAAGACAAGGTCGTAATGCAAGGACAAGTAATGTTGCAATATCGCGGACAAATCATACCCGTCATTGAGCTAAAAGAAGCGTTTCAAGTTCCTGTACGACCGACGGCTGCTGAAGAAGTCCATTTCGAAGATACATTTACGTCTTATCTGATCGTTAAGCATGATAAAAAAGCAGCTGCAATCGCCGTTGATCAATTTATCGGTCAACAAGATGTTGTCATTAAGCCACTCGGAAAACGATTATCCACTGTACGAGGCATTAGTGGAGCGACAATCTTAGGTAATGGTACGATTGCTTTCATTATTGATGCTGCGCAATTGCTTGAAGAAAGAGGTCGATAAGGTGAAGTTGCTGCAATTTATAATGGGTGGAGAACAATACGTTGTTGATGTGTTAGCCATCCACTCAGTTGAAAAGATTCAAGATATAACGAGAGTACCTAATGCGCCAGAAGGCGTTATTGGAGTGATCAACGTCCGAGGATTGATGACAACAATCGTTGATGTGAGAGGGAATCAGTCAGAGGAAACGAATGCGTATACGAAAGATACTCGAATCGTTTTAATTGAAGATCAAAACGATCCGTTAGGCTTTATCGTCGATCAAACGAGTAATGTGTTTACAATTGAAGATCAGTTGTATCATCAAGCGCTTGAAGCTAATGAACAAGAAGAGAATCGTCAATATAGCTGTGGCGTCATGTACATCCATGAACAATGGTATACGATTTTTGATTATCAATCGTTATTTCGTTCATAGAGTGGTTTTCGGAAAAGAATATCGATGCCAAACGTTGTTAACCAGATGATGAAGAGGACAAAAATAACGAGATAATACTCATCAACGATAATGAGTGTAAGGATGATTACAAGTCCAGTTGCTGCCCAGCTGTTATAAAACCAAAAGTTCGAGATTTTCTTAAACCATAACACGTAGACGACGAGTGAAAGTGCGATTAGATGTGCAGAGATGAGTATGAGTGAGATCGACGCTAAAGGAACGTAATAAAGCGTAATTGTAATTGCTGCTAGTATGTATACGACTAAAAAAAATAATCGGTCTCTCGTTTCCATTAAAAGTCCTCCTTTTTTTCTTTTTTTACCAAATCGTACATATTATTGGTATGAAATCACAAGACTATAAAAAAGTATCTTGTGAAAGGAAGAAGAGATGTGCGGACGATCCATTGGTTATTAGTGATATGTTTAGTATTCGTTCCTTCCGTTGCGTTAGCGGAAACAGATGATGTTCCCCCATTACAAGGAGGAAGCGAAGAAGATGAAAGAGATCCAGATCCGTTAACGTTCACCCAATTAAAACAATCATTCCCTGATTCATTTTACTACATGGGCGACCCGAGTTCACAGCAAATCGCCCTTACATTCGATGACGGTCCTGATCCTAGACATACAACGCAAGTATTAGAAGTGCTTGAAAAGTACGACGTCCCTGCAACGTTTTTCGTGCTAGGATCAAGAGCAGAAGCGTACCCAGAGCTTCTAACTACGATCGATGAACAAGGACACGACATTGGATCACATACGTTTTGGCACCCGAATTTAACGGATGATGAAGAGTCCGATGATTTGATCGGTCAACTTGATTGGGAATTAACTCAGACCGAGGAAGTTATTGATGAGATTGTTGGTTATCGCCCGCGCCTCTTCCGTGCACCATATGGAGGTTTGAACATCGAGTTGATGGAACGCCTCGTCGCATTGGACAATGTTGCCATCGGTTGGGATGCCGATTCTAATGATTGGCGACAAATCCCAGCCGAAGAGATTGTGGAGATCTTAAGAGAAGAGATTTCACCTGGTAGCATCGTGCTCATGCATGACGGTGGCAACTGGGATCAGACGATTACATCAGCACAGGCGTTAGACATATTGATTCCTGAACTACAATCAGATGGCTATGAGTTCGTAACCATTTCTGATATGCTTGATATTGACCGAGCAAAATAATCGTTTAAACCGAATGCGTGTGACGTATTCGGTTTTCCATGTGATTATAGGGAAAATCGGTCGTATACGGACGCTTTTAAATCGTGTATGATGTAGAAATGAAAGTTGTTTTCAGGGGATGAAGATATGAAACCATATCAAAGTTACGAAAAGCAATACGACATCAATATGATGTTCGTTCTGTTTATTTTTGCTGTATTAAGTTGCTTGTACATTTATTTGGCTTCAGGTAATACAACGACAGTCGTAATGCAAGCAATCTTTTTTGTAGTTGCTTTTGCGATAGCGATTGTTGTGATGCATTTTGACTTTGAATATTATTTGAACTTGCACTGGGTTTTTTATGGATTTGGTTTATTTCTGTTAATTGTTCTCGCACTCTCGCCAGAATGGCTAGCACCTGAGCGACAAGGAGCGACGCGTTGGTTTAACTTACGAGTTATTAACTTGCAACCCTCAGAATTTATGAAAGTCTTCATCATCGTAACGTTAAGTGCGATCGTTTACAAACATAACAATGAATGGACACCGAAGGAATTAAAGTCAGATCTGTGGCTACTAGCTAAAATGGGACTCGTTATTCTTCCACCAATTCTGTTGTTGCAACAGCAACCAGATATGGGAATGGTCATGATGATGCTCGCCATTACTGTCGGTTTGACGCTCGTATCAGGAATGAGTTATAAACTCCTCGGCCTACTATACGGAATTCCAGCTGCTATTGGTGCGTCGTTCGTTATTGCTTATTTCCGCTTTCCGGATTTCGTGCAGACGTATTTCTTCGACCATATTGCACCGTATCAAGTGAATCGTTTTCACGGTTGGTTAAGGCCATTAGAGAATCCAGATCAAGGCTATCAAGTTGCTCAGGCAATGACGGCTATCGGTTCAGGTGGGTTAACGGGAGATAATGAACATAATGTTTACGTTCCTGAGGCGCATACGGACTTTATTTTCTCGATTGTCGGACGAGAAACAGGCTTTTTAGGGTCTGCACTCGTCATTACGATGTTTTTTATTCTTTTCTACCAGATTATGATGACAGCGATTCGTACCCATCATAGTTTTGGAACGTATTTATGCTCAGGAGTCATTGCGTTATTTACGTTTCAAGTGTTTCAAAACATCGGGATGAATGTTGGTATTTTGCCAGTTACTGGGTTTACATTACCGTTCATGAGTTATGGTGGTAGTTCATTGCTTAGCTCAATGCTCGCGATCGGGATTGTACTCGGTGTTCGGTATCATTCAAAAAGCTATGTATTTGAGGAAAAATAAATCCCTTGACCGGATGACGGTCAAGGGATTTTCTTTAGGCTTTATGGTTGTGGATTTGAATTTGGATCTGGCTCGTTATTGACAGTAACTCGTGGTTTGCGCGCTAAACACATAATTCCTGCAATGATTAATAATACTGACTGAATCAATGTCGTACCGAGTGTGAGTAGTAACATTCCGCCACCTGCAACGAGTAAAAGAATACCTGCTGTTTTGGCGTTATTCGTAATCTTAATAGCTCCAATAATGCCAAGGACAGTTCCGACAATCATAACAATGACTGCGAACCATGTAATTCCGACAAACGTACTGCCCATCATGCCGAGCATATCGGCAGCCATTTGTGCGTCTTCACCAGTAACCGCTGGATCGTTTTGAAGTTCATTCATTAATTCCTGCTCAAAGTCGCCACCTAAGCTAGATAGACTAATTGCTGCAAATCCTAATACGATGACCATTAAAATATTAATGACGTTACCAATCCAACTGAGTATTTTTTCCCCTGTTCGTTTCAACTTCCATCACCTTTCTTATGTTCGAGGTAAAGATTCTATCTTCTATACCCGTAATCCATACATGTAAAAACATATGTATCCAAATAGTATACTATGTTTATAAATCGAAAAGCAGAAACTAAACAAATTTGTAATATGAGGTTTAAGGATGTGCGTAAACGTAAACATATAAAGTAGAACAGCGTTTAACAACACATTAACCGGAGGCGAATTAACGATGGCAGATAAAGTATTTACAACGAGCGCAACAGCAGTAGGTGGACGTGAAGGACAAGTTAAATCCGATAACGGTGTAATTGAAGTCCAGTTGTCGATGCCTAAAGGTGACGATATCCCAAGTGATGCATCAAATCCTGAGCAATTGTTCGCATCAGGTTATGCGTCTTGCTTTGATGGTGCTTTAAATTTAATGGCTAGTAAAAGCAAAGAAGAAATCGAATCTGAAACGAAAGCTGAAGTGAGCTTATTAAAAGACCCACATGATGGTGGATTTCAACTAGGCGTTGCTTTGCACGTGTCCATTAAAGGCGTGGATCAATCGAAAGCCGAAGAACTCGTAGAAAAGGCTCATGAATTTTGCCCGTATTCGAAAGCGACAAGAGGCAATGTCGATGTTTCATTACACGTTAAAGCTCAATAAATCAACGAAAAAGTACAAGTGGACAACGTCTGCTTGTACTTTTTTCGTTGTTTTTACCTGAATCCTACTTTAGTATCGATGACTTATGAAGGGATTTCAGTTATTATAAGTTTAAGTATAAACAGGTTCGAAAGTAGACATTCTAAATATGTACAAACCCACTGCATTTCATTGAAGTGCTCTGTAAGGGAGGGGTTCTTATTTCTATGAGTACGATTGCAAAAGAGTCCGTCTGGTTGTTAGAGTCGTTAAGGTTAAACACCGTACGTAAACCTGATATAGAATGCAACATCTGCGGCAAACCAATTGAGCGTCATTATTTGAAGCTAGGGACGAGGCGTGGCTGTTACTACTGCTTGTTGAAATTTCTCAACCATACGAAGTTTGATAACTACCGTATGAAAGTAAAGAATGACCCAGCGAATCCAGGAATTGATACGGTTTTACTCATGGCGGATTTACGCTTTATCATTCAGAAACGTTCCATTGCGAGTCTTGTTAAGGATGATAGAAAAAAAGAAGATGATCATGTATTACATGATCTCGTAGAGACATATAAATCTCAGTAACTGTTTGAAGAGCACAGGCTTATGAAGTTGTCATAAGCGTGTGTTTTTGTTCGTTATTGTTGGAAAGGAAGTTCACGATGATTCAGAGCATTGAACAATTTGTTCATACATTTGCAAGGCCCGAGACGATTCAACGTGCGAAAACGTATCATCGCCAAGGAAATGTGCGCAAATTATTAAGTGATCGAAAAGGCGAGTGGAAAGCGGTCGTACTCGGGCATGAGATTTATGATGTTCATTTTACGATTGAAAATGACTTACCAAAAACATATTCATGTACATGTCCTGCATATGAAGCTTATCCAGGCTTGTGCAAACATTTAATTGCTTGTTTGTATGAATATGAAAACAGGCTAGCTCCAGCGAAAGAAGCACTTCCAAAAGAACAAAAAGGAGAACGAGACGTTAATCGTTTGATTGATTCTTTTGCTGATTTGTTTGAAGTAGAAGCAACCACTGAAAAGGAAGAGTTGTTGATCGAGTACGTCGTACACGTGCATCCTGCAAAAATGTTTGTCGGATCTGGTTTTGTCGAAATTGAATTAAAGGTCGGCATCGATCGTACGTACGTCGTTTTTGATTTGCTTAAATGGTTAGAAGTGCTCGAAGAACAGCGAACGTATTTCTTTACGAAAAACTTTTCATATAATCCTGATGAACATAAGCTCTCAGACGAAGATCAAGAAAAAATGGACCTTTTATTAACGATTGTCCGAATGAGAGAAGATGATGTGAGCTTTCGTGGAGAAAGACGCTTGTTCGTTCCTGGTCCCGCCTTTTCCTCGTTACTATCAAATATCAATACAACGCAACTTTCACTCGTCATTCACCAAAATACGATGCCAATTAAACACATTCATTTCCCTGACGAACGGAATACGCCTCTACAAATTTCTGTCATGAAGACGGACTCTGGGGGAATGTTGCTTCATTGGACAAATATGGAGACGAGTTACTATTTCGGAAGCGATTATCGAGCCATTCTTACAGAAGATACGTTGTATATCTTGTCTGAGGAACAAAACCTCGTCTTTGTGAAGTTCTTTCACCGGATGCAAAGAGAAGAAGGGAAACTGCACATTCCACACCGTTTGTTTGAGCAGTTTTATTCGTACGTGTTGTTACAGCTAAAGAAAGTTGCAAAGGTTGTTATTGAGCCTGAAGTCGAACAAAAAATTCAGCAACACGACTTGAAAGCGACATTGTATGTGGATGAAGTGAACGAGCAACTGAATGCCAAGCTGTATTTCAGCTACGGAGAGCACACCTTTAATCCACATGAAGAGCAAGTCACAAACGATGATTATTATCAAATTCGCGATATAAAACAAGAAAATCAAGTGATGGCAGCAATCGAACAAGTTCCTTTCACGTACAATGAGCGAGGATTAACGATTCGTGGAGAAGATGAAATGGCGCATTTTTTGTTATTTGATTTAAATGAGCTTGCTAAATCGATGGACATCAATGTGAGTGAAAATGTGCAGGAGCGTATTTACACGCCAGCTGAGATGCCGACGGTTGAAGTGAATTACAATCAACAACATGATTGGTTAGATATTAACTTCCAGTTCTCTGGCTTAGATGAGGAGGAAAGCATCAGCCTCCTCAAAGCGATGCGTGAAAAGCGCTCTTTTGTACAACTGAACAACGGACAATACGTCAACTTAACGCGTGATGAATTGAAAAACATGAGTGATGTTCTCAATCAACTCGGTCGCGAACATGTGGAGTCGACATCCGTTCAGGCGCCACTATACCATGCATTTCAATTAAATGAAGAAGCAGCTGTTACGATCTCAGATAAAGTGAGCCGTTGCATTCAAGATATCGAATCACCGAAAGATTTGAACGTGACAGTACCTACTAATTTAGAGACGATTATGCGTGACTACCAAAAAACCGGTTTTCAATGGATGACGGCTTTATCAAAGTATGGATTTGGTGGCATACTCGCAGATGATATGGGGTTAGGGAAGACGATCCAGACAATCGCTTATTTGGCAAAGCAGTATGAAGGACGACGAGAGGGGAAATCATTAATTATTTCTCCTGCTTCGCTCGTTTACAATTGGCAAAGGGAGATTGAGCGTTTTGCTCCCCAACTTGATGTTGTCATTATTGATGGAAACAAAGAAGAGCGAAAGAAAAAACTCACAAAAGATGCGCAGTTGTTCATTACATCGTATCCTTTAATGCAACGTGATGAAGAATTGTATGCTCCAGTCGTTTTTGATCATTTAGTACTTGATGAAGCACAGCACTTAAAAAATGAACAAGCGAAAACGACGAAAGTCGTACGTTCGTTGCGAAAACGACAAGCGTTTGCGTTAAGTGGAACGCCAGTAGAGAACAAAAAGGAAGAACTCTATTCGATCTTCTCAATCGTGATGCCAGAGTTATTCGATTCGAAGCGGAAGTTCTCAGATTTAGATAACCGTGCTGTTCATCGACGAATCAAGCCGTTTTTATTACGAAGATTAAAGACAGAAGTATTAAAAGAGCTACCGGAAAAACAAGAGATTATTCAATACACCGAACTGAGTGAGCTTCAAAAGCAACTGTACGTCACTCAAGTTGAGCAAATTTCGTCACACTTATCGAGGGCAGTGAAAGAAAATGCTTTCCAAGAGGAACGTTTTCACATTCTTGCCGGGTTAACGAAGCTCCGGCAAATTTGTTGTCACCCAGGACTTGTCATGCAAGAAGAAGGTGGCAGATCAGGGAAGCTTGACTTTTTACTTGATTATGTAGAACAAGGGATCGCTTCAGGCAAACGTATGGTCATCTTTTCGCAGTTTACGTCAATGCTTGCAATCATTAGAAAGCAGTTTGATGAACGCAAGTTTGGTTATCATTATTTAGATGGCAGTACACCTGTTGCGGACCGTTTATCGTTGACACAACAATTTAATGAAGGAGAGCACTCGCTGTTTCTCATTTCATTAAAAGCCGGTGGGACGGGGTTAAACTTAACTGGTGGCGATACAGTAATTTTATACGATCTGTGGTGGAATCCTGCTGTTGAAGAACAAGCTGCGGACCGTGTTCATCGCTTTGGTCAGACAAAGCAAGTGGATATCGTTCGACTTGTCACTACCGGAACCATTGAAGAGAAAATTGCGGCACTTCAACAAGATAAGAAATCATTGATTGATGATTTGATTCAACCAGGTGAAACGTTAATTCAATCGATGAATCCTGAGGAGTTACACCAATTAATTTCTTTTAACTAGACGGTGGCTTCAATGCACAACGGAATTTGTGTGCATTGAAGTGATGCATGACAGACGCAGGTCATTAGACTGATGGAAGTAAGGAAGTTACTCATTTGTGAGCAGTTGTAGTGAGAATGAATGACCTTAAGCGCGTAATAGATCGAGAGAGTTCCTTTAAATGAGCCTAAAGAACGTGAGATGTTATTCATCTCACGTTCTTTTTTAATGTTAATTGAAAGTTTTTCTCAATTACTCATTGACCTCATTTCAAAACATAGTATAATCAGAAGTGGCACTGTTGATAATGAATCTCATTTGCATCAGCACCCAACCTTAGTGAAGAGCGAGGAGGGGCGATTAAAGTGCTGTAGCCATTTTGATCAGACACCTTGATGAAGATTAAGTACTTAATACCTGCACTCATTTTACTATCGATCATTTCCTTGTTTGTCGGTGTGCAAGATTTGTCGATCTGGAACATACACAATTTCACCGAAGAGCAATGGGAAACACTATTAATCAGCCGATTACCAAGGCTACTAGCAATTATTATCGTTGGTGTGAGTTTAAGTGTTGCTGGACTGATTATGCAACAACTAACACAGAATAAGTTCGTATCACCAACAACTGCCGGAACGCTTGACTGGGCAAGACTGGGAATCCTCGTCGCCATTATTGCGTTCGCTGGTGCGAGTACGATGGAGAGATTATTCGTTGCATTTCTCTTTGCACTAGGCGGTACATTCTTGTTCATGAGAATACTTGAACGGATTCGTTATAAAAACGTCATTTTCGTACCACTTGTTGGGTTAATGCTCGGAAGTGTCGTAAATGCTGTAACGACGTTCTTCGCTTACCAGTATGACCTTATTCAAAGTTTAAATTCTTGGATGCAAGGAAGTTTCTCACTCGTGCTACGCGGGAACTTTGAGATTCTTTATATTGGAATTCCACTTGTGATCATTGCATTTATCTTTGCGAACCGGTTTACGGTTGCAGGGATGGGTAGGGATTTCTCACAAAGCTTAGGATTAAATTATAAGCAGATTATGAACATAGGCTTACTTATTGTTGCAGTCATTACAGCAGCCGTTGTCGTTACAATTGGTTCAATACCATTTCTTGGACTTATTATTCCGAACATCGTTTCGATTATGAGAGGCGATAATCTACGAAACAGTTTGCCACATACGGCACTGTTTGGGGCGATCTTCTTACTTATATGCGACATTCTTGGCCGTGTGCTCATCTATCCTTATGAGATTCCGATCGGTTTGATGGTCGGAGTGATTGGAAGCGCACTCTTCCTATACTTGCTGTTAAGGAGAAAGTCGTATGCAACGTAAGACTAAATGGATTTTTATCACACTCATTGTATTGTCAATTAGCCTAATCGCGACGTTTCTATTTATCGGTTTAACACCTGCTGGATGGGATTATGCGTTACCGAGACGTGGTCGAAGTGTTGCGGCGATTATCATCGTCGGTTCAGCCATTGCCTTTTCAACGTTAATCTTCCAGACGATCACGAATAATCGAATCTTAACACCGAGCATCATCGGTTTGGATTCTTTATATATGTTGATACAAACAGCACTTGTGTTTTTCTTTGGTACACTTGGACTTGTCTTTTTCTCTCAAGAAGCGAACTTCTTAATGTCCATTGTGTTCATGGTATTGTTCGCATTACTATTGTACGCGTTGCTCTTTAGAGGAGAGCAACAGAACATCTACTTCTTATTACTCGTAGGAATTGTATTTGGTACACTGTTTGGAAGTCTCTCAACGTTTATGCAAGTGCTCATCGATCCAAATGAGTTCCAATCGATTCAAAACCGGATGTTTGCAAGCTTTAGTAACATCAACGTTGATTTGTTATGGTTATCAATCATCATATTGTTGCTAACATTACTATACGTATTTCCTTACTTGAAATATTTAGATACACTCGCACTCGGTCGAGATCACGCTGTGAACTTAGGGATTCCATATGACAAAGTCATTCGACGTTTTCTTATCGTCATTGCGATCATGGTTTCTGTCTCAACAGCGCTAGTTGGACCGATTATGTTCTTAGGTCTACTCGTCGTAAACGTGGCAAGAGAGATGCTGCCAACGTTTAGGCACTCAACACTTGCAATCGGATCAATTCTCGTAAGTGTTGTTGCACTTGTAGGTGGAACGTTACTCGTAGAGCGTGTCTTTGCTTTTTCCGCTCCGTTAAGTGTGTTCATTAACTTCATCGGCGGCGCATACTTTATTTACTTACTTCTAAGGGGGACGAAAAACTAATGGCTCTTAACATGCTAGAACGTCAAAAGTCACAATTCGAAACGGGCGACATTGCCCTTGAAGTGAAAAACGTCTCAAAGTCATTTGATGGAAAGAAAGTAGTAAAAGATGTATCCATTGGCGTTAGAAAAGGTTCAATTACGTCTTTTATCGGACCAAACGGTGCCGGGAAAAGTACGCTTATTTCAATGATGAGTCGCTTAATGAGTCATGATTCGGGCGAAGTTCTCGTCGAGGGAAAGCCAATTAAAAGTTATAAAAGCGATGAGCTTGCCAAAAAGGTATCAATCTTAAAGCAAGCAAATAACATTAATATCCGTCTGACAGTACGTGAGCTCGTAAGTTTTGGGCGCTTTCCACACTCTCGCAATCGCTTGTCGAAAGCCGATTGGGGATACGTTGATAACGCCATTGACTATATGGAGCTTCGCGATATGCAAGACAAATACTTAGACCAACTAAGTGGTGGTCAAAAGCAGCGAGCGTTTATAGCCATGGTTTTAGCTCAAGACACGGACTATATCATTTTAGATGAGCCATTGAATAACCTTGATATGAAACATTCTGTCTCAATTATGAAGACGTTACGTAAGCTTTGTGATGATTTAGGGAAAACGATTCTAATCGTTGTGCACGACATTAACTTTGCGTCTTGCTATTCTGATGACATTATTGCGATGAAAGATGGCGAGTTAGCGGCACAAGGGCACTGCCATGAAATTATTAATCCAACAACATTAAAGAAGATTTACGACATGGACATTGGGATCGAAGAAGTAAATTGCAACAAGATTTGTGTGTACTTTACGTAAATGAAGTGACCAACTTGTAGGGGGTGGGGCCTGGGGCGCTCTTAGAAACACAATGCCACAATAGGTCTTACGATAAATGGGGAAATATCGTACGTAGAAAAAGGGAGATAATTAACGATGAAAAAGTTTTATGTATCTGTAGTATCGGTTGCAATGCTAACAGCACTAGCTGCTTGTGGAGCTGACGAAGAACAAAATGAAGGCGCAGACACAGGCGCGGAAGACACGGAAGAGACAGTAGAAGATGAAGCTGATGCTGAAGAAGACGCTGAAGGCGATGACGCTGCTGCAGGCGGAGAAGTAACAATTGAGCACGATCTTGGTGAAACGACAGTACCGGTAAATCCTGAAGTTGTCGTATCGTTTGATAATGGTATTACAGATTCAATCCGTGCGATTGACGGAAATGTATCAGGGATTCCACAAGCAAACAACGTTCCAGGTTACTTATCAGATTTAGAAGGTACAGCTGAAGACGTGGGAAGTCTTTTTGAACCGAACTTTGAATTAATCAATGAAATGCAACCAGATGTTATTTTCATCTCTGGTCGTGCTTCAGATAACTACGATGAACTAAGTGAAATTGCTCCAACAGTTTTCCTTGCTGTAGACAACGAAAACTACATGGAGTCATTTGAATCAAACATGAACGTCCTTGGAGAAATCTTTGATGCACAAGATGAAGTTGACACGCAACTCTCTGAAATCAACGACATGATTGCAGGCATTAACGAGCGTGCTGAAGAAAGTGAACAAAATGCGCTCATCCTTTCAGCAGATGAAGGTGCGGCTAGTGCATACGGTATTGGTTCACGCTTTGGTTTCATTCATGATGTATTAGGAATTCCAGCTGCTGACACTGAAATTAGCGCTGAAAGCCACGGTGAGAACGTATCATTTGAGTACATTGCTGATGTTGAACCGGACTACATTTTTATTTTAGACCGTGGTGCAACGGTTGGAAGTGACGCTGAAGCAAGTGCGACAGAAGTGATTAACAATGAGCTTGTTGAACGTACACCAGCTCACCAAAACGATAACATTGTTGAACTTGACGGTGACTTCTGGTACCTAAGCGGTGGTGGACTCGAGTCTGTTAGAGGCATGATCGAGAACATCGAAGCAGGATACGAAGCAGAATAATGAAAAACGACCGGATCTCCGGTCGTTTTTTTTTAAGAGGACATAAAGTCACCGCCGTTTACGTGAATCGTTTGACCAGTCACGTAAGAAGCGTCATCTGATGCCAAGTACACGTATGCTCCTGCCAGTTCTTCAGGTTGTCCTGCTCGCTTCATCGGTGTATTCGCGCCGAATTGTGAAACCTTTTGCGCGTCAAAAGAAGAAGGAATGAGGGGCGTCCAAATCGGTCCAGGAGCAACTGTGTTGACACGAATACCGTCTGTAACGAGTGACTTTGCCATACTTCTCGCAAATGCAGTGATTGCACCTTTTGTACTCGAATAGTCAATCAACGTTTCATTGCCAACGTGACCTGTGATTGAAGACGTACAAATGATCGAATCTCCTTGGTTTAGGTGAGGCAATACTGCTTTCGTCATGTAAACATAAGAAAATACATTGGTTTCAAATGTTAATTGAAGCTGTTCATCGGTAATTTCTAATAGTGATTGTTTCGGGTATTGTACCGCGCAGTTATTAACGAGAATGTTGATGTTGCCTAACGCTTCAATTGTTACTTGAACAGCTTTTTTGCATTCTGTTGACTGTTTCAAATCACCGTGATATAAAAAACAGCGTTTTCCTGTTGTTTCGATTAGCGATTGTGTTTCTTTTGCATCGTCATGTTCGTCGTAATAAATAATTGCAACATCCGCACCTTCATTCGCAAACGCAATCGCAACGCTCCGGCCAATGCCGCTATCCCCGCCAGTTATGAGCGCAACTTTTCCATGTAGCCTCCCTTCTTTATGTGTGATCGGTTGTGTGTGGAACGGCAGCGGGTCCATCGCACTTTCAATTCCGGGTTGTTTCGGTTGGGTTTGTGGTTTAAATCCACCTGTTGGGTAAGTTTTCAAATGTTCAACCTCCTCATAATCGAGTTTCTTCACGTAGTATCACCATTCAATCAAATTCTATTTTTGTGGTAGAATGAAGAGTGAAAGGGAGTCGGAAATGAGCGTATTAATAGCAGATGAACTGACGAAGACGTTTGGTGAGAAAAGCTTACTGAACAAAGTTTCTTTTACGATAGAAAAAACGAGTAGAATTGGCATTATTGGTGCCAACGGTACAGGTAAATCAACATTATTAAAAACGATTACAAAACAAGAAGATTTAGAGCATGGATCGTTTACGCATGCGAAAAACTTTCGGATTCAATACGTAGAGCAAGAACCGCAATTTGATGAACATTTGACGGTTTTAGAAACGGTCTTTCAAGGACCTTCTGAAGTGATGACCGTATTGCACGATTATGACCGGGCGTTAAAGCAATTTGAGAACGAACCTTCTTCATCAACAAATGAAAATCGATTGTTTCAAATGCAAGCAGAGATGGATCGATTGAACGCATGGGAAGCAGATACGAAAGCGAAAACAATCCTTTCTAAGCTCGGGATCAAAGAGACAAACCAAGAAATTCGTAAGCTATCCGGGGGTCAAAAGAAAAGAGTGGCGCTTGCGCGCGCGCTTATTGATCGTGCCGACCTCTTGATTCTTGATGAACCAACGAACCATCTGGACTCCACTTCAATTGCGTGGTTGGAATCATTTATTAGTCAATATAGTGGTGCACTAATGATGGTGACGCACGATCGCTATTTCTTAAATCGCGTGACGAACACGATTTTTGAGTTAGATCGAGGTAACCTTTATCAATATGATGGTAACTATGAAACGTATTTAGCAGAAAAAGCGAGACGTGAAGAAGAAGCGCTTAAAGCCGAAGATCGTCGTCAAAACATCTTAAGACGAGAATTAGAATGGTTACATCGTGGTGCGAAAGCGAGAACGACGAAGCAGAAAGCACGAATCGATCGCGTTCACGACTTGAAAGAACAAAAACAAGAGCAATCATCGGACACGTTATCATTTGTTTCAGATCAAGCAAGACTAGGAAAGAAAGTAATTGAAGCCTTTTCTGTGTCAAAGCGTTTCGCAAATGAAGAGTGGTTATTTCAACACGTTGACGAACGTGTCGATCGTGGAGAAAGGATTGGGATTACTGGTGAGAACGGTACTGGCAAGACAACCTTTCTAAATTTATTAGCTAAACGCATTCAACCGGATGAAGGCGCGGTTGAGCACGGAGAAACGGTACGAATCGGTTATTTTACTCAAGGTGAAACGGAAATCGATGGTGATTTACGTGTGCTTGAGTATATCCGCGAAGGGGCATCGGTCATCAAAACGAAAGATGGCACAACGATTACTGCTGAACAAATGCTTGAGCGTTTTCTATTTCCTAGAAGTGTACAGTGGTCATACGTTCAGCGCCTTTCTGGCGGGGAACGTCGTCGACTCTACTTGCTTAGAATCTTAATGGAAGAGCCGAACGTGCTGTTTTTGGATGAGCCAACGAACAACTTGGATATCCCAACCCTTCGATTGTTAGAAGAATATCTCGTTGATTTCCCTGGCTCGGTCGTTACGGTTTCCCATGATCGTTACTTCCTTGACCGTATTGCGGATCGTTTGTTGATTTTCCAACAAGGGGAGCCGATTCTACGTTTTGTCGGTTACTTTGAAACCTATTGGCAAACGAAAGAGGAAAAGCCTGCGAAAGTAAAAGTGAAGAATGAGCCTCAACCAAAGCAGGCAAAATCACGTAAGAAGCTGTCATACAAAGATCAACAAGATTGGAACACAATTGAAGAGCGCATTGACATTCTAGAGCAAAAAAAGGCAGAATTAGAAGAGACCATGGCACATGCAGGTAGCGACTCCGGTCAGTTGCAAGATTTGATGCAAGAAGTGAGAGCAATTGAAGACGAAGTTGACCAACTCATGGAACGTTGGTCGTACCTAGCAGAGCTCATGGAAGAATCATAATTAATGGAGGCACAAACAATGGCGAAAAAAGGATACATTGAAATGGAGAATGGCAACAAAATTGAAATGGAGTTTTACCCAGACGCAGCACCAAACACGGTTGCTAACTTTGAAAACTTAGCGAACACTGAGTTTTACAATGGCGTGACGTTCCACCGTGTTATTCCTGGATTTGTCGCACAAGGCGGAGATCCTACAGGAACAGGCGCTGGTGGTAGTGGCAAGAACATTAAGTGTGAAACAGAAGGTAACCCACATAAGCATGTTGCAGGTGCCCTCTCAATGGCACACGCTGGAAAAGACACTGGTTCATCACAATTTTTCCTCGTACATGAAGCGCAACCACACCTTGACGGTGTTCACACGGTCTTCGGACAAGTGACGAGCGGAATGGACGAAGTGTTAGCAATTAAGCCAGGAGACAAGATGAAAGAAGTAAAAGTTTTTAACGACTAATTCAAAAGCCCTTCGGGGCTTTTTTTACTTGAAATTAATACGTGCAACGTGTTATGTTTGAATGAAAAAAACTAGGAGGAGATTCCATGCGTAACGTAACGTTATTGGATATTTATACTCACCCAGTTGCAAGGAAATTTGTAACACGTTCAGGATTAAGACACGCAATTGACACAGCGAATACGGCTTATAATCTCGCTGTTGAAATGGACGTAGATCCTGATTTGGCAACAAAGGCTGCGTTCATGCACGACATTGGTCATTATACGTGGTATCGCGAGGATGGAAAGTGGGACTTTGATCGTTATAAAGAAAATGATATTCATGCGATAAAGGGCGCTGAGCGAGCGCATAAGTTACTCATTCGTCTCGGAGAGGATCGCTCGAAAGCGAAAGAAATTGCCCTTGCGATTTTACTTCATACAGATTCGTATTTACCAGAAGGCACACTTGCACTAAACCAGTTACAACAAATTGTCGCTAAAGCGGATGAATTAAATGAACAACCGAATGGAAATCATCATTATTTAACGATTAATGAAAACGAAGCAAACGATTTGCTCACGCAACTTGATCAAAAAGTAGAAGAATATGAAGCTGTCGGGCAGAAAAAGACGAGTTAAACCTGAAAGGACTAGGGATGTTCCTTTCAGGTTTTTTCGTATTAACGTATAATTGTTGAGAGACTATGAGGAGGGTTACGATGGATACGTACAAACAAGTTTATGAACAGCTAAAACAAATGAAAGCGGTAGAAGAAGCAATCACTTTTTTGGCAAATGATGATACAAGAACGCTAGAGGAGCAAATTGTACTTGCAGAAATTCCAGCACCTCCTTTCAAAGAAGAAAAGCGAACTGACTATATTTATGAACAACTCGAACACCTCGGTTTAGTAGATGTTCAAAAGGATGAGGAAGGCAACGTGTTTGGAGCGTATGAGGGTACTGAAGACGGACCAACATTGTTCGTAAGCGCGCATGCAGACAGTGTTTTTGCAGAAGATGTTGATACAACAGTAACGCATAAAGAAGGTACATACTATGGAGCGGGTATTACAGATGACGCTAGAGGATTAGCGGCAATGTTATCGATTGTCCGGGCATTCACAACGAACAAGCTTTCAATAAAAGGGAAGATTATCTTTGGTGCGACTGTTGGCGAAGAAGGTGTTGGTGATTTACGAGGCGTGAAAGCATTTTTTGAACATCATACTGATGTTGATGGCTTTATTTCAATTGATGCCGTGTCTCCAACAGAGATAATTTACCTTGGTACGGGAAGTTATCGTTATGAAGTAACCATTTCAGGTCCTGGTGGGCATAGCTTTGGGGCATTTGGGACGCCGAGCGCTTTACATGTGGCTGCAAAAGCGGCAGCAAAATTAACCGAATATGATGTAACCGACGTACCTAAAACGACGTTTAATATTGGGAGTATCCAAGGAGGTACATCTCCAACTGCCATTGCAGAATTCGCGAGAATGACAATTGATTTACGGTCGAATGGCAACCTTCAATTGCAAGCCATTGACGATTATTTGCATCAAGCATTAGCAACTGCAATCAATGAAGAATCAACGCGTGCACCACTAGGAAAGCTTACATATACCGTAACGAAGATTGGAGATCGACCTGTGGGAACGCAGTCGACGGATGCTCCAATCGTTCGCGTGGCTGAAATGGCAACAAAATCTCTTGATTTAACGCCAAAACTTGCAGGGCCTGCTAGTACAGATGCAAATCACCCGATTCATTTAGGAATTCCTGCCCTAACGCTTGGAGCAGGTGGTGAAGCAGGGGCAGCGCACACCTTAAATGAATGGTACCGACCGACGAATAGTTATTTGGGACCACAGCGCGTGCTCTATACGATTTTAGGATTAGTCGGGACACATGAAACAGAATCATTGTTACCTCGTAGATTGGCAAAGTAGAAAGTAGGAATAACGTTTTGAAAATGAACCGACTCACAAAAACATTGCTTTATATTACCTTAACCGTCATCATCTCATTTTTGTTTCGGCCACTCGCTTTACGTGTAGACGAGCTCATTTATGAGGCGCTCCAACCAGTGCATCGTTCAGAAGAGGGTGCATTGTATACATTTGCGGAATTGATTACGGTTCTTGGTGGCTCGACGGCTTTTATGCTCATCATTGCAACATTCTCTGTTGCGTTTTATTGGAGAAAACAGTGGCAATGGTTTATATTTATGGTTGTCTTTTTTGTCGGTGGTGTACTCATTAATACCGTGCTTAAACAAATTATTGCACGAGACCGACCTTATGGAATTGAAAAGAGCATTGACTACATCGGTGAGGCGTTTAACCTCTTATCGTACAGCTTTCCGAGCGGACACTCGTTTCGGGCAATGATGCTTGCACTATTTCTTTCCTTTCTCGTTTATCAAAGTCACAAATTGATTCGTTTCAAACGTATCATCAGTGTAGGGTTAATGATTTTAGCGATCGTAATTGCATTAAGCCGTGTCGTACTTGCTGTCCATTTCCCAAGCGATATTATTGCGGCTGTTCTGTATGCGTCGGTATGGTTTGTCATTTTGAAAATGTGGCTAAACCCCGGTGTTAAGGAGGATGAAAGTGAAAATCTTAATCGCTGAAGACGATTTGAAGATCAGTCGATTGCTCGTTCTTGAGCTTGAATATGAAGGCTATAAAACGACTGTTTGTCATGACGGAGTGGAGGCAGTTCAAGCGGTTGAACAGAATCGCTTTGACTTGCTTTTACTTGATGTGATGTTACCAAAATTAAGCGGTTTAGAGATTTTACGACGTTTTAGAAAAAACGACCGTACGACTCCAGTCATTATGCTAACCGCAAAAGCTGATGTAACAGATAAAGTAAGTGGGTTAGATTCTGGTGCCAATGATTATATAACAAAGCCATTTGAAAATGAGGAATTGCTTGCACGGATTCGAGTACAACTTCGAAAGTCAAAACAAGAAGACACTGAAAGTGAAAGCATGCTTACGTTAGCCGATGTTGTCGTCTATCCAGAACGACATGAGGTATATCGTAACGATCAGCTGATTGAGTTAACAGCGAAGGAATTTCGTTTACTCGTCTATTTACTGGAAAACCAAGGTCATGTACTTACGAGGGATCAGTTGTTGCAACACGTTTGGGGCTATGACTATATTGGAGATACGAATGTAACAGATGTGTACATTCGTTATCTTCGAAAAAAAATTGATCACAACGCAAGCGCATCGTTAATTCATACGGTTCGTGGCGTCGGTTATGTGATGAAAGTCGTTAAACCGTGAAGTTACGAACGAAAATCCAACTTCTTGCTTCCGTCGTTGTCGTTGTGTTTGTAAGCTTAACGAATGTGTCCGTCTATTTGTTTTACGAAAATCAAAGCTTTCAAAGTGAGGCAGAACGGGTACTCAATCAGACAGATGCAATGAGTCAAGCGGTGAGTACCGTTCCATACGATGAACTTATCCTCGTAAACGTTATTCAGTCATACATTCCGTCAGAAGGAATGATTCGACTCATTAATCAGGACGAAGAAAGTTTTCACACCTTTACGACGGACGAGTCATTTTCTTCTATTTCTACTTCGTTTACAAATTCTCAAACAGCCCAAACATTGACAACAGATGATCAAGAGCGATATGTCATTGCCTCAAAGCCATTAATTTGGGAAGACGGTGAAATTGTTACGCTTCAAGTCGTTGAACGATTGTATGGATTAGAAGAAAATATGGCGTTGTTGCGATACATTTTAATCGTAGCATCCATCATTGCCATCTTGCCTGCCGTTGTTGGAGGATTTTTGCTTGCAGCAGTGATCGTCAAACCTGTACAACGGTTAAGTGAAACGATGGTGCACGTTGAAGCAGAAGGGAACTTTCAGAAGTTAAACGAACAAAACGTAACGAAAGATGAACTTGGACAATTGACGGTGGCCTTTAATAAAATGATGGAGCGATTGCATCGGCAATTTAAGCAACAAGAGCAGTTTGTATCAGATGCTTCCCATGAGTTGCGAACGCCGTTAACAGTCATTGATGGCTACGCCAAATTACTGCTTAGAAGAGACATTGATCGTAGTTCTCCACTATTTAAAGAGTCATTACTTGCAATTTCTGATGAGACAAAACAGATGCAACACTTAACAGAGCAGTTATTGATCCTTGCTAAAGATGATGAGCAATTGCACGTTGAGAAGACGACGTTTTTCGTTGAGCAACTTCTAGAAGAAGTTACTGATCGTTTTCAAGTCGCAACAAACCGTTCGATTAAACAGATTAGTCAGCGGTCGTCTCAAACGGTGTATGCAGATCGTGAGAAAGTAAAGCAAGTTTTGTATATCTTAGTGGATAATGCTTTAAAGTATAGTGAAGGAGAAGTTGAGTTTGTTGTAGATCGCAAAAAAGACACGGTATACGTTCGGGTTCGTGATTATGGTGTTGGAATTGATGAGCAAGAGGTCGCCTACATATTTGATCGCTTTTACCAGATCGATGCAGGTCGAAATCGTCAAGCTACTGGTGTTGGGCTCGGGTTGTCTATTGCGAAGAAGTTGATAGAAGCACAACAAGCGACCATTTTTGTCGAAAGTAAACAAGGAACCTCTACGACGTTCACAATTGGCTTACAAGCTGGAGAGGATTGTGAAAGCGATGAGTAAGAAAATGATTGCCCTTATTGTAGTTTTACTCATCGTGATGATCGTGATTGCGTTATTTCCGAATGACTCAGAAGTATTATCGATTGATGAGATGACATCTAAAGTGATTGATGAGTATCCAGGAGAAGTTGTTTATGAAGGACAATCGCAGTTGGATAGTTCATCGTCAATGCATGAGTTTTCTGTGAGGTTCCAAGGAACGGAGTATCAATTATTTGTCGATGAACATGTTGGAACGATTCACGGGCTCTCTAAAGTTGGAGACGCAGATCGTGACAACGATGAAGAAAAACGTTCACAAGATGTCATCATTACGAGTGAAGACGCATTAACGATTGCAAAAGGTCACTTTGATGGAGAGCTTGATAGCATTGAGTTAGATGAAGAAGACGGTCGGATCATCTGGGTCGTTGAACTTGAACGAAATGACTTGGAAGCTGAGATTGAAATTGACGCGTTTACGGGAGAAGTTTTGATTATCGCTTACGAAGATTAAAGTTGAAAGAGTAGTGAATAACTTTACGAAAAAAGTAAAAACTACGTTCAACCGCTGACATTTTTTACAGGATTTTTAATTAAATGGTTTTATTTTAGTAATAATCAACGAAATTGTAACAGCATTGAAACCGTATGCTAGAAATATTTCAGTATAATAAACGTATACTCATGGGCAGTACGTGTATTGAAACGAGTACTTGTCGTAAGAAAGTTGGGCAGGCTGTGATTACCCTTTTTGCAACCATAATATTAGTAGGGCTATTAGGTTTAGGTATTTATGAGAAACGAAAACATCAAGTAGAAGTGAACAAAGTTCCTCTACGCATTAACGTGAACGGCAGCCGGGGGAAGTCTACGGTAACGAGGTTAATTGCTGGGGTTTTAATGGAGGATGGTATTAAAACGGTCGGTAAGATGACAGGGACGGCAGCCCGGATGTTTTATTGGGATACCGACGAAGAACGACCGATCAAACGGCGGCCGGAAGGCGCCAACATTCGTGAACAAAAAGGCGCAATGAAAGAAGCGGCTGATCGTGGGGCGGAAGCATTTGTCAGCGAATGTATGGCCGTTGCACCAGATTATCAGCGCGTTCTACAAGAGAATTGGATGCAAGCAAACATTACAGTGATCGTTAACGTTGTAGAAGATCATATGGAAGTAATGGGTCCGACTCTTGATCATATGGTCGATGCATACAAAGAGACGATTCCTTACAACGGGAAGCTAATTATTTCCCCATCTCCGTATGTGGAGTATTTCAAGATTGAGGCACGTAAGCGAAATACCGAAGTATTTGTTGCCGATACTGATGCGGTTCCTAAATCATACTTAACGAAATTTGAGTACATGATTTTTCCTGAAAACGTCGCTCTTGCTCTCGCGGTAGCAAAAGCGTTAGACATTGATGAGAACACAGCAGGACGAGGAATGCTTAAAGCAAAGGCAGCTCCTGGGGTGACGAGAGTATTTCCATTTGATACAAAGACGAAAGGGAAAGCTTCATTCTTTGTTAATGGTTTCTCTGCAAACGAACCGGCCTCAACTTTAAAGATTTGGGAAAATGTCGTAGAACTTGGGTACCCTTCTGAACAGCCAATTATCGTTATGAATTGTCGTTCAGATCGACCTGAACGAACCGAACAGTTCGCAAAAGATTTATTACCAGAGATTGAGATGGATAAATTGATCGTTATTGGGGAAGGCATTGGACCGATTCAAAGTGCTTATGATGACGGCCGTCTACGAGTAAATGAACTTGTGAATTTCGAAGGATACGATGCGAACGATGTGTTTGATTACTTAGAGCAAGTCGTTGACGGACAAGTTGTCTATGGCATTGGAAATTATCATGGTGCAGTGCCACTAATTGAACGATTAGAAACGATAAAAAAGGAAGCATGACGTAAGGAGTTGCTGTCAGTTGTTTGGTACAGAGTTATATATCGCACTCGTGATCGGCGTAGTGCTCAGTTTGATTTATACAGAACGAACGGGGATTATGCCAGCGGGTTTAATTGTTCCGGGTTATTTAGCACTCGTCTTTGATCAAGTGATATTTTTAGTAATGATTTTCTTTTTAAGCTTTATTACGTACTTAATCGTAACTCAAGTCGTCGGTCGAGTTACGATTCTCTACGGTCGACGTAAATTTGCAGCGATGATGACAGTTGGGATCCTCGTTAAGATGATCTTTGACTATTTCTATCCCGTCTTCCCATTTGAGACCGTAGAATTTAGAGGGCTCGGCGTTATTGTCCCAGGACTGATTGCAAACGCATTTCAACGTCAAGGGGTATTACCGACAACGTTAAGTACACTCGTTCTTAGCGGTATAACGTTTCTAATCGTGTCCTTACTTTATTTCTTATAAATTAAGGGCTTAAGAAATGGGATTTAAATGAGACGAGGGATTACTCGATGGAAAACGAGAAATTTACATTTAAAGAGAAGATGCTCGCATTTACGAAAAAGCACAAAAAAAGAGCATTGCCTCATAGCATTATCGGTGTTGTTGTCACGCTCGCTATATTACTAGCAGCTAATTGGTGGCCTTTACCAGAACGAGAATCATTAGCAGAGACTGGAAGTCAAGAAGAGGAATCAATTTTCACAGCTTCGATGGTGGGAGACATGATGTTAGGAAGATACGTGTCGAACGTCATTGATCATCGTGGAGGAGACTTTTTGTTGCATTATGCACAGCCGTATTTTGATGAAGCAGATTATGTGACTGGGAACCTTGAGAATCCGTTATTAATTGACGGTCATGACTACGTGCCTGCGGACAAGGAAATACACCTTGAGGCACCTGCAGAAACGGTACAGATCTTAGAAAACGCTGGTTTCTCAACGGTGAACATCGCGAACAACCATATTCTTGATTATGGTCAACAAGGACTATACGATACGTTAGATGTGTTAGACCGATCATCTGTAAATGCAGTTGGACAAGTCCAAAATCCTGCGATTGATTACCAGCAAATCAACGGGATTACGGTAGCAACCATTGGTTTCAACGATGTGTATTACGGTGGCGGTCAAGAAGGAGTGCTGTCTGCTACACCTTCAGAATCACTAGAATACATTAAAGCAGCCAAAAGTGGTGAAGATGCAGCGGACCTTGTTATCGCTCACGTTCATGCAGGTGTGGAATATACGAGTACCCCAACTGAGAGGCAAGAGCAGTTAATGAAAGCCTATGTTGATGCTGGTGCAGATATTGTAATTGGGCACCATCCTCACGTGTTGCAATCCGTTGAGACATATAACGACGGCATTATTTTCTACTCATTAGGGAACTTTATATTTGATCAAGGGTGGACTCGTACACGAGACACTGCTCTTGCTCAATACCATTTGTATGAGGATGGACGAGCAGAAATAGAATTAGTTCCGTTTCGCGTTCATGAAGCACAACCTCGAGCAATTACAGGTCCAAGAGAAGAGTACTTCAAGCAACGGATCTTCCAACAATTAACAAAGGATACGACAGATGATCAAGCATACGAGATTCGAGATGGAAGGCTAATATTCGAAGTAGATCATCGTCATGTGGTAAACTAACACGAGCGAAATACGAGGTGTTTCGTCGTTCGCAGTGTGGGAGGAAATTAAATGTCCAAAAAAATGACGATAATCATGTCGATTGCAGCCGTCTTGTTGCTTGCGATTGCAGTCGTATTCAGTAACGTCACTGAAGAAGCACAACATGAAGAAGGGCCTGTAACAGAAGGGGAAGGCAACGGATCATCATCTGCCCCTACAGGAGAGCAAACTGAACTTGGCGACTACGGGGTTACAGCTTCACACCCAATCGCAGAAGAGGTAGGAGAGCAAATTCTCTCTCAAGGCGGTAATGCGGTTGATGCAGCCATTGCCATTTCATTTACACTCGGTGTAGTAGAACCTTACGGTTCTGGCATTGGTGGAGGTGGAGCAATGCTCGTGCTAGAAGACTTAGCTTCTGCACCTTCTGTATACGATTACCGTGAGATGTCACCTGCTGAGGGAAATGAGAACAATGCGGGTGTACCTGGATTCGTTAAAGGAATGCAACACGTTCATGAGGCACACGGAACGTTGCCAATTGAAGATCTCGTTACACCTGCTATTGAACTAGCGGAGAACGGATTTACCGTTGACGAGATGTTAGAAGATCGATTATACCGTGCGAACGTTCGAATCGATGAGAGTGCAGCACAAGAGTTCTATCCGAGTGGTGTGCGCATTAAGGCCGGAATGGAACTCGTACAACCGAGGCTCGCTGACACGATGCGACGTCTTTTAGAAAATGGGTTTGAAGACTTTTATACTGGGGAATTGGCTAATGAACTTGCTGGAGATCGTAACAGTATAACGCTTGCTGACTTACAAGCTTACGAGGTGCTTGAGACTGAAGCAGTATCTGGTCAATTTACGGACTACACGGTCTACTCAACACCTGCTCCGATGTCTGGGATCACAATGATCCAGCAGTTACAAATGGCAGAACTCGCTGGACTTACTGAGGCAGAACCTGGTTCTGCAGAGTTTGCGCATACGTTTGTTGAGATTACGAAGGAAGCTTATCGCGATCGTTCACGAAATATCGGTGATCCTACGTTTACTCCAGTAGACGCGGAACAACTAACGAGTATTGACTATAGCCAAGAACTTCTTTCGAATGTAGATTCCCTTGCGAACACGTCGATTCATGAAGGGGCAGTAGCGAGTACAGACGACCAAGGCAATACAACTGCATTTTCAATTGCAGATGCAGATGGCATGGTCGTATCTGCAACGAATACGCTCAGCAATTTCTTTGGAGAAGGCGTCATGGTGAATCAAGGGTATTTTCTTAACAACCATATGAACAACTTTGCACAAAGTGAAACGTCACCGAACCTTTATCAAGGTCACAAACGTTCACGTAGTTTTATTGCTCCAACACTACTCGTTAATGAAGAGAACCAAGAAGTGATTGGTGTTGGTAGCCCAGGTGGAAATCGTATTCCACAAATTATGAGTCAAGTGCTCGTGTATGGTTCGCAGTTGGGGAACTTCGAAGATGCCATGCAAGCACCGAGGGTGACGCACGGAACGCACCCAGAAACAAATGAGCAACAAATGATCATTGAACCAGCTTGGCCAGAAGAGAGTGAAGAAGCTCTATTAGAAAGAGGCCATGATGTTGATCGATATTACACGTCTGTTTTCTTTGGTGGTCTTCAAGTTCTAATTGCCGATTATGACAATGGGAACGTAAGCCGAATACAAGATCCAAGACGATAGTGAATTGCAATGGAGAGAGGAACGAATCAAACGATGAAAGTATTTAAAGCAATACTGCCTGTAGGAATTGTTGCAGTCATTGTGTTCAGTTTGTATGAACTTCAGTATGAAGACACGTTATCAGGAAAAGAAAAAGAAGCAATTGAGTACCACACGAACGACGAAATGGAACCACTTGTCGATTCTCATCATTAATGGTAAAACTGCCCAACATCGAAATGATTGGGCAGTTTTTTCGTTTTTGATACATGAAGTCATACGTCGTTTCTTGAAAAATTTGTTACAATCTAAAAAGACATGCGTAAAAAAGCATGTTCTGATATACAATAATAGAAGAAAGCTATTTGAAAAAGGGGGAAAAAGGATGGATGAAGTATCGCTCGGCGCAGCCTTTTTAGCCGGGATGGTAACTTTTTTCTCTCCATGTGTCTTCCCACTTGTACCAGCATACCTTGCTCAATTGACAGGTAGTAATGTACAAGGTGGTGCGATCAATGCGAACAGAGGCATCATTCTATCGCGTAGTCTAGGGTTCATTTCAGGTTTTACGATTATTTTCGTTTTACTTGGAGTTTCAGCTACTGCGATTGGAACCTGGTTTGCGATGTATGGAACGTTGATTGAACGCATAGGTGGTATTGTTATCATTCTTTTTGGATTACAAATGTCAGGTCTTATTTCGTTACGATCTTTACTTACAGAGAGAAAAGTGATTAAGCGTAAGCCGAAGAAAGTATCAAGTTTCTCTGGTTCTGTCGGTTACGGTCTTGTATTTGCTGCAGGTTGGACGCCTTGTATTGGATTAATTCTCGGTTCAATTCTTTATATGGCGAGTCGTGAAGAAACGATGTTCAGTGGCGTTGGTCTTTTGTTAATCTATTCTATTGGACTAGGAATTCCGTTTCTACTCGTTGCACTGCTATTCTCTCAGTCGTTGAATAAATTAAGTGTTATTAACCGTTACTTACCGCTCATTCAAAAAACGAGTGGCGTCATTATGATTCTTCTCGGTATTGCATTGTTTACTGGATTATTCTCAACTATTTCGGCATACTTCGGGAACTTTGTACCAAGCTGGCTATAACGAAAACTAATCCGCAAGAAGAGAGTTTAAACTTTCTTCTTGCGGATTTTTTTATTGTATTTCTTTAAAACGTTCGAGTGTTTTTTGGCGCATTTCTTGGTGAGAGACGATTGGTTTTGGATAATCACTTCCGATTATACAATGTGCGTCTTCTTGTTCAGATTCAGACATTTTACTAGGTTCGTGAATAAATGCTAGAGGAACTTCTTTTAATTCAGGTAAATACGAAGTAATAAACGTACCGTCTGGGTCGTACCTTTCTGATTGTCTTGTCGGATTGAAGATCCGAAAGTATGGTACAGCGTCAGTGCCTGTAGAAGCTGCCCATTGCCATCCGCCAATGTTTGAGGCAGGATCATAGTCAATTAAATGATCTTGAAAATAACGCTCACCGAGCCGCCAATCCAGTTGGAGGTCTTTCGCCAGAAATGAAGCGACAATCATACGAAGTCGATTGTGCATCCAGCCTATTTCATTGAGTTGTCGCATTGCAGCATCGACGATTGGAAATCCAGTTGTACCATTCTGCCAATGATGATAGCGTTCCTCATCGTATGACCATTGTAGTTGTTGATACTTTGAAATAATTTCTTCGTCTTTGCTCGTTGGATAACGGTAATAAATCATATTGTAAAAATCTCGCCAAGCGAGCTCTTGAATGAATGTATTCGCACCTTCATCGTTGCTAGATTCATCAATGTATTTTTGTACAGCTGCATAAACGGTCCGAGGAGAAATTGCTCCTGTACGTAAATACGCCGAAAGCCGGCTAGTTCCATCAAAGTCTGGTCGGTCTCGATCACTGTTATAATTCGTTATTAGACCTTTCGTGATGAAAGCTTGAAGTTGCTCGAATGCTCGATCGCTACCAGCCATTTTCTTCCAGATGCCCGTTTTCCTTTGCATTAACGTTCCGAACTGCTTTTGACCTTCGGTAAAGTCATCGGTTCGTTTTTGAATGACATCGCGTAGTTGACTTAGATCAATGTGACACGGCCGTTCTTTTGTACGGTTGATCCACTGTTTATAATAAGGCGTAAACACTTGGTAATGACTGTGATCTTTTTTTACAATTTCTTGGGCGCCATGCAGATGGGCATCTGTATAATTGTAGTAGCGAATGTTCTGCTTTTCAGCGAGTTGTTGAACGAACTGATCCCTTTCTCTAGCAAAAGGAGTATCATCAACGTTTACATGAATGGCTGTACAATCATCAACGATGGAAAATAAAGATTGAAAAGCTTCTTCGACTGAACCTGTTATAAAATGAAGAGATCCACCTTGTTGCTCAATCTTCTGAACGTGATCATATAAAGCTTCATAATAGTAGTCATGTCTCTTCGTAAACGCATCAGTAAGATCTGGGTGAATATGGTAAAGTAAAAGGAGCTTGTCATCTTCTTTGAGGTGTTCTAAAGCAGAATATAACGCTTTGTTATCATGTATTCTTAAGTCTCTACGAAACCAAACGATTTGAGTGCCCAATAACAACCATCCTTTCATATGGATTATTTACCCGAATTCGATCACGAACAATCGTAGAAAGTAGGCGTATATGAAAGAGCAAATAGAAGTAACAAACCAGTACGTTCGGTCGCTATTATTAAATGAACGTACTGGTCATGACTGGTATCACATAGAACGAGTAACGAAACTTGCTCACTATATTGCTGAACGTGAAGGGGCGAATTTGTTTATCGTTAAGATGGCAGCACTTCTTCATGATTTGGCTGATGATAAAGTCGCGTCTGATGAAGAATCAGGATTAAAGCAAGTGGAGGATTGGCTCAAATCACAAGAGATTCCATTTGAAGATCAACAAAAGATCCTTTCGATTATTACAACAATATCGTTTAAAGGCGGAAATGGATTACCTGTTGAGTCATTAGAAGCAAAAGTCGTCCAAGACGCTGATCGTCTCGATGCCCTGGGTGCCATCGGTATTGCTAGAACATTTGTGTATGCTGGCGCAAAAGGAGATCCGATGTATGACCCAACCATTGATGTGCGAGATAAGATGACAAAAGAAGAGTACCGTCACGGAAAGTCATCAGCGATTCATCATTTTTATGAGAAACTTTTAAAACTTCGAGGACTAATGAACACAAAAACGGGTAAACAATTAGCAGATGAACGTCACGAACAGCTTGAACAATTTTTAAAAACGTTCTTTCAAGAATGGGATGTGAAATTTTAGTAGGAAAATCAACGATTGACCTGACTTTATTGTGGGATTGTTTTACAATAGAACTATACTTATATACAAAGGAGATAATACTTTTGACACAGTTACAAGCTTTGTCCAAAGAAGAGTTACAGTCACGTCTTGAAGAGCTGACGAAACAATATGAAGATTATCAGGGCGAGAATTTAAACTTAAATATGTCAAGGGGTAAGCCAGCTCCAGAGCAATTGGATCTATCAATGGAAATGCTTGATTTATTTGATCAACATTCTACTTTACATGCAGAAAATGGAATCGATCTTCGCAATTACGGTGGATTGGACGGAATTCCAGAAGCAAAACAGTTTTTTGCGCAAATGTTAGCCGTTGATACAAAGGAAGTCATTATTGGTGGAAATTCTAGCTTAACGTTAATGCATGATACGATTTCTCGTGCGATGTTCCATGGCGTTGCTGGCGGTGCTCGTCCTTGGAAAGACGAAGCGAAGATTAAATTCCTCGCACCTAGCCCTGGGTATGATCGTCACTTTGCCATTTGTGAACACTTTGGCATTGAACTGATTGTCGTCGAGATGCAAGAAGACGGACCGAACATGGATGAAGTGGAAGCACTCGTACGTGAGGACGAATTAATTAAAGGTATTTGGTGTGTGCCTAAGTATAGCAATCCAAGCGGTGCGATTTATTCTGATGAAGTTGTCGAGCGTTTAACGAACATGGAGACGAAGGCAGACGATTTCCGTATTTTTTGGGATGATGCGTATACGGTGCATCATTTAAGTGATGAAAAGATCGAAGTAAAGAACGTATTAGAAACGGCTAAAGCATTCGGAAACAGCGATCGTCCTTACGTCTTTGCTTCAACATCTAAAGTCACGTTCCCAGGATCTGGCGTTGCAGCATTTGCGGCTAGTGAAGAGAACATTGCAGATGCCAAAAAGCATATGAGCGTACAAACGATTGGTTATGATAAGATCAATCAACTTAGACACGTACGTTTCTTTACAGATGTTATTTCTTTAGAAGCGCATATGGAAAAGCATGCAGCGATTATTAAGCCAAAGTTTGACCTTGTGTACAACACGTTCCGTGAACAACTAGGAAACAAAGGCATTGCTTCTTGGTCGGAACCTAAAGGCGGTTACTTTATTAGTCTTGATACGCCAGCAGGAACTGCGACAGACATCGTTCAGATGGCAAAAGAAGCAGGTGTAACGTTAACAGGTGCTGGTGCAACATTCCCTTATGGAAAAGACCCTGAAGATAAGAACATTCGCATTGCTCCGACGTTCCCGACGCTCAAAGAACTAGAGAAGGCGCTTGATGTTCTTTGTACGTGTATCGAATTAAAGAGTGTAGAGAAATTACTATCATAATTGTGGATCGCTTTAGGGGTAAGTCCCCTAGGCGATCTTTTTTGTCGTTGCAGACGAAAATCGTCTCGGTTAGTCGGTTGGAATATAACATTTTTAAAACGAGATTTTCATAATATGTAATAAAAAGAAAAAGTAAATTCATATAAAGCCTGAGAGAATAAGGTTTTTACGATCAGCAATTGCAAAATTGAATGTTAAAAGATCTAACAAGTATTCCGCTAAAATTCAGAATCAAGTAAAGATTTCTTTATTTTTTCTCACTTTATGGTACACTAAAGTGGATTTTAGTATTACTATATTCGGTATATTCTGTTAAGGGGGAGAAAAGATGAAGAAGAATCTATTGTTAACAGGTGTGCTAGGAGCTTCAATGCTAGCACTCGCAGCATGTGGAGATGACGAAGCAGGTACAGATGAAGAGCCTGCAGAAGAGCCAGCGGCAGATGTAGAAGACGAAGATGATGAAGTTGACGCTGAGGCTGATGACACAGATGCAGATGATGACGATGCAGAAGCTGCAGCTGGAGACGGGGACGATGTTTATGCAGATGTAGCTGGAGAAACGTATACCATTGCTACTGATAACGCATTCGTTCCATTTGCTTTCATGGATTTAGAGTCAGATGAAATGAGTGGCTTTGACATTGAACTTATGACGGCACTCGCTGAGGAAATTGGATTTACGCCTAATTTCCAAGCGATGGAATTCTCTGGAGCACTTGCAGGTATTCAGTCAGGTTCATATGACGCAGCGATCAATGCGATGTCCATTACAGAGGAACGCAAAGAAACAATCGACTTCTCAGACCCATACTACTTAGATGCAGGGATTATTTTCGCGGTCCATGAGTCTAATACAGATGAGTGGAGCTCATTTGAAGACTTAGATGTTGAAGGGGTAACCATTTCAACAGTTCAAGGAACTACTTCTCATGAATTTTTAGATGAGAATCTTGAAAACGCAACGGTTCAAACGTACCCAGAGATTGCTGATGCGTATATGAACGTAATTCAAGGTCATAACGATGCTGTACTTTATGACGAGCCAAACGTGGCTTACACGATTGAGCAAGCTCAAGACCAACTCGTTATGATTGGAGATACACTTCTAGCTGATGACTATGGCATTGGACTACCACAAGGTCACGATTTACTCGAGCCATTGAACCATGCACTAGAAGTTCTACAAGAGAATGGCACGTATGATGATTTATACGAAGAGTACTTCGGCGAGCGTCCTTTTGGAACATAATAACTAAAAAGTTTAGGCACTGCTCACGCGGTTTACTATGGCGTGAGCAGTTTTATTACATAGTGCCTGAGAGGAGATTGTCATGGTTATTAATCCACAAGCATTTATAGACGTAATCCCCTTTCTAATTGACGGTTTATGGATTACGTTGTACATTACCATATTTGGTGTTGCCATTGGTTGTGTAATAGGTACACTATTTGGTTTAATGAGCATCAGCCGCTTTCGAATTGTAAGGTTTATCGCAGTCACGTATGTAGAGGTTGTCCGCGGTACACCGCTACTTGCGCAAATCTTCTTCATTCACCTCGGGATCCCAGCCCTTATTGGACATACATTCGATCCGTACATTACCGGTGTAGCAATTATCGGGATTAACTCGGGTGCATACATTGCGGAGATCGTGCGTGGTGGAGTAAACTCGATTGATAAAGGTCAGATGGAAGCAGGTCGATCACTTGGGCTAAATTCAAGACAGACGATGCGCTATATCATTTGGCCACAAGCGTTGAAAGTGATGATCCCGCCGTTTGGTAATCAATTTGTTATCAGTTTAAAAGATACATCGCTATTATCTTCCATTGCGGTAGCAGAGCTTATGTACTCAGGTCGACAATATATGACCATTACGTTTTCAGCGTTTGAGACGATGTTCATGGTCTGTATTTTCTATCTAATTATTACCATTCCAGCATCACTCTTGCTACGGTATCTTGAACGGAGGATCGATAAATCATGATTAAAGTCAATGAGCTACATAAGAGCTTCGGCGATAATCAAGTGTTAAAAGGAATTACGACGGAAATTAAGGCTAAGGAAGTTGTTTGTGTTATTGGTCCGTCAGGTTCGGGGAAGAGTACATTTTTACGGTGCCTCAATCGATTAGAAGACATTACTTCAGGTGAGGTCATTATTGACGGAACGAACATTGCGGACAAAAGCGTGAATATTAATCGATATCGTCAAGACGTAGGGATGGTGTTCCAGCACTTTAACTTGTTCCCACACAAGTCTGTTTTGGAGAACATTACGCTTGCTCCGAAGAAGCTCGGAAAAGGGCAAAAGGCAGAATTAAATGAGAAAGCGATGCAATTGCTTGATAAAGTAGGGCTAAGAGAAAAAGCACAGGCATACCCATCAAGCCTTTCAGGTGGACAAAAGCAACGGGTTGCAATTGCAAGAGCGCTTGCGATGAACCCGAAAATCATGTTGTTTGATGAACCTACGTCTGCACTAGACCCTGAACTTGTTGATGACGTACTAGCAGTTATGAAAGATCTTGCTAATGAAGGGATGACGATGGTCGTCGTTACCCATGAGATGGGATTTGCAAAAGAAGTGGGCGATCGAGTTTTCTTCATGGATGAAGGACTTGTATTAGAAGAAGGTACACCAGAAGATGTGTTTACTAATACGAAGCATGAACGAACACAAGAATTCCTAAGTAAAATATTATAGAGACATTAACACTCCCCTAGAAGTTGTAACTTCTAGGGGAGTGTTATTAATTAATTGAGTTAGTTGCAATTTCTCGAAACAGCGCGATCGTCTCCATTTCGTGTTTCTCAAAGTCTGGATCAACACTCGTTTTGACGATAATTGTTTTAGACTTTGGATGAATATAAAGAAACTGTCCCCATACACCGAGTGCTAAATAGTCTTCGTTTTCTTTGTACGGAACCCACCATTGATATTGATAGCCAAGGTTCCTTTGTTTTCGAAGTGAACGAGTGGTATCAATCGTTGTAGATTCTTTGACCCAAGCGCTCGGAACAATCGATTCACCTTCCCAGTTGCCTTCATGTAAAAACAATCGTCCAAACTTTGCATAATCCTTTAACGTACCATTAAAGCCACAGAACGTATAATCGTTTCCTTGTCGATCTCCATTCCAGAATGCATCCCCCGTCGTTCCGATCTTTTTCCATATCTTTTCTTCAAAGTATATTGACGGTTGCATTCCAGTGACGCTTTTAATCAGCATCCCAAGTGCTTGTGTATCCATGCTTACATACTTGTATAGTTTCCCTGACGTTCTTTCAGACGTTAATTTTGACATGTAGTGATCAATGCTTTGATTTAGAGCAAGGGTTTGTTGGAATACCCGTTTAATATCAGAGGTTGGGCTACTATAGTCTTCATTAAATCGAACACCAGAACCCATAAATAAAATATGTTCAATTGGAACATTGTCATAACCACTATGTCTTAGTTGTGGCACATAATCTGTAATTGGATCTTTAATGCTTCTTATGAGACCTTCTTCTAACAGAATACCTATAAGGGAAGAAATCATTGATTTTGCGACGGACCAAGACGTGAAGGTCGAAGAAGATGTGCTTCCGAGACGGTACGTCTCATAACGAATCTTATCATCTTGAATTACAATTAAACCTGTCGTAGTCGTCTGTTCTAAAAACGATCCAAGATCTTTTGTTTTGCCTTTATACGTGTAAGTGATTGGTTTCGTAATTTCATCACGGTCGAAATAGAACGGCTTGGTAGGAGGTGTTAGTGCTCGACTAGGCATGACTTCATTCATATGTTGAAAGCGGTGGATACGCTTTTTAGGATGAAAGAGGGTAAGTGCCTCGTAGTTTTGAATAAGTTTATATCCAACCACACTTGTCGCGAGTAGCGATCCAAAAAGTGCGAGTTTATTTATTCGTTTCATAATGAACTCCTTTTAGTTATTCAAGCGAAAAAGCATATAAGTGTACAAATGTATAGCCGTTAGCTTGTAGGGTTGGTATTGCCCGTTTAACGCCTTCTGAAACATCACTTTCAGGTTGATTTAAATGAAGCAATACGATTGAACCTGGTGAAACACTTTCAATCGCATGTTGGACTTGATCCGCCGAATACGTTGCTCCCGCATCCCCAACAACATCAAAATTCACGACCTCTAAGCCTAACGCTTGGACAATTTCCACACTCACTTCATCATAAAAAGCAGTTCCTGATCGGAAGAATGAAGGAGAAGATCCTGTACGTTCTGTAATTGTCCGTTGGTTGCTCAATACTTCTTCGGTTACTTCATGCGCATGTGTCGTTCCTTGAATGCCGTAAGCTTCTTGGCCTGTGACAGAGAGCGGGACGTGCTCACTACCATGGTTTTCAATTTCGAACAAATCATCATTCGCTAAGTCTAAAAATGCTGCCTCATTGTCTAAAATCCAACGTTCATTCACGAACAAGGTTGCGGGAATTTGCTCATTACGTAGATAGTCAACAATATCTTCATCCAACTGATTCCCAAAAGGTCCACCACATAAATCAAATGTAAGCGCGACTTTCAATTCGTCGGTGTGCATTCGATTTTTCACCCCAGTAACGTGTTCGCCCCATTCTTGAGGTTCAGCGTTAAGATGGGAGTAGGGATGTGAAGGAGGTGACAATTCGTCTGAACGAATTGTTTTTGTATGTAAGTCGTTATGGTCTTCTTTTGTAGGGGTTTCACAGCTGACGAGTAAAAGCACTAAAAGAACGGTGAAGGTCTGAGTAACAAGTTTCATTCACGTCCTACTTTCCTAAGTTCTTCCCTTTAGTGTACCAAATGCAAACAAAAGAAAGAAGCTTAGGAACCATTCCTAAGCTTCGTCATTGGAATACGTCGTAAACCGATTACGGATTTTCTTAATGACTACTCCGTGTGTTGGTGAAAATAAGAACGCGGCTAAGAAGAAAAGCCCAGTCATTGTAGCCATCATACCAGCAATATTTGTGTCTAGCATGGCAGCAAAATAATAGCCTGATATTGCAGATAACACAGCAATTATTGCGCTATAGATAAACATTTTCCCTAACTGTTCGGTTAACAAATAGGCGGTAGCAGGCGGGGCGATAATCATAGCAACAACGAGAATGGCTCCGACCGCATCGAATGAAGCAACAGCTGTGATCGACGTCATCCCCATGAGTAAATAATGCAAAAAGACGACCGGGATACCGAGTGCTGCGGCAAGATGAGGATCAAATGAACTTAACTTAAATTCCTTATAAAAGACAAACAGTAAAATAATATTAATAACGAGAACAATGCTAATCATCCAGACGGCTTGAGGTACACCTTCAATGCCGAGCCAATCAACTGTCGTCCAAGGAATAAAGGCAAGTTCACCCATGATGGAATGTTCCACATCGAGATGAACGTCCCGTGCAAACATAGAGACGAGAATGACACCGATGGCAAACAAGAAGGTAAACACAATTCCAATCGCAGCATCCGCTTGAACGCCCGCAGAGTTAAGCAATTGGATAAAGACTGCGGTTAATATACCGGCAATTGCAGCGCCGATGAACATCGCTAATCCATCTAAACTTTGCGTAATTAAAAAAGCAGACACGAGCCCGAGCAAGACAGTATGACTAATCGCGTCAGAGATCATTGCCATTTTACGTAACACGAGAAGAACACCAACAATGCTACATGCAACACTAACTAATGAAGCAGTTAGTATGATCCACATCGTATAAGTCATCGATCTTCAGTCCTTTCTTGCAACACACTCGGAAACAATTCGTGCTTTGATAGCAATTCGAAAAGAGGTTGTTGTTCTGAATTTGGAAGTGATAGAAAGTCCCAGTTGTTTTTCTCCATCGGTAAATGGGCGAACTGCATTTCATGCATGGAGTACATTTGTAACATTCGCTGATTTAACGTGATTTGATGTGCTTCTTTTATGCCTTTATCTGTGAATTGATACGTTTCGGTTGAGCGTTGTAACCAGTTTCTTTTTTGTAGTCGCTTGATCGTTTGTTGAAGGCGTAAACCGCTGAGCGGTTGTACACTGATTAAATCGTCTAACGTAAGGGTGTTGCGACCGGTTTCTTCTATGAATTCATAAATCCCTTGCATGACTTGATTCTGACTCGTTGATTTACGTAATCTCATCAAGCGAATGGCTTTCGTCAACAATCCCTTTTTGGGAGCGAAGATGAGTGATAAGAAGAACAAAGAACATGACGAAACGATAATGAGTGGTCCGGTTGGCATCCCAGAAATCGGTGCACTAATGAGCGTTCCGAGTAACCCAGAAAGCCCCCCTACAACCCCGGATAAGATCACCATGACGTCAAGTCTATCAGTCCAATACTTTGCAGTAATTGCAGGTGCAATGAGCATAGCCGCCATTAAAACGACACCGACTGCCTGTAAGCCAATCACGACAGACGCAACAATCATCGTCATAAGTAACCCGTTAATGAACACGGTAGGAAGACCGAGCCCTTGGGCAAATTCACGGTCAAAAGTAATAATCTTAAACTCTTTAAATAACAAGAAGGTAATCGTTAATAATGCAATTGCAGCAATGACAAATAAATTGACGTCACTTCGAACCATTGCAGCGGCTTGCCCGAAGATAAATTCGTTTAAACCACTTTGATTACCAGTAGCGTTTCGATTGATGTAAGTGAGTAAAACAATTCCGATACCGAAAAATACGGACAGTACAAGACCAATTGCTGTATCGGTTTTAATACGAGAATGCTTAACGAACGCTTGGATGAGGTACGTCCCTATATAAGCGGTTATACCTGCGCCGATAATGAGCGGTAACATTTCTTTAGAACCGACAATAATGAAGGCAATGCAAATCCCTGGAAGCGCTGCATGACTCATCGCATCGCCAAGTAGACTTTGCCTTCTTAGTAATGCAAAGCTTCCAAGGACTCCACTTGTAATTCCGAGCAACATGGTGCCAACAAGTACCCACTGTGTATTCGGATTGGCTAATAGATCAAGCAAGGGGGTTCACCCCGTTTGATTCTTGATCTAAAAACGCTAAACGTCCACCGTACGTTTTCTGAAGATGTTCTTGTGTAAATACTTCTTCAGTTGGACCGAATGCGATTTTGCGGATATTTAACAACATAACCCAATCAAAGTAATCTTTAACGGTTTGCAAATCATGGTGGACGACAAGAACGGTTTTTCCTTTTGATTTTAAGTCTGTTAACAATTGAATGATGGCTTTCTCCGTTGCAGCATCTACACCGACAAACGGTTCATCCATAAAGTAAACGAAAGCATTTTGCGCAAGAGCACGTGCAAGGAATACGCGTTGCTGTTGACCGCCAGACAGTTGACTAATTTGACGGTTTGCAAAAGCTTCCATCCCAACTTGGGCAAGGCATTCAAGGGCTTCTTGTTTGTCTTTTTTATTGGGCCTACGAATTAAGCCGATTTGACCGTATTTCCCCATTAAAACGACATCAAGTGCATTCGTCGGAAAATCCCAATCAACCGAACCACGCTGAGGTACGTAACCAACGATTTGTCGTTGTTTTTTATATGGTTTTCCATAGATCGAGATATTTCCTGAAGCTTTAGGAACAAGCCCAAGAATTGATTTAATAAGCGTAGATTTCCCGGCACCATTAGGACCGACAATTCCAATTAGCTTCCCTTCTGGAGCTTCGAAGCTAACGTTTTGAATGACTGGTTTTCGGTGATAAGCGACAGTAATGTTGTTTGTTGAAACAGGATTCATGTTGTCGAACTCCTTCATTCCAAGTGTTAAACGACTTCGTTATTGTAGTGCGTCGACGATCTGAGAAATGTTAGAACGGTACATACCGATGTACGTAGCCTCGTCACTTCCAGTTTCACCCATAGCATCGGAGTAAAGTTCTCCGCCGTGCTCAACTTCATGACCTTGTTCATTAGCGCCTTGAATGACGGCCTCGATTGAACTGTCAGATACACTTGTTTCCCCGAACACTGCGTGAATGTCTCGATCGACCATTTCTGAGATCACGCGCTGAACATCACTTAGGCCATACTCTGCATCCGTTGAGATGCCTTGAAGTCCTAGAACGTCAAAGTCAAAAGCTGCGCCGAAATATTGGAACGCATCATGTGCAGTGACGAGTACTCTTTGATCTTCAGGGATCGTATCAACTTCTTCATACGCCCATTCTTGAAGTTCTCTTAATTCAGCTACATAAGCTTCTGCATTGGCTGTATAGTCCGCTTCATTTTCTGGGTCTACTTCAATTAATCCTTCTTTTACCGCGTCAACAGCATATACCCATAAATCAATATCAAACCAAATGTGTGGATCAGGCATGTTTGTTTCTTCTTCATCTTGCTTAATTAACTCTTCTGGAACGTGTTCGCCAACTGCATATACAGGCTTATCGTTGCCCATCTGTCTTAAAATATCTTCCATGTTCGCTTCTAAATTTAGTGCATTAAAAAAGACAAGATCCGCATCATCAAGACGTGAAATGTCACCTTGAGAGGCATTATAGCTATGTGGATCTACACCAGGACCCATTAATCCTTCAGCAGAAACGTGTTCGCCACCGACATTTTCTACAATATCGTTTAGTTGGCCAATCGTAGAGACGACAGAAACCGTTTCGTCTTGATCAACGTCAGTTGACGACCCTGGTTCGTCACTTGAACATGCACTTATTATACCTAGACTTGCGATGGATGCGAAAAGAATTCCGAACTTTTTCATGTAATTTCTCTCCCTTATTATCATAAATCATTTATATATATTTGATTAGGACAAACAAGTTTACGTAAGCTATGAAAGTTTCCCTAGGGCAAAACTTATAGCGCAATCTTACACTTTCTTAAAGGTTCTGTCAATTGTAAAAGTCTAACGCCCGCCAAGTCGGTATTTCAGCATGTATGCCTCATCGTATGATGGGCATTTGTCACATGTGACTAGTATAAAACGATGGACCTTAATTCATACGAATCAATTCTGACGCAATAATATTATAGAAGAATGCATGTCAAACTATGGAAATGGCAACAATGTAGTCGTAGTGGAGGGATGAACGTGCAAGTTTTCACAACGATTATTTTCTTATTATTGCTCGTCGTAATCGGGACGGTGTTGCATCGAAAGTTTAGTCGCATACCAGCTGCACTGTTTCAAGTGTTGTTAGGTGGGGTGTTTGGGGTACTGATGCCGAGCTTACAATTTGATTTTAAACCGGAGCTGTTTCTTTTGGCTGTGATTGCGCCTATTCTTTTTTTTGATGGTTATCACGCTTCTAGAACAGCTTTTTGGACGTATCGATGGCCAATTCTTTTAATGGCTTTTGGTTTAGTCTTTATAACGGTTGTCGGTTTAGGGTTTACAATTCATTTGTTAATTCCTGAAATGCCGATGGCAGTCGCCTTTGCGTTAGCAGCTGTGTTATCCCCAACAGATGCAGTCGCCGTAAAGTCGATTACGAAAGGAATGTCGTTACCAAAAGGGTTAATGACGATTTTAGAAGGGGAGTCGTTAATTAACGATGCAGCAGGGATCGTTTCGTTTAAAATTGCACTAGCTGCGGCAATGACTGGTGTGTTCTCAATTTGGGAAGGGTCGTCGAACTTTCTAGTCGTTGCATTGGGCGGTGCTCTGGTCGGTTTTATCGGGGCACTTTTGATCGTTCAGATCAGACTTTTATTACGGTCGTTTGGTTTTGAAGATGTCTATTCGCTCGTGTCGATTCAAATTATTACACCATTTGTGATCTACTTAATCGCAGAGGCTTTTCATGTTTCTGGAATACTTGCAGTCGTTACAGCGAGTATAGTCTACGGAATTGAACGAGATAAATTACAGCAGACTTCTTTACAAATGCAAGTCGTTGCGAACAATACATGGTCGATCGTCGGCTATCTATTAAACGGATTCGTCTTCGTTCTTTTAGGGTTTTTGCTACCAGAAGTGTGGACAGGGTTATGGCAAACCCACGAGTATCCGTTCTTCTTTATTGTGATGCTCACATTCGTCATCGCGATGGCGTTATTTATGATCCGCTTTTTGTGGGTGTACGTGCTATATCCTATTTTTCAAGGAAAAAAAGAAGTCTCGTTATGGTTTATGGAAGAGTTAAATCAAGAAGCTGCAAGTGGGGGTGTTCAATACCGCCGAGGCTACTATTCGTTGTTCGCAGCTGTTTGTGGGATTCATGGGACCATTACGCTTGCAACAGCACTGCTTATTCCTGACACGATGAATGATGGCAGTACATTCCCGCTAAGGGATACGTTTTTATTTATCGCGGCGGGTGTTGTGCTCATTTCCATGATTGCAGCAACGATTTTCTTGCCGATTCTTGGGAAGTCGGAGGTGAGTTCTGAAACGAAGCAGCGTTCAATGACTGTCGTGCATGCGGATATGATTCAGTACATGATTGAACAAATGGAGAAAAAAGCAGAAACGGATCGTTGGCTGCTCACACAAACCGTCATCGCGAAGCTCAAGCGTCAATTAATTTATGTAGAACAAGGACTTGCATTTAATTATTCAAAAAAAGCGTTAGATGAATTACGGGATTTTGTTCACGTTCAAGAGCGGGTTCTCGTGAAGAGCTATGTGAACAAGGGCAAGATCTCAAAGCGCTTATCAAGGATTTATCTCGCCTATAGGCAAAAGGTCGATGCTTATATACGAATGAATGTGATACGGCGTTATTGGCACAACATCAAATTGAGCATTTTACAAACAAAAATCCAGTCAGGCTTCAATGAAAAAGAAAAGCATGTGATGAACGTGGTGCATGAGTTGAGGTCACTAGAAAAAGAAATCCAACCACAAATTATGGACATGTTATCTGAGCATGAGCGTGCGTCCAATCGAAGGGAAATGTTGCTCGTTAAAGAAGAGCAACAAGATCGTTTGAGATTGTTCGAACAAGTAAAGTATGTCGATGAGGAAGTGAGGGATCAGTTAAAAGCCATTCACCTCGAAGGAATTGAATATGGACGATCATTCATTACACGCGAGCGAGAAGTAGGGGCAATCTCTGTAATGGAAGCTCATGAACTTCGTGAACGTTTACTATATAGTGAAATGATTGTCATTAAAGAAGGTGAGGAGCTTGATGAAAAGTAAAGACCACGTCAATGGCGTGGTCTTTACAAGATGGTAGCACCGAGGCTGTTTTTAAAGTGATTCAGTGCAAAAGTATGTCCTTCGCTACTAAAGCTTTGTACAGCTTGTTCATGTACGACGATTTGATAACCTAAATTGTACGCATCAACGGCAGTGTGAAGAACACAAATATCGGTGCATACGCCCGTAAGGTGAACGGTTGTTATGTTTCTTGCACGTAGTTGCATGTCTAGGTCGGTTCCAGCAAAAGCACTATACCTCGTCTTGTCCAGATAGAGGACAGGTGAATGTGTTTTGATCTGTTCATATTGTTGTTGAAGCGAGCCGTATAGTTGTCGTCCGTCTGTTCCTTTAATATTATGAGGAGGAAACAGTTTCGTTTCGGGATGATACGGATCATTTTCTTCATGCAAATCGACAGCGTAAATGACGAGTTGTTTCTCAGAAGAGAATTGCTCAATCAGTGCATGTATGGCAGGTTCAATTTGTTGTCCCGGTTTCCCACACGTCAACTTGCCGTGATCAGCAACAAAGTCAATCGTAAAATCGATGACGAGTAATGCTTCTGACATAATGATTTTCACCCTTTTCTTTGTAGTATACTAAACATTTAAGAAGGCGGATAGCTCTTTAGCACACGAATAAGTGTGCAGAGTGGTTACCAAATTGTAGGCGAAATTGTTACAGTAAGTGTGAAGGCTTGATAACAATCCATGAAATATGAGATGCTAAACGATGAATAAGACTTTGAAAGATTGAGGTGGATTATGGAGAAACAAGACCGTATAAAGCGAAAACGTCGCAGGTTGTTTATGCGCGCGGCCATTTTGTTTTCCATTGTCGCTGCAGTCGGCTATGTGTTTGTTACGAACTTCTTTATGGCCGAAGCAAGCATTGTAAATGAAGGAGACGACGCTCCGAACTTCTCTCTCGTTAATATGGAAGGAGAAGTGGTCGAACTGGCTGATTATGAAGGCCAGGGTGTTTTCTTGAATTTCTGGGGAACATATTGCCCGCCATGTGAAGACGAAATGCCTTACATGGAAGCAGAGTGGCAAAATTATAAAGACAAAGACGTTGAAATTTTAGCGGTAAACGTCGGTGAGAGTGAACTTCAAATCGACCGTTTTGCCAATCGACATAGCTTAAACTTTCCAATCTTAAAGGATAGTAATCGTGACGTACTTAACGCTTATGGTGTAGGGGTATTGCCTGCAACATTTCTCATTGATGAGCATGGAGAAGTGATTCTTAAGCGTGAAGGCGGAATGAGTCAAGAGCATGTCGAGAATTTCATGGAAATGATCGACCCAGCTGCCTCTTAGTGAAGGGGCAGTTTTTCTTAATTTATACGCGTGTATAAGGAACTACAAAAAGAGGGATCACAATGAATGAGTCGATCGACAGGAAGTTATTATTCGCAGTCTGGCAAGGCTTCGGTCTCATGGTTCTGGTTGGTTTTATTCTTATTATTGTTTTTCGTTTTGGAGAAGTCTTACCGTTTGTGCTTGACTTGTTCGACACATCAGACTTCGGAATTATACTTGCATTAGCAATCGGATTAGTCAGTGGGCTTTTGATGGCGTTACTTGTAACAGGGGTGATGGTGCTAACAGGTACCGAGTTACCGAAAAACGAGATGACCGAATTGCTCGAACAGATCGTCCGAATGCCAGGGGGACTTTTGACGATCAGTTTAGGAGCGGGGTTTGCTGAAGAGTTCTTGTTTCGAGGTGTGCTCGTTGGATTAGTGATTGAAGTGTGGCCAGTGTGGCTCGTGTTAACGTTAAACGCACTGTTATTCATGGCTGTACATGTTCCTCAATATCGAGGGAAACCGTTGATGCATCTGACGATCTTTATTATGGGTCTGTGGCTTGCATTTCTGTTTTATTGGACGTCTTCATTACTCGCACCGATTATCGCACATGCGATTTACAACGGTGTGTTAGGGTATCACCTTAAAAAGCAAGGAAAAGCTTCTGACAACTAGTGCACAGAACTAGTTGTCAGAAGAGCATTCGAGTGACGATTCCACAGATCATTCCAATGATTAAAGACAGTAGTAAGGATTTAGAGAAAAACATCGTAAGCCCACTTGAAATTGCTGCGACTGTAATTGGAATGGAGACATATGTTAAGCCTCCTTCAGGAGTCATAATTTGTATGACGACAAGAGCTGTAATGATGCTAATTGGGACGAATTGTAAATACGTTTTAATAGTAGGGGTAACATGAATCTTAGTCATAACTTCCAGTCCGATGAGCCGCGACAAGTAAGTAATGATTGCAAGTGTAATTATGAGTAGAATCGTGTCATTCATCGTCAAGTTATCGTCCTTTCCTAGAAAGGAATAGTCCAAGGAAAGGTGCGACAATTCCTACAATTATGATTGTGAATTGATTCGTTGGAAATAGTACTTCGAGACTAATGGTGAGTAAAACCGCAAGCCCCATTGTTGCAAAAGCCGGATAATTGGTTATCGATTGCACGAGCAAGGCGGCAAATGTTACAGGGAAAGCTAAATCTAATCCATAAGCGACGGGATCAATGACATTTCCTAGACTTGCACCAACGATTGATGACAAAAGCCAGCTCACATAAAACGTAATTGCTGCTCCGAGGAAAAAGCGTGGAGCAGGACCAATCTCTTTAAATTTACTCGTGCTAAGTACGAACGACTCATCATTAATCCCAAATGCATAAAGAAAGCGAGTCGAACGTTTGAGTTGGTGAAATCCATCAGAAAGGGCTGCGCCATATAGAAGATTCCGTAAATTCAAAAGCGATGTTGCAATCACTAGGTTCATAAACGATGCGCCAGAAGCTATCATAGCAACAGCAACGAGCTGTACGGAGCCTGAAAATACGAGGATCGACATGAGAATTGCTTCAAAGTAACTCATCCCAGCTCCAATCGCAAGTACACCGTAAGACACCCCATAGGTTGCAATGGCGAGCGCTAAAGGTAAAGCGATGATGATGCCATATCGAAAGTAAGACGTCAAAAAACACCCTCCTTATATATTATAATATACTTTTAGTTAATTGTAATATAACTTAAAGCATTATGGTATACTGAAAATTGAACATAAAACTATAAATCTTAGGTTGGAGTAGACAATGGACGATCAGCGAGCAGAACATTTATCAAGAAAACTCGGCGAATCGATTCGAAAAGTTAGAACCTCACGTAAAGTAAGTATGGAAATGATGGCAAAAGAAATAGGTATTAGTAAATTAACGCTATTAAAAATAGAAAAAGGCGAAGGTAATCCAACGCTTGCAGTCGTTTGGAAGATTGCAAATGCCTTACAGCTACCGATTGCTAGCTTATTGCAAGAACAAGAAGAAGGAGAAGTTGTAAAACGAGGTGGGTCGTTTACGTTATCAAGTGTACAAGAAGATTTTACCGCAGAGCTTTTGTTCCAAACGAAAAACACAGAAGTGTACCAAGGCTATATCAAAGCAAATAGCATGTACCAATCTGAACCTCACCGTGAAGGCGTCGTTGAATGCGTAACGGTACTAGATGGGCGGATTACAATTAAAGTAGAAGATCGAACGTATCAACTGGAAACGTATGATAGCATTCGTTTTGATGGTGATCGTATTCATTCTTATTGCAATGAAGAAATCGAGGGAGCAAAGTTGCACTTTGTCATCACACATTCATAATTTCAGTATGTGGAAGCAATGTTTAGCGTTTAAAATGAGAAGAGATTCCACGAACAGGGGTGCCATACGTTGAAACAAGTATTCATTTTAGTAAGTAGTGTAGCTATATTGTTTCTACTACTTCCTTCGTTTGACGCTTATGCAAACGAATTGACCGAATTTACAGCGCAAGGAAATAATGAAGAAGATGGTACGATTCCTTATATTGTAGCAAATATCTCATCGATGGTTGGGGCAATGATTCTTGCTGCGATTACGTTGTATTTCCTTATACGACGAGAACGTAAAAATAAAAAAGATTGAGCAGGCATTACGTGCCTAGCTCAATCTTTTATTTTTATAGGTAATCACGGATGCTTAGCAATGCGCCATTTTCATGGGAGTCTTTTAGAACACCATGAATGATGCGGTCACTCACAACTTCAGGTTTTACAAGATTACCATCTTCTTTATATGCCTTAAATTTATCAACATGTTTAAAACGACTTTGATCTGCACTGCGAATCGTTGATTGCATATTCGTATCGATAATTCCCGGTGCTAAGGAATAAAAACGAATCGGGTATGTGGCTTCTTCTTGTTCAACCGCAGCTGTTTTCGTGAACATATCCAGACCAGACTTCCCGCTACAATAAACATTCCAGCCGTCCATAGGACTTCTTCCAGCACCAGAGCTGATATTGAGGACAGTTTTTGGTACTAAATAGGATTCACTAAGTTTCACGAACAGGTTCGCCAAAATAACAGGTGCCGTTAAATTCACGGTGAAATGGCTTGTGATGTCTTCATTTTGTAGAGAACCGACGCGACCGACAGGTTCAACGACCCCTGCATTGTTAATGAGTAAAAGCTCTGTAGCGTTGCCTTGAAGTTGCTCAAAAATCATCGTCATGACGCGCTCTAATTGATCTAACTGACCGATGTCAACTTGGTAAGCATTCACGTCTTTAAGTGAGACTTCAGAGCGAGAGAGCGTATGGACGACAGCACCTTCTTCTACGTATTGTTTTGCAAGTGCAAAGCCGAGTCCTTTTGATGCGCCAGTAATGATCACGTGTTTCATCGTAAATTCCCCCTACGTGCGATTAGATTGTTGGTTCGTTAAGTTGCGAACAACAAAGATGGCTAAGATTCCTGCAATAAACAAGGTGAACTCAGACAAGCTTGTTGTGAGTGCATCATTTTGAATCATGCTAATCGTTGCATTCTCGACGGTGAAGAACCCACTTGACATCGTCATCAACATAGAGAAAAGGAAAAACACCCACCAAAAGATAATGAGATAATTTTGCTTCTTATCTTTTTCTCCGAGTTGCTTAATTGCCATTTTCTTTGAAAGATCGAGAAATGCAAGCAGTGGCAAGAAGAAGTTCATGAACGGGATAATGAAAAAAGAAACGATCCAACCGGCGTTGTTCACTTCCCCGTCTTCAAGGTTCTTCTTTGCTACATTAAATAGTAAGTATGTCCAACGCAAAAATACGACCGCTGTTATGAGAAATAATACGAGTCGAGGAAAAATGACGAACAACGTCATTTGTCCGAGTGTTTCTCTCAAATCGTGAGGAATCGATTCCGCACGATTTTCTGAAGGAAGAGATTGAAGTGATGTGTACTCATAGATGCCAACAATCGCTGTGAGTAAAGCGAAAAGCGATGTAATCAACAAGAGGACAATCGTAAAGCGTTTTGTACTGTGTAGCTTTTGTAGTTCATTCATGGTTACATGCATCCTCATTTCTAACGTGCTAGGTTAACTATAGCATTTCCACATTTGATGTGTAAAAGTTTCTTCTATCGGGAAAAAGAAGGGCATGAAAGGAAGTGGCAAATCATGAATAAACTATATATAAATGGCGATTGGGTAGAAAGTACATCAAATGAAATAATCACGGTTTTAAATCCGGCAACAGAAGAAGTCATTGGTGAAGTGCCGAAAGGAACGAAAGAGGATGTTGATCGAGCGGTCGATGGTGCCTTTACCGCGCAAAAAAAATGGGCAAAAGAGTCAGGTGCTACGCGTGCGGAAGTTGCAAGGAAAATCGGCGAGGCTATTGAACGAGATAAAGAAGAATGGATTCGTTTGCTCGTGCAAGAACAAGGGAAAACGATGGCTTATGCACGAGGTGAGATCGACAAGTCCATACAGTATTGTCACTATATGGCAGGCTTCGGATTACGTATGGAAGGTGACACGCTACCTAGTGAACGAGAAAACGAGATGCTTCTCGTTTTGAAGAAGCCGATCGGTGTTGTAGGTGGCATTGTTCCTTGGAACTTCCCGGTATTTGTAATGCTAAGAAAGGTCATTCCACCTCTTGTAGCAGGCTGTTCAGTTGTCATCAAACCGAGTACAGAAACGCCACTAACTGCTTATAAATTTGCAGAACTCGTACATGAATTAGGTTTAGCGCCAGGGTTGTTTCAACTCGTGCCAGGCTCAGGTTCAGAGGTCGGTAATGCAATTGCAGCTCATGAGAAAGTGAGTCTCGTCACGATGACAGGAAGCTTCCCAGCAGGTTCTAAAGTGATGGAAGCCGCAGCTACCAACGTAAAGAAAGTGAACCTTGAATTAGGTGGTAAAGCTCCTGTCATCGTTACACAAAATGCTGACATCGATGAAGCGGTTGAGCATATTGTGCAATCTAGAATTGTTAATACTGGTCAAGTATGTACGAACGCTGAGCGCGTCTACGTTCAAGAGAGTGTTATTGACACGTTTAATGAGAAAATGGCAGACCGTATGAAAGCAGTGAAGTATGGTGATCCGTTAAAAGATTCGTCCGTTGAAATGGGACCACTCATTAGTCAAGATCAATTGGATGATGTTGTTTCTGCAGTTCAAGAAGCGAAAGATGAAGGCGCAACGATTGTTGTCGGTGGACAAGCAGTTACAGATCGCAAAGGATTCTTCTTTGAACCGACGGTGATTACAAATGCGAAGCATGAGATGAAGATCATGACAGAAGAGATCTTTGGACCAGTCCTTCCGATTACGTCCTATGAAACGTTAGATCAAGTCATTGATTGGGCAAATGACTCTGAGTATGGCCTATCTTCTTCAATATTTACGAATGATTACAATGAAATGATGCGAGCGATCAATGAGCTTAACTTCGGAGAAGTTTATGTGAATCGTGAGCATGATGAAGCAATTCATGGTTATCATGCCGGTTGGAGAAAATCTGGTGTTGGCGGTGCTGACGGTAAGTATGGGTTTGAAGATTATTTAGCGACGACGGTGGCTTATTTGCAATACGATCGAAACAAACAGTAGATGAACGAACAAAACGAGCTGTATAGTCAGCTCGTTTTGTTTAGGATTGTCGTTTTTTATCCATTGGATTAACGATCGATGGTCGGTTGTTTTTGTATGGCTGTGGAATTCGGAATAAGAAGTCAACAGCAGCACGTGCGTTAAAAGGTAGAAAAGGCCACATATAAGGAGTGTTTAATGTCTTCGTTTTGACGAGTGTAATTAAGAAGAACATGCAAGCAATCATAAATCCAATCGGACCAAAGAACCCGACACTAAACACTAAAACGAGGCGAATAATTCGGTTACATAAGCCCATCTCATAACTTGGCGTTGCATAGCCTGCCATCGCTACGACAGCCGTATAGAGAACGACTTCCCCTGTGAAAACACCGACTTCAATGGCAATTTCACTGATTAGAATCGCAGCAACGAGACCGAGTGCTGTTGCTAACGCATTTGGCGTATGAATTGCTGCCATACGGAGCACTTCTAAGCCGAACTCAGCGATTAAGACTTGGACAAAAATGGGAATTGTAAAGTCATCACTTACCCCAATGAAATCCCAAGCTGTCGGTCCGAGTGCTGCATATTCTTCAAGAAGAAACCAACCGGGTAATAAAAAGATCGAAAAAAATACGGCGATAATTCGTACCCAGCGCAAAAACGCACCGACGATCGGTTCTTGCCGGTATTCTTCCGCATGTTGCATATGATGCCAATAGGTTGTCGGGAAGATCATGACACTTGGGGAGCCGTCGGTAATGATAATGACATGACCTTCTAACATGTGAGTGGCTGCAGTGTCAGGTCGCTCTGTGTAGCGAACTCGCGGATAAGGAGAAAGCGATTCTTTGAACAGAAATTCTTCAAGGGTTTTTTCACCCATTGTGAGTCCATCAATATTGACGGATTTTAATTTCTTTTTTAATCGCTTAGCAATTTCTGGATCTGCAACTGAGCTAATATAACCGATCACAATGTCAGTTTTTGAGCGGGTTCCAACTTGCACATGTTCCATAATTAACGAAGGGTCTCGCAATCGTCTTCGAATGAGTGCACTGTTAAAAACGAGGGTTTCTACAAATCCGTCTCGAGGTCCTCGAACAACGCGCTCAAGATCAGGTTCTTCTGGGGAACGGACGGGATATTCCCTTGCGTCAATCATGAGTGCTTCGTCATAACCTTCAACGAGTAATGCGCTCTGACCTGCGAGGATGTTCGTTAAGATTTCATCAAGGTCATTTGAACGTTCAATTTCAGATTGGGGAATAAACCGATGCTCAAGGTGAGCCATCACATTATCCTTGATGTTATCGATCCGTGATAGGTTTTCTAATGTGTGTATGATTGCTAAATCGTTTCCGAAGCCGTCAACGAGAAACATACAAAGTTTGATATCACCAATTTGAAAGTTGTGTTGAACGAGGTCGAAGTTTTTATCAACACGTAATTCTTTGCTTAACGTCTCGACATTTTGTTCGAAATCATTGCTTAACGTGCGTTTTCGTTTCATCGCTCGCCTCCTTGTCGGGTTTATTATGAGCGGAGAACGGGTAAGCAATTCATGATAAGGAGATTTATTACATTTATGGTTGACAGTTTTCTTAGACAAAGGTATAGTCGGAAACGGTATGAACTTCATAAACAACCTCGTTAGGTGAGGCTCCTGTACGGAGATATGCTGCTGCCCAAAAATGTCCAAAGACGCCAATGGGTGAACAGGAATTATCGAGCTAAGGTAATTTTTAATGTAGCTGGCAATGGTCCTATGCCGTACAGTGCTAAAGCTCTACGACGGAGACGTATAGAAAAAAGCAGCAGTATTTTGCATGCTTAATTTTGGTGAGCCGTCTTCTCGTAGAAGATGGCTTTTTTGTATGAGTAGAATAGAGTTTTGGTAACTTATATAGGAGGTGAGGGAACGTTGCGTCCCAGGATGAAGAGTGTTGATGATGAAGATAGGTATTGGATAACAACTAAGAAGATCGCTGTCCCTCACCTTATACGTGAAGGTACGGCTGATTAGGAGGTTTAGCGATGGTTAAATTAAATGAAGAAACTCGCGCTGCCTACAGCCGCTATTTACTGGAATTACTTGAAGCAGAACAAACGACGGTATTTCGCTTAAAGTTCTTAGATCTACACCCGGTTGACCAGGTTGAAGTGTTTCAACAAATGGATCAAGCACAAAAAGAAAAGTTCTACAAATTGATGACGCCATCAGAACTTGCGGACATCTTCGAAGAGCTTGAACTTGAAGAACAAAAAGATGTCGTGAATGACTGGGAAGACCAAGAGATGGGCGACGTTTTTAATCATATGAACGCCGATGATGTCGCTGACTTTCTAGGGGAGCTTCAAGAAGACCAACGTCAAGGCATTTTGACATCAATGGACGATGAAGATGCAAAAGACGTACAAGAATTATTAACGTACGAAGAAGAAACCGCTGGTGCAATTATGACGAAGGAAATTGTCAACTTGCATGAGTTGGAAACTGTACATTCGGTATTAGATCGACTCCGCAATGAAGCGCCTGATGCGGAAATGATCTATTATTTATATGTTGTGGATGAAGAAGAAAAATTAACTGGGGTTGTTTCCCTTCGTGACTTAATGGTTGCGCAGCTCGATGCCAAAATTGGTGAAGTGATGAGTCGTCGCGTTGTCTCTGTGCATGTTAACGAAGACCAAGAAGATGTAGCGCAACTCATTAAGAAGTACGACTTCCTCGCAGTACCAGTCGTGTCAACGAGTGAGGAACTGTTAGGGATTGTAACCGTTGATGATGTCATGGATGTATTAGAAGAAGAAGCGACCGAAGATTTGGCCGAGTTCTCAGCTACTCGTGGTGCGACGGATGTCAACATTACTGCTTTTCAGGCAGCTAAAAAGCGTTCGCCTTGGATTATTCTTCTCATGTTGTTTGGAATGATCACAGCAGGCATCATTGGTTCTTTTGAAGAAACGCTTGAGCAAGTCGTCTTACTGTCTGCGTTTATTCCGATGCTCATGGGTTCAGCGGGTAACGTCGGAACACAATCGCTTGCGATTGTTGTACGTGGTCTAGCACTTGGCAACTTCGAGAAAAAAGGGTTGATGCGTGCGCTCGTTCGTGAATTTGGTACTGGTCTATTGATCGGACTAAGTTGTGCAATCGTACTTTTATTAATCATTCCGATCTTTTTTGATGATAGTCTTTATTTAGCTGGAATTGTTGGCGTGTCATTACTCGTATCCTTAGCGATGGCAGCGGTTGTTGGATCAATCGTTCCGCTTGTAATCAACAAGTTCAAATTAGACCCTGCAATTGCATCTGGTCCATTTATTACGACATTTAACGATATCGTTTCAATTACAATTTACTTTTCGATTGCAACGACCCTATTGCAATTTCTATAAAAAGAAGGCTTGGTGAGATGCCAGGCCTTTTTGTATGTGTAAAAGCAGGAGAGATTGTTGCTTGAATTCATTGACTTTTTTGTCAAATGAGCTAAAATAAAAGGACTTTTACAATCTACTGTGAAAAAAGACAACTAAGGAGACGGGTTTTAACATGAAATATGCCTTTGCAAAACGAGTGCGTCATTTGCAGTCATCTGCAGTGCGAGATATTTTGAAAGTGGTCAACCAAGGAAACGTTCTTTCGTTTGCTGGGGGGCTTCCTGATGATGAATTGTTTCCTGTAGAGGCGATTGATGATTCGTTTCGTCGCGCATTATCTAAAGGAAAGAAAGCGATGCAATATGGGGAAACTGAAGGGTATTATCCGTTACGAGAAGTCATTATTGAACGAATGAAAAAGAAGCAAATTAGCGGATTTACACCAAATCACGTGTTACTCACGACAGGCTCACAACAAGCGATTGACTTGTTTTCTCGTGTGATGATTGGACCGGGCGATGTCATTTTTACAGAAGAACCGACATATTTAGCTGCGTTACAAGTGTTTCAATCCTATGAGGCAAAGATCGTACCAATTCGTTGTGATGAGTTCGGAATGGATTTTGAAGATTTGCAAGAAAAAGTGAAAGTATACCGACCGAAAGTTGTGTACGTCGTTCCTACGTTTTCAAATCCGACTGGCCGTGTATGGAGTTTTGAGCGAAGAGAAGCACTCGTTCGACTTGCTCACAGACAGAATTTCGTCATTTTTGAAGATGATCCGTATGGTGATATTCAATATACACCAGGTGGCTATACGCCAATGGCGGCACTTGATGATGGAACGCATGTCGTCTATACGAGTACGTTCTCTAAAACGGCTGTGCCTGCACTTCGAACAGGGTGGATTGTCGGCCCTTACCAGATCATTCGCATGATGTCTCAAGCGAAGCAGGCGAACGATCTTCATTCGAATTCACTTGCTCACCAAGCGTTGTATGAGCTTTGTATGAATTTCGACTTAGATGAGCATATCAAAACGATTAGTAAGTTGTATGGTCATCGCAAAGACGTTATGGTTGATTCACTGCGTTCATCTGGACTTGAAACGATGTCGTTTGTTGAGCCAGAAGGTGGGATGTTCTTATGGTTGGAAGTAGATCCGCAAATCAACACAGAGGAATTGCTTCAAGAAGCGGTTTCTAGAGGGATTGCGTATGTTCCAGGTGCACCGTTTTATGCAGGGACACCTCAATACAATACGTTGCGATTGAATTATACCCATGCGACAGATGATGACATTCGTTTCGGAATGAAAACGATGACGGAGTTGTTTAAAGAAGTGGAACAAAAGCAAACTGATAAAGTTCCGCTGAGCTAAAGGTAGGCGATTTGGTGTCTTGGTTTCAATATTCTGGGCAAACCCCTGATTTCGTGTGGTTTGGACCAGCGCATGTTGCAGTACTAGTTGGTCTTTTGATCATCTGTATCTGCATGACAAAGGCGCGTCGTTCAATTCGAACGAACAAAGGCGTCGATCGTTCCTTGCGTCTAGGCATGGTTGCAACATTGATCATTTTAGAAGTGATGTATCAGACATGGTATGTCGTAAATGGTGCGTGGGGAGCTCATTTTGCATTGCCTTTGCATTTGAGCAGTATTACGTGGATTACGGCTGTTATTATGTTGCTAACTCTTCATAGACGCTGGTTTGAAATGACGTTCTTTGCTGGAGTGAGCAGTGCGTTGTTAACGATGATTACACCGGACATTGGGAATTTTGGCTTTCCGCACTTTCGGTTTTTCCATTTCTTTTTGACGCACGGTCTCGTTATCGTAGCAGCATATTACGTACTCGTCGTTCATCGAACCGAGCTCACGCTTCGGTCGGTGTTAATCGTTTGGGGATATTTAAATGCGTATGCCGCAGTCGTTTTTGTTATAAACCTTATCATTCCTAATGCGAATTACATGTATTTAATGATGAAACCGCCAAGCCCTACTCCGTTTGATTGGTTCGGTCCTTGGCCGTATTACATTTTCGTACTACAACTCGTTTCATTGCTCTTGTTCTTGCTCATGTACGCTAGTTATTGGTGCATTCAGTGGCTCGTCATTAAATCTTCAACTCGTTTGCCGTGAAGATACAAGCTCATGCATTCACTCGTCTGTCGCTTCAAGTTTGCGTTTACGTATCGGTTTTGACCTTCATATCGACCGCAAACGTATCCGTAACTTGAGAACGTTTCATCAGAATCGATTCGGTAAATGCGTAAGTTACGAGAATGTTGTTCTTTTTTTAGCTGGCGTAAGTCAAGGTGTAAAAGGGAAAGAGCTTCATCAATCAATTCGATGTAAGGTTCATGTACTCGGAACATTTCGGGCACTTGCTGCAGATTTTCTTCGAAAGACCGTTTAACGAGCGGTAAGATAATCGCATAATGGATGAGCGTGAGATCGTCATTTTGTAGTGGCATAGGATCGTCTCCTTTTCCAACTCGTATGATTAGTATACGAATACACGTTCGTATTTACAACCGGGAATCAAAGGAAATAAAAAAATTGATCAAAAAAAGCAGGAATGAAAGCTACAAAAGTCAAATAAAATAACAGCACACCTTTCTTGATCAATGTTTGAAATTGTCGGAATAAGGGTATTGACTGGCAAGGATGAACGTTTCATACTCCGTTTAAAAAATGATGAAGAGAATAGGGAGGGAGCATCAATGGCAGGTTCAACTTACGAGAACGAACTCTTTGAGAAATTGAAAATGATCCGTCAAGGATATCGAGCACCGAGACAAGTGCTACAATCACTCTACGCACGCATGATGTTGGAGTACTCTGTATACGAGTTTACGAAGGCTCGATTTGAACGGCTCATTGACAAGGCTCTCGATGACAAAGACGAGGATGCTTTTCATACATTAACGAGTCAATACAATGACTGGGTTGTGAAGTATCAATCGGGTAATACGATCTCTGAACATGGGTATGAACTAGAATGTAATTTCGAAGCTGTGAAACCTCCAATCAGTAGCTAACGATTAGCTACTGATTTTTGTTTTTTTTCACGAGCAGATCAGGTATAATTGGGATAGTAATTTCAGGAGGTAAGACGCGTTGATATTATCTGACACAACTATTAAGAAGATGATGGCCGAAGATGAACTACGAATCGATCCAGTTGATGAGACTCAAATCCAGCCGGCATCGGTCGATATTCGACTCGGTACTCACTATTTAAAGATCGATGAAAACGCCATCGAGTCTATTGCATTAGACGCACCTGCGCAGTATGTAGAGTTTGAAGCAGATGAAGTGATTGTTCCACCGAACTCATTTTTACTTGCGACGACGAAAGAATACATTAAGCTTCCAAACGATCTAACGGCTTTTGTTGAAGGACGAAGTTCAATTGGTCGCATGGGCTTATTTATTCAAAATGCAGGGTGGGTCGATCCAGGCTTTGAAGGTGAGATTACATTGGAACTATACAATGCCAATCGCTTGCCCATCCGTTTGAAATCGGGGAGAAGAATTGCTCAACTCGTTTTTGCTCGTATGGACCAACATGCATCTGCTCCATATGATGGAAAGTATCAGAAGCAAAGGAAAGCGGTCGGAAGTCGTGTTTATAAGGACGTAAACTGACGAAAAGCCGCTACCTTTATGAAAAGGTCGCGGCTTTTATTATGGAGGACGGGGAAACGTGATGTATGATACGAAGATTGTAAATGGAACAATTGTGAATGGACAAGCGTCTTTTCTTGGAAATATCTACATAACAGATGGTAAAATTAATGCCGTAACTGAGCCTGAAGATGATCGTGAAGCAGTGGAAGTGATTGACGCAAAAGGTCAATACGTCTTGCCTGGTCTCATTGATACGCATGTTCACTCTAGGGATCCTGGTCCAACACATAAAGAAGATTTTTATACGTCAACTCAAGCTGCAGCAGCTGGAGGGATTACGACGATTTTTGAAATGCCAAATACGACACCACCAGTGAAAGACAAAGGCACGTTTGATGCACAAGTTGAGAACTTAAATGAAAAAGCGATCGTAAATTACGGACTATGGGGCATTTGTTTAGGGCCATTAAATCGTCATGCTTTTGCAGAACTTTCTGAGCGTGGTGTCATTGGGTTCAAATACTTCTGGGGATACGGCATTCATCAAGAAACATTCCAGCTCCTTTATAATGTCGATGCCAAAGATGAGCAAATTATTGAACCTTACGATGACGGTGAAGTGTTCGCAATGATGCGAGAAGTGGCAAAAACAGATCAAGTATTTGCTGTTCACGCTGAAAACCATGAGTTAATCCGTCAATTAAGTGAAGAAAAAGATCCAAAAGACGAGTCATACGATGCCCTTCTCCGCTCGAGGCCTGCACTGGCCGAGACGTTAACGGTCAATACGGGATTGTCGCTCGCAAAAGAAGCTGGGGTCCATTTTCATGTGTTGCACGTGAGTGCGAAAGAAAGCGTAGAGTCCATTCGTGCAGCAAAAGCAAACGGTCAGAAAGTCACGGTTGAGACGTGTCCACATTATTTATTTTTAACGAATGAAGATTATGAAACGGTCGGTCGTGACATGAAGATCTTCCCGCTCGTAAAAGAACAAAAAGACCAAGATGAGATTTGGAAAGGCATCCAAGATGGAACGATCACTGTCGTTTGTTCAGACCATGCTCCTCATACCGCGGAGGAGAAATATTCTGGATCTTTAAGTGAAATACCAGCTGGAATGTGCGGAGTCGAAACGCTTGCACCTCTACTTTTAAATGAAGTTCATACCGGACGTTTGACGATTAATCAAGTCGTGCAACTGTTATCTGAAAATCCAGCGAAGTTGTATGGGATTGACAATCAAAAAGGAACGTTAATGCCAGGGACGGATGCAGATATTACGATCGTTGATTTAAAGAAAGAAGGTACGATCCAAAAGGCAAACCTTCACAGCAAAAGTAAAATCTCTGCTTATGATGGTCGGAGTATTACCGGCTGGCCTGTACGCACGATCGTTCACGGTCATACGGTGATGGAAGATGGCAACATTGTTAATGATCAACCAAAAGGACAGCTCGTGAAGCCTGGGAGGTAATGATGATGAAGGAAACAAGAGATCTAATCCAAACACACCAATCGATTCGTAAATACAAGCAAGAAGAAGTTTCAGAGGAAATCGTTCAAGATTTGATTGAATCTGCACGTTGGGCACCGAGTTCCCATCACGTTCAAGCTTATACGGTAATTCGTGTAACAGATGTAGAAAAGCGCAAAGCACTTAAAGAAATTACCGGTGGCCAAAAATGGGTAGAAGAAGCACCCCTATTCCTCGTGTTCGTAGCGGATTGGCACAAACATAAAGTAAATAACGAGAAATGGGACGCTTCATTTGAAATGGAAGAAACAGAAAACGTCATCGTTGGTGCCGTAGATGTTGCATTAGCTGCCCAAAATGCATTGCTTACTGCCCGCTCTTACGGTCTCGGTGGCGTAATGATCGGAGGAATCCGAAACGATTTGCACGAAGTTGCGAACATTTTAGATTTGCCAAAGCATACATTCCCAGTGATGGGGATTTGTCTTGGGTATCCAGATCAAGACCCTGGACAAAAACCGCGTTTTCCTAAAGAAGTCGTACTACATGAAGATCGCTATGATGGAGAGCGAATTACTGAAGGGCTTGAGCCGTACGAGCAAGAGACGAGCGCATACTATGAGCGTCGTACAAAAGGGAAGCGTACAGCCGGCTGGGGAGAGAATATGGCTGAGTATTTGAACAAACCTCGCCGTCAACAAGTAACGACGTTTTTGAAAGACCAAGGATTTACGCTTAAATAAACGTACATGTATTGACTGAAAGCGTGCGGAATATGACTAAGCTCCGATCAAAGAAAAGAAACTTTGATCGGAGCTTTTTTTCTCGAGTCTAGCACCACGCCCCTCGGCTCTAGCACCGCGCTCATCATGTCTTGCCCAAAACTATCCGGTTTTTAATCTTCGTGACTAAGGGGGAATTGGACTTCGGTTAACCACCGTGTAGGCTCAAGTTCATTCCAGATGCCGTCAATGACAGCTTCTCTAGGGGGACCAGCAAGTGAATAATCACTTTCTTCAAGCCACTGGTAAAGTTTTGCGTGGGATTCGCCAATCGTTTCGTACGGTCCGCGGTGCAAGAGGCAGGCAGCAAAGGGCACTTTGGCAATGTCTTTGAAAATAAGCCCATCATGATTGTCTTTCTTTTCGGTTACTGCTTCGCAAATTTCAAGGTTGATGTTCGTTTCTTTGAATTCACCGTCGTAAAAACGTGTGAAGCAGTATTGAATGGGATCGACTACTGAATTGGTTTCACGCATTTTATCCCCCATGGCTGGATAAGCCACGAATAAGTCATCGTAATGAGGTAGCGTCAACTTCATAGACGCTACTGTAACCTTTGGTAAACTTTTTACGATGATTTCTGGTGGGGAATGGTCAAGCAAGTAGTAGTTCGCTTGTTGTAGTTGACGATTTAATAAGACAGACTTTTTTTCTAGTTCTTCTTTTTTCTTACCAATCATGGTTTGCCAGTCTTGTTGTTTTGATATCACTTCTTGAATCTCTGCAATTGAAAAGTCGAGCTGGCGCATGGCCAGTACTCGATGCAGTGTTTCAATTTGGTTAGAACGATAGTAGCGATAACCTGTATTTGGATCGGTGTAAGCAGGTGTTACAATGCCGACTTGATCATAATACCGTAAGCGTTTAACAGTAACTCGATTCATTTTGGAAAATTGACCGATGCTGTACATCGACTGAACTCCTTTCTTATTCCCACCTGAAAAATCGCAAGGAGAGGGTTGTAGCGACAGTCGTAATTACTAATAAAAGCAGCAACGAAGAATAGGAGGTAAACGGCGACCCTAAGGCTTGACCTTGCAATAACTCGATGCCATGAGTTAATGGAAGAAGTTGCGCAATCGATTGTAAAACGCTCGGTAATAAATCAAATGGAATGGTCGCCCCGGATAAGATGAGCATGGAAAAGAACAATAAACTGCTCATTGCAGCCGTCGTCTTTTCTCGCGGAGAAGTACTTGCGATCAGCATACCAATCGAGTGAATGCTAATCATCACAATCAGATACGAAATAAGGAAGAGTCCGATCGAGCCAGGGAAAATCATGTTAAAGCCAAATGTTGCAACGAGAAAAACGGTAAACATAGACAAGATGCTTAAGCTAAAACAATAAAAAACATGGGCAACGAGTAACTGTACTGGGCTAATCGGTGTAACTTTGTATCGCTTTAACACTTTCTTTTCACGGTAGGAAGAAAGGGACAAGGGTAAGCTCATGACACCTGTAGATACGAGCCCGAGCGTTGCAACGGCAGCAAATGTTGTCACAAGTTCTTCATTCGTAGTGGAGAGGTAGCCCATAATCACCATAATACCGACAGGAAGAAACAACCCGAAGATAAATGACGACATCTCCCGAAATGATAGTTTAAACTCTGCGACGTAGAGTAACCAAAATGTTCTCATCGTATTCCCTCCCCTGTTAGCTGTAAATAAGCGTCATCCATCGATTTCGCTCCACTTTTTGATAACACTTCTTGAACAGTTCCTTCCATAAAGACGTTGCCATGTTTGAGCAGCAAAATACGGTCACAAAGTGTTTCGATCTCATGCATATCATGGGAGGTTAATAGAATGGTAACCCCCTCATCGTTTAATCGACGTAAATTATTCCAAATCTGTCGTCTAGCAATGGGATCTAATCCGGTCGTTAATTCATCTAATACGAGTAGTTTTGGTTGACCCATTGTAGCAAGGAGAATGCACAATTTTTGGCGTTCACCACCTGAGAGAGTAGAAATGGACGAGCGTACGTGGTGTTCAAGTTGATAGTCCGCCAGTTTCGTTCTCCAATCGATTGGATTCTTGTAAAGAGAGTGTGTGATTTCACAAATTTCCTTAACGGTTAAGCCGTTTTGAAACGCACTTTCTTGAAATTGAACACCGATCTGCTCAAAGTGAGATTTCTGCTTTGGATTAGGCGAGTTCCTGAGAATTTTCACCGTACCTTGATCAAGCTTTTTCGTTCCGAGCAAACAATCAATGGTTGTTGATTTGCCTGCACCATTGGCGCCGATTAGGCCGAAGATTTCTCCAGCCTTCACGTTCATATTGAGACCATGTAAAACCTGATTGTTGCCGTAGTATTTCACGAGTCCCTCTGCTTCAATTGCGTATGTCATAGAATCCCTCCAATAAGATTTGCTATTGAAGTGTAGACCCTCCCTTAACAGGAGAGTCAACTCGTGAACAAAAAAACACGTAATGGAAAAATTCCATTACGTGTTTTGCGTTGCTTCGTTGTACTCTTTTTTCTTCTGATTTAAGAAATAAACAAATGCTGCGAGACCATATAGACCGCGAAGGTCTTTGTTGTCAGTCATTTTTGCAGCAGCGTTCGTTTGTTTACGCATGCTTTCTGTTAAGTCAACGAGACTTGATGAAACTTTGCGCGATGCCGTTCCGGCGTCTTCAACCATTCCGAAGATAGGGTTGAGCGTTTTAATCTTTTCATTAAGGTCAAGAATGGTTTCGTTTGTGTTGTGCAAAATTGTTCCTGTTTCTTTGCTGATTTCATCAAGTTGGTCAGGCAACTTACCGATCGTATCTCCGGTTTTAGAAAGTACATCACTGAGATTGTTCAATACTTTCCCGAGAAAAATGACAAGTACAGCAAAAGCGATTGCGGCGATGAGTGCGGCAATTCCTAAAAAGTCCATGTAACTTGCTCCTTTCCATCGTATTAGTCTTGCATGTAGCGATCTACTTCTGTTTGTAAACTAGCAATCCATTCCCCAATCACAGGCATGTCAATAAATAGGGTAGCTATGTAAGCAAATAGGGCAAGGACGACGGCCGTACCGAGCGTAAGACCAACGCCTCTTGCAACCCCTGCGATAATATTAACTTTAATGACTTCTTTTTTATCTGTAAAGTGGTATGCGATATCTTTGAGTCTAGCACTTGTCGTCATGTCTTCTAACCGGTCGATTAACTGTTCTAATTTAGTGATGTCTTCACTACGCTTTTCATCATCACGCTCTTTACTCGGTAACTTCCGCATAGCAGCCTCCTTACTGTCCGTTTGCTTGATAAAGATTGTCCGCTGCATGAGCGCCGTCGATGTCTTTATCCGTTAATTTACCTTCATCAACCGTCGTCCACACAATCGTAACGTTCGTATGGTCAATGGTAATTTGAGGGTGGTGTTGGACAGCTTCAGCAAAAGCTGCAAGTCGTTCTACGAATAGTATACCCGTTAAATAGGCATCAAAGCCAAACGTTTTGGAAATTTGTTCTTGATGACGTTCCCAACCGTCTAATTTTTGTAATTGTTGTTCAAGTGTATTCATACGTTCACCTCCAAAGGATTCTTGTTACATATTCCTTTTATCCTTTGAAGGCAAACCTGAAATTAAATTAATGTTTGTTGAGCGTTGTAAAGTCTGCTGTAATGACCACCTTGAGCGAGTAGCTCCTTGTGGTTACCTTCTTCAGCGATTCCTTCTTTAGTAATGACAACAATGCGGTCAGCATGTTTAATCGTCGTCAGGCGGTGAGCAATGACGAGTGTCGTCCGACCGACGGATAACTTTTCTAAAGCACGCTGGATCGCAGCTTCTGTTTCCGTATCAAGTGCAGATGTGGCTTCATCTAAAATGAGAATCGGTGGGTTCTTTAAGAACATCCTTGCAATCGACAGACGTTGTTTTTGTCCACCAGACAGTTTGACGCCTCGTTCTCCAACGACTGTATCCAAACCGTCTGGTTGATCTTGAATGAAATCTTCTAGTTCTGCTAGACGAGCAGCTTCCATGACTTCTTCATCACTTGCATCAAGGTTCCCGTACCGGATGTTATCCCTTAGAGTACCAGAGAACATAAATACGTCTTGTTGTACGACGCCGATTTGTTCCCGTAACGATGTGAGTGTAATATCTTTAATTGAGTGTCCGTCAATTGTAATATCACCGTCCAACACATCATAAAAACGTGGTAGTAGGCTACAAAGTGTCGTTTTTCCTGCACCAGATGGTCCGACAAAGGCAATCGTTTCTCCTTGCTCAATGTCTAGATGGATATTTTCTAGCACTGGACGCTCTGCATCATATCCGAACGTAACGTCTTTGTATTGGATGTTTCCTTTTAGTCCTTGAACGTCTTCCGCTTCAGGACGGTCTTGAATTTCTGGCTCTGTGTCCATAATGGCAAGGTAGCGTTTAAAACCAGCGTAGCCTTTCGGGTAGCTTTCAATAATGGCATTGATTTTCTCAATCGGACGGAAGAAAATGTTCGTAAGTAGAATAAACGCCATGAAATCACCGATCGACAATTGGTTTTGAAGCATAAAGTACGCACCAGTGAGTAGAACGAACAGCGTCATAATACGCATCATCATGTAGCTTAAGGAGTTGTTAACTCCCATAATTTTGTAGGAGCGAATTTTAGCTTCTCGGAAGTTCTCGTTGTCTTCTTTGAACAGTTTTTGCTCATGCTTTTCATTTGCAAAAGCTTGCACGAGACGGATGCCTCCGAGCGTATCTTCAACACGAGCGTTGAAATTCGCCATTCGTTGAAACATGAGACGCATCGCTCCAGACATTTTTCTGTTGCAATACACAACAATCCAAGTTAACAATGGAACGACAATGAACGTAATGACGGCTAATTGCCAGTTAATGTAGAGCATGACACCGAAGGAACCGAATAACGTCATAATTGCAGTGAACACATCTTCTGGTCCGTGGTGAGCAACTTCACCGATCTCGAATAAGTCATTTGTTAAGTTCGATAATAAATGTCCAGTTTTATTATTATCATGATAGCTGTAAGATAAATTTTGGACGTGAGCGAACAATTCGCGTCTCATATCAGTTTCGATATTGATTCCAAGTATATGTCCCCAGTATGTAACGATATAATGAGCACCAGAGTTAAAAATATAAATGACAAAAAGTGCGAGGCAGGCGAGGATGATAATGGAAATTTCTCCTTGAGGGAGAAGGCGGTCGACGACTTGGTTGACGATGATTGGAAACGCAAGCTCTAAAAGCGCTACAAAGATGGCGCTAATAAACGTAATCGTAAAGAGTTTCTTGTAAGGTTTATAATAAGAAAAGAAACGACGAAGCATAAGTACCTCCACTGAACATTAATTGATAATGATTTTCAATTACCTATTACATTCTATGAAATATTTGTGCGATAGTCAATCGTTTCTCGTTACAGTCATTGACGGATGGGTGGGTTTTTTTTACACTTTAAAAAGATGGTGAAGTTGTCTTGCTTGACTCACCCTTCCAAAGTTTGGAAGCAGGCGGTTTGCCTGATATCAAGAAGGGAGCTCCATGAAATGATTAATAAAGTACTAATTGCGAATCGTGGGGAAATCGCGGTTCGTATTATTCGGGCATGTCGCGAACTAGACATTGAAACGGTGGCAGTATATTCAGAACCTGATCGCGAATCATTACACGTTGTAATGGCGGATGAAGCGTATTGCATCGGACCGAGTACTGCGACTGAAAGTTACTTAAAGAAAACGAATATTATAGCTACGGCTCTAAAAACAGGCTGTGATGCCATTCATCCAGGGTATGGTTTCTTAGCAGAGAACGCTGAATTTGCAGAGATTTGTGAAGATCACGGTCTCATATTTATCGGTCCTTCACCGAGTGCGATTAACCGAATGGGTGATAAATCGCAAGCAAGAGACACGATGAAGGCAGCAGGGGTGCCAATTGTTCCTGGAAGTGATGGCCTCATTGAGCGTGAAGATGAAGCGATTGAGATTGCCAAAGACATTGGTTATCCTGTCATTATTAAAGCAACTGCAGGGGGCGGCGGAAAAGGGATGCGCGTCGCACAAAATCGTGATGAGCTCGTCCGCTCGATCCAAACTGCAAGGCGAGAAGCTGAATCAAACTTCGGCAATGCTGGTATTTATTTAGAGAAGTTTATTGAAGAGCCTCGTCATATTGAAATTCAAATTGTCGGTGACAGATATGGGGATGTTGTACATTTCGGAGAGCGAGATTGTTCGATTCAGCGTCGTCACCAAAAGCTGATTGAAGAAGCGCCTTCACCAGCATTGAATGAAACAATTCGCGAAGAAATGGGTCAAGCTGCGATTGCTGCTGCAAAAGCGGTAGAGTATTGTGGCGCAGGAACGGTTGAGTTTTTACTCGACAAACATAAGAATTTCTATTTCATGGAAATGAACACTCGGATTCAAGTAGAACATCCGGTTACAGAAGAAATTACCGGTGTTGATCTCATAAAAGAGCAAGTGCTCGTTGCAAACAAACAGCCTTTGTCTGTGAAGCAAGAAGAAGTCGTTGTACGTGGACACGCAATTGAGTGCCGTATTAATGCCGAGAATGCTCGTAAAGGGTTCAGGCCTTCCCCTGGGAAGATTTCAATGTGTGTACCTCCAGGTGGACCGGGAGTGCGTGTTGATAGTGCTGCGTATACAGGCTACACAATTACACCATTCTATGATTCAATGGTTGCCAAACTCATCGTCCATGCAAGTACGAGAGATGAGGCGATTGCACGAATGAAACGTGCGTTATCAGAGTTTGTCATTGAAGGTGTCGATACGACCGTCCCATTCCATTTAAATCTAATGGATCATGATGTGTTTAAATCGGGAGAATTTGATACAAGTTTTCTAGAAAAATATACGGTGTAATGTAAAGGAGAGCGAACATGTATAGCATTAAAGAAATAAAAGAACTCATTGAAGCAGTCAATGCATCGGAAATTACACAATTGGAAGTACAAGGCGAGAAAGATATGTCGATTACGATCAAGAAAGAAACGAAAACGGTTGTTGAAACAACACAAGCAGTAGCGGCACCTAGCACACCAGCAGTATCACAACCTGTTGCAACACCTGAACAAAAACAAGAGCAACCTCAAGCAGAGAAACCAAATGCAGAAGCGACTGACGATTCTGTTGAAATTACATCACCGATGGTCGGTACGTTCTACCGTGCATCATCTCCAGATGCTGATCCATACGTACAAGTTGGGGATCAAGTTCACTCGGAATCAATTGTTTGTATCGTTGAAGCAATGAAACTAATGAATGAACTAGAAGCTGAAACAAAAGGTGAAATCGTAGAAATTCTCGTTGAAAATGGTGAACTCGTCGACTACGGTCAACCACTTTTCCGTGTGAAAGTTTAAAAACCTCTATAGTAGCAAAACCTAAGAAACGATGATCATCATCGTTTCTTTTTTTATACTTAGGAGGATTTATGAGCCGTTATTTAGATGATTTATATAAACGTAGAGAAGGTGTCTCCCTTGGAGGCGGTGTCAACAAACAAAACAAACAACGGCAACAAGGCAAACAATCGGCAAGAGAGCGGATTGAGCAATTGTTAGACGATGGTACATTTCGAGAACTTCAACGTTTCGTTCGTACCTCTGGAACCGATTATCAATGTGAAAATGTCATTACCGGTTACGGCAAAGTTTTCGGCCGAACGGTTTGTGTTTACGCTCAAGACTTTACGATTCAAGGTGGTTCGCTAGGGGAGATGCACAGCCTTAAAATTACAAAACTAATGGATTATGCATACAACTTAGGTGTACCGATTGTCGGACTTTGTGATTCTGCAGGAGCAAAGATTCAAGAGGGGGTAAAGGCTTTAGGAGGATACGGGGAACTTTTTTATCGCAATGCGAAATACTCGGGTAAGATTCCACAAATCTCTGTGATTATGGGGCCGTGTGCTGGGGGTGCGGTCTATTCTCCAGCATTGACTGATTTTGTGTTTATGGTAAAGCAAACGTCACATATGTTCCTGACAGGCTCCAAGGTCGTAAAAGCAGTAACCGGGAAGCATATGAGTCATGAAGAGTTAGGTGGAAGTCAGCTACATGCAACGAAAAGCGGAGACGTTCATTTTGTTTCTGAAAATGAAACCGATTGTTTGCGGCAAGTGCGCAAATTACTATCGTATTTACCGCAAAACAACAAAGGTTCAAAACCGATTGCATCCAATTGGGTTACCGAGCAAAAACAAAACCAAATGGAAAGCGTCGTACCAGATGATCCAAAAAAAGTCTACAATATGGTTCACGTTATTTCTGCTCTGTTTGATACCGGCTCTTATATCGAAGTGCAAGCGGCTTTTGCAGCGAACATTACAGTTGGATTTGCGAAGCTTGACGGAAACACAGTTGGTGTTGTTGCAAACAATCCGAAGTACAAAGCAGGCGCACTAGACGTGGATGCGTCGGACAAAGCTGCACGCTTTATCCGGTTTTGCGATTGCTTTCACATTCCCATTGTGACACTTGAAGACGTTTCTGGCTTTATTCCAGGCGTATTACAACAAGAAAGTGGCATTATTCGTCACGGTGCGAAACTGTTATACGCGTATGCAGAAAGTTGTGTCCCGAAAGTGACGGTTATTTTACGGAAAGCGTATGGAGGTGCTTACGTTGCGATGAATAGTAAATCAATCGGAGCTGATTTGGTGTTTGCGTGGCCTACAGCTGAAATTGCAGTCATGGGGGCGGAAGGTGCCGTCGATGTGTTGTATGGCAAAGACATTCAGCAAGACGATCAGCCAGAATCAAAACGGGAGCAATTAATCGAGCAATATAAGAAAGAGGTGATGCATCCGTACATTGCTGCTGAGTTAGGGGTTGTAGATGATGTGATTAGTCCCTCTGAAACGAGAAGTGTACTCATTGAGAGTTTGGATATGTTACGATCAAAAACAAGGAATGATGAATGTCATGGCAATATTCCACTTTAATAAACGATATTAAATCGTGCTTGCCATGATCATCGTAAGAACACCGCTGCAACCGATGAATAAAGATAGGCTGTTCGCAAGTTGTGTTCCCCCTGATTTTTCACCTAGAAGGGATAACGCTCGATCGACAAGGAAGAACAGCAATGTGGCAACAACTGCAAGAATGGTCAAATCAATATTCGCAGTTGCGAAATAAACGATCATACCTCCAGCAATATGAATGCTTAACGACATTGTTTCGCGGAAACGAGTATAATGTTTGGCAATCCAATCTGCCATAAAAGATAAGAATCCACCATAAAAAACGATCGGGATTAAAGAAAAGAAACCATAAATCGTATAACTGTGTAACACTTGAGTTACATCGCTCGCACCGTTTGTTAATTCAATTGGGAACATCACACCTGAAATGAAGATAAAGATGGCCCACACAGCAAGTGCTGTTGAGAACTTATGCATAAGGACACCTCTTTAATTTATTTGCATTGTTAATCTATCTATAACCGATATTTTTGTAATCGAAACAAAAATATAGAAAGGAAGTTGCTTGATGCACTATATTATTTACATGCACCCATCGAAAGATAGCTTTAATGGACAAGTGTTACATACGTTTGAGCAAGCGCTTAAACAGAAAGGGAATGAAGAGGTTTACGTTAAACATCTGTATGAATCGTTTACGGATGTCGTTCTTTCTGAAACTGAATACGAAGACACCCTTAAGGGAGTGTATGCGGATGATGTACAACGCGAGCATCAAATGCTACAAGCAGCAAAAACGATCACATTGATCTTTCCGATTTGGTGGGGAGGTTTTCCGGCAATCGGTAAAGGATATTTGGATCGCGTGTTGTCTTACGGATTTGCGTTTGAGTTAGAGAATGAAACGCCAATTCCTAAAATGAATAATAAGCCGTTAGGATTAATCTACACGACGGGCTCACCAGAAACAGAATGGAACAAGGCGGAAAAAGATCATTTCGAAGGAATTGTAAAACACTCAATTAGCGATTTTTGTGGATTCGATCTCCTTAAGCCGTTACACTTAGGATATGTTGTCCAAGCAAGTGAGAAAGAGCATCAAACGATGTTGCAGCGAGTGAGCGATTACGCTGAGCACTATGAATAGGAGAGGGTTTTATGCACTTATTAGTGGTTTCACACGAAGGAATTGAAACGTTAGCTGCAAAGCAAATGTCAAGCGACAAAGCATTACTGTTAGAAAAAGCATTTCAACTATACAGTCCAGGAACGGAATGCCCTGCAGATATGATATCAGCGATTTCACTTGGTGAGCCTTTCCTCACTACAGTTGATTCAGTATATGAGCAAGCGGTACATAACGAAGCTGTTAACAACGATGTATTTGTAAAAGACGGAGAATTTCAAACGCTCACACCAATTAAGCACCCTCCAAAAAATGTTATGTGTGTAGGCAAAAACTATGCAGCGCATGCGATTGAAATGGGTTCTGCTAAAGACATCCCAGATCATCCTTTAATCTTTACGAAAGCTCACACGACGATCTGTGCACATCAAGACAACGTCTCGCTTCACAGTGACATTACAGAGCAAGTTGACTATGAAGGTGAACTTGCCATCGTTATTGGTAAAAAAGGTACGAAGATCGAGCGAGAAGATGCTTGGGATTACATTTTTGGATTCACATTATTAAATGATATTACAGCTCGTGATTTGCAAGCGAGACATAAACAGTTTTTTGTTGGTAAGAGCTTGGACGGGTTCTGTCCAATTGGTCCATCAATCGTTACACGTCTAAGTGAAGAAGAATTGCTTAAAGAAACGATTACGACGACTGTGAATGATGAGGTACGTCAACAAGCGCCGCTTACGGATATGATCTTTGATGTTCGCGAATTAATTCACGTATTGTCAAAAGGAATGACGCTCGAGCCTGGTGATATTATCGCAACGGGTACTCCGTCAGGTGTTGGGAAAGGAATGAAGCCACCGAAGTTTCTAAAAGCCGGGGACGAAGTGGTCATTACGATTCCTGCAATTGGAGAGTTACGTAATCAGATGGTGTAAAACGTATAGAACATGTAAACGCCACATCCTAAGCGCTTCGTTTTTGAAGTGTCAGGATGTGGCGTTGATGGTTTGGTTATTAAGAGGTTTTAACTTTACGCTTTCTTTTCTCTGGCATGTCAGACATTTGGTTGACGCTTGCAACGTCTTCGACTTTCTTCTTAGGCATCTCCCAATGAGCTTCACTTCCTGGTAAATCATCAAACCAAGCAGCATCATCTGGACAATCTAAAACCATAAACTTCCCATAATTCCCATCACGTGACTGGTGGTATTTTAAATACGCCTTTCCATCTTCAATGGCAAGAATTTCGATTTTCCCAGATGTGTGACTCATCGACAGACGAATCCGTTTGCCAAGGCCGCTCGTAATTGCTTTTGCTTTCTCAACGGCTTCATACGCTTCTTTAAGAGTGAGCACAAAATCGTTATTACCAGCAACTGGACGGTTAATAAAGAAGTAGTAAGGGGTGACACCAGCCCATGATAAACGATTGAGTAGTTCTCCTAAATCTTCAGGGTTATCATTAATTCCCTTTAATACAGGTGTCTGGTTTACAACGATGACACCAGCATCGTGAAGCGCTTCAAATGCTTTTTTCGCTTCAGCGGTAATTTCACGCGGATGATTAACGTGAGCCATCACATAAATCCGGTTGTCAGGTGTTGAGTACTCTCTAAATAGATCAAGCAGCTCTTGATCTTCATAAATACGCATCGGATTAAATACAGGTAATTTCGAGCCGATTCGGATAATTTTCACGTGCTGAATGTTGCGCAATTCTTCAATAATGTATCGCAACTTCTTTGTAGCCAAAATCATCGGGTCTCCACCTGTTAACAGGACGTTGTTAATCTCTGGGTGATTACGAATGTACTCAATACCAGGATCAACATCGCTCATTGCTTCTTTTACGTCGTTTCTAAATAAGCGCTTTCTAAAACAATAACGACAATAAGCACCACAAACTTCAGAACATATTAAGAGGGCAGTCGTTTCATATTTATGCTGGCAACCAGAAACAACATAGTTCGTATCTTCATCAGAAGCATCCCAACGACCGTATTCTGAGAGCTCTTGTTCATTTGGGATTACGAGGTTTTTAATAGGATCATTTGGGTCTTCCCAATCAATCAGACCTAAATAATAATCATTTACTCTAAAAACAAATTTATCAGTGATCTTACGGAGTTTTTCTTTTTCTCTCTTTGGAATTTCAGGAATTTTATCAATATTAGTAATATATTTCGGCTGTGCCATAAACATCCTCCTTTAGTATTGATCATTGATAGAATGAGCTTAGTATAACAAGAGGAGTGTACAAGGTCAAAAAAGAATAAAAAGATTCAAAATAGTTTTAAATGAAAGATCTCCTTCATATTTTTGAAATAAAAATTTCACAAAATGAATAAGTTGAAATAATGGGTTCACAAAAAAGGAATTTTCGCTTAAAATGAAGTAAATCATTCATTTTATTATTTTTGTGAAATTAATCTTTTATTACTGGAGGAGAACAATGGGGATAGCGAACAATCGCCTTTCTTATGAAGCGCAAACAATGATGTCAAAACGACATATGGAGCGTGCAAAACAAGTCATGCCTGGAGGAATGACTGCGAATATAAAGCATTTTGAGCCATATCCAATTGCAATTAAGCGAGCACACGGCAGTCGATTGTTTGACGTTGATGGTCATGAATACATCGACTATTTAATGGGATACGGGGCCTTAATGCTCGGTCACGGTCATGAAGAAGTGAAATCCGCAATTCAGCAACAAATTGAACAAGATGGTACGTGGCTGTTCGGAACACCTCATGAAAAGGAAGCCGCATTTGCAGAACGATTGTTACGTTATTTTCCTTCAATGGAAAGCGTAAGATATACGAATTCAGGAACAGAAGCAAATTTACTTGCCCTTCGTTTGGCGATGGCGCATACAGGTAAATATAAGATTGCGAAGTTTGAGGGTCATTACCACGGTGCGATCGATTCTCTACTCATTAGTGTAAGCCCGAATGAACAGGATGCAGGCACTGCACATGAGCCAAATCGTGTTGCAGATTCTTACGGTATGGATGAGTTAGCGATGCAAAATACGTTCGTCCTTCCGTTTAATCAGTATGAGCACTGTGAGAAAATCTTAACTGAACATGCAGCTGAAATTGGAGCACTTATTGTTGAACCGCTTGAAGCGGGGATCATTGCACCTACGAACGATTTTCTACAGAAGCTTCACACATTAACAAAGAAATTAAACATCGTCTTGATCTTTGATGAAGTGAAAACCGGATTTAGAACCGGTATGGGTGGTGTTCAGAACCTCTACAATGTTGAACCAGATTTAACGACGATGGGGAAAGTCGTTGGTGGAGGGTTTCCTTTCGGTGTTGTTGGTGGGAAACAAGAAATTATGGGGCGTACGTCTCCGCTCGCTGGATTTGATTTCTTTGCCGACCAAGACCAGACCGACCGTAAGCAACTCGCGTTGTTCCATAGTGGAACGTATAACGGACATCCGCTCGTTCTAGCGGCAGGTTTAGCAACGCTAGATGTTTTAGAAGAAGAGATGAGTGACTTATTAATTCGTACAGAACAGTTCAAATCGGAACTTGAAGCGGTATTTAAGAAACACAGTCTTCCTATGAAAGCGGTTGGCATCGGTTCATTGTTTAGTGTATTATTTACAAATAAGGAAAGTCTCAGTAACTATCGATGCTTCGAACACGTAGATAAGAAGCTTCGGACAGAAATGGATCGTGCCCTATTCCAAGAAGGGATTTATGTTAAGCCTGGTAATCGCTATAGTATGTCAGTTGCACATGATGATGAAGCAATTGAGAAAACGATCATGGCTTATGAAAAGGTAGTTCCAACCCTTTTTCCTTCAAACGATTAACATGTAGGGTTTCGCGGTCTGAAGGGGGATCTTGAATTGTCTGATGTATATGAACAAATGATCGCGAGACAGCATGAGATGAGTAAATCTCAATTAAAGATTGCCAACTATTTGATCGATCATCAAGAGACCGCACCGTTTCTTACCGCATCAAAACTAGCCAAAAATGCAGAAGTAGGCGAGGCGACCGTCGTGCGCTTCGCTTTCTTTTTAGATTATAAAGGCTATCCAGATTTGCAACGCCACATGCAAGCTGCATTGCAACGGAAATGGACCTCTGCAGAAGTGTTTGCGTCAACGACTGAGCGAGGCGATTCTCCAGAGGATACAATTCGAGAAGTGCTCGCTGATGATATGAACAATTTAAGCACAACGCTCCAACAAATTGATGTTGAACAGTTCCAAGGTGCCATCGATGATATTGTTAACGCAAAGCGAATTTACATTATCGCTTACCGAAGTGCGATGAGCGTTGGGTTATTTCTTGAATTTTATTTGGATCTCGTATTACAAAATACTGAGATGCTTCGTAGTGCAGATGGGGTATCAGAACATTTGATTGATATTAAAGAAGATGATTTGGTTATCGCTTTTGGCTTCTCTAGGTATACGAAACGAACGGTAGAAGTGTTGAAATCTGTCAAGCAAAAGAATGCTAAAACGCTCGTTATTACGGATCATATGCTATCTCCACTCGTTCCATACGGTGATCGGAAGTTACTTGCGGCAACTGAAATTAATTCATTTATTGATTCGTTTTCAGCACCTCAAAGTATTGTAAGCGCATTGATTACAGCTGTAACAAGATCACAACATGAAAAGGTTGAAAAGCGCTTAGAAAGTTTAGAAGAGCTTTGGGATGCGTTTGATGTCTTTCACAAATAACATGTTTCTAAAGAGAACATTAAGGTAATATAGGGGATATAGATGTCTATCGATTTTAGGAGTATATCTATGTCAAAACTGGAGAGATCGATGTTTCGAAGAGATTTAGAGTTTCTGCGTCAATTGCAGCAGAAAATTACGGACAAGGAGCGACAATTAGAGGATGGTCTTAGAGACCAAATTGCGCACCTTGAACAAGTTCTCGATGACACAAGACAACGGAATTATGATTAGTGTATAGGGTGGAGTTTCCTCCATCCTACATACTGGGTGTGTGTCGCTCGGTTGCTAGTCTACGTAGACTCTCCATTACATTGTTAAAGAGCCCGTCCTTTAAGGACGGGCTCTTTAACGTTTGCTTAAGCTTCAACTGTACGTTCAGGCGTACGTGGTGTTTGGTTACGTTTATTGCGAATGTGTTGAACGAGGGCGATCAAGGTAAGAATACCAATTCCAGCCAATGAAATTGGAATGCTATTTGGATAAACAGCCATAATTCCACCGACTATTAGACCGAGACGTTCATAGATTTTAGGTTTTGCGACAAAGTAGTTCATGATCGCAGCACTAATTGCAATCATTCCGATAATGGCTGTAATTAGCGGTGGCATCAGTGTCATAAACGTAGCATCTTGCAAGAGCAACACAGGGTTTGCTACAAACACATATGGAATGATAAAGGCAGCAATGGCCAATTTGAAAGCGATGATCCCTGTTTTCATCGGATTGGCTCGGGCAATACCTGCACCTGCATACGCTGCCAAGCAGACCGGAGGCGTAATATCTGCTGCTAGACCGAAATAAAATACAAACATATGTGCAGCGATTGGTGGAACATCAAACATTAAAATTGCTGGTGCTGCAACGGTTGCGGTAACAACATAATTTGCAGTTGTCGGCAGACCCATACCGAGTATAATACAAGCAATCATCGTAAAGAACAGAACAAGGAAGAACTGGCCATCAGCAAGTACGATAATACCTCGTGCTAATACGCCACCAAGCCCAGTAAATACAACAATTCCGACAATAATCCCTGCAGAAGCACAGGCAGCAATGACTGGAACGGCAGTTCTTGCACCTTTCTCCATCATATCAAGGACACCGAGCAGCGTCGGGCGTGTATCTTTTCGAAATAAACTGATGACAAAAGCTGCTAGAATGCCCCATAATGCAGCGAAAGTTGGGGTAAAGCCTATAAGCATTAAGCCAATAATCGTTACAAGTGGTAAAATCATATCAATTCTCGTAATAAATGAACGTATTTTTGGAAGTTCAGAAACTGGCACACCGACAATTCCTTGTCGTTTTGCTTCAAAGTGAATTCCAAAAAATACACCCATAAAGTAAAGCAATGCCGGAATGATGGCATAAATAATAAGTTCACTATATGGAATACCTACATACCCCGCCATAATAAAGGCAGCTGCCCCCATAATCGGCGGCATAATTTGTCCACCCGTTGATGCAGAAGCTTCTGCCGCACCTGCAAACTCAGGTTTAAACCCAGAGCGTTTCATCATTGGGATCGTAAAGGAACCTGAACCGACCGTATTGGCTACTGAACTTCCTGTTACCATTCCTTGTAAACCACTTGCTGCAACAGCTGCTTTAGCGGTTCCCCCTGTATAGCGACCAGTAAGTCGAAAAGCAATGTCGTTGAAGAACTGGCCAATGTTAGTTCGGACTAAAATGACACCAAAGAATAAAAACAAGTAAATAAACGTCGAGGACACTTGGATCGGTGTACCGAAAATTGCCTCAGTCGTAAAAAACAATTGCGTAGCCATTCCGGTCCACGTAAAACCAGGATGAGCAAATGTCCCGAGCCATGACCAAGAACCATACACACCGTAAAGGAGTGCAAGAATGGCAATAACGACGATTGGCATACCGACAGCTCGTCTTGTTGCTTCAAGTAAAAGAGCGATCGCGCCTAGTGCTACGAGTTGATCATGAAGTGAAAAACCAAAAATGACTGCACTTGTCAAATAATCATAATTCCAAACGATATAAAAACAACAGTACAGTGAAAGAAGTGCTAAAATCGCATCGTAAAATGGCACACCGACTTTTTTATCTGCTTTTTTACTAATGGGATATAATATGTAAATTAATGCAAGACCACTACCAACGTGAATAGCTCCTTGCATTAATGATCCATAGCCCCCGCGAAGACCGGTGTACAAGTGAAATGAGGTGAGAGAGATTCCGATAATAAACGCAATCCAAATCCACTTACCAAGATCGGTTCTCGTGTTCGATTCTTTGTCGTATTTTTTGAGTAGTTCTTCTTTTTCCTTTTCGGTCAATTCTCGTTCTGGTGCGTCATTGAGATGAGCGTTGGCATCAGCCATCGCAGGTCACCACCTTTCTTCAATAACGAGAGCCGGGCTTTAAGCGCCCGGCCCTACAGTTTTTTAATTTAACAAGCCTGCTTCTTCAAAGTAACGCTCGGCTCCTGGATGCATCGGAAGACCTTCATTACCGAGTAATAAGTTGTCGGTGTCTTCCATATGCTCCCCTTGATTGTGAGTGATGCTACCTGCATTTTCGTAAAGTGCTTTCGTAATTTCATAACCTAAGTCTTCATCGATCGTTTCATTAGAACCGATGAGGACTGCGTAAGCAGCGATTGCATTGACATCTTCCTCTAAAAACTCATACGTGTCAGCTGGAATGACAATTCGTTCATACATGCTATTCGCTTCAATTGTGTCGAGTGCTTCTTCATCAATTGAAAGTAGTTCAATGTCAATTTGACTATCCAGCTCTGTAATGTTATCAGCAGGTAAGCCTAAGAGACCAAACGTAGCATCAATGTTGCCGTCTTGAAGCATGCCTGCTCCATCACCAAAGCCTTCTTCATACACTTCAATGTCGTCTTCAGTAAGACCGTAAGCTTCAAGAATCATCAATGACGCAGATTGTGAAGCTGAGTTTGGAGGACCAAGGTTCACGCGCATACCTTCTAAATCTTCAATTGATTCAATCCCGCTATCTGCTCGTACGGCGATTTGATTCGTTTCAGGGTAAATGTAACCCATATAGCCAAATTGATCGAACTCTCCTTGTCCTTCAAAGTCACCAGCACCTTCTAAGGCATCAAGCGCAGGGATATGGACAGTCATCCCTAAGTCAAGATCACCGTTATGTACACGGGCGATGTTCTCATTAGAAGCACCTGTCGAAACCGCATTCACAGTGACGCCGTCAGCATTATCTGAAATGACGTTTGCCATTTCTTGACCTAATGCGTAATACGTCCCTCCGGTAGAACCGGTACCAATTTGTAGTTGTGTTCCGTCCCCGCTCGAAGCGGCATCATCACCATCGTCATTACCGGCATCTGTATCCCCGACGTTAAGATCATCTTCGTCAAGTTCATCCACATCAATATCGCTGTCGCAAGCGGCGAGGATGGCAACAGAGAGAAATGTCCCCGAAAGTAAAGCTGTTTTATACTTGTTCATCAAAAGACCTCCCATATCATAATAATGTATTTTCGTCTATTTAACCAAAAGTTAAGACTATTGTCAAAGTTTGTGTTACTTTGACGCGGTGAAGGTAAATGTTTGTTTATGAGGAAATTATTGCGTATAATAAATGATTAGGACAGGAAACATATTGGATAAATTGGAGTGATGAAAGTGCCTGACGGTAAGTATTTCCGCTTTGGCTATGCAGTGGCTTTAATCTTGCTGATCATTTTTTTAGGAACACTCGTTGATTTTATATTCACTCCAGTCGTTATTCTCATTCAAACGGTGTTCGCACCGCTTGCGTTAGCTGGTGTACTTTTTTACTTATTCAGGCCCGTTGTTAAACTACTAGCAAGGAAGATGCCGAAAGTACTCGCCATTACTGTCATATACCTAGTGTTTATCGGGTTGATGACACTTCTTGTAATCTTAGTAGGTCCTGAGATTCAACGGCAGTTCTACAGTCTCGTTGATGTGGCACCTCGTTTCATTAACCAAGCTCAAAATTGGTTTAATGATTTTATGCAGAGTGACATTATGCAACGTTTCCAAGAAAATGAAACATTTAGTTTGGAAGAGATTATTCAAAATGTCGGTAACTATTTGAGCGATGCTTTTGCGGATATCGGTTCAAATATCGCAAGCTTTATCGGTGCGATTACTAGTGCTGTCATTGTCATTGCGATTGTACCTTTTATTCTATTTTATATGTTAAAAGAAGGAGAAAAGGCGCCACAACAAATTCTACGTCTACTTCCTTCAAAACAACGTAATGAAGGTAAGCGAATCCTTAGTGACATGGACGGTGCGTTAGCGAACTTTATCCAAGGACAAATTATCGTTAGTTTTTGTGTAGGTGTGCTCGTTTATATTGCGTATTTAATTATCGGAATCGAATATTCCTTAGTCCTTGCTTTGATTGCGATGTTCACAAACCTGATTCCATTTATTGGTCCGTGGATTGGTACAGCACCAGGTGTTATTGTCGCCTTGTTTGACGGTTGGTTGACCGCAATTGCAGTCATTGTTGCTGTCGTCATCATTCAACAATTTGAAAGCATCTTTATCTCACCACAAGTGATGGGAAGGAAGCTTCAAATCCATCCAATTACTGTCATCTTTATTTTGTTAGTAGCTGCGAACTTTGCAGGTATTATCGGGATGTTACTCGCGGTGCCAACGTATGCTGTTGCCAAAGTGATCGTTAGTCATACGTATCGACTCATTCGGTTACGCTACAAAGAAACACATAGTGAAAATAAAGGAGGTTGATTAGAATGAAATCAGAAAAAGAAGGCATTACACAATGGGATTATGAAGAATTACAGAAGCATTTACATGATGAACACCTCGTTTTTATCGATGTAAGAGAACCTGATGAATACGAAGAAGGTCACATTCCAGGCGTACCACTCATGCCTATGGGAGAAGTACCTGAGCGATTAACTGATATGGACAGTGAAAAAACACACGTCTTCATTTGTAGAAGTGGTGGTCGTAGTCAACGGGTCGCACAATATGCAAAAGAAAATGGTTTCAATCGTGTCATTAACTTTGATGGTGGGATGTTGAGCTTTGAAGGTGAGAAGAACACTGGAGAAGAAAAACGAATTGACCAAACATCAGAACTATATTCAAAATAGCGTTAAAGGCTAAGAGTCTCGTACAAAAATGTACGAGGCTTTTTTTTGTAAATTAGTAATGATGTGTGACAAAAAATGTCGTATAATGGAACTAGTTAAGAAAAATGGAGCGATCGTCTTATGAAACCAACCATTCTCGTAGTTGAAGATGACTATGAAATTGCTAGCATTATTCGCGATCATTTGCAATCGAAAGGATTCCACGTAACGGTTGCAACAACAGGTATTGAAGGGTTTCAAGATTTTGAACGTGGGCTATTTGACTTAGTGATCGTTGATATAATGCTTCCTGAATTAAGTGGCTTTGAGTTGTGCCAACGAATCCGATTAAAGAGCCAAGTCCCATTGCTCATTTTAAGCGCCAAGATGAGTAATGATGATAAAGTTCGCGGGCTTAATATTGGGGCAGATGATTACATGACTAAGCCTTTTTCATTGCATGAGTTAACTGCGCGAGTACAAGCGCAAATTCGCAAACATTCGCGATATAGAGAAAAGTATAAACAGAAACGAATGCTATTTGGTGCTGATTATGTCGTGGACCATCAAGCGAATCAACTTTTCTTCCAAAATGAAGAAGTGTCGTTAACGCCAAAAGAATTTGAAATATTATTGTTGTTCGTGAAAAATCCTAACAAAATGTTTGCCAAAAAAGAAATTTACCGGCTTGTGTGGCATGAAGACTGTGATGACGAACAGACGGTAACTGTACATATGAAAGGGTTAAGAGACAAGTTAAACGAAGACAAAAAAAACCCTAAATACATCGAAACCGTATGGGGAAGCGGCTATCGCTTCATCGGAGAAGTCAAGTATGAAAATTAGAACTTGGCTTTTCTTGTCTTTGCTTTTTGTTATGGTCATCCCTTCGCTTGCCGTCTATTCATTGTATACGCTTTTAACGAATTGGAATGAACAACAAAGCTTGGACGAGTACTTAGACTTTATTTCCACGTATCGAGAAATTAAAGAACCTCTTCAAAACCCTGATCTCTACACTTTCCATCCGACCATTCATGAATCCCTTCAAGAAACTATCGAACACGTCGCACAAATTACGCTTTATCGAAATGATGGTTATGTTGTCTATGAAACAACATCAGATACGATCGGGACGAGGCAAGCAGAATTAAGAGATCTATATGATGGTTTATATGAAGGGAATATGACGTACCGTTATTTTACAATTAAAGAGCCGGTATTTGTGGATGAGGAGATTGTCGGGTTTTATGAAGTAAGTATGCAAAGAGACGACCGCGTTGAATACGTTCAATCACGTTCTACATCGATACTTGTATTAAGTGCAGCTCTGTTTTTCTTAACGGGATTACTCGTTTGGTTTCAAATCAATCGTAGAATTAACAAACCGATCAAGTATTTAAAAAATGACATGAACGAATTTGTCTTACGCCCTAAGAAGATGACGACGTTAGCACATCCCAAAAACGATGAGATTGGCGACTTAATTAAGCATTTTAATTATATGAAACAAGAGGTCGTACACGCGCGTGAAGAAATCCTTCGAGAGCAAAAGGAAAAGGAAATGATAACAGCAGCGCTGTCACATGATTTAAAAACACCGCTTACTTCTGTGATGGCGTATACAGAATCGATGCAACAAAGGCCGCTTACGAAGTCGGAAACCGATCACTACTTAACAATTATTCGAAATAAGTCGATACAGATGCAACGATTAATTGAAGACATACATACATTCACACTATTAAAAAACCAGCAGTCTGTTGAACAGAAAGTAGCTGTTAACGGGCAAGAGTTTTTTGAAATGCTCGTAGACGGTTATGATGAGCTTGCTAGTCAACATGAAATTAATCTTCAAAAAGAAGTGAAAACCTTTGATAGTTTTGACGTACAAGTGAACCATATGATGCGTTTAGTCGATAATTTAGTATCGAATGCAATTCGTTACACCCCCCCTACAGGCAAACTATACATCGGTATTTATGATCAACAATTACCATCGTGGTTGTACAAACCGATTGACGTAAATTTCTCCACGCACGGGGTGTTAATCGTTCAAAATGAAGGAGCAACAATTTCTGAAAAAGAAAGCAAAAAGATCTTCGAGGCTTTTTATCAAAGTGAAGAAAGTCGAACGAAAAAAGCAGGACAACATTCAGGATTAGGGTTGAGTGTTGCAAAGATGATTACCGAAAATCACGGTGGGGACATTCAATTTATTCCAGTACCTAACAAAGGAACAATCTTAATGAGTACGTTTGTAAAAAGGAAGGATTACGATGAAAAAAACGTTGATGAGTAGTTTATTGCTTGGAAGTGTGTGCATGTTGTTCGGTTGTCAGACGCAATTTTCGCCTCAAGAAATTGTTGCAAATGCAGCAGAAACTCACCAACAACCGGATCAATTTTATATTGAATCGAAAATTATTTACGAAGGTGAAGAAGCGATTAATTTGTTTGAATGGCGAAATCAAGATTATTACCGCATAAACATTGTAGAATCTTTAGGACAGACGGTTACGATCGAGAATCCTGAGCAGAGCTTAACGTATCTAGAAGATGAAAACATAGCGCTCATATCGAACAATCACGGGGAAATCGTTGATGAAGTTCATTATTTGAATGATTTTTATCAGCTTGACGATCTGTATGACTTAGACGTTCAGCTCGTTGATGAGGAAAAGTGGATTGGCCGTGATGCCTATCATCTATTATTAGAAGGAGCAGATGAACAAGTCAAACTTGTCGTCGATCAATCAACGTGGATGATTCTAATGTGGGAACGCGGTCCATTGCGTACAGAGATTATTAATTTTGAGACGAATCCTGACTTTGATGGGGTATTTGATTTTGAAGTTCCAACGAGTGCAGAAGTGCTGCATTTGGATCATGAACAAAATGTGCTCACACCTGAAGAAGCTCAGCAACTATTTGCATCTGATGTGAGATTGCTCACTGACGATTATGAACTATGGGAAATCTATGTGTTAAGCGAAGAAGAAGTAATGCTTGAATACTTTAAAGATCAATCGCCCTATGTCGTCATGACGATTGGCGAAACACAAAATGATACGGTCGTTGAGAACAATGAGCTGATCGATCAACTAGAACTGTTTACGATGGTTGACGTTTATGAGTTGCCTGGTGAAACGTTCGTATTAACGTTTGAAGAAGAAGGAAATTATTATGAAGTGTTTGCAGAAGATGCGAACGTTACCGTCGATGATTTAATCGCCTTTATCGAATCTCTATATAGCTTAAATGAAGAATAATCTTTAATTCCTCCTCATATAGTGCATGTAGTGTGCTTGATTTTGAATCGGTAATGATTCATTTCAATTGTTTAGAAAAACTCAAAGCAGGGAGTGTTTCTGATTGTCAATTCAAGCGTTTCCGTATAAACGTGCACTCGTTACTGGAGGAGGAGGGTTTGTTGGAAGTCACCTCGTAGAAGAATTGTTGAATTTAGACGTTGAAGTGATTTGCTTGGACAATTTTAGTGCAGGAAAAAAGAAGAACCTGTCTACATTTGATTCGCATCCGTTATTAACAGTCGTAAAGTCAGATGTGACGGATTTTGATCATATGTCTCGGTTCTTTAAAGATGTGGACGTTGTTTTTCACCAGGCGGTATCGAAAAATACCGTCTGTATGAAAAATCCTCGTCTTGATTTAAAAATAAATGCGGAAGGAACCTTTAACGTATTAGAAGCATCACGCATTCATGCGGTAAAAAAGGTCGTTCATGCGTCAACGGGCTCCGTCTATGGTGAGCCCGTTTATTTTCCAGAAGATGAAGCGCATCCGACCAATCCTGTTTCGTTTTATGGAACGAGCAAACTCGCAGCGGAAAAATACTGTTCTGTATTCAAAAATTTATACGATATGGACATTTCAGTCTTGCGGTATTTTCACGTATATGGACCAAGGCAAGAGGATAATGATGACGGAGGAGTTGTCTCAATATTCATACGAAGGGTATTGGCTGACCAACCGCCGGTCATTTTCGGGGATGGAAAACAGCTACGTTCGTTTACATTCGTTAAAGATGTCGTAAAAGCGAATATTCTTCTTGCTACGAAAAAAGAGACGAACGGAGAAGTCTACAATTGTGCTTCAGGCTTGAAGATTACGATTCAACAATTAGCAGACCTCGTCTTAGAGCGGTTCAAAAGAACAGATCTCACGGTTGAATATTCTGGTTGGAAGCCTGGTGACATTCGTTATTTTGAGATCGACAACAGCAAAATCAAAAACTTAGGCATGAACTTTTCTTGGGGTTTTGAAGATGGTGTGGATGAAACGATTAAATGGATGAAAGACAATAAGTAATGAATCTTCGTTCGAGGAGGTTTTTATGAGAGTCTTGCACCTTCCTTATGGCATAGGTATGAGTACGATGGCAAAGGCTTTGCGTACAAAAGGAATTGACGCACAGTCTTGGAGTCTTAGAACGCATCATTATGCGTACATGGCTGATGAGCGGATCCATTTTGATCAATATAAACCTGAAGAAGAAGAGGAAAAGCGTGAAGCTTATTTACAAAAAGCACTCAAAGAATTCGATGTGTTCCATTTCCATTTTGGTGAGAGTTTCTTTCCAGACCGTCGTGATTTAGAGACAATCAAAAAAGCGAATAAAAAAATGATCGTGCACCACCGAGGTTCTGAAGTGCGGATGTTAAAGAAAGCACAAAGCTTTAACAACCCATATGTACGCGTAAAAAAGTCTTGGCCTGAAGACAAAGTAAAAAGTAATTTAGAGTTTCTATCGCACTATTTTGATCAAGCAATTGTCAATGACTATGAGCTTTATTATTACGTTGAGCCTTATTACAAATCCATTCATGTTGTTCCTCACACGATGGATTTAAGTAAATATACGCCTACCTATCCGAAAGATCATGAGCGTCCACTTGTCGTACACGCACCTTCACGGCGAGATACGAAAGGAACACAATATGTGCTACCAGTGCTAGAAAAGCTAAAAGATGAAGGGGTTGCGTTTGATTACGAGCTTGTAGAAGGAAAGTCACACGAAGAAGCATTAGACATTTATAAAAAAGCTACGGTAATTGTCGATCAATTGCAGTTAGGGGCGTACGGTCATTTAAGTATGGAAGCGATGGCACTCGGAAAGCCGGTTATTTGTTACATTCGAGACGATCTTGTTAAGAAGTATCCTAAAGATATGCCAATCGTGTCAGCTGATCCGAAAAACTTTGAAACCGTGCTTCGTTCTTTCCTTAAAAATAGTGACCAATATCAAGCAATTGGAAAAGCTGGGCGCAGTTATGCAGAGCATTACCATAGCTTTGACAGTGTGGCGAATAAGCTGATTACCATATACAACAAGCTTTAGGGAGGGCGGTTTTCATGAAGGTTTTGCATATGCCTAGTGGCTCAGATATTAGCATGCTTGCAAAACAGATGCGTGCTCTCGGTGTAGATGCGACATCAGCTAGTTTTAGTTCAAAAGATCTTTACGGCTATCGTGCAGACCGCAATTTAAATGTCGACCAGTTTCCGCCAGAAGAAAAGAAAGCGAAGATTGAGCAAATCTTTCAAGAAGCGATGAATGAGTTTGACGTGTTTCATTTTCATTTTGGCAAGACGTTCAATTCAAAATCTGACATTGCAATTCTAAAAAGCAAAGGTAAGAAAATGGTTGCTCACCATCGTGGTTCAGAAGTACGTCTCTTATCTTTGGCTCAGAAGAATAACCGTTTCGCTTCAATAAAATCGAAATGGCCTGAAGAAACGGTTCATAAGTATGTTCGCCGATTGTCTGCGTCGATTGACCACGCAATCGTACCGGATTATGAAATGCTCCCTTACGTTGAGCCTTATTACAAACATGTGCACGTCGTTTTGCGCGCCATCGACGTATCATCGTATACACCGGTTTATCCGAAAGAAACGGATAAACCGGTCGTCGTTCATGCACCTTCGCACCACGAAATTAAAGGCACACCATTCGTTTTAGAAGCGGTAGAGCAATTAAAACAAGAAGGATTAGACTTTGAGTTTAGAAAGATTGAGAACCTCTCCCACGAAGAAGCAATGAAAGCTTACCAAAAAGCAACGGTCGTTATTGATCAACTACGAATTGGGAGCTATGCAAATTTAACGATGGAATCAATGGCTTTAGGGAAGCCAGTCATTTGTTACGTCCGAGAAGACTTGGTCTCTAAATTTCCCGGGAAATTGCCGATTATCAACGCAAACCCTGATACATTGACTTCGGTGCTACGAAACTTTCTGATGAAGAACAATGATTGGAATAAAATTGGTAAAGAAAGTCGTGCTTACGTTGAGCAATATCATCATGTTGAGCGTATTGCAAAACAGATGATCGACATTTATAAATTGCTGTAATAGGAGGGCGCTTTGAAGGTCTTACACTTACCGTATGGAGCAGGTATCGCATCATTATCTGAAGCGTTGCGAGAAATTGGCGTCCATGCGGAATCGTGCAGCTTCTATTCTACGAATACGTACAACGATCTAGCCGATTACAAATTAGATTTAGATCGTCTATCAAAAGTCAAAAAAGAAGAGAAGTTAAAGCAATTTTTTGAGCATGCAAAAAAAACGTATGATGTCTTTCATTTTCATTTCGGTGAGACATTCCACCCAATGTTTCTAGATGTAAAAGAATTAAACGAAAAAGGAAAAAAAGTCGTGGTTCACCATCGTGGTTCCGAAGTGAGAAGGCTCTCGATTGCTCGTCGGAATAACCCTGATGTGGTTGTGAAAAAAGATTGGTCAGAGCAACGAATTAAAAAGCGTCTTCAAACATTGTCGAAATATGTAAAAGTTGCGATCGTGAACGATCTTGAGCTCGTACAGTATGTTACAGATAACTATGAACGAGTAGAGGTTGTTCCTCATGCGTTGAATCATCACAAGATTAGTCCTGCCTTCCCTAATGAAAACGATGTACCTATGATTGTTCATGCACCGAGTCATCAAGAAATTAAAGGTACCACTGAAATCGAAGCTGCGATTCGACGCTTACGAGACGAGGGATATGAACTTAATTATCAACGACTTGAGCATAAGACACGTGAAGAAGTAGTAAGAGAATTAGCTGAAGCGACGATTGTGATTGATCAACTGAAGATCGGTACGTATGCGAATTTAACGATGGAAGCGATGGCTTCTGGAAAGCCTGTGATTTGCTTCATTCACGAACAATACCGAAAGTCTTACCCAAATCAGTTACCAATCGTTCAAGCAACGATCGACACGATCTACGATGTGCTTTTAGATTTGTTGCGACGTCAATCGGAGTGGGCGCAAATCGGTCAACAATCTCGAAACTATGTGGAGCAGTTTCATAGTTATCCGGTTGTAGCGAATAAACTAAAAAAAATCTACGAAACGCTTTAATTCATGAACGTCCCTTTTTGTTCATACACATGTGGTACGAAGGTGAGGGGGCGTCAGGGTGATCTGGACATGGGTAGCAATGATTATTTTGTTATGGCTTCTCGGATTTGGGTTTGAAGTTGGTGGTGTATGGATTCATGGCTTACTAGGAATTGTTTTTTTGTTAGTTGCCTTCCAAGTATTCCGTTATATAAAGCGTTAATCTTTGTTTAGGAGCTCCAAATTCGGAGCTTTTTCTGATTTTGTAGTTTAATCTTTCAAAGAAGGGGAAACGTTATAGTAAGAAACAAAAGTTTAATCTTTGTAGGAGGATGAGACGTAATGGGTAAATCAAAGTACGTATGGACATCAGCAATTGTTGCAACTGTCGCAGCTGGAGCAACTTATTTGGTAAAGAATCCTGATAAAGGACGACAACTCATGGACGGTGCCAAATCACGGTATCATAAGCTCGTTGGATCTGCCTCTAACAAAGGATCTGACATTCCATTAGAGCAACGAATTGGCAACCCAGATCCACTAGACATTAACGATAATGAAATGGTCGCTGAAGGGTCAACGTTCTCAGTCGATTATTATAATAAAGCACACGAAAACGATCCTGAATACGAAACATCTTCTGAACAGAAGCCGCATTAGAAGCAAGGAAATGAACCGTTTCCTTGCTTCTTTTTGCTAACATCGGTTATACTGCTGTTTACATGATTTTTACACCCAAGATTACATAATGTTCGAGGTGTCAATCAGTGATAACAAACCATACGACAATTAGTACTGAAATGAAACGCATCGCGATCATTATATTTGGCGCGATCGCTGTAGCATTCGGATTGAACTTTTTCTTAATCCCAGCAGATGTATTTGCTAGCGGATTAACCGGGGTTTCACAGTTTATAAGCGCCTTATTTCCAGTTTCAACAGGGATTGTCTTGTTTCTCTTAAACATACCTGTTGCGATTTTGGGTTGGTTAAAAGTCGGTCGATTGTTTACATTTTATAGCTTCTTGCACGTCGCATTGACGTCATTTTTTTTAGAAGTGATTCCTGTACAAGCGTTAACAGAAGACATTATGTTGAACGCTGTTTTTGGTGGAATCATTGCCGCTATTGGTACGTCACTACCGCTTCGTTATGGTACTTCAGCTGGAGGGCTAGACATTATAGCGCTCGTCTTAGCCCGAATGAGTGACCGTCCAATTGGTGTGTACTTCTTTATGTTAAATGCGTTGATCGTCATTACCGCAGGCTTTGTATTTAATTGGGAACAAGCGCTATTTACACTCGTGTCGATTTACGCAACGTCAAGAATTATGGACATGATTCATACACGTCACGTCAAATGTACAGCGTTTATCATTACGAAGAAAGCGGATGAACTTCGAGAGAAGATCCATGAGAATGTTACAAGAGGTATAACACGAATGCCGGCTAAAGGTGGATTTGACTCAGAAGAAAAAGAAGTGCTCATGATCGTTATTACACGCTATGAACTATTCAAGTTACGACAGATTACAGAAGAAACGGACCCTAAAGCGTTTACGAATATTGTACCAACTACAGAGATTGTCGGTTCATTTAGAAAAGATGATTAGTTGAGGTGGTCATGATGTTAGCGTTGAAAGTGAATGCCGTTAATGAGAAGAAAGGCGTTACAGTGTGGGTTAGTGTGACAAACGAAAGTGAGGAAGTCGCTGAACTACTGTTTAACACGAGTCAGCGTATTTCAATTGCGGTATACGATGACAATCAAAAGCGCGTATACCGCTCTGAATCAGAGTGGATGTATTTGCAAGTCGTTGAACATGTCATGTTACAAGCAAATGAAGAAGTGGTGTTTCAAGAAAAGATGCCCTCCTCGTATTTCGAAGAAGGGCATACGTATAAAGGAAGCGTTCGACTTGCTGTTCATACGATTAATGATGAGAAGACGTTACAGCAGCCACAAACGTTCACGTTTACACGTTAAGAACTTTCTTGACGTGTTTTTAAAATTGGAAACCATACCGCTTTGAGACGACATCATAAAAACCTAATGAATTGTAAAGTCGTTTCGTAGCGATGTTATTAATTCCAGTTTCAAGCTCAATCCCTTTGTAATCATGTTGTTCTGCCCAATGGATAATAGCAAGAAGCATTTTTTTGGCGATCCCTTTGTTTCTTTGGTCTTCACGAACGTATAAGTCATTAAGCCAAACGTAGCGCCCGCCTTTTCTTATGCTATACATCGTATTAAGAAATGCAGCGCCAACCATGATTCCTTGATCTTCTGCAATGAAGAGCTCTGCGTTCGAATCAGGATCTTTGACTTCGTGCAACGTCGTTAAGATGTTATCATAAGCGTGTTCTCCGCCAATTGATTCCATTTGGCCCATGAGTAGCTCTGTCGCTTTTTGTACTATTTGCTGATCATGTTGTTCAGTTAGTGCGTAGATCTTCATTTCGCACCCCTTATCTTTATTAATGAATGACCCTTTTCCACAAGGGAATACTTATCTATGATAGCATAGCTTGAGGAGATTCGGAATGTCCTTCTCCTGCACAAAAATGTAACAACTTGTTCAAAACTGAAGAGATCTCATGTGGTAAGATGAGTATAGCTCGGTTGATCATTTGGAGGGTCAATATGGAAGAATTGTTTGAAGTATTATCATTTCGGGCACTTTGGACGCCAGAATTGATTGCAATATTAACACTCGTTGCAGTTGCATATTTTTTAATTACACGTCGTTTTCGATCACGATTTACGACAGAAGCGAAGCAAACACCTAAGCAAGACATTATGTTTTTAGGTGGTCTTCTCAGTTTGTATTTAGGATGGGGAAGCCCATTATATAGTATCGGGCACATGCTCGTTTCCATCCATATGATTCAGATGGTTTTTGCTTATTTCTTCGCCGTTCCATTATTCATTTTGGCATTGCCTAAATGGTTGCTCTCCAATGTTTATGAATGGCTAGGAAAGAAAGTCAAGCCCATCAGGGATCTTATGTTCCATCCGATTATCGGCTTAATCTTTTTTAATGCGTTATTTTCTATTTATCATATTCCTGTCGTATTTGACTTTTTGATGCTTAGACCTGGGGTTCATAGCGTTTATGAAATCTTCATGTTAGTTGCGTCGTTTATGATGTGGTGGCATATGCTTGCTCCGTTGCCTAGTAAACAATACTTACATGACTTTAGAAGAATTATTTATATATTTGGTAATGGTATTTTGATTACACCAGCGTGTGCGCTTATTATCTTCTCAGGTACTGCGTTATATGATACGTACACAGACCTTAACTATTGGTCACAAGTAATGGCATTTTGTATTCCAGGAGGTGCAGCTGTACCTGCATCGATGTTTGGTGGGTTCGGATTTTTAGGTGGATTAGATGCATACAGTGATCAACAACTCGGTGGTGTAGCAATGAAAGTGGGTCAAGAGCTCGTTTACGGTACTACGATTGGGTTTGTATTTAAACAATGGCTACAAAAAGAAAGCCACCAAGAAGGTGAACTGACAATTAGTGATATTCCTTCTCACATCAAGACAAACCGCTAGGAGGGATTGTCATCTTTAAGAAACCAATGCTGCTATTTATGATAGGAGCAATCTTCTTAACTGGTTGCGGTTGGTTGTATGAATCAGGGGCAACGACTAAAAACGGAACGGATACATCTGACTTAGATTTATTTATGATACCGTTTGAGGCAACAAATCAACACGAAGAGACGATTACAGAGCAAGATATGGATGGCGAGTATTCGGTAGTCAATATGGCATTTACTCGATGTCCATCCGTTTGTATGATGTTGACACCGAACATGGCTCAGGTACAGTCTGGATTAGAAAACGAAGGAATTGATGCTTCGCTATATACGTTTTCTGTCGACCCTGAATTTGATACACCAGAACGGTTAGTCAGTTACGGTGAAGCGTACGCTGCTGATTTTGAGAGTTGGCATTTTCTTACGGGTTATGACTTAGAGGTCATTCAGGAGATTGCTACAGAATCGTTTAATACGATTGTTCAGCCAGCGGAAGATGATATTATGCATACGACTTACTTTTTTATTTTAGATCCTGACAATCAAGTTATCCGTTTTTATGATGGACTTGAAAACGACGTAAGCCCGATTGTTGAAGACTTAAAGGGACTAACAACCGAAAATGAATCGTAAACACACAGTGATTATGCTGTGTGTTTTTTTTCGTTAATTATTATAAAAATACACTTGAATTTATGTTTACTCACGTTTATAATCAAATCAATAGATGCATAAATATAAATAGGAGTGAGGAATTATGAAGGTTGCGATCGTCGGAGCTACAGGTTATGGAGGCATAGAGTTGATACGTTTACTCAGACAGCACCGGCACGTATCTGAACTTTCCGTGTTTTCCTCATCACAAGCAGGCACGAATTATGATGATATTTACCCCCATGTCCAAGACATTTATCAAGGGGTTTTGAAAAGTGTAGATGCACATCAATTAGCTGATGAATACGATGTGATTTTTGTATCGGCACCTCCAGGGGTTGCGGCAGAACTGATGGAATACTTAATAGATGGTCAAGCGAAAGTGATTGATTTGTCAGGAGATTTTCGTTTGCTCGACGGTTCAATCTATGAAGACTGGTACGGTCGACCAGCGGCGAAATCTTCCCTCGTAGAAAAAGCAGTATACGGTCTTAGTGAATGGAATCGCGAAGAGATCGAGAAGGCGAAATTAATCGCAAATCCAGGTTGTTATCCAACCGCGGTGCTTTTAGGACTCGCGCCGTTAGCGAACGACAATGTGATTGATACCTCAACATTAATTATTGATGCGAAATCGGGAACGACTGGAGCGGGTAAAAACCCGAGTGAAATGACACACTTTGCCGAAATGAATGACTCATTGAAAGTTTATAAAGTAAATCAACATAAACATACACCTGAAATTGAACAACAACTTGAGCAATGGATTGGCACGAAGGAGCCGATTACGTTTACTCCACATCTAGTCCCGATGTCTAGAGGGATTATGGCGACGATGTATGCAAAAGTTAGCGACTCATTAACGAAAACAAAAGTTGAACAGATCTATCGAGATGCCTATGAAAAAACACCATTTGTTCGCATAAATTCATCAAGATATCCAGCTACAAAAGAAGTATACGGTAGTAATTTCACGAACATTTCATATCATCTAGACGAAAGAACGGGGAGGATTACCGTCATATCAGTGATTGACAACCTCGTGAAAGGTGCAGCAGGGCAAGCGATCCAAAACATGAACTTAATGCAAGGTTTCGAAGAAACTGAAGGGTTGTGGGCAATGCCTGTATATCCTTAAGGATAAGGAGTGAAGGACGTGGCAAACGCACAAACAGTAGCAATGCAAGCCATTGAAGCAGTGAACGGAACGATTACGACGCCAAAAGGATTTAAAAGTGACGGCATTCATACGAAAGTGAAAAGAAAGCGTAACGACCTGGGTGTCATTTATTGTGACCAACCTGTTGCAGCAGCAGCAGTCTATACATTGAATCAAATTCAAGCAGCGCCGATCGCTGTTACAAAAGAAGCGATTCAAACCAATGGGAAGATCCAAGCTGTCGTTGTAAATAGTGGTCATGCAAATGCATGCACAGGAAAACAAGGGTTAACTGATGCGTATGAAGTGCAGGAAAAAGTCGCAAAAACATTCGTGATTCAACCAGAAGATATCGCAGTCGCTTCAACGGGCTTAATCGGTGAGCGAATGAAGATGGAAAAAATCATTCCAGGCATCGAAAAACTTGAACCTGTCGCAACAAATCAAGGTGCAGAGCAATTTGCACAAGCAATTCTTACGACCGACACGTTCACGAAGTCGGCGTGCGTACAAACGATGATTGACGGGGAAGTCGTTACAGTAGCGGGTGTCGCTAAAGGCTCAGGAATGATCCACCCGAATATGGCGACGATGCTCGGGTTTATGACTACTGACGCGAACATCAGCCATGAGGCGTTACAACGTGTATTGTCGAACGTGACAGATCAGACGTATAATCGCATCACTGTTGATGGCGATACTTCAACGAATGATATGGTGCTTGCGCTTGCAAGTGCAGAAGTTGATCATGCGGAGTTAAGTGAAACACACCCAGAGTGGCTGCAATTTGTTAGTGCAATGCAGGCGGTTAGTGAATCATTATCCAAACAAATTGCCCGAGATGGAGAGGGAGCAACGAAGCTAATTGAAGTTCAAGTTAGTGGTGCTCCAACAGATGCGGATGCGGGTAAAATTGCAAAGCAAATCGTCGGTAGCGATCTCGTGAAAACAGCAATTTATGGAACAGATGCCAATTGGGGACGAATTATATGTGCCATCGGCTATGCTGGCGTAACGATTGATCCAGACACGATTGATATTGCCATTGGATCATACGACACATTGTTAAACAGTGAACCTGTCATGTTTAGTGAAGAAGAAGTGCTCGCCTACTTAAAAGGTGAAGAAATTACGATTCATGTTCATTTACATGTAGGTGAAGGTGTCGGTAAGGCTTGGGGATGCGATTTAACGTACGACTACGTTCGCATTAATGCGGGGTATCGAACATGAGTAGTGATTATGTTGTCATCAAATGTGGTGGCTCTGTCGTAAATAAATTGTCAGCTCCATTTTTTCTAGCAATTAAAGAGTTGCAAGACCGAGGCAAGAAGCTCGTCATCGTACACGGCGGTGGAAGCGATGTGAATGACATGCTAGAAACGATGGACGTCACGTCAACGTTTGTTGATGGACTTCGCAAAACAACGCCTGAAGTGATGGCAGTTGCTGACTTAGTGTTTAACGGTAAAGTGAACCCAGCGATTTGTCGTGGTGTTCAAAAAGCTGGCATGAAAAGTGTAGGGCTCTCTGGATACGACGGCCCCCTCATTCAAGCGAAGCTACTAGACGAAAAAAAATTCGGTCTCGTAGGAGTTGCTGAACATGTGGACCCTACGCTGATTGAACTGTTAGCAGAAGCTGGATATGTTCCGGTCATTTCACCAATCGTCGCAGGTCCAGATGGAATGCGGCTGAACATGAATGCAGATACGGCGGCTTCTCATTATGCTTCTGCATTGAAGGCTGAAGAAATCGTCTTCGTTACGGACGTACCCGGAATTATGAAAGACGATCAATTAATTGACCATCTTACCGATGATGAGGTTAATACGCTCATGGAAGACGGCACGATTTACGGTGGGATGATTCCAAAAGTAAAAGCAGCACTGCATTCGTTATCAGGGCGCATTCAGACAGTACGAATCGTCGGAGCATATAGTCGAGGATTAGGAACGTCGATTACGAAACAAGTTCAACTTCACGGTTCTTAAATAGGAGAGTATTGGTATGCAAAATCACCTTTTTAATACGTATAAACGATGGGATTTAACCTTTGAGAAAGCTTTTGACAGTACGATTATCGCAAATGGTCAACCGTACCTCGATTTAATGAGTGGAATTGGAACCGTAAATCTTGGCCACAACCATCAAGGTGTTACCGATGCGATACAAGAACAGTTACAAAAAGGGATGCATGGATCGAATCTTTTTCATTATGAGCTCCAACAACAAGCAGCAGACAAACTAGCTTCCTTATCAGGCTTAGATTATGTGTTTTTCGCAAATAGTGGTGCTGAAGCAAATGAAGCAGCGATCAAACTTGCTCGAAAAGCAACAGGAAAACACGAAATTATAACGTGTGAACAATCGTTTCATGGTCGAACGTATGGTGGCATGGCAGCGACAGGCCAGGAGAAAGTTCGGCTTGGTTTTGGACCGAATTTGCCTGGTTTTTCTTACGTACCTTTCAACGATGTAGAAGCCATGAAAGCGAAGATTACTGAAGATACAGCGGCAATTATGATTGAAATTGTGCAAGGTGAAGGTGGTGTTCATGAAGGGATCACTGAATACTTACAAGCGATCGAGCGGATGGCAAAAGATGTAGGGGCTCTTCTGATCATCGATGAAATACAAACAGGAAACGGGCGTGTAGGTGCTGCATTTGCGTATCAACAAATTCCATTGTCGCCTGATATTGTGACGACTGCAAAAGGTGTTGCGAACGGATTTCCCGTCGGTGCAATGATCGGTAAGAAAGAACTTGCAGATTCATTTAGTTACGGAAGCCATGGCAGTACATTCGGTGGGAACCCATTGGCAATGGCAGCGGTGAATGCGACTTTAAATGAGATGAATGATCATCTATTTGAATCCGTAAAAGAAAAAGGTGATCTCACGTTATCGCTCCTAAAAAAAAGGCTTGGACAGAACGATGCAGTGAAAGAGATCCGCGGTAAAGGACTTATGATTGGGATTGAACTTGACATAAAGTCCAGTGATGTCGTTTTAGAACTACAAAAGAAAAACATTCTTGCATTGCAAGCGGGTGAGTACGTAGTAAGGTTGTTGCCACCTCTCACCATCGATTCAACAATGCTTGAAGAAGGAATACAAACGGTTATACAGACGATTCAAGAGTTGTCAGCATAAAGGAGATGAAGACGATGAAAGGGTATATTGTTTTAGAGAATGGTGAAGTGTTCACAGGTAAGATCATCGGTGGTAATGAGTCAGGTACATACGGTGAAGCAGTGTTCTTCACGGGGATGACTGGCTATCAAGAAGTGGCGACCGATCCATCTTACCGGGGTCAAATTGTCATTTTCACGTACCCGCTCATCGGGAATTACGGCATTCAAGATTACACATCTCAAAGCGAAGAGTGGCAAGCGAATGCGCTAGTCATTGGCGAATGTTCGGAAGAAGGATACCACTATTTATCAAAGAAAAGTGTCATGAATGAAGCGAATAACATGAATGTTCCAATCATTGTCGATGTTGATACGAGAGCGCTCGTGAAATGTTTAAGAGAGCAAGGAGCGATGGGTGCTGTTATTACAACAGATTTGGATGGTATTGATTGGTCGAATTACCAACCTGTCGATGAATACCCGTTCGTAAAGGAAGTATCAACAAAACAAATCGAAACGTATGGAGCGGGAGAAACGCATATCGCATTGTACGATTTCGGTCATAAAAGAGCGATGATTCAAGAGCTTACTCAATTAGGTGCCAAAGTAAGCGTCGTTCCATTTGATACACCGTATGAAACGATTCAACATTTGGATGTCGATGGTGTATTGTTCTCAAATGGTCCAGGTAACCCGAAACAACTGGAGCATGAATTGCACATTTATCGAAAAGTAGCGAGTGCTTATCCAACGTTTGCTATTTGTCTCGGTCATCAACTTTTAGCGCTAGCATTCGGAGCGGATACGAAGAAGTTAAAGTTCGGTCATCGAGGAGCGAATCAACCCGTATTAGAAATTGCTACACAAAAAGTTGATATGACGGCTCAAAATCACGGTTTTGTCGTTGATGATGAGACGATTGGTCACAGTGAAATGCAAGTGACACACGTCAACATTAACGATGGGTCAATTGAAGGGTTAAAGCATGAAGAGCTTCCGCTTTTTACCGTTCAATATCATCCAGAAGCAAGCCCTGGACCGAAAGACAGCCACCCACTTTTCCATCAGTTTTTTGCATCCATTGAGAAAAAGAAAGAAGTGACCATCCATGCCTAAACAACAACATCTTAGAAAAATCCTCGTATTAGGATCAGGCCCCATTGTAATCGGGCAAGCAGCAGAGTTCGACTACGCAGGTACTCAGGCATGTTTGGCTTTGAAAGAAGAAGGGTGTGAAGTTGTTCTTTTAAACAACAACCCTGCCACTGTCATGACTGACGAACAATGTGCAGATCGTGTCTATTTCGAGCCATTAACTGTAGAAGTATTAACCAAAATTATAGAAAAAGAGCGACCTGATGGACTGCTCGCAAGTGTTGGCGGTCAAACGGGCCTCAACTTGGCTCTTGCAGCTTACAATGAAGGCATTTTTGAACAATACAACGTTCAGTTGTTAGGAACATCCATGCAATCAATTCAACAAGGAGAAGACCGCGAATTGTTTCGAGCGTTAATGCATGACATTAACGAACCCGTTCCTGAAAGTGAAATTGTATCGACTGTAGATGAAGCCGTACAATTTGCAAATGTTGTCGGGTTTCCGATTATCGTTCGCCCTGCCTATACGTTAGGAGGCGCAGGAGGCGGTCATGCATACTCAAAAGAGCAACTAAAGGAGATTGTTGCTGGAGGACTAGCGGCGAGTCCGATTACTCAATGTTTAATTGAACAGAGCATTGCAGGGTTTAAAGAAATTGAGTACGAAGTGATGCGTGATGATAACGATACGTGCATTACGATTTGTAACATGGAAAACATCGACCCTGTAGGTGTTCATACAGGAGATAGCATCGTCGTTGCACCATCGCAAACGTTAAGTGACCATGACTATCAAATGCTTCGTTCTGCTTCAATCAAAGTCATTCGAGCACTCGGTATCGTTGGCGGATGTAACATTCAGTTTGCGCTTGATCCGTCAAGTAATCAATATTATCTCATTGAAGTAAATCCCCGTGTCAGTCGTTCTTCAGCGCTTGCTTCAAAAGCAACAGGTTACCCAATTGCAAGAATTGCAGCGAAGCTTGGTGTCGGTTATCACCTTCATGAGTTGAAAAACCCAGTTACTGCACATACGTATGCTAGCTTTGAACCTGCACTTGATTACGTGATCGTGAAGTTCCCTCGTTGGCCGTTTGATAAATTCAAAGATGGAAATCGAGAACTTGGAACGCAAATGAAGGCAACTGGCGAAGTCATGGCGATTGAACGAAACTTACAAGCTGGTCTTCAAAAGGCTGTCCGTTCATTAGAAATACCAGTCGATGGCTTAAAAGTAGCAAGCATTGAAGCAATTGCAACCGATGAACTAATCCAACGAATTGAAATAGCGGATGATCAGCGTTTCTTTACATTACTTGAACTACTCCGAAGAAACGTGACCATTGATACATTGCACGAACAAACAGGCATTGATCATTTCTATTTGCAACACTTCAAGCGTTTAATTGAGTTAGAGCAGTCAGCGGAGAGCCTGGAGTTTGAAGGCGTTGACCGTGATACATTATATGAATTAAAGAAAAGCGGTTTTACAGATGTGGCGCTGGCGAAAGCGTTGAATACAACCGAGCAGAATATTACGCAGTTACGAGAGCGTTATGATCTGTATCCGAGCTATCAACAAGTGGATACGTGTGCGGGAGAGTTCATGGCAGAGACGCCGTATTATTACTCTACTTGGGGTACAAAAGGTGATCATCACTTAACAGAGAAACCGTCTGTGCTAATTGTCGGTTCAGGTCCAATTCGAATCGGGCAAGGGATTGAATTTGATTACTGTTCTGTGAGTGCCGCCCATTCATTAAAGCGCATGGGTTATGAAACGATTATGATTAACAATAACCCAGAAACGGTGAGCACAGACTATGAAACTGCTGACAAACTCTATTTTGAACCACTCACTGCAGAGGACGTCATTCACGTAGCAAAACGTGAAAATGTTCAAGGTGTGCTATTGCAGCTTGGAGGACAAACAGGCGTTAAGTTAACCGAAGCGCTCGAAAAAGCTGGAATTCCTTTATACGGGGCAACATTTGATGTAATCGATCAGTTGGAAGACAGAGGAAGATTCTATGAGTTAATGCAAACGTTAGACATTCCTCACATTCCTGGTACAACCGGGATGAACGCAGCGGATACTGAGATGAAAGCAAGTGAGATCGGATATCCAGTGTTGTTGCGACCATCGTACGTAATTGGTGGAGAAGGCATGGCGATTTTTACGAGCGAGGCTGAATTAAAAGCGTATTTGAACGACTCACTTAATGAAGTCGCATACCCGATTTTAATTGATCGTTATGTTGCAGGGAAAGAGCTTGAAGTAGACGTTGTTACAGACGGTGAGCAGTGTTTTATACCAGGAATCTTTGAACACGTTGAAAAAGCAGGTGTACACTCCGGTGACTCGATGGCCGTGACACCACCGTACTCCATCCCTGATTCATTGAAAGAAACCATTGTTTCATATACGACGAAGATCGCAAAGCATGTAACATTTGTCGGCTTATTCAACATTCAATTTGTTTATGAAAATAACACGTTGTACGTAATTGAAATCAATCCGAGAGCTTCTCGTACAGTCCCGATTTTTGCAAAGATTACTAATATAGATCTCGTTGATTGTGCTGTTCAATTGTTGCTCGGTAAACCATTTGAAGCGTGTGTACCGTCTGTTGGTCTTCTAGAAGAGCCTTCATTTTACTCAGTAAAAGCTCCGGTTTTCTCAACCGAAAAATTACCAGATGTTGATATGCTCTTAAGTGCTGAAATGAAATCAACAGGTGAAACGCTCAGCTTCGGGTCAACCGTCGAAGAGGCATTCCAACAAGCCTTTGCATGGAAAGATGATCAAACACCGAAGATCTACACAGAAAAAAGCGGCTCGATCTTTGTGGATGCTGGAGACGCGCAACAATCACTTATTCGTACCGATCTAGAAAAGCTAGAGCAAAGTGGGTTCACAATCGTTCAAGGCTCTAGTGAACAATTCAATGAGTGGATAACGACAGAAGATGCACGTTTATACGTGAGTATTCCAGACCTCGGATCAAAACATTATAAAGATCAGCGCGAAAAAGCAAAGCGCAATCGAATTCAATTAACGACGCATAGCGAAACATTACATGCACTCGTTCAAGGAATTGACTTTAAAGAACGACATTCTTTATCGCTTGATGAATGGCAAAAGAAAGACTTACAAAGGACGTGAGACGATGCAACAGCAACTGACAACAGGTGGTATGGTCGGTAAAGATGTGTTAACATGGCTTGATTTTACAAGTATTGAAATCGAACGATTGCTTCAACAAGCACTCGTTTTAAAAGAGCAATTACAAGAAGGAATTCCCCATGAGACGTTAAAGGGGAAGTCACTCGGAATGATTTTTCAAAATGCATCGACGCGTACGAGAGTCTCTTTTGAAGTCGGCATGACACAACTTGGTGGCCATTCATTATTTTTAAGTGGCAAAGATATGCAAATCGGTCGAGGAGAACCGGTTCAAGACACAGCGAGAGTCATGTCTAGGTATGTGGATGCGATCATGATCCGCGCCAATGATCACGAAATGGTCAAGAAACTCGCTGAAATGAGTGAAGTTCCAGTCATTAATGCTTTAACAGACGAAGATCATCCTTGCCAAGCCCTTGCTGATGCGATGACATTGAAAGAGCAATTCACCGATTTGCACGGTCTGAAGGTTGTATATGTTGGGGACGGAAATAATGTTGCGATTTCCTTAATGATCATTTGTGCCAAGTTAGGCATTCATTTTACGATGGCAGCACCAGTTGGCCATACTGGAGACGAAGCAATGTGGGAGAAAGCAAAAGCTGTCGCAAAGGAAACCGGCAGCATCATCGAACACATCGTAGATCCTCATGAAGCAGTTCAAAATGCAGATGTGATCTACACGGACGTATGGACGAGTATGGGTGCGGAAGAAGAACAACAAAGTCGCATTGAAATCTTCAAAACGTATCAAGTAAATGAGTCGCTTATGGAAGCGGCAAAACCTGAAGCGAAATTTATGCATTGTTTGCCTGCACACCGCGGCGAAGAAGTAACAGAAGACGTACTAGAAGGAGAGCATTCCATCGTCTTCGACCAAGCAGAAAATCGCTTGCACGTTCAAAAAGCAATCTTGCAGAGTGTTATTGGCTAATGTAGCTGGTTGAGAGGCGAACCTCTCAACCGGTTTTTTTGTATGGATTAAGTCTGGGGTGCGGCGGGTGAAGAGTGATGAAGCGTGGAACAAGAGTTGAGGAGCGCGGAACAAGAGTCGAGGAGCGTGGAACAAAAGAGTGTGTGCGCGTAGCAAGAGTCGTGGGGCGCGGAACAAGAGTCGAGGAGCGTGGAACAAAAGAGTGTGTGCGCGTAGCAAGAGTCGTGGGGCGCGGAACAAGAGTCGTGGGGCACGGAATAAGAGTCGTGGAGCGTGGCACAAGAGTCGTAAAGCGCAGAACAAAAGTGGGATAACGGTTATAGCGCTTGGTTGGCACTTCGGGCTTGGCTTGATCTATAGCAATCACCAAGTAATACCAACAAAAAATTCTCACGTCAACACTGTTACTTTTTAGCTGATGAAAGTTGCGCTACAATGGAGAGAGTGAACCAGAGAGTAGTGATGAAATTGAATCGACACGTTTTAGGTATAATTTTATTTGGAATTGTTGCGATTAGCAGCTATTTAATGCTTGATCTATTCACGCCTTTGCCAGAGTGGGGAAATATTCTAATGGCAATTGTAGCTGGGTTTCTCGTTGAGTTTCTCGTATTACGTCGTTCGTGAAATCTTTGTCCGTTGTACAGGCGCAAAACCCTTGTTTAATCATAGGATAGTTAACGATTAGAAAGGGAGGTACCCATGCAACGAACGTACGCAGATACAGTGAGGAACGGGCGGTATAGTGGCTATGTAGAATACCCTTATCGCCAAGCGTATAGTCAACGTCCTGTTCGCCATCAAGGTCACCATGGTCCTCATGGAAAAGATGAACGATTTTTTGGTCCATTCTTGCCCTTTTTGGCAGGCTTAGCGGTCGGACCATTGTTCTTTGGCGGTTTTGGTGGGGGATATGGTAAGTACGGTCCACCAGGACCTCCTGGGCCACCGGGACCCCCAGGACCACCGGGATATTTTTATGGGGGACCGAACTACGGTCCTAATTATGGTCCGAATTTCGGACCCAACTACGGTCCGGGTTTTGGACCGAACTTCGGCCCGAATTTTGGACCGAACTTTGGTCCATACGGACGACCAAGACCGAAATGGTAACCTTTTGCCACAGATGAATCTATTCATCTGTGGTTTTTGTCATTGAAGTCGACGATGATCTGCATTATAATTGGTACTAGGTCATAATACTAAGTGTAAACTAAGCTAGAACTAGGGAGGCACGGGGATGCGACGAGCAGGGATTTATGGTGTAGGGCGTTATACGGACGGAAAAGTTGTCAAGAATTCGGAATTTGAACAATCACTTGATACGTCAGATGAATGGATTCGTTCAAGAACGGGCATTGAACAACGTGTATTTGCACATGATGATATAAATACTTCGGACATGTCATATTATGCGGCATTGGATGCATTAAAAAATGCTGAAGTAGATCCTTTAGAGCTTGATTTGATTGTTGTAGCTTCAGTAACAGGAGACTATTTGTTTCCATCAGTATCCACATTGATCCAAGAGCGACTCGGTGCTAAAAATGCTGCTGCAATGGACGTTGGTGCAGCTTGTGCAGGGTTTATATACGGAGTCGTTACAGCGAGTCAATTTATTCAAACAGGTACATACGACAAGATTCTCGTCGTAGGTGCTGAGAAGCTTTCTAAAGTAACGAATTTTGAAGATCGCAACACGGCAGTATTATTTGGAGATGGTGCAGGTGCTGCTGTAGTTGGACCAGTTGCAGACAACCGAGGAATTGTTTCCTTTGAGCTAGGCGCAAATGGTGCAGGTGCAGATCACATTAAAGCGGACCCGCAAATTATTATGAACGGACGTGAAGTGTTTAAGTTTGCCGTTCGTCAAATGGGTGACACGTGTATGAATCTCGTTGAAAAAGCGAACTTAACGAAAGACGATGTGGATTTCCTCGTTCCGCACCAAGCGAATATACGAATTATGGAAGCTGCAAGACAACGATTGGATTTGCCGAAAGAGAAGATGGCTGAGACCGTTCACAAGTATGGGAATACATCAGCGGCATCCATTCCAATTGCTCTTGTTGAAGAGTTAAATGATGGTAAGATTAAAGACGGAGACCTTGTCGTCATGGTAGGCTTTGGCGCCGGCCTTGCATGGGGTGGAATTGCACTTTATTGGGGTCGTTAAATCATTTTTTGTATTAAAGGAGAGAAGAAAATGACACGTCGTGTAGTAGTTACAGGGATGGGTACGGTTAATCCTTTAGGAAATGACGTTGAACGCTCGTTTGGTCGGGCATTAGCTGGAGAAACTGGAATTGACTATATGGAACGCTTAGATCGAGAACTGTTTAATGTGCATGTCGCAGGGGAAGTGAAAGACTTCAATCCAGAGCAGTATATGGATAAAAAAGACGCGCGTAAAATGGACCGCTTTACTCAATACGCGGTTGCTTCTGCGAAAATGGCTCTTGATGATGCGAAGTTTGAGATTAACGACGACAACGCTACGAGAGTTGGCGTCTGGATTGGATCAGGAATCGGTGGTATGGAAACGTATGAATCACAATTTCGCACGTTTTTAGAAAAAGGTGCTCGAAGAGTGAGTCCGTTTTTCGTACCGATGATGATTCCGGATATGGCTGCTGGACAAGTATCGATTCGATTTGGAGCAAAAGGAATTAACTCTTGTACAGTAACCGCATGTGCTTCAGGAACAAATGCGATTGGGGATGCGTTTCGCGTCATCGAACGCGGCGAGGCAGATGCGATGATTACAGGGGGTAGTGAAGCTCCGATTACGAGCATGGCAGTAGCTGGTTTCGCATCGGCAAAAGCAATTACGACGAACGACAACCCTAAGGAAGCATCGCGACCATTTGATGCAAATCGTGATGGATTTGTAATCGGTGAAGGTGCTGGAATTTTGATTCTTGAATCATTGGAAAGCGCACAGGAACGTGGTGCTCATATTTATGCAGAGATCGTTGGCTACGGGGCAACAGGGGATGCGTATCATATGACTGCGCCTGCACCTGAAGGCGAAGGTGCTAAACGTTCAATGGAACTTGCAATTCAAGATGCGGGTATTGATAAAGCAGACGTTGGTTATATCAATGCGCATGGAACGAGCACACCATACAATGATAAATACGAGACGATGGCAATCAAGGACGTGTTCCAAGATCATGCCAAAGAGCTAATCGTAAGCTCTACGAAATCGATGACCGGCCATATGCTCGGTTCGACGGGTGCAGTAGAGTCAATCTTTACAATTAAAGCGTTAGAGAACCGAATCGCACCACCGACGATTAACTTGCATGAAAAAGATCCAGAGTGTGACTTGGATTATGCGGCGAATGAGAAAAAAGCGTTTAACGGAGATGCCGCGTTGAACAATTCATTCGGTTTTGGTGGGCATAACGCAACCCTACTCTTTAAACGATTTAATCAATAGTAAAAAGGCTTGTCATGTAAATGGCAAGCCTTTTTTTATTCCGTGTGAACCGTTTCATGTGCTTCTTGAAGCTCGCGGATGGAGAAGTCAAACGTCATCTGCAAATGGGGGTAGTCAGGAAAGTGCGTCCAGCGGCCACCCCATTCAAACCCGAGAGATTCAGCAATTTCAGCGACTTCGTACCAATCCGATTTGCCATTTCCATTTCCGTCATAGTCAATGTCCCAAATGACTTCTCCAGCATCATTCATGAGGGCGTAATCGATTGCAAGCCCATAATTGTGGTACGATTCACCGCCTTGTGCGTGGGTGACAATTTGTCCGTCATCTTGCCTGCCTCTTGCATAAAGCTCATCTTGTTCAGCGAATGTTCGATACCCATCTGTTATGACGATTGTAATTCCGATGTCAGAAGCTTGTTCAATTAACGTTTCTTTCTTTGAGACAATTTCTCGGTGTAATTCTTCTTCTACAATGATTTCTTCAGCGAGTGCTTTGCGTTCAGATTGTTGTTCTTCATAAAAATGAATAACGAAAAAAATAACGAGTACAAACGATAATGTAAATAAGAAAGAAAGGAATGCTCTCACCTGTACACAAGTCTCCTACAGAAAAAAAACTCGCCATGAGTTATTCGATGTCATGGTCGAGTTCATCTAATGATAATTGTTCATCTAAAAACGAATGAAGGTAATCTTTGTTTAATTGTGAGTCGAAAGAAATGATTTCTTCATCTTTATTCAAAGAGTATTCATAAGTGTAACTATCTCTATATGGAATGGTAGTGGCTGCGATTGAATCAGATGCTGAATTAATATAATCCGTGCTGATTCTAAACAATTTACCAGTAGGTATATTCGTTTCTAGATGTGTCGTGAACGCTGCAATTAACGTTTGTGCATCACGAACGGTCATATTGTCGAGCAAATAATCGTGAATGTGCGATACGATTTGTTGGTGTCGGTTTGTGCGATCAAACTCCCCTTGACTTGCGTCTCGAATATAGTGCACGAAATCTTCTCCATAATATCGTTGATTGTCAAGGTTGATTCCTGTTGGAGCAATCGTATTAACCATGCTCGCGAATCCTTCTATATCTACCTTAACGAAATAGTCAACTGATAATTGGAAGTTTTCTAGTAGTGTGTCTTCTAAAAGCTCTAGTCCCCCTAGTTGATAAACAGAGCCTAGCTTATGATTCTGATGTCCAGGTACTGATACGTAGCTGTCACTAAGCAATGATACGATTCTTGTATCGCCATCGGCCGGGTCAAATTGAGCGAGCATAATTGCTGAACTGTTATTTGACTCTTGATCATTAACTGAGAACATCAGCACTTGAAACGGTTCGTCGACCGCCTCAATGTCACTAACAGATTCGTTGATCGCTTGTTGAGCATGTAATGTTTGCTCATCCAACTCATCAGATGCAATGAGACTGTTCGTGCTTTGAAAACCCAGTGGAATCGCAACCAGCAGAATGACAAGAACAAGAAGGAAATAGACCTTGTTGATTGTAACTTTGCCAAATAAAAGGTCGTTAATCTTTCTCATTGCTGTCCCCCTCCGTTTCGACTCATAATTATAACAGAAAGATTGCGATTATAAAATATCTATTACAAATTTATAAAGATAATTTTTTTATAAATGCAATGGACTCTTCTTTTGTTAAGGACGGGTTGTCTAATTGTTTGCATTCCAGCTGTAGAAGTTGTCTTGAGATTTCAGGACCTTTCTGAACGCCGAGTTCAATGAGCTCTTCAGCTCGCAATCGCACGTCCAAGTGTTCACGTTTTGTAACATAGCTCTTTAATGAAATTGGCAGTGAAACTGCGCAATTAAAAAGTAACAGTGATGACTGCTGCAAGTGATGCGTTTTTTCATGCCATGAACCGTATGTTTGTAGGGATTGAACGTCTAAGTGATCTAGTTCAATAAGCTCTTTGGTGGTTCTTTTTTCATGTTTTGTTTTCGCGATAAATTGTAAAGAAGAGACATTTTGCACATACAGTGGATATAATGTAAAAAACGGGTGCTCATCTAAACGCTCATTAGCTATACAAGTGTAGACGCTTGCAACCTTTGACGCGTACGTGGCGCCGGGAAAGAATGCAGTGAGTAAGTTTAGTTCATCAAGTCGTTTTGCGATGCGTTGATAGCTTTTTTCTTGAGTGACTTTTGCCCACTCTTGGCCAATGCGTTCAAACGAAAGCTTTGAAATAGCGCTTTTCGCATCAGAAGCAAAGCGTTCAGCTTCGTCGGTCAACCGAAAGCCAAAACGACCTTCAAACCGCAACCCTCGAAGAATTCGAGTTGGATCTTCAATAAAACTAAGATTATGAAGAGGGCGAAGCAATTGTTTTTCAAGGTCTCGCCTTCCGCCAAAAGGATCGATGAGCTTCATAAATGAATCATGATTTAAGGAAATTGCCATCGCATTAATCGTAAAGTCTCTACGGTACATATCTTCTTTTAAGTGAGTACGAATGACTTGTGGTAATGCTGAAGGGTGGTCATAATACTCTGCACGAGTCGTTGCTAAGTCAATCGTTAAGTCATCTGTGATTTTTAACTTTGCAGTTTGGAACGATTCATGAACAACCACTTCCTTTTCCCATGAACGTCCTACAAATTTAGCAAACTGTACGGCGTCTCCTTCAACAACTATATCGATGTCATCATTTGCTTTCTCTAATAAAAGATCTCGTACAATCCCGCCTACAAGATAAATGCGAACACCATAGTCATCCGCGAGGCTACCGAGACTTTCTAGGTCTTTTTGAATAAAAGTAGGAAGCTGAACACAGTCATCAGACTTTTGTTCAGTTGGCTTTCTTGAATAAAGCGATTGAAGGAGGTCTGACCTCGTTAAAATTCCAACTAATCGATCATCTTCAATAATAGGAAGGCGACCGATGTCATGATGAATAATAAGGGTTTCAGCTTCTTCTAATGCGGTGTCTACTGTAACCGTAATTACGTTCTCAGTCATGTGACCTTTAACAGGGGCATGGCCAAGACCGTGATGGTGTGCTTTGTTTGCATCCCGAACGGAAATGATGCCGCGTAAGTGATCTTCATCGACAACTGGAAAACCTGAGTGGCCAAATCGTAACGAGCGTTGTAATACATCATCGATCGTAGCGTCGATTGCAACTGTTTTTACCGGTGTGCTCATCACTTGACGAACGGTCGTTGCAGACTTAATGGATGATTTATATTGCTGAATGATAACGTCAACTACGTCTTCAATCGATTGGTCTTTAATTGTTGCTGCAGCAGCAGCGTGATGACCGCCTCCTCCGAGTAATTCCATTAAAGTACGAACATCAAAGCGTTCATGTGAACTTCTTGCGACGACAAAAATGGTGTCTTTCATCTTAACGATGGCAATGCAGCCGTCACCACCGATTAATGGTACCCACCGTTCTACGATCGCACTTAAGTTTGAAACATGTTGATCGAGTTCAATCACACTGTATACGAAGGAGATCCCTTCATGATTAATGGATTCATAGTGGTCCAACAGACGCTTTAGTATGTGTTGTTGCGTTTCTGTTAACGTTTGAGAGTGAAACTGGTTGACGGTTAGCAATGAGATTCCGTCTGTGAAAAGTTGATTTAACATTTTTACGTCGCGTGCTGTCGTTGATTCGAACATAAAAGAGCCCGTATCGCTATACAATCCAAGTGCAAATAATGTTCGTTCCCAAGGTTCAATCGTCAAGTTCTGCTTATAAATTTCCTCTAACAATAGTGTGACACACGCACCTGTCATTGCCACAATGCCCTTGGCATTAGGGGCATTTGGGTGATGGTCGTAAATGATCGTTTCTAATGGATGGATGTCTTGTAGCTTATTACTGCAACGTGCGGGATCTGATGTATCAACGAGAATTAATTGATCAAGCTCATCAATACGTAATTCCCGTTCCTCGATGTACGAGAAATTGTTGCGATGCAAACTTACATACTGCTGAACTTCAGGGCTTAGTTGACCCGAGAGTAAGATTGAAGCTTCGGGGTGGAGCTTTTTTGCGGCTAGTAAAGAAGCAAGTCCATCAAAATCGGTTTGTTTATGCGTTGCAATGAGCTTCATATCACACACTCGTTTCTGCACATGTGCATCATTTTTTGTGCATAAAGTTTAGTAAGAAGAGAAGAGAGGAGAAGGTGCCATGCTGTTTCGCATTTGTATGGCAATACTTGGCATTAGTGTAGCAACAGTTGGTGGTGTTGGTATGGTTGCTTACCTCAATTTAATCGTGTCAGGTTATAGCTTACACGAATTTTGGGATTTCATCATCCGTCGACCGGAATTATACTTTTTATTTGGCGGTTTATCGTTAGCTTTTATCTCCCTCTACCGTAGGAATGGAAGAAAAAAGAAAAAACATGAAATTGTTAATCATAGGAGTGAGCACGAATAAAATAATTCGTCCCCGACTATACTGTAGGTACAATTTTAAATGGTAGAGGAAGGGGGCGTCCATATGGCACGGATTCGTGATGTGTGGGTCAATTGGTTTGAAGGCGAAGAGAATGGTTATAATATATGTTCATTCCATGAATGGAAGAGCGAAGATAAGATTGAGGTATTAGATCAAGCAGAAGTCGTCAAAGTCAGTGAGACGTTATTCTTTCAGTTAGAAAACAGTTTAGAAGAAATTCCTAGATTGCTCTTAGATGCGGTGTACAAAAAAAGTGCACTTCGTAAAAATATGTCAAAGTTGCCACTTGATTATTGTTTCGTTGCAACAAACGGGAAGAACGCAATTGCCATTGATACGTTAGGATATGAAACGCCGATTCGGAAAAGCCGTTTAACACCTAGACAAGAGAAGCTTGCTTTAGAAGCGATTGTACAACTTGAAGACGAACGAGAATATGAGGCACTAGAAAAATCAGAGAAGCAGTACCATATCCTTTCACCACATCCTGATGATATGTATGGATTAACGAGAAGAGAACGTCAACTGAAACAATTATTATTTATGGCGGTCGATCAATTAAAAACGACGGGGTATGAATCTGAGGTACGGTATTGGTATACCGAATGGTCACCAGATAAATACATGGACATTCAAATGCTTACAAAAGATGAAGCATGGGATCATATGTATACTGAAATTCGCAAAGGCTGGTCCGAAAAACATTATGAACTATGTGAAGCACTAGTAAAGGGCCAACCGTTCTTTGAAAAGCTCTGGGACATGCAACATGAGAGCGAAATGCATAAATAACATTTTTGCGAACATAGATGTCCTCCATTTACATGAAAACAATCTTTCATTATAATGAAATGAGTGTAGGTTTACGGACAAGGAGGAAGAACATGGACGGTCTTGCGATTACAATCATGCAAGTGTTTACCATTCTTTTGGCAGTAGGAACAATTGGCGGAAGCCTTTTTGTAGGAAAAGTTTGGAGAAATGACACGAAAAAGAACTAATAAAAAAACACCAGCGTACATACGCTGGTGTTTTTTTAGTCTCGAAGTAATCCCATCGCTTGTTCTGCTTTTTGTAGCATTGGAATTGCAATTTCATTTGCGCGATCTGCGCCTGCATCAAGAATACGATCTACTTCATCAGATTCATATAACTCTTTAAACCTCGCCTGGATCGGTCGTAGTGCTTCAACAGCTACTTCAGCTAGGTCGGTTTTAAAAGCCCCGTATCCTTTGCCTTCATAATCAGCCTCAAGTTGACTAATTTCTTTTCCAGAAAGAATGGAGTAAATCGTCAGCAAGTTGCTAACCGCTTTTTTGTTGTCCTCATCGTAACGAATGAGATTGTCTGAATCGGTTACGGCGCTTTTGATTTTCTTCGTAATCGTTTTTTCATCATCCAGCATTGAAATGAATGCTTTTTGATTTTCATCAGATTTGCTCATTTTCTTTTCAGGTTGCTGTAGAGACATAATCCGTTTTCCGAGTACGACCGTTTCAGGGACCGTAAAGATCTCTGCATATTGGCGATTAAATCGTTCAGCAAGTGTTCTTGTAAGCTCCAAGTGTTGTCTCTGGTCATCACCAACAGGCACAACGTCAGTGTTGTATAAAAGAATATCTGCTGCCATTAGAGGTGGGTACGTAAGAAGTGCAGCTGACACGCCATTTTTTCCTTCTGATTTATCTTTGAACTGCGTCATACGCTCTAGTTCTCCGATATAGGCAATGCATTGCATCATCCATCCGAGTTGAGCGTGAGCCGGAACTTCTGATTGGTTAAAGATAATTGATTTGTTAGGATCTATTCCTGCTGCTAAGTAAAGACTTGCAAGCTTGCGCTTATTGTCTTTTAGTGTTTCAGGGTTTTGAGGAACGGTTACCGCATGTTGGTCGACAATACAAAACAATGACTCATAGTCATGTTGGAGATCGACAAAATGCTTTAACGCCCCTAAATAATTGCCGAGTGTAATGACACCACTCGGTTGAATGCCAGAGAATACTCGCTTCATTTTTTTTCATCCTTTCACAATGGCCATACATGGATCTGTCGTGAATCGTATAACCTAAAAACGGTGGTTGTTATTGTTCGTTATCTTTTAATGTACGTTCTTGCTTTCTGTTACGCCATCGTTCATAGACGAACGTTGGAATCAGTATGAGTAAAAAGGCAATTGCAATTGCTCTAAACGAGTATCCTGTCGTGTAATCTAAAATGACGAATACAAGTAGACAGACTGCAAGCACCATCGTTACGATCCTCACGTCAATGACCACTCCCTTAAACACTGATTATAGCAGAAACGAAGGAAGGGTTGCTATGGAATTCATGAAAAGCATTGTCTATCTCTGCTTCATCGGTCTTATGCTTTGCTTTCCGTTGCAAGCAGCTGCAACTGGACCAACGAACTTTACTTTAACAAGTACAGACGGTGAGCAAATCGAACTGAGTGATTTTGATGGAAAGCGAAAGTTGGCTGTATTCTTTACAACGTGGTGTGAAGTATGCCAAGAAGAAATTGCAGAACTTGCATTAACGTACGATGAATTAGTAGATAAAAATGTACAAGTATTAGCCATTAATATGACTCATGAAGAACGAAGCAAAGAAGAAGTGAAAGTAATTGGTGAGCAGCTACCTTATCCAGTGCTCTACGACGAAGGGGGTTCTGTAAGTAAACAATACGGTGTGTTAGGTGTACCACTAACCGTGTTACTTGATGAAAAAAATGAAGAATCGGCCCGTTTTTTTGGACCGATTCAAAAAGAGAAGCTGCATTCATTTCTTAACGAAGCAGATAGAGCAGCACCATAGAGGAAGCGTAAAACAAGAGCATAAATAAGGGAAGCGCAATGCTCAGTCGTTTCGTTTGTGCTCTAAAAATGGCAATGGTGACGACAAGGCTGCTTAAAAGTAAGAACCCTCCGGTGTAAATGTTCGTCGGTGAAGCGGCAAGTAAGATTGAACCAGGGTAAAGAAAGTCGCAAAGAACTAAGATGAGTAAGTTAAATAAATTGCTACCGAAAATAGACGCTGCTGCAAGGTTGTGGTTGTTCAGTTTAAGCGCAACATAAACGGTTACAACTTCAGGTAGGGATGTACTCGTAGCAATTAAAAAGCTTCCGACAAAACTCGAACCTAAACCTGTTAAGATCGCGATTTGGTCGCCACTAAACGTTAAAACGCTACCTGAGATTAAGATGATAATCGCAGCTATAATAAATCCGGTAATAGCATGTTTTAACGTATATTTCTCCTCTGTCACTTTTTCGTCACCAGCATCACTATTCTGTTCATCAGCACCGCGTAAAAGCCAGATGCTTAGTCCATAAAGAACGAGTAGAACAAGTGATTCAATCCCGATGTTTACAACAGGGATTTCAATCGTATAAAAGAGGGCAACAACGACGAATGTTGTCATTAATACACCTAAGATTGCGGTGTGTCGTTGTTCTTTGTGAACAGAACTTAAGATTGCGCGATGTCGATAAATAATTAGAAATACAGCAAGAATTGATAAGTTAAATAAATTGCTGCCGAGTACGTTTCCAACAGCCATATCAGGGTTTTCTAGAAATACAGCGGTAACACTTGTCGTCACTTCCGGCAAAGAAGTTGCTCCAGCAAGAAGGAACGTTCCGACAAACAGGGAACCGACTGAAGAGAGACGGGTGATTGCATCGGCATACGTACTAATCTTGATTGCAGCAAGAACAGTTACGATAACAGCTAAAATAAACAGAAAGTAAACCATGTATCGACATCCTTTATATGTATTTCCAAGGATAGTATACCCAAAATTCACAGTTTCACACAGAAACCTGTCATGAACACGTTTGTTTTAATACGTTTAAAGGGAAACAAATAATTACCAGCCATAGACGTTGGAACATTTGAACATAGTAAAAGGAGACGATTATTCATGGCAACTTATGCAGTGTTTTTACCATTAAAAGACGAAGAGAAATCGAAAGAACACCGACCAGCACATCTAGATTACTTGGAACGGTTACACGAAACAGGGCATGTACTTGCTAGAGGTCCTTTCGTTGACGGTTCTGGAGGTCTTATTATTTACGAATCCCCATCTTATGACGCTGTGGAGAAATTGGTGAATGAAGACCCATACGTTGTACACGGTGCAAGAGATTATGTGATTCATGAGTGGGCGCTCGTCGGACATCTTCGAACTACTTAGTAGCGAAAGGAAGTTTTGAGGATGCGTCATGTTGTGTTGTTAACTACAATAGGACTTTTTCTATTCTTTTATTCTCCTCTGACGATTGAAGCCCATCAATCGATTTCAGGAAAAGAAATTCATGAATTAGAGAAGCATTCAATGTTGAACGTTGAACGCTTCTCTAATGATGATGCAGTTCGTGGCATTTACGTATCAAGCCATTCTGCAGGTAGTAGCAGATTCCATTCATTATTATCTCTTGTAGATGAAAGTGATTTGAATGCAATGGTGATTGATATAAAAGATGACTACGGGAACGTAACGTACAACCCTGGGCATTCGACTACATATAAAGAAATTGCAACGAACTACATTCAAGATTTAGATGCAGTGATGAAAGAACTTAACGATCATAACGTGTATCCGATTGCGCGAATTGTCGTTTTTAAAGACTCACTTCTTGCGAACAAAAAGCCAGAACTTTCGTTTCTAAATGAAAGCGGTGACGTTTGGCTTAATGGAAGAGGAGAAGCGTTTGTAAACCCTTTTCTCGAGGAAGTTTGGCACCATAACATCATGATTGCAAAAGAAGCGGCTAAGGCAGGGTTTAAAGAGATTCAATTTGATTATGTTCGTTTCCCTGAAGGCTTTGAGACGAGAGATCGTGAGCTTGAGTATTCAATTGGCAATTATGATCGCTTTGATCGTGTCCAAGCAGTCACAGACTTCGTATCGTTTGCAAAAGAAGAATTAGAGCCGTTTGATGTTGATGTCTCTGTGGATCTATTTGGTTATGCAACGGTTGAGCAAGAATCGGCAGGGATTGGACAGAACTTCTCCCGAATTGCAGAATCAGTGGACGTGATTTCCTCAATGATTTATCCGAGTCATTGGAGTGGGAATTTCGGTATTGAAGCACCGGACACGATGCCGTATGAGCTAATTAGTGCGTATGCAAAGGTTGAAAATCAGCGGATAAGCGAATTATCATCACCACCGATTACACGTCCGTGGATTCAAGATTTTACTGCTTCATGGCTCGGCGAAGGCAATTACATTCCGTACGGACCCAAAGAAGTTGAAGCTCAAATTCAAGCGCTACACGATCACGGAATTGATGAATACCTTATTTGGAATGCTGGAAATACCTACTCGGAAGGGACAAATTACGCGCCGAAACGCATATATTCTACAAAGTAATCTAAGCTTTTGTTTGTTTTTTTAGGAAAAAAGGTTTAGGGAAAGAGTGTGAAGGGTACAGGTCATACGTGAAGAGAAAATCAGGTGAATTGCTCACAGAATTGACCTTGCTTAGATTAGAATAATTATTGTATAATGAATGTAATCTCACTTTTTTAAAGCAAAGCAAGTGTGTACTTACGAGCAATTTGCTTTATGGAATACACGATGAAATGAGAATAGTAATCATTTTAGTATTGAACTTATTTGCAAAAGGGAGAGGGTCCTACTATGGTGACGTTGTTAACTTCGCCGAGCTGTACTTCTTGTCGAAAAGCGAAAAGTTGGTTAGAAGAGCATAACATCCCGTTTCAAGAGCGCAACATTTTTTCAGAACCTCTTTCAGTTGCTGAGGTGAAAGATATTGTTCGCATGACTGAAGATGGAACCGATGAGATTGTCTCAAAGCGCTCGAAGATTTTTCAAGAGCTTAATGTTGATGTGGACACGTTACCACTCCAGCAACTCTTTGAGTTAATTAGTGAACACCCTGGTTTACTAAGAAGACCGATCATTTTTGATGAGAAGCGTCTTCAAGTCGGATACAACGAAGCGGAGATTCGCCGTTTCTTACCACGCCAAATTCGCACGTATTTCTTGCAAGAAGCGCAGAAGCTCGTTAATTGACAAAGTAAAACTTCTATCACCTTGCGGGTAGAAGTTTTTTTCTTTAAATGAGCAAATTACTTCATAAATGTATGCACTCTGATATACACTAATAAAACACCTTTTAAGATCACATTTCATGACAGATGTGGCTCTTGAAATTCCATTTGATAAATGGTATAAATGAACAACCTTAGGAATAGCATTCTTTTCATGAGAAATGGTACAGTTATCCTTAACAAAGCCGGAGAGTTCGTATAGAATATAATGTAGAGACCACGAACACATCTCCATGAAGAATGTGAGCATCCACTTTAACCCGAGGAGGGAGAAATCGTGGAAATAGAAAGAATTAATGATACAACCATTAAATTTTATATTACCTATGCTGATATTGAGGATAGAGGTTTTGACAGCGAAGAGATCTGGTACAATCGTGAGCGTGGAGAAGAGTTTTTCTTTGAGATGATTAATGAAGCGCATGATCACGAGAATTTCGAGATTGAAGGCCCTCTATGGATTCAAGTTCAGGCATTTGATAAAGGACTGGAGATTGTCGTTACACGTGGCCAGATGAACGATGGCAATGTGAAGCTTGAAATCCCTGTTTCTAAAGACAAAGATGATGATATGGATGAGAGCATTGTAGATATGCTTGATGAGCAGTTACGTAGTCGTAAGAAGGAAAGAGATGCGGCGACTGTTGAAGATCCGTTAAGTATCGTCATTGCGTTTGCTGATTTTGAAGATCTAATTCGATTGAGTCAATCCGTCACATTGAACCAAGTTAAAAATGAAGTTTACTCAATGGAGAACACGTATTACTTGCATATTGAATTTGATGATTTCTACGATGAAGATGAGCAAGACAATATTTTAAGTCGCGTGTTAGAGTTCGGAAATGAATCAGACGTATCGATTTATCGTATTAAAGAATACGGCAATACAATTGTTAGTGAAAATGGATTGCATGTCATATCCACGCACTTCTCATAAAAAAAGTGAATCCAACTGGATTTGCTTTTTTTTTTTGCAGGATTTTTTATTCCTATGACGAATTACCTATTAATTAAAGGGATTATGAGAGGAAGTGGACAATGTTCACAGCGATTAATAGTCATGGTGAAACGATTTGTCTTTTACATTTACAAAAGGATTCAATAAAAATGCGAGCGACTACATGGCATTGCCCCCAATGTCATGAAGAAGTGATCTACAAAAATGGACTTGCTAAGCGACCTCATTTTGCGCATACAAGTCAATCAATTTGTTCAAAGAAAGAAGAAGAGACAGAGGAGCATTTGCAAGGAAAACAACAATTGTATGAGTGGTTGCGTCCTTTTGCCGATGATCTTGATATTGAAAAGTGGTTGCCCAATGTCAATCAACGACCGGATGTCTGGTGCGTTATAAATGGGACGGTATATGTGTTTGAAGTACAATGCTCAGCAATTGAAAGAAAAGAAATTAAACGACGCTCGTCTAACTACTTTAACCATGGAATTCAAGTCATTTGGGTTTTGCCAGAGCGGTATTTGCATCGTTCATCAAGTTCTGTGTATTTGCAAGAATGGCAACTTGAGACGTGTAGCGTTTTCCCACATTCTTATCCTCGTTTGCTGTTCATCGGAAAGCAGTTGCAAATGGTAACGCTTGTGAGTTATCTTTCTCCTCGGAAATCCTCTGCATTTACAGAATCACTGCCTTACACATATTCCAGTTTCAAAAAGATCATTCAACCATCCTCAGTTAATTTAGAGCAATTATCTGGCCAGCTGATCTATAAAAATGAGTGCCGTTATGGGAAGAGGCAACTAGCAAAAGGGTTGTCGTTACTCGTGCAGGAGGAGCTATTGGCTGCCCGGTGTCCAATCCACTTACACCCTTCAGAAGTCGGATGGTATGTTCCGGCACAAGTGTATATTAATGAACCCCCGTTAATTTGGCAATTGTACGTCTATTTAAACTTGCAAAAGCATCAAGATCAAGGTTTAGAGGAATGGATTGAAGGGGAAAGATCAGAAATAGCAAAACAATTGCAAATTACCGAACGCCAGGCGGAACTCGCGATGGTTCAATACTTTTATTTGTATAAACGAATGACCACCTTGGCGAATCGAGGAGTCACTCACCCATTCCCAAAGTCAGCGGATGAAGGTCATCGTTACGATCAAACGTGCTTTTTATATTCGAACTGCTCAATTACGAGAGCAGAGCTCGGTTAATTTAAGAAAAGCCTTTAAATCGTTTACGTTCATTGAATAAATGAACGGTAAATAAAATTGATATGAATAGCAATGGAACAGCAACCCATAAAGGAATAAACCGAAGTACAGACATTAGAAAGAGAACGTAGCTAACTACGATTGTTGTAATTCCTAAAACGAATGGTTTCATCATGCTACCTCCAATCTAAGTACAGTATATGTACGTAGTAATGGTAAACATGCTAAAAAAAACGGAAGAGTCATCACTCTTCCGTTCGACAATTGTATTTCCAAAATTCACCGTGCTTTACAGGAACGCATTCAACTTTTTGTTGAAGTTGTAGTCGTTTCATCGCTGATTTGGTTTCTTTTGTCGTCAAATCAAACACTTCCGCAATTTCTGCGGTTGCAACGAGTGAATAATGCCTGACGAACGACAATAAATCATGTTTCATCTCGGGCACTGGTGTTTTCCCTAATACCTCAGTGAGAATATCTTCATACACATCATACGAATGTAGCCCCGAGATCATCACACCTGCATCTTCAATACAATCATTAAAGAAAATCATAGAAGGTACTTCACTGACTCCCATTTCATTCTTCGTTCGAAGATCACTTTCTAATGCTTGTTTAGCTAAGTCAGAATGGAAGTCTTTTTGAAATTCAATCTCGTCTAGACCTGCTTCTTGTGCACACTTGAGTAATACATAATCGTCTGTCACATCTTGCTTGTTTAGAAATAACGCTTCTCGCACGCGCCTTAAAAAGCGCATGCCACATTGTCTGCCTTGCATCTCAGCTGCTTTTATAGCAATCGACGGTGTTTCAGGAACAGAAATCGGATTCTCGTACCAGAAATCTCCGTCACAACACATCCCTGTTTGCGTACTCGTAATGTCCCATAGATCTGAAAGTGTACGTTGGTTTTGTTCATGAATTCGTGCACTTGCGTTTTCCGGCATGACTACATACCGTACTTTAATATATTGATTATACTCATTGAGTAATTTCTTTAGTTTCGGCTCAATGCCCCAACAGAGTGGGCAAAGAGGATCAGTAAATACATAAATTTCTACACGATGATCGTTGATGAGGTGCTCTCGTTGTTCGCCGTCAGCCTCACCGCAAGTCCCTGTAGAATAATTGCACTGTTCTTTTGTCATTACCAAGGTACATCCCCCTTTCAAGATCTAATGTTGATTTACCATGTGTGAAGCTGTAAGTGTTAATCGATGAAACCATTCTTCTGAAGCTTTTTGTGGTAGGTCATGATCCTCGATGGCAAGCTTCATACATACGAGCCATGCTTCTGCGCGTCTCGGTGTAATTTCAAATGGTAAATGTCTTGCTCGAAGTCTCGGATGCCCATGCTCTGCAGTATATAAGGGTTGTCCCCCTGTGAATTGTGTCATAAATTGAACTTGTTTCCGCTTCGTTTCGGTTAATTCTTCTGGAAATAATGGACTAAGATCAGGATGCTCAGAGACGTAATCATAAAAGGTCCCAATCACTCGCTCAAGAGCTTCTGTTCCGCCAAGACGTTCAAATAATGACGTTGGTTGAATGGATGTCATAACTTGTTAGCTCCCTTATAACGAACTATTATCATTGTAGCAACGAGTGAAGATCTCGGCAAATAGTATGAACTGGACAAAAATAAGCATGAACTGTCGGTCGTTCATAATGACAGTTCATGCTTATTTTTTAATTAGTTAGGCAAGTCCATTGTATGTGTTTAGTACTTTAGGAACATACCGCTCTGTTTCCCTAAATGGAGGAACGCCATTGTAACGATCAACATTACCAGGCCCAGCATTGTAAGCAGCCAAAGCGAGTGTTACATCCCCATTGTAGCGATTCAACATGTCGCGTATGTATCGAGTACCACCATCAATATTCGCTCTTGGATCATAAGGGTTGTCGACATTTAATGATCGTGCAGTACCAGGCATGAGTTGCATTAACCCTTGCGCGCCTGCATGACTAGTAGCATTAGGATTAAACGATGATTCATTTTCAATAATTGCATAAATTAGACGTTCATCTACCCCATATTTAGTAGCACTTTCTTGGATGTAAGCGTTAAAAGGCGTCGTTGGTAATGAGTTAGACATCCCATCTGTTACATTGCCATGCAGAAGCGTTGGGAATGTAGGTGGGCTCATGTTTTGGTCATTTGTGGCTATGCCACTATGAACCGATTGCGTTTGTAACGATTGCAAAATGGACGCAAAAGATAACGTAGCCGTTTGCTCTTTTACAATACTTGGTGCCTTTAGTGAAGATGTCGTGGGAAGGTGTGACAAAGGATGGATAGCTTTCAATACAACCCGCTCCTTATTCTGTAGTATACTTTGACTATAGCAAATGTTTTATTGTTTTTATAGCTTTTCTTTCCGTTTGAAGAAGCGTTTGACTTTCGGATCAGGTTCATCGGCAATTGACAAGTTAAATGATGACTGGATCGTATTCATTACGGAGTCGACATGTTGTTTTGATGTGCCTTCGAATTCTAGTTCATAATCATCCATCCCTAGATAGCGACTATAATCAAAGAACAACGTCCCGCCTTCATATGGAAAGCTCGCACGATTGGTTTCTAAAGACCCTAAATGAATAAGTTGAGCGCTTTCTATGGACCATTGTTCTTTCAGCCAAGTGAGTAACTGTGACTGATCGCTTTGTGGCAATACATTCGTATGAAGAGTTTCGTGTCGCTCCAAAGAGCCACCTTTTTCTTTAATTTTCAAGGTTAGCACATAGCTCCCTAATTTTTCGCGAATGCGTAACACAGCGTTTCGTTCTTTTATTTGAAAGCTTCCTGTGTCAAAATAATGATTGTGCTGTGACTGAAAGTCCTCTTTTTTCAGCTTGAAATGATTACATAGCTTTGTAAACTCATCTGTTGTAAGTAATTGTTTCGCTTCAATTTCAAATTCTTCATGAGTTGTCATGATCATCAACCTCCTGTTGCATTATGTCATAATCTAGGAGTAGTAAGCAAAGGAGATTAGCATTTATGTCCAATATAACCGTAGATCAAATTGCAATTGTCGATCAAAAAGCGATGATCATTCCAAAAGACGATTCGTTTAAAGTGTCGACATTTAAAGATGCTGAGCGAATGTTAGCTGATTCAGATGAATTAGCGTTCGTCTATGTCGTCGAAAACGAAGGATCATTTTATCAAGTTAGGTTGCCAGAGATGTTTTGGCCAATACTCGAAGAAATTTATGAACATCATTATCCCGTTTATCTAGGTAAAGAAGAGTTATTGCTTGACTCTTTTCAAGATGAAATGGAATATTTACTTGATAATATCCCAGATAATAATAACTACGGAAGTGAAATGGCTGACGCTGTTGTGAAACATTTTCTCGAAAGAAAGTGACTAAGGGAGAAGGTGTATGATGGAAAATTGGGAGTTAGACTTACAACCGTATAAACAAGCCGTTGAAGAATTAAAAGTGAAACTTAGAAGTTTACGTGAGCAATACCAACGCTCTTCTAGACATACACCGATTGAGTTTGTCACTGGAAGGGTAAAGCCGATTGGTAGCATTGAAGAAAAAGCGAAACGGAAAAACATTCCTTTACGTGAATTAGAGCAGCGGATGCAAGATATTGCTGGGATCCGTATTGTTTGCCAATTTGTAACAGATATCGATACGATTGTAGACATGATTCGAAGTCGTAAAGACATTACGATCATTAACGAGCGTGACTATATAAAGGAAAAGAAATCGAGCGGGTATCGTTCATTCCATATGGTGATTGATTATCCGGTTCATACGATCAAAGGAACGAAACATATTCTCGTTGAAATTCAGGTGCGAACGATGGCAATGAATTTCTGGGCGACGATTGAGCATTCTTTGAACTATAAATATCGTGGTGAAATTCCAGACGATATTAAAGAGCGATTGTATCGTGCTTCTGAAGCTGCTTATAATTTGGATGAAGAAATGTCAAAAATACAAGGTGAAGTGCGAGAGGCTCAGTCGATCATTGCACTAAGGCAAGGTGAACATCGAACATCATTTAAGAACGGATGATAAGGAGGGAACTTGTGAACATGAAATACGACGTCACATCTCGTGGCGATGACACGTCTAATGAGATTGCTGAGTTAATTCGTAAAGGCTTAAATGAGCATCAGTTACAACAAGATGAACAAGAACCCGAGATTGTTATATCAGTTGGGGGAGATGGAACGTTACTTGAAGCTTTTCATAAGCATAAGCATCGGCTTCAACATACCTGTTTTGTTGGTGTACATACAGGACATTTAGGTTTTTACGCAGATTGGATTCCAGATGAAGCAGAAAAGTTGGTCATCCATATTGCAAAGACCCCTTTCCAAGTTGTAGAGTACCCGTTACTTGAAGTGACGGTTCGTTATCATCGTGCAGGATCATCAGATCGCCATTTGGCGCTTAATGAATGCACAGTTAAAACGACAGAAGGATCACTCGTTTGTAACGTTGAGATTAAAGGAGAAGTGTTTGAAACGTTTCGTGGAGACGGGTTGTGCATTTCTACACCTTCTGGGAGTACGGCATACAACAAAGCATTAGGAGGAGCGATTTTACATCCATCACTCGCTTCGATGCAAATTGCTGAAATGGCATCGATTAATAACCGTGTCTACCGAACAATCGGTTCACCACTCGTACTACCAGAGCATCATACGTGTTTGTTAAAACCATTAAATGATGTGAGTATGCAAATGACGATTGATCATTATTCGCTCGTAAACAAGGATATTGAATCCATTCAGTGCCGCGTTTCTGATGAATACGTGCGCTTTGCACGTTTTCGTCCGTTTCCATTTTGGAAGCGAGTAAAAGAGTCATTTATTGGTGAGTAGATTACTACATTGGGAATGGGAAGTACGTTCACAGCATCATCTGCTAAAGAACTTTCTGCAAGAGGAAAAGAAGATGTCACGTCGAACGATTACACTCATTAAACGTTTTGGGGAACTTCGTGTAAATGGAATAAAAACAAATGTTAACACAGTGATTACGAATGGGGATCTCGTCACTGTTGGCATGCCATTAACGGATCACCCTGAACACTTTAGTGAAAACAACCAAGCCATTGACATTCTATTTGAAGATAAACACCTCATTGTTGTAAACAAGCAACCAGGGATGAGTACGTTACCAACCCAAGGTGTACGCGGACGTTCATTAGCAGAAGCAATCATGCACTATGCGTGTATAAGTGAGCAACATTTTGGTGTGCATCCAGTAAATCGACTCGATCGCTTTACGAGTGGCATAGTAGTGTTTGCAAAACACCGGTACGCACATGACTTTTTAACAAAGTCTTTTCATGATAAACGTTACATCGCAGTAGTTGATGGACAGTTTCCGGATGAAGAGAAGAAGATTTCATTACCGATCGGTCGCCATCGATCATCAATTGTGGAGCGGCAAGTGACGGTAACAGGCAAGCCGGCAAAAACAATAGTTAAACGTATGGAAGAACATAAACGGTACACAGTATTATCAGTAAAATTGTTTACGGGCCGTACACACCAAATACGTGTCCATCTAAGTGCGATTGGCTATCCAATTGTAGGCGATACATTGTATGGTTCATCGAATCAGTTCAATCGGCAAGCTTTGCATGCAGCCAATTATGTAACGGTTCACCCGATTACTCAAAAACCAATACAATTTCATGCACCTACTCCAAAAGACATCGTTCAACTTCTAAGTACCAACCTATAAAAACAACCAGACGCCTAAGCGTCTGGTTGTTTTTAATCAGTTTCAGCGTGATCGAAAGTGAAGCGGTAAATCTCATTGCCTTCATCGTCTTCAACGTAAGCTTCAATTCCAGTTAGCACGTGTTCCTCTTCTATAGGTTCTGAAAGAGGGAATGAGGCATTCACGACAAAACTCCCTTCAGCGCTAATGGAAAATTCTTCGCCGTCTGTAGCGATTGCATCGTAATCAATAATCTCTTGAAGATCTTCGTCTACAACATCAAAGTATAAATAAATATCCTCAGTTGGCGTATCTTCCTCATTGATCATGCGAGCATGGATTGTCATAGAAGGTGGATCAGTCGTCAAATAAAGGGCGGACTCTTCAGGGTCATGTTGAACAATTCCATCAGTTTGCTTGGGGGTAGCACCACAAGCAGTAAGAAGACTGAGTGTTAGTGCCAACGGTAAAATTCGTTTTGTTTTTTGCATAATCTATTCCTCACTTATAGTCATCGATGGTTTCTTCGTGTTCATAAGAATTAAATTTGTCTACTTGTAATGGCTGGTTGGAGCTAACCGTTGAAAATGTTAACTCAGGGTAATGAAAAGCGGTTAACTTGCCACCAAATACACAACCAGTATCAATATTAATGGTAGCGTTAACGACTCTTGGCGAAATGACGGGAGTATGTCCGTATATTACCCAAGGCATAGTACGCTTTTCATTTAACGCCCAATCGCGGCGTATTGGCGGCTGTCCTTTTTTTGTTGATTGATGATCAACGTCACCATAAAGCACAAAGGATTGTATTTGGCGTCCGTTCTTACCGATGTCTTGTCGCTTAATGCCTGCATGACTACAAACAACGTTTCCATGATCTAAAACTAAGTATAACGAAGACTGCTCATACAATTGCATAAATTTCCTCTTGATGAGTTGATTTTCGTCTTGAGAGAGGGCATGGAGCTCCGCAACAGTCGTTTCGAGTCCGTGATTAATGACGACTCGATTGCCTTTAAAGTAGCGGTACAATTTGTTGCAATGGTTCCCAGGAACATAAAGGGCTGTTTTACGCTCATATACGAGCCAGTGAACGAGATTAATCATTTGTAATGAGTCGGGACCACGGTCTGTAATATCACCGATAAATACGAGCGTACGGTTTTCTGGATGTATTCCATTTTTGTAACCACAAGTTCGTATTAATTGTAAACATTCTTCATAACAACCGTGTGTGTCGCCAATGATGTCATAGAACTGTTCAGACATAAAACGATTCACCTCTGATTAAAAATGATAGCAGTTTCAAATGGAGAATTCTAGTGAACGTATCGTGATTTTTCATTTCGACTATGTTATAATTATGACCAGGTACTAGAACGTGCATACAACCGGAAGGGGAAATGAATGATGGCTTTATCATTAGAAGGACGTACATACGTCATTATGGGAGTTGCCAATAAACGAAGTATCGCTTGGGGAATTACTCGCAGTTTAGCAAATGCAGGGGCAACACTTGTGTTTACGTACGCTGGTGAGCGGTTAGAGAAAAATGTGAGAGAGCTTGCGAGTTCAATTGGACAAACAGATTTTATTTACCCTTGTGACATTACGAGGGATGAAGAAATCGATGCAACGTTTAAACAAATTAAAGAAGAAGTAGGCGTCATTCATGGACTTGCTCATTGTATCGCATTTGCAAAGTCCGAAGATCTAGACGGTTCTTTTGTTGAAACGTCAAGAGAAGGGTTTAAGCTTGCGCATGACATTAGTGCATATTCATTAACAGCAGTTGCTCATGCAATTGATCGCCACGAACTAATGGCTGAAGGCGGTTCAATTGTAACATTGACTTACCTAGGTGGAGAGCGTGTTGTTAAGAATTATAACGTTATGGGAGTCGCAAAAGCCGCACTAGATGCGAGTATGAAATATTTAGCGAACGACTTAGGAGCTAAAGGCATTCGTGTAAATGCGATTTCGGCAGGACCGATTCGTACACTTTCTGCTAAAGGAATTGCAGGGTTTAATAGTGTACTAAAAGAAATTGAAGATAAAGCACCTCTACACAGAACCGTAACGACAGAAGAAGTTGGTGACACGGCACTGTTCTTAATGAGTGATCTATCTAAGGCAATTACTGGTGAGACAATCCACGTTGACGCGGGATACCATATCATCGGTATGGGATAATCGCTTGTAGTTTTGGCTATGCTTCTTAGTAAACGTATAGAGAAGCAAAGTGAGTGATGGGTATGTATTCAGCAGTTTCAGAACGTTTTCTTCGTCTCGTCCTTGAAGAGGATTATCGTCCTTTAACCGATATGGAACGAGCAGAGCTAAATGAAAGTAAAACGTATTTACAAAACTATTATTGGGAAAAAGAGAAGCTACAAGCGATGAGTTACTTGGCTTATGCAACCGAAGACGATGCATGGCAACAAACGATTCATGAACAAGTCGATCGCTTAAATGGTCAATAAAAAAGCATGCGCTATATTGCGCATGCTTTTTGATGATGAAATTAGTAGCTAGAGCCACCAGCTTCTTCAGAGATTGTTACATCAGATAAGTCGAATTGACCGTTTGGATGTTGGACAAACCCTTCTACTGAATCAAGAATACCAACACGAAGGTCATCAAAAGCAGTATAAATCATTGGAGCTTCATCAACGAGAATTTCTTGCACTTCACTATAAAGTTCTTCACGTTCTGCCGGATCTTCTGCTTGACGTGCTTGATCTAATAACTCGTCAACATCTTCATTTGTATAGAATGAGCGGTTACCAACTTCACCATGGTTATCAGAATGGAACAATGAGTACATACCATAGTCTGCATCACCAGTTACAGTAACCCAGCCAAGTACGAACAATTCACTGTCGCCTTCTCCAGTTTCTTCAAGGAATGCACCCCACTCAACTTGTTCAAGTTGTGCATTAATTCCGTTTGCATTTAACTGATCTTGAATGTATACAGCTGTTTGTTCACGAATAGGGTTACCAGCGTTCATTTTAATCGTAATATCAAACCCATCTTCATAACCTGCTTCTGCTAACAATTCTTGAGCACGTTCAGGATCATAGCCAATGTCTTCTAATTCAGGATCGTAACCAAATACGAGTTCGTTAATTGGTCCCTTAGCACCTGAACCGTATCCTTCGTAAATACCTTCAACTAGTTCCTCATTATTAATTGATAGAGAAATCGCTTGACGTACACGGACGTCATCTAAAGGTTCAGCTTCTGTATTGAAACCAACATACGTTAAACTTAAGCTTGGTACTGCCAAAAGACTTGCACCGTCAATTGATTCAACTTGATTTACAAGTGCCGGTTGAATTTGGTCAGCAATATGAATGTCACCATTCGTTAAGTTTCCAATTCTTGTTGGTTCTTCTTCAATGACTTGGAAGACAACGGAATCTACATTCGCTGCATCTCCCCAATAGTTTTCATTAGCAGTAAAGCGAATGTCAGAACCTTGACTCCAAGAATCAAAAACGAACTGACCAGTTCCTGCTTCTCCTTCACCAATATCAAGGTTAATTTCACCTGCATCATGTTGTTCAATAGCTACTTCACTAATAATTCCACCTGCATTGTGTGCAAGGTGATTTGGAAGTGGTGCAAATGGGAATTCAGTCGTGATTTGTACAGTTTGCTCGTCTACGGCTTCAACAGATTCAATCATTTCGTAAAGAAATGCGCCCTGTGAAGCGACTTCTGGATCTCTGATTCTGTCAAGAGTTGCAACGACATCATCAGCAGTTAATTCTTCACCGTTATGAAATTCTACGCCTTCATGCAAAGAAAATTCCCATGTTGTATCATCAACTTGTTCATAACTCTCAGCTAGACCATCTGTTGTTAATTCATTTGTTTCTGAATCAAGTGTTACGAGTGTTTCATAAACAAGAGAGCGGTATTTAGCAGATGGATTATCATTCGATCCGTGTGGATCCATTGAAACCCCATCTGCTGCAACAGCGATCACTAGCTCACCGCCGTCACCAGCTGCTGCTTCACCATCACCTTCGTCGTCGCCATCTTCAGTTTCTTCTGTCTCTTCTGCGGTGCCGTCGCCACCTACATTTTCTTCTGTCTCTTCTGGATCGGATGAACAAGCAGCAAGTGCCAATGTAGCTGCTAATGATAGCGTTACGACACTTGATTTTTTAAACTTTCGCAATTTTTATCCCCCTTTTAATGTAAAACAAGTTTAGAAATACTATAAACTACGAATTAAAAACTTTCAATACTCTTTTTTGCGAAAAAAATATTAAAACAATACATTTATTTACGATTTACAACAATTTATTCCTGTTGTAAGCTTTGTATTATTGATTTTCGTTAAGTATATGTAAAAGGGGGCAACATGTAGGTATTAGTTTCCAATAGTTTTTTATTGGAAATGAGTGTACATTAAACGAATATCAATCACATTCAAAGAGAGAACGCATCGTAAACGGAGGAATATGACAGAAAAATTAACAGATTATATTGTATTCAGACTGAACATTGATATAATTAAACGAACCATGTAAAATCATGTCGATGTTTCATTGTGCATGTAGCGCTTGTCGCTAAAGAATCATAATAAGAAGGGGTTGAGCAGCACATGGGGTCAACCGTTAACCAAAGCCCGGGAAAAGCAGAAATTGCAGCTCCGGAGTCTCGGTTTAAAGGATTAATGAAGCAACTTATTCGTAACAAATCATCTTTATTCGGCGGGATCATTCTCATTTTCTTCTTATTGATCGCGCTATCAACGGTGCTTTCCCAATGGATTCCAGGTTGGAACTTCTCTTTAATGACGCATAGTCCAACCTCAACAGACGTTTTAAATCGTTTTGCACCACCGTCTGCAGATCATTGGTTTGGTACTGACCAAAACGGACGAGACATTTACAGTCGGATTATTTTTGGTACACATCTTACGATTTGGATTGGAACTTCTGCAGTACTTATAGGTGCCGTTTTCGGAATATTTTTCGGTCTTTTAGCAGGCTACTATGGAAAGATCTGGGACACAATTATCATGCGTGCAGCAGATATCCTACTTGCGTTCCCAGGAATTCTTTTAGCACTTGCAATCGTTAGTGCTTTAGGTGCAAGTATGAACAACGTAATTATCGCACTTTCCATCTATAATATTCCTGTATTTGCAAGGATTGTTCGTGGTTCCGTACTTGAAGTGAAGAACATTGAGTACGTAGAAGCGATTCGAGCACTTGGTGCAAGAGACGGCAAAATTATTTTCCAACATATCTTACCGAACGTATCTTCACCAATCATTGTACAAGCCTCTTTACAAATTGCGACGACAATTCTAAGTGCCGCAGGTTTATCTTTCCTCGGTGTAGGGGTGCAACCACCGCTTCCTGAGTGGGGTGCAATGTTAAATGATGGAAGATCGTACATGTGGGACAACCCACACTTAACTATATTCCCAGGGATTGCAATTGTGTTACTCGTACTCGCTTTCAACATGTTAGGTGACGGTTTACGAGATGCACTTGATCCGAGATCGAAAAAGTAAGGAGGAATAGACGTGCATATTTTCATTTTACGCCGCTTGTTACAGCTTATACCGGTATTGTTCGGTGTTACCCTCGTTGCCTTTTTGATCATTCAATTAGTACCTGGGGACGTAGCCCAAGTTATGGCAGGGGAAGCTGCTTCTGAAGCTCAATTAGAACAAATGAGAGAAAATTTAGGTTTAAATGATCCACTCGTCGTTCAGTACGGTCGTTTCTTAGGAGATCTCATCATGTTTGACCTTGGAGAATCGGTTCGAACTGGACAACCAGTAATGGATATCATAGCACCGCGCTTTATAATAACTGTTGAACTGGCCCTTTGGGGTATGGTCGTAGCTGTTTCTGTAGGTCTGTTCTTCGGAATTCTTTCAGCGACGTACCGTAATACAATTCGTGACTATGGAACAATGACGTTGGCCGTTGTAGGTCTGTCAATGCCGAACTTCTGGTTAGGTCTTCTTTTGATCTACTGGTTCTCGATACAACTCGGAGTTTTACCTACTTCTGGTTGGGGGACGTGGCAGCAAGTCATCATGCCAGCCATAACGATGGGTACAGCAGGTGCCGCAGTTATTGCAAGAATGACACGTTCGAGCATGTTAGAAGTCATTGATCAAGATTATGTACGTACAGCTCGTGCTAAAGGTGTAAGTGAGCGCTTTGTCGTCTATAAGCACGCATTTCGTAATGCATTAATACCTGTTGTGACAGTTATTGGTCTACAATTCGGTTATTTCTTAAGTGGAGCTGTACTTACAGAGAACGTATTTGCGATTAACGGACTAGGGCGACTCGTTGTAGATGCCATTAGTCAACGAGATTTTCCAGTTGTACAAGGTGCAGTAATCGTACTTGCAATCACGTTTGTTTTCGTGAACTTCCTCGTCGATATTGCGTACCGAGTATTAAACAAACGAATTGATTTGAACTAATTCATGGTAGAAGCCCACGATCCGATATTGTATAAAGGAGGTCATGGACATGGCTTCAAACGAACAGACACCTGTACTTGAAGTAAAAGGATTACAAACATCATTCTTTACGCCTGATGGAGAAGTTAAGGCCGTTGACGGCGTTGATTTTAGTGTTAATAGTAACGAGACATTAGGAATTGTAGGAGAGTCAGGTTCAGGTAAGAGTATTACGTCACTTTCAGTTATGCGATTAATCCAACATCCTGGTAAAATTGTTGGGGGAACGATTGAACTAAGCGGCGAAGATTTATTAAAGAAATCAAAGCAACAATTTGCAAAGTATCGAGGCAACCGTCTTTCAATGATTTTCCAAGAGCCAATGACATCGTTAAACCCAGTGTTTACAGTCGGTTCTCAAATTGCTGAAGCGGTTCGTATTCATAAGAAACTCGACAAAAAAGCAGCATGGCAAGAAGCGGTTAACATGCTGAAACTAGTCGGAATACCAGCGCCAGAGGACCGTGCTAAGCGTTATCCTCATGAGTTATCTGGAGGGATGCGTCAGCGTGTGATGATCGCGATTGCACTTTCATGCGACCCTGAACTTCTGATCGCTGATGAACCAACAACAGCACTTGACGTAACCATTCAAGCGCAAATTCTAGAACTGATCAAAGAGCTTCAAGAGAAGTCAGGAATGGCCGTTCTAATGATTACACACGATTTAGGTGTTATTGCTGAAACGGCAGATAAAGTTGTTGTAATGTACGCGGGTGAAGTAGTGGAGCAAGCAGATGTGAAGACATTGTTTAAGCGACCATTACACCCTTATACTCAAGGATTGATGAATGCCATTCCACGTCACGATATTGACCTTGATGAGCTTGAAATGATCCCAGGAACGGTTCCAACTCCACAGAACATGCCGAGCGGTTGTCGCTTCGCAGAGCGTTGCCCTTATGCTAGAGAACTTTGTGTAGAGAAGCATCCAGAACTTGCAACACCTTCTAACAATGTGGATGAAGGTATTACGACAGGTCAAACACGTTGCTGGATTTATACGGATGAATGGGATGGACCGAACCCGACGAAAGGGGTTGCAACGAATCAATGACAACACCGTTATTTGAAGCAAAGAATTTACAAAAGTACTTTCCAGTAAAAGGCGGAATTCTAAATCGTACGCAAGCCCAAGTTAAAGCGGTCGATGACGTATCCTTCGCTATAAATCCTGGTGAGACACTTAGTATTGTAGGAGAATCTGGTTGTGGTAAATCAACGACAGGTCGAGCGATTTTACGACTTGATGACCCTACTGACGGAGAAATCCTTTTTGAAGGGCAAAACCTTATGGAGCTTAGCAAATCTGATTTACGTCAAAAGCGTAAAGAAATGCAGATTATTTTCCAAGATCCATATGCGTCTTTGAACCCACGACAAAAGGTTAAGCAAATTCTCGATGAAGCGATGGCAATTCAAGGTGTTGTGCCTAAAGCAAAGCGCCCTGAGCGTATTCGTGAATTGATGGAAGTTGTTGGTTTAAGGCCAGAACAAGCAGAACGTTACCCATTCCAATTTAGTGGGGGACAACGTCAAAGAATCGGGATTGCCCGAGCTTTGTCTGTAGATCCTAAACTCATTGTTTGTGATGAAGCTGTATCTGCCCTTGACGTGTCAACACAAGCACAAGTATTAAACTTGTTAAAGAAACTACAAAAAGATCTAGATTTAACGTATTTGTTTATCTCTCACGATTTAGGGGTTGTTCGTCACATCTCTGATCGAGTGATCGTTATGTACCTCGGTAAGATCGTCGAAATTGCTGATAAAAAAGATCTCTTTGATAGTCCAAGACATCCATATACTCGTGCATTGTTATCAGCGATTCCAATTCCAGATCCATCGAAAACGAGAGAACGAATCGTTTTACAAGGTGATGTTCCTTCACCAATGAATCCGCCATCTGGCTGTAGATTCCACACTCGTTGCCCGTTTGCAACAGATATTTGTAAGACAGAGGAGCCAGAACTTCGTTCAACGACGTTCATGAATGAAACTCATAAGGCTGCATGTCATCATATCGAAAAGATTGCGGAAACTGAAAAGACTTCAATCGTATAAGTAAAACAAGTCGCTCTAAGGAGCGACTTGTTTTTGTTTATTTGCATTAGCAGTATGCAGAACCTACGATTACGAGTAAGATGAAAAGCACAACAACAAATGCAAATCCGCCTAAACCGTTTGATCCACCATATCCACCGCTGTGACAACATTCTGACATGTAGCATTCCTCCTGGAATCTTGAATTCTTAGAGAACCGCTTGCTCTCCATACTAACCTATGCAAAGCACCTAAAACGGGTGTGTAAGAAATTTGAAATCGGGCGCTTTACCTACTCAGCTTTGAAAGTAATCATAGCTTGTAATTCCATGAATACAATGTGGTAATACGATGGGTAAAGGGAGGAAGGGTATGAGTACGAAAAAAAGACACAATCAAGTTCAACCTCTTCTATATATTGATAATCCAAACCATTCAATGCCAACGGTTGGTGATAATGAACTTGAACTTCTATACAAAAGAACGGTAAAAGAACATTTGGAAGAAGTTGAGGAAAAAGAGCCTGTAAAAGAGCTTTCTCCAACGCATGTGAGTGACGAACTAGTGTCAGAACAAAACGATGTAAGTGAAGAAGTTTTACCTGATTCCAATGAAGATGAGGTGCCAAAGAAGCGATCGTTTGATTTGAATCGACATCTTGGACCGAATTGGCAGAAGTCCATTGAATCCCCAAATTCTAAAGCAAATGAAATATTGCGTGATGCGATTGAAGAAAGAGTTAGAAAAACGAACGAGACGAACAAAAAAGAAGAACGAACGAGTGAAGAAAAGACGCATTCACGCAAATCTTCAGAACAGCTCGTCCAGCCTTCACGTAAAAAAGGGTTTGAAAATCGTTCGACAGAAGATAAAGTAAGGTTGCTTTATAAAATGAGAACGTTAAATCCAACCGTTTGTATTTGCCAAACGAAAGAAGAAACATGGGTCGGCAACGTAACTGATATTGAAGAAGATCAATTTACGATGCAGACCCAACAATTACCTTATCAAGTAACGATACGGTACGAGGATGTCATTGACTTAACCCTCGACCATTTCTCTAGTGTTTAATACCTTACATGCCAGGTGCTGGTGGAATTGTCCCGATAGGGTTATCAACAAGGCCTGGATCTAAACATTGGATTGCGCAGAAGCAGCTTAAATCTACTTCAATGCAGCAGTTCGTGCGTTCTAGTGAAACAACATCTGATAAAGATGTTGGATCTACGCAACAAGATTGTGTAAAGAGAATGTCGCCTGTTGGACGAAGTAGTGATAATGTCGCACAGCAAGACTTTTCACAAATGTTCTCAACTCTGAAGAATACAGTTTCAAAAACATCTGGGAAGTCGGCTGTTAAACCACCAGTTGCCCAAAACAATTCACCTGTTTTACCTTTTAACATGAATGGGATCGTATCATTGAAACGCCCGTTCGGCTTTAAGAGATTAGTAAAACAACTGTTTGCGCAGCTCCCTTTTTTTTCTACGGCATCTTGTGCTTCACTAATCGCAAGCACTGCATCGCACACGCAGTTGCCAGTATCGAAATCTTTGCGACCGCAGCTCACGCTCATCACTCCTTTAGGTTTTCCTTCATGTTCGCTATATCGTATGTACGTTTACCCTAAAGCGTGTGTAGTTTTATTTTCGATTAAAAAAATCGCTTCGTATCAATGGTTTACGCCGATTAATTTTAGCTGAATTGATCTTGAAATGTGTTTGATTTCTAAAATATGGGTAAATGATTTGTAAGGAGTGATGATGATGGGTTATGTTCCACAAGTGCATAATGATGTCGCAATTCAATACGGCTCACGTTTGTCAGGAAAACAATCTAATCACGCGTCTGTCCTTCAAGTAGCAAGAGTAAATCGGTACTCACGTGAACAACAGCCGTCTTCTTATGTAAAGAACATGGAACAAAGGTGGTTGCACCAACGAAGGTTACAAGCGAACGTAACCGGTAAAGGGAAGCAAATCGATCGTATCATATAAAAAATCCGACCCGTTAAGGTCGGATTTTTTAGTTTATCGTTTTCTCCATCGTTACGTGCGGAATTCCTGCATCCAAAAATTCTTCTTCAGACGTTACAGTATAGCCAATACGCTCGTAGAACCCGCGAGCTTGGGTTTGTGCATTAAGCTTAACCTTTTCTCCATTATTCATAGCTACATAACTCTCAAGTGCTTCCATAACCGCTTTACCTGCGCCAGTTCCACGGTGTTGTTCCAATATACAAATCCGCTCGGCTTTTCCAGTCGTTCCAAGCCAGCGTACTCGTCCTGCTCCAACGTATTGTTGATCACTTTCTAGAAGGAAATGAACGCTTTCATCTTCAAATTCATCCCACTCGTCTTCTTCAGACACTTCTTGTTCAATAACAAAAACGTCGTAGCGGATTTGTTGGACTTGTTTCATTTCTTCTTCAGTTGTTGCGATGATTGCTTTCATAGTATTCTCTCCTTTTTAAAGCCAGTGGAATTCAAGTGCTTCCGGGAGTAAAGGCCCCCAAGTGAACCACGTATGGTTGCCTTGATCGATCTTTTTGTAGTCGTAGGATTGAAGTTTATTTGCGAACAATTCATGAAGTGATTCATTCATCTCAATAAAGTCCAAGACTCTACCGTCTGTCGCTTTTACTTCACGCTCATCACTTCCAAATTGGTGATATATCTTAAGTGAATGTAGGGAGTTGCTTTCAGCGACCATCGTTTTTAATTGATCATCAACATAGGGAGAGAAGAGAACGGCTCGTTGGAAAGTATCAGGGTAAGTTAAGCAAGTCATCAATGCCAAAGATGCTGAAAGTGAGTCACCCATTAGTAATCTCGAATCAGGATTTTGATTTAGGTTGTAGTGATCTTCAAGCATCGGTAAAAGTTCTTCTTTGATAAACCGTAAATAATCGTTCGTATGCTCTCCATCAGGAGCATACCATTTCCGTCTCATGGCGACCCGTGGGTATGGAACTCCAACGACAATCGTTTCAGGACCGCTGTCTTCTAGAATAAAGTGTTCAACTTTTTGGTCGACTTTTCCGAGTTTAAAGAAGTCTTGTCCATCGCCAGTAATGATTAGGTTATAGCTGAAATTTTCATGATAGTTCGGTGGAATATATACGTGCAAATCAAACTCATGATCAAGCAATTTACTTTGTAAATGAAGGGTTTCAACAGTTCCGTCCAAGTGAAAATCGCTCCTTTTATGACTTCAAATTCTCTCCAAGTATAGCATATTACAGTAAAACTTGGCGTTGTATGTGAATATGTTACATTAATGACAGGGGGAATGATCGTGAGGGATGAAAAAATTATCGTTACTGGCGATATCATTTCACATCACGCACGAACGAAGTTACAAGAACGGGGAGTAGAGATTGACGCAATCGCAGAAATTGTATATGCTTTACAACATCCATATGCACCTAATCTTACGATGGCGGAGTGTGTTGAAAGCGTTGATGCTGTACTCATAAAAAGAGAGATCCAACATGCGATACTCGTTGGCATAGAATTGGACGTATTAGCAGAAGAAGGTCGTTTAAGTGAGCCGTTGTTATCATTAATTACTGGCGACGAAGGTTTATTTGGAGTTGATGAAACGATCGCCCTTGGTTCTGTTTTTGGTTTCGGTAGCATTGCTGTGACATCATTTGGGTATCTTGATAAAGAGAAGACTGGGATTATACGAGAACTGGACCGTTCAACGGATCAGGTGAATACGTTTTTAGATGATTTAGTGTGTAGCATTGCAGCGAATGCTTCTGCGCGGTTAGCGCATCGACTTCGTGATCGTGATGAAGCAACGACAGTCGTCATAAGAAAGCCTGAAGATGAGGAACTGATCGGTTAGTTAAAGGAGCAATAGGAATGAAGCGTGGACCACATTGGATTTATTTTAAGCAAACATTCCGTTCTAAATTTCAAGCTGGTTGTATAAAAGCAAAGCTTGAAGACAATTGGCAAAATGGGTATGAGGTTGGTCCACTTGTCGAGATCATCCGCCTGCGAAATGATAAATATGTCGTACGTTATACGTATGATGAATAAAGACTCCTTGATAAGAGGGAGTGTGGAACATGGTATGACTCAGACGAGTCATACCATGTTTCATTTTAAGATAAATGTAGTCTCGTTGAGTAGGTTGAAAAGTTGGATAGGGTGCGAATGAAGAAGAGTATTTGAATCTTTTATTTGAGTTGTTAAGACAACCAAGCATAAGTGCTCAACAAATTGGTGTAGACAAATGCGCACAGATTTTAAAGCGTCAATTGTTAGATTACGATATTAAAGCTACGATTTACGAAACAAAAGGTAGTCCGATTGTATATGGTGAAATCATTAATCCGAAGAACACAAAAACAATTTTGATTTACGGACATTACGATGTGCAACCTCCAGAGCCAATTGAAGCTTGGGAGACACCACCATTTGAACCATCAATTAGGAATGGAAAGATCTATGCAAGGGGAGTTGGGGATAATAAAGGGCAAATGCTTGCACATGTCTTTGCAATTAAGACGTTGCGAGATCTTCAAATTGACTTTTCTGTCAATGTTAAATTTTTATTTGATGGGGAAGAAGAAAGCAGTAGCCATAGTCTTCCTGAGTTCATAAAAGAGCACCAAGAGTTGTTAGTTGCAGATGTGTTGTACAATGCAGATGGTCCGCTGGATAGTACAGGTCGTCCAATCGTTTATTTAGGGAATCGGGGAATGTTGTATGTCGAGCTTACAGCGATTGGTGCGACACAAGACAATCACTCAGGCAACAAAGGCAATATCGTACCAAACCCTGCATGGAAATTAATCAATGTATTGCAGTCGATGCGAGCAGGAACTGATGGAGAAGTTCTAATTGAAGGGTTTTATGATGATGTTCGTCCAGTGACGATCGAAGATATTCGGCATTTGCAAGAGCAGCCATTTGATCTTCAAGAGACGGGGCGAGTTATTGGGTATGAAGCGTTAGATATGAGTGGTGAAGAATATTATGAGAAGTTAACACTTACACCGACATTTAACATTAGTGGTCTATCAAGTGGCTATTCTGGAACTGGGCAAAAGACGGTCATTCCAAGTGAGGACAAAGTGAAAATTGATATTCGACTTGTCGCTGATCAAGACCCTGACGATATATATAGGAAACTCGTTGCTCATATTCAGCAGGTGGATCCGTCTTTAGACATTGTACGGGTCGGTGCGAGTAAGCCAACAAGAACATCAATGGAACTTGAAAGCGTTAGGCAAATCATTTCCTCCGTACACGATGCTCATGAATTGCAGCCAATCGTTTTACCAGCGATTGGAGCAACGTTTCCTGGTTATCTTTTTCAAGAGTTACTCGGAACGCTATCACTGTTAATTCCATACGCAAATGCAGATGAAGATAACCACGCACCGAATGAAAATATGGATGTGGAGTTGTTTTTCAAAGGAATTGAAACAACGTGTCATGTCATCCTTAATATTGGGAAGTGACAGCCATAAACACCAATAGAAAAAACCTAGCATTCGCTTATGCTAGGTTTTTTCCTAAGTACGCTTTACGCGTTTGGTTGAACCATCTTCGCAGGATCTACCCATTCGTTGAATTGCTCTTCAGTAAGGTGACCGCTTTGAAGTGCTGCTTCTTTAAGTGTTAATCCTTCTTGATGAGCATGCTTAGCAATCGCTGCAGCGTTCTCATAACCAATGTGTGGATTTAACGCTGTTACAAGCATCAGTGAGTTCTTCACGTGGTTTGCAATGTTTGCTTCTTCAGCTTCTAATCCTTCGATACAACGATCGTGGAACGAGTGCATAGCATCTGTAAGAAGTTGAACAGACTGTAAGAAGTTATAAATGATAACTGGTTTAAAGACATTTAATTCAAAGTTCCCTTGGCTAGCGGCAAAACCGATTGCAGCATCGTTACCCATCACTTGTGTCGCGACCATCGTAAGTGCTTCGCTTTGAGTAGGGTTTACTTTCCCAGGCATAATTGAGCTTCCTGGTTCGTTCGCAGGAATCGTTAACTCGCCGATCCCAGAACGTGGACCGCTTGCTAACCAACGAACGTCGTTGGCGATTTTCATAAGGTCAGCAGCAAGTGCTTTAATTGCACCGTGAGCGTAAGTCGTGTCATCGTGACTCGTTAACGCATGGAATTTGTTAGGTGCAGAACGGAATGGGAATGACGTGTATTCACTAATGAAGCCGGCAGTACGATCACCAAATTCTGGGTGAGCGTTAATTCCTGTTCCTACTGCTGTTCCACCAATAGCCAAGTCGTGCAAGTGGCGAATACTTTCGCTAATCATCGTTTCGGATTTACGAAGCATTTCATACCAACCGCTTACTTCTTGTCCGAGTGTAAGTGGTGTTGCGTCTTGAAGGTGTGTACGACCAATTTTAATGATCGAGTCAAACTGCTCTGATTTTTGTTGTAGCGTTTGTTTAAGTTTTGCTAATGCGGGTAGTAATCTCTGGTTGACATCGCTTACAGCTGCAATGTGCATTGCAGTTGGGAACGTATCGTTCGAGCTTTGTGAACGGTTCACATCATCGTTTGGATGAATGGTAATGTCTTTTCCTTGTTCTTGCAGGATTTCTGTTCCTCTTCGCGCAAGAACTTCGTTCATGTTCATGTTTGATTGCGTTCCACTACCTGTTTGCCAAACGACAAGCGGGAAGTGGCTGTCCCATTTACCTGCGAGAACTTCATCTGCAGCTTTTGCAATGGCATCTGCACGTTCGCTATCGAGCTTGCCGAGACTTTCATTTGCTCGTGCTGCAGCTTTCTTTAAAATTGCAAAACCGAGTACCACTTCACGTGGCATTTTTTCTGAACCGATTGGGAAGTTGTGAACACTACGTTGTGTTTGGGCACCCCAATGTTTATCTGCTGGTACTTGCATTTCACCTAGCGTATCTTTTTCAATACGATATTCCATCTAGTAATCGCTCCCTGTAAATAAGAATAAACATGGATTGACAGATTTCACTGTCCTTTCTATCATAAACCACTTTTCATGGAAGAAAAAGAGAGCGATAAATAAAAACAAAAAAATAATGATTTTTTTTATAAAATCTGGTTTAAAAGGTAAGTTATTGAGGTATATAAGAGCTAACAGGGTAAATGGTGAATACGAGAAGCGTAAACACGTTATCGGGTAACGTGCTTGTACACATAACTTCTTAACAGTATCAGGAACTACGCCCTCCTGAAGATATAGCATATGTCCCCCTGTAACGTGTGCGACTATCATTTACTGTTATTCCCACCCTGCCTGCATCCCTCATCCTCTGTTGTGACTCCGCCGTCCCCTGCGGAGTCACTTTTTTTGTTTAAAAAAGGAGTGTATACGATGAAGATCATTGCAATTAGTGGCAGCTTACGACAGCATTCGTTAAATTCAAAACTATTAGCAGAAGCGGTATCAATGAAACCAGATGATGTAACGATCACTGCGTATGAGATTCAAGAGATTCCGCTATTTAATGGAGATTTAGAAGAAGATGGTGATCCTGAGGCTGTATTGAGTCTTAAACGAGCGTTGAAAGAAAGTGATGGTTTGTTGATTGTAACGCCTGAATATCATGAGAGTATGCCGGGGGTTATCAAAAACGTGCTTGATTGGGTAGGTAGTGATGCGAATGAAAACGTATTAAGGAACTTACCCGTTGGTGTAATTGGCGCATCACCGACACGATTTGGTACAGCGCATGCGCAAAAGCAAGTGAAACAAGCACTCATTGCCGCAGGTTCGGAAGTGTTCCAAAAACCTGAAGTGTATGTCGCAAAGGCTAATGAAAAGTTCGATGATAAAGGTAATCTAACTGACGAACGCACAAAAAAAGCAGTAACGCGTTATTTGCAATCATTTTCTTCTTGGATCGGTAAGAAAATCTAACGTTTAAATCATAGTAGAGCGGGAATAGCCATAGTAAGGCCATTTTTTGAAATGGTTAAACTTAGGAGGCTATTAATCGTGAAAAGCAATGAACAGCCCATGAATTACACAGAACTTATGGAAAAGGCAATGCACCAAGCTCACGGAGTAAGCACGCAGGAATATCAATCAGACGTAGACAAGATGATTGAAGTTGAAAAGAAGCGTGAACAGAGCTACGAACAAGCTAAAAAGGTCATCTAATATGAAAAACCCTTGAACAATTTTTCGTTCAAGGGTTTTATTTTGTATTCATAAAGAGATCCCAAACATCGCCAAAGCGCATGTTAGCGACTTCTTTAAACATTTTATCTTTGTCTTTCTTTTTACTTAAATCACCTTGAATGATAATTTCCACCGTTTGATTTCGATCAACTAAGATCGCCCTCACACTCAAGACATTCGTTAATAACCCTGCAATCACAGCGATCTGTTCGGGTGTAAGTTGATTTTTGTTGGAATTCTTTTTATCTCCACTCATGATTGCAGCCTCCCTAGTGAATTAGGATAATGCTACGACTTCCAACTCATCGTCATCACCAGCATCTCTTGAATAGCCAAGAGAGAAAAGACCAAATAGTAAGATGACGATAAATAAGAGGAGTTCTTGGTTATCATTTTGATCGCTCAAAGAGACCAGCTCCTTCATTGTCTTCATATTAACCTATGCAAAGAGTAGGCGAATGTGAAGGCGTGAAACAATAAAAACGTCTCCTCATATTAGAGGAGACGTTTTATTGAAGTCATTATATGGTACGCTCAGTAATCTTTGTTTCTTGACCACCAAAAGTACGGTATGCACCGTGACGGACTGCACCGACATACTCATTCAAGCGAACACCGTGTTCAATGGCAGCTGTCACAAAAGCTTTAGCTGTACGAATTGCGTCGTGTACATCGTTTCCTTTTGCTAATTCTGCTGTAATTGCAGCGGCGAATGTACATCCAGCACCATGATTGTACGTTGTGTCGATTTTCTCGGTTTCAAGGACAATAAAGGATTTACCATCGTATACAACATCGACCGCACGATCGTGTTCGAGTTGCTTTCCGCCTTTTACAACAACATATTGAGTACCACGTTCGTGAATTTTGCCTGCTGCTTCTTTCATTTGTTCAATCGTAGTGATTTTCTCCATTTGAGCAAGTTGAGAAGCTTCGAATAAATTCGGTGTTGCAACTTTCGCAACGGGTACGAGCACTTCACGTAATGCATCTGCAGTTTCTGGGTGTAGTACTTCGTCCTCGCCTTTGCAAACGAGTACTGGGTCTACGACAGAGTTTGTTAGGTTGTGTGCTTTTATTTTATTTGCAGCAAGTTCAATGACGTCAACAGAACCGAGCATGCCTGTCTTCATGGCATCTACACCAATTGATAAAATGGTATTTAGTTGGGTTTCGACTGTATCGACAGGTTGTGGAAATACTTGATGATGCCATCCTTCAGGTTTCATCGCAACTATCGTTGTTAATGCGTTCATTCCATAAACGCCGAGATCTTGAAAGGTTTTTAGGTCAGCTTGTATTCCTGCTCCTCCGCTTGAATCAGATCCTGCAATCGTTAATGCTTTAGCAATTGACATAATCGTTATAGATCCCCCTTGATGATAAGCTCATACTACGTTTATTATAAGCTGTTTTGTAGAACATTGACAACAATTGTAACTGAATAAAGACACATGTATAGCTGAACACGTTCATCGTAAACTTGTGTGCTTGATTAAGAGCTCATTGCTTAGAAATTTTATGAGAGAAAATCAGAACAGTTTAGAAATGTAGACATGTTTGCCAAGCTGTTGCATATTCCTCAAAGTAGAGAATTGTTTACGAAAGAGAACCCCAAGACGACTACTTAAAGGAGGAAGGAACGTTATATGAAGAAACGATGGGTGTTTGTGAGCGCGTTAGCATTAACGTTAGTATTAGCAGCTTGTGGATCTTCAGAATCATCCGATGTTGAGGGTATGGAAGATGCGAATGAAACGGCTGCAGTAGAACAAGAGTCAGAGGCAACAGGATTGCATGAATTTGAGTATATGAATCAAGATAATGAAGTCGTTACAAATGAAGATTTGAAAGGGAAGTATTCCCTCGTCAATATGGTCTTCACACGTTGCCCAACTGTTTGTAATTTAATGACACCGAACATGACGAATTTGCAAAATGAGTTAGATGAAAAAGGGTTGGACGTAAACCTTGTTTCGTTTACGGTAGATCCTGAACACGATACACCTGAAAAACTTAAAGCGTATGGTGAACAATACGATGCAGATTTCTCTAATTGGGATTTCCTAACAGGATATGACCGTGAAGAGGTTGAAAGCTTTGCAGCTAGTTCATTTAATAGTGTCGTACAATCTCATCCTGAAAATGATGATATTATCCACTCGACACAAACGTATTTACTCGATATAAATGGTCAAGTTGTTGAACAATTTGACGGATTAGAAGTCGATAAAGAACCGATTATCGATGCAATTGAAACACTTGTAGAAATGGAAAAATAAAAAAACTGAGCTGACGGTTGTTCCGTCCAGCTCAGTTTTTTAGTCATTCATCATTTGATGATCCACAAGTTCTCGATAAAGCGGATGATTTTCATATAATGCTTGGTGGTTGCCAGCACCAGTCACGACCCCGCGTTCCAACACAATGAGCTGATGTGCATCTTTCACGGTTGAAAGCCGATGTGCAATCACAAGCGTTGTACGGTTTTTCATGAGTGATTGTAGTGCTTCTTGAACTAACGCTTCAGAGTGACTATCTAAATGAGCGGTCGCTTCGTCTAGTAGTAGCAGTTCAGGATCACGAATAATTGCTCTAGCAATTGCTAGTCGTTGTCTTTGTCCACCAGATACGCGTATACCTCGCTCACCAACTTCGGTTGAGTATCCTTGCGGAAGGTCTTCAATAAAGCTTGATAAATTCGCTTTTAAAACGGCGTCTTTCACAGTCTGTTCATCAACATCGTCCAAGCCGTACGTGAGGTTTTTGTAGATGCTTCCTGCCATTAACGGGGAATCTTGTGAAACGTAAGCGATTTTGCTACGCCAATCATGTAATTTATACGACTGAATATCTGTACCATCGTAATAAATGTTTCCTTCATTCGGGAGGTAAAACCGCTCAATCAAAGAGAATAACGTAGTTTTACCTGCGCCACTTGGACCAACAAATGCTGTCATTTGTCCAGAGCGTGCGGTAAAAGAGACGTTAGATAAAATCGTTTTCTCGGTATTGTATTGAAAAGATACGTTGTTAAACGTCAGGTCCGTTAAATCGGTTTTCTCCGATGAATTGAGTTTTTCTTTCTCAGAATTAAATTCAAAGATCGATTGAATACGATCGGTGGCGCCCATTGCTTTTTGAAACTGTGTATAAAATTGAGCCAATTGTGTCACAGGGAAGATAATCTGGAAAATGTAAAAGACAACCGCAACGAGTGCACCAGCGGTCAATGTTCCTTGAGCGACTTGAATGCCTCCATATCCAAAGACGATAACGAGTGCTACAAGGGTTACCGTCGTCATGAGTGGCATAACAATAGCCATAATCTTGCCTTCCCTCATCCCGTAACCAAACAATGATTGAATCCGTGTTTTTCCTTGTTTCTCTTCCACAGGTTCTGCAATGGACAATTTCACGAGTCTGATCTCGCCTAAAACACGCCCTAAATCCCCTTGAAATGCAGCCGTTTCATCTTGCAGTGATTTAGAAACCGTATACATGCGACTACCTAATGGTAAGATTACGAGCATCGCTAATGGTAAAAAGAGGACAAGAAGAAGCGCCATTTTCCAATCGATCACAAAAAGTAAAATGACAGAACCGATAATCGATATGAAGCTTGAGAAAAATGGAATGAGTTGCATCGTGAAGAAGTCCTTAATTACATTCGTATCATTTGTGACTCGGCTCATCGTCTCACCAGATGAATGTTGATCGAAGAATTGAATCGGTAAATACAATATTTTGTTCCACAACGTCGTACGTAATCTTGCTACGATCGTTTCTCCAACATAAATCATCATATAGAGTGAAACACCGGATAAAATGATTTGTGCGACAAAAACAACAACAAGGGTAGCTATAATTAGAAGTTGAAAGCCTTCAGCGACCATGGCGTTCACGATATTCATCGTAATTAAGGGTACGATTAAAGAAAGTAAAGACTCGCCTATGACGAGAGCAATAGCTACAATAACGATCCACATACGTGGTCGATACTGTTGGAATAAATGATAGAAGTCTTTTATGGTGCGTTTCTTTTCGGACATTATAGTCTCCTTATGTAGGTGTAATGGAATGATGAGCATACATTCAATGTTTATTGTATGTCATTACGTAACGTTAGGGGCAAAAAAAATATATTAAAACACACTAGACAGATTGGAATTTAATGATTAAAATATACTTACTCCTGTAACTCCTTGAGTAAATTGCATGGATTCACTTTGACTCCTACTAATCCGTTTAGTAGGAGCTTTTTTATGAAATCTAGTATTCATTTTAACTTGCGTTTTATTAAACTTATAAAAATAGTAGGGTATATCCCCGGCATCTAGAATTTTTTTGTCTTAATGTTCGTTTGTTCATGAGATGTTCATATTCAATTGCGAAGATAAAGAGAGTAAGAGGTTTATCAGTGCTTGTAATCGGCAATCCTGTTAAACTAAAGATGTCATTGTAATTCATAAAGAGGGGAGATGAGAGCATGTTTAATATGTTTTTTGCTTCACATCAAGGATCTTGGGCATTTGTAGCGATTTTCTTTGTAATTGCTTATTTCCTTTACAAAGCACATAAGCGTAAAGCAGGTACGATTTTGCATATGATTTTACGTCTGTTCTTTATTATTATGATCGTTTCAGGGATTGGAATGCTTATCGAGTATAATTGGGCAGCGATGTATGTTATTAAAGGAATCTTAGCCATTGTTATGATGGGATTAATGGAAATGTCTTTAGGAAAGACAAAACGTGGAGAAAACGGTATGGGTGGATTCATTGGTGCCGTTGTTATTCTAGTTATTGTCGCTCTTATGGGCTTTGGAGTGATTAGCTTCTAAAAAGGGTGTCATTAGACGCCCTTTTACTAGTTCAATCCACTTATTTTTGTTGTTTTCTGTTTGAAAAACGGTCAATGTTGGTATACATAAGTACGTCAAACAAAAAGAGGTGTGCGCTAATGTTACGCACGATCCTTATGATTATCGGCCTTATTGTAGTCATCAGTATTGTACTTAGCTTAATCTAATTCAAAAAGACACCGACAGGCGGTGTCTTTTTGATTGTGACATGAAAAATGAAAGTTAAGAGTTGACCATTCCGTGTGGATCAATAACAAATTTCTTTGCGGCACCTTTGTCGAAATCTTCATATCCCTTAGGTGCTTCATCAAGTGTAATTAACTGAGCGTTAACTGCTTTTGCAATTTGTGCTTTTCCTGAAAGAATTGATTTCATTAAGTTGCGATTGTACTGCATTGCAGGTGTCTGACCTGTCGCAAACGTATGAGCTTTCGCCCAACCAAGACCAAACCGTACTTTCAAAGAACCAGTCTTAGCATCTTCATCTACGCCACCAGGGTCATCTGTAACGTAGAGTCCTGGAATTCCAAGCCCGCCTCCCGCTTGCGTCACGTCCATAATTGCGTTCAGCACCGCAGCAGGCTGTTCACCACTCTCGCCGTGACCTGAAGCTTCAAAGCCGACCGCATCCACTGCAGCATCAACTTCAGGAACACCTAAGATTTGTTCAATCTGCTCTCCTAAACGATCATGTTCTTTTAAATTGACTGTTTCACATCCAAAACTCTTGGCTTGCTGTAAACGCTCTGCATTTAAATCACCGACGATAACAGCAGATGCACCGAGTAGTTGTGAAGAGTGAGCAGCAGCTAGTCCAACCGGTCCAGCTCCTGCAATATAGACTGTAGATCCCATCTTAACGCCAGCAGTATAGGCGCCGTGGAATCCAGTTGGAAAGATATCGGTTAACATCGTTAAATCCATAATTTTTTCTAATGCTAAATCCCGATCTGGGAAGACGAGAAGTTGGAAATCGGCGTAAGGAACCATCACATACTCTGATTGTCCACCAACCCATCCACCCATATCCACATAACCATAAGCAGCCCCAGGTCGTTCAGGGTTAACGTTCGTACAAATATGTGTTTTTTGAGTTTGGCACATGACACAACGACCACAAGCAATATTAAATGGAACGGAAACGACGTCACCTTTCTTGATGAATTCAACATCTCGTCCAACTTCAATTACCTCACCAGTGATTTCGTGCCCGAGAACGAGACCTTCAGGAGCGGTTGTCCGACCTCTGACCATGTGTTGGTCACTACCACAAATATTCGTCGTAATGACCTTTAAAATGACGCCATGTTCACATTTTCGATCAACATTTGATTTCGGGACACCTGGACCATCTCGTAATACGAGTTCCGGATAAGGCGTATCTTGAACTTCAACACGACCTGCACCTTTGTAAACAACTGCACGATTGTTCGTCAATGTAACTGATGCCTCCTCCAACAATAAATTAGCCAACTAGGCTATAATTTTAATACCCTGAAAATTGATGTTTAAATCCGAAAGTTCGGTAAATATAAGCGAAAAAACGACTCTCAATCAAAAGACGAGAGCCGTTATTAATTAAGTTGTTGTAATTAATGTGCCTAAAAACCCTGGTGCAAAGCGGAAAATACTTACGTGACCTGCGCTATTCGCTTGGTTAGCCCCGTTGACAATGTTTACTGTGAATGTTGATGTGTTTCTAATTTGAATGGTGTCGCCAGCGGCATAGTTTTGGACCCGAATTACTGATATTTGACCACTAGTAGCAGAATTTGCTCCAGGAGCTGCTGGAGTAACTGTATTGTTATTAATAATAAGAGAAAATACAGCTCCTGTCGTCGTAGGGTTAGCAGTGTTTAAAGTAACTTCAATAAAGTATAGACCTGGCGTAACAACAGTAAAGGTTCCGTTCGCTGCATTGTACGTTATCCCTGCGTACTGATTAGGGGTTAACTGAAGTACGTTTGCATTCGAAGCGATCGCTTGTGGTTGAACATTGCTATTAAAAAATGGTTGAGCAAGTGTTGGAACTATTCCTGTGACACCAGTAACACCCGTGATGCCCGTAGCGCCCGTAACGCCGGTAGCGCCCGTGATGCCCGTAGCGCCCGTAATGCCCGTAGCGCCCGTAACGCCGGTAGCGCCCGTGATGCCCGTAGCGCCAGTAATACCGGTAGCGCCCGTGATGCCAGTGGCCCCAGTAATGCCAGTAGCCCCCGTAATACCAGTGGCGCCTGAAATACCGGTAGC
>NZ_JAFBEC010000001.1 GCF_016908595.1 Geomicrobium sediminis | reverse complement strand
AAAACTAAAACTGGCTGGTCAAAGTCCGATTCAATATCGAACATCAACCAGCCAATCAGCTGTTTAACAAACTCTAACTTTTTGGGGTCACTACCCTCGATTAAATTCGATTGTCCGTTCTTTAGTAGATACTTTTTCAGTGCCCTCACGTTTTATTGGGGTCCTTTTAAAGAGTGACATAAATTATCCGTCAATCTCGTTACTCGAGAACCATCGTTTTAAACGATCGAACAGCTTTTCTTTTTCTTTGCTAATCTCTTCTTTTGCTTCTTCTGCATTTAGTTCATCATTTTCCAAGTACTCGGTACACGATTCAGTTGGTGCTGTGTTATGAACAAAAGCTGCAGTGTAGGCATTGCCACAAGCTTCATCAGCGAGTAAACCAGTCGCAAGATCGATGTCGACATTCTCAACACCACGAGGCACCTGGAACTCATGTTTCAGCTCTCCTTCGAGACTTTTTTCTAACGTTTTAACCCAGATTTTTTTGGCGATTTGACCGTGTTTTCGGTGGTCGAGTGGTGTATTATCATCATAGCCGACCCATACACCAGTAACGAGGTTTGGTGTATAGCCGATCATCCAATTGTCATTCGGTGTACTTCCACTCTTACCTGCCATTGGGCGTGTAATGAGATGCGAAATAGAATTCCCTGTTACAGATGTGTAATCATTTAATTCACTGTTAAACATATGACGCATCATTTCAGTCATCATGTACGTCTGTCGCTCATCAAAGGCTTGTTCGACTTCTGGTTCAGTGTCAATTAAAACGTTGCCTTCAGCGTCTTCGACACGTTCAATTAGTCTCGGTTCAACCCGAGCCCCACCATTGGCAAAGGAACTATAAGCCGCCGTTAGTTCTAATACACCAACGTCTGAAGCGCCGAGTGCAAGTGACAAGTTCGGTGATAGTGGACTTTCAATACCTGCCGCTTGAGCGGTTTCAATAAGACTTTCAGGCTCTTGTAAAACGTGCGTTTTCACAGCGTAAATATTGTCCGAATAGGCGAGTGCTTGGGTCATCGTAATAAAGTCATTGGCGTAAATTTCTCCGTAATTTCCTGGCTCATAATAATCGCCATCTTCGTTAAGTGGAAATGATGTCGGTTCACTACGCAAAAGTGTTGCAGGTGTGAAGCCATTTTTTAATGCTGCATAATATAAAAACGGTTTGAACGTAGACCCTGGCGAACGTCTCGCATCGTATGCACGATTAAAAGGACTTTCATCATAATGCACACCACCGACCATTGCCTTTACATCACCTGTCGTTGGATCGACACTAACAACCGCCGTTTGTAGAGGTTCATCTGCAGGCATTTCTTGCTCTACATATGTTTCAGCCGCTTTTTGCATGTCCGTATCGAGCGTTGTGAACACTTTCAGCCCACCTGCTTCAACGATTGCAGGGTCGAGGTCGTAACGCTCTAACAATTCACGTTCAACCACGTCTTGGAAATACGGTGCCACACGCTCCTGACTTTGCTGAGTTTCGGAGAATTCAATATTAGTCGCGAGTGCCTCTTCGTACTGTTCAGCGGTGATTTTACCTTGGTCTTTCATCTCAGAAAGGATGAGTTCTTGACGATCTTTTGCTCGTTCTGGATGGTTATATGGTGAATAATAAGATGGTCCTCGGGGCAAGCCAGCGAGTAAGGCAGCCTGTTCGAGAGAAAGGTCGTTTGCTGATACTCCAAAATACAGCTGTGCCGCTCGTTCTATTCCGTAAGCACCATGTCCAAAATTAATCGTATTTACATAACCTTCTAAGATATCATCTTTCGGTACGTGCCACTCTAGTCGCAGTGCATAGAGTGCTTCCCTCGCTTTACGATCCCATGTCTTCTCATGATTTAAAAACAAATTGCGGGCATACTGTTGGGTAATCGTACTCGCCCCTTGACTACGAGACATCGTTTGTACGTTTTTTAATACCGCAGCCCCAATTCGCATGTAATCAAAGCCATGATGATCATAGAATTTGCGATCTTCAATAGCAACAAAGGCATCCAAAACAAAAGGCGAAACATCATCAATGTTCGTCCAGTTTCGTTGATGTCCTTGCTGAGTTTCGTTTACCACATTGCCATCGTCATCATAAATGTACGTTGATTGTGCCACTTGCATCGGTGGAGGGCCTAGTAAATAGGAATAAGAAAAAATAAAAAGAAGTGCAAGAACCGATAGGATGGCGATAACCATTGTGGAACGGAAGGTAAATCGGAACCAAAACCTACGTCGTTTTTTTCTTTGGCTACGTCTCGTTGCGACTTCCACGTCGAGCACCTCATTTTGTAAATTATAGTTATAAACAGTGTCGGTAGAAATGACACAATTTAAACCTCGCTGTTAGGAAAAATTTACAATGGGATGTCGCTCGTTTACATACCCTTATGGGTATTTGTATAATGGATATAGAAAACGTAAGAAATGAAAAACTGTTTAAGAGATTTTAAAGTGATCGATGGGGGTAACTATGTCTATTGTCGTAATACTAATCTTTGCAATTGTGATCATGTATGTTATTAAGCAAATGAGTCCAGGTAACATCCGCCAAATTACAACAGAAGAATTAAAAGCAAAGCTTCGTAACAAAGATCTACGACTCGTTGATGTTAGAACAGAAGGCGAGTTTTCAAATCATAGCATCCGAGGAGCAATAAATATTCCACTTCACACGTTGAGTAACCGTATTGACGAACTAGAACACGATAAAGAGATTGCTGTAATCTGTCAGAGTGGCATGCGCAGCTTAAAAGCTTCAAAACAACTAAAGAAAAATCAGTTTACGAATGTCGTGAATGTTCGTGGTGGGATGAATAGCTGGAAGTAGAAACGTAGAACCATAGATTGTAAGACGAAGTTAAGGCCGACAAGGCGTGAAAAGCATGACACATGCGGCAACAATTAGAGGTTTGTGGAGGTTAAAATGTTTCAACTCGGACCATTTGTCATCCAATATGAGATGCTTCTCGTGTTTATTTCTGTAGCACTAGGAGTTAGTTTCTTACGCTATTTCTCCCCAATGCAACACCGTGACGACAAAGCGATTCGGGAGGTCGTATACAATGGTTTGTTAACATTGTTTGTGACGATGCAGTTTGGAACGCTTGTCATGAGGCCAGAATTGCTCGTGACAGATCCGTTATCTGCAATTGCTTATCCTAGTGGTAGGCAAGAGTTATGGTTAGCAACCATCATTGTTATGGTTTATTTTCTCTATGCATCATGGCGTCATCAACATGCGTTACAGCGCATATTCATAGGGTTATTACTCGTCTTAATTCCTGCAGAAATGGTCTATGTTACGGTGCAATCCACGGGCGTTGAAACGCTCGTTTATTTAAGCGGATTTGCCCTGATATTATGGAAGATTTTTCAACATATACAGAAACGATGGACCGGATGGATTGGTCTCGGTTTATGGGCACTCCTCCAGCTTATTGCCATTGTAGGTTTTCAAAATCCCTTCTTGTTTCACGTTGTGATCCATTGGAGTTTTCCTGTAGCAGTGATTGGGTTTGTGATCGTGATGATATTGGTTGACGCTGTGAAGTCGTTGCCAAAAGAAACGAAAGGGGGCTGATCATGAAACGTTGGGTATTACTTACGGTTTTAGTCGGGATGGTTGCTTGTGTTATGTACGATACGTTTCGTGAACAAGAAGATTCGTATGTGATTATAGACCAAGGAGAAGAAGCGGATGAAGACCTTGAGACTGGCTTAAGTCCAGGAGATCAAGCCCCTAACTTTGAGCTAGAGACGATGAGTGGTGAAACCATTCGATTATCGGATTACCGTGGGGAGAGAGTGATCTTGAATTTCTGGGCAACATGGTGTCCACCGTGCCGTGCAGAAATGCCTGATATGCAGGAGATTCATGAAGATGCAGACGCGGATGTAGAAATTATTGCAGTGAATACGACAAATAGTGAGACGAGCATAGAGAACGTAGAAAAGTTCGTCGATGAATTGCAATTAACGTTTCCGATCCCACTTGATACAAGTGCAGAGGTCGCAAATGAATACCTTGTGCAAGTGATGCCAACGACGTATTTCATTGATCGAGAAGGTCGAGTCGATCGTGTCGCTTACGGAGCGCTTAATCATGATTTGTTCCTACAACGAGTTGAAGAGATGGAGTAAGGGCCATCAGCCTTTACCCCATCTCTCTTTAACTATATAAATCCCAAGACGTCTTCAACGACTTAATGAGATAATCACTCACTTCATCAATGTCTAAGTGGTCCGTCGTAAACTTTGAGTTATGATCGGCATAGATGCCTTGTCGTTTGTAGAAAAGCTCTTCAATTTCTTCAATTGATTTCCCTTGTAGCACCGGACGGCTTGGCAATAATAATGTCAATCGCTCTTTCCAAGCGTTAAACGAAAGATCAAGGAAAAAGACGATGCAATTTTGTAAACAGACTTCGCGTATTTCTTCGTTCATAAACGCACCGCCACCGACAGAGATAATCTTTAATGGTCGCTCACAGTATCCTTTAATAAGCTCTTTTTCTTTTGAACGAAAGGCTTCTTCACCGTGAACTTTAAAAATATCGATAACGGGCATGCCATATTCTTTTTCAATTTCTTCGTCAATGTCGACAAAGTCACGATAAAGTTTCTTAGCGACTTGTTCCCCGATTGTGGTCTTACCAGAACCCATGAACCCAATGAACACAATGCTTTTTTCTCGATAAGAACTCATAAGTAATTACTGCCCCTCTGTTCGTTAATGTCGGTCGTTCTTTACTTCTGTATTGTAACAAAAGAATACAATTAATGTGCAGTGTTGTAAAAGGAGCACGATATGTATACTAGTAGGTAATGACAGTTGAATATATTTCAATACGTTGAACTAATCACGTATATTTGAATGACGAGCATAGTTACATAAGGAGACATTTGATGAAAAACTTAGGACAACTAACAGCGATCGAAAAAGATGAGCAACGTAGACCATTAATCGTAACACCGCTCGTAGGAAAAGATCGTCATCAATTGATGACCCAACTTGATGAGATTGTTAAGAAAAAACCAGATGTGATCGAATGGCGGATTGATTATGTAACTGATTTGCACGATACAGAAGGTGTGTTGCGCTTAACCGAAGAAATTTATGAACGTTCAGCGAACATCCCGCTTCTGTTTACACGTCGGTCGAGTCGTGAAGGTGGAGAAAACATCACACTTACGGAACAAGAAGTATTTGATCTTTATGAAGCTGTCGTTCAGACGGGTTTAATCTGGGCGATTGACGTAGAATTAAGTTCAGAACAAGCAGAGATCGATCGTGTGGTGGAGTTCGGGAAGGTGTATGGTGTCCAAGTACTGATGTCTTACCATAACTTTGAACGAACACCATCAAAACAAGACATTGTGCAAAAGCTAACCGAAGCGAAAGAACAAGGTGCTCATATTGGCAAAGTAGCTGTGATGCCTACATCTGTAGAAGATGTTCTAACGCTCATGCAAGCAACACAAGAAGCAGCGGCAGGCTTGCCCATTCCAATCGTAACGATGTCTATGGGACGATTAGGTGCATTGTCTCGTATGATGGGCGGGGCATGTGGTTCGGCGATGACGTTTGCTGTTGGTAGTGAGAGTTCAGCTCCTGGTCAAATTCCAATGGAAGAGCTACAAACTGTTCTTGATGTTGTAGAGCGCGTGATGGAGGAGTGAAACTGTAGCTGTGTGAATGTACAGCTGCAGTTTTTTTATTTGTACGAGGTGGAAAAAAGTATTCAAACAAAATTACACAATTAACTGAAAAAAAGGTGATATAATAAAACGATTATCATTGATTACGATATAGGAGATCGCACTTAAAAAGTAGGTGAAAGCGATTTTTATTTTATACTTCATGATTGTCTTGCTCTATATGGTTAATGAGATTTTTGCTATGTCACTTGTGAAGACGTTTATTGGAGTTATTGCCCTTCTTATTATTATTCTAAATGTTACGAAAGCCAGCCGACTTTATAAATGGGCTGGTCTTTCTTTCTTCGTGCTTGGGTTAGTATTCTACTTTGTTTCTGTTCCACAAGAAGTAAATTTCTTTCATTTGTTTGGTTCGATGACGGGGTTATTGGCGTTATTGTTCGTGTTGCCGTTTATGAGTACGATCATCAAAGTAGGGAAATACGACTTGGCATTGAGTAAAATGATCAGCATGCCGCCCAGACCAAACTTAGTACGATTGTATAAACGCACGTCGATTATGTCGTACTTATTGACGTTATTTTTAAATGTGGCGACGGTACCCGTTGTTGTAGCCACGGTCAAAAACAAGTTAACGAAGTTCGGCAAAGGAGTTATTGAGCGTTTTTTTGCGCACAGTATTTTAAGAGCGTATGCACTTGTCTTATTATGGAGCCCCACTGAGATTCTTGTTGCATCAACCATTGATATGACCGGCACAAGTTACTTGTTATTGTTACCGACACTTCTAACGATTAGCTTTATCTTTATTAGTGTTGATTGGTTTTTACATAGTCGTCAATTAAAAGGTCGAGATTTGAACATCATTCAAGAAACAGAAGATTATGGGGAGACGCTTCGGAAAAAACTACTACAATTAGGTATTGCTATTACGTGTTTCATTGTTGTTTTGCTTACGTTTAATGGGTTTATCCCTCAATCGTTTTTGTTTACAGTCACGATTTTAATTGGGCCTTTCACCTTTTTATGGTCACTGTCGATTGGAAGATTAAAACGGTTTAAAAAGCTAAGTTATACGTATTTACGTGGTAACACAACACAACTCCACGGGTTGTTTTTCTTGTTTTTATCGGCGGGTTTTTTCGTGGAAGTGTTTCCATACACCATTTGGTTCGATTACATGAACTCGTTGTTCGTATTCACGTATACAGAAGGCGTATTAATCGTTTTTTATTTGCTCGTAGCGATTTGTATTTTTAGTCTTGCACTTGTTGGTTTTCATCCTTTGATCTCAATTGCCCTAATTTCACCGTTTTTAACGGATGCCATTGCACATCACCCGTACGGCATGAGCATTTTATTGATTGGTGTTGGAATGGGTACGGTCATGATTGGCCCGTTTAACGTTACTCCAACGATATTAGCGATGCAGCTTCAAGCGAACCCATACAGCATCATTCGCAGGAATTTAGTGTTTGCAAGTTGTTATTTTCTTTTTATCGTCATCATTGCAACGCTTTTTAGTTGTTGGTTAAGGTGATAATTTTCAAAGCCATCTCTCAAAAAATTTGAGGGTGGTTTTTTAATTTCAGCAAAAGCGGAGGACAGGGCATAGGTAAGCGTCGTGACAGGCAGTACTCGTTCGCAATACAATAGAGTAGTACTGGAGGTGAGATGCATCATGGTAAGCAACTATTGTGGATGTTCAAGAGGTCGTCGTCGTCCTCAACCAAAGTCACCTGTTGAAGAGTGTGGATGTGGCTGTGGCGAAATCGTAATCAATAATAACTTAATTAACGGTCCTGGGGTCGTTACGAACCCTGCGAACAATACAAGCGGAAGACGTTTTTAGTAGTCCAAACCAGTATGCTCTTCTTCTGTAAACTCAAATCATCCTCGATTTTCCTTCAAAATATGAACGTAAAATAACCCCCTGATGTGGAATCGCAGGGGGTTTTATAATGACACGATTTGTTTTAGAGTTCGTCAAAGCCGTTATCAGCATCAACTTTCTCATAACTACGATTTCTCGCTTCAAAGAAATCGGTTTTTGTTTCATCAAAGTTATCGACAAAAGCTTTAATCCATGGCATGCCATTATCATGAGCATCTTCATAGATTGGGTCAAGTCCGAGAGTTTTTAGCATTTTGTTGGCACGGTACTTAATGTAGGTGCTCATTTCATCAAGGTCAATCCCGACAAGTCCTTGTAAAACCTCTTCTGACCACTCAATCTCAGACTCAACAGCATATTGGAATTCTTGCTCGATAAATGTTGTTAATTCTTCTGTGTTTAAGTGAGGGTTTTCACCGAGTACAGCACGTAAAAGTTCAGACATAAACTTGCCGTGTACGAGCTCATCACGGTTAATAAAGCTAATAATTTGAGCTGTTGCGTTCATTTTCTGTTGGCGTGCAAGGTTGTAGAAATATGCAAACCCGCTGTAGAAGAAAATACCTTCAAGAATAATTGAATAGATAATAACTTTCACGAGATTTTGTTCTGTTGGGTTTTTAAGAAATTCATCGTATGCGGCCATAACACGTTCATTACGTTGAATGATTGTTTTGTTTTGGCGTGCATCGTCAAAGATTTGTTTTTGCTCTTCGTAACTAAATAGGGAAGAAAGAGCATAAGAATAGCTTTCATTGTGTACAACTTCTTGTTGCGCAATGACTGCTGCAATTGCATGTACACTATCGTCACTTACGTACTCACTTACACCATGAATGAGGCGAGCTTGAGGAGTATCAAGCGTTGCAAGTAGACCGATTGTTAATTTGTATGCACGTAATTCTTCTTCTGTTAAGTCAACGATCGACTTTGAATCCGGGCTCATGTTGACTTCTTGTGGAATCCAGAAATTAGACATTAATTCTCGATACGTTCGGTAAAAAGAAGGATACGCAATGTCATTCCAATTGAGAATACCACTTGAACGGCCATTTATAATTCCTGTTGAACGAACAGGGTTGGTCGGTTCCATTATTGCTACTTTTTGCATCATATTATTCACTACCAATCGCCTCCAGCCATTCAATAATTGTTTCAAGGTCAGTTTTTGCAGGCATTTGTTCTATTTTTAGTACAGGGTCTTTTGATTGAGATTCTTTAGCAACGACATCGGCTGCATAGCAGTAGCTGTCTCCCCACTGAGTGTCTCCGGTGCCAAAAGCTGCTACATTGTACTCGGTTAAGTCGTACGTTTCGAGTAGCTCTTCAATCAGTTCAGGAGGTTGATGGGAATCATCAGTGTACGTGCCAATGAGTACTTTATCATACTGCTCAAGCTGCATTTGTGTACGCGCTTTAGGCTCATTTAAAAAGGTGCGAAGCGATTGTACGTCGACAATCGCTTCTCGTTGTTTAAGAAGTTCAGCTACAAGGTCCGCAAGACGTTTTGTGTTTCCACTTAACGATTCATGTAGCACTAAAACATGCTTCATTAACTCGCGCACCATTCACATTCTTGAATGTTAATCTTACTGCTTCGTACGTAGTACGTCGTTTTAAGTCCTGCTTTCCAAGCAGAAATGTGTAGGTCAAGTAACGTCTTTGCCTTAATTGAAGCTGGTACATAAAGGTTAAACGATTGAGATTGATCTACGTGCTTTTGACGAGCAGCGTTATGAGCAATGCTTGCAAATTGATCTTGTTGAAAGGCTGTTTTCTCATAGTATTTATAGTTTTCGCCTGTAATATCAGGTGCAGTTACTGTAATTCGATAGTTTTTCTTCTCTTCCACGTAGCTTGGACCAAATGTTGGGTCAATACCTGCAGTACTACCCGCAATCGTGGCCGTGGAACTGTTCGGTGCTACAGCCATTAAATAGCCGTTACGAATTCCTGTTTCTTGTACTTGCTTTGCAAGTTTTTGCCAACGCTCATAGTGGGAGTAGGCTTTGTCTTCGTCAACTTCAGTGTAACCATGACGTTCAAAGTATTTCCCGTCGCTCCACTCAGATCCTTCATAGGCAGGATAGCTTCCTTTTTCTTCTGCGAGTTGTGCACTTGCTTGAATCGTGCGATAAGCAATTTCCTCGTACAATTCATCGGCCAATTGCACGGCTTTAGGATCATCCCATGAAAGTTCTTTTTGAACGAGCAGGTGATGCCAACCGAACGTTCCTAACCCAATTGCACGGTATTTCTTGTTCGTAATCTGTGCTTGGAGTACAGGTAGGTTGTTAATATCGATTACATTATCAAGCATACGCACTTGAATCGGGATCAAGCGTGATAACACATCAGAACGTACGGCACGTCCTAAGTTAATTGAAGAAAGGTTACAGACGACAAAGTCACCTGGCTTTTTGCGAACGACGATCTCTCCGTCGGCTTCAATTTGTTCAATAACAACCGTCTCTGACATGTTCTGCATAATCTCTGTACAAAGGTTTGAGCTATAAACAATACCTTCATGTTTGTTCGCATTCATACGGTTTACTTCATCACGATAGAACATATATGGCGTTCCAGTCTCAAGCTGGGATTGCATGATTCGCTTCATGACATCAATTGCTTTGACTTTTTTGCGACTCGTAAGTTCTGTTGATTGTACACACATCTCATAACGATCGCGGAACGTTCCTTTACCAGGTTCTTCATCGTAACTATCTTCAAGTGACCAACCAAATACTCGGCGTACTTCGTGTGGATCGAATAAATACCAGTCACCACGTGACTCAACAGCTTCCATGAAAATATCAGGCAAGTTAACCCCTGTGAAAATGTCATGTGCACGTTTACGCTCATCACCGTTATTTAGTCTAAGGTCGAGGAATTCAAAGATATCTGCATGCCACACATCTAAATAGACGGCAACAGCTCCTGCACGTGTTCCAAGTTGGTCGACACTAACTGCTGTGTTGTTAATTTGACGGATCCATGGCACGACACCAGAAGAAGTGTTTTTGTAGCCACGAATATCAGAGTTTGCAGCACGTACTTTTCCGATATAAACCCCAACACCGCCACCGTACTTACTTACGTTTGCAATGTCTGTATTCGAATCATAAATGCCTTGAAGGCTGTCATCAATCGTATCAATAAAGCAGCTTGATAGTTGGCCAGCTTTCTTTCCTGCGTTCGCGAGTGTTGGTGTTGCAACGGTCATGTAGAGGTTGGAGAGCGCCCAATATGCTTCTTTTACGAGCGATAAACGTTTGGAGCGGTCTTCTTGAGACATGAGAGTCATTGCGATTGTCAACCAGCGTTCTTGTGGCAACTCATAGACTTCCTTACCGTCATAGCCTTTCGCTAAGTAACGATCACTTAATGTTCTTAGTCCAGCATAAGTAAGTAAGTAGTCGCGATCAGGCTCGATAAACTTGGCAGCTTCTTCAATTTCATCTTGTGTGTAATCGCGTAAAATCGTTACATCATAAATGCCGAGTTGACCAAGACGCTTTTGGAGGCCGTAGAAGCTTCCGTATCGTTGTTTTGCATCATAACTACGGTTATATGCTGCTTTTTTATAGAGGTCACGAAGGAAGATCTTCGATGCAACATATGTCCATTCAGGCACAGCGATGTCATTGTTCTCAGCGGCAGTTAAAAGCAAGAGTTGGGTGATGTCCGCTGCTGCATATTCTTCTTTTGCTTCGATGGTTTTTACGATTTTCTCTTTATATTGATCAACGTATTTAGTAATACGAATGTCGGTTGTTACTTCATCAATAAACGCAAACAAGCGCTCTTTGTCAAAAGGCATCTTACGAGCGCCATCATGCTTCATTATGATCGTCATGTATTGCCACTTCCAATCCTCTTTGTTAACTCTATCTTAGCATTATTTACCCTGAAAATCTACGCCTAAACCACAACTTGTTGTGTCAAAAATAAAAGCAAACCACTATAAGTTGTGGTTTGTCGTATTTGTGTATAATGTTCGAATTTGAAACAATAACCGTGCTGACATTGGAAGTATCTAGTTCTTCCTATCAACCATTGATTTCGTTTCACAATGTAACCATTTAGTTATAGATGGTCATTATTGTCGAATAACGAGATTTAAAAATCGACTCCGTTCGTAATTATAATGGATGTTTCGGTTCATTGTAAGAGGAGAAATTATGAAAAAAACCGACACAAATTAGAAAAGCGATGAAACCACATGTTTCATCGCAAAAAAATTATTCTACATCATACGTTTCCATTAATTCATTTAACAATTGATCAAATTCCATTAATTTTTCGTCAGCGAGATCATAATACTCGTCTCGTTCATTAAAAAGCTCATCAGCACTTTCTCCGTTTTCAAGAACGATCCGATATGCTTCTTCTTCGGCAAGCACAGCTTCTTGGTTGTAGCTCGTTTCTTCAATAAGCAGTTCATTTAATGCTTCGATGTCAGCCTCTTCAAAAGAAAGCGACGTTAAATGATCGTACATCTCATCGTATTGAGGAATTAAATCTGTTTGAATAATCTCAAGAACTTGTTCATCGTCACCTTGTGAACCAGCGTCTTCATAATCATCATAAATATAGCTAAGTTCATCATACATATCTAGAAACTCATCATAAGGACCATTTAAGTAATCTAGAAGTTCTTCTTGGGCGGAATCTTGACCACATGCGGTCAGGAGTCCAATTGTAAGTATTCCCGGTATAAGTGAAGCCTTCGATACGTTCATACAGCCGCCGCCTCTCTCTCCTTCACTGAAATTTAATAATACAAAGAAAAGGAGAGGTTTACAAGTAAGCTGTACGTGATTTCTAGGTTAGAAATCACGAATAATCAGGAACAAAGTGGTAAGGAACATAGTTCATCAATCCGTTTTTCAATTTATATGCAGGAACGATCGTGATTTTTGACGAAGAGAGTGACCCTACAAAGATCACAACATATAGAGAGACTGGAGAGTGTAATCAATGACAAACCATTCGAGATTTCTTAAAGAAGCGATAAACGTTGCTTGTGAAAACTTAGAAAGCGGTGGCGGACCGTTCGGAGCCATTGTCGTAAAAGACGGGAGCATTGTCGGTCGAGGCGGAAATGTCGTAACGAAAGACAATGATCCGACGGCTCATGCTGAAGTAACCGCCATTCGCGATGCGTGTAAAAACTTAGGGACTTTCCAGCTAGACGGTTGCATTATCTATTCAAGCTGTGAACCGTGTCCAATGTGTTTAGGGGCGATCTATTGGGCACGCCCCACACATGTGTATTATGCGATGAACAAAGACGATGCCGCAAAGATCGGTTTTGACGATGCGTTCATTTATGATGAAATTGCTAAAGTTGAAAATGAACGACTGATCCCGTTCGTTCGACTCGATTTAGATGATCAGCGGCCGTTTGAACAATGGAAAAGTAAAATCGATAAAGTGGAATACTAAACAAACGTGGGGGATTCAATTCCTCCGCGTTTTTCGATGTCTTTAGACAAAGTTAGAGACGGGGATTTCTGAAGAAAGGGCGAATGTTACTGTAGAGCAATTGCAGAGCAAAGTCAGATTGGATACACTCATTAATAGGAAAGGGGAGGCCGAAATGAGTGAACAAGGCATTCCAGTATTTGTTACAATGGAGACGAACGTAGAACAAGAGGGCGAAAAGAAAGAGATCTCAGTTAGTGGCTCTGGACAACTCGTCAAAAAGAGTCAAAGCACGTTTGTGACGTGGAACGAACAACTTGAGGACATTGGTGAAGTTAAGACGGTGCTTAAGATTCAGCCGGGCAGTCTAACGGTGCTTCGGCAAGGAGCCGTATCAATGCGCCAAGAATATACACCAGGTAAAGAAACAGAGGGGTCTTATAAAACCGCGTATGCAACTTTTCAAACGTTAGCAAAAACGGAAGACCTCCAAATAAAATGGTTTAAAGAGGAAGCATTGCTCGGTCAATTGGCCTTTACGTATGATTTAGAGTTGCAAGGACAATTGGCGGGGCATTATGATGTAAAGATAAAAATCAAGGAGGAGCAACAGTAAACAATGAACATCTTGGACCAAGCGAAGGAACAAATGAAAGAAGCCATTCAAGTAGCTGTGGTTTCTTCAGGGCTTGCAAGCAGTGAACAAGTACCTGACATCATATTAGAAACGCCAAAAGACAAAAACCATGGGGATTTTGCGACGAATGTGGCCATGCAATTAACGAAAATTGCAAAGCGAAACCCCCGCGAGATTGCACAAGCGATTTTGGATCATTTAGATCATGATAAAGCCTATGTAAAGCAAGCGGATATTGCAGGACCTGGTTTTATCAACTTGTTCCTTGATTTACGCTTTCTCCGCGATGTGTTACCTGCTGTTCTTACAGAAAATCATGAGTACGGAAGGTCGAATGCAGGAAAAGGGACGTCTGTGTTGCTCGAATTTGTTTCAGCAAATCCGACAGGTACGCTTCACCTTGGCCATGCTCGTGGAGCAGCGGTTGGAGATGCGCTTAGTAACATTTTAGACATGGCAGGATATCAGGTTGAGCGAGAATACTACATTAACGATGCAGGTAATCAAATTGATAACCTAGCAAAGTCTGTAGAGGTTCGGTACTTACAAGCACAAGGTCAAGAAGCTGAAATTCCTGAAGATGGTTACCAAGGTGCGGACATTGTCGAAATTGGAAACCGTATTTCTGAACAATACGGATCAGAATTTGTCGAGATGGATGAAACTGAACGTCTACGGAAATTTAGAGAGCTCGGACTACAAGAACTTTTAGAAAAGCTAAAACAAGATTTAGCCGATTTTAGAGTTCGCTTTGATACGTGGTTCTCTGAGACATCACTTTATACGTCGGGCAAAGTCGTTGAGACACTTGAAACACTTCGTGAGAACGGAGAAGCTTTCGACCAAGACGGCGCAACTTGGTTTAAGTCATCAGCTTACGGTGATGATAAAGACCGTGTACTCGTCAAACAAGATGGAACGTATACGTATCTACTTCCAGACATCGCTTACCATAAAGATAAGCTAGATCGTGGATTTGATCATCTCGTTGACTTGTTTGGTGCAGATCATCACGGATACATTCCTCGTATGCAAGCAGCCGTACAAGCTCTTGGCTACCCGAAAGACAAGCTCTCTTTCCAAATTGGTCAAAACGTGAACCTAATGCGTAGCGGTGAGCGTGTAAAGATGAGTAAGCGTACGGGTAACGCAGTAACAATGCGAGAGTTATGGGAAGAAGTTGGACTTGATGCGACTCGGTATTTCTTCGCGATGCGTAGCGTTGATACACATTTAGACTTTGATATGGATCTTGCAGAGCAACAGTCTAATGAAAACCCAGTGTACTACGTCCAATATGCACATGCCCGTGTTAGTAGCTTGTTTAAACAAGCTGAAGAAAAAGGCATTACCTACGATGAACAATCTCTTAATTTAGAGCTTATTGATTCAGACAAAGCTTATGAGCTGCTTAAAAAGATCGGGGAGTTCCCAAGTGTTATTGCAGGTGCGGCAGATCAATACGCACAGCACCGAATTCCGAACTATTTACACGAACTCGCCTCCACGTTCCATAGTTACTACAATGCGGAACGAATTGTAGATGAGTCGAACAAAGAATTAACGAACGTGCGATTGGCACTCGTTAAAGCAGCCCAGACTGTTTTACGAAACGGACTTACATTAATTGGTGTACACGCACCAGAGAAAATGTAAATAAAAAAGAAGCCTTGGAGTTAAGCTGATTACTTTGCTTAGCCCCAAGGCTTTTTTGTATAGATTGGCATTACTAAGCTGATTAAATTGCGGGCATCGTAAGTGTAAGAGGTGGAAGAGATGAAACGAATAAAAACAGAAGATGGCACATGGTTGCACTATTTTACTCTTGGAGAAGGCGTACCTATTTATTTTTTTCATCCACCTGCACTCGGAGCAGCGGTGTTCAGAGAGCAAAAATCATTAGCCAATGGACACAAGCTTGTAGCGCTCAATGCACGAGGACATGGATTAAGTGAGGTCGGTAAAGTCCCACTTACGATTAAAAGATGGGCAGCGGATGCGTACGACGTTACAACCGTTGAAAAAGACCATTCAGTTGTCTTGTGCGGGTATTCTTACGGTGGACTGCCAGCACTTGAGTTTGCACTATCCTACCCAAACCGTACAAAAGCGTTAATTTTAATCGGTGGTTTCCCGGTCGTTGATACGTTGTTATTAGAGAGAGAATTTCAGCTTGGTGTTTTTGCGGCTAGTCACCATTGGCAGTCTTTAATGGCATACGTGTTGTCCCATTCTCATACGAAACATCATATAACGCGTAAAAAAATCCAAGCGACCGTTAGAAGTGTACGATCTGATGTGTTACGAACGTGGTATTCAGCTGGAAAACAAACGGACTTTACTAGGCGCTTGCACCAGTTGGAAGTCCCGCTGTTGCTTATTTATGGCGTTCATGATCGCTACGTTCAAGGGTACCAAATTAACTTCTATGAGCAGGTTACAAAGGGTGAAGTTCACACCGTATACATTGATGATGTAGGTCACCAAGTACCGACAAGACGTTCAAAAGAACTGAACCATATCATTCAACGATTTACAGAGCGTTTGTGAGTAGAAGCTTAGGGATGTTTGTATGATTTATGCTTAATAAATCATACAAGTGGTTGATGAACCATAGATTGGGTTAGTGAAGGGTTAATTTAGGGCGATGCAACAACGAGTCAACGTCATAAGCAGGGGACACGGTCTATTTGTCTAAATACATGATTGACCATGGAAAGTATGTGATTCACCGTACGCGATTCGTGACGGATCAATGTGCACATAAACAAATTATCATAGAGGATCAGCAATTCCTCGTAAGTGCGGCGGAGTATGAAGGGTTAATCGCGTTAGGCTACAATCTTTGTATACATTGTCATTGAGCAAATCCAAATAGATTCGAGAAAAAAGCTAACGACAATCTGACAACGTTAGCTTTTTCGTTTCGCTCTCACTTTTTTTACTATTCTAATTACTATAATATAGAAGAAAAGGAGTGTGAACGAATGATTACGTTAGAAAACGTTAGTTTCAAACGAGATAAAGTCATTTTAGATTCGATTAATTGGCATGTAGAACGGGGAGAACATTGGGCAATTCTCGGAATGAATGGTGCTGGAAAAACAGCGCTATTGAACATTATATGTGGATATCAATTTCCATCGAGTGGTGATGTTTATTTATTTGGAAAGCAGTTCGGTCAGTACCCTTGGCAAGAGCTCCGAAAAAGAATCGGGCTCGTCAGCTTTTCGTTTTCAGAAAAGATGCATGATCAACTCCAAAATTACGGCATTGAAGTCGTATTAAGTGGGCTGCATGCAAGCATTGGCTTACATACATATCCAAGCGAACGTCAAATGCATAAAGCTAAAAAAATCTTAAGTGATTTAGGGATCAATTACCTTGAACGGCAGCCGTATGAGCAAATGTCACAAGGAGAGAAACAGCGCGTTTTAATCGGACGAGCGCTCATGGCAGAACCAGAAATACTCATGCTCGATGAACCGTGCAATGGACTGGATTTCTTTTCAAAAGCGCAGCTGCTTGAGAACGTAAAGAAATTAGCAGAAGAGCAAAAAACAACAATTCTCTACATTACACATCAAGTTGACGAAATCCTCCCCGCATTCAAATCGACCCTTTTATTGCGAGAGGGGAGGGTGTTTAGAGCAGGAAAAACAGAACAACTGCTAACATCTGAACAGCTCTCTGAGTTTTGTCGTCATCCGGTAACTATTCAAAAAGAGAACGAGCAATATCAATTAAACATTGATGAATACACCAAATGAAACCGAAAAGAATTCTAAATTAAATATTTAACAAATATAAAAGAATCCTTTATGGTTCCAAATGAGGGTGAGGAGCAATTTATGAGCAATGAGCTTAAGGGAAAGACGGTCATTGTAACAGGTGGGAGCAGTGGTCTTGGATTAGAAACTGCGCGTACACTCGCAAAAGAGCAACAAGCAAATGTAATCATTGCCGTTCGAAATGTCGACAAAGGGAAAAAAGTAGTTAAACAGCTCCAAGAGAATAAACGTACCAACTCGATCGAAGTTATGCAACTAAACCTTGCAAGCCTAAAAAGCGTAAAAGAGTTTGCGGATGCATTTCAAAAAAAGTACGAGTCATTAAGCCTTCTAATCAATAACGCTGGTGTGATGATGCCACCTCATAAGTTAACCGAAGATCGGTTTGAACTGCAATTTGGTGTGAACCATCTAGGGCATTTTGCGCTGACTGGGCATTTGTTGCCAATGCTAAAAACGAGCCCACATGCAAGGGTCGTAACGGTTAGTAGTCTTGCAGCACACAAAAAAACGATGTTTTTTGAGGATCTTCAAGGAGTGAAGCATTATCGTCCGTTTCAATATTATCGTCAAAGTAAGTATGCTAATTTACTGTTTGCACTCCGCTTGCAGCAGTTATTTAAAGATAACAATTGGGCCGTTAAGAGTGTTGCTTGCCACCCCGGGATTACGAAGTCAAATTTATTGTCACGGGGAGAGGAGCGAGTAGCCAAAGGGCTTATCTATTTGATGCAAGAGCGTTTTGCACAATCGACGCAAAGGGGAGCAAAATCAATTTTGTTTGCAGCATTACATCCGTCGATTCATGGTGGAGAATATGTCGGTCCTCACTCAAAACGACGACGAATCGGGGATCCGTTTATTGATTCGATTGGAGACGAGTTATATGACGAGGCAAGTGCATTACGTTTGTTTGAGGTTTCTGAGCATTTGACGGGTGTGTTTTATCCAAAATCGAAATCTAACGCTTAGCATAAGAGCTAAGCGTTAGGAAAGTTTAGTCGTTTAAAAATTGTCGTACCGCTTCGACCTGAATGGCAGCACCAATGGCTAGCGCAGCTTCATCAACATCAAAACGATTCGTATGCCCGCCATGAACAATTCCACGAGCATCATTACGAACACCTAGACGATAGAAGGCACCCGGTACTTCTGCTGCGAAAAAGGCAAAGTCTTCAACGCCTAAACTTGGTTTCTCAATCGGCTGTAGATGATCGTTTCCGAGAAGTGTTGTGACCGATTTTTTGATGTGATCAATCATCGAGTCATCGTTAATAAGCGCACGATAACCGGGTTCGTGATTAATCGTTGCGCTTGCTCCAAATCCTTTTGCAACGTGCTCAACGGTCTCTTTAATCCGAGAGACGACATAGTCACGTGTTTCTGGAAGTAGCGTTCGTAACGTCCCTTCAAACGTAACCGAGTCCGCAATCACATTTCGGGCGTTCCCTCCTTGAATCATTCCAAATGATAGTACAGCGCTATCACGAGCATCAACATTGCGGCTTACGATCGTTTGAAGAGCAGTAATGACATAACTTGCAACGACGATCGCATCAACACTTGAAGAAGGGTAAGCTGCATGTGAACTATTACCGTGAATGGTGATATAAAAAGCATCGGAGGCGGCGTTCATTTGTCCGTAGCGCACACCGACGTTGCCGACTGGAATCTCTGGTGCTACATGCAAACCAAAGATTCCTTCCACGTTTTCGAGTACTCCTTCTTTAATCATCGGTAATGCCCCACCTACAGTTTCTTCTGCTGGTTGGAATAACAGTTTAATCGTACCATTTAAGTGGTTGCGCTCATCTTGTAATAACTTTGCTGCCCCAAGTTGGACGGCCATATGTGCATCATGTCCGCACGCATGCATGACCCCATCGTTTTTTGAGCGATAAGGAACATCATTTTGTTCGTGTATTGGTAAGGCATCCATGTCTGCGCGAAGAGCAACGACAGGATGTTCCTTTGCTCCTTGAATGGTGGCAACAACCCCTGTATTAAAAATTCCTTTTTCATATGGAATAGAAAGTTCATCTAAGTAATGGCAAATGCGGTCCATCGTTCGAAACTCTTGTGTACTTAATTCAGGATGTTCATGAAAATCCCGTCGAATCGCAGTGAGCCAAGGAAGTAATTCGTTTGCTCGTTTTAACGTCATGAAGGAAGCACCACCTGTTCTAAAACATAAATGTGTTGAGCTGTTGCATCGATCCTTACTCGAGCTCCGAGTGGGAGCGTCAATTGAAGTCGGCTATGGCCAGCTTGTAAATTAGAAAGCATCGGTTTCTTATACGGTGTAAGAATACGTGTAAGGACGTCTTCGACGGTATCTCCATCTTTGTAGTCTTCAGACTCACAACCTTCCCACGTCCCGATTAGAAAGCCGCTCACATCGTGAAGTTTCCCTGATAAATGCAATTGTGTTAACATTCGGTCAATCGCATACGGTTCTTCACCAACGTCTTCAAGAATTAAGATCTTTCCTCGTAAATCCAATTCATATGGCGTCCCTATTAAGCTCGTTAAAACCGATAAGTTTCCACCTACTAATTCACCTTCTGCAATCCCAGGCATCATCGTTGTTAATGGTATATTCTCTGGATTCATAATCCTACCAGGATACGTTTCGGCTTGAAGTGAAGCTAGGAGATGATCAATGGATGATTGTGGTGCCTTAAGTAGATCAGAAGTTGCCATAGGAGAATGGAAGGTGACCATTTTCGCTTTTTGCCAAAGGGCGATATGCAAAGCAGTTACATCGCTATATCCTAAGAACGGTTTGTGGTGCCTAGCAATTAAATCAAAATCTAAATAGGGAAGGAGCGATGCACTTCCATATCCACCACGTAAGGAAAGGATTGCATCAACATCAGGATCGACGAATAGTGTGTGCAATTCTTCAACGCGCTCTTCAATTGACCCAGCTAAATAGCCAGGGTATTCACGAAAAGGGCGAGCTGTCGTCACGTTAAACCCTAAGTTTTGCAAAAGTGCAGTCGCTTTGTCGAAACTTTCATGCTTCGCTGGACCTGATGGACTAATTAAACCGATCGTACTCCCCGGCAATGCAGAGGATGGTTTGCGTTTTTTTTTCATAAAAACACACCTTTATCATTAGAGCTGAAAAGATCCATAGAGTAAAAGTCGGACATGCAGGGAATGGTAACTATGAAATGAAACCATAGGAGGTTACTGCGGATGTCAAATCACGAACAATTAAAAGAGCACGTGATCGAAGTGCTAAAAGAAAATCGAATTGGCGTACTTTCTACGATGAAGGATGACCGTCCATACGCTCGTTATATGACCTTTTATCATGATGGATTAATGCTTTATACACCGACAGGCAGACATACGCATAAAGTCGAGGACATTGAAGAAAATGCCCATGTTCATATTTTACTCGGTTATGATGAAAAAAACGACAGCTTTGTTGAAATTGAAGCGACCGCAACAATTGTAACGGACGCCACAGAAAAACAAAAAGCATGGTCAGAAAAAGTAGCAGAAAAATACTCAGGTCCTGAAGATGAGGAATTTGTGGTTCTTGCCTTAAAACCGAGCGTGATCCGCTATAAAAATGACGAAGAGTTTGACACCCCCCAAGAACTTCGACTGTAGTGAGTAAATATAAAAAGATGCTGTCTAATGGCAGCATCTTTTTATTTAGAGAAATTCAGAAATCATAACGGCAATCTTAGTTTTAATTTTGTTTAGCACACTACGGTTTTTGACTTCTTCAAGGGTTAGAGGGGTAGCCCCTGCAATATCTTTTCGAAGTGTCGTTGCGATCGTTTGCACAAAGGGTCCACCAGGAACAACAAGGTCAAGCTCATCGTTTAAATGAAAGCTACGTTTATCAAAATTTGCAGAACCAATTTGGGCTTCTTTTCCATCAATGACAATCGCTTTCCCGTGATAAAACCCGTCTTTGTAACGATAAAATTTGCAACCTGCTTCCATTAGAGAAGGCAAGTAACCATAGGCAGCTGATTTCACGAACGGATGGTCCTCAATATCTGGAATGAGTATTTTAACGGAAATACCTCTACGTGCTTTGTTCATAAGCGTATGGTGTAAGACTTTGCTTGGGATAAAATAAGGGGTAACAATGGTAATGGAATGCTCAGCACGATTAAGCCATTCATTTAATTTGTCGATAACCCCTTTGCCTTCCGAATAAAAAAGCTGGAAGACCTCCTTTCCTACTTTGTCACTAGGTGTTGTTGTGAGATTTGGTTTAGGTGCTCTCGCCCCTTCCCAATCGTCTAAAAATCGTTGTTGAATGTCATCTAAAATGGTCCCTTCAATGCGAATGTGTAAATCGCGCCAAAATCCGTATTTCGGATCTTTGCCAATGTATTCATCGCCCACATTAAAACCGCCTATATAAGCTGTTCGTTGGTCAATCACCGCAATTTTGCGGTGGTAACGTCGATTCGCATTATAAAACCAATAAGGAAATTTAGGTGAATGTGTGTATGCGAAAACAACACCAGACTGTTCTACTCTTGTTTTGACTTGCTTTGTAATCGCGCTTCCTAATCGATCTACAAGAATGAGCACTTGCACACCGTCTCTAGCTTTGCGCTCGCAAAGAGCGAGCAATTGTTCGCCGATTCTTCCTTCTTTCCAAATAAAAAACGATAAATGAACATGATCGCGAGCCGTTTCAATATCTCGGAATAATGTATTAAAAAAAACTTGTCCATCATCAATCAATTCGGCTTTTCCATTGCGTTTCGAAGTAATCACGGCATCTGTAGCTTGTGCTTGGTGTTTGGAGCGACCGCCACGAAAATCGAGGACGACCAAGATGACGAATAAGATGAGGAGGAAAAGAATAGAAAAGAAAATCGTTAAAGCCATAACAGTCACTCCTTTTACTGTTACTTTGCCCGAAATGAGTGGAATCATGAATGAAATTTACAAATGAATAGTCATTCAGTCGCTTTTTTGTTATACTAATTATTAATAGTAGAAAGAAAATTCATAGGGTTTGGAAAGGAGAGTCATTCGTGGAGGTCTTTCACTGGATTCATGTAATCGCTTTCATGTTAGTTACAGTGTATGCCGTATTTTTATTCGCAAAATTAGTAACAACGCGAATCGGTTTTATTAAGCTTGGACAAGAAGCGAAGTTTATTCTTACGTCAAAAGAAAGACGCGATGCCGTACTTACGAATGTTTTTGGGCAAAAGAAATTACTGAAAGATAAGAAGAGTGGTATCATTCATGTAATTTTCTTTTATGGATTTTTAATTGTTCAATTTAGTGCAATTGATGTGATTTGGAAAGGGTTAAATCCGGGAAGTCATCTGCCATTAGGACCGCTTTATCCGTGGTTTACACTTTCGCAAGAGCTCGTTGTAGTCATGATTTTATTCGGTGTTGTTTGGGCGTTTTACCGTCGTTATATTGAGAAGATTGTGAGATTGAAACGCAATTGGAAAGCTGGTCTTGTACTCATCTTCTTGTCAGGCGTTATGGTCTTTAAGCTCATGACTAAGGGTATGGATCAAATTGTACAAGGGTACGCAAGCTGGTCAGTATTTGAACCTGCATCCTCAGCTATTGCTCAAGGGATGGCATTTGTAGGTCCAGATGTAGCAACTGCATTGTTCTACGTGTTCTGGTGGTTGCACTTACTCTTCTTGCTTTCGTTCTTAGTGTACGTTCCACAATCAAAGCATGCTCACTTGATTGCAGGACCTGCAAATGTATGGCTTGGACCAACGAAGCCTACAGGTAAGCTCGAGTCAATTGATTTCGAAGACGAAAGCAAAGAAGTATTCGGTAAAGGAAAGATTGAAGATTTCGATCAAAAGCAACTTCTGGATTTATACGCGTGTGTAGAGTGCGGTCGTTGTACGAATATGTGTCCGGCAACAGGAAGTGGTAAAATGCTTTCGCCAATGGACCTTCTATTAAAGATGCGCGACCACCTTACAGAAAAAGGTGCAGCTGTTACTTCACAAAGCCCTTGGCTACCGGCTTATGCATTTAGCGGTGCAACTGCAAACCAGCTTGCAGCTAAAGGTAGCGAGGAAGCTGCAGCGAGTTATGATGTGAACTTGATCGGTGATGTTATTACTGAAGAGGAGCTTTGGGCTTGTACGACGTGTCGTAACTGTGAAGATCAGTGTCCGGTTATGAATGAACACGTCGATAAAATTATCGACATGCGCCGTTACCTCGTTTTAACTGAAGGGAAAATGAACCCAGATGCTCAACGTGCAATGACGAATATTGAGCGTCAAGGTAACCCGTGGGGGATTAACCGAAAAGAGCGCGAAAACTGGCGTGATAGTCGTGAAGATATCGATGCACCGACAGTAAAAGAAATGAAGAAGCGCGATGAAGAGTTTGAATACTTGTTCTTTGTCGGAAGTATGGGTTCATACGATAAGAGAAGTCAGAAGATAGCTGCATCGTTTGCGAAGTTAATGAATGAAGCCGATGTGAAGTTCGCAATTTTAGGCAATAAAGAAAAGAACTCTGGAGACACACCACGTCGAATCGGGAATGAATTTTTATTCCAAGAGCTTGCAACAGCGAATATCGCTGAGTTCCAAAAGAATGACGTGAAGAAAATCGTCACGATTGACCCACATGCGTATAATGTGTTCAAAAACGAGTATGGGGAATTCGGACTTGAAGACGTCGAAGTGTATCATCACACAGAGTTACTCATGGACTTAGTGAAAGACGGAAGACTTAAGCCAAGTCATGAATTAAATGAAACGATTACGTACCATGATTCCTGTTATTTAGGACGTTATAACGGGGTTTATGATCCACCACGCGAAATTCTACGTGCGATTCCAGGACTTAAAGTTGTGGAAATGGATCGCAACCGTGAAGACGGCATGTGTTGTGGTGCCGGTGGCGGTATGATGTGGATGGAAGAAGAAGCCGGGCAACGAGTTAACGTATCACGTACGGAGCAAGCGCTTGCTGTGGATCCGACGATGATTGGTAGTGCTTGTCCGTATTGCTTAACGATGCTAAGCGACGGTACAAAAGACAAAGAAGTCGAAGAATCCGTTGAAACATTAGATATCGTAGAAATTCTAGAACGTTCAGTTATTGGCGTGAAACAAAATGAAACTGTATCTGCATAACTTGTTCATCCCGAACGGCTTTGGCTGTTCGGGAATCCTTAGGATAAGAGGGTGAGTAAGTTGAAAAAGTCGTTCATAATGGAAGGTGCAAGAACACCGTTTGGTCGCATGGGCGGGGCGTTGCACACGGTGAGTGCAATGGAACTTGGCGGCCGTGCGATGGCAGAAGCATTGCGTCGAAGTGAGCTTCGACCAAATGAAGTTGACGAAGTGATTGTCGGCCATGTATTACAAGGCGGACAAGGTCAACTCACATCAAGGCAAGCAGCTAGAGCTGCACTCATTCCATGGGAAGTGAAGACAGAGACCATTAACAAAGTATGTGCCTCTGGCATGAGAAGCATTACACTTGCTGACCAAATTATTCGAAGCGGAGATGGTTCTAAAATTGTGGCGGCTGGAATGGAATCGATGAGTCAAGCGCCTCATTTTACAAAGAGTGTTCGTTTTGGTCAGAAGATGGGCGACATATCGCTCATTGATAGCATGGTTCATGATGGACTCACGTGTTCTTTTGAAAGCGTTCACATGGGTGTGTATGGAAACGAAAGTGCAACGAAATTTGGGATTGGTAGAGATGAACAAGATCGATTTGCGTATGAATCACACAAGCGTGCTAAGAACGCGCAAGAATCAGGCAAGTTTGCGGAGGAAATCGTAGGGATTACTGTGAAATCAAGACGTGGCGATGTTGTTGTGAAGGAAGATGAAGCCATCCGTCATGACATTCAGCTTGAAGCATTAGGAAAGCTTTCTCCTGTCTTTGGAAAAGACGGAACGATTACAGCAGGCAATGCTCCTGGTGTTAATGATGGGGCGAGTGCTGTTGTGGTAATGGATGAGGCGTCCGTTAAGGCAAGTGGGAAGGAGCCTTTAGCTGAGATTGTTGGACATACAGCAATTGCAGTTGAAACAGAACGTTTCCCAGAAACCCCAGGGTTAATCATTGAGAAGTTATGCGAGAAAACGGGCATCAACGTAGAGCAAGTTGATTTGTTTGAATTAAATGAAGCCTTTTCGATGGTCGCTCTTGTTGGTAAGCAACTTGGTAGTATTCCAGAAGATAAACTCAATGTAAACGGTGGGGCGGTTGCGCTTGGTCATCCAATTGGAGCGAGTGGGAATCGAATCGTATTAACCCTAGCTTATGAACTGCGAAGACGTGGTGGTGGCATTGGGATTGCCGCAATTTGTAGTGGAGGCGGTCAAGGTGACGCCATCATGATCAAAGTTCCACAGTCGTCATACTAACCGGTATAAACGTTACCTTTCTTTGGAGCGAGAATGAGCGATCGCTCAGAATTTTACGTATAAGGAGTGGCGCCGAGTGGATTTAAGAGTGAAAGAACAAGATGCTTTATTGAAACTAACGGTCCAACGATTTGTAGATCAAGAAGTGAGACGATCGATTCCATCGATGGAAGAGGATCAATTTCCATTTGAATTGATTAAGAAAATGGGGTCGCTCGGGTTAATGGGGATCCCTGTACCAGAGAAGCATGGTGGCGCTGGTATGGGAATGACCTCCTATATAACGGCTATTCACGAAATCTCTAAAGCGTCGCCATCGCTCGGTGTCATTCTTTCTGTACACACGTCAGTCGGCACACTGCCGATCGTTAAATTTGGGACAGATGATCAAAAGGATCGGTACGTTTCTGATCTTGCTCAAGGAAACAAAATTGGCGCATTTGCGTTAACCGAAGAAAGTTCAGGTTCTGACGCAGGTTCTTTAAAAATGAAAGCCGTCCGTGATGGTGACGATTACGTGCTAACGGGCTCGAAAATGTTCATTACGAATGCAGGAGCGGCTGAGGTATATGTCGTGTTTGCGATAACTGCACCAGATCGAGGGAGCAGAGGGGTTACAGCATTTATCGTAGATGGTAATACACCAGGGCTCACTGTCGGAAAAAAAGAAGAGAAAATGGGAATGCACGGTACGAATACGAGCGAACTAATTTTTGACAGTGTTCGGGTCTCAAAAGAAAACCGATTAGGTGATGAAAACAAAGGATTGAATATTGCTTTAGCGAACTTAAATGCAGGTCGAATTGGGATTGCCGCACAGGCACTCGGGATCGCAGAAGGTGCGTTACAATTAGCGATTGAATATACGAAAGGTCGAGAGCAATTTCAAAAGCCAATCCATCATTTTCAAGGTGTGTCGTTTAAATTAGCAGAACTTGCAGCGCAAGTTGAAGCAGCGAGGTGTCTCGTCTATCATGCTGCGAATCGATATGAGAATGGATTCGATTGTAAGAAGGAAGTTTCCATCGCCAAATTGCTTGCATCAAAGGCTGCAGTAACCGTTTCAACTGAAGCGTTACAACTATTTGGGGGATATGGCTATATGAAAGAGTATGACATTGAACGGTATTTCCGAGATGCAAAAGTTACTGAGATTTATGAAGGAACGAGCGAAATTCAACGTATGGTTATTGCAAAACAATTGCTCAACTAGAGGGGGAGTCAACAATGAATTTTCAACTAACAGAAGAACAACAAATGATTCAAAAAACCGTCCGTGACTTTGCGAAACAAGTCGTAGCACCAACGGCTGCTGAACGAGATCATGAAGAGCGTTTTGATCGGGAGATTTTTGAAAAGATGGCAGAACTGGGTTTGACAGGGCTTCCTTGGTCAGAAAAGTATGGTGGTGCGGATAGTGGCTATGTAAGTTATGTTCTTGCGATTGAAGAACTTTCTAGAGTGTGTGCAAGTACTGGTGTTACACTTTCGGCACATCTATCACTGGCTAGCTGGCCGATTCATCATTTTGGTAATGAAGAACAAAAGCAAAAATACTTAAAGCCACTCGCAGAAGGGAAATATTTAGGCGCATTTGCACTAACTGAAGCTGGAGCCGGTTCAGACGTTGCGTCGATGAAAACGACTGCTAAAGAAGATGGCGATGATTACATCTTAAATGGATCAAAGATTTTTATTACGAATGGCGGAGAAGCGGACGTTTATATTGCATTTGCCAAAACGGCATCCGATGAAAATCATAAAAGCATTAGCGCATTTATCGTAGAAAGTGGATATGAAGGATTTCACGCTGGCAAAAAAGAAGAAAAACTAGGGGTCCGTTCTTCCCCAACGACGGAAGTGATGTTTGAAAATTGTCGAGTTCCTAAGGAAAACCGACTCGGCAATAGTGGGGAAGGGTTTAAAATTGCGATGAAAACATTGGATGGCGGTAGAAATGGCATTGCGGCACAAGCGGTTGGGATTGCACAGGGAGCTCTCGATGCGGCGGTCGATTATGCAAAAGAACGCAAACAGTTTGGCAAGCCAATTGCCCACCATCAAGGCATATCTTTTAAGTTAGCGGATATGGCTGCCAAAATTGAAGCAGCGAGGCTGCTGACGTATCAAGCGGCATGGTTAGAAGAACATGGTGAGCCTTATGGTCATGCTTCTGCACTATCGAAATTGTATGCAGGTGATGCTGCGATGGATGTGACGACAGAAGCCGTTCAAGTGTTTGGAGGCTATGGTTATACACGAGAATATCCTGTGGAGCGCTACATGCGCGATGCGAAGATTACTCAGATTTATGAAGGTACAAATGAAATCCAAAAAATTGTGATCAGCAAAGGGTTACTCTCAGGTAAATAAGGAGGAGTGCTGATGGTAAAGCGTTACGTTCCGGCAATGGTCAAAGATGAAATACTCATTAAGAAACGACGAGAGCAAATGGTAAAAGCCGCCGTCAAACTTTTCCAAGAGAAAGGTTTTCATCGTACGACGACGAGGGAAATTGCAAAAGCCGCTGGTTTTAGCATCGGCACGTTATATGAGTACATTGAATCGAAAGAAGATGTCTTGTACCTCGTATGTGACTCAATTCATGACGGTGTAAAAACGCGATTTACTGAAATGCTCGATCGGAACTTACCTGGTCGAAAGCGGATTGAACAGCTCGTGCGTAGTCTCATTCATGTTATGGATGAATTACAAGATGAAGTATTGATTATGTATCAAGAATCAAAAGCATTATCGAAAGAATCACTAACGTATGTTTTGAACCGCGACCGTAGTATGACAGAAGGGATCCGATCGGTGCTCATCGAATGTCGTGAACATGGTGAAATTGAGTTATCAGACCTAGAAGCACAATTACTTGCTGAGAACATCATGACCAAAGGCTATATGTGGACGTTTCGCCGCTGGGCACTTCGAAAACATTTTACGCTTGAACAGTATACAGACCTTCAAGTAGAAGAGATTATGAGGTCGTTAAAAACGCCGAAATAAGAGTTTATGAAAGAAAGTCAATTTTTATAGCATAAAGGTTGTTTTTATGTTTATAATGGTAGGTATGCACGCCGCTAACGGTATGAGGAAGCGAGCGCTTACGAAAGGGTGTAGGTTGCATTGACCATTAAAGAACTTAGCAATGATGAAATCCTTGAAATGTCTGCCGTAGAGATTAGTTATATGATGTTGAAAGACAAAAACAATCCTGCGGAATTTCATACTTTCTTTAATGATGTTGCAGATTTGAAAAAAATCCCAAAATCTCAACTCGACGATCGCCGTACGAAATTGTTCACAACGTTAAATATCGACGGTCGTTTCGTACACCTCGGCAACAACCACTGGGGTCTAAAAGAATGGTATCCGGTTGATAAATCGGATGAAGATTTAAGCAACACATTCCAAGCTCCAGAAGAAGAAGTCGAAGAAGATCGTGAATTTGAAGACATTGAAGATGAGTTAGATGAAATTGCAAACGAAGACGATCACGATGAAGACAGTGATGAAGAGTTTGATGAATATGATGATGACGATGATCAAGAAAGCGATGAAGAAGACGACGAAGAAGATAATGAGTCGTAATAGAGTCTTTTGCTTAACGTCTCTTTAAACTCTTTTAGACTGATGAATTCAATAAGGCGGCCAAAGGGCCGCCTTATTTGTTTAGAAAACAATCGGGTTTGTTTGAGGAGTCGTTACAACACCAGGGCCGTTAATCAGGTTGTTGTTAATGACAATTTCAAAAGGAAGTTGAGAACATTGATTGGAATGGTAATAACCACCATCTCGAATCCAATCTCTTTTTGGGTTCCACAAATGATATGGTTGTCTCATCTTTTTCACTCCTTTTTCGTGACGTACCTTTTTACTATATGTCCAAGTTCGATAAAAGCATGTTCTTTTTAACTAGAAGTTGTTAAAAAAGGCAATTTCATTAACTTATTTCGACTGCTTGACTTTTCTATAAGGCGAAGGTAGAATCAATTTTGGGCTTGTCCAAACTGCGTATAAATTTTCTTTGAATGATAGATATTAATGAGTAACAAGCGAGAAGTGTGCCCCCCAAGTTTTGGCGGAGGTGTCACTTTTTTTTATTGAATGAGGATTTTAAGTATTGATTAGATGAATGATTGGGAAGGGGCTCATTAAATGGCGGTAAAGTATATTTTTGTTACTGGCGGTGTTGTTTCCTCACTAGGAAAAGGGATTACTGCTGCATCGTTAGGACGTTTGTTGAAAAATCGAGGACTGAATGTAACCATTCAAAAATTTGACCCATATATCAACGTGGACCCGGGTACTATGAGCCCTTATCAGCACGGCGAAGTTTTTGTCACTGATGATGGTGCAGAAACAGACTTGGACCTTGGGCATTATGAACGTTTTATTGACATTAACTTAAATCAGAACAGCAACGTAACGACAGGTAAAGTGTATTCTTCTGTTATTCGTAAAGAGCGTCGCGGTGATTATTTAGGTGGAACGGTTCAAGTAATTCCACACGTTACAAACGAGCTTAAAGACCGTGTGTACCGTGCAGGTAATGAAGCAAACGTTGACGTCGTTATTACTGAGATCGGCGGAACGGTTGGCGATATCGAAAGTCTTCCTTTCTTAGAAGCGATTCGCCAAATCAAAAGTGATGTTGGGCGTGAAAACGTCATGTACATTCACTGTACGTTGATTCCGTACCTTTCGGCAGCAGGCGAGATGAAGTCTAAACCGACACAACATAGCGTTAAAGAACTTCGTAGCCTTGGTATTCAGCCAAATGTAATTGTCGTACGTACAGAACAACCGGTTCCAGAAGAAATGAAAGAAAAGATTGCCCTTTTCTGCGACATTAACAAGAACTCAGTCATTGAAGCCCGCAACGCAAATCCACTGTATCAAGTGGCTTTAGATCTTCAAGACCAAAAGCTTGACGATATCGTTTGTAAGCACCTTGAGATTGACTCCCCAAAGCCAGAAGCAGATATGAAAGAATGGAAAGAGCTCGTTAATAAAGTGAAGCATCTTTCTAAAAAGACGACCATCGGCCTTGTTGGAAAGTACGTATCGTTACCAGATGCTTATCTTTCAATTGCTGAGTCGTTGAAACATGCAGGTTATGCATTTGATGCTGACATTGAGATTCGTTGGATCGATTCAGAAGGTGTTACTGCTGAAAATGTAAGTGATCAGCTAAAAGACGTCGATGGTGTTCTAGTACCTTACGGCTTCGGACATCGGGGGGTTGAAGGCAAGATTACAGCCATTCGTTATGCTCGTGAGAACAAAGTACCGTTCTTTGGTATTTGTTTAGGGATGCAACTCGCTTCAGTAGAGTTTGCAAGACATGCACTAGGACTCGACGATGCTGCATCGGCAGAGATGAACCCTGAGACGACGAATCCAATTATTGATTTGTTGCCAGAACAAAAAGATGTAGAAGACCTTGGTGGAACGCTACGCCTTGGACTTTACCCTTGTAAGCTTAAAGAAGGCACAATTGCTCGCCGTGCATACGGTGAAGAAGTTGTATATGAGCGTCACCGCCATCGTTATGAGTTTAACAACGCATACCGTGAAGCGTTTGAAGAAGCTGGTTTCGTATTCTCTGGAACGAGCCCTGACAATCGCCTCGTTGAGATCGTTGAGCTAAGCGACCATCCGTACTTTGTTGCAGCTCAGTTCCATCCGGAATTCGTCTCAAGACCGACACGTCCACAACCGTTGTTTAGAGAATTCATTAAGAGCTCCTTAGGAGAATAATAAAAAGCTGTTGAATTGGATCGCAATTCAACAGCTTTTTTTAATGGATTCGTGGTACACTGATTCTAAACATTAAGCGAGCAACTCTTGGATTTGAAACATTAATGCCTGGTACGTGTATACGATTGCGAGTTCTTCTGGGTACCCGCTTCTTGAACCATCAAGGTTCGGAATAAGGCCCCTGGATTCTATCGTAATATGGAACGGAGGTTCCATCCCATTTACATCGTGTAATGACGGTGCAGTAGGTCCAATGAATACAAGTGGCGTTTCACGATTTAATGCTGTTTGAAGTTGTTCAATTTCTTCCGTCGTCTCTTCTCCATCTGTAATGACAATTAATCGATCAACAGAAGTAAGCTGTGATGATTCTTTTTGGAGATTTAACGAAGCAACACGCGTAACTGTATCTTGGTTATGTACGAGCGCTTTAGCAAGTGCATCGTAGCGTGTACCCCCCACTACATAAATCGATCCTTCACCAACGAGCGCTTGGGCGAGTAGTCTTCCACATTCATCGATTTGTTCTTCTTGTTCTTGAATTTTTGTAAACACACGTTGTAGCTGAGTTGTGTACATTTTTAACATTGAACGATCACCTTTCTAGCATATCCTTTCCACAAGTCTAACCGATTATCAATTACCAAAAAAGAGGATATTACTTTGAAGTCTAGAAACCATGTCAAAGAGAAGACGCTAAGAGGTGATTGTTAGAAAGATCATTTTTTGTTCAGAGGTGAGCAAGTTGCAAAGAGTATTAATCGTAGACGATGAAGCAGGAATTCGAAAACTAATTGAAGCTGTCCTAATGGAAGAAGGGTATTATGTTCATCTCGCAAGTAACGGCTACCAAGCATTAGAAGCGATGGAGAAGATGACATTTGAACTCGTGATGTTGGATGTGAAGCTTCCAGGGTTAAGCGGCATCGACGTCCTTAAGAAAATCCGTAAACAAGGCTCAGACGTACGTGTGATTATGATGACCGCATATGAAGAGTTGAATTTTGATAAGGAATTACACGAACAAGGCGTAACAGCATCAATTGCTAAACCGTTTGACATTACCGTTATTCGACAATTGGTCGAAAAGGCAATGCTTACATAAGATATCGAAATGAAATTGGAATATGATATAATAGCGGAGAATCATTTACAGTCACTAAGGAGGAACCATTCTTATGCCATTAGTTTCCATGACAGAGATGCTGAAAACGGCTAAAGAAAACCAATATGCCGTTGGTCAATACAACTTAAACAACATGGAGTTTACACAAGCCATTTTACAAGCAGCCGAGGAGGAAAAGTCTCCTCTTATTTGCGGTGTTTCAGAAGGTGCCGCGAAATATATGGGAGGGTTTGAAGCCGTTGTTAATATGGTGAAATCCTATATGACAGCGTACAATGTAACCGTTCCTGTAGCGATTCACTTGGATCATGGATCAAGCTTTGAAACGTGTGCTCAAGCAATCAAAGCAGGTTTTACATCCGTGATGATTGACGGTTCTCACTACCCATTAGAAGAGAACATTGCCTTAACGAAGAAAGTCGTTGAAATGGCACATGCAGTCGGAGTTTCTGTTGAAGCGGAACTTGGACGCATTGGTGGTCAAGAAGACGATATCGTCGTTGATGAAGCAGAAGCGAACTATGCGATTCCAGAAGAGTGTGAGCGTCTTGTTAAAGAAACAGGTGTTGATTGCTTTGCTCCTGCACTCGGATCGGTTCATGGTCCTTATAAAGGCGAACCAAATCTTGGATTTAAGCAAATGGAAGAGATCAACAAGCTTGTTGGTTTAACACCACTCGTGCTTCACGGAGGGACAGGTCTTCCAGTTGACGATGTAAAGCGTGCAATTGAGTACGGTCACGCAAAAGTTAACGTAAACACAGAAAGCCAAATTGCTGCAACGAACGCCGTTAAAGAAGTGTTCGAGAACAGCCCGAACCAATACGACCCAAGAAAATATATGGGACCTGCACGAGATGCAATTAAAGAAACCGTTAAAGGCAAAATGCGCGACTTTGGATCAGCAGGAAAAGCAAACTAAAGGTTAGGTGTGAGAGCATGAAATTTTTCATTGATACAGCAAACCTAGAAGACATTAAAAAAGCCCACGACCTTGGCATTCTTGACGGGGTAACGACAAACCCAAGTCTTGTAGCCAAAGAGGGCATTGACTTTAAAGAACGTCTTAAAGAAATTACGTCCCTTGTAAGCGGCTCTGTCAGTGCAGAAGTGATCGCACTTGAAGCAGATGCAATGATTGAAGAAGGGAAAGAATTAGCTGCTGTAGCACCGAATGTTACGGTGAAAGTCCCGATGACAGTTGAAGGACTTAAAGCAGTTAAAGTGTTTAAAGAACTCGGCATTGAAACGAACGTAACGCTGATTTTCTCAAGTGTGCAAGCACTTTTAGCAGCACGTGCTGGGGCGACGTATGTATCGCCGTTTTTAGGTCGCGTTGATGATATTGGTGGCAATGGTTTAGACCTTGTTGAAGAGATTGCCGATATCTTTGCAACACACGACATTGATACACAAATCATTGCAGCATCTGTACGTCATCCTGTTCACGTAACAGAGTCTGCAAAACGCGGTGCAGACATTGCAACAATCCCGTATAAAGTTATTGAGCAACTTGCAGCACATCCGTTGACAGACCAAGGCATTGAGAAGTTTTTAGCAGACTGGGAAAAAGTAACAAACCAAAAAGGATAATGTCTACCTTCCTCTCTTTTTGACAATTCTAGTTAGAAAGAGGGGAAGGTTACGTTCATAGACAGTTGCTTAAAAATTAAGATTTAAACCGAAGGATGAGGAAGTGACGCAGCACATGGATAAGTTAATGGTTGAGGGTGGGCATCCACTACATGGAGAAGTTCAAATCGGTGGAGCGAAGAACAGTGCGGTCGCATTAATACCGGCTGCGCTTTTAGCGGACTCACCAGTGACGATTGACAATTTGCCGAATATTTCAGATGTGGAAGTGTTAGCTGAACTCGTTGAGCATATTGGTGGTCGTGTGAACCACAACGGTGATGCAATGACGATTGATCCAAGACAAGTGATGCCAATGCCACTTCCGAACGGGCGAGTTAAGCAGATGCGCGCATCGTACTATATGATGGGGGCAATGCTCGGACGCTTTAAAAAAGCTTCAATTGGTCTTCCTGGAGGCTGTAACTTAGGTCCACGACCGATTGATCAACATATCAAGGGATTTGAAGCACTTGGTGCTGTCGTAACAAACGAACAAGGATCGATTTACTTACGAGCAAATGAGCTAGTCGGTGCGAAGATTTATCTTGACGTCGTAAGCGTTGGTGCAACGATTAACATTATGCTTGCAGCTGTGAAAGCAAAAGGGAAGACGATCATCGAAAATGCCGCGAAAGAACCTGAAATCATCGATGTAGCGACACTTCTATCTAGCATGGGTGCAGATATTAAAGGTGCAGGTACCGATGTGATCCGTATTGAAGGTAAGGAGAAGCTTAAGGGTTGTGCACATAGCATTATCCCAGACCGGATTGAAGCGGGAACGTATATTATTGCTGCAGCTTGTATGGGCTCAGATGTAGCTGTTCAAAACGTTATTCCTGATCATTTAGAATCATTAATCGCTAAGCTCGATGAAATGGGCGTTGATGTTGATAGTGATGATGATGCCGTTTATGTAAAAGGAAGCAACAACCGTTTGAAGGGTGTCGACATTAAAACACTCGTTCATCCAGGTTTTCCGACAGATTTGCAACAACCGGTTACCTCATTGTTAGCAAAGGCCCAGGGAACGAGTATTATTACAGACACCATCTACAATGCACGTTTTAAACATATCGATGAGTTACGCCGAATGGGTGCAGACATTAAAGTCGAAGGCCGTTCAGCAATGATCAACGGTGGGAAGCGCCTCGAAGGTGCGCGTGTGAAAGCGAGCGACCTTAGAGCAGGAGCTGCTCTAGTTATTGCTGGTCTTATGGCGGATGGCGTTACGGAAATTACAGGCGTTCATCATATCGATCGAGGTTATGAATCTCTTGAAGAGAAATTAAAAGGACTCGGTGCAAAGCTTTGGCGGGAGAAGATGACTGAGGAAGAGCAAGAGCAACTAAAAAGTTCATAACAAAGGGGCATGATACAATGGAACGTAGCTTATCCATGGAACTCGTGCGTGTTACTGAAGCAGCAGCGCTTTCTGCAGCACGCTGGATGGGGCGGGGAATGAAAGAAGAAGCGGATGATGCAGCCACAAGCGCCATGCGTGATGTATTCGATACGATCCCGATGAAAGGGACCGTCGTCATCGGTGAGGGCGAGAAAGACGAAGCGCCAATGCTTTATATCGGGGAGAAGCTCGGAAATGGTTTTGGACCTCGTGTGGATGTTGCCGTTGATCCTGTTGAAGGTACGAATATTGTAGCTGCTGGTACGTGGAACGCACTTGCAGTTTTGGCAGTTGCCGACGACGGAATGTTGTTGCATGCTCCAGATATGTATATGGAGAAAATTGCTGTAGGCCCTGAGGCTGTTGGAGTCATTAGTCTTGATGCAACAGTGGAAGAGAATTTGAAAGCGGTCGCAAAAGCGAAATCCAAAGATGTTGAGGACCTCGTTGTCAGCATTTTACAACGTGATCGTCATAAGCAGTTAATAGAAGAGGTTCGCCAAGCTGGAGCGAGAATTAAGCTCATTCAAGACGGTGATGTCGCAGCGGCAATTAATACGGCATTTGATGAAACAGGTATGGATTTATTAATGGGAACAGGGGGAGCTCCTGAAGGAGTAATCTCTGCAGTAGCATTGAAATGTCTCGGGGGAGAATTCCAAGGTCGTCTATTACCAAAAGACGATGCGGAAGAAGCACGGTGTCATCAAATGGGGATTGAGGACACATCGAAAGTGTTATTTATGGACGACCTCGTCGGTGGAGATGACTGTATTTTTGCAGCGACTGGTGTTACCGATGGAGAACTATTAAAAGGTGTTCATTATAAGAGTACAAAAGCAACCACTCAATCACTTGTTATGAGGGCGAAATCAGGAACCGTACGTTTTATTGATGGTAAGCATAACGTTGCAAAGAAACCCGATTTTTTCATGAAGAATTAATTCGTAATACTAATACTTCGGAATTCGTTGTTCCCAACTCGTCCAAAAGTATGGTACGTTAGGTACAATGAATTCTCGCTTTATCTGTTTTTCCAAACCTCCCATAACATTCGAAGTTTTCCTTCTAATGTCCTGCCTTTCGTAATGATCCCAAGACAACTAACAATGAATTCAATTGAAATGATAAGTAACTTAAGAAAGTGGTGAAGACGTTTGAGTTATTCATTAGCTGAACTCGAGCAAAAGACACTTCGAGATTTATATAAGCTCGCAAAAGAGCTGAAGATCTCCTACTACAGTAAATTAACGAAGCAAGAGCTTGTTTTTGCAATATTAAAAGGACAAGCAGAACAAGATGGTCTCATGTTTATGGAAGGTGTTCTAGAGATCATTCAGACAGAAGGGTATGGATTTTTACGTCCGATCAACTATTTACCGAGCTCAGAAGATATTTACATTTCTGCCTCACAAATTCGTCGTTTTGACTTAAGAAATGGAGATCGTGTCTCAGGCAAAGTAAGAAAGCCTAAAGACAATGAGCGCTATCACGGTTTATTGCAAGTGTCGGCTGTAAATGGGGACGAGCCAGACCATGCGAAAGAACGCCCCCATTTCCCTGCACTAACGCCTTTGTTTCCGAATAAGAAAATTCAACTTGAAACAAACCCAGGGCGATTATCTGCGCGTATTATCGATATCGTAACGCCAGTTGGCTTTGGACAACGTGGACTCATTGTAGCCCCACCAAAAGCAGGGAAAACGTCTTTACTCAAACAAGTCGCAAATAGCATCTCTGAAAATCATCCGGATGCAGAGTTAATTGTATTACTGATTGATGAGCGTCCAGAGGAAGTAACGGATATTGAGCGCTCTGTTCAAGGTGAAGTTGTTCACTCGACGTTTGATGAAGTGCCAGAGAATCACATTAAAGTAACTGAACTCGTTTTAGAAAGAGCGATGCGTCTTGTAGAACAACGTAAAGACGTAATCATCTTAATGGATAGTTTAACTCGTCTTGCGCGAGCCTATAACCTTGTTATTCCTCCTAGTGGTCGTACGCTTTCTGGGGGTATTGACCCTGCAGCATTCCACCGCCCGAAACGTTTCTTTGGAGCTGCGCGTAACATTGAAGAAGGTGGAAGTATGACAATTTTAGCAACGGCTCTCGTGGATACAGGTTCACGTATGGACGATGTGATTTACGAGGAATTTAAAGGAACAGGGAACATGGAGCTACATCTTGACCGTAAGCTTGCTGAACGACGGATCTTTCCATCCATTGATATTCGCCGCTCATCGACTCGTAAAGAAGAATTGCTCGTACCAAAAGGCCACTTAGAAAGCCTGTGGGCGATGCGTAAAACGATGAGTGATTCCCCAGAGTTTGTGGATCATTTCATCCGTAGGATCAAGGATACGAAGACGAATGAAGAGTTTTTCGAACGTATGGAACAAGACAAGGCAAGACAACGTTCAAAAACAAAGTCCGGCGTTTAATGCCAATTTTTGAAAAGTCTTATTGTAGAACTTGAAAAATAGCTGTCCCATTGTTATAATCTTTTTATGTGTGAAAAGACCTCTGCGTAAGAGGGAGGAGGGAATACTTCATGAAAACGGAAATTCATCCGCAATATCAAAAAGTTGTTTTCTTAGATACAAGCACGGGCTTCAAATTCCTAGGTGGTTCTACGAAATCATCAGCTGAAACAACAGAATGGGAAGACGGCAATACGTATCCTGTAATTAAAGTTGAAATCAGCTCTGATTCTCACCCGTTCTACACAGGTAAGCAGAAGCTTGCTGATGCTGGTGGTCGTATCGATCGCTTCAAAAAGAAATACAACATGTAATGTTCAAGACAAGCCAGGGGGACTCCCACTTGTCTTTTTTTTGTTCAATTTCCTTAGATCTCCGAACATCATAACTAACACTCACGGACAAAATGATAGTGCACAATCAAAAAGATTGTTGTTGGATGACAACCTCCATTTGTATACGTATGCCACGTCTACAGATTTCATTAGGGGAAACATGGGATCATGATGAACAAGCAAGCCTTATCATAAGGCTTGCTTGTTAGCGTTCACGCCTTCTAAGCGCTTGTTGTATCGGGTCCCAAACACCGTTATAAGGTGGAGCATAAGCGAGGTCTAAATTCTCAATGTCCTCACACGTTAACTTCGAATAAAGTGCAGTAGCTGCGACATCAATACGTTTATCAGCGCCTTTACCGATAATTTGTGCACCGAGAAATTGATCGCTCGTACGATCGTAGACAAGGTTCAGGTGAATCGGCTTCTTCTCTTCGAAATAACCAGCAATATGAGAGCCTGTATAGTGAACGGTGCCAACATCATGTCCAAGAGCCGTAGCTTCTTCTTCAGATAAGCCAGTCATCGCTACATCAAGGTTAAAAAAGCGGAATATACTCGTACCTGTCATCCCTTCATAGCGACGAAGAGGGAGTCGCTCACTCATGTTCATTCCTGCAATACGCCCTTGTTTATTCGCATGTGTTCCTAATGGAGCGTAATCAGCTTCTTCTTTTAGTCGATGATATTGAAGGGCACAATCACCAGCGGCATAGATGTCGGGAACACTCGTTTGCAAGTACTCATCTACATAAATCGCTCCTTCTTTAGAGCGTGTAACAGAGCAGTCAGATAGAAAGGCTGTATTCGGCTCGATTCCTGTTGCGAAAATGACGAGATCAGTTGATATCTCGCTTTGATCTGTTTTCACAGCATGCACACGCGTTGTGCCTTGGACTGCTTCAATTTGTTCTGATAATCGCAAATCAACATTATGGAGTCGTGCTTCATCATGTAAGTGTTCAACGAGTTGGTCGTCAATACCAGGAGCCAACTGGTCGTTTCTTTGAATGAGACAAATATCATAACCTTGCGTAACGAGGGCTTCGGTCAGCTCAAGGCCGATGTACCCGCCTCCAACAATGGTGATGTGAGACACGTCTGGAAGGTCTTTTTGTAAGTTTTGTAAATCTGGAATTGTTTTTAATGTATGTGTACCTTTAAGATCTTTGCCTGGAATGTCAGGCACAATCGGGCTCGCTCCAGTGGCGATCAAAAGTGTATCGTAATCAATCGTTTCTTGTTTGTTCTCACTTTGTACGTAAACAAATTTTTTCTCACAATCAATGGATGTGACTTCACTATTCGTCCGAGCATCGATGCCATATCGACTTCGAAACGTCTCGACGTCTCGCGCGATTAAATGATCTTCGTGTTCAATTGCTCCTTCAATCACATAAGGAAGGCCGCATTGAGCATAAGAATAAATTGCACCTTTCTCTATGGTTGTAATCATCGTATCTTCTTTGTCTCGATTTCGTACTAGTTCCATTGCCGCGCTCATGCCTGCGGCATCTCCACCGATAATGACGTAACGTTTCATCGTACCCCTCCTAGTAATGTTTCACATGGAACAAGAGCAGAACCCGTTTTGACCAACTTACTTCCTTATACTATACTAAATTTAGAAGAAAAATGAGGTGAAGAATGTGCTTGAAAAACTTCAAACGGTTGAAGATCGCTACGAGCAGCTAAATGCATGGTTAAGTGATCCTGAAGTCATAAGTGATACAAACAAGCTACGTGAGTATTCTAAAGAGCAATCGAACATAGAAGAGACTGTACAGGCGTACCGCGAATATAAAACAACATCATCTGAATTGAGCGATGCAAAAGTGATGTTGAACGAAGAAGATCTTGATGCGGATATGCTTGAAATGGTTAAAATGGAGATTGAAGAGCTTCAAGAACGTAAAGTTGAAATTGAAGAACGACTGAAAATCCTCCTTATTCCTAAAGACCCGAACGACGATAAGAACGTAATTATTGAAATTCGTGGTGCGGCAGGCGGTGACGAAGCGGCACTTTTTGCAGGGGATTTATTTAAAATGTATAGCCGTTTTGCGGAGCAGAATCGCTGGAAGACGGAAATCATTGAGACGCATGCGACTGACATTGGTGGGTTCAAAGAAATTATTTTCTCCATTAATGGTGACGGTGCATACTCAAAGATGAAGTACGAAAACGGCGCACACCGTGTGCAGCGTATTCCATCTACGGAGTCGGGTGGACGAATTCATACATCAACAGCGACGGTAGCTGTACTTCCAGAAGCTGAAGAAGTTGAGGTAGAGATTCACGATAAAGACTTACGAGTGGACACATTTGCTTCAAGTGGTCCAGGCGGCCAGAGTGTTAACACGACGATGTCTGCTGTGCGAATCACACATGAGCCGACTGGGATCGTCGTGAGTTGCCAAGATGAGAAATCACAAATCAAAAACCGCGATAAAGCGATGAAAGTATTACGTGCCCGTGTGTATGATAAGTTCCAAAAGGAAGCACAAGATGAGTACGCAGAAAACCGTAAAGCTGCGGTTGGAACAGGCGACCGTTCTGAACGTATTCGTACGTATAACTTCCCGCAAAGTCGTGTTACTGACCATCGCATCGGATTAACATTGCAAAAGCTCGAACAAATTCTTCAAGGGAACTTGAATGAAATTATTGATCAACTCATTGTTGAAGAGCAAGCAAAAATGATGGAGCATACGAGCGAATGAAAGACGTAACATATGTATACGAAGCCCTAAATTGGGCTTCGTCTTTTTTAGAGTCTAAAGAAAAAGAAGCACATGCTGCGGTCTGGATTATGGAAGACCTTCTTGGCGTGGAGGGCATCGAATTTCAACTGAAACGTCGTGAGGAGTTACGAGAAGACCAAAAAGTGTCGTATCAAGCGGCTATTGAACGGTTTATCGCGGGCGAGCCAGTGCAATACATTAGTGGCCAAGCGAGTTTTTATGGCCGGAAGTTTAACGTAAACGAACATGTGCTCATTCCAAGACCAGAAACCGAAGAGCTTATTGAGCTTGCACTCAAATTGATGCAAGAAAAAGGCTTTCGTGCACCGAAGATTGCCGACATTGCTACGGGGAGTGGAGCGATTTCTGTGACGCTCTCTTTGGAATGCAAAGAAGCGAGAGTTGTGGCAACAGACATCTCAAAGCGTGCACTTGAAGTAGCCAGTGGGAATGCAAAGAAGCTTGGAGCTACCCGTGTAGCCTTTCGAGAAGGAGATTTGACTGGCCCGCTCGTAGGTGAGACGTATAACGTAATCGTCAGTAACCCACCGTACATTCCGATTGCCGAAGTGGAGAAACTTCATGAGCATGTCAAAAATCAAGAACCTCATTTAGCCCTCGCAGGTGGAGAAGATGGACTCCTGTTCTACGTGCGCTTAGCAGAGGAGCTTCCAGGTATATTAGCTGAAGACGGAATCGTGTTATTAGAAATTGGTTACGATCAAGGACCGACGGTTTCTTCGTTAATGGAAAAAGCATTTCCGCATGCTCACGTCCGCATACATCAAGACCTCAATGGTAAAGATCGAATCATAAGTATCACATAAGAAATTTGTCGTACGAAAACGAGTTTATCTCTCCCTCCCTCTGACCAAGCTTAACAGTAGAGAGGGAGAGTGAATGATCATGAAACAAGCACTTATTTATACATTTATCTGTTTATTTATGGTCGTCGGTACGTGGGAAAGCCAACAACAATATTGGATGGCGGAAGATAGCATTCCTGAAGATGCAATCCGTTTGCGAATCTTTTCGCATTCTGATGCACTTGTGCATCAACAGATTAAACGAGATGTTCGTGATGAAGTTGCCCTTTATACTCGTGAAATGCTAACAGGGGCGACGACGCAATCGGAGGCAAGAGCAACATTTACAGAGCAATTAACAAACATTGAAGACATTGCAGAAGACATCGTCGAACGACATGGTTTTGATCTACCTGTAGATGTTTCATTATCAGAAGACGTGGAGTTCCCAACAAAAGTGTATGGACCACTCGTATACCCAGCAGGATTATATGAAGCACTCGTTATTGAAATTGGTGATGGAAACGGAGAAAATTGGTGGTGTGTCTTATTTCCGCCACTCTGTTTGACTGACTTAGGGATCGGAACGGATGAAGAAATAGAAGAAGAGGAAGTCGAGTTATCAACAGAGGATGTAGACAAAACTGGGGATAATTCAGAGCCGGAATTCACATTTTTTGTGGCAGAATTATGGGACAATTGGTTTGGTGGAAAATCATAAGAGTTATCCTCAACAACAAACACCTATGTGGATAAACCCCTTCGAATTGTGGATAACTCGGCAGCGGTGTACACAGTGTCAAAAGCCTTGTTATAAAGGGGAATTTTACATTTTAAGGAGAAATACGTGTGAGTTACCAACATACAAACTGGTTGCCTGTGAATAACTTTCAAGACACTGAAAGCGTTTCAAAGGCAGTGGATATATGGAAAAAAGGCGGTCTTGTCGCCTTTCCGACAGAAACGGTTTATGGGTTAGGTGCGAATGGGTTATCCACAGAAGCGGTGGCTAAAATCTTCGAAGCGAAAGGGCGACCGAGTGATAATCCACTCATTCTACATATTGGACACATTGAACAGTTAGACACATTGGTTCTAGAAGTAAATGAAATGGCTACTATTTTGGTTGAAACATTTTGGCCGGGTCCGCTGACGTTAGTCATGAAACGAAAATCCGGGGTACCAGATATTGTGACAGCAGGACTTGATACGGTCGCTGTTCGTATGCCAGATCATCCATTAGCGTTAACGTTATTGCAATCTGTAAAATTACCGATTGCTGCCCCGAGTGCCAATCGGTCTGGTCGCCCAAGTCCAACGCGTGCTAGTCACGTAAAAGCAGATCTCGACGGCAGGATTGATGCCATTATTGATGGTGGTGCTACAGGATATGGACTTGAATCAACTGTTGTTGATGTAAGTGGTGAAGAACCTGTCATCTTGCGACCGGGCGGAGTTACTCAAGAAATGATGGAGGATGCTTTAGGGTTCCAATTTGAGCAGAATCGTTCGATCAATTTGACAGAGGAAGCACCTCGTTCACCAGGCATGAAATATCGCCATTATGCCCCGAATACAGAACTCGTGTTAACGACAGGGCTTGAGCATACGAACGACGTCCTCCGCGAATTGAAGCGATCAGGAAAACGTACGGCAGTTGCCGTCATTGATGAGTGGCGCGAACGAGTTACAGCGGATGTTGTGTTTACGCTTGGAGCGGGATCTGATTTGCATGCGATTTCTAGCAATGTCTATCGTGTCTTGCGTGAGGTAGACGATGTAGTGCCGAATGTTGATGTCCTTGTGTTTCAAACGTTTGAAGATAAAGGTCTCGGAAGAGCCATTATGAATCGATTGAATAAAGCTGCATCGAACGTCTAAAACCCTGCTTGTCTGCATACCCTTGTACAACAGACAAGGGGGTTTTTTATGTTTGAGTGGTTTAGTTTAATTGTGATGGCAGTTGCTCTAGGTATGGACGCATTTTCGATTGCGCTCGTTTTTGGTGTTGGCCCTGGCATTAATCGATCGGGAATGTGGCGAATTGCTACGAGTGTCGGTGTGTTTCATATGATTATGCCTCTTGCAGGAATGGCGCTCGGTGCATGGATCTCTAACTTTTATGGCGCAGGAGTTGCGAGTTTTGTTGCTGGAGTTATTCTGGCGTTGATCGGTATACAAATGATTTTCACAAGTGTAAGCGGGAAAAAGGAGCAATCATACCAATTAAGAGGGATCGGTGTGCTATTTTTTGCATTTATTGTGAGCCTAGATAGTTTTTCTGTCGGAGTATCACTTGGCGCACTTGGTGCGGAGGCAACTGCTGTCATTCTCATATTCGGTTTCGTAACGATGCTCATGACGCTAATTGGCTTAAGCCTAGGAAGCTTGTTTAGAAACCGGATTGGAGACTACGGTGAACTATTAGCAGGAATTGTTCTTTCATTATTTGGTGTGTATTCAGCCTATCCCTTTATTCTTCAATTTATTTAACATATGATAGTGGTATAGAGTTTTTATAAGGGGATGGATAGCGTGACGCGCGTATTATTTGTGTGCACCGGAAACACGTGTCGAAGCCCAATGGCTGAAGCACTGCTCAAACACCATACTGCAACAGTCGACGTTCAATCTGCGGGAATCCATGCATTTCCAGGTTCAAAAGCGGCAGAGCATTCAGCGATACTCGCAAAGGAATTCGGTCAAAGCTTGGACGATCACTCGGCGCAACAACTCGACGAATCGTTACTAGGTTGGGCGGATATTGTATTGACGATGACTGCGAATCATCAAGATGCAATTGCTTCAATCTTTCCAAACGAAAAGCAAAAGGTTTTCACTCTCGGTGAATTTGCAGGTGAACCCGATGCGAACATCCAGGATCCATTCGGAGGAAGCTTAGAGCAGTACCGCATCGCAAAGGAACAAATGGAAAGACTAATACAAGCTGCAAAACCAAGATTAGTGGAGGGAAAGTCATGAAGGTAATTATTGGATCAGACCATGCGGGTCTTCGTTTAAAGAAAGAAATTTTACCACTGTTAGATGAAAAGGGAATTGAGTATGAAGATGTTGGTGCTCACGAAATGGACAGCGTCGATTACCCTGATTTTGCAAAACCTGTGTCTGAAGCGGTAGCAAGCGGAGATTACGAGCGAGGCATTTTAATTTGTGGAACAGGAATTGGCATGTCGATCGCTGCGAACAAAGTCAAAGGCATCCGTTGTGCCCTCGTTCATGATTTATTTAGTGCAGAAATGACACGTCTTCACAATGACTCGAACGTGTTAGCTATGGGTGAGCGCGTTGTTGGACCTGGTCTTGCAACATCAATCGTTGAAAAGTGGCTCGATACTCCGTATGAAGGAGGACGTCACCAACGTCGTGTTGACAAGATGATGGAGCTCGATCAAACATGACAATCACAAGTGAGGTCAGAGACTTGCTCGCTGAGTTAAATGATCAGGCGTCACTTCAAGGCGGTGACGTACTTGTGATTGGTGCAAGTACGAGTGAAATTGCGGGAAAACACATTGGCACAGAAGGCTCTGAAGAAATTGCCAAAGCTATTGTAGAAGCGGTTGAACAAATCTGTTCAGAGACGGGGGTAATTCCTGCGTACCAAGGGTGTGAGCATATTAACCGAGCCCTCGTCGTACCGCGGTCGTTCGCGAATGCTCATCACCTTCCAATTGTAAACGTAATACCTGTACGTCATGCTGGTGGAGCGATGGCCGCTTATGCTTATTCAGAAGGGCAAGAGCGTGTCATCGTTGAACATATCGCGGCTGACGCAGGTGTTGATATCGGCCTCACGTTGATCGGAATGCATTTGAAACACGTGGCTGTGCCCGTTCGACCGTCGAACCCAAAGGTTGGACAAGCGATCGTCACGATGGCAAGAACTCGTCCAAAATATATTGGAGGTCCACGCTCACACTATAGCAATTCGTGATAAACTAGAAAAAAAGGATAGGGAAAGGGGAACAACTGTAAGATGAAACATGTCGCAAGTCAAGATCCTGCCATTTTTGAAGCTATTCAAGATGAATTACAACGCCAAAGAGAAAAGATCGAATTGATTGCATCGGAGAACTTTGTATCTGAAGCGGTCATGGAAGCCCAAGGTTCTGTTTTAACGAACAAGTATGCAGAAGGGTATCCGGGTCGTCGTTACTACGGAGGTTGTGAACACGTAGATGTCGTTGAAGATCTTGCACGAGATCGTGTGAAAGAAATCTTCGGTGGTGACCATGTAAACGTTCAACCCCACTCGGGTGCACAAGCGAATATGGGTGTCTACTTCACGATTCTTGAGCATGGCGACACCGTGCTCGGAATGAACCTTTCTCACGGTGGACACTTGACGCATGGTAGTCCAGTAAACTTTAGTGGTGTTCAGTACAACTTCGTTGAATACGGTGTAACGGAGAATGATCATCGCATCGATTACGACAAGGTTCTTGAGCTAGCTAAAGCTCATCAACCGAAACTCATCGTTGCAGGTGCTTCTGCTTATCCACGCGAAATTGACTTTAAACGTTTCCGTGAGATTGCCGATGAAGTTGGCGCGTATCTTATGGTCGACATGGCTCATATTGCAGGTCTAGTTGCTACTGGTCTTCACAACAACCCAGTTCCTCATTCTCATTTTGTAACGTCAACGACTCACAAAACGCTACGTGGGCCACGCGGTGGTTTGATTATTTGTGAGGAACAATTTGCGAAAAAAGTGGACAAGTCGATCTTCCCAGGTCTTCAAGGTGGTCCACTGATGCACGTCATCGCAGCAAAAGCAGTTTCTTTCCTAGAAGTATTGCAGCCGTCATTTAACGACTATGCAGCTCAAATTATTCGCAATGCAAAAAGACTCGGGGAAAGCTTACAGAAAGAAGGCATTAACCTCGTTTCTGGTGGGACAGACAACCACTTGCTTCTACTAGACTTAACAGGACTAGGTCTAACAGGTAAAGTGGCTGAAAAAGCGTTGGATGATGTTGGTGTTACAACGAACAAAAACACCATTCCGTTTGATCCAGAAAGTCCATTCGTGACAAGTGGTATTCGAATCGGGACGGCAGCCGTAACTTCTCGTGGCTTTAAAGAAGAAGATATGGATGAGATCGCTGCGATTATCGGACTCACGCTTAACAACATGGAACAAGAAGAGAAGCTTGCTGAAGCACGTCAACGTGTAAAAACGTTAACGAGTAAGTTTCCGATGTACGAATAAAGAGTGAGAGGAAAGCAGGAGGCACGTATTCCTGCTTTTTCTTATGACGGCTTTTATCTTGCCATAGTTTTGATGCAATTTGGATAAAATATGACTTGAATCAAGGTCTGTTTTTCTGTAGAATTTTCAAAGGCATTTATCGATTTCACTCTTTAGAGTTTAGAAATAGAACCAATAAAAGGAGCGTGTTTGCAGTATGGGTAAAGTATACGTATTTGATCATCCACTCATCCAACATAAACTTACGTACATTCGTGATGTATCAACAGGAACGAAGGAGTTCCGTGAGTTAACTGATGAAGTCGCGACGTTAATGGCATTCGAAATCACTCGTGATCTTCAACTTGAAGAAGTGACGATCAACACACCAGTAGGTCCAGCACAATCGTCAGTGATCGCTGGTAAGAAGCTTGGAATTGTCCCGATTCTTCGTGCAGGTCTAGGAATGGTAGAGGGCATCCTCGACTTAATCCCAACAGCAAAAGTAGGACATGTCGGTCTTTACCGCGATCCTGAAACGTTTCAACCTGTTGAGTACTACGTAAAGCTCCCTAAAGACATTGAAGAGCGTGACTTAATCGTTGTAGATCCAATGCTTGCAACTGGAGGATCTGCAGTTGAAGCGATTAACTCGTTAAAAACACGCGGAGCAAGAAACATTAAGTTAATGTGCCTCATCGCTGCTCCAGAAGGCGTTGCACAAGTACAACAAGATCACCCGGACGTTGACATCTACTTGGCAGCACTTGATGAAAAGCTAAACGAAAAAGGCTACATCGTACCAGGCCTTGGCGATGCTGGTGACCGTCTTTTCGGAACGAAGTAAATGACATTTATGAAAAAGAACCTTCTCAGCTCGGTGTGAGAAGGTTCTTTTTTTGTTGTAAAAAGTGATTGTATGTTTCGGCATCCTCTAGCGCATTCTAAATGCTATAAAGGAGGTCGGTGATGAAGAATACGTTCCGATGCATAACCGCCCTTATGATGTCGATGGTTATTTTACTAACATCATTTACGAGCGTACATGCTCAGCCGTCAAAAGAAATGTATATTGTCCAAATGAGTGAGTCGTATAGCGAAACGATGAACCGAATTGAAGAAGTAGTCGGTGGAATTGAACCGGAGTTTATATATGAGAATAGTATTAAAGGGGCAGCTTATCGGTTTACGAGCGAACAAGCAGAACGAGTAAAGGCGATTGCTGGCGTTAGTGCAGTTGACGCAAGTGTAGATTACGAAGTGTCTTTAAAAGAAAGTGTGCCGTTCATCGGCGCAGATAACCTTCGATCTGAACTAGAGGACCGCGGTGTGCGGCTGACTGGAAAAGGTGTCAAAGTCGGTGTGATTGATACAGGCATCGATTACAATCATCCTGATTTAAGCCGAAGTTATGTTAAAGGCTACGATGTTGTTGACAAAGATGACGATCCGATGGAGTCGAAGATTCGAGGAAAAGCACAGACGTTTCATGGTACTCATGTTGCAGGGATTATTGCAGCAAATGGACGTGTGAAAGGCGTAGCGCCTGAAGCGGAGCTGTACATTTATCGCGCCCTCGGTCCAGAAGGCCAAGGGTCAACATCCTTTATTCTAGAAGCAATTGAACGGGCGATTGATGACGAAGTTGACGTATTGAATTTATCACTCGGAAGCCCAATTAACGGTCCAGATTGGCCGACGAGTTTGGCGCTAGATAAAGCGACGGAAGCAGGCATTATTACAGTCACTTCAAATGGGAATAGTGGCCCGGACCTATGGAGCGTCGGTTCGCCAGGGACGTCTTCAAAGGCGATTTCAGTCGGTGCGTCTACACCACCATTAAAAGCGCCACAAATCCGTGTTTCAGACGGTGAAGAGAACATCGGTCTACACGCGATTCAAGGGTCGAAGCCTTGGGACCTAAAACGAAGTAATCTCCTCGTTGACGGTCATCTTGGGATGCCGGAAGATTTAATAAGTGTAGAAGGCAAGGTCGTGCTCATTGAGCGTGGTGGAATACCGATTAAAGCAAAATTAGAGAATGCAAAAGAAGCTGGAGCAAAAGCGGTACTTTTGATGAATAATATTCCTGGGACGTTTGCAGCGGGTGTCGAAGAACCTGTAGCCTTTACCGCTGCGACAATTGATCATCATGACGGTGTGCGGTTGCGTGAGTGGATTGAACAGAATGGTGAAGATGCCATGATTGAGACGAAGTACGTAGAAGAAACCGATCATATGGCGTTGTTTAGTTCAAGAGGTCCTGTCACGCAAACGTGGGACATTAAACCGGATGTGGTTGCACCAGGGGTTGATATCGACAGCACTGTGCCGAACGGTTACATGGCGTTGAACGGTACGAGTATGGCAGCGCCTCACATTGCCGGAGCGGCAGCGCTTTTGAAACAAGCAAAACCAGAGTGGGGACCCGAACAAGTCAAAGCAGCGCTCATGAATACGGCAGTTCCCCTCGTGTCAGAGAATGGCGAGCGCTATCCTCCATTTGTTCAAGGATCTGGTCGTGTCGATATCGAAGCAGCCGTTCGAAGTGATACACTCGTTTATCCTGGTGCGCTTTCTTTTGGTGTATGGGATGGGGATCCGAAACAACAAGAAAGCCAACGACTTGAGAAAGAACTCACGATTGAAAATCACGGTAAAGAGAAGAGAACGTATCGCTTTGATGTCCCGGCATCACTCGGTACAGGCCTAAAGTGGCAAATGCCAATGCCGGTTACAGTCGAACCGGGTCAATCGAAGGACGTGACGATCCGTGTTGAGATTGAAACCGACATTATCGACTTCAAGCGTGTTGACGGGCAAATTAAAGTAACAGGTGGGCAAGAGGATATCACGTTACCGTTTCTGTTATTCAGTGATGAGCCAGATTATCCGAGAGTTAGTGCATTTCAATTCGGGAAGCTACCTAACGGTGGGGATTGGATGTACGAAGTGTTTTTACCTGGCGGAGCAGAAGAATTGGAGATCTCTCTTTATGATCCAGATACCTTTACGTACATTATGACACTTGATCATGAAACGGATATTCCAAAAGGTGTATTTGAAAAACGCCTTCATAAGGACGCTGTGCAATTGGATCCAGGGCTTTATCACGTTCTCGTCTATGCAAAGTTAAAAGATCGAGAAGATACGGTCGAATCCAAAATTCTATTATTAGAATCGAGAAAGAAGAAGTAATGTGGATGGAGGAGCTTAACCTTAAGTTTCTCCAATCTTTTTGAGTCTTTAAAGCATAACTATCACAAAAATTTGATATTGCTGCTATGATACAAGACCTAATTTACAATTTGTCAATCTTTTGACACAAAGTAGAATTTACCGATCGCTGTTGCGGAGGGATTTTCCTTGTATATCCCTCGTTGACATCAATGTATCCCTATTGTACGATTACTGAGGGTATGATGATTGATTATCGTGTAGTAGTACAGGTGATTAATCTTAGATTCCGAAGGGAGTAACCAAATGGCAGGAGACAACGGCAAGCGAAACCCTCATAAAGGTGTCGCAATTGTGTCGTCGGTTCTTTTTTCCATGATCGGTTCGATGTTCGGAGGTTTATTATTAGGATATTGGGCTGATGGGCATTTAGGAACAACCCCATTTCTTCTTATTGTAGGCTTGCTACTTGGTATGACAGCAGGTTTTTATGGTGCGTATCAGGTAATTAAGCCATTTTTAGGAGACGATGACAAATGATGCCTACGCCACTACAAGAACGTATGAGATTATATTTTCGAGTGGTGGCAATCGTAGCAATTGTTTGTATGATTGGGCTATTCCTAACACCTTTTGAAGCCTCATTCCTCGGATTTCTTTTAGGGATTTTTTCCTCAATGATTAGCTTCACGTCCACGTACATTAAAACAGCCGTCGTAGGCTCAGCTGCAGTTGGCGAATCATCCAACTTCTTCTCAAATGTAATCGCGGGTTTTAGCATGGTCTTACGGTATGGGGTCATTGTACTAGCCGTAATCATTGCACTACTTAATCCTGAGTCATTTACGCTTTGGGCAGTACTTGCTGGGTATGGGGCCTTGTATTTGTTTGTTTCGGTGGACATGCTCTTACAATTACGAAAAGTGAGGTGAAATTATGAGCGCACAATCAATATACTGGACGCCCTTTGAACTTTTTGGCACTCCGATTACGTTCAACGTTACAACGATGATAACGTTTACGATCGCCGGATTAATCGTCTTTCTCTTTACATTCTTAGGAGCAAGAAAAATGGCGATGCGACCAACAGGTCTGCAAAACTTCATTGAATGGGTCGTCGACTTCTGTCGAGGAATCATTAAAGCGAACATGGACTGGAAAACCGGAGGCCGCTTCATCGCACTCGCATATACATTACTTTTCGTAATTTTTGTGTCGAACATGATGGGGATTCCGTTCGAGATGGCAACCTATGAAACACACAGTGTTATTTGGAAGTCACCGACATCTGATCCGTTCTTAGCACTTACACTAGCGGCATTTGTCGTTGTGTTAACACACATCTACGGAATTAAGCTAAGAGGTTCGAAAGAATACCTAATGGATTATTTCCGCCCGAAGTGGTTCTTGTTCCCGTTTAAGATCATTGAGGAGTTTGCAAACACGCTAACACTCGGAATGCGTCTTTTCGGTAACGTATTTGCGAAAGAAGTATTAATGCTTCTTATCGTAGGCCTTGGTGCCTCCAGCTTACTCTGGGGAGGAATTATGTTCGCACCAACGATGGTATGGCAAGCGTTTGGTATCTTTATTGGTTCCTTACAAGCGTATATCTTCGCGATGCTTGCAATGGTTTACATGTCTCACAAAGTTGAGTCGCACTAACTTTATGAATAACGCCTGCTCGCCTATAAGAGCATGTTATCAATTATAAATTTTTAACTACATTAAAGGAGGATGTCATTTATGCATCTTGGAATTGGATTAGCAGCTGGACTAGCAGCCGTCGGTGGAGCGATCGGTGTTGCAATTATCGTTAAAGCAGTACTTGAAGGGGTAGCACGTCAACCAGAACTTCGCGGTTCTTTACAAACTCTAATGTTTATCGGGATCCCACTTGCAGAGGCAGTTCCGATTATCGCGATCGTTGTATCAATCCTCATGCTCTTTGGTGTTGGTGCGTAAGTTTTGTCAATCGTAAGAAGATGATGGATGGCGATAGCGTTCTTGTTGTAGAACCTTCGCCATTCCTTATGTATCACTGTTTAACGAATGAGCTGAAAGGAGCGTAAACGATGGAGATACTCTCAGAAGGTATTGAGTGGGGCACGATATTTTATTCATTAGCTGCCTTTACTGTACTCATGCTTATCATTGGTAAGTTCGCCTTAAAGCCTTTAATGGGCATTATGGAGAAACGTCAAAATCAAGTGAACGACGATCTTGACAATGCCGAGAAGAGCCGTGTTGAAGCAGAAAAATACTTGGAGCAACAACGTGAAGAGTTAAAAGCAGCACGTGTTCAGGCACAAGAAACTCTTGAGCAAGCGAGCAAGATGAGTGAGCAACAATCTCGTCAAGTTCTTGAGCAAGCAAAGCAAGAGGCAGAGCGTATTAAAGAAGCTGCCGTTCAAGATATAGAGCGTGAAAAAGAGCAAGCCCTTGAGTCCGTTCGTAATCAAGTCGCCAGCCTTTCTGTTGCCATTGCAACGAAAGTGATTGAGAAAGAATTGGATGAAAAAGAACAAGAGAAGCTTATTGACAGTTACCTAAAAGAGGTTGAAGCAAAATGAGTGACTTCCAAGTAGCTGGACGTTACGGAAGTGCATTATTCCAACTGGCGAAAGAAAAGGAAGTCCTATCTCGCGTAAGCGAAGAGTTGACGACAGTCAAAAGCGTCTTCGAATCACTTCCGGAACTACAAGCCATTCTTGCTCATCCGCGTTTATCCAAGTCTGAAAAACGTGCTTTGCTTCAAGACGGGTTTTCTGCAATGCATGATTACGTAAAAAACACGTTGTACGTTCTAAATGATCGTGATCGCATGGCTGCGTTGCCATACGTCATTGATGAGTTTGTAGCACTTGCTAACGAAGCTCTTGGCATTGAAGAAGCGACCGTGTATTCCGTAAGAGCGTTAACAGACGAAGAGCTTCAAGCGATCACTTCGAAATTCCAAGCGAAGATCGGCGATCGTGAACTTCGTGTGAAGAACGAAACGGATAAAGATATGTTGGGTGGACTTATCGTTCGTATCGGTGACACTGTATACGATGGTAGTGTTCGTAACCAACTTAAGAAGCTCGAACGACAAATTATGTCAGTGTAAATTGTTAATTGTGAGGGGTGAACAGTATGAGCATCAAACCTGATGAGATCAGTGCGCTGATCAAAGAACAGATTGAAAACTTTCAATCGACAGTTGAAGCCAGCGAAGTCGGTACAATCACCCAAATTGGTGACGGTACGGCACGTGTACATGGCTTAGAAAACGCAAAAGCCGGAGAACTCCTTGAGTTTTCAAACGGTGTTATGGGTCTTGCTCAGAACCTAGAAGAAAACAACGTCGGTGTTGTTATTTTAGGACCATATGATCAAATTCGTGAAGGCGACCAAGTGAAACGTACAGGTCGTATCATGGAAGTACCTGTTGGTGAAGAACTTCTTGGCCGCGTTGTAAACCCACTTGGTCAACCAATTGATGGACAAGGACCAATTGGTACAACGAAGACTCGCCCAATTGAAGCGATCGCACCAGGCGTTATGGATCGTAAGTCGGTAGACGAGCCACTTCAAACTGGAATTAAGTCAATCGACTCGATGGTTCCAATCGGTCGTGGACAGCGTGAGTTAATTATCGGAGACCGTCAAACAGGTAAAACGCAAGTAGCGATCGATACAATTCTTAACCAAAAAGAAGAAGACGTTATTTGTATTTACGTAGCAATCGGTCAAAAGCAATCAACCGTTGTTGGTCTTACTGAGACACTTCGTCAAAAAGGTGCTCTTGACTATACAATCGTTGTTGCCGCAAACGCATCGGACCCAGCGCCACTTCTTTACCTCGCACCTTATGCGGGGGTATCAATGGGTGAAGAGTTCATGTACAACGGCAAGCACGTATTGATTATTTATGATGATCTTACGAAACAAGCAGCTGCTTATCGTGAGCTTTCATTACTTCTTCGTCGTCCTCCAGGTCGTGAAGCATATCCAGGGGATGTATTCTACCTACACTCTCGTTTACTCGAGCGTGCGGCTAAGTTGAGCGATGCAAAAGGTGGCGGTTCGATTACGGCCCTTCCATTCATCGAAACACAAGCTGGTGACATCTCTGCATACATTCCGACAAACGTAATTTCAATTACAGACGGACAAATCTTCTTGCAGTCTGACCTCTTCTACTCAGGTGTGCGTCCTGCCGTAAACGCAGGTAGCTCAGTATCTCGTGTAGGTGGTTCAGCACAGATTAAAGCAATGAAGAAAGTAGCAGGTACGCTACGTCTAGACCTCGCATCATTCCGTGAGCTTGAGTCATTCTCACAGTTCGGTTCTGACCTAGATGAGTCAACGAAAGCAAAACTTGCTCGAGGACAACGTACCGTAGAAATGTTGAAACAAGACTTGAACTCTCCGATTCCGGTTGAGAAGCAAGTTGCGATTATCTATTCTCTTGTTAACGGATTCCTCGATGATATTCCAGTAGCAGACGTTCTTCGCTTCGAGAAAGAATTGTTTACGTACATGGATAACAACGCTGCAGAATTGCTTAAAGGCATCCGCCAAACAGGTAACCTTCCTGATAAAGAAGAATTCAACGGTGTCATCTCTGAGTTCAAGAAGACATTTAGTACTTCTGACGAAGAGTAACGTTTTGAGTTCAGTGAAAAGGTGGTGAGACGACAGTGGCTTCTTTACGTGAGATAAAGTCAAGAATTAATTCTACGAAAAAGACGAAGCAAACGACCAAAGCGATGCAAATGGTTGCTGCATCTAAGCAGCGCCGTGCCCTAGCAAAAGCGCAAGCTTATCAACCATATATGGAGAAGATCCAAGAGGTTGTAGGAAGTATCGCAACTGGCGACACCGACATCAGCCATCCGATGATGGAGAGCCGTGAGGTGAAAAAGACCGGCTATGTAGTCATTACATCTGACCAAGGTCTAGCTGGTGGTTATAACGCAAGTCTCATTCGTGATTTGACGAAGAAACTCAAAGAACGACACAAGTCAACGGATGAATATACAATCATCATGGTCGGTAAAATCGGCCGTGACAATGCAAGACGACTCGGTCTCCCAGTGAGTGAGGTCGTAACTGAACTCTCTGATTCACCATCATTTGATGAGATCAAAACGATTACTCGTAAAGCGATCGGTATGTTTGAGAACGAGGAAATTGATGAGCTGTACATGTGGTACAACCACTTTGTCAGCGCGATCCGTCAAGATGTGACAGAGAACAAGTTATTACCGCTTACTGATTTGGCTGAGGAACTTGGCGAAAATGCAAGTGCTACGCCAAGCTACGAGTACGAACCAAATGAAGCTGTCATCCTAGAAGGTCTTCTCCCACAATACGGTGAGAGCTTAATCTATGGAGCTTTGCTTGATGCAAAGGCTGCTGAGTTTGGTGCGAGAATGACTGCGATGAGCGCTGCGTCCGATAACGCAGATAGCCTCGTTGGTGAGTTAACGCTCGTGTATAACCGTGCTCGTCAAGCTGCGATTACCCAAGAAATTAACGAGATTGTTAGCGGTGCGAACGCTGCCAACTAATCGATTATAGAACGACAGCAGGATTACAAAGGAGGTCAAAAGGATGAGCAAAGGAAGCATCACTCAAGTGATGGGTCCAGTTGTTGACGTTCGCTTTAATAGTGGCGAACTTCCAGAACTCAACAACGCCTTACTTGTTGAACAAAAAGCAACATCTGAAAATGATGCTGATATTAACGTTACACTTGAAGTCGCTCTCCACCTTGGTGATGATACAGTCCGTACCGTAGCCATGGGTTCAACAGACGGTTTGCAACGTGGAACTGCAGCTGTTGACACTGGAGCGCCGATTTCTGTACCGGTAGGTGAAGCAACACTTGGTCGTGTATTTAACGTAACCGGTGATGCAATTGACTTGGACGAGCCAATCCCGGCTGACGTACCAAGAGACCCAATTCACCGTCAACCACCAGAATTTGATGACATGACAACGAAAACTGAGATTCTTGAAACAGGAATTAAAGTCGTTGACTTACTCGCTCCTTACGTTAAGGGTGGTAAGATCGGTCTATTCGGTGGTGCAGGTGTAGGTAAAACTGTACTCATTCAAGAGTTAATCAACAACATCGCTCAAGAGCACGGCGGGATTTCAGTATTCGCAGGTGTAGGTGAGCGTACTCGTGAAGGAAACGACCTTTTCCACGAGATGACGGACTCTGGCGTTATTCGTAAAACTGCCATGGTTTTCGGTCAGATGAACGAGCCGCCTGGTGCCCGTATGCGTGTAGCACTTACTGGTCTTACGATGGCGGAGCACTTCCGTGATCGCGAAGGCGCGGACGTACTTCTTTTCGTTGATAACATCTTCCGTTTTACGCAAGCAGGTCAAGAGGTATCTGCTCTACTCGGCCGTATGCCTTCAGCGGTAGGTTACCAGCCAACGCTTGCAACAGAGATGGGTCAACTTCAAGAGCGTATCACGTCAACGAAAAAAGGTTCAGTTACGTCGATCCAAGCGATTTACGTACCTGCCGATGACTATACGGACCCGGCTCCAGCAACGACATTTGCTCACTTGGATGCAACAACAAACCTTGAGCGTCGTCTTTCTGATATGGGTATCTACCCTGCCGTGGATCCACTTGCATCAACATCACGTGCACTTTCTTCTGAAATCGTCGGTGAAGAGCACTATAACGTTGCGATGAGCGTACAGCAAACACTTCAAAAGTATCGTGAACTTCAAGATATCATCGCCATCCTCGGTATGGATGAGTTATCTGAAGACGATAAACTTGTCGTAGCTCGTGCGCGTCGTATCCAGTTCTTCCTTTCTCAGAATTTCCACGTTGCTGAGCAGTTCACAGGTATGGAAGGTTCTTACGTTCCAGTTGCTGAAACTGTTCGTGGCTTCAAAGAAATTCTTGAAGGTAAGCACGACGACGTTCCAGAGGACGCATTCCGTCTTGTAGGTGGAATCGATAAAGTTCTCGAAAAAGCACAGAAATAGTAAACCCGTTGGAAAAGGAGGACGATTACTTTGAAAACCATCAATGTTAGCGTCGTTACCCCCGACGGGAGCGTTTACGAAAATGATGTGCAAATGATTTCTGCGAGAACTGAAGTCGGAGAAATCGGTGTCCTACCTGGACACATTCCGCTCGTCACTCCACTAATCATCGGAACAGTCCGGTTGAAACGAGATGGCGGTGAAGATCAAATCTCTGTGAGCGGTGGCTTCATGGAAGTTCGCCCTGACAAAGTAACGATTCTCGCACAATCAGCCGAGCGCCCAGAAGATATAGATGTTGATCGCGCAAACGAGTCGAAATCTCGTGCCGAAGAACGTCTACGTAACGACAATGATGTCGATCAAAAACGGGCAAAAGCATCTCTAAAAAGAGCTGAAACTCGTTTACAAGTAGCAGGTAAATAATAAAAAGCTGTCTTGACCATTAGGTCAGGCAGCTTTTTTTGCGGGGACAGTTTCCCACTGCTTTAAAGTGATGGGGGACTGTCCCTGCACGAATTGATTATTCATACAACTGTCACAATTAAATATGTGATTTATTGGGTTCTTTGCATAGTAATAATCTTGGATTATTTGAGTAGTTTCACCATAAAAAGGCTAGGTTTTACTTAACTACAAGGGCGATTAGGAGGGATCGTCATAAACCTGTCAAAACCCTTTTAAACTGAGTCTATTCGTTCTGTCGACATGTTCAAAAGCATTTGATATAATTAACCCGTTGTGGATTTTTAGTGAGGTTCGTTTGATTAGTCGAAAGATTACATAGTAGTCGTTCGAACAGAAAGGAATTTTTCGCTTGTTGATGTTTGATCATATTGGACAACATGCACTGTTACACATAACGTTTAGTTTGTTCATTCTTGTGATCGTATGGTGGAGTTTGCAATCGCTAAAACTTGAGAAGTTAATCTGGCATCCGAAAAGTGGCAGAGGAATGATGCTATTTATTTTGATTGCTGTTGCGATTACTCACCTTGTGACAAGCTTCTTCCTTGAGTACCTAAATCAAGCGTTAAACTTGCGATATTTGTTTTGATCACTTTTTATGTATGGGGTCAATAAATTCGTAAACACTACAACGTAACAAGAAATAAAACGACACAAAGTAGTACAAAAAGCACGTTTTACAATGGTACACGTTGGGAATAGGCACTTGTAGCCTTTTAAAAAAATGAAATTTAATTTGTAACTTTTTATCACGCATGTCGTCTTAGTACGTGCGTTTTGAAAAGATACTTATGCAATGTACTTGTATGTAAGTGGATGACATAAGACATGACATGAATTTGGTTCCAGCCAAGAATGAAATGGGCGTAACGAACGAGGTCTTGATGGGAACGCCCATCCACGCTAGTGAATAGTATGAGAACGAAGTGAGCATTCCTGTCTGGTTGCCAAGCGATCCAGTATAGCCGATCCGCGGTACAGCGGAGGCGTGTTACAGTGAAATGATTTATTTATGGACGCGGAGGGGAATACGTTGGAAAAAATTAGAGTCAGAGGAGGCAAACGGCTCAAAGGAACGGTCAAAGCGGAAGGTGCAAAGAACGCCGTTTTACCTGTGCTCGCAGCCTCATTATTAGCCGAAGAAGGAACTAGCACCATATATGATGTACCAGCACTCGCAGATGTATACACGATGAAGAGTGTATTGAATCATTTGCAAATGGATGTTGATTATAAAGACGGGACATTCTATGCAAACGCAGAAGGGTCGTTACGACCGAATGCACCGTTTGAATACGTGAGAAAGATGCGCGCATCGTTTCTTGTAATGGGTCCACTTTTAGCCCGTACTGGAAACGTCCAAATTGCTCTACCTGGTGGATGTGCGATTGGTTCTAGACCGATTGATCAACACCTTAAAGGATTCGAAGCAATGGGTGCAACCGTTGAGATTGGTCAAGGATATATTGAAGCTCGTGTAGAAGGTCGTCTTCAAGGCGCGAAGATCTACATGGACTTCCCAAGTGTAGGTGCTACAGAGAACATTATGATGGCAGCAGCACTTGCTGAAGGAACGACTGTGATGGAGAACGTTGCAGAAGAACCTGAAATTGTCTGCTTGGCAAACTACTTGAATGCAATGGGAGCAAAAGTTCGCGGAGCAGGAACAGCGACAATTCGCATTGAAGGTGTTGATCGTCTCGTTGCTGCTGATCACACAATTATCCCAGACCGTATTGAAGCTGGAACGTTTATGGTTGCAGCTGCGATTACAGGTGGAGATGTGTTCGTAGAAGGTGCACTTACAGAGCACTTACGACCACTCGTTGCCAAGATGCGTGAAATGGGTGTTGTCATCGAGGAAGAAGAGAATGGAATGCGTGTTATCGGTCCAGATATTCTTCGTCCTGTAGATATTAAGACGATGCCACATCCGGGCTTCCCGACAGATATGCAAGCGCAATTCATGGCGTTGTTAACGCAAGCGAAAGGAACGAGTGTCGTTACAGAGACGGTATTTGAGAACCGTTTCATGCACATTGAAGAGTTCCGTCGTATGAATGCGAGCATTAAGATTGAAGATCGTTCAGCGATTGTAACAGGACCTACGAAGTTACAAGGTGCAGAAGTTGCTGCTACAGACTTACGTGCGGCCGCTGCATTAATTCTTGGAGGCCTTGTTGCCGAAGGTGTTACAGAGCTTACAGAGCTTCGCCACGTTGATCGTGGGTATGTGGATATTCACAAGAAGCTTGAGAGCATCGGCGCGCGCATTGAGCGTGTGACGGTTGAAGAAGCAACAGACGAAGATTCTGTGCGCTTGATTGATAACGAAGCCATCAACTAAATAGTATGATCATTAGTGCCGTAGACCGTTCGTGTCTGCGGTTGTTTTTTTGTCAAAACTTGACTGTTACGAAGCGTTTGCGTACGATTTTCTTACAGAATGTTGAAGTGAAGGAGGGAAAGTGATGGATTGGCGTTTTAAAGTTGCAAACCGTGAAGCCTGGATCGGTGTGGCACTTGCCGCGATCAATTTTCTCTGGTGGTACGGATTTGCCTATGGACTAGGTTCAGGACCTGTCTCGGAATATCAATTTATATTCGGAATGCCGGCATGGTTCTTTTACAGTTGTGTTGTGGGGTCATTTCTTATGATTATACTCGTCATCATCGTCGTAAAGTTTTTCCTAACTGAAGTTCCTTTAGATGAGGAGGAAGACCACTCATGAATTGGGGTGTGATGATTCCTCTTATTATTTTTTTGGCGATTGTATTTGTCGTTGGCTTTTGGTCATCAAAGACGGTTTATGCAAAATCGGATTTTATGCAAGAATACTTTCTTGGGAGTCGAGAGCTTGGCGGATTGATTCTTGCGATGACAATGATTGCTACATATGGAAGTGCAAGTAGTTTCGTAGGTGGACCAGGTGTTGCGTATACAGAAGGACTTGGCTGGGTGCTGTTATCGATGGCGCAAGTTGCAACAGGCTACTTCGTCTTACTTATTCTCGGGAAGAAATTCGCGATTATGGCCCGTCGTTACAATGCAGTAACGCTCGTTGATTATATGAAAGTGCGCTATGACAATAGTAAAGCGGTGGTCATTTTAAGTGCGTTTAGCATTATTATCTTCTTATTTGCTGCGATGACGGCACAATGGGTCGGCGGTGCGCGTCTTATTGAAGCGATTACGGGATTGAGCTATACAACGGCGCTTTTTGTGTTTGCGGCAGCAGTACTCGTTTACGTGATTATCGGTGGTTTTCGTGCTATTGCTGTAACCGATATGATTCAAGGTTTGATTATGTTTGCAGGAACGTTAATCCTTTTAGTCGCAACTGTGATTGCTGGAGGCGGCATGCAGAACATTATGACGGAACTCGCTCAAGAGAATGAAATGCTACTTACGCCGTTCGGTCACGATGGAAGTTTAACCCCATTATATGTGTCTTCATTTTGGATCTTAGTCGGTGTTGGGGTTGTTGGGCTTCCGCAAATCGCTGTTCGAGCCATGTCTTACAAAGATTCACGCTCAATGCACCGAGCATTGATTGTCGGAACGATCGTTGTGGCATTTATGATGTTCGGCATGCATTTAGCAGGTGTGCTTGCGCGTCCAATTTTACCTGGTATCGATGAACCGGATACGGTGATGCCAACACTTGCGATGACCGTGTTACCGGCGTGGCTCGCAGGTATAGTGCTTGCTGCACCGATGGCTGCGATTATGTCGACGGTTGATGCGTTGCTTCTTATGGTAAGTTCAGCGGTCGTAAAAGATGTGTATTATAACTATGTGAATCCAAAGGCAACGGAGAAGAAGATTAAACAAGTGAGTATTGGTGTGACGAGTGTGTTAGGGATCTCGGTCGTCTTCTTTGCACTTAGTCCCCCGGACTTGCTCATATGGTTGAATTTGTTTGCGTTTGGTGGATTGGAGTCAGCTTTCGTATGGCCATTAGTGCTTGGGCTCTATTGGGCGCGTGGAAACAAATACGGAGCATTGGCCTCGATTATTCTTGGGGTTGTCAGTTACATTGCCATTTCTGTCTTTGCTCCAGAACCGTTTGGCATGCACTCTGTCGTTCTTCCGGTCGTCTTATCACTCGTCGGTTATGTGCTTGCGAGTCTTCTTACGAGTTCAAAGCAGTCTCATACAATTGAAACGTCCTGATTCGATTTATTCCTGATGTTCTATTTGTGTTTTTGACGCCATACGATGATAGTGGTTCAGTCAAGATAGATGCAAGTGGACAAGTAGGAATGGAGGGACTTCAGATTTGAAGCAGATCTTCGTCGTCATCAGTGTACTAACTAGTGTATGTATCGTCCTTCCCGCTGTACTCGTGATGCTATTCTCTGATTCGAGGGCAGCAACGGACCTTGCCGTAGACCATGTGGCAGAAGACAAAGGAGAAAGAGCTGAAGAAGAAGTGGGCAAAGAGGAAGTTGAAGAAGTGTTTGTCCCTGTATACCGTGATGCAAGTGAGACGGTTCAAGAAGTAGAGCTTGAACAATACGTTGCTGGGGTCGTAGCAAGTGAGATGCCTGCATCATTTGAGATGGAAGCGTTAAAAGCACAAGCACTTGTTGCGAGAACGTTTGTTGTGAAGCAGATGGAGAATGAAGAAAGCATCCAATTACCAGAAGGCGCACTCGTAACCGATACGACGTCGCACCAAGTCTATCATAGTAACGAAGAGCTTCAAGAGTTGTGGGGCAGCGACTACGACGAGAAGATGGAACGAATTCAAAAAGCGGTTTACGCGACCAAAGGTGAAGTGATTACTCACGAAGGAACGCCGATTACTGCGTCGTTTTTTTCGACGAGCAATGGCTATACGGAAAATGCCGAAGATTACTGGGCAAATGAGTTACCTTATTTAAAAAGTGTTGAAAGTCCGTGGGACCAAAACAATTCCCCTCGTTTTACGAACACAGTAAGAATTCCAGTAAGTGATGCAGAAGCGAAGTTAGGTGTAAGTATCCCTGCTACGGAAGAATTCGCTCCAATTACGGAAAGAACTGAAGGCGGGCGTGTGCAAGAAGTTACGATTTCAGGGGAAACATTCCACGGTAGAGAGATTCGTGAAGCGTTAGGACTTGATTCAAGTGATTTCTCGTGGCATAGGGAAGCCGATGAACTCGTTGTAAGTACAAAAGGCTGGGGTCACGGTGTAGGCATGAGTCAATACGGAGCGGACGGTATGGCAAAGAGCGGGAAAAGTTATGATGAGATCGTCGCTCATTATTATCAAGAAATCCAAATTGAAAATCATCACTCACAGCTTGAACAGTACGCACTAAACACTGTTGAAGAGGATGAGTAATATGGAGAGTTGTCCTTTGGGGGCAACTCTTTTTGATTGTTTTTCAAGAACTATCTAAAAATTTTTTTAATAGGTGTATATCTTTCTGTGAAAATGATCAGACTGGTTGCTGAGGTGGTGATCAAATGAAAGATCAAGAGAAAAAAGTTTCTCAGGAAAAAGAAAACCAAGGCCAAATGAAACAAATAACAAAAAAACCGTGGTTTTGGCCAGCTGTTTATCTTAGCGTTTGTGCCGTGTTACTCAGTTCATTTTTTATCTTCCAAGGTGGCGGAACTGACCTTGCAGATGATGAGGGAGAACCAGCAGAAGAAGAAAGCATCTTCGACTTTGGAAACGATGCAAATGATGAAGAAGCAATGCCAGTTGGTGTTGAAGAAGAGCACATGCAACTCCCAGTTTTTGATGAGTCTGTCGTAGAAGTTGTTGGACATTTCTATGATCATAATGCGACGGCTGAAGAGCAAGAAGCTGCACTCGTTTACTACAACCAGACGTATTACCAAAATAAAGGAATTGACCTTGCGAATCCAGATGGAGAATCGTTTGACGTAACAGCAGCTCTTAGCGGTGAAGTCATTAAAGCTGAACAAGATCCACTTTTAGGACATGTTGTTGAAATCTCTCACGGTTCAGATCTTGTAACTGCGTATCATAGTTTAGAAGGGTTACAAGTTGAAGAAGGCGATACCGTAACAAAAGGAACAATCATCGGTTCAGCTGGAGAAAATGAGTACAATCAAGATGCAGGCGTACACGCACACTTTGAAGTTCGTCAAAGCGGTGTTGCGTACAACCCGATGGAAGCATTAGATCTACGTATGGCTGACATGTCATTTGATGATTCAGAAGGAATTCAAGAAGGTACAACCCCTGCAGATGAAACGGATACGCCCTCTGACGAAGAAGGCGAAGATGAAGCAGATGAACGTGAAGATGAAGACGCTCCCGTAGAAGATGAGTCAACGGATGAAGACGATTCAGACGACGAAGATACAGAAGAATAATAAATGGCAAAACGCTTAAGTCCTCGATTTCGAGGGCTTTTTTTGTTGTTTAAAACCGTCATCAGCAGAAATCTTTATGAAAGCGCTTTATTTAAATTTTCAAAAAATTATTCTTGCTTTTTCCTTTTTGAAGGATTATGATAATTTTCATAACGTTAGATGTTAACTATATTTACATAAGGGGGAGGAGCATGAAGAAAGTTGAAGCAATCATCCGTCCTGAACATTTCCAAACGCTTCGCAAACGATTAGAGAGTTTTGGCGTGAAAGGCTTAACTGTATCTGAAGTAGCGGGTTGTGGGAAGCAGAAAGGTCAAGAAGGGGTCTTTCGAGGGAATAAATTTGAAGTAACGTTGCTTCCTAAAGTTAAGATCGAAATGGTCATTGGCGAAGAACAGCTTGATGAAATTATCGAACTTATAACTGAATGTTCTTACACCGGAAAAGTTGGCGATGGTAAGATTTTTGTTTTTGATGTTCAAGAAGCGATCCGAATTCGCACGAAGGAACGCGGAGTTGAAGCAATCTCTTAAAACAAGAAAGAAACGACTAAGGAGGAACGAATATGGATGCTGTTGCAGTAGATACGATGTGGGTCATGATCGCAACGTTTTTGGTTTTCTTTATGCATGCAGGGTTCGCAATGTTAGAAACCGGGTTTTCTAGATCGAAGAACGCGGTTAATATTCTTATGAAGAACTTACTAACGATGGCAACTGCGGTCATTGCGTTTTACGTCGTTGGCTTTGCCTTTATGTTTGGCGATACGGCTGGTGGAATTCTAGGAATGAGTGGTTTTGCTTTAAGTGGCGTTGACGACATTGGCTTCTTTGCATTCCAAGCAATGTTTGCTGCTACTTGTGCGACGATCATCTCGGGGGCTGTCGCTGAGCGGATGAAGCTTGGCAGTTACATTGCACTTGCGGTAGCGATGGTTGTGATTATCTATCCAATGGTCGGACACTGGATTTGGTCAGACAATGGTTGGCTCGCAAACCTCGGTTTCGTTGATTTTGCTGGTTCGACAGTTGTTCACTTTACCGGTGCAGCAGCGGCTGCGGTAGCGGTGTTCATCCTCGGTGGTCGAATCGGGAAGTACAATAAGGACGGTTCGGCGAATGCAATTCCAGGACACAACTTGCCGCTCGGTGCTCTCGGTGTATTTATTCTTTGGTTCGGTTGGTTTGGTTTTAACGGAGGAAGTACATTGTCTCCGGCTGATCCGTTGTTAACGTCGATCGTCGTTTGTACAGCACTAAGTGCTTCAGGTGGGGTAGTCGCAACCGCCCTGTACACAATGCTTAAATATAAGCGAGTTGATGGCTCACTTACAATGAACGGTGCACTTGCTGGTCTCGTTGGGATTACTGCCGGTGCTGCTGACGTTGCACCAATTGGTGCCCTCATTATGGGTCTTGTGGCAGGGGTCATTCTTGTTGAAGCCGTTGCACTACTTGATAACAAATTAAAGCTTGATGATCCAGTTGGTGCGATTGCTGTTCATGGGATTTGTGGAATTTGGGGAACCGTAGCTGTCGGATTATTTGCCCTCGAAGGTGGGCTGTTCTATGGCGGTGGTGTTGCACTTCTAGGCATACAAGCACTCGGCGTTGCAGCAGTGATGGCTTGGGTACTCGGTTCTACTTTCGTAGTGGTTAAGATCATTGGTGCATTAGGTGGAGGCATTCGTGTTAGTGAAGAAGAAGAGCTTGCCGGTCTCGACTTTAGTGAACACGGTTCAAATGCATACGATCAAGGCTCTACTGCCTTAGGGCTCGGGAATAGACAGAGCACAGCCGGGGTGGGTGAAGATCTAATTACTCGACTTGATTCCATTGCAAAGGATAAAAAAGGTGCGAGTGTTTAAATGAATTTTTGAGGCGCGGTCTGTTGACCGTGCTTTTTTTGCGTTTAGGAGGTTAGAAGCAGTCATTTCTGAATGTACGAATCTAATCATCCCGATCGGTGCATGAGCTAGTGAGAAGCCCCATATCCTTTCTAAAGGATTATGTGATGGGTAGAAGACCTTTTCAGTTAAACGCGTGAAGTCACAGTGGATCTCCGTGAGAATGAAAGGAAATTTGGTTCGAAGTTTTAGTGAATGTTCGATGCAACATAAGTTATAAAGGGAAACGTTCTTAACTTTTTTTAGGGCAAACGGGCAGGTAGCGGTGTTTTTTGAAAGCTTTTTTTGTGCAAACCCTTGTCCTTACTGACTTTTTGGTATATCTGCCAGTCTAGGTTAATAAACTGTAATAAACCATCCAGACTGGGAGGCGAGCGGTGTGCATGACTACATCAAAGAGCGAACGATCAAGATTGGAAGGTACATTGTGGAAACCCGTAAAACCGTCCGGACAATCGCCAAGGAATTCGGTGTTTCTAAAAGTACTGTTCATAAAGATTTAACGGAGCGATTACCCGAAATTAATCCAGAACTTGCGAATGAGGTGAAAATGATTCTTGAATATCACAAATCAATTCGTCACCTTCGAGGGGGAGAGGCGACGAAAGTAAAGTATAAGAAGAACACAGAATCTGTATCGCAACGATAGTTACGTACACAACTTTTTCTGAATTTTTAACATAATTTTTTAAGAGGGTTTGATCGCTTTATTATGTTGCGATCAACCTTTTTTAACTTGGTGTAAAGACAAGCTTGTCGCTAAAACTGAGTGACGATTCAGTCAGAGTGTGATAAGCTATAAATTGAATATTCTAACGAGTTGGGAGAGAGTTCGATGCTAAAAGACGCAGTAGATTTACCCGTCATTGCAGCGCCAATGTTTCTCGTTTCTGGAACAGAGTGGGTGATCGAGACTTGTAAGCAAGGAGTGATCGGCACCTTCCCGCTACTTAATGCCCGTACTGGTGAAGCGCTTGAAGAATGGATGACGGAGATTAAGACAGAGCTTGAGAAAGCGAAAGAAGAGAATCCAGATCAAACCATCGCACCGTGGGGTGTGAACTTAATTGTTCATAAGTCCAATGCGCGTTACGAAGAAGACTTAGAGCGGATTCGTCACTTTCAGCCGCCACTCGTTATTACGTCTTTAGGAAATCCAACGCCCGTCGTTGATGTCGTACATAGTTACGGAGGCAAAGTTTACTCCGATGTCATTACGACGAAGCATGCGAAAAAGGCTGCGAGTGTCGGTGTTGATGGACTTATTCTCGTCTGCGCAGGAGCAGGTGGACACGGAGGGTTGCTCAATCCGATGGCGTTCATTTCGGAAGTGAAACAATTTTTTGATGGGACAGTCGTCCTTGCAGGTTGTATCTCAAATGGGAATGAAGTGCTCGCAGCAGAGGTTCTTGGCGCAGACTTTGCGTACATGGGAACAAGGCTGATCGCAACGACTGAATCGATGGCAAATGACGGATATAAAGAAATGCTCATTAACTCTAAAGTTGATGATATTCTCTATACAGATGCCATTAGCGGTGTAAACGCGAACTTCCTCGTACCGAGTATGCAAGCAGCAGGGCTTGACCCGGCGAATTTGCAGCCAGCAGGTGAATACGATGCTAACCGCTCAAGACGAGAAGCGAAGTCTTGGAAAGACATCTGGAGCGCGGGTCAAGGTGTTACATCAGTCAATCAGATTTCGAGCCTGAAAGATACGATTGATGAGTTAAAGCGAGAATACAAGCAGGCCATTGATGTAACCGCTGCCAAACGATAAACTATACGAACAAATGCGCATGCAAAAGCCCTGATCTTCGACGAGTAGGAGGATCAGGGCTACTTTTTTCTCTGTTTATTCATTTAGTGTCCCGAATCGATTCAAAGGCCAATAACGAAGGCTTGCTTTTCCGACGATCTCGTCTTCTGAAACGAAACCACTTGCTCGGCTGTCGATGCTGTTGTTGCGATTATCACCAACGACAAAGTATTCGCCTTTTGGGATTACTTGTCCTTCACCGATCACGTCGAACGTAAAGTCTTCGGTTGTATCATCCGTGAACGGTTCGTCAATCGGTTGTTCGTTTATATAGAGAGTATCATCCGCATATTCCACTTCATCGCCAGGGAGTCCAATTACGCGTTTTACGTGGTCGTTATGTTCATCGTAATGAAAAACGATAACATCGAAGCGATCAGGTTCTGAAAATGTATAGGCCATTTTATTAATGACCATACGGTCACCGTGTTCGACCGTGGGCATCATTGATGAGCCGTTTACGAGATAATTACCAAGTAAAAATGTTCGGACGACGAACAAAATGACGATAACGATAATAAATGTCTTAATCCATGACCAGAGTTCCTTCATCAATGCAAAGCCCCCTCTTTCTATATTGATTGTACACCAGTCATGTTTCAGTCTGCTACAAGGAATCTTCAAAGTTTCATTACAAATGAATGAAAGGTCGTGCCATCCCAATACAGAGTGACTGAAGAGTCGTTCAATATAGGGGCTTACTAAGTATGGAAAAGAGCAAGCAAAAAGCCTGCTCGCTATAAGTGCATATCATTACTCTAAATCTGCTTCGTCTGTGTTGCTATGGATTCCTTCGGAAACTTGTAAGTGTAAGTCGTCACCATTGATGTGCGCATTAACTTCTGGTTCATTTGGGGTGTTAAAATCATCATCGTTGCAAGCGGCAAGGGCGCTAATGACAAGAATGGATGAAAGAGCACCGTACATCATACGTTTATCCATTTTTAGAACCTCCTTCTTGCTAACAGGTTTCCCACTCGATTTAAGAACATGCATCGAATGAATAAAAGGACATGACCATATACTAAGGTAATAAGCAGATTGCTGTTCATTTGTGAGTCAAATGTGTATGGTGTCTTATAGGTATTAGATGCAAGAAGAAAGGATGTATCGAATGACTAAGCTCGCCTTGTCGGTATTGGATTTGGCGCCTGTATTGCCGGAACAAACCGCTACAGATGCGTTTCATAATAGTAAAGAACTTATTCAACATACAGATGAACTCGGCTACCATCGCTATTGGGTTGCAGAACATCATAATATGGAAAGTATTGCAAGTTCAGCTACGGCTGTTTTGATTGGTTACTTGGCAGGTCATAGTAAGAACATTCGTGTTGGCTCTGGTGGCATTATGCTCCCAAATCATGCGCCACTGATCGTCGCAGAGCAATTTGGGACATTGGAAAGCATGTACCCAGGACGAATCGATCTTGGAATTGGTAGAGCGCCAGGGACGGATCCGATGACGGTACAAGCGTTACGCCGTGATACGAGAAATGCCGTGAATCAATTTCCTGAAAACGTCAATGAAATTTTACAATATTTAAGTGATGCTGATCTGCCTGTAAAAGCGTATCCAGGTCACGATACGAACGTCCCTGTGTATCTTTTAGGGTCGAGTACGTACGGTGCACAATTGGCAGCAGCTATGGGGTTACCTTATGCGTTTGCCAGTCACTTTGCACCCAAGGAACTTCACAATGCGCTTAAGATCTATCACGAGCGTTTCCAGCCATCTAAGTACTTGGATGAACCTTACGCTATGGTAACGGTCAATGTGACATTAGCGGATACGGTTGAAGAAGCAGAGCGGTTAGCTTCCACAAGTAAGTTGAAGTTCCTAAGCATTATTCGTGGGAACCGTACCATTGATACAGCACCTGTTGACAACGTTGATGACTACATGTCGCCAATGGAAAGAGAACAAGTGATGAGCATGCTGAAATACTCATTCGTCGGTGATCAAGCTAAAGTTGCCGAAGAGTTAAAAGCGTTCCATGACGAAACGCGTTTCCAAGAATTAATCGTCACAACAGACATTCATGACCAACAGAAACGACGCTACAGCTACACGTTGCTAAAAGAGTTATGGAATGATCTAGACATCTAAGCAAAAGGAGCTACCTGGGCAAGGTAGCTCCTTTTGTTATTCCACAAAGCGTTTAATCGCACGTAAGTCCAAGTTCCCACCACTTGCAACAACGACAACGTTGCCACCGTGATGCGTCACTTTTCCAGAACGAAGAGCAGCGAGCGTGACACTTCCAGACGGTTCAACGACTTGTTTCATTCGTGACAAGTAAAATACGAATGCCTCGCGTATTTCCTCTTCACTGACTGTAATAATGTCATCGACATGTTCCTCGATAATTGGGAAGGTCATCTCGCCTGGTGTTGATGCCCTTAGCCCATCAGCGATTGTATCTGCACGATCAATCGTGATCCGTTGACCCGCTTTGCGAGATTTTAACGTGTCACTTGCGTTTTCAGGTTCTACACCGATGACTTTAATCTTTGGGTTGATGTGTTTAATCGCAGTGCTAATGCCAGATATGAGTCCTCCGCCCCCGATCGGAACGATGACAACTTCAGGATCGTGGACTTGCGAAAGAATTTCTAAACCGACCGTTCCTTGACCGGCCATGACCGCTTCATCATCATACGGAGGGATGAAAGTGGCATTAAGTTGTTCTACGAGTTGTTCTGCGTATTGGAGTCGCTCTGAAGACGTCGTACCAACGTGAACGACTTCTGCACCGTAATTACGAATGGCTTCTTCTTTCGCTGCATTTGCGTTCTCTGGGATGACAATCGTAGCGGGAATCCCAAGCTCTCGAGCGACAAAGGCAACCGCTTGACCGTGATTGCCTGACGAGGCGGCAACGAGATGACGCGCTCCTTGATCTTTGGCGATCATGACGCAATTTGTAGCGCCGCGAATCTTAAAGGAACCGGTTTTTTGTAAATGTTCGGATTTAATATATACGGATGCGCCAGTTTGTTCATCTAATGTGCGTGATGTAAGTACAGGGGTAACGTGTACAGTGTTGTGCAAACGAACCCGTGCTTCGTTTAATGCTTTGATCGTAATCATCAACGTTCACTCCTTTTGGTGGACATTCGCCATCGACGTTAAAATTCCTTTTTTTTCGACAAGTCAAACCGCAAAGTAGTGAATTCGGCATGTTTTCTCTGTCTTTGGTCATAATGAAAATAACAAAAGATTCGTTCCTTAGATTCATATTTCGACATCGTTGTGGTAAAATAAAGCATTAGTGAGTACGGATTTTGTTCGGTTCTAGATCATGTATATTGAGAGGAAGGTGCCAAATGTTTGGCAGAGATATAGGAATAGATTTAGGGACCGCAAATGTGCTAATGCACATTAAAGGTCGAGGCATTGTATTAAATGAGCCTTCAGTTGTCGCAATTGATAAAACGACAGGCAAAGCGCTAGCGGTTGGAGAAGAAGCGTTTCGCATGGTCGGTAGAACACCCGGTAATATCGTTGCGACACGTCCAATGAAAGATGGGGTCATTGCGGACTTTCATCTTACTGAAGCAATGCTGAGACACTTCCTTGCAAAAGTAAATGTGAAGTCTTCCTTTGTTAAACCGAGAATCTTAATTTGTTGTCCAACAGACATTACCTCTGTTGAGCAGAAAGCCATCCGTGAAACCGTTGAGAAAAGCGGCGGAAAGAACGTCTACTTAGAAGAAGAGCCAAAGGTCGCAGCAATTGGTGCTGGCATGGACATTTTCCAACCGAGCGGGAACATGGTCGTAGACATCGGCGGTGGAACGACAGACGTAGCTGTCCTTTCTATGGGCGGGATTGTTACATCGAAGTCGATCAAAACGGCTGGTGACCAATTTGATAGCGACATTTTAGCCTACATTAAACGGAAGTATAAGCTCCTTATTGGTGAGCGGACATCCGAAGAAATCAAAAAGCAAGTCGGAAGCGTTTCGCCAGGAGACCGTAACGAAGAAATGGACATTCGTGGACGAGATATGGTCAGTGGATTGCCTAGAACGATCACGGTTTATTCTGATGAGATTAAAGGAGCACTGAGTGAGTCGGTCGCAAACATTGTGGCGGCAGCGAAGTACGTGCTAGAACAGACACCACCAGAATTGTCTGCCGACATTATTGACCGAGGCGTCATCTTAACAGGTGGAGGAGCGCTTCTTCACGGAATGGATTCACTCTTAACCGACGAATTAAAAGTACCGGTCTTAATTGCTGAAGAGCCGATGCACTGTGTGGCAGTTGGAACGGGTATTATCTTAGAGAATCTCGACAAAATGTCAACGCGCCTTAAAGCCTAACGATTGGAGGAGGGTAGCTATGATCCGAGGATTTTACAACGCAGCATCAGGGATGATTACCCAGCAACGTCGTACCGACGTTCTGAACGACAATTTAGCAAACGTCACAACACCTGGATACAAAGCAGATCACGCAAGCGTTCGTGCTTTTCCGAACATGCTCATTCAAGCGATGAACACGAATTCAAGGCAACCGATTGGTGAATTGAACACAGGTGTTTACATGCAAGAGCGAACGGCTGATTTTCGTCAAGGGGATTTACGAGAGACGAATGTTGGGACGGATGTTGCCCTATTGCAAGGAATCGTCGGTGAAGGCAGTCTTCTCTTTGTCGTCAGTGATGATGATGGCGAACCGGTTTATACGAGAAATGGGAATTTCACTGTAGATAGTACGGGTTACCTTACGACGAGTAACGGCAATCGTGTGCTTGGAACGGACGGAGAACCTTTACTCGTAACTAATGAATGGTTTAGCGTGAATGACATGGGAACGGTTGTTAATCACGTTGGAGAAGAAGTTGGTCAGATGAACATTGCCTTTGCTGAGGATCATCACGACCTTGTAAAAGCAGGAGATGGACTTCTTCGTTATGATGGAGGCGAATTGCCGAGTGCTGTAGAGAACGAGGCGTTGCCTTATGCATTGCAACAAGGGTTTCTCGAACAATCAAATGTTGATCCTCTGCAAACGATGACAGAACTTATGAGTGCTCATCGTCTGTATGAAGCAAACCAAACGATCTTAAAAGCGTACGATCAGAACATGCAGCGAGCGGCCAACGACATCGGCAAGCTCGGCTAATGAAGGAGTTAGAAGATGCTTACTTCAGCCGTTTCAATGGGACAGCTTCAACAAGGCATTGATACGACCGCGCACAACTTGGCAAACGTCAATACGACGGGATATCAACGTCGAGAAGCGATGTTCTCAGACCTTTTATTCCAACAGATTAATAATCAGCAAGTTCCGCAACCAGAAGGTAACCGCTTAACACCACCTGGCATTCGTTCTGGATCAGGTGCAGCAATGGTCCAATCGGCATTAAGGTTTGAACAAGGATCAGTGAAAGAGAGCGAACGGGACCTTGATTTTGCATTGATTAGCCCGAATCATTTTTTTCCAGTTGAGCGAGAAGGCGAAACGTTTCTAACAAGAGACGGTGCGTTTTACTTATCGGAATCAGGGGATAATACGTGGCGGATCGTTTCAGGAGACGGTGCGGCGTTATTGCAAGCGGATGGCACGCCATTTGAAATTACCGGACAAGCCCAAAGTTTTACCTTACAAGCTGACGGTACCCTCGTTGCCCAAATGGCCGACGGTCAAGACGTGGAACTAGGTACTCTTAATCTTGCAAACGTCAGCAAACCTCAAATGCTCGAGTCAATCGGTAATAACTTATTTGCGTTACCGGACGTTGAGGCGCTTGATCTTACATTGGCAGATGTATTAGAATATGAAGCGGCGAACAACGGGACGGTCGTACAAGGAGCGTTAGAACAAGCGAATGTCGACATGGCCCAAGAGATGGTAAAATTGATGGAAATGCAGCGTTTGTATAGCATGCATGCGAGGTCTCTCCGTCAAACCGATCAAATGATGGGTCTTGTTAATAGCCTCCGATAAGTACATATTTCACCGATTGTCTTGGAAGAGAAGGGGACTCTCATGGCTGGACATGCAAAGGATGAAGTAAACGAAAACGAAACGAAAGCGATGCGAAAGCAGCGACGAAAAGAAAAACGACAAGAAAAGCGTGCCCTAAAGCGATCACGGAAAGTTCGCTTAGTGCCGATTTGGTTACGACTTGTCCTCATCGTCGTTCTTTTTGCTGCGATGATTGTGCTCGGACTTTTGTTCGGCTATCGAGTCATCGGTGGTGGCGAAGGGTATGATATACTGCAATGGGAAACATGGACAGATCTTTACGACTATATTAGCGGCTAAAGGACGGAGAATCGATGCTAAATACGGAAGAAATTAAAGAGATTATCGCACACCGCTATCCATTCTTACTCATTGACCGTGTACTAGAACTGGAAGAAGGCGAGCGTTGTGTCGCTCTGAAGAACGTTACTGCAAATGAAGAGTTTTTTAATGGACACTTTCCAGGATACCCACTTATGCCAGGCGTTCTAATTGTAGAAGCACTTGCACAAACGGGTGCGGTGGCCCTTTTAAAACACGAGAAATACGCAGGGAAACTAGCGGTCTTTGCAGGCATTGATAATTGCCGGTTTAAAGGACAAGTTACACCAGGCGATCAACTCATCTTAGAAACGACACTAACACGTGTGCGAGGAACGATTGGCAAAGGTCATGCTGTCGCAAAAGTAGACGATAAAGTCGTTGCAGAGCTTGATCTTATGTTTGCACTGACGGATAAAGAGGCGTAAAAACGTCTCTTTTATATATTTATATAGTAAAAGGTTCACAGAACATCCATGAATACGTTTGAAATGTGTAAGTAATAAGGTTGAAATGTAAGAAAACAATGACATTATGAAACAATGTCCAAAGACGTTCAAAAATGTACGCATTCGCTAGACGGTCGCGGATATCGTTGATATGATGTACACAAGTTAGCCGAAAGACAAATGGCTAACACAAAATCATGAACTCTTAAAGGGGACATTAACTATGAATAAGAAATTACTATATGGTGCACTTTCTTCAATCTTCGCAGTAGGTATGCTAGCTGCTTGTGGCGACGCTGAAGAGCCAGCTGAAGACGGCGTAGACGTAGACGACACTGAAGAAGAAGTAGATACTGACGCTGACGCTGATGTAGACGGCGACGATGAGCTTGAAATCGATGAGCCTGCTGACGAAGAAGAAGCAGATCTTGACGCTGACGAAGAAGAAGAAGTAGACGCTGATGCAGACGAAGACGCTGAATTAGACGTTGAAGACGAAGACGAAGACACTGAAGAGTAATTCGTAATCGATAACTAAGCTGTTTCTTGGATCACTTGATCCTTGAAGCAGCTTTTTTTATGTTTACATAAAAGAATCTCTTGGTGTTGCACACATAACTATATTAATGAAGAAATCGGTTTAAACGGTGAATCCAGTTGGATTTTTCTAGGTCTAAGGAAAACATTGCTTAAGCATAAAGTTGTGAAGTTAGTCGCTGTTAGGAATACACTGCCAACTATAAGAGTAGATGGAGACAGTAAATTTGAAAAATATCCCAAGCTTATTTTTTGTCGTTATATGTCGAATGACCTGTGTGTGATCGTGTGCTTTTTGGATACAGGAAAGACCTATGGAATAGAACCGTTGGTTGATCAAGTGTTTTCTCTTGTTATTAAGTGTTTAGTCACGATTTCTAAAATGGAGACCCGCAAGAATCAGACAGTATTGACCGTGTGATTTGTCTCATGAAATAGGTCATGCCCTCTGTATAGAATGAAAGTACTAGGTGTTTGCAGGGGGAGCTTATAGTCATGAGTAAAATAGCAGTGGTTACAGCAGTTTCAGCAGGGGCGTTATTCGTTTCACCAAGTGCAATCGATGCAGCAGAACTCATGCGTTACGGGCAACAATCAGACGATGTAAAAGAACTTCAAATCGCATTAAAAGAACAAGGTTATTTCAACGACCATAGAGCCACTGGGTATTTCGGTCAGCTTACGTTGGCTGCCGTTCGATCGTTTCAAGCCGATCACCAATTAGCGGTTGATGGAATCGTAGGTCCGAAGACATTGGCCAAACTCCACGGTGATTCACAGAATGAAGAGCCTTCGTTTCCGAATCTTAATCAACCGATTGAACTATTACAAAACGGTAGCTCAGGGGAAAAGGTAATTGCGCTTCAAGTCGAGTTAAAGCAACTCGGCTACTTTAATTCAAGAATCGATGGCTTTTTTGGCAGAATTACTCGTGATGCAGTCGTTCGTTTTCAACGGAGCCACGGATTGTCAGCGGATGGTATCGTCGGACCGAAGACGAAACAACAAATTGCCATTGCGATTGGAACTGAGGCAGTTCCAGAGGAAGTCGCACCACCGTATGAACCTGAAGAGATATTAACTGAAAAGAACCTTTCATATGGTCATACAGGAGACCGTGTGATTGAATTACAACAACTGTTAAAAGATCACGGGTATTATCATGGTGCAATGACAGGCGTGTTCGGGCAAGCGACAGAGCGTGCGGTACGTGCATTGCAATCAGAGAATGGGCTCGCCGTCGACGGAATTGCCGGACCGGATACGATGAACTGGCTACATGGGAACGAGCCGACAAATCCAGATTCGGACTTTTCGTAAGGCATAGGGGACACAGGTCCAATCGTTCAGAACATCCAACTGTATTTGCGAGACTTAGGGTATTTAGAAGACTATGCAACTGGTGAGTTTGACGAAGCCACACGAGACGCACTGCAAGCCTTTCAGCGTGCGAACAACCTTGAGGCAACCGGTGTAGCAAATCAAGCAACGATTGATCGCTTGGAAGACGTGCACGTATTGCCTGGCGAAGTTGAAGAGCCTACACCAGAACGACCAGATGTCGAGGAACGACAAGAACTGATTTACTTGGCATCCACACTTGTTGGTACACCGTTCGTCTTTGGTGGGGCGACTCTAGACGGGTTTGATGCGAGCGGGTTCATCTATTACGTGTACAGCCAGAAGGGTCATTCAATTCCAAGAACGATCCGTGACCAATATGAAGCGAGTCGATCTGTGGAACGACCGAACGTTGGCGACCTCGTCTTCTTTGATTCGTCAGGGGGACCAACTTATGTTGGGATGTACGTTGGAAATCAAACGTTCGTGCATGCTAGTCAATCTCAAGGGGTAACCGTATCAAGCTTAGAACAAGGCTATTGGAAAGAGCGTTTTATTGAAGCGCGTACGATAATTACTAAATAACGATGTAAGCTTCTTTGTTCCGTAAAGGAATGGAGGAGCTTTTTTGTTTTCTTCAATGGAGATATTCTGTGTAGCAATAGATGAAGTTGGGGATTTGTGGCATAATAGTTTCACAGAAAGGTGCGAATGGAATGACTTGGGATCTCTTAAATATTATCGGTACGCTCGCCTTTGCATTAAGTGGAGTGGTCGTTGCCATGGAAGAACGATATGACTTAATGGGCGTTTACATACTCGGATTTGTGACGGCATTTGGTGGAGGTGCCATCCGGAACTTATTAATCGGTGTTCCAGTTACCGCACTTTGGGGTCAAGGGCCGTTATTTATGATTGCATTCGTTGCAATTACGATTCTTTTTGTATTCCCGAAGTTCTTAGACCGGCGCGGCTCGATGTGGGGCGTGTTTTTTGATGCGATCGGACTTGCGGCTTTTGCTACACAAGGGGCAATCTTTGCAGCGGACATGGGTCTACCTGTGAGCGCAGCAATTGCGGCAGCAGCACTAACTGGAACCGGTGGAGGAATGGTTCGTGACTTACTTGCAGGACGTCGTCCTCTCTTCTTACAAAAAGAAATTTACATCGCTTGGACATTACTTGCAGGAATTCCAATCGGATTAGGTTTCATTACTCATCCAATCGGGTATGGAGTAATCGTTGTGAGTATTGTTGTGTTGCGGATGTTATCGGTCTATTATCAATGGCGCTTGCCGTCTAGACACCTAAGTGATGCTTAATACTTAGGTGTCAATATGGACATATAGACTATTTTTATGAAATGGAGGGAATTAAATAGTAATATTGAGTAATAAGTAGTAAAATAATTGTACTATGAGTAGTTATAACAATTAAATAATATTCGACAATATTCGACGTCGAAGAGGAGGACTGTGATGACGATCAGTACCGTGAAGAAGTTTGCAATTACTTCGGTTACTGTTACAGGAGCAGCGCTTACGGTTCCAATGATCGCTGATGCGGCGCTTGAGAACCAGGTGTTACGCTACGGGCAACAATCAGAAGACGTTCGCCACTTACAGACATTGTTAAAGGAAAAAGGATACTTTACATACCAAACCGCAACCGGGTATTACGGGGACATCACCGTTCGGGCTGTAAGGCAGTTCCAAGGTGATCATTCACTGAGTGTCGATGGCATTGCCGGACCACAAACGATCGGTGCCCTTCTAAAGGACCGACCGAGTGAACAAGTTAGAAGTAGCCAGAGTACTTCAGGAGGCTCTTCTGGTACACTTATTCGCAATGGCATGAAAGGCGAAAGCGTCTCGAATTTGCAACGACAGCTTAGAGATCTAGGATTCTTTAACTCAACGGTTGATGGCCATTTCGGTCGTGTCACACAAGCGGCTGTTCAAGACTTTCAACGATCACACGGTCTTGGGGTCGATGGCATCGTTGGTCCACAGACACAGAGACAATTACAAGTCGTTCAAGGCTCAGAAAGTGTTCTCGGCTCAGGAGGAGGCAATTCTTCCTCAGGAGATTCAGGAAACTTTACGCCGACATCGACAGGCTTAATAAGTCCTGGTGATCGTGGCAACCAAGTATCCGTCTTGCAACAACAATTAAAGGACTTAGGGTATTACAGCCATGCGGTAACGGGCGTGTTTGGTCCAGTTACAGAACGAGCAGTCCGAGACTTTCAACGAACGAACCAAATCGGAGCGGATGGCTTAGTTGGCCCGCAAACGCATCGAACACTCGCGAGCAGTCCGAAACGTGCGGGTGACAGCGTGAGTACGACACCGTCGGCACCGTCAGGTGGGAATGGGATCGTTCGCCAAGGGATGCAAGGTCAGCAAGTAACGAACTTACAGCAATTGCTTCGTGATAAGGGCTATATGAACATTGCACCAACAGGGGTGTTCGGGGATCTTACATATCAAGCAGTACGTAAGTTTCAACAAGATCAAAGCTTAGCCGTAGATGGCATCGCAGGCCCAGCAACATTTGGTGCCTTACAAGGGAACACATCAGCTCCGAGCAAGCCGTCAACACCGCCTTCATCAGGAGGAGGAAGTGGCGGGAACTTTGTGACGAACGTAGTAAATAGCGCATCGAATCACCTCGGTGTACCGTACGTCTGGGGAGGTACTTCTCCTTCAGGTTTCGATTGCTCTGGATTTATTCAGTATGTATTCAAAGAAAATGGTGTGAACACACCACGAACCGTTGCCAACATGTTTTCTAGTGGTTCGAGTGTAAGTTCACCAAGCGTAGGAGACATCGTCTTCTTTGATACGACAGGAGGACCATCACACGCAGGGATTTACATAGGAAACAACAAGTTCGTGCATGCTGGCTCTTCAACTGGCGTAACAGTCGCAGATTTGAATAACAGTTATTGGAATCCTCGTTATTTAGGAGCGAAGCGTCTTCATTAAGATTAACGTAGTCCTGTTCAACGAACAGGGCTTTTCTTTATGGATTTGACGTTTAGTCACTCGCTTGGACGGGAAAAAAGAAGGTCGAGAACTCGTACAGAAAGGTGTGTTTATGTGTTTGATTTTGATTTCCAAGCGATTATGAGCGCTGCAATTCCAGTGCTAATTGAAATTGTACTCATTATCGTCGGGTATTTGATCGTTCGTGCAGTCGGGGCGTCTGTGATTACACGGATTTTTAAGACGGTATCAGAGAAGCGTAATATTCATCCAGGACGAATTAAGACGCTAAAGAACTTGGTTCATAGCATTTTTACGTACGTATTATTATTTGTATTTGTGCTCGTCTTCTTAGGCGCCTTTGGCGTTGAGATTATGCCAATCTTAGCTGGTGCAGGTGTTGTCGGACTAGCTGTTGCGTTCGGTGCACAAGGGCTTGTGAGCGATATTGTGACAGGTTTCTTCTTATTAATAGAGAAACAAATTGATGCAGAAGATTATGTAACGGTAGCAGGGCTAGACGGGATTGTGGAAGAAGTCGGTCTTCGTACGACGCGAATTCGCGGTTTTGATGGTACCCTTCATTTCATTCCGAACCGTGACATTACGAGTGTAAGTAATCACTCCAGAGGAAATATGGAAGCATTTATTGACATCGGAATCTCTTTCAACGAAAATATCAATGAAGCCATTACAGTGCTTCAAAAAGCAACGAAAGAGTTGTATGAACAAGACGAGAATATCGTCGAAGAACCTTATGTTCTTGGGGTGTCTAGCTTCGATGAATACGACATGAAAATTCGCATCCTAACGTACACAACGAACATGAATCAGTGGGCTGTTGAACGTAAGCTTCGCCAAGTGTGTAAAGAAGCGCTAGAAGAAGCGGACATTCACATTCCAGTGCCAAAGCAAGTGTACGTGGAAGAGAAACAATCGTAGTAACGCGTTGACTCACCAGGAAACAAATTGAGGGAAAAGGGGAGCAGGGTTCTGGTGGATGCACTGCAGATGTTAAGGAATTTTCTCATTGCGTTTTTAGTCCTCATGACCATCATTGTCATCCCATTAAGTATTTTGGCAGTGGTGAACCCAGACGAACACGGCGTACCTGTCGGCACGATGATTAGCATCTCCATCGGCGCGGTCGTGTTTGTGATTAACAACCATCTTATTCGCAAGTTCGAACGACGAATTCAGAGCCGAATGAGAGAAAGTGAATCACATGGATAAAGCTACCGAGTTCAACTCGGTAGCTTTTTTTGAGTGTATGCAATTATAACGATTGCACTGCCCGTAGAATTGCACGTGCGCTTTGATCGCGCATGAGATCGGTCTGTTGCAAGCTTCGGTCATATTCATTCGTCATAAAACCAAATTCAATAAGAGCTGCAGGCATCGCGGTTTTCCTTAGGACAACGTAATTGCTCGGCAACACACCGCGATCACGCATGTCGATCTCGCGAACAGCTTCTGATTGCAAAGCATGAGCGAGCGTCTGGCCAGCCGCGCTACCAGGAGCATAGTAAGTTTCAATGCCGTTTGCGTCTAAATCAAAGGAAGCATTTGCGTGGATGCTAATAAAGATATCCGCACTTGTCCCATTTGCATAGTCCGCACGGTCGTCTAAAGCGATAAATGAATCATTTGAACGGGTCAGGCTAACGTTGTACCCGGCGTCCGTTAGGTACGCTGCTGCACGATTGGCGATGTCTAGTGTAATTTCTTTTTCATAGAAATTGTTTACGACCGCCCCGGGGTCTTGTCCACCGTGACCAGGATCAAGGACAATTCGTTGGATTGAACCAAGCGGTGCACCGTTTAACGGCGGTGACTCTGCTTCTTCATGGACGACAGTGTCTTGCGCATCGGTGTCTTCAACAGCATCAACACCCGTTTCTGTAATGTAGTCGAGGCTTACGTAACCCGTGCGACCATGATACGTAATTTGTCCCCAACCATTTCCTACATCTAAGTATTCAATCGTCTGCCGATCGACTAATGAACCGACGACCGGTGACTCAGTGTTTGCACTATCACGTACGAGCAATGAGCCGTTTGTATCGACATAGCCTGTTTGATAGGCATGTACAGAGACGGGCAAGAATAGAAATAACAGGAATAATGGTACGAATGATAACAACAATGATTTCTTCGACATGTACGAACCCCTCTCAAAATAAATCTATGAAAATGGAATAATCTAAGCGTAAGAGAATTGCAATCGAGAAGCAAGGGAAATTCCTCGCCACTTTTCGCTGAGAAAAGAACGATTCTCATACAAATTTGGAAAGGTTTGTTGAAGAAAGCAGAGGAAAAACATTTTCTCAAAAAAAATTAAAGAAAAAGGTTTAGAAACCGTTCAAAACGTGAATACAATAACTAACCCCATACCCCCTTAGTATAATAGATGATCGTTCGCAACCCCCTGAGCGAATGATCCCCCGATGAAACATAGATGACTACACCGATGTAGCGTCGCCGTTTCCTCGGCTACATATGAAGAAACCCGCCTCACGCAAATGCGGAGGCGGGTTTTGGTTTGTTAATTAGTTATGAACATTTAAAGCACGATCAAGGAATGCAGCGAAGTGACCACGATTTGCAACCCTTTCAGGGTCATAGCCACCGTCACGAGTTCCAGTAGATATTTCAGTGCCTGCAAATGCCATGATTTGATCATAGTACTCATGACCAGCTACATCATGGAAATTCTCTTCAGACTCAAAGCCTTCCAAGTTAAATGCTTCGTAGAATACTGCTGCAATTTCCCCGCGTGTGATCTTTGCTGAAGGTTTAAAATCATTACCCTTAACAATGCTATCGAAATAACCAGCGGATTCAACTGCTGAAATCACATCAGCATTATGGTGGCTAGAAGACACATCGTCATAACCTGGATTTCCATCAGGTTTGAGGTCTAAAGTACGTGCAATTAATGCAGCTGCTTGTGAGCGATCAATCTGTTGGTTAGGTCTATAAGTATAATCGCTATAGCCATTTATAATTCCTGACTCACCAAGAGATTTTATCTCGGCGTATGCAAAGTGACTTTCACGTACATCATGATATTGTCCTGCCGGAAGTGGTTTTGGCTCAGGTGGCGATGTCTCAGAAGCAACCTCTTCTTGTTCTGTAATGACACGCTGTGCACCGATATAGCGGCTACCCCAGTAGTAAGGATCATTAATGCTGACGATCGATACACCACGAGAAGATGAGGAATGGATCATATCTCCACCACCGATGTACATTCCTGAGTGCGAAACGCCTCTACCTGATGTATTAAAGAACACGAGGTCTCCTGGTTGTAGATTGCTCTTAGACACGCTGTCACCAGCACTTGCTTGCGCAGCAGCGGTTCTCGGTAAACTTTGGTCAATCGCTCTGTCAAAGATATAAACGAGATAACCTGAACAATCAAATCCGCTAGGGCTTGTCCCTCCGTAACGGTATGGTGATCCTAAATGCTTCTTACCCTCTGTAATTACTTGGTCGGCTGCGGATTGGGCGTCTGCTGTTTCGACGTCTGCAGAAAACACCGACAGTGCAAGTACTGCACTTGCCGCAGTCATTAGAAACTTACGCAATGGAATTCCCCTTCCCCTGTAGCTCCCCTGCTACGGTTCATAATTTTAATAGATTGTTGTAAAACGTTGTATGTGTAGTTCTAATAGAGTTCATCGATAGTTGGATATGTAAGTTACTTTTCAACAATTCATAGTCTATCATAGGCATTTAGATGTGTGCCTTTACAGTTGTGTAACAAGTTGGAGACATAATGAAACATTTTCTATAAAAAGACGTCAATTTAAACAGAGTCTCTCTGTACTTGCTGTAAAAAGAAGTCGTGAACGACTGTTACATGTCGATTTTTAGAGAAGAAAAGAAACTATTGTCTTTTTAGTCGTAGATCACGGGAATGTAACAGAACTGTAACAAGGCTATACAAAGAAACATGCATCCGCTAAAATAAAACGGTAAACGTTTAATCTTCAATAAAGGAGTTCCTATGAAAAAGCGACTGATGACCTTCGGAGTAATGATGTTAATTGTTGCTTCTGGTTGTACAACTACAGAAAATCCTGAAGACATTTTCAATCGTTCTAAAACGATCCTAGATGAATCGACGGAGAACGTTCATTTTAAAAAGTGGCAAAATCTACAAATCAATGGTGAAAGTATGAATGCAAACACACGAGGTGCGATGCAACTACACCCACTTGACGCATACGTGATTAGTACACTCGATCTGGTTGATTTTAATGAGCCGTTAGAGTTTCGAATTCACATCAATGATGAAGAAGCGTATGTTGAAGAAGGTGAGGACATACGACAGTTCAGTGATGACATTCAAGGTAGCTTCTTGTCGATGGTCAATCCGATTGATGAAATGAATCGATATGAACCGTTTCAAGAATCCATGTTGATGAAAGAAATAGAAGACTTCTATGAAGTATCTTTTCGAACGGATCAAGAACAACACATTCCACTTGTTCTGAATAAGATGGAACAATGGGGAATGATCGATGAAGAACTTGGTGAGGACATGGCTGACAACATAGAAATAGAACGAATTGATATGGTTGCTTTTATCGACAAAGAGACATACGAGCTTCATCAATTTGATACGCGCTATCGATTCACAGTGGAATTACAAGGAGATCTCCAGCAAGTCGATGATCAACAAAGCATTGTTTTCGATCATTGGAATGAAGTAAGTGATGATGTAGAGTCATTTGTTCACGAAATTTTAGAAGAAGAGCAACGACAAGCGCAAGACGACGAAGAGCTTGAAGAAGAAATAGAAACAGAATAGAGAAACCCACGTTGCCATCAAATTATGGTGAGCGTGGTTTTTTTTTTTTTTTTTTTTTTATGTGTGCCAAGCGTTTTAAGTTCGGGAAATGCCGAGTGATAATTTACGTACAGCGATTCAGAAAAATAGAGATAATTCACTAGGAAGAAATGTGCATGAGTAATTCATCTCATAAATATAAATTATAACAATTATCATATATAGAGAAAAAAGAACTATAAAAATATCTAAGATGTTTACTGGTATTACAAAGATATTTCATATTATTAATGCTAAAGTATCTATAAAATCAGGTTAAAATTATTAAAAATACAAAAAGTAAGAGACTAAATCACTAAAAAACTACCTTTTTATGATTAATAAAAGAAAATGCCTAGCAATATTTGCCTCCATCCTGTAAAATTGAGGTAACTTGTCGAAATATCAAAAAATACAAGACCCACGTATGGGAATCATTTCACATTAATAAGAAAAATCGACTATTTTTTGTTTGACACGTAGATTTAAAGCTCTATATAATGGGTGATGGTTAGTCTTGTTATCTAGTAAACTTTGAAGATTGACAAGAGTAAGAGGGCAAAGCGGGGTCGCAATTTAACATAACTAACTGTAATTATTTTTGTTTTGTTGTAATACTCGTAGCTTTCTGAATGTTTATGTTTATAAAGTCCAAGGCTGTGTCGTAGTTTCATCCTTCCAAGGCAGCTTTGTACTATACAAAAGGAGGAGTAATAAGAATGGCTTACCAACCAAAGTCTTATCGTAAATTTATTGCAGGAACAATGACAGCTGCAATGGCAGCATCAGCATTTGCAGTAACTACACCTCAACAGGTAGTTAACGCAGAGGAGCAAGAGCAAGCATTTTCAGATGTTTCTCCATCGTATTATGCTTATGAAGAAATCCAAAGAGCATATGAAAGAGGATTAATCAACGGTCATACCGATGGTACATACCGTCCAGGAGTAGAGTTAATTCGTGGACAAGCTGCACGTATGATTGCAAATGCTCTAGAGATGGAAATTCCTGAAGTAACTGAAGACCCATTTACTGACTTAAGTGCTGATAATGTATTTGCAGGTGTTGCAAAAGCGTTAAATGATGCTGGAATTATTGTTGGTCGACATGGTGGTACAGAATTCGGTGCAAACCTTGTCTTAACTCGTGAGCAAATGGCTACAATTCTAGTACGTGCTTTCGAATTGGAACCAATTGAAGGTGCTGAAACGAATCTTACAGATTTAGACAAAGCTTATCATGCACATACAGATAATATCGAAATCATCACTCAACATGGAATTTCATACGTTGAAAGTGGAGTATTTAAACCTCAAGATCCAGTAAACCGTGTTCAAATGGCAGTATTCCTTGATCGTGCGGTAGATGTACGTAACACACTTGACTCAGGAATTGCGGGACTTTCTGCAACGGATAACCAAACGGTTGACGTAACATACTACGAAGAAGTAGAAGAAGTTAGCGCGGAGCAGTTCGAATTCCCAGGGCTTGAAGTTCTTGATGCGAACATCATTGAAGGTGAAGACGGGGAGAACAATGTTGTTCGTCTTGTTACTGAACCACAAACTGCTGATGAAGTATACCGCCTACACTATGAAGGTGAACGTACGAGCTTGACATTCGTAGGTAGCGATGTAGATGCAGAAGCACCAGTTGAAGTTACATCTGTACGTGCAATCAATGAGAACACAGTACGTGTAAACTTTAACCAACAAATCAACAATGTAGATTTCAACAACTTTACAGTAAGTGATCGTACAGTTACGAATACTGAAATCTCTGAAGATGGAGATTATGTAGATGTAACGGTTAACCGTGCCTTTACTCGTAACCAAGAGTACACAATTAATTCTAGAAACATCGTTCCAGCACAATTTGAAGATGAGCCAAGAAACTTTGAAAATACGTTTACTTGGGTAGTCACAGAAGGAACAACAGTTTCTCTCGAAAGTACTTCATTAATTGAAGGTGATGAATCAAAACTGAATGTTGTTGACCAAAATGGTAATGCAGTTTCTGGTAGCACAGCGGTTGAATTAACTTCAAGTAACACGAATGTTGTATCGACTACAGGTCAATCCACACTTAGTGATGCAAAAGTAACAGCTATTAATGCTGGTACAGCCCAAGTGACAGCAAAAGTTACACTTGCTGATGGCTCAGTATTACGTAATACTTTTACAGTTACTGTAGATGAAAAAGTTGAAGAAATTGAAAATAGAGGATTTACTCTAGTTTCAGACATTGCAAATGCGCCTGATAACACAGTCGCTTTTGAGAACAGCTATCATGTGACAGATTTAGTTCACGGAGATAGTGCTAGCGTTGCTATGTTCGATGTTACTGATGGAGATCCTAACGATGCACCATTATCATTTGCGGGTGCAACAGTTAGAAGTTTGAACTCTACTCTTGCTAGTGCAAGTATTAACGGTAATGAATTAGTGTTAACAGCTAATGATGCAGGGCGTACCGGTGAGGCTAAATTCGAGGTTACATTCGACGATGATACGCAGCGAACGGTTACTATTGACGTCGTAGATGCTAGCAAATTCAACGATATTGGAGTAAACACTACCTCAATCAACTTATCAGGTGATACAAGAGGATCTGCTACTTATGTTGAAGGTGTAAATAGTCAAGAAGTAACAATCTCAGCTCTTGATCAGTATGATACTTGGTTTAATAGTTTCGGTTCTGAAGGTAAAATTGTAATTTCTTCTGATACAGAAGGATTGTATGTAAATGGAGACGATGATTCAGTAGAAGTACTAAATAGTGATATTACTGGTGGAGATTATACATTTGATGTCCAAGCTGGTGAGAATGAAGATTTATCAGGAACTGTAAAAGTTAACTACTTTGCTAAGGCGAGTGATGATGCGCCAACGAGCACGCATAATATCGCAGTTAATGTAGCAGATGTTGACATTACTGATACTGAACAGAGCTTAGACGTTGTAGCTCCTTCTGCTATTGACGCATTAGCTACTGCAAACGTGGGAAATTTTGTGAACTCAATTGATTTTGATAATGAAGATGAAGCTCGAGTATATGTATTAAATGATGAAGGTAATAGAATTGGACTTTCATCACCTGTGGAAATTACGTCTTCTAATGTGAATGATAACGAGTGGTTGAGCGATGTTCCAGAAACTGGAGGAACTACACTATCATTCTTTGATACTGATGAGGCTAGAACATTTTTAACAGACAGCGGCTCAGTAAATGTAGATGTAGAAGCTGATGGTATTACTCAGACGCTCTCAATCGATTACTTGAACAGTGCGAATAACCCTGCATCTGCATCTAGAGTATCATCAACAGCTGCAATCAAACTTGCGGATGCTGATACTTCAATCACTTTTGAAGAAATTCTATTTGGTAAGCCAGATGAAGAGCAGTTAGTATTAGATAGAACTCCTCTAGCATTACCTGATAACTATGCTATTGCTGTAGCTAATGCAGCTAGCAATGGTGGTTATCAATATAACAAGCCAGTATTATCATTTAAAAATCAAGCTGGAGAGGATCTAGCTACAGGTGTAAATGTCTATGGATTCGATCCTACTAGCGTTTCAGGTAATACATGGAACATCAATGCTCTAAATGATAGCTTTACACAAGATAACTTCGATGTTGATTTTACAGTGACAAATGTAAATCCAACTTCAGTAACTGTTCCAAATACAGGTGATTTATCTGACGGAGTTACATTATCGGCTGGAGATGCTGTTACTTTTACAATCGTCATTGAAGGCGTATATGTAAATGGTTACGAAGCGTTACCAATTGATAACGAAGTTCTAAACCTTTTAGATGATGCTGTAACTGTAGAAGTATCTATTTCTAAATAATAGTGAGATCTTTTGAAGCTGCACAGAGGTTAAAACCTCTGTGCAGCTTTTTATATTTGTGCTCTATATTGTTATTGAAATGACGTGAACACTTAAAATTAAAAACAAAATACACGTTTTCGCCTATACCTTTTAAAATGTAAATTATTAAATAAGCAAGGAAAGAGATCTGTGTCTCCATCCAATGATGTTAGTATGAATTAAGCTACTCGATATAGTTTTAACGTCTGCAGAAAGTACAGATTTAAAACTGACGCTATAATTGCCTATTTAATCATAGATTTTCTAAACAAACTCTCCTTTTAAATTGTCAAGAATATGAAAGAATGGAACCAGCCGATATGGTTTCAAGTTATGAGTATAAATATTTATAACAAACTAATTCCAACTAAGGGTACTGCGCTGGTTAAATGAATTCGCAGAAGAATTTTATTTAGTTGAGTATGAATTGTGATTACAATGAATGGATTTAGTGGAAGAGTACAGAACCGATCGCAAATTCGCTTATCCGTTCATTAAATGCGATTGAACGATACCATGCAAAGGGACAGTCCCCCAACGCTTTAACGCGCCAGGGGACTGTCCCTTTCTTTAATCTTCGTTAAGAATAGGTTCGAGTTCTTCTCGTAATGCAGGTCCGAGTGTCCTCGCATAGAGTGTGGAGATATGATTGTTATCTCTTAGCGTAATGACGTTACCGATAATCGGTAGGCACTCTCCGTCTACACAGAAGTGGTCCGTCAGGTCCACAAGGTGTACATTTGATGGAATATTCTCTTCACCAATCCAATCCCACGGTTGCTCCTCAGTTAATAACTCATCGCGAGGTGTCGCGCACTCAGACGAATCTGACGCTTGTTCTAAGCATTGTGGAACATCGAAATCCATCCGTTGATTGTCACGTAACGCTAGAATATCAATCTTACCTTCGAAGTTCTCCCACATCTCGACGAACCCTTCTGGCGTTAGTTCGATATTCGCATTAGCAGTCGTCACGATTAAGTCGGGTTCATGATCAATAAGCGGTTGAATAATATGCTCATTCCAATTCACACAAAGATCGGTAAGGGCTCCACCATGATTGTCTGTCGTAAAGCGACAACCGTCTTTAATGTACGTGTCGATTTGCATATTCAAGTCTCCTGCAATCTCTTCAAGTGCTGGAAACCAATGACCAGAATGGGAACCGCCGACTAATGCCACGCGATAATCAGGATCTTCTGTTTCCCCAAAGGAGCATCGATGAATGCGATCACTATCAAGTCCTGTGTAGCATTCCGAGTCGTCATACATTGACGGTAACTCTTCACTCGCTTGTAGAATCCGGTCCATCGGGTCAATGTCCGGGTTTGGTGTTACGTCATGTGAAACGGATTGGGCTCCAGGGAAATCGTTAATAGACGCTCCCTCTGAAGATACAAGGCTTTGTTGGACTTGGGTATGCTGCCACTGCCAGCCTCCGTTTGCGATGAACACCGGGATCATAAAAACTGCAAGCATAGCAATGACTTTTCCCTTGTCCTTGCGTGTTTTTACACTTCGGCTTCGAGTGGGTGATTCGATTATTTTTCCAGAGATTACAGAAAGAATAAGTGATAGTCCGAGTAATAATAACCCGTCTACGAATGAAACGGTCGCATTGTTCGTAATTGCAAAGTACATTATAAGAATCGGCCAATGCCAGAGATAAAAGGCATAAGAAATACTTCCAAAGTAAACGAAGGGCTTCGATCCGAGAACTTTTTGCACACCGAAGGTTGTACCATTTTCAGCGGCAATTAAGATAAAAATAACCCCAGAGATCGGAAGTAGTGCGGCATAACCCGGGAAGAGGTCGGAGACCGGGAGTACCATTCCGGTAAAGGCAATGATCAATAAGCCTAGCCAACCTAAAATGAAACTAACCGTACGATGTAGCGAGAAATAAGAGAGGGTAAGTGCTAAAATCCCGCCAATACTAAATTCCCACACTCGAGCGAACGTATCGAAGTACGCCCACGGCTGGTTGACCGTTGTAATGTATACAGAATAAGCAAATGATCCGAGAAAAATCGTAATAAGAACCGATAGTAACGTTTTTCGCACCGGTTGTTTGAATAGTTTCTTTGCTAAAAAATAAGCAAGTAAAATAATCAGTGGCCACGTAATGTAAAATTGGCCTTGAATGGACAACGCCCAAAAATGTTGGAGCGGGCTTGCTTCGTTATTTTGCGCAAGGTAATCAACGGAATTTGTTGCGAGCTCCCAGTTCTGAAAATAAAGTGCGGAAGCAAACACTTCTGAAATCATTTGTGACCATTGTGATTGCGGCAAATAGAAATAAGAGAAGATGATCGTAACGAACATCACGAAAAAGGCCAATGGAAATAACCGTCGCATTAATCCGAGTAAGTACGTACCAAACTGAATCGTTCCAGTCCGCTCAAGACGGGACAAAAGGGACGTTGTAATTAGAAATCCAGAAACGATAAAAAAGACATCGACGCCACCAGACACCGTGCCAAACCAAATATGATAGACCGCAACGAGCAAAGCAGCAACCGCGCGCACACCTTCTAGTTCGGGTCGGAATCGCTTATCAGGAACACGTAAATCATTCAATGACTACACCTCTTTTGCAAAAGCTACCACGCTACAGCATAGCACATATAGATGACAAAAAGATTAAATCTAATTATAGATTTTATTAAGACAAAGGGGACAGTCTCCCAGCGCTATAACGCACTGGGGAACTGCCCCCTCAGTTAATGAAGGTCTTCTTGTTTAATCTCTAGCTTGAACTTTCCGAATGCGAGCAACACAATCACGAACAGAATAAAGAAATTTGGTAACATATACCTAAAATCTTGTGCTGGTATCGCTGCAAGCATCGTTCCCCAATTTAAGATTACAGGGGTGGAGATGATCAAGAAGCGTAAGCCATTCTTTAACGTTCCTGCGCTCGTTGCTAATAGAATCAACAAGATAAATAGTGCAGGGCGCCAGATGAGTTCTAGCAGTTGCTCATCAGTAAATGTTAAATAACTTAGTAACCCTTGATGAACAGGTTCGCTGAGAGGTGACATCTCGAGCCCGTGTGGGTTATCCATTACTTGACTTGCATAAGATGCGGTATATGCGCGATTGGGTTCATGAATTTGCCAAACGATTGACGTTTGGTACAAGTAGCCTTCAACGGCTAGGCCGAAGTTATTGCCTACAATCCCCGCCCACGTACCAATGTATCCAGGAATATCATCAGCAAGTCGGTCACGATCAAGCTCTGGATGGAACTTAATATGGTCAGATAAAAATGGATGATATGCTTCCTTCCATGCGTCGACTGGCATGAAGTAATCAAGTTTTGCAGCTTGTTGCTCTGTTAGGGTCCCATCTTCATCATTTAGGATGTATCCAATTTGTTGATGTGGAATGCTTAAAGACTCGATAGATTGGGCAGCGTTTACATCTAGTGCCGAGAAGATCGGCCCTGTCACGACGATGTAAGTAACGAAGGTGACCACAATCGGTACAACAATGGCGCGCCAGTATTTTAAGTGCATCAAACCGAGTGCAATGAGTGAGACGAGCACAATCGGTAGGCCGTTATTACGGAAAAAAGCAAGCGCGAGCATTGTTACTGTAAGTAGAATTACGTTTCGCCAGACAGCGAGCCACGTTCCCTTTGAAATAACGATGTTCATAAAGTACACAGTGAATAACAATAACAATACACTATACAGAACGTCTTTCCAGAACGTCACCGCATAAATGCCAGTAATCGGAATGATCGTGACGATAGTGGTCGCAACGATTAAGGCAATGTGAGGCAGTCCGATGCGTCGCAATGAAAACATCGTATAACCCCAAACCGCTCCAATAAACAGCACTTGGAACAACGTGACGACGGCAGGATTATCCCAAAACGATGTGAGTACAATTGTCAATACTGTATAAATCATCGGATGCCAGTTACTGAAATCATAATCAAGCGACTGTCGCCAATGATGGAAAGAGTCAGGTGTCATCGGTCCTGGAAAGAACCCAATCCAATAAATAAAACCAATCAGAACGATCGGTAATCCAAAGTAAACAATCGTCCACGGAGAAGGCTGATTTTTTTTCCAATACATGTGCCAATCCGTTGCGATCATACGATACATGACGGCCCAAATGAGTAGCACGTATGTGAGTACAGCGATGATAATGATTGGCACTGGCCCAATACTACCTTCTTCTTCTAAATGAACCATTTCACCAACCGTACTAAAGTAAAATAAATAAGTAAGGATTGCTATAACGACTAGGTGAATCGGCCTTTTTAAAAAGCTAAGGAAGGACGGTCTTTCATAAACCATCTGATAAAAAAACAAAGCGAAACTTGCAATAAAGACAAGTGAGAAGATAACGACTCGCCACGGAGCGATCTCCCACGTTTCATAAACGGGCTCAAATAAAGTAAGTACGGCTCGTGCTGAAACGAGCCCCGCAATGGTTGAACTAACAATCACAGTTAAGAGTCGTAAAACATTCATTGTTCTTCTCGTCTCTTTTCTATAGCGAATCGATTCAACTCAATCTCAAATTGTTTCTTTTGCGATGATGCGACTGTGTCTAAAATTAAACCGCAAACGAAAGACAATGTACTCAATACAACAAGTCCTACTGCGAGTATTGCAGATGGTACTTTTGTTACGAAAGCGGTTTGAATGTACTCTACAATGACTGGAACACCAGCAATTAAGCCTAAAAGCATGAACAAAACACTCCATGCTGTAAAAAAGGACAAAGGTTTGTACTCTTTAAACAGAACGAAGATTTTGCGCAAGACTTTTAATCCGTCGCTATATGTATTGAGCTTGGACTCACTGCCGTCTGGCCGATCTTTGTAATCGATGGCAACCTCTTTAATAGGAAGTCTTTTGTCTAAAGCGTGAATTGACATTTCCGTTTCAATTTCAAAGCCTGAACTCATGACAGGCATTGTTTTGACGAACAAACGATCAAACGCACGGTATCCTGTGAAGATATCCTTAATGTCACTTTTAAACAGAAAATTAATTAATTTTTTAACCATATTGTTACCTAAGTCATGAAATGCTCGCTTATTCTCATCAGAATAGGAACCGTTCGTTAGACGATCACCTATGACCATGTTCGCAGTCTGATCTTTAATTGGTTGAATGAGTTCATGGACGAATGACGCAGGGTAGGTTAAGTCGCCATCAACCATAACGTAACAATCGGCGTCAATGTCACGGAACATGGACCTTACGACGTTACCTTTTCCTTGCTGGTTTTCTTGACGAACGATCGCACCGTGGGCACGCGCAATTTCTGATGTTTTATCACTCGAATTGTTATCGTAAACATAAATGGCTGCGTCCGGGAGTTCGGCTCTGAACTCGTCGATCACAGCACCAATGGTTTGTTCTTCATTATAACAAGGAATTAGTAATGCGATTTGCACAAAATTCCCTCCAAACGTACTAGTCTATAATTTCCATAAATAGTATATCAAATCTAAGACAAATAAACATATTGAATGATAAATTTACATAATTAAGAAAGCAGAACCAATAATGATTAATGTAGCTCCAATTAGTTTGCGAAATGTAATTGATTCTTTTAAGAATATAGAAGCAAGCGCAAAGGTCCATAAATAAGTAATTGATGTAAGTGGAAAGACTATGGTATATGGAAGAAATTGCAGTACATAAATGTTTAGTAATGCCCCAGAGCCGTAGGCGGCTCCACCAACCAACAAGTTTTGGATAAATGTTCGATGAAGACCAATGCCTTCACTGGTCGCTCGTTTGAAATAGTATGCACCAACGGACCCAAGTAGTGTAAACAACAAGATGAGTAGTATGAGCTGACTAATGATCGCCACCCCCGATTAACGTTGCCCCGACCATAATGAGGAGTGTCCCAACGATATTTAATGACGTAATTTCCTCTTGTAAAATAAAGACACCAAGTAATACTGCGATTACATATCCAATACTAAGCAAAGGATGCAACACAGAGAGTGAACCATAACGAAAGGCTACAATCATAAGAATAGCCCCAGCCCCATAAAAAAGAAAACCAATGACTAAATAACCATTTAAGTCAGCGTTAGAGAGCTTCCAAAGCAATTGCCCAATTGCGGTACAAAGTGAGGCAAAGAGCATGAGGACAATTCCCCAACGATTTTTAGATAAGGAATGTTGAAATAAGTTCATAAGTATCGTAGCGTACTCCTTTTCGATATTCTCTCTACAGTATACATTATTCCACTCTTCTAGAGAGATAGTCTACATCGCGGTGAAGTGTCAAAAAGCAAGGGATATGATTAATTGAAGCATTTCATACTGGATATTATGAAATGTAATTTACTAGTGTTCAGAAAAAGTCGCTCAAAGTGAGCGCTCAGGCTGTTGAGAAACTTAAACATACCAAAAGTGTACTCGTAAATGAGTAAGCGGATTCTGTGGCTACGCTTGCCGCGGGCGTTGCCCGAGCGTAGTGCTTCGCACGATGATCTTCGGCTAACGAATAAAGGAAGTTCAACAGTCATTGCTTATAGCAATGACTGTTGAACCAACCTGCTTTGCAGGCCGCCGCAGGCGTCTTCGCCACGACAGCCGCTTTTATACGGCATATTGAGTTTACAAAAGCAAAAGTAAAATGTATAACTTCAATACTTTGAAATCTACAAGTTCATTAACTTTCTACTTCATTTATATAAAACAGCACTTTTTCGACACTCTGAGTCGCTCACTTTGAGCGACTTTTTCTTCATACAAACTTATGATAGGATCAAAGAAGGTGTAACATATTACATCATCATGACGTCTGTGTGACAGGAAGGAGGTAGAGCGAATGTTGAAATGGTTTATATTTGTTGCTCTATCTACCATATCTGTTTCTATAGCTGCCTGCGCACCTGATGAAAATGATGAGATTCTTACATTAGAAGATATAGAAGCAAGTGTTGAAAAAGAAAAAAATTCAGATTTAAATGAAGAAGAGGTTAATGATAATGTTGTAATTGACTCTGTAATGGAAGAAAAGGTTGATGTGGTGGCTGAAGAAATTCTTTCTCATAGACAGTATTATAAACAGTTCAAGGATGATCAGTCAGATCGATTTGCTGAATTTGATGATGATGAGCGCTTTCTCGCTGATGAGATAGGACAAATCGAAGTCATGGAAGAGGACGGGGTAGAGCACGTCTATCATAGTTATCAAATGGATATTGTGCGTGATGGAAAAGTATTTATCCATTTAATGACCCATGAATATGTAGAGAAAGAAGGCAGCTTTGAGCTTATCAATACTACAACTAATATAGAGATTCATAGTATCGAGAGCGGGGAACAACTTGAGCTCATAGATTCGGATACAGGTAAAGTTATAGATGAAGCGAATTTCACAAATGATCAGGTGAGTAAAAAATACAGGGGAATTCATAGTGGTGATCAATATTAATTATTGGGGCTGTCCTCACATGAGGTCTTGATAGTGCTCAGATTGCGTTTTATCTGTTGATTCCAATGTTTGCTTACATGACTTATAGTGAATTTATAACTATTCCAACGTTAATTTGCATGAAATTCAAACGGGTAGAATTCTTTTGCGGTTGTAATAGTCAATCGTAGCGTAGATAATTGTAGCAATCTTGAAAGATCTATTTTTCTGACAATACATAATATAATACGATTTTAGCAATTCCTTTTTATTTGGGGCAGTCTCTCACTATGTTACAGCGTGCGATTACTGTTCTCATCAATGAGTATAACTAAAGGGGAAATTAACTCATGAAGAAAATTCACGGTGTTTCCGTAGCTCTCACATTGCCACTACTGTTGGTAGCATGTAATGGAGAGAATTTAGAAGCAGAGGAAGTTTATGAAGGGGATGGAGAGGTTGTAGATGGAGATGAAGGTGAAGTTGAAAATGAAGCATCATTTACACCGAGAACTGAAATAGAACAACTTGCCCATGAATCGGATATCGACTCACTTTATTTATATATGAGAGACGAGGATCTAGAAGAGCTCTATGAACGAGATGTTGACTCTGATGATCGTCTCACCGGACATATTCGTTTGAACTCTCCTGAAGCAGAGATAAAGCATCTTGATGGAGGTCTTCGTTTTCGGGGAAATTCAACGAGACGCATGGACAAAAAATCATTTAATGTTCGTTTCGAAGATCCACAAGCCATTACATTTGGAAGTAATCGAATGAACTTGAATGCCAATTATAGTGATTCTTCAATGATGCGGGATCAATTATCATTTCAAATGTTTAGGGACGCTGATGTTATGGCACCAAGAACAGAGTTTTTCAATCTCTTTATGAATGATTCATATGAAGGGTTATATGCACATGTAGAACGTATCGACTCTGATTTGTTACAAGCAAATGGCCGTAATGGCGATGGAACTCTCGTACGAGATCGTATACGAGATGTAGATGACATCGATATAAACTCTACCTTTTCCTATGATTTAAGCACTGTTGAAGATCAGGAAGTATTTTTTGAAGAGGTTTTCGACTATCGTGGGGACCCAGAATGGGAAGCATTAACAGAGCTAATAACGTGGGTGTATGAAACACCTGCTGGCGAAGAATTCGCGCAGAAATTCTATGAAGAAATGGACGCAGAACGAGTCATTAATTTCTTGGCAGTGCATTTTCTTGTAGGTGACATTGATGCCTTTGGTGATGATTATTGGTGGTATCTCGATCATGAAGATCCTGAAGCAAAATGGGAATTCATCCCGTGGGACAAAGACTTAACATTCGGCTCTCACAGTCGTACAGACTATGGAACGATGAACGATTTTATGCGTTATGATTACGGGTTGACTTCAGGTTGGGATAACGTTCTTTTCGAGAAGATGCTCGAAACACCGGAAATTAAAGCGCATATTGATCAGAACTTAGAGCAATTAATGGAGACGTTCAATGAGGACGAGTTAAATTCAAGAATTGATCGCTATTATGAACGCATACAGCCATTTGTATCCATTAGTTCGGACACAGAAGGGGCATTTAACATTCATCCTCAAAACCACTTCTCAGAGCTTAGCGATTTCGATGCTCAAGTGGATGTCGTAAGGGAGTATATTCCACTTCGTTATCAGACAATCAATATGCGGATTGGGAATCTTGAAGAGCAAGAACGAGATCAAGTCTCACACATGATTGATGAGAGTAACGTTGGAGAAGACGTATACTTTACGAATTCACGAGGCGATGTGTCTGCCGTCTTTACACCGTCGACGGTTGACCAAGCTGGTGAAATTACTTTAAGGGTAGATGAATTAACAGAAGGTGATGTTGTGGATGGGGTCCAGCGAACGTATACGTTTGACTCGGGTGAAGCGGATGTGAGTGGACAACTTACTTTATACTACATTAGTACGAACGACGTGACCAACTGGTACAAAGACGAAGAAGCAATCGGTGATCAATGGGGATTGTCAATTGCTGAGCGTGTTAACGGAGAGACGGACGTTTTGGAGACGGATGTGAATCCATATACGAACCGCACGACATCAGAAGGTGTGCAACTCAATGGCACTCAAGAATTTGTAATCACGCAATAATAACAAGGGGTCAGTCCCCCGGCGCGTTAACGCGCCGGGAGACTGACCCCTTAAGCTTTTACATCGTGTGATCCACGTTGTACATGTTGCCGTTCTCGAATTCGATAGAGAGTTCGACTTTGTATACGTCGTCTTCACTTAGGTCGAGCGCTTGTAGCACCTCGGTTACCATCTCTTCTTCATCGGCATCACCGTGAAGCTCAATGTCTTGTAGCAGTTGTTCAATCTCTGTGATTGCTTCATCATCTTGGATGGTTTCGTTATCACGTTCGATCGACGCTGTAACTTCACCGTCTTCATCTTCGTAGTCGTATTCCCAGTCATCGCCTTCTATGAACTCAATATCAAGTTCAAAGTCGACAACCCCACGATCATACGCCGATCCGTCCTCATCCATGGCATTGCCATCATCGCCGTCATTGTGCGCGTCAGTATCATCCTCCATGTCATCGCCAAGATCTAAGTCATCATGAGCATCTTCCTCGACGTCGTTAGCATGATTATCTTCCATGTCCATGTTCTCATTCGGTTCGTCATTCCCGTTTCCGCAACCTGTCAGTACGAGCGTAGCAATAAGACCAGATAATAAAAATTTCTTCAAGTACGTAAACCTCCTATTTCGGTTAAGATACGTATAGCCTGTCACAACTGACAGAAAGTATGCGAAAAAAATAACCGACCGAAAGGACGGTTAACGAAATGTAGAATTAATTGTTGATGCCGATGGAAAACTGCTTGAGTCGTAGTTCGTTTGCCATTCGCATATACGATAGTGCAAGTTCAAATTGCTGATCCGTCTCTAATGCTGCTGCAACCTCTTCATAAGCTTCTGTCGCTTCGAAATACAGTTCTTGATTTACTAATTCGTCAAGCCCCTGATCAACGAGTAAAAGGTCAATCGAAGAAACGTAAAGCCCTCGTGTGATCCGGTTTCTTGCAGTAAACTCAACAAGGTTAAAGGTTTTCATATCTTCTTCGGCCTCTTCTAGTAGTGCAACGCCTGAGCAATCACCTAGGCGCAATAAAACGTTCGCCAAGTTTGTTTTCGTTTTAGAACCAATAAGTGTGTCGTACTGATCTCCTGTATGAAGCGCCTCATCATAATAATCTCTCGCATCCTGAAGCATCCCGTTTCTCTCTTTATGCAAACCGTACGCCCGTAAGTGTATCGAACGATTGAACGGCTTAAGGTTCGGTTGTTCTAAACAATCAAGAAAAAACTCTTCTGCTTGATGATATAAGCGAAGCTCCGAGTAGATTGAAGCTTGTAAGCTCGTACAAGCAATGACCCGTTCATCATGTCGTGAACTAAGCTCGAAGATCTCTTTTGCTAAGTCGAGATATAGTGAAGCGTGCATATATTGATTAATTCTGTAGAAACCTTCACCGAGTAAAAAGAAAAATTCAGCTCTTTCTAGTTCACTCACTGAATGAATCGATCGCTCTGCTTTTTGATAATGACCCAATGATTGTAAATAGTTCTCGCGCTGAAACGCCATTCGACCTTCCATCAAGTGATACAAGTAATTAAGCACTTGATCAGTCTCCACAATGGATTCATCAACGTGTGCTTGATTCTCAGGAAGCGGATCTCTAAGAATTTCATTTGTAAAAATTTTATGACGAAATTCGACGAGTTGATGATACGTCTGAATCTTTTTGTCTGTTACAGCTGATCGTAAGAGCTGTTCTGTTAGCGCCTTCTGCATTTGGGCTTTCTTAGAATCATAAGAAACGATGGCATTATACCAATTCCCAATAGCACCGATGAGTAAATCTGGAGACGCAGTTGTTTTGCCCATGAGCCCCCTCCTTCTAGCGATCTCACCCCGATTATGGCAAGCATAACAGTTGCAATTCTTTATTGCTATGCGAAAAAAAAGATAGAAAGATAAAAGGCAATATCTTGACAAGATATGCTAATTTTTGTTGAACGAAATTGAATGAATTTGACATTATTTTACCAAAAGTCACGTTGAATATCGTACACACCGATTGATTCAAAAATGAACAGCGAAAATTTAAAAATGAATTATAAAGTCACTGCACCCAATGAAGTAAGCGCTTACAACTGGTATGTATTTTGCAATAACACCTTTTAAACCGATCAGCATAAAGGAGTGGTATGAATGGATGAACAGCATTATCTAGATGATTTGCGTAAACGTCGAGAAGTAAATTGGCCAAAACATTTGCCAAAGGAAGCGTACTATCCGTTTGGCAAAAAGTTCTTAACCGACTATCTTGAAGAACACGCACACAGAACACCGAACAAAGCATCGACGATTTTTTACGGTCGAGAACTGACATTCGCAGAGCTAAACGAAAAGAGTAGTCGATTCGCCACGTATTTATCAGAAATTGGGATTAAGAAGGGTGATCGGATTGCAGTATATATGCCGAATTGTCCGCAATTCATCATCGCATTTTATGCGATTTTAAAAATTGGTGCGATTCACGTTCCGGTAAATCCAATGTTTAAAGAAAAAGAACTGCACTACGAACTGACCGACTGTGACGCTCAAGTCATCGTGACGTTAGATCAATTCCTTCCACTCATTAATCAAGTGAAAGATCGTACGACCTTACACACCATCATTGCGACATCGTTGTCCGACTACCTCCCTGAAAACCCGACGTTACCAATACCCGACGGAATGACTCAAAAAGTGCAACATACTGAAATTGATTTCGAACAAGTCATCGCTTCAAGTTCTTCCACTTATCCACATGTGGATCGATCGTTAGATGACATCGCTGCATTGAATTACACAGGGGGAACGACAGGCTTGCCGAAAGGGTGCATGCATACACAAGGGGATATGGTGTATACAGCCGCCACGTCAACGACCTTTGGCTTAAGTCATAAAGGCGATCAAGTGACGCTGAACTACTTGCCAATTTTCTGGATTGCTGGGGAAGACGCCGGGGTGATCAATCCGATATTCACAGGTCATACACAGGTGTTGATGACTCGTTGGGATACGGAGACGTTTATTCAAGCTGTGGAAAAATACAGGATCACTTCGACATCAGCCATCACAGACAATCTCGTCGCAGTCATGAACGAAGCAGAAGGTCGCGACTTATCCTCATTCAAGACTACACTTGGCGTTTCTTTCGTAAAGAAAATCAATGTAGAGTACCGCAAACGTTGGTATGAACTGACAGGTACAGTTTTAAAAGAAGCTTCGTACGGCATGACAGAAACGCATACGATGGATTCGTTTACAGATGGTCAACAAGAACAAGATGCTGATTTGGATCGCCCAGGATTCGTCGGATTTCCGATGCCTGGTACTGAAATTAAAATTCTCGACTTCGATACGGGAGCATTGCTTCCGATTGGTACAGAAGGAGAAATCGCGATTCGAACACCATCGCTTATGAAAGGATATTGGAACAATGAAGAGAAAACTGCGCAAGATCTCGTCGATGGCTGGTTAAAGACGGGTGACATCGGCTTAATTAATGAGAAAGGTCAGTTTTATTTTCTAGGTCGGAAAAAAGAGATGTTAAAAGTGAACGGGATGAGTGTGTTCCCGGCTGAAATTGAAGTGATCGTCACCAATCATGCAGGCGTTGCAGTTTGTGGTGTTATTGGGATTGAAGATGAGCAAAAGGGAGAGCTACCAGTAGCCGCAGTGGTGTTAGAAAAAGAAACGACCGTTCAAGAACTGGAAGCATATTGCAAAGAGAACATGGCATCGTACAAACGACCGAGAATTGTCATTATGAAAAGCGTCCCAATGACAGCCACGGGCAAAGTAAAAAAACCTGAGCTGAAAGAGGAGATCGAGCATGGAAACTTACTTGCATGAGTTGCAAGAGCGAAAAGAGCGCGCACGTCAAATGGGTGGAGAGAAAAAGGTCGCAGCTCATAAAAAAAAGGGATTTTATACGGCAAGAGAACGGATTGCCAAACTCGTCGATGCGGGTTCATTCCTTGAACTTGGTCTACTTAATACATCGGATCAACAAGGTGCAGCTACGAAAAGCCCAACGGACGGACTGATCGGTGGCGTTGCCAAGATTGACGGGAGACCCGTCGTTATTAAAGCGTTTGATAAGACGGTCTTTGCGGCGACAGAAGGAGCCGTCTTTATGCGCAAGTCGAAGAAGCTCCATGAATACGCCGTCAAACGTGGATTTCCTTTGATTACTCTCGCTGAAGGTGGCGGACTGCGAATGCCAGATGGGATGGGCTCTGACAACATTAGTCGCTTTATGATGCCATATCAATTGTTGCATCATGACCGCAAAGTACCGTTAATAACAGGGATTTTTGGTGACAGTTACGGTGGTCCGACGTGGTTTGCTGTGAGCTCGGATTTCGTAAGCCAAGTAAAAGGAACGTGCATGGCTGTGGCAGGTCCAAGAATGCTTGAAATTGCTACGGGTGAACAGATTACACCAGAACAACTCGGTGGCTGGGAGATGCATGCAACTGAAACAGGGCAAATTGATCATGCTGCAGAAGACGAAGGTGACTGCATCCGAGCAATCAAGGAGTATTTGTCCTTCGTACCAAGTCATGCAGGTGAACAATCAGCGGTAATACCATCAAATGACGATGCAGATCGATTGCTACATGAAGCAACAGAGCTTGTCCCTACGCGTATGAAACGGGCATATGATATGAAGAAACTTATTGCATTAATTGTTGATGATCATCATTTCTTTGAGCTCAAAGAGGAGTTTGGTAAAGCGCTTATCACTGGTTTTGCGAGAATGAACGGTCGAACAGTAGGGATAATCGCAAACCAACCGATGTTTTTTGCGGGGGCAGCGGGAGCGCAAGAATGTGAAAAAGCGACAGACTTTATCGTGCAATGCGATTCATTTCATATTCCGTTAATTTTCCTACATGATATCCCTGGCTTTCGTGTATCAAGCGGGGCAGAACGCTCGAGAATTCCTTCAAAGATTATTCTCTGGAATCAAGCACTCGTACATTCAACAGTACCAAAACTGAGTGTTGTGATCCGCAAAAGCATCGGAGCTGCATATAGCAACATGTGTGGACCGGATATGGGCGGGGACTTTGTTGTCGCCTGGCCAACTGCAGATATTAACTTTACAGGTCCAGAAGTCGGTATAAATGTTGTGTATGGTCGAGAGCTTGAAGACGCCGAAGATCCAAAAGCAGCACGGCAAGAGTTACTTGATACGTGGACATTTGAGAGTTCACCCTATAAAGCTGCATCAAAGCATTTGATCGATGATATTATCGACCCTCGCGATACACGAGCGTTTCTCTGTCAGACTCTTGAATATGCTTGTCTTAATAACGGTTCAATCAGTGAGCGAAAGCTAGCGAATTGGCCAACAGGTTATTAGTAATTAACGATTAAAGGTGGCACGTCCACCTTTAATCAATCCCATTGTTCAACGTTTGAATGTTCGTTCTAAGTGATTGTACGGTATTAACGAGTTGCTGAATCGATTGGGTGCTCTCTAAGTTTTGTTGGTGTTGAGCGGTAGCAGCGGTGATCATAGCTTCGATTCGTTTTAGAAGTTCTTCGTATGTATGGACGTGATTTGAAAGCATCTTCGTTACATCATCGTATTTGACTTGCATTCCTTTCATCGACTGTTCTCCATCGGTAATCCGTTCTTCTAACCGCTTCGTTTCTTCGAACATGGTTGCGAGGTGTGTTTCTGTGTTGACGAGAGCGTCTGTTTTTACTTGTAACGTTTGTTCTTGTTCTTTTAACAATGTCGACGTACGAGTGGCTACATGTTCAATGGACTGAGCCGATTTAGCAATGACAGATCCTGTATGCTGTGATGAGACAGCGAGCTTTCGAATTTCTTCAGCAATCACAGCGAAATGCTTCCCTGCACGAGTGTGAGCCGCTTCAATTCCCGTATTAATCGCTAGAATATGTGATTGACGCGCGGTCTTTTCCACATCTTCCACGTCTTTTGCAATTTGTTGGCTAATCGTCTGGAGTTGTTCGATTCTGTTCACGATCTCTTCAGGCTGTGAGTCAATCCCTTCCATTCTCTTCGTAGCGTTTGAAATATCTTGTATCGTTTTTTCGGTCGTTTCTCAGAATGACTCGTACGAGAACGTAGCCCGACAAATGCATCGACGACATCGTCAATTTCAGTTTGCATTCGCAGTAATTCAGATTGGTCGTTTTCGGATGCGCGCACGTGCTGTTCCACTTGTTGAACGAGTTCGCCTTGAAGTTTATGAATGTGCTCATGTGCTTGTTCGCCCGTTATGGCTTGTGAAAAAACTTGATCGGACAGTTGAGTCACTTGATTTGAGCTTTGGTCGATGTCTTCAAGCAATTGGTGTAGAATCGATTGTTTTGCTGCACGCTCTTCTGCAATGGTCTGGTTCATCTTTTTGCTTGATTGGATTTGAAAGTAGAGTGCTGCTGTGAGTAGCACGACAAAGAACAAATGCATGAGCACCATGATAAACGAGTAATTAGAATCCCCGTAAACGGCTAAAGGGAAGAAAAAGAAACCGGCAACATGTTGGAAAGCGAATAGAGAGACAGAGGCGAGTAGAAACCGCGTTTGACCATAAAACGCAACGATGGCAAGCATGACAAACACGGAGAAGTGATATTCTACCATGCCATTTCCGCTTGCGATCATTGACATGCTCGTAAATGTTAATGTCAATGTTTGTAGCCAAGCATTTCGGGTTGGTTCACGAACGAGCAACGTTGCAACAAAGAGAGCGATTACAATTGCATACAAAAAAGGAACTAACGGGCTTTCCTGATTTTCGATCGTAACGTGATGGTGATGGTGGTCTGACCATGCTGCAACATCGACTAGAAACAAGAAGCTGGCAAGCAATACACTGACAGCGGTGATCAAAATCATTGTCCGGTTCTTTTGGCGCACGTTAATGACCTCCTTTCATATTTAGTATTCAATAATATACTTACTAAAAAACTATATATACAACCGTACACGAATAATTCAATAAATAACATTAATACCATTTATTTTGACTACAATTGGTCTATAAGTCATTAATTTATGGCAGGGAACTTCTAAAAAACTACAACAGCAGTTTCAGTTAGCTTTACATCTGAAAGCGAGCTAAGCTCGTTTGCATTGCTTGTGCCGAATGTGTTAATACATCACTTGATGAGGACACTTCATCCGTTGCTGCATGTTGTTCTTCTGCAACAGCGGCAACTTGTGTGGCATAGTCAGCGATGGATTGTGCGGCAGTTAGAGACTTCTGTGCAACTTGTTCAAGTGCAGTCACATGAGCGACATTCTCTTGTTGCTCGTTTTCGATCTTCGTTACATCAGTGGCAAGCGATTGGATATGAACGAGTAACGATTGAAATTGTTCTTTTGCTAGTTCGACTTGCTGTTGACTATCTGAAATCGCAACAGTTCCGGCCTGTACTGCTTGTTTTGATAAGTTCATTTCCGATTGGATTTTGTAAATCGTCTCTCGAATCTCAGTTGTTGCTTTCCCAGAATTTGTGGCCAACTTGTTGACTTCTTCAGCAACAACGGCAAAGCTTCTTCCTTGATGGCCAGCGCGAGCTGCTTCAATCGTTGCATTTAACGCAAGAAGGTGGGTTTGCTCGGCAATTTCTGAAATGACCGATACAATCTGTTCGATCGTTTCCGAATAACTGTTTAGATTATTGATCATCGTAGCCGTCGTTTCGTTACGGTCATGAAGGATGTGCATTTGTTTTGTTGCTTTGATCATCGTTGTTGAACCCTCTTCCGCGGCTGTTTGAACGTTTTGTGTTAGTGACTCGATTGATTGCAGGCGACGTAACGTTTCTTTAATCGTTTGATTCATCTGAGAAGCGTTGATGAGCGTGTGATTTGCGTGCTGCTTCTGCTCATCACTGTATTCTGCCATCGAAGAAATCGATTCGGCGGTATGAGACGCACTTGTACTAAGTTCTTCTGAACTAGCATGCAGCTCTTCGGCCGATGCTGCCACTGACTCAGATGATTCTTGAATATGAGAAAATAACTCGGCTAACTTCTTCTTCATAGTATTGTAATGTCTGGAAAGCTGTCCAAGCTCGTCTGCTGAAGAGTCATCAAGAACATTGGTGAAGTCTCCTTCACCAGCTGCTTCTAATGCATATGTGACGGCGCGGAATCGACGCTGAATTACCCGGTTAATAAATAAGAATATTATGAAAACAATCATGGTGAAAAAGACGAACGAGACAACGAATAGCAATACGTTTTGGATCGTGGCAAGTTGAATATGTTCTGTGGATTGGCCAACTGCCCACATTCCGATCATTTCAGAATTGGCATTATAAAGAGGGGAGTAAAGCAATTGGTACGACTCACCATTCATGTCGTGGTCAGCTAGGTAAGTTTCTTCTGCTTGCATAAGCGTGTTGAACGCACGATTGTCAGCTGTAAAAGACGCTGGGGTGGAGGAAGCAACCGTTTGATCTTGCGTAAATAGAAACGCTTCACCTTCGGTAAGAGACGTTACGTGTTCAACGAACTCGTCTCCAACAGCGCGGTTTCCTTTAACTAGTTGTTCGCCATCAAGTGACCAAGGTCCTCGGAATTGATAATCGATGACTTCAAAGCCAAGTTCAAGTTCAGATGACAATTTGTCGTGTACACTGGACTGTAAATGATTTACGGTCTGCCAGCCAGTTGCGACGGTGACGGCAATAACAAAGAAAAGCATGATTGCTGTGAATACCTTCATATAAGTACTCGTAATGCTCTTAGACCTCCAACGCATCGTAAGCAACCCCTGTCTACATGTAGTTATCTTTACTATCGGAGGGATTCGTCATGCCCTACAGTAAAAAAACATCGTTCGACAAAAATGGCTACAATTCGTAGGTGTAAAGTTCTATTTGGATTCTTTTGGCAATCTATTAGCATTCACTAGAAACTACTCGTAATTGCTCATAGCATTTTACTGGTAACTTCTGTATGATATGGTATAGGGAAACCTTAGTAAGAATGGAAAAGAAATCTATAAGGTTTCTTTTAGATGAATAGACAAGGAGCGATTACTGTGCTAATAGCAGCGGATCTTGGAAACTCAGAAACGAAAATGTACATTAATGATCAATTTCTTAAGCAACCTTCGGTCATTAAACGCTTGTTTTCTAAGCCTGAGAATTTAGAACTAGACGTTGAGAAGTCAATTTTGAACTTGGATCATGAGCTCCTCGTAAACGTATCAAGCCAAGCGATTCGTCGCGATGGATTGTTTATGATCGGTGAAAGAGCAAGCCGTTCAGCAGACGTTGAGAACATGAATATTAAACTAGGAAACAAATACAAGCACGACTTACCTGTCATTATGTTGCTTGGGATGGTTGCAAGCCATGAAGTGCGTAACCAGTACATGGAGCAAGGTGCCCTTCCTAACTTCTTGGAAGTGAAAGCGAAACTATCAACTGCAATTCCAGCTAGTGAGCATACGAATGAGAAGGCAGAAGCATTACGTCGCCGTATTCTCGATCACTCACACCATGTAACCCTTCATGTTGGCGAGCAACAAGTGAACGTTCAAGTCTCATTTGATGATGTGAACGTTACACAAGAAGGTATTCCAGCTCTCTACACATTACGTGCTGCAAACCATGAAATTCTAAAAGACTATGTTTCTCTTTATGATTACAACATCTCAGAAGAGAAATTGGACAAGTTGCCGAAGAAAATCGCTGAGAAGAATATCGTTCACGTGGATATCGGTGACGGCACGACAGAATTTAACTACACAGAGAAGCTGAACCCAGTACTTGATTTGAGTGATGGTCAACGTTTTGGTGTCGGTCATGCGACACAAGAAGCGATCAACTTGCTCAAGTCAGAAGTAGGCGGCTACCTTGATCTAAACCGTCAGCAATTCATGGACATTCACCGTGATCGTAACAACCCACTTCATAAAGACGCTGTGAACAAGCTCATGGAAGCGAAGTATACACAGTCTCGTTTACTTCTAGAAGCGGTACAAGAGAAAGTCGTACAAACAGCTGGTCGTGTGAACTTCATCATGGTATACGGTGGAGGAAGCATTCAATTTAAGACGGAACTCTATGAAGATCTCATTGAATTCGCAGCAGATGCGAAGCTTGAAGTAATCTGGGTTCCAGAAGAGTATGCAATTAATATGAACGTTGATGGTCTTCGAATCTTAAACGAAAAAGTTCTTTACGCATAGGTGATGAACGATGAGAAACAGCTACACTTGGAAATTAAATAAAGAAGAAAATGCCGAGAAGATTAATGAGTGGCTTGACTCCCAAAAAAACATTCGTGATTCATTGTCTTTTGCGGTTCAGTTAATGCAACAGCATTTAGGAAATGTTGACATCCGTAGTTTTGACAATGCGAATGAGTTAATGCGTTTGTTCCAAGAAGCGCAAACGACGAAACCTGAAGAAGTTGAAGCGCCTACACCGAAGGTAACGAATCGACCTGAACAACGTCATATTCCATCTCCGTTTGCGGACGATGAAGACGACGATTGGGCAGGGTTTGTTGACAAAGGTGCATTGTTTGGTAGGAAGTAAGTGAGTGAGTGAGCAGTGTTTACTGCTCACTCTTTTTCGTTTTTGTACCGAAAGGGGTAAAGGCTGCGAAGGTCGTCACGACCATGGCGAATAAGATGGAGACCAGCCAGTTTTGGCCGGTTGGAAGAGTCGTGTAAGCAAAGAAGGAAAACGCGAGTAGTGTGAAGAAGAGTAAAGTAAGGTTGAGATAGTGGATCGACCTGTTTTCCTTTTTAATAAACGGCACACTCCTTTTCGGTCATTGAAGGTAAGTCATGATCCATATTGCGTTTGGTGTTCGTGCTTTTTCTTTAAATAGTTTTCATCTTCACGAACCAATTTCCATTTCTCTTCGAAAATTGATGCTGCTTTTGCCTTTTGTTCATCAATGGATCGTTCATTTCGTTCGCCATCCGCGTTGTATTTCTTGCCACCAGGATAGTTAGCATACCGCCTTGCTCTTGTATAGCCCATTTGTAAGTATTTCCGTGCCATGTCCATGCCGACGAAATCCGCTTGTTCTTTATACGATAAGTATTGGTTGTAAATCTCATCTGCGGATGCTTGGGCAATCTCAGGGGTCTTGAATCGCCAATTCGGAAGAAGTTCACTTTTGTATGGTTCGACCATTAGCACGCCTTGTTCACCACGACCAACTCGGTATTTATCAGGCTGCTTTCGGAAGTCTGTATTGTCGAAATCCACTTCATCGTAGATGTTTCCCATAGCGAAACCTCCTTTTTAGTCAATTTGTAATACCCGTTTTAGATTATGATGAAACCTAGAATTCGAAATTGAGTTAGAGAATTCATAAATGAATCTATTGCTGGATTGAATATACTGATTTGTCAGTCTTGTTATTGGCATTAATTTTGCAATTAAAAAGGGTGCGGAGGTGTCAACGTGGAGCGATGTCGTTTATGGTTATCCAAAGAAGAAATTGATCCAGAACTATTGCAAGGAAAAACCGCGGTCATCATTGATGCATTACTTGCAACGACGACACTCATTACGATGATGGAACGTGGGGCAAAGTATGTCTATCCGGTTGATTCAATTGAAGCTTCTACTACCTTACGTGAAGAGCTGTTGCTTGAAGGCTCGGTCATTCGTGGTGGAGAACAAGGCGGTCGCCCTGTCGATGAATTTGACCTCGGTCATTTGCCGACGGATTACACAGAAGATGTTGTTTCGAATCAACGTATCGTCTTTTTGTCAACAAATGGCACGAAGGCTATTCAATGGACAGCTGCTGCTTCCAAGCGTTTGTTATGTAGCTTTCGCAATGTTCACTACGTCGCGGATTACATTCAGCGAAGTGATCCTGAAGAGCTTGTCATCGTGTGCTCTGGGGCAGGCAGTCATTTCTCAATGGAAGACTACTTGTGTGCGAGTCGTTTGATTGCTGAGCTGAACCTTGATGGTGTAAAGCTCGACGATGGTGCTATTCTAGCAAGTGAAGGGAAGTATTCGGATGAGCAGATCGTTTCGCTCGTTACGAAAAGTCGTGTAGGAAGATCGATGGTCAATGGGAATATGCAAGATCTTCTCGATTTTGTACTCGGATTCAGAACGCAAGATGTTCTCGTTGAAGCAACGGATGAGGGAATTCTTGCGGTATTGGAGAAAGGAGAGGTCGTTCATGAGTGAACAACGTGAAACGATCGCCGTTCGCTCTGGAGAAGAGTTGAATGAAGATGCAATCGTATCATTTTTGAGGAAGTCTTTACCGGAGTTCCCTCAAGATGAAACACTAACCATTCGCCAGTTTCCGGCTGGAGCTTCGAACTTAACGTATTTGCTTGAAAGTGATTCGTTTGAAGCGGTGTTGAGGCGTCCTCCGTTTGGTCCACTTCCAGCAAAAGGACATGACATGTTACGAGAGCACAACTTGCTAAAAGCGTTATCACCGAAGTTTCCTTACGCACCGAGGCCACTCGTTCTTGGCGAAGGAACGGATGTGATGGACGTAACCTTTTATGTCATGGAGAGAAAGCATGGAATCGTTTTAGACAGTAAAGATAGCGAGATTGTTCCCTCCAGAGAAGAAGCAAATCGTGTCTCAGAACGCTTTATCGATTTGCTTGCGGAGTTACACCAAGTAGATCCTACAACAGGTGGCCTTGAGAAGTTTGGGCATCCAGAAGGATTTACCAAAAGACAAGTCGAAGGTTGGCTTAAGCGTTATGAGAAAGCGAAAACCGAAGACGTACCAGGATTCGAAGAGTTACGGGCGTGGATGATCCGTGAAATACCGCCTGACGGTGAAGCGACGGTCATTCATAACGATTTCAAGTTGAATAACATGTTGTTTTCCGAAGGTTATGAGCAAGTCAATGCAGTTGTAGACTGGGAGATGGCGACTATTGGAGACCCGCTCTTTGATTTAGGTGTTGCCCTCGGTTATTGGGCTGAACCGAATGACCCACCTGGCATTCGAGCTGGATTCCAATCGGTGACGACTCATGACGGTTTTTACAACCGGCGCGACCTTATTGAACGCTACGCGAAGAAAACAGGTCGTAACCTTGATCATATTCATTTTTATCAAGTATTTGCCCATTTCAAGCTCGCCGTGATTGTTCAACAAATTTACTATCGTTGGAAAAAAGGTCAGACTCAAGATGCTCGTTTCAAAGTTTATGGTGATATGGCAACTGAACTCATTAAGCATGCAAACTCAATTAGGGGGAGTTATTCATGAACTTCGAATACAGTGATAAAGTCAAACGTCTACAACGAGATGTAAGCGCATTCATAGATCAACATGTTGTACCGAATCAAAAAGTCTTTTATGAGCAATTAAACGCAGCTCCAACGCGTTGGTCAGCGCCACCGATTATGGAAGAAATGAAAGAAAAAGCAAAGTCAGAAGGCTTGTGGAACTTATTCCTTCCTGAATCTGAACTCGGTGCGGGCCTTACAAACGTTGAATACGCACCGCTTTGTGAAATCATGGGTCGCACGCCACTTGCTCCAGAAGTGTTTAACTGTGCAGCACCTGACACAGGCAATATGGAGACGATCGTTCGGTATGGAACAGATGAACATAAAGAGCGTTGGCTTAAGCCGTTATTAAATGGTGAAATTCGTTCTGCGTTTGCGATGACTGAACCTGCAGTTGCGTCGTCAGATGCGACTAACATTGAAACACACATCATTCGTGAAGGCGATGAGTATGTGATTAACGGTCGCAAATGGTGGACATCTGGTGTGATGGATCCACGTTGTGAAATTCTCATCGTGATGGGTAAAACCGACCCGAATGGACCGACGCATACCTCTCAATCAATGGTACTCGTTCCACGTGATACTCCTGGTATTACTGTACACCGTCACCTACCGGTATTTGGTTACGACGATGCACCACACGGCCATGGGGAAGTTGAATTTAATGACGTCCGTGTACCAGTAAGCAACGTTCTATGGGAAGAAGGCAAAGGGTTTGCGATTGCTCAAGGACGTCTTGGCCCTGGCCGTATTCACCATTGCATGCGTTTAATCGGACTTGCAGAGCGGTCGCTTGAATACATGTGTGAACGTACGTATGAGCGTGCTCCATTCGGTAAGACCTTGGCAGAACAAGGAGTTGTTGGTGAATGGATCGCAGACTCACGGATTGAAATTGAGCAAGCGCGTCTTCTAACGCTTAAAGCAGCTCACATGATGGATACTGTCGGTAATAAAGAAGGGAAGAAAGAAATCGCGATGATTAAGGTCGTTGCGCCGAACATGGCACTAAAAGTCATTGATCGTGCGATTCAGACGTACGGTGGTGCAGGTGTGAGTGATGACTTCCCATTAGCTAAGGCTTGGGCAAATGCTCGTACACTTCGTCTTGCTGACGGACCAGATGAAGTTCATCGCCGTGCAATCGCAAGACAAGAACTTCGTCCATATCGTCCCAAAGAAGTTGAGGTGACAAAAGCATGAGTGTCCTTTCACTATTCAATCTAACAGGTAAAACGGCAATTATAACCGGTGGCGGACGTGGCCTTGGCGAAGCAATGGCAGAAGCACTATCAGAAGTTGGTGCAAACGTAGTCGTCTGCTCACGTAAAGTAGAGGCTTGTGTTGCTGTTAAAGAGAAAATTGAATCGAAAGGCGGTACGGCAATGGCGCTTGCTCTTGATGTTACAAATGAAGAGCAAGTTGAAAGCGTTGTCGAAGAAGTCCACCAACGGTTCGGTTCAATAGATATTCTTATTAACAATAGTGGCACGTCATGGGGTGGGTATGCGCCAGAAGACATGCCGATTGATAAGTTTAAAAAAGTTGTAGACGTTAACTTGAACGGAACGTTTATCATGACACAAGCGGTCGGAAAGCGGATGATCGCAGATGGAACAAAAGGGCGAATTATTAACATCGCTTCAATCGCTGGTTTCCGTGGATCAAATCCGGATGTCATGCAAGCCATTGGTTACAACAGTTCTAAAGGCGGCATGATCACAATGACGAAAGACTTCGCTGTGAATTGGGGTCGTTATGGGATTACGGTAAACGGTATTGCACCAGGGTTTATCCCGACGAAGATGTCCCAAGATGTAATTGCCCCAATTAAAGATCAAATGATTGCGAAAGTACCACTCAAACGATTAGGGGAAATGCAAGACATGCAAGGTGCTGCGTTGTATTTAGCATCAGATGCAGCGGCCTTTATGACAGGACAAACACTCGTCCTTGATGGTGGTGTGCTCTCTAGCTAAAGTGGATGCAAAAAGCTCCCTTCAAAGTCTACACGTTACGTGTAGGAACTTTGGAGGGAGCTTTTTTAATTTAGAGTATGCAGTCGATGTTGTTCGATAACCGTGCAGTTAATATATACGAAAAGTGTATATTTGGGTCAATCAAGTACGACTGAATCGATGAAAAGGCGCAAAGAAAGCGTTTTCTCTTTCTTTCCAAATTATGAAATGATATAATAGATAGAAAATTGCTATTAATTCTAACGTTTTGAGGGGGTGCATGTGATGTTGACGAAATCACTAGGGCATTTTCCATTTCCGACTGCCGTTACGAACGAAGAAGGCGACATCGTAGAGGCAAATAAAGCGTTTTATTCTGTCATGGATCACGCTGAAACATATATTCAAAGAGATATGCGACGGTTTTTACGTTCCAAGCAACAAGAACATAGTCCGGTTGTTATTCCCGGTACGTCTTATCGAATGATCGCTAGACCTTATGAAGATCAACAGGACATGCATGCACTCATCTTGTTTCGTGACGAACAATTTCATCAAATCAATCAGATTATTGAGCACTCGTATGACGGCTTATCGGTCACGGATGCGACTGGCGTGACGGTCATGATTAACGGAGCTGTTGAGCGATACACAGGGGTACCGAGGGAATACTTTCTAGGGAAAAGTGCCGAACGTCTCATTACGAGAGGGTTTCTGCAAGAGTCGGTGACGGCTCAAGTCATTAAAGCTCGTAAACCTGTAACGGTCTTCCAAGGTGGAACGAACGACCAACAAATTATGATGACGGGAACCCCTATTTTTAGTGGAGATGAAGTGAGACAAGTCGTCATTAATTTGCGTGACATTACAGAGCTTGTCTATCAATACCAAAGCTATCTACGAACGAAAGATACCGGTGATGATAGCACGGGTCACGTTGAGCATCAAGACGTTGAAATGGTTCAAATTAGTTCAATGGTAAGTCGGATTGCAAATGTCGATGCTTCGGTTTTGTTAATGGGCGAAACGGGTGTAGGGAAAGACGTCATTGCGAATCAACTGTACGAGAAGAGTGATCGCAAAAACCATGGTGAATTCATTAAAGTAAACTGCGGCGCAATCCCGTTTGATTTGCTAGAATCTGAATTGTTCGGGTATGAAGACGGAGCATTTTCAGGTGCGAAGCGCCATGGGAAACCAGGAATGTTCGAACTCGCAGATCGGGGAGTCATCTTTCTTGATGAAGTTGGGGAGCTTCCTAGTGCGTTGCAAGTGAAATTACTTCGCGTGCTTCAAGACGGTGAAATTAGGCGAATTGGTGGTACGGTTACGAAGAAAGTGGACGTGCGAATCATTAGTGCAACGAACCAGAACTTACGGCAGATGGTTCGCGAAGCGAAATTCCGAGAAGACCTTTATTACCGATTAAATGTGTTGCCGATTAAGATTCCACCTCTACGTGAGCGCCCGAATGATATTGATTATATTGCAACCCACTATTTGAAACAATACGGTGAAAAGTACCGTGTGCAAAAGAAATTCTCAGATGAATTTGTACAGTGGATGCATACGCATCAATGGCCAGGGAACATTCGTGAGCTAGCAAACTTAATTCAACGTTTGGTGATTACGGTCGCTGAACCAATCATTGATGTTGAGCATCTACCTAACGATTATCAGAATAAGTTTGATGATGAGGAATTAACGAATGAGAACCTTCTAAAGAAAGCCGCTGAGGATGCAGAACGCAATCTTTTAGAAAAGGCGATGGCGAAGTACAAAACGACATATAACGTCGCAAAGGCCCTTAACTCTAGCCAAGCGACGGTCGCAAGAAAAGTGAAGAACTACGGAATAACCGTGCATTAACCCTAACAATTCGTTAGGGTTTTTTTGTTGGTTCAATCTTGAATTGTATAATTCATTTTTGAATTAAACGTAAAGAATAAAGCCTAACAGAACAGCCTTCAAAGTTGGCATAGAAGTTGCAGATATAATGATCAAACTAGTATTTAGAAAGCGCTTACAATCGAATGATTAAAGGGGGATTAGATTTGGTTAAACAACCATCTAGTTATGAAGGAATTAGTATACCTGAGATGTCGTTGCCTGAATTGTTGCATGAAAGTGTAGCAAAGCATAGTCAGAAGGTCGCGATGACGTTCGGTGAAACGAGAACTTCATATGGTGACATGCTTGACCGCATTCAAAGCCTTGCTCAAAGCCTAAAAAACTTAGGAGTAAAGCGCGGAGATCATGTTGCGCTCATGCTGCCGAATTGTCCGCAATACCCGATTAGTTATTACGCAGTCTTATACTTAGGAGCAACAGTCGTGCAAGTCAATCCGATGTATAAGCCTCCAGAGTTGTTGCACATTCTTCGTGATGCAGAGGTGAGTGTGTTTTTTATCTTGGAAGACTTAATGCCTGTATACGATGCCATTAAAAATGATGTATCACTAAGAGAAATCATTCCCGTCTCTTTGACATCACCTAGTCGCTACGATGAACTAGTACAACAAGACCCCATAGAAACCGGTCCGGAGTACATTTTACCGAAACAAGACGTCGCAATTATTCAGTATACAGGTGGGACGACGGGACGCTCCAAAGGAGTTATGCTCACGCACTTTAACATTGTAGCTAATACGTTCCAAGCTGCTTCAACACAAGTGGAAACGGAGGAAGAGGAGTCGACGAGCCGTGTACTAACGGTCATTCCGTTGTTTCACGTCTATGGAATGACGAGTGCAATGGTGCTTACATTCCACCGGGGCGGAGACTTAATTTTATTGCCACGCTTTGATGTGGAGCAGGTCGTTCACGTGATTGAAACGATGAAGCCAACGTATTTCCCTGGCGTTCCGACGATGTACTTGGCGTTGTATCAGTATTATCAAAAACGTCCATTTGATTTATCTTCAATCATGAACTTTACGAGTGGATCAGCGCCATTACCTGTTGAAATGATGAACAAGTTACTCGGATTGTCGTCTGTACCTGTTCTTGAAGGATATGGTCTTTCAGAAGCTTCTCCAACCACACACCGCAACCCTGTGGATGGTGTGCAAAAGCCGGGAAGTATCGGCATTCCGATTCCGAATACGGAGTCAAAAGTTGTCGATGTTGCGACAGGTAAAAACGAAGTACTGACGGGCGAAGTTGGGGAACTTGTTGTTAAAGGTCCCCAAGTGATGAAAGGGTATTACAAGTTACCAGATGAAACAGCTGCGACGCTTCGTGACGGATGGTTATTTACCGGAGACTTAGCAAAGCAAGATGAAGATGGCTATTTCTATATTGTCGGACGCAAAAAAGAGCTCATAATTGCAAGTGGATTTAACGTTTATCCAATTGAAGTTGAAGATGTTTTATACCGAATTGATGGTGTTGAAGAAGCTGCGGTCGTTGGTGTTCCCGACCCTTATCGCGGTGAAACGGTAAAGGCATTTATCGTGAAATCTCAGGAAAAAGAACTAACGACTGAACAAATAGAACGTGAATGTAAAGAAAAGTTAGCAGCATACAAAGTACCAAAGATCATATCTTTTATTGACGAGCTACCGAAAACAGCGGTAGGAAAGATTTTGAAGCGTGAATTGATTACGTCCGAAAAGTCTAAATAAAGGGGTGGGGGAATGGATGTTTTATTGCAGCAACTGTTTAATGGGTTAACGGTTGGAAGCGTTTACAGTTTGGTGGCACTTGGTTTAACGCTCGTATATGGAATTCTTCATATTCCGAACTTTGCTCACGGTGCCCTGTATATGGTTGGGGGTTACATTACGCTTATGTCAATGGCGCTTATGGGGGTTCCGTATTTTATCGGAATTGCGATCTCCATAGTCGTTGTTGGATCTTTGGCGATGGTGATGGAGCGTCTCGTATTTAATCCACTCCGTCATGCACCGCCGATTCATGACAAAATTGCTGCAATAGGAATTCTACTCTTTCTTGAAACGCTCGTTCAACTCGTCTGGGGTGCAGATTATCGAGCGATGCCAACACCATTTGCAGACACAGTTTCATTTCTTGGTATTACGGTTACGTGGCAACGAATTATGATTATCGTTGCAGCTGTTGTCGTAATGATTTTGCTACAACTTTTCTTAAAGAAAACAATGGTCGGTGCTGCAATCGTTGCGATGTCGCAAAACCGAGAAGGAGCTTTTCTTGTCGGGGTCAACGCGAACAAAGTGGCGATGCTTACGTTCTTCGTATCCGGTGCGTTAGCTGCCATTGCGGCTTCAATTGCATCACCAATTAACCTCGTCTATCCAGGTATGGGACATCTCGTCATCTTAAAAGCATTTGTCATCATTATTATTGGGGGGATGGGAAGTGTACCAGGTGCCATCATTGGAGGCTATATTCTCGGCTTAACAGAGAGCTTAGGAGCAACCTTTATCTCAGCTGCATATAGCGACTTAATTGCATTTGTGCTGCTCGTTGTGATCTTAACGATGAAGCCACAAGGGTTGTTTGCACAGAAGGGGGCGCATTAGATGCAAGGATTGAAGAAAATGCGAATGCCGCTCATCTTTTTACTCGTTGCACTCTTGTTTCCGCTATTCACAGATAACCAGTATTACATTTACGTTGTCACACTCGCGTTCATTTATGCCATCGCAGTCTATGGGATGAACTTAGTTGGTGGGTATACGGGGCAATTATCACTCGCTCATGCAGGTTTCTTTGCAATTGGTGCGTATGCGCTCGGTTTGCTCACAGTCGATGCGAACGTTCCTTACTGGCTCGCCTTTGTTTTAGCTCTTGTTATTACAACAGTAATCGGAACACTCGTTGGACTTATTGCGCTTCGAACGAAGGAGCATTTCTTTGCCATCTATACGCTCTGTGTCGGTTACATTATTTATCTCATTATCTATGAATGGGACGCATTAACCGGAGGGGTTCGCGGATTGATCGGTATTGAGAGCCCAGCTGCGATTGGTCCAATTACGTTTGATACAGGAATCTCAAACTATTATTTAATACTCGTGTTCTTAGTGTTAACCGTGATCTTCATGAAGTTCTTGACGGAGTCGATTGTCGGTAGAACGTACGTGGCAATTCGCAATAGTGAGGAGCTTGCGCAAACGATTGGGATTAACACGATGAAACAGAAATTGATTTCATTTGTGATTTCTACGTTTCTAGCAGGTTTAGCAGGTGCATTATATGCATCGTTCGTTCGGTTTATCGGTCCTGATATCTCGTACACGATGATGACATTTGATTTCCTTATGTACGCCATTGTTGGTGGATTCGGAACGTTGTTCGGTCCAGTAGTTGGAACACTACTCATCGTTATTTTGACGCAATCTTTACAATTTATGGAAGACTTTAGAATGATCATTTTCGGACCGTTGCTCGTCTTGCTCGTTATTTTCTATCCACGAGGCATTGTTGGTGGATATCAGATGTGGAAAATGAAGCGAGCGTACAAGAAAAAGCAACGATCGGTTGATCAAGGGTCAACGTACGAGGGGGGAGATTAAATGCTCATCGAAACGAAAGGACTTACGAAGCGATTCGGGGGATTAGTTGCTGTAAATGATGTAGAAATCGGCATCGAAAAGGGTAAGATCACTGCAATTATCGGTCCTAACGGTGCCGGGAAATCGACATTGTTTAACCTAATCAGCGGGTATCACCCATCGAGTGAAGGTTCGATTACTTTCAAAGGTGAAGATATTACAAAAAAGCGTTCGTTTAACATCGCTAAATTAGGGATTGCGCGAACGTTTCAGACGACGAATCTGTTTGAAACCGCAACGGTGATGGACAACGTCATTGTAGGGCATCGCTTACGAACGAAATCGAATGTGTTTGATGCGGTTTTTCGTACTCCGCGCCTGCGCCGCGAGGAACAAGCGTCACGAGCAAAAGCAGCTGAAGTTCTAGAGTTTGTTGGCTTAGAGCATGAGGCACATCGGCTCGTTCAAGACATTTCACAAGAAGCTAAGAAACGTGTGGCCTTTGCATTAGCACTTGCTACTGACCCTGAAATTGTCTTTTTAGATGAGCCGGCTGCGGGCATTAACCCTGATGAAACTGAGAACTTAGCAGCCCTCATTCGTAAAATGATCGACCGTGGGTTAACCGTTTGCCTGATTGAACACAAGATGCAAATGATCATGGGGCTTGCGGATCACATTGTTGTCCTTAATTATGGCAAGAAGATTGCTGAAGGCACACCGGAAGAGATCCAAACGAATGAAGAAGTTATTGAAGCTTATTTGGGAGGGGGCGATAAACATGCTGAAGCTGAGTGACGTATCGGTTCGCTACGGGATGTATGAAGCACTGTCAGACATCTCTTTAACGGTTGAAAAGGGAGAGCTCGTCGTACTGCTCGGTGCAAATGGTGCCGGAAAGAGCACCATTTTCCGTACCATTAGTGGTCTTAACAAACCGGTAAAAGGTACGGTCGAGTTCAATGGAGAATCGATTGGCGGACGCTCGGCGAGTAAGCTTGTGAAAAAAGGAATTGGCCATTGTCCAGAAGGTCGTAAGTTGTTTCCCGCAATGAGTGTCTATGAAAATTTAAGAATGGGAACGTATGCGGTTCGTGGAGATAAGAAGGAAACCGCTCGAATGCTTGAGCATGTGTATGACTTGTTTCCAATCTTACGCGAAAAAGCAAAAGAAAACGCAGGATCATTAAGTGGGGGTCAACAGCAAATGCTTGCAATTGGGCGCGCGCTCATGTCGAGACCGAAAGTGGTCTTGTTCGATGAACCGTCCATAGGCCTAGCGCCACTCATTACAGAGCAAGTGTTTGATGTTATTCAAGAAATTAATAAAGAAGGTACGACGGTGCTTTTGGCTGAGCAAAATGCAAATGCAGCACTTCGTATTGCTGATCGTGGTTACGTCATTGAAAACGGAAGAATCGTCGTCTCAGGCACCCAAGATGAATTAATGCAAAATGATGAAGTTCGTAAAGCTTACATTGGTGCGTAAATTTTCTAAAGGGGGGGTTCTGTTTTGAAAAAGTTCTCGTTAATCGTTGGGTTGTCGGCAATCGTTGCTCTTAGTGCGTGTGATGCAGAAGAAACAATTGTTTCGGAAGAAGGGGCGCCAGAAAGTGAACCTGGTACTGAAGCGGATGCGGAAGCAGGTGATGATGAAGTTGAACCGGAAGAAGTTGTCACAGCGGAAGGAACGGAAGTTGTCACAATTGGCTATAGTGGTCCACTCTCAGGTGCAGCTGCTTTTTATGGGAATAACACGGTTAGTGGTTTAACGATGGCAGTAAACGAGATCAACGAAGCAGGTGGATTTGAAGTAGACGGTCAACAGTATTCGTTTAACCTTGTTGCACTCGACGATAAATATTTACCGAACGAAACAGGAGCAAATGCGAGGCGATTGATTCAAGAACACGACGTACCAATTGTGTTTATCCCGCATAGTGGAGGGATTTTTGCGACACAAGTGTTTAATGAGCAAGATGATTTCATCGTAGGGGCGTATTCAAGTGAGCCTGACATTACGGCACAAGACAATGCCCTCACTTGGCGAATTCCGAATACGTATGACATTTATGTTGAACCGTATTCTGAATACCAAATGGAACGCTTCGGTCCGAAGCTTGCGATGCTCCCACCTAGTACGCAGTACGGGTACGACTGGGCGGATGAGTTAGCTCCTGCATGGGAGGAACTTGGTGGTGAAGTCGTCTACGATGGTTCAATTGATTTCGCAAAGGAAACGGATTTCTTCACAACGATCACCAATGCGTTAAGTGATGACCCAGACGTTCTCTTTGTTGGAGGATCGTCCGAACCAACGGCTCAAGTCATGCAGCAGGCACGAGAATTAGGGTTTGAAGGTGGATTCTTCATCATGGACCAAGCAAAGCTCGATGAAATCGAACGAGTGCTTGGTGATAACGCCGCAGATGTTATTGAAGGGTCAGTTGGGGTTCCACCTCTAGTTGTGGACCAAACAGAAGGAAATCAGCAGTTTATTGAAGATTACATCGAGCACTATGACTCAATTCCTGGATCCGAGGCGGGTTATCACTATTACGTCGTCTATATTCTTGCTGAAGCGATGAAAGCTGCCGGCTCTGTCGATGATGCAGCAGCGATCCAAGCGAACTTAGGCGAAGGTGTAAATACCGTACCAGCTGATAAAGAAATCTACCCAATTACAGAAGTGAAGGCTGAGGGCGGTATGAATACAGAGTTCCGTATGGCAGTCGTTGAAGATGGAGAGATCATTCTCGTAGAGCCATAGAGAGTAAAGGAGAGATTATGGATGGGTGTTGCGAAACAGAGTCCTTTTTACCAGCTATTAGGGTTTCAGGACGGGTTGGATGGAGATGAAAATGTCTACTTGCAGCTTGAAATACGCGAAGATCATTTAAATAACAACGGTTCGTTGCATGGCGGTGTCCATGCAACGATGCTTGATAACGTATTCGGCGCAATGATTTATTACAAAACCGGATGCAGAAACTTAACGATTTCCCTTCATGTTCATTACTTAGCTCCAGCGCGTGAAGGTGTGCTAAAGGCAAAGGGTTCGTTCATGCAATTAGGATACAAATCCGCGCAACTCGAAGGTTATATCTATGATGAAGACGATCAATTAATCGCGAAGGGAAGCGGAACGTTTAAATTACTTAGGGAGGCGAAATCATGACTGAAGTTGTTATCGTATCAGCAGTTCGTACTGCCATTGCAAAGAAAGGGGGAGCCCTTGCAAAGGTTGATCATACCGTCTTTGGCGGTCAGGTAATTAAAGAAGCATTAAGACGTGCAGAAGTTGAAGGAGAGTCAGTTGAAGATGTGATCCTCGGCAACTGCCTTAGTGGTGGTGGAAATGCTGCTCGTAAATCTGCCCTTGAGGCAGGGTTACCGATTGAAGTGCCTGGTCTGACGATTGATCGTCAGTGTGGATCAGGCATTAATGCGGTCGCACTTGCTGCAGAGAAGATCTTGAGTGGTCAAGCGGACATTGTCGTTGCTGGGGGGACGGAGAGCATGTCTCGAAGACCACACTTATTGCGACCAGCAACGAGAGCGTACGATACGTTCCCACCACAATTCGTTTCACCGAGTCTTGCGCCAAAAGAAATTGGTGATCCACCGATGGGAATTACTGCTGAAAACTTAGCTGAGAAATATGAGATTAGCCGCAGTGAGCAAGATGAGTTTTCGGCACGTAGTCAAGAGCGCATGGTCAATGCGATTGAACAAGGCTACTTCAAAGAGCAAATCGTACCGATCGGTGAGTTCGATACCGATGAACACCCAAGAGCAGGAACGACGGTCGAAAAGCTCTCGAGCTTACGTCCGGTGTTTAAAGAAGGTGGAACTGTTACAGCAGGGAATAGTTCAGGCGTAAACGACGGGGCGTCGGCACTTGTTGTCATGAGTGCAAAAGAGGCGAAGCGTCGCGGGTTAACGCCACTTGCAGTCGTAAAGGACTGGTCGGTGGCAGGAGTGGACCCGAACATTATGGGGATTGGCCCAGTTCCTGCAGTTCAAAAGGTAATGAAGCGCTCTGGTGAAACACTCGATAACATGGACCTTATTGAATGCAACGAGGCGTTTGCAGCACAAACGTTAGCAGTTGACCGAGAGCTTGGATTTAACCACGACAAATTAAACGTAAACGGCGGAGCGATCTCCCACGGTCACCCTATCGCTGCAACGGGTGGGATGCTCATTACAAAGCTCGTGTACGAATTGCAACGTCGTGAGTTGAAAAAAGGCCTTGTGACAGCTTGTATCGGTGGCGGCCAAGGAATTGCATTAATCGTTGAAAGACCATAAAAAAAGACAAAAAGGAGTTTTTACGATGCATTTACGACTAACAGAAGAACAAAGAATGGTACAGTCCACAATTAGAAAGTTTGTAGAAAAAGAACTTATGCCGTTGGAAAATGACGTTTTACGTAACGAATTAGAAGGAAAACCGAGTCTTCCTGCCGAAAAGGTAAAGGAGCTGCAACAAAAAGCAAAAGCAGCGGGATTCTGGGGGATTAACACACCAGAAGAATACGGTGGAGCAGACCTCGGTCAGATGATGCTTGCGCTCGTACTTATGGAAGTTTCTAAGACCTTTGTTCCGTTTAGCTTCGGTGGTTCAGCAGACATTATTCTTTACCGTGCAAATGAAGAGCAAAAAGAGAAATACTTACTTCCAACAATTGCGGGAGACAAGAAATCTTGTTTCGCCATCACTGAACCTGGCGCAGGATCAGATACGCGTAACATTAAGATGACCGCCTACAAAGACGGCAATGATTGGGTACTAAACGGTGAGAAGACATTCATTACCGGTGGAAACGAAGCAGATTTTGTTATGGTTATTGCAATTACCGACAAAGAATTGCACGAGAAAACAGGTCGTGAAGGCGTGACGTGCTTTATTGCTGACCGTAGCATGGGCTGGACGTCAGAGTACATCCATACGATGGGTGAGTGGGGACCAGCGTCATTGTTCTTTGAAGACGTTCGTGTACCTGAAGAGAACATTCTTGGTGAAATTCATAAAGGATACGACTTAGGACTTGAGTGGATTGGATTTGCACGTTGGATCGTTGGTGCTCGCGCCGTTGGTTCTGCTGAGCGCTTGCTCAATATGGCGATTGACTATTCGAAAGAGCGTGAAACATTCGGACGCCCGATTGCAGATCGCCAAGCGATTCAGTGGCAAATTGCAGATTCTGCCGTAGAGCTAGAAGCTGCTCGATGGCTCGTCTTAAATGCAGCGTTTAGCCTTGATAATGGTGAAGACAACCGCCACCTCGCATCAATGGCAAAATTATACGGTGCAACGAAAGGGAACGACATTATCGACCGCGTTCTTCAAATCCATGGTGGAATGGGGTATACGAAAGAATTACCGATTGAACGTTGGTACCGTGAAGCACGTCTTTGGAGAATTTATGATGGAACGGATGAGATCCAACGCCTAATCATTAGCCGTAACTTAATTAAAGGTCACGTGAAACTCGGTCAATTTATCTAAATGTAACGTGGGTGAGTGCAGGTATTTCCTTACTGAGCGCTCACTCATCTTTCTAAAGGAGCGAATAAGAATGGGAAATTTCACAGGTAGATCAGCCATCGTGACGGGTGGTAGTCACGGGATTGGTTTAGGGATTGCTAAGCGCTTTGCAGACGATGGAGCGAAAGTGGCAATCGTTGATATTAATGAAGAGAACTTACAAGCAGCCAAAGCGTATTTCGAAGAACAAGGACAAGAAGCCAAGACAATTCAAGCGGACGTAAGTAATTACGAGTCGATGCAAGCAGCGGCACAAGAAGTGCATGATGACTTCGGTTCTCTAGATATTCTCGTGAACAACGCTGGCGTCATTCGTGACAACATGTTGTTTAAAATGACCGATGATGACTGGGATACCGTTATGAATGTTCACCTAAAGGGTTCATTTAATGCTGCCCGTGCTGTACAGCAATACATGGTGAATCAAAAGTACGGTCGAATCATTAACATTTCATCCACTTCAGCACTTGGTAACCGTGGACAGGCAAACTACGCAACAGCAAAAGCTGGCTTGCAAGGGTTTACGAAAACACTGGCTATTGAACTCGGGAAGTTCAACATTACGACAAATGCAATTGCACCAGGATTTATTGAGACAAATATGACAAGAGCAACGGCTGAACGCATTGGTATTTCATTCGATGATTTAATTCATGCGAGCGTTTCTAACATTCCGGTTGCTCGTAGTGGGAAGCCAGAAGACATTGCTAACACCGCGGCGTTCTTCGCAGACGAGCGTTCTGGTTTTGTAAATGGTCAAGTCATTTACGTCGCAGGTGGTCCGAAAGCCTAACAAAAGGAGGAATCGTAATGTTCCAAGATGCAGTAGGTTTAAAATCAGAGAAAATAAAGAATACCGTTGAACGTGGTGCTGTAAAGAAGTTTGCAGAATCAATTGGTGACGTCCATCCACTTTACGTAGACGAATCATACGGTAAAGACTCCCGGTTCGGGAAGAATATTGCGCCACCAACGTTTCCAAGAACGTTTGATTACGGGACAATTAAGGACTTACATTTGCCAAATGTAGGACTCATTCATGGGGAGCAACGATATCATTACAAACGCCCATTGCTCGTCGGAGAAGACGTCTATTGCTATGCAGAAGTGAAGAGTTACGCTGAAAAAGACGGAAAAAGCGGTAACATGGGCTTTTTAACACTAGCAAACAATGGTGTAGATGAAAACGGTGAAATCGTTTTTGAATCCACATCGACGGTCATTATTTCTGAGACGGTAAGGAGGAAGTTAAACGTATGACGGATGTAAAGACAATCAAAGCAGGTGAATCGTTGGAATCGATCACATTACCTCCAGTCTCCCGTATTGATTTAATCAAGTATGCCGGTGCTTCCGGTGATTTCAACCCGATTCATACGATTGATGAAGAAGCGACAGCAGCTGGACTTCCAGGCATCATTGCGCATGGCATGTGGACGATGGGCAACTTAACAAAACTATTCACACCATATCTTGAAGACGGTCTCGTTACAGATTACCAAATCCGTTTCCGAGGGATGGTATTCCTTGATGATGTCGTGACGCTTCATGCGACGGTGAAAGATCGTGATGAGAAAACGGTCACCTTTGAAATCGGAGCAAGTAAACAAAACGGAGATACTGCATTAAAAGGCGAAGCCGTTTACGAACTACACGGCGCTTAAAAAGAATAATCAACTACCTGTCCAAACGTGATGAACATTCGTGATCAAAATGATCCGAGGCGAGTCATGAGTAGGGCAGGTTTTTTTGTTAGATAAGCTGTCGAAAGTGCTGAAAAGGCTTTGTACGAGAAGGATTATAGTACAAAAGGGGGGTGTTCCTTGTTGGGTGATTTAACGTTATTAATGGTCGTCTGTTTACTGCCGATCGTTGCATCGTTCGTACTTGGTGGATATTGGCTCAAGCATGAACGGTTTCCGTGGGAGAAATAGAGAGGAGGTGGATTTTCCAAGATGATATACGTTGGGATGGCGATTGTATTTCTAATTATGATTGTGACGGGCGTATTGTCCTATATGCAATCCAAGGGGCTCGCATCGTTCTATGTGGCCGCAAGAAGCGGTCGCTGGTATTTAATTGCCGGATCATTGTTCGCCTCGGGTGTAAGTGGTGCGACTTTTCTTGGGGTAATGGCTTGGTTTTATGAGTTAGGTGCAGGAACGATGTGGATTCCGGCTGGTATTGCTTGGAGTTATTTTGTACTTTGCTTCTTAATCGGTCCTAAGTTGAGGCGTTTCGGTCAATTGACGATTTCAGATTACCTTGCTGAGCGCTTTGATAGTCCGCTTCTACGACCGGTATTCTCCATAATCGTCAGTGTATGGATGGTGATTTTACTCGGCTCACTTTATGTGCAAGGTGGATTGTTATTTTCGCAAATGTTCGGAATGAGTTACACCCAGAGTACGTTTATTACTGCAGCGTTTGTCGTCATCTTTACAGTGTTTGGTGGTATGGTCATTATTTTGAAAACGGATTTTATCGGTACGTTTATTATTATCGGATCTCTCGTCATCACGATGCCGTACTTAATTCAAGCTTCTGATGGTTGGGGAGCTGTTACGACGTCCATTCAATTGGAATCTCCGAATTATTTTACGTCTACAGGCGAATTGACAGCACTAATGGCGTTTTCTTGGTTTTTTATTTGGTTGTTCGGTTATCTTGGAAATCCTGGATACTTAACTCGTTTCTATTCAGCAGTAAACGAGCGTGAAATTATTAAAGCCGGAATTGCAATTGCTGTCATCTACTTACCGGCGTTAACGCTATTCTTTATTTCAGCAATTTATGCTCGTTCTTTGTTTCCAAGTATTGAAGATCCAGAGTTGCTCTGGATTGCTTATACGATGGAATATGCACCTCCAATTGTCATTGGGATGGCGATGGCGGGGATGTTTATGGCAGTCATGACATCGGCGACATCGTGGTTACTCGCAGGTGCATCAAGTATTGGACGAGATATTTACCAAAAGATCATCCACCGCAACGTTTCCGAAGAACGAATGCTCGTCGTTACGAAGCTACTCGTCTTAGTTTTAGCAGCACTCTCGGTACCAATTGGAATAGCAAGACCGGCGTACATTATGGAAATGATGAACCTTGCGTATTTGATTGCAGGAAGTGCGGGTGGACTCGTTATTTTACTTAGCATGTTTTATCGTAATATGACAAAAGAAGCGGCATGGGCAGGCATCATTTCGGGAGCTTTTATAGCGATTGGTGCCTCAATCCTACAAAACATTGGCATATGGCCTGCGAGCATTGATCCGATGATCCCAACTGTAATCACCGCGTTCCTCATCATATTGATTGTTAGTCGTCTTACAAAGCCAAATCACAAAATGCTTTCAGTCTATGATCGAATGAATGTGCGGGAGAGTTCAGCGTCGTCTTCAAGCAGGAATTCCTCGATTTCTGTAGAATGATCGTTTAGAGGTGATTTAAAATGAAGAAATTCCATGAGATGGAATACGATGGAATTAATGTTGAAGAAATTCAGAATAAAACCTATGCAATTACGGCACAGTTCCAAAAAGCGGACTCTTTTGACGAGCAAAATCGTCTATTGCACGACATGAACGAAATAAAAAAAGAGGTCACGACCCAAGAAACACTCGTGTCGATCCGTCATTCAGTCGATACAACGGACGAATTTTATAAGCAGGAACAAGAAAAGATGGATCAAGTTTTACCGGAACTACAAGAAGCATTTCAATCATTTTCGAAGGCGCTCGTTTCGGCAACGTACCGGGAGCAATTAGAGGAGCGATGGGGTTCCCAATTGTTTGCATTAAAAGATCTTCAGTTGAAAACATTCGCTCCAGAGATCGTACCAGACCTTCAAAAAGAAAATAAGTTATCATCCGAGTATTCCCAGCTCATCGCTTCTGCCAAGATTGAATTCCAAGGGGAAGAATATACACTTGCCCAACTGGCACCATTTGAACAAGATACAGATCGCTCGGTACGAGAAGCTGCAGCAGTTGCTCGTACGACGTTTATGGCAGATAACGAAGCTGAACTTGACCGCATTTACGATGAACTTATTCAAGTACGAACAGCCGCAGCTAAGAAACTTGGCTTTGAGAATTTCATTGAATTGGCGTATGCACGGATGTCGCGTACGGATTTTGATCCAAAAGATGTGGAGAAGTTCCGAGCACAAGTGAAAGAGCATATCGTTCCATTTGCATCAGAATTGAAAGAAAAGCAACGTCAACGCATCGGTGTAGACACGCTCATGTATTATGATGATCAATTTAAGCATCCTGATGGCAATGCGAAGCCAAAAGGTGACGCACAGTTTATTTTGGAACAAGGAAAAACGATGTATGTTGAGCTTTCTGAAGAGACGAAGTTCTTTTATCGACAGTTGCTGGATCGTGACTTAATGGATGTGCTCTCTCGAAAAGGTAAACAGAGTGGAGGGTACTGTACGTTCATCGCAAATGAAAAGGTTCCTTTCGTGTTTGCGAATTTCAATGGAACGAGTGGGGACATTGACGTGTTGACTCACGAAATTGGTCATGCGTTCCAAACGTATGAAAGCCGTGAATTAGGTGTTGAAGAATACCAGTTCCCAACGATGGAAGCTGCAGAAATTCACTCCTTTAGCATGGAATTCTTTGCATATCCTTGGATGGAGAACTTCTTCAAGGAAGATGTAGATAAGTACTTCTACGACCACCTTGCGGGCAAGGTTTTTGCCCTTCCGTACATGGTGGCTGTAGATGAGTTTCAACATCGAGTGTATGAACAACCTGAATTAACATCAGCGGAACGAAAAGCCATTTGGCGTGATTTAGAGCGTACCTATATGCCGCACATTAATTATGGAGATAACGACTACTTAGAAGGCGGTAGTCTCTGGCAACGACAGTTACACATTTTTGTGATTCCTTTTTATTATATTGATTACGGTTTAGCTCAAATTTGTGCTTTGCAGTTTTGGAAGAAGGCAAATGAAGATCGTGAAGCTGCCTGGAATGATTACCTTGCTCTCTGTAAATTAGGCGGTTCTCAATCATTTGTGAACCTCGTTGAGTCGGCAGGTCTTAACAGTCCGTTTGAAGACGGGGTTGTAGAAGACGTCATGCAAGAAGTGAAGGCATGGTTTAAGCAGTAAGAAACGACCACTTTAAGTAATGTACGTTGCTTAGAGTGGTTTTTTCGTGTCTAAACTGAATTTTTCTAGAAAAAAGTAGGACTCGTTCGACGACGCTTTGTAATCATTTTTTGTTTCATTGCTGAACGTACAGAATGCTCGACAGCAATCCCTACCGGTTGTCATCGTCTCGACAGAACCATACAAATTCTCACAGGTTTCATCATGACAATCGAAGTAAGGGTGTTGGTTCATTGGTCTCTCATTGAAGGATTGTTCACTTGAAGATTAGATGTTCCTCATCAACCATTTGTACTAAAAAATGGTAAAAACAAAAGTGGTTTATTCTCATTTTTTTAAATATTTAATCTAGTAGTATTAGAGTGACAACAAAGACTTCCGACATAAATCTTCATACTCATAAGGAGGTGACTTTCGGTTCGACATTCTCTGTTTCATGTAGAGCGTTCACCGGAGTATAAGAAAAAAGGAGGAAACGAATGAAAAAAGGTAAACTCGAAAGGCGTAGTCTGTCTGTCATGATGATTGGTGCACTTATTTTATCTCCTTATGCTAGTGTCCTCGCAACTCCCTCCATTGCAAGCGCAAATCAATCAGATGTGAACGATGTACAACGAGAGCTTGCAGATCGAGCAAGTGAAAAAATTGACGAAGAGGTAGTGCGAGCATTTCGACAAGACCAGCATGTGTCTGTACTTATTGAAATGGAAGAGCAAGTCGACACTGCTGTTGCAGCACAGCAAGGGTTGCAATCGGTTGGGTCTAATGCAACGCCACATCAACAACAGCGTGCAATCAGTAACAGTGTCTACAATGCACTAAGAAGCACAGCAACGGATACACAAGCAGCTACTGTCAGCTTACTTGAAGCCGCTGAAGAAGAAGGAAACGTCATCGAATACGAAGGGTACTACATTATGAACGTTGTCGCAGCAACCCTTGATCGAGACACCCTTCGTACTCTGTCTTATCGCCCAGAAATTAGCCGCATTAAACTCGATGAATTTATTGAGTTGGATTTACCAGAAGTCTCGAGTGAAGAAATCGAAGCGACTGACGACAATGTGGAATGGAACATTGACCGCATTGGTGCACCGGATGTGTGGGATGACATAGGCGTTACCGGTGAAGGCATTACGGTCGGTATTATTGACAGTGGAACGGATTGGACGCATGAAGCGCTTCAAGAAAACTGGCGTGGATATAATCCAGATGACCCTGAAAACTCCGATCCATACGGAAACTGGTTCGATGCTGTTGAAGGTCAGGATATGCCATATGATTTGGCTTCTCAGCCGCATGGTTCACACGTGATGGGGACTATTCTCGGTCAGGGTCCTGATGATGAGAACAAAATCGGTGTAGCTCCTGATGCCAATTGGATCTCTGCAAGGGCATTCTCGGCTCTTGGTGGTACACAGTCAGATCTCCTTGCATCGGGTCAATATATGCTTGCACCAGAAGATGACCCCTCTTTAGCACCAGACATTGTAAACAACTCTTGGGGTGGTCAACCTGGGGTGAATGATTGGTACCGACCAATGGTTCAAGCGTGGAAAGACTCAGGCATTATGCCGACATTTTCTGCAGGAAACTCCGGTCCAGGAGATGAAACAGTTACTCCTCCTGCAAACTATCCTGAAAGCTATGCAGTAGCAGCAACGGATATCAATGATGCGGTTGCAAGCTTTTCAAGTCGTGGACCTAGTCAATATGAAGGCGACCAAAAGCCAAATGTCTCCGCTCCTGGAGTGAACATCCGTTCATCAGTACCAGGTGGATATGAAGCCGGGTGGAACGGAACTTCAATGGCTGCTCCTCACATTGCAGGAACAGCGGCATTGTTGTTATCCACAGACAGTGGACTGACACCAAATGAAATTGAAGCCATCATCGATGAGACTGCAGATCCGTTAACGGACAGTCAATATACGACGGTTCCTAACGATGCATATGGCGTGGGAATGGTGAACGCATACGAAGCGGTTGCTTCGATTGCTGGTAACTTAGGAAGTATTGAAGGTTCTGTATTGCAAGAAGGAAGCGATGATTTGCCTCCTGAAATCGAACATTCTCCTTTAGAGAGTGTGTTTGCAGGGTACGATGTGCCGATCACAGCAACGATTACAGATGATGTATCTGTTACGGATGCTGAAGTTTGGATGACAAATGATGAGATTAATCACCATTACGTGTTCACGATGGAACAAGTATCGGGTGACCACGAAGAAGGTACGTACCGTGCTGTTCTTCCTGCTAACCTTCTTGGCGACGAATCATTTGAGTATTTCATTCAAGCTAGTGACTACGGTAATAACGTTGCACAAACAGAACGTTATTCTGTAGAAGTTGACTTTGGTGTTACACCTGACAACTACAGTGAAGATTTTGAATCTGAGCCAATTGGTTGGGTGCTTGAAGGTGACTGGGAGTGGGGAAGCCCTGAAGTCGGACCTGAACCTGTAAACGGGGAAAACCTCGTTGGCACAAACTTGAGCGGCAACTATAGTGATGATGAGCATGTACTTTATAGTGTTCCCATTGATTTGCGTGACGCTGAAACGGCATCACTTCGCTTAAATGAATGGCGAGAGGTCATTTCAGGTGTTGATTATGCAAATGTTCTTGTCTCGGATGACTACGGAGATCATTGGGAGCAAGCCTTAGAATTTACTGGTAACAGCGACGGATGGCAGTCCCTTTATGTAGACCTTGATGATTATGTTGGTAGTGAAGCGCCTGTTCTTGTTGCTTTTGTTCTAGAATCGAACAGTGCAACAACTGCTACAGGTTGGTATCTTGACAATGTTCATCTCGTCGGTGAAGACGTGACAGCGCCTTCAGTACCAGAGAACTTGGACGTTACATCTAGTACGGCAGGACTTCAATTAGATTGGGATGCACCAGTCGATGAAGAGCTTGATTTACACGAGTACACGGTTTACCGTGCTACAGATGACGAATTTGACTCCATTGCGACGACATCTTCTACAACGTTCCAAGATTTAAACGTTGAAGGTGGTACAGAGTATACGTACGTCGTAACAGCGAGTGATTATGATGGCAACGAAAGCGATCCTTCAAACGAAGTTTCAGCTGTTGCTCCGAACATCACCGTTTTCTATCACAATACATTCCAAGAGGATGATGGAGGTTTTGAAAGCGGTGGAACGAATAGTTCTTGGGAATGGGGAGAGCCGACCTCAGGACCAAATGAAGCACTAACAGGTGAGCGTCTGTGGGCGACGAACTTATCTGGCAACTACAATAATGCTGAAGATAGCTATATCGGTAGCCCAATCATTGAACTAGATGACGTAGATCTTGCTGAACTTCATGTAACTCATTGGCAAGACATTGAGAACAACTGGGACTATGGATTTGTGCAAGTATCAAGTGATGACGGTGAAACGTGGGATGAACTTGCTGAATTCACAGGCCGTGATCAAGCTTGGGCTCAAGCAGAGATCTCTCTTAATGATTATTTAGGCGAAAGCATTCAAATCCGCTTTGCTTTTGATTCTGACAGTATCATCGCTTACCCAGGTTGGTACATTGATGAAGTGACGGTTGTTGGAACGAGTGAAGATGTTGAACATGTTGCTGAAAATGATGACGTAAAAGCAGAACGCCCATCTGATGAGCGCATTGAGCGTGAACTTGAACAGGTGACAAATATCCCTGCTCCGGATGGCTCAACGCCTTATGAAGAGTCTGATGTACGCGAAGAAACATCAACAATTGCTCCTTCCGTAAGTGGATTACCAGTATCTTCAGCAGTCACTGTGCTTGAGACGAATCGCTCAGCGACAACGAATCCAGCGACTGGAACGTATCGCATTAACCATAGTGAAGGTACGTATACGGTCGAAGCAGATGCATATGGTTTCTACTCTGAGCAACAAGAAGTGACGGTTCAAGAGGGAGAAAGTTCAACGGCCAATTTCATGCTTACAGAGATTCCTACAGGTGAAATTACGGGAACTGTTGTAAATGAAAGAAATGATGAGCCGGTAGAAGATGCGACCGTTCGCGTCGTTGAAGACCCGGCAATTACAGATGCAATCACCGATGAAGATGGGAACTTCACATTGGAAGATGTGCTTGAAGGCGAGTACACGATCGCTGTCTCAGCACCGAGCTTCCACAGTACACAAATGAGTGGAATTGAAGTTGTCGGCGGTGAAGCAACCGAAGTAACGGTTGAAATGCGCCCATTTATCGGCTTTGATGATGAGATTGCATATGACAACGGCAATGCTGAAAATGCCGTCGTCTTAAACGCAGCAAACAACGGGATGGCTGTACAATTTACACCGAGTGAAGCTGCGAGTGTTAATGGCGTGAATCTTTACGTTTGGGGTGACGATTTCCCTGTACCAGGAGGTACAGAAACTCAAATCGCTGTCTATGATACAGACGGTGAAGGGAACCCAACGACTCAGCTCGTTGAGCCTTTTGAGATCGAAGTAGAACGTGGAGCTTGGAACTATGTTGACTTATCTGAATATGGCGTTGTAACAGATCGTGATTTCTTCGTAACGACCATTCAAACGCAAATTGGGGACTTATCTCCTGCGGTCGGTACAGATATGTCTTCCAACAACGCTGAACGCTCTTACCTGTATGTGAGCGGAAGCTTTGAACAAGAATTAAGCTATGGTAACTTTATGATCCGTGCCGACGTCTCTTATGAGTTAGAGGCACCGGTAATTGAGACGCCAGAAGATATGACGTATACGAATGAAGAGAGCATTGTTGTAGAAGGATCGTTGCATGAACAAGCAGAAGCAGAGATGGTCATTTACAACAATGAGGAAGAAGTAACGAGAACAGAGGCTGAAGCAGGTTCTTGGAGTGCGGAAGTTGATTTAACTGAAGGCGAGAACGTACTTGTCGCTCGTGCAGAAGTTGAAGACGGTCTATCTGATCCTTCAGATCCAGTAACCGTTATTAAAGACACGGTAGACCCGGTTATCACGATTGAATCACCAGAAGATGGTGAAGTCACGAACCGTGAAGCCATTACTGTTACTGGAACTGTTGAAGATGAGAACCTTGATTCTCTTACAATTAATGAACGAGAAGTAGAGGTTTCTGAGGACGGTGCATTTAGTCAACGCCTTCTTCTAGACCTTGGCGAGAACGAAATTGTTGTAGAAGCAACGGATCTCGCGGGTAATGTTTCTACAAAACAAGTTACAGTATATGCTGGGTTTGAAGCACCAACGATTGAAAATGTTCAACCAGCAGAAGATGTTCACTTGAATGCAGGGGAAACGGTTCAAATATCGTTTGATAGTGTAAGTGGATTGGATGCTTCGTTTGTCATTCAAATGCCACTCGTGAACTTGCCTGATCATGTCGTTGAATTACCGATGCGTGAAACGTCAGAAGGGCATTATGTTGGGTATTGGACAGCAATCTCAAATGCTGTAGCGAACGGTGCTGTCATTGAACTCCGTGCGACAGATCAATTCGGCAACGAAGTTCGTGAAACAGCAGATGGAAAATTGTTCATTAACGTACCGTCGGAAGAAGAGCCGGCACCAGCGCCAGATGCGCCAAGAGCTGAGTTTACTTTGCCAAATTCGATTGAATCAGGCAAGAGCTTCTTCTTAGACGCTTCGAATTCCGTTGCTGATGGGGAGATTGTAAATTACTCATGGGCATTTGGAGATGGAGAACGTGCTTCAGGTGAACAAGTGAATCATACGTATTTGCGTGAAGGTACGTACACCGTAACACTAGGAATTACAGATGAGCACGGTCAGACTGATGTCGTGACGAAACGAATTCATGCAACAGGAGAAGCATCTGTTATTCTACCAGTACCAAGACCAGGTTTTGGGCTCATGCGTTAATGATAGAAAGGGATGCAGGCTGGATTCATAGGCTTGCATCCCTTTTTTCCTATACTAAAAGAAGACTTTAAGAAAGATTTCCAGTCGCTCCCTATGTTGGGAGATTGAGTTTTCCGCCAGAATCAGCTATCTTAGTACTATAGGGTTGGGTTGAAATTGTAACAAGGGGCGATTGGAAATTAAACGTATAGGACGAAATGAACCGTGCCCATGCGGTAGCGGGAAAAAATATAAAAAATGTTGTGGGAAAAACGAAACAGTACAAATCTCTGAAACTGTAAACCAAAACTTACGTGATCTACAAGATCAATTATTCAAACACGTCATGAACAAAGAAATGAAAAAAGTAAACAACCTCGTTCATGCAAAAGTAGACAGTTCTGGATTGCACACAGAAGGAAAGAACTTTGTGCAGTTCTTCGGAGCCATTTGGGTAATGGTCTGTCATTCCTTTGAAGGTAAGACGATGATGGAGCGCTTTGTAGAAGGACGTCTGCCGAAACTGCATCGCCCTTCTGTCATTGAGAGCTTTAAGCAGTGGCCATCCGTTGCGCCATCGGTCTATGAAGTTCAAGAGATCAAAGGGGACAATGTGATTGTTGTTGATGATATTTTTACGCATGAACGTACTCACGTTCTACTTAATCAAGAGAACTATGAGCAAGGTCGCGAACCTGAAAAGGGCGAGTTGTTATTAACCGTTCTATTGCCAGCAGGTGAAATGAAGCAAGTCTTTGCAGCGCCATTGCAATTGTTAAAAGATCACGCCAAAGAACGTAAAGAGACGATCCTAGCTCAATATAACGATAGTGACTATCAAGATTCACGAGCATACATGAATGAAGAGTTCTTAAATGTACTACTCATTTGTTTATATGGTGAAAAAAGCTCATCAGAAGACAACGATGTAGAACCAGCTGCACTTGAGACGAATGAGCAACAAGAAGTTGTTGAACAGTACGCAGCGTACATGGCAGGTCAAGATAAGGAAGAGTACCGCCAAGTAGGAGAGCTGTTGTGGCGTCGTTATTGCGAACGTGAAGAGCCGAACATTCGCAAGGCAGAAGTGTTCTCAGCTACATTAAGTTACCTAATTGAAACGAAGATCGCGAAAGCGACTGTCACGAAGAAAGCCATTGCAACGCACTTTGGTGTATCACCAAGTACGCTATCAAAGCGCCTTAAAGAGCTTGAATCCTCACTAGCAGGCGATGTACGTGAAGTAAACAAGGCGTTAGAGCAATTGGAAAAAACGAATACAGGAACATGATATTGTTTAGAGCTTCCAAAAGTATAATAAAAAGGTTAGGTGTTGTGTACAAGTCAATTACAACACCTAACCTTTTTAAACTTACAAAACTAATGAAGTAAATGTTGAAAGAATTTGAGTGAACGTTTTGTGCTAAACTAGCATGCAGAACAATGAATGATGGAGGAAGAGAAAAGTGAGTCGAGCAACAGAGAATACACAATTCACATGTGAGCATTGTGGAATGGTAGTCGAACCTTTGGAAAACGGAAGTTACCGCAATCATTGTCCGAGCTGTTTATACTCCAAGCATGTGGACGTCATTCCGGGAGATCGTGCATCAACTTGTCACAGTCTAATGGAGCCTATAGACCTAAAATCTCATTCGAAAAAAGGCTTTCAATTGCTACATCGATGCCTCGCATGTGGTCATGAACAATACAACAAAATTGCCGAGAATACAGCACAAAGCGACGATATCATCGCTTTTATGCGAACACGAAGTCGTGACTAAAGACCCTTTTTCAATTTATGAAAAGGGTTATTTTTTTTGTGGGCGAAATTCTCGTATACGTCGAGACTGTTTTGCGCAAATCAGTTTATTCAAAATGTAGGGGAGTGCAGAATTTTGAAGAGACTGATCGGTATTAGCATGGTAAGTGTTTTATTATTTGGTGTTCATTATTCTTCCTTGTTTGCAACAGACACATTTATAAGTTCTGATGATGAAGTATCAACTTTGGAAGTGATGCAGATTGAACATCAACAGCATTCTACTCGAACAATTCAGCACCCGGGACAGCTGGAATTAGAGGAGAATCTTGAAGCCGATCAGTCGTTTGATTGGCGTACAGATCAAGAAGTCATTGCTGGACAATTGCTAACTGTCCACTTTGTTTTTGAGTCAAATGATCAAGCAAGTGGTACATTGACGTATAACGCTGATCAATTGGAGTTGCAAGATGTGGATTTAAGTCGTCATGGAGATGTTGATCAAAAAAAAGGATTGGTTTCTATAGAGGTATCGGATGAAGGAGTTCATAGCGGGGTTGCTACTTTTCATGTAAAAGAAGATGTGATTGGTACGACGGACATTTCGATGGAAGAACTTGTGATTGATCACAAGTCTCATGAAAGTGACGTGCTCGAAGTAAACGTCGTTCCAGGATTACATCTTGAGGTAGAAGGACGTTCTGTAGGGCATGAAACGGAGATTGTTGTTACAGATGAGAACGGGAACGGCGTAAAAGGCGCTTCGTTACACGTAGAGACTGAAATCCCGCGCGTACAGACGAAAGAGGCAACGTCGCTTTACCATGACCTTCACGAACAACAAGAGAGCCATTGGTTCCCCGTTGGACCAAACACACAGTATTATGTCTATGAAGAAACGGAGACGGGTGATGATGAATTTATTGAGATATCAGGGAATGAACAAGCGAAGACATATCTCAAAAAATCTGATGCAGAACCTGTTGATTGGAGTGAGATTCCAGTCACAAATGAAGAAGGGTATCTAGTTACTCGCATGTTAACAGCACTTGAAGGTGATGTGAGAATCCAAGCTGTTGCCCCTGATGGGCGTAAAAGCGAGGTGTGGGAAGGTGAGATTGTCAAAGCAATAGGTGATGATCAACCTGAAAATATAACGTTCGATTGGTACAATGAACACCCAAACAGACAGGCGATTCATTTTGAAGCGCACCCTAGAACAGAGTCAGGTTTTATAGAAGTTGTTGAAAAGCGAGATCCAGAGAAATTCTATAGCGCTGCGGCGAAGCGCTACGATGCGTCAACAAAATTAGTCTATGATGAACATGGTGAGAAGCGGTTGTACACGTCTTTGGCAACAGAACTTGAGCCTGGGACGACCTATGCTTATCGTGTAAACGTTGATGGAACTTGGAGTGAAGAATCATCATTTGTAGCGACCAATCGCTCTCGTGAAACGAAAGAAGAGCGATTGAGTACGGTGAAAAAGCCCAATTCGTTTCTTCCATATCACTTTAAAGAAAGTTAATTGATTGTATAGAGATCACTCACATCTCTGTGACGTTCGCATAGGCTGTAGTACGGATTTAAAGAAAGGGAGTGAGAGATCCGTGCAACACGAAACGTTATATCCTTATGCAGACGTAACCATTGATCCTAACCAGCAATCGCGTAATCATGGCGGACACGGACACGGACACGGACACGGACACGGACACGGACACGGACATGGACATGGACATGGACACGGACATGGACATGGACACGGTCATGGTCATGGTCATGGTCATGGACCACCAAGGCCGCCGTGGCCTGGATTTGGTGGAGGTTTTATTCCAGGGTTAGTAATTGGAGGGTTAGCAGGTGGCGGATTTGGTCCAGGATATTATCCATACCCACCGCCTCCGCCACCCCCACCTCCTTATCCGTACCCGCCTTATTATTAAAGGTGAGCGTAAACGCGTGCGAAAATTGCACGCGTTTTGTTTGTCACAAATTCGACAAAAGCGGTCAAAATCCTTGCCAATTGTCGAATCAAAATCCCTTTCCTTAGATGTTATTTTTTGTATTTAACAAAAAAGTTTGAAAATAAGTAGCGTTGAATGCTATGATGAAGGCAATAGTTAAGAAGTAGAGGTATATACAAAAAACAACCTTATGACTTATCTTAACTAGAGCATCGACCTATATAAAGAGAAAATAACATGTAAAAAGAAGGGTGAATACAGTGCAAATGAAGGAGATGGATTCTAGGTTTTTACGACCGATCATTGAGCAGGAGATCTTGTTTGCAAGTGAAGCGGCCGCTTATTTAGGGATTACACCGCAACGCTTAAATCAGCTTGTACATACTGGCAAGGTGAAGCCAGTTCGGACAAGCCCAAGTGGAAATTTATATTTGAGAAGTGATATGGAAGAACGTAGAAAACGTATGCACGGAAACCAAATTGCTTATATATCAGCACTTTTCGAAAAGAATGAAGCAACAACAGTCTATGAGGCGATGAATTACTTTACAATTCAATCGATTTTCAATGGTTCAGATAAGAAGGCAACGGCTGAGTTTGAACGATTAGCTGAGAAATTTCAATTAACTGAAGAATTGTCTAAAAGTTTACGTCTAATAGCTGATGATTTAGGCGTGGAGCTGGAAGTGATGGAGAAAGCGTACACTGCAGTCGTCGGTGGTTTCCAACAACTCGGAGCGGATGATTACATCGTAAAAAAAGGTCAAAATCATTATCCGAACAAACTGTCTGAAATTTCCGATGCTCCTTTATTCCTATTTATGCGTGGAAACCCTGAGTTGTTAACGAAGCGGCTGGTAACGGTTGTTGGAGGGAGAAAAACGACAGAAAACGGGGAAGCTATGGCTTACGAATTGTCGAAAGAGCTCGGACAAGAAGGCTATGTGATCGTTTCTGGATTATCGAAAGGCATTGACTCAGTCGTTCAGCAAGCGACCGTTAATCATCAATTGCCAACGGTTGCTGTTTTAGGAACACCAATCACTCATTTTCACCCACGTGAGCATCAAGTGCTCCAAGGGCAATTAGAAGATCACGGCCTTGTCATTTCTCAGTTCCCGCCTTCTGTAAAGGTGCAGCGTTGGCATTTTCCAATGCGCTACGCACTGATGAGTGGGATTTCTGAAGCGACGGTCATGATTGAGTCGACCGATAAGAGTGAAGTGCTTGAGCAAGCAGATTATGCTTGTAAATATAGACGCCCACTACTGTTACCCCAAGTTGCATTAGATGACCGCAAGTTACAATGGCCAAACCGGTATATCGATTATGGGAAAATGTACGCATACCGTAAACCTACCGACGTCTTGAAGCGTATGGAAATGTTAACAACTGAAGATGGAACGAGTGCGCGTTACGCTCAACAAACAATCGGATAGAAGGGATTATTATGACGAGAAAACCGATGATTGGCATTACTTCACATATGGATGAAAACGGAACGCACCATATGAGTCAGGATAATTTACGAAGAATTGCAAATGAAAATGGAATACCAATCATTCTTCCGAATGTTCCTGATGAAGCGTCGATTCCACGCATTATTTCATCGATTGATGGCCTTGTTGTTACAGGAGGGGGAGACATCGACCCAACTTTGTTTGGTGAAGAACCTCATCTTAAATTAGGAAGCATTCACCCTGATCGTGACGCTTTTGAAATGATGCTCATTCAAGCCGCTTTAGAAGCAAATCTTCCAATTCTTGCGATTTGTCGAGGGTGTCAAATCTTAAATATTGCTGCCGGCGGGGATATGTATCAAGACATTTACAGTCAATACGATGTAGACTTGTTACAACATCAACAACGAGCACCAAGGCAACATGTGTCCCATTTTATTGACGTTGATGAAGGTACGTTGCTACAGCGAATCTCTAAGTCTAGTCGCTATAAAGTTAATAGTTTTCATCATCAAGCGGTACGCCGACTCGCTTCAGGATTTCGGCGATCGGCAGTTTCATCTGATAACATCATTGAAGCTTTTGAAAGTGAACGCCACTCTTTTGTTATTGGAGTGCAGTGGCATCCGGAGAATTTAGTTGACGATGAGTATGCCAATCGTCTATATGAAGCGTTTATTGCGAGCACATAACAATCGGAGCAAACCGTCTTGCCAATTTAATTGGAGGCGGTTTGTTTCTCTTTTTATAGAATCGGGAATAAATAAAAAGATAATCAATGAATTGTACAGAGGGTAGATGGATAAAGAAGACGTTAACGAAAGAGAAAGGAAAAGAGCAATGAAGATCATCATTGATGCTGATGCTTGTCCCGTGCAAGATGTCGTTATTGAAGAATCAGCGAAGCGAGGGAAAGACGTGGTCCTTGTGAAAAGCTACGCCCACTACTCAAATGTCGAGCAAGAGGCCGAAGTCATTTATGTTGATCCAGGTAATGATTCGGCTGATTATAAGATCGTACAGTTAGCAGTGCCTGGTGACATTATTATTACGCAAGATTATGGTCTTGCGGCTTTAGCGCTTGAGAAGAATTGTAAAGTGTTGCACCATACGGGTTTTTTATATTCCAAAGATCGAATTGATGCGATGTTATTTGAACGCCATCAATCAGCGAAACGAAGAAGGAGCAAGCAAAGAGTTCGTGGACCTAAGCCATTTACAAATGAACAAAAAGAACATTTCAAAGAGCAATTTATAAAGGAGCTGGAAGCGTGATCAATGACTCGATTGCCATACAAGCACTGAAAGAAGTTTTAGAAATGGATACTTCAAATCCACCTGGTAATGAAGAACTTGTAGCAAACAAGCTTCAGTTCATTTTTACAGAGTATGGCATTGAAACGACAGCAATTGCTCATAGTGCAGGACGTACGAACCTCATCGCAACGCTGCCTGGAGATGGTTCAACCGATGAAGTGATTGGATTATCAGGACATATGGATGTGGTACCACCTGGAGATGTACCGTGGGATTCTCTTCCTTTTGACCCAGTAGAAGTTGATGGGAAGATTTATGCTCGAGGCGCATGTGATATGAAAAGTGGCTTAATGGCAGCTGTAGCAGTGCTTTGTCGAATTAAACATGAAGGAATAAAGCTTCCATTTGATCTTAAGCTCTTTGCTTCAATTGGAGAAGAACGGGGTGCGATAGGTGCGAAGCAATTAACCGAAGAAGGTTACACGGATTGCTTGAGTGCAATGATAATTACAGAACCTACAAACGGCAGGGTCATTACGTCTCACAAAGGTGCATTATGGCTAAGAATTACGACACATGGGAAGACTGCACACGGCTCCAAGCCTGAGCGTGGAGTCAATGCGTTGATGCATTTAATTTCCATTGTGAATGAGCTACAACGTGCCCTTCGTTTTGATGCGAATGATGAAAAGTTAGGGCGACCATCATTTAGCTTTAATGTGATGAACAGCGGTAAGAATACGAACATGGTTCCTGATCAAAGTAGTGTCGAAATCGACATTCGTACATTGCCAGGTCAAAGTCACGCATCAATCGTTCAAGACATTAAGAATCATATCCAACATGTAAGAGCCCAGCATCCTGAATTGCAAGCGAGTGTAGAAGTCATTAATGACCTGCCCCCATTAGAAACAGACGATCATCACCAGTTCGTAGAATTCGCTTGTGAACATCTTAATAGTCGGACGTTCGGAATGTCAGGCTATACGGACGGTTCAAGGTATCAAATGGGAACGAGTGATTACCCGATTATCGTGTGGAGTGGAATTGAAGGAAGCACAGCTCACCAACCAAATGAAGTCGTGTATATTGATCACTACACAAAAACAATCGAACAATTGCAATCGCTTCTAATGGCGTATAAGCCCTCAGAAGATTCATCAACTGTAAGAAAGAAAGCGTAATTCGGGATCGAGGCGAATTGCGTTTTTTATTTTGTTAAAACGATCGAACAGAGTTTGAAAAGTAGAAGGAATCCCGTCTAAATTGATCGAATTATTAAAATAGAAAGCGCATTCATAAATGGGATGGAGGTTACGAGATGAAATTAGAGCATAAAGTTGCCGTCGTTACGGGTGCAGGATCAGGCATTGGACGTGCAACGGCGATTCGTTTTGCAGCAGAAGGGGCATCTGTCATTGTTGCAGAGCTGAATGAACGTAGCGGTAAAGAGACGGAAGAATTAATTACTGAATCAGGCGGAAAGGCAACGTTCGTTCAAACAGACGTCACGAGTTTTGATGCCGTTCAAAATGCGGTCAACGTTGCAGTAGAGCAGCATGGAAAATTGGACATTATGTTCAACAACGCTGGCACTGGGACAAAACCAACGAGTGTGTTGGATATGTCCATTGAAGACTATGATAAAACGATTGCAGTTAATCAATACGGTGTTTTCTTCGGAATTAAGGCAGCTGGAAATGCAATGAAAGAAGATGGAGGAGTCATTATTAATACGGCTTCAATCTATGCATTTATCGCTGATCGCAATCGCATCTCGTATCATGCGAGTAAAGGAGCGGTTGTTTCAATGACAAAGTCAGCTGCGTTTGACTTGGCGAAATACAACATTCGAGTGAACGCAATTGCTCCTGGGTTGATTGAAACAGGGATCGTTACGGATTGGAGAAATCAACCAGAGGTATGGGAGCAAATCGAACGGGCGCAAATGCGTCGAAAAGCCGGTCAACCTGATGATGTTGCCAAACTTGTTACTTTTTTAGCAAGTGATGACGCATCATTCTTAAATGCACATGTTCACTACGTAGATGACGGCGCAGCCGCATTTAAACGATAAGGGAGGATTTTAAAAATGAAGAAATGGATCGTAGAAACGTTAGCAGACCCTACTGAAGCGCTCGTCTTAAAAGAAGATGAGAAACCGCTTCGCACAAAAGGACAGCTTCTTATTGATACGAAGGCAGCCGCTTTGAACTTCTTTGATATTCTACTCTGCCAAGGGAAATATCAAGAAAAGCCGCCCCTTCCATTTACACCAGGGGCAGAGATTTCAGGGACAATTGTCGAAGCAGACGAAGATAGTAAGTGGAACGTAGGGCAAAAAGTGTTGGCACGTCCGAAACTGCCTAACGGAGGGCTAGCAGAGTTTGTCGTTGTCGGGGAAGATGAAGTATTTGCAGTGCCGGAAGCGATGTCCTATGAAGAAGCATCGGCACTGTTTATTACGTATCAAACGTCGTATTATGCACTACACCACCGTGCGAAGCTACAACCAGGAGAAGTGCTTCTTGTCCATGCGGGAGCTGGTGGCGTAGGTTCAGCAGCGATTCAACTAGGTAAAAGCCAAGGCGCCACTGTAATTGCAACCGCAGGTGGTGAAGAGAAAGTAAACCAATGCTTAGAGCAAGGCGCTGATTACGCCATCGATTACAAAGAAGAAGATTTCGTTCAACGAGTGAAAGATTTAACGAATGGAAAAGGTGCAGACGTTATTTACGACCCTGTTGGTGGTCATGTGTTTGATCGTTCAAGGAAATGCATTGCCTTTGATGGTCGAATTCTTATCGTTGGGTTTGCAGGTGGGACGATCCCAGAAGCACCGATGAATCATGCTCTCGTCAAAAATTATTCCCTTGTAGGCGTACATTGGGGTTATTATGCACGACTGTATCCAGAGGGTGTTCATGATATTCATGAAGAATTGTGCAGGCTTTATGAAAAAGGTGACATTAAGCCACTCCTTTACAACGTGTTCCCTTTTGATGAAGTTCCTAGCGCATTAACGGCATTAGGGAATCGTTCGACTTATGGAAAGTTGGTTATTGGAGGCACATTTTCGTGAGGAATGTTGGAAACGAAGTTCAGTTTGCAATCTATCAATCACAACAAACCAATCCCTTTCCAATCCAATTTGAGGATTGGGTAAAAGGCGCTAGTGACAAGCTAACGAGTGAAGCATTTGATTATATTGCAGGCGGGGCAGGTAGTGACTACACTGTTCAAGCAAACGTTGATCGCTTTAAAGCGTACAACATCGTTCCAAGAATGTTTTGTAACGTTGAAGAGCGTGATCTTTCAGTAGAATTATTTGGACATACGTATCCGTTTCCAGTTTTGCATGCACCGATTGGTGTCCAATCTATTATCCATGAAGACAAAGAGCTTGGTTCTGCCCGAGCTTGTGCTAAGCTTGGTGTCCCTTACATTGCTAGTTCAGCAGCTTCGACTACGTTAGAGGACATTGCTGAAGCAATGGGAGATCACCCGCGCTGGTTTCAACTTTATTGGAGCCGCGATGCAGAGATTGCTGCAAGCTTTTTGCAACGTGCTGAGCGTGCTGGTTACTCGGCAATTGTGATTACGTTAGACACTCCAATGATGGCTTGGCGTGAGAAAGACTTAACGAATGCCTATTTGCCGTTTCTAAAAGGTGAAGGTGTTGCGAATTACCTGTCTGATCCTGCTTTTCGTGCAAAATTAGAAAAGCCACCTGAAGAGGACCCTCAAGCTGCCATTGAACAATGGGCTAAAGTGTTTGGGAATGCAACGCTTACGTGGGAAGACTTGTCGTTTATAAGGCAACATACAACACTTCCAATCATTCTAAAAGGAATTGTACATCCTGAAGATGCGAAGCTTGCAGTTGAGGCAAATGTCGACGGAATCATCGTCTCAAACCATGGTGGTAGACAAGTTGATGGCTCAATTACGGCAATCGATGCTTTACCAGAAATTGCAGACGTTGTCCGAGGGAGGGTTCCGATTTTGATGGACAGTGGAATTCGAAGAGGTGCAGACGTATTGAAAGCTCTTGCTCTTGGAGCCACTGCCGTCCTTGTCGGGAGGCCGTCTATGTATGCATTGGCTGTAGGAGGGGAAGAGGGTGTTGAAACGTTGTTCAAACAATTAGTAGCTGATGTTGATTTAACGTTAGCACTTGCAGGTGGCACGAACGTTCGCCACCTGGACAAGGAGTTTCTACAGTCGAGTTATGTGTCTAGTGAGCGCTCATTCAAGTAAACAATTCCTCGATTTCGTTCGGATTCAATGATTGAAGTAATCGCTTGAATTGCCTTAGACTCATCGCGTGATTGCATCGCAAAAAGCAGCTGTTCTTGTTCAGCGATACGTTCAGTAAATGATTCTCTGATTGTAGGCGCAACATAAATAAGTAGTAACGAGTGAACTGACTGTACGAGCTGAGCAAGGCGCCTGTTCGTACAGGCATCGATGAGGATCGAGTAAACGTTCACAAAAAACTCGATGCATTCATCCGGTTGCTCATTAGATAACCGTTTTGCGTAGTCAATTTGCTGCTCAATGCGTAAAAGATTCGCGTCGCTAATTGAGGTCGTAATATTTGCGATGAACTCTTTTTCAGTAATTTTCCGACAATCATACAAAGCGTCTAAATCGTCAAACTCAAGGTCAATGACGCGCAACACACCATTACGGTCTACGGTAACGAGCTGTTCCTTTAGCAGTTGCCGAAACGCTTCTCGAAGTGGTGTTCGACTTATGTTTAAGTCGTCTGCTAATTTGGCAACGATGACCTTTTCGCCCGGGGCGATTTTTCCGTAGAGGATCAGTCTTTTCACGAGATCATAAGCTTGTTCATATAAAGGTTTAACGTGATTGAAAGTCGTATTCATGGAGACCCCCTCATACATTATGAAATAAAATGAAAAAATCTATAATTAATTATTAATCTTAAGTATATTCGCAAGAACTGTCAAACATTAGGAAGTTGTTCTGTTAATCGGAATCTTCCCTCATTTGATGGTTAGCATTCAATAGAAAGAGCTCAGGCATAAGGTTGCCTGAGCTCTACTTGTTGATTTGTGTATTACTCTAGGTGATGAGTCTTTTGAAAACGCGGACCTGAAAGAATCCAGCTTAAGACGATGATTAGTCCCATCACGCCCCAGAAGATCAGCTTCCAAACGGTGCTTTCAGGGAAATGTTCAGGCAAAACGGCGAGACTTGGGTGTGCTAACGTAAACACAGCGAGCTTTACACCGACCCAGCCAACGATTAAATACGCACCGTTTTCAAGTCCTGGTCTTGAGTGGAGGACTTTGATAAAGAATCCAGCAGCAAAACGCATAATAATGACACCGGTTAATCCACCAATAAAGACGACGATAAATTGTGCACCGTCTAATGGGCCAACAGAGAACCATCCTGTCGGTGTCAATGTCATAGCTAGGGCAACTGCTGCGAGGATGCTATCAACCGCAAAAGCAATATCAGCGAGTTCTACTTTGAGAACAGTCATCCAAAAGCCTGACTTTTTAGGTTCTTTTTTCGGTTTTTCTTCTGTCGTCTTTTTACGTACAAATCGTTTGAAGAAGTGGTTCACCGTTAAGAAAATGAGATAAAGTGCCCCGATTGCTTGAACTTGCCACACATTAATTAAAACGGCAACGAAGGCAAGGGCTGCAAGTCGGAAGACGAAAGCACCTGCAAGTCCATAGAACAGTGCTCTCTTTCGTTGTTTTTCTGGTAAGTGTTTGACCATCATTGCAAGAACAACCGCGTTATCTGCTGCCAAGATTCCTTCTAGGGCAATTAAGACGATTAATACCCACCCATATTCAACTAGTAATGCTACGTCCATGTGGTTTTGCTCCTTTTTTGTATACGAAGTCTATGAGTCCATGAAAAAAGACCTTCGCCGTAATCGGCGAAGGTCAGTAATTGGTCATTTCATAGACCTCGCCCATAGTGGCAAAGGTCTTGCGACAGTCAAATAATGACTGCACTAAAGCCGGGGCGATTATATACCCGTCATGACGACTTTAGTGAGGAGCTACTCCCCTTTGATACTGTAATCGTAATGGACGGCTAAGGAAAAGTCAATAAATGTTTCACGAGAAACAAAGTTTAAAAGGATATTCGACAACTTTAGCGAAATAGTAGGTAATCACGGTTATTTAACAAAGGATGTGTCTAATGGTTACAATTCGAGCTGGTGTTGACATTGGTGGAACGTTTACAGACTTTGTGTTTTTAACGAGCGATGGGAAGAGGTTCTTTGGAAAGACGCTAACAACCTACCCTGACCCTTCCGAAGGGTTTATTAACGGGTTACAAGAGAATATGGAAAAGCACGGTTGGCGTTACGACCAACTTGAAAGTATTATTCATGGAACAACGCTCGTCGTCAATGCACTGATTGAACGTAAAGGTGCAAAAACAGGGTTAATTACGACGAAAGGGTTTCGCGATCAATTGGAAATTGCAACTGAGAGTCGCTATGATTTGTACGATTTAATGGTTGATAACCCGAAACCACTCGTACCACGTGCGTTAAGGAAGACGGTTACTGAGCGGTTGACGAGTGATGGGAGTGTCTTGACGAAGCTTGATGAGCAAGAAGTAGAGGAGACGTTGAAACAGTTCGTTAACGAAGGTGTTGAAGCAGTTGCTGTCTGTTTCTTACATAGTTATCGCAACGATCTTCACGAAAAGAAAGTGAAAGAAATTGCAGAACGAATTGCGCCACAATTACACGTTTCCATTTCGTCAGAAGTGTCCCCAGAAATTCGTGAGTACCAACGGTCTTCTACGACTGTTGCCAACGTATTTGTAAAACCGCTTGTGGAACGTTACTTAGGGAGTTTAGAGCGTGCTTTAGTGGAAAAAGGTTTTAAAGGTACATTCCTCATGATGCTCTCTGGTGGTGGTACGTGTACGCTTGAAACAGCAGCGAAGTTCCCAATTCGTATTCTAGAATCAGGCCCAGTAGGTGGAACCATTTCAGGTGCCCATTATAGTAAGCAGGCAAAAGAGAACTCTCTCATTGTGTTTGATATGGGAGGTACGACTGCAAAAGCAAGTCTCGTTGATGAAGGGGTACCGTTAACGACAACTGAATTTGAAGTAGGACGAGCAGATCGCTTTATGAAAGGCAGTGGTATGCCTGTAAAAGTACCTGTTGTTGAAATGATTGAAATTGGAGCGGGGGGCGGAAGTATTGCCCACGTGAATCGACTCGGGTTATTAAAGGTAGGTCCAGAAAGTGCTAGCAGTAAGCCAGGTCCAGCTAGTTACAATCTTGGTGGATTAGAACCTACAGTTACTGATGCGGATCTCGTTCTTGGCTATTTGAACCCAGATTATTTTCTCGGTGGAGAAATGAATCTTAGCGTGGATAAAGCAAAGGAAGCGATCCGGAAAAAAGTCGCAGAGCGACTAGGAATGTCCACGATCGAAGTTGCATGGGGAATTCATCAACTCGTCAATGAGAATATGGCAAGTGCGGCTCGAATCCATGCAGTAGAGAAAGGCAAAGACGTTCGCAAGTACGGGTTGTTTGCTTCAGGTGGGGCAGGTCCTGTTCATGTCGGCAATGTCGCTGAAATTCTCGGTGTCGATACGATTGTTCATCCTGTTGGTGCAGGCGTTAACTCTGCATTTGGCTTTTTGACGTCGCCACTTGCGTTTGATTTTGTGCGAAGTTTTTACAGTCGTTTAGATGATTTAGACTGGGCACATGTAATGCGTCTTTTAAATGAAATGGAAGCAGAGGGGTACGAGCTTCTTAAGCGTGCAGGCGTATCAGAGCAGATCTCTATTGTTCGAAAAGCGGAAATGAAATACAAAGGACAAACCCATGAAATTACTGTATCCATTCCGAACGGTACGTTAACTGAAGCTTCCAAAGGAGACATTGTAAACAATTTTAAGCAAGCTTATCGCGAGCTTTACGCTGAAGCAAATGAAGATATGGTCATTGAAACGTTGAACTGGCGTGTGGTTGTGGAAGGTCCAGATCCTGAACTCACACTCGAACAAGCCGAAGGAGGCGACGTTTTCGTTGAACCGAAGTCCACAAGACATGTTTATTTTGATGGTTGGTTTGAAACGAATGTGTACGAACGTAATGATTTAAATCCAGGCGTGGACATTGACGGACCAGCCATCATTGAGGAACGTGAATCAACGCTCGTCGTTCCACCGAGTTTCCGAGTATCGGTTGATCAATTCTACAATGTGAAGCTACATCGAAAAACTGCCAAAGGAGGCGTTTTTGTTGGCGAACACGAAAAAGCAAGAAGTGTTTGATCCGATTCAATTGGAAGTGATTTGGAATCGGCTTGTCACTTTGTTAGAAGAACAAGCAAAAACGCTCATTCGTACGTCTTTTACAAGTATTCTATCAGATGCAAATGACTTGTCTGCAGGGTTGTTTAATCAAGCAGGTGATATGATCGCACAAGCGAATACTGGAACACCGGGTCATATTAACTCAATGGCAACAGGTGTCCGTCATTTCTTGAAGAATGTCGATACAACAAAGCTTAAAGACGGCGACGTATTAATCGGTAACAATCCGTATGAAATATCAGGTCATTTGCTTGATGTAACGATCGTTACACCGGTCTTTTACAAGGAATCACTGATTGGATATTTCGCATCAACGTGTCATGTTTCTGATGTAGGTGGACGTGGATTCAGCCCAGAGGGCGAGAGTATATACGAAGAAGGCTTACATTTGCCGTACATGAAAATGTACGAGCGAGGTGTCGTAAATGAAACGTTACTTACACTCATTCGTGCCAATGTCCGTGCCCCTTATCAAGTGATTGGCGATTTGCGTGCCCAAGTAGTTGCTCAAGAGGTGGCAATTAGTCGTTTGCGGGAAACGTTAGAAGAGTTTGGTTTACGTGATGTAGAAGCCATTGGAGAAGAGATTATTGCAATCTCTGAAAAAGCGATGCGTAAAGCGATTGAAGAGCTTCCGGACGGAACCTATGAAAATGAGTTATATAGCGATGGGGCTGAAAAGCCAATTCTTTTGAAGTGCAAACTCATCGTTAAAGGAGATACGGTTCACGTAGATTTTGACGGAACATCTGATGGGAGTAAAAAGGCAATCAATGTTTGTCTTAACTACACACTTGCTTATGTGAACTACGTGTTAAAAGCGACCATTGCACCGGACGTTCCAAGTAATGAAGGTAGTTTTCGTCCAGTGAGTGTATCGGCTCCAGAAGGAAGCGTATTGAACGCAGTTCACCCAATGCCAACGGCTTCAAGACATATTATCGGTCATTTAGCACCTGTATGTGTATTAGGAGCGCTCCAACCCGTATTACCAGACAAAATCCCTGCTGAAGGTGCTGCCGCGATTTTCGCAATGCAAGTTCACGGTGTTGATCGGGCTGGGGAGTCTTTCTCGAACGTCGTATTTAATGCCGGAGGTGCTGGTGCTCGCCCAGGGAAAGATGGTCTAAATGCGACAACGTTCCCGTCAGGCGTGAAAGGAACACCGATTGAGATTATCGAAAACACATCGCCAATTCTCGTCTATGAGAAAGAACTTCGAGAAAACTCTGGAGGAGATGGTGAGTTCCGTGGAGGATTAGGTCAAACGATCACATTTGGCGTGCGGACAGACCAACCGTTCCATGTGCCATTAATGTTTGAACGTACTCGCTATGCGCCCCTTGGTTATGAAGGTGGTTTAGAAGGTGAAAAGGCTAGGGTATTTATAAATGATCAAGAAGTTGAAGAAACGAAAAAATTGTATACGCTTAATCCGGATGATACCGTAACCCTTCAATTGCCAGGTGGCGGAGGTTTCGGAGATCCTGCAAAGCGAAATGCAGAAGCAAGAGCGAGCGATGTAGAAAACGGTTATGTGATACGATCATAGATGGAGACAGATGGGAGAGATCATAATGAGGTTAGAAAACAAAGTAGCGATTGTTACAGGTGGTAGCCAAGGGATTGGCGCTGGCATTGCAAAGCGTTTTGGCCAAGAAGGAGCCAAGATCGTTGTTGCAGATGTGAATGAAGAAGCTGGAGAGAATGTAATTGCTGAATTGAAACAACAAGAAGTAGAAGCGATTTTTGTACACACGGACGTCAGTAACGAAGAAAGTGTACAAAACCTCGTGAAGGAAGCGACTTCAGCATTCGGTAAAGTCGATATTCTCGTCAATAACGCTGCGATTAACTTTCGCAAAAGCGTGACAGATACGAGCTTTGAAGAGTGGCAAACGTTATTAGGTATTAATCTAAACGGTCCATTCCTATGTTCGAAGTACAGCATTCCAGAAATGCAAAAGGTAGGCGGAGGTTCAATTATTAACATCGCTTCTTGGCACGCTGAGAAAACCATTACACGTCTAGCGGCTTATGCATCGGCGAAAGGCGCAATGACAGCGCTAACGCGACAAATGGCGCTCGACTATGGTAAAGATCAAATTCGTGTTAATGCGGTAGGTCCAAGTACGGTAGACACACCATTATTACAAAAAACATTTGAATCATTAGATGATCCAGAACAAGCATTCAAAGATACGTTAAAGTTCCAGCCGATGGGGAGAATTGGAACGGTTGAAGACATTGCGAACACATGTCTTTTCCTCGCGTCAGACGAAGCCACTTACGTGAGTGGACAAACGATTATGGTCGATGGTGGTGCGATCAACAAAATCGCTAGGCCAATTGAATTTGATTGATGATTTAGGGGGGACTCAGTGCGATAATAAGCGCTGAGTCTTTTCGATTTATCGTATGATGGCTCTGTATTCATACTAACTTCACGAGAGATCTTACAGAAAGAAGGATAACGATGGGGTCACTGTTGTCTGTGTTTGCGCTCATCCTATTTGGGCTTGGAATTGGCAGAGGCATACGCATTTACACGATAAAAGGGTATATGCCAGCGTGGGTTCCAGTTGCGAAAGTGTTACGTGTGTTAACTTTTACCGTTCTACTTGGTCTTATGCCTATTGTGTTAATCGGTGCATTTTGGAACGTTGACTTTAGTCAAACAGAATTTTTAATACTTCCTGTTATCGGTGTCTTTACGATTTTTCTAGGTGGCGGTTTGGCACTGGTCGCTTCGAAGATTCACGGTCTTACGAGGGAGCAAACAGGTTCCATGTTTCTTGCCGGCGCCTTTATTAATCTTGGGAGCTTTGGGGCGTTGTTTTCCGTATTTTTTATCGGGATTGAAGCATTGCCGTTTGTGATTTTGTTTCGTTTGTTCGAAGAAATTGTATATTATGCCATCTGTTATCCGATTGCGAAATCATTTGGTCCATTGCGACACGTTTCATCTTCTTCCGGTATTAAGAAAATTATAAAGGACCCCTTTATAATGGTGACCTTTTCTGCGCTTTGTATTGGGGCGCTTCTTAATTTTTCGCCGCTTGAGTACGGGACATTTTACGATACGATTAACAGCATTCTCGTCCCGCTTTCAGCAATTCTTTTATTAGTGCCTGTTGGATTTTCAATGAAGCTCGGTGCCGTTCGAATGTATATGAAACCGAGTGGATCGATTGCCCTTATTAAGCACATCATCGTTCCAATTACGGTGACGAGCATTGCTTACTTCATTGGTCTTGGAAACTATGGAAATGGAATCATTCTCTACGTCGTACTCATTCTTTCATCCATGCCACCAGCGGTTTCATCTCTCGTTCCGCCTCAATTGTTCAAATTGGATGTTGATCTTGCGAATGCTGCATGGGTAGTAAGCATGTGTTCATTACTGTTCACTCTCCCGATTTTGTATGTCGTAACGAATGTATTGTGATAGGACAACAGCAATGATTCATAAAGTATCATTGAGGTGAGTCGTATGAACAATGATGCATCGGTATTTTCTTTTATTTGTTGCGTGAATGACGAAGACATGTATCGTGTGTGTGAAAAGCACATTGATGCACTTTATGTTCCTGAAGGATTTACAGTTGAAAAGATCGTGATGAAAGAAGCGAAGAGTATGGTGTCGGGATATAACGAGGCGATGCGTAAGGCAAAGGGAAAGTACAAAATCTATCATCACCAAGATGCATGGATGATTGAAAAGCGGCTCCTCTATCATATGATATCGCTCTTTGAAGCATCTGAGGTAGGGATGATTGGTGTATGCGGAACGAATAACCTCCCTCCTCATGGCGTCTGGTGGGATGCACATCAGAGGGATTTATATGGTGTTGTTATTGAAGAAAGGAATACAATTGGTGTTCTTTCATTTCAAAATCCTAGTCAACGTTATGAACGAGTAGAAGCGATCGATGGTCTTGTGATGGCAACACAGTATGATTTACCGTGGGATGAGCAATTTGATGGTTGGCATTTTTATGATGTTAGTCAATCTTCTTTGTTTCAAAAAGCTGGATTAGAAGTAATTGTGCCTCATCAAGATTCACCTTGGGTTTATCATAAATGCGGGGTAGAGTTTGATCAACGGGCTTATGAACAGTATCGTAGACAATTTATTATGTGGAAGTTAGCAGTCCGAAATTGAAAAGAAGCAGCTTGGTTAACGAATACGATATGTTAACCAAGCTGCTTCTTTTTTTGAATGCATAGGTTTATGACCTGAATGCTTGCGATAATTGTTGCTTTCGAAATTCAAATATTTCTTCGAGTCGTTTCTCAACTAACATACGGTGAGCAAGCGTGCCGAGAGGTCCAAAGGGGAGAACGTAGTGAATGATGTCTTCAATTTCAACACCTAAGGGGTGATCATTAAAGTGGTGCTGGTGATGCCAAAAACGAAAGGGGCCGAATCGTTGTTCATCAACAAATAATCGTTCCTCGATCATGTGAGTAATTTCGGTTACCCATTGAACAGGGAATGCAGGGAGCGGTTTAAGGTCATAGTGAATAATCATTCCTGGGTGCATTGTTCGTGACATGGGAGATCTCATATTAAATTTCATATCACCAGGTGTTATGGATGATAGTTTGCCTGGATCAGAGAAAAATTCCCAAGCTTCCTGCTTAGAAAGTGGTAACACTTGTTTTTTGTGCAATGTGTATAAGCGCATGCGGAACGCCTCCTCTCCTCTTTTTTACCCGTTTGCACGCAACTAAACACAGCTTCTTTGTAAGATTGTGAAAATCTAGTTCTCCTACTTTGTTTTCACTACTTTTGTCCGATATAATTTGGATAGTTTGATAAGGAGAGTGGACAACATATTAAAGCCGTTAAAATGGACAATGACCGTAGGGTTGTTATCTATCGCCCTCGTTGCTTGTGGAAATGACGAAGTGGATGAGACAGAAGATGTGGACACTGAAACGGAAGAGACCGAAGAAACAGGCGCTGATGACAGTACGACAGAAGAATCGGATGACGTTAGCGTAGGTGGCAACGAAACGGATGCTGATACAGCTGAAACGTTAGAACAATTAGATGAAGTTGAAGAAGCATTAGTCGTATATGAAGGCGAAGAGTTTGTAAATGTTGACCTTACATTATCTGTATCAGAAGATGAGGCGAACGATGATCTATTCGAACGACTTGAGTCAGATGTAACAGAAGCAATCGATGAGCGTCCAATTGATTTAATTGTTATTGTCGATGGCACAGCTGTTCACCAGTCAATGATTGAAGACTAAAGATTTGATTGGTGAGAGTCAGTACGCTATGATTCTGTACAAGGAGTGATACATTCATGTACCGAACTGTAGAAGATTTTATCCAAGATTGGACACTTGAATCTCGTGGGACAGTAGCAGTCATTGCAGCGATCACGGATGAGAAGCTTGACGTGTCAATCGTTGAAGGGCATAGTTCACTAGGTTGGTTAGCTTGGCATTTGGCAACATCACCGGCGTTCTTTTTAAGTCTCGTTGGTGTGAATGTAAATCCTGTTGGAGATGGTAATGACGTGCCTTCACAAGTTGCGTCTATTCGTGACGGCTACCAACAGACTGTCGACAATACGGTTGAGGCAGTGAAGCGTGAGCTTACTGATGATGCGATGTTAGAAACGGTTGAAGCGATGGGACAAGATGTTCCACGTGGAGCATTATTACGTACGCTCGTAAATCATCAGACGCACCACCGTGGCCAAATGACTGTATTGCTACGTCAAGCTGGCTTACAAGTGCCAGGCGTTATGGGTCCTACAAAAGAGGACCAAATGTAAATGTGACAGGTTAGACCGTTTGGTCTAGCCTGTTTTTTATGACCTGGTATTAGAAGGTACTACGTTGGAGACGTCCGTTTATTATGCTAATATAGTGATAATTTCTTTCTGGAGACGTGAAGGAGGTCCTTGATGGCAGTATATAAAGAGGCTGAGTTTTACGAATTAAGTGAACGTGCAGTAACAGTTAAATTTGGTGACGGTATTGATCCAAAACTGCATGCACGTGTTAGTCAGTTTATGCAAGTAATCGATGAGCAACCGTTTCAAGGGTATGTTGAAGCGGTACCAAGTTATACTGGCATTACGTTTTTCTATAATCCTTTGAAAGTTATAAAAACGAACAATGAAACTACAATTCAACAACAGGTCATTGCGGAGTTAAAGGAGCGAATTGCTCAGCTAGAGTACGCAACGAAAAATAGCTTAGAAGCAAATAAAATCGAAATTCCTGTTTTATACGGTGGAGAATATGGTCCTGACTTGCAAGAAGTTGCACATGCCAACGGTTTATCAACAGATGAAGTGATTCAGCTTCACTCAGAGCGCACGTATCTCGTCTATATGATTGGTTTTGCGCCTGGGTTTCCCTTTATCGGTGGGATGAATGAACGTATTGCCACACCGAGAAAATCGAAGCCAAGAGAAAAGGTTCCTGCAGGATCTGTTGGAATTGCAGGGCACCAGACGGGTGTGTATCCCATGGCAACACCTGGGGGATGGCAATTGATAGGTCAAACACCGTTGAAGTTGTTTGATGTAAATAGGGATGTGCCAAGCTTATTGCAATCGGGTGATCAAGTTACGTTTAAACCAATTTCTAAAGACGCGTTTGTCGAACTTAAGGAAAGGAGTGAAAAGAGCCATGACAGTTGAAGTCGTAAAGCCTGGGGTGCAGACGACAGTACAAGACATCGGTCGATTTGGTTATTTGCGTCAAGGTGTGTTGCAAAGTGGTGCGATGGACACGATTTCGTTGCGCACTGCCAATCAACTCGTCGGGAACGATGAATTTGCTGCTGCTCTTGAACTAACGATTGCGGGTCCCTCGTTAAAGTTTGAAACCGATGCTTTACTCGCAGTTACAGGTGCTGGCATGCAACCAGTCATTGATGGAAAAGAATACAGCTTAGGTGTCCCTCTTTTCATTCCTAAAGGTCAAATGCTTTCATTTAAGCCGATTAAACACGGAATTCGTGCGTACGTTGCAGTAGCTGGTGGATTTGATGTTCCTCAAGTAATGGATAGTCATAGTACATATTTGCGCGCGGGCTTTGGTGGCTTTGAAGGACGAGCATTGCAAAAGGGGGACGTATTGGCAATTCAAGAAACAGATCATCCGTACTTTAACTGGATGAAAGAACAAGCAGGTGGTTTTGTGAAGGCTCTTAAATGGGGAGCAAATTCATTACGATTGGATGAAGAACCGAACCAAAGCATTCGTATATTTAAAGGGACGCACTGGGACCGTTTTACAGAGGATAGTCAGAAGAAGCTCATTCATACTGATTATTTCTTAACGACACAATCAGATCGAATGGGCTATCGTTTTGAAGCGGAGGAAACGCTCGAATTAAAGGAAGCCTTTAACGTACTTTCAGAAGCGGTTGATTTCGGTACTGTGCAAGTTCCAAGTGAGGGGAAGCCGATGATTTTAATGGCGGATCGTCAAACGACGGGAGGTTATCCGCGCATGGCACAAGTAATTGCTGCGGACCTTTCGCGTTTGGCACAATTGAGGCCAACAGAAACGATGCGTTTTGAACTTGTCTCATTTAAAGAAGCAGAAGACTTGTATGTACAACAAGAACGATCCATGACTGAGCGAAAAGCCGGAATTCGTTTGCGTTGGAACGAATGTTTAAAAGGAGCGGGTGTGTAATGAAAAAGCGAGAAGCTATTATGGAAGAGATCAGAAGTGCTTCATTTACAACACCAACGTCGGGAGTTGCTGACGGTTACGCTCAAGCGAACCTTGTCGTTCTTGATAAAAAGTATGCGTTTGATTTTCTCGTTTATTGTGAACGTAACAAAAAAGCATGTCCAATTCTTGACGTCACGGATGTCGGCTCACCGAAACCAGTATTGACCGGACAGCAAAACGATCTACGTACTGATCTTCCGAAGTATCAAGTGTATGAAGCAGGGAAACTCCTGAAGTCCGTCAACGATGTGACGGGGTATTGGACCGAAGACTCGGTCGCTTTCTTGCTCGGGTGTAGTTTTACGTTTGAAGAAGCACTAAGACAAAATGGCATCCCAATTCGCCACAATGAAGAGAAGTGCAATGTTCCGATGTTTGAAACGAATATTGATACCATTCCTGCAGGTCCGTTTAGTGGTCCAATGGTCGTTAGCATGCGCCCGATGTCACAGCAAGACGCGGTACGAGCAGTCCAAGTGACGTCACGTTTTCCAGATGTCCACGGGGCACCGGTTCATATTGGCGATCCTAAAGCGATTGGTATTGACGACATCACAACGCCTGATTATGGGGATGCCGTAACGATTAAAGAAGGCGAAGTTCCGGTGTTTTGGGCATGTGGTGTTACTCCTCAGGCGGCAGCGAAGGCAAATGGGTTAAGTATGATCACTCATGCTCCAGGGCATATGTATATTACGAATGTAAAAAATGAAACGCTAGGTGTACTGTAGCGCTAGGAGGAAACAAGCTCATGGGAGCAAATTTACAACGACAATTGACAGATAAGGAACGGAACCGCTTTTTGCGTGGTGCGGTCTTTTTAATGGCGACTTCTGCTATCGGTCCAGCATTTCTTACGCAAACGGCGACATTTACAGAGCAATTTATGGCGAGCTTTGCATTTGCGATTGTCGTTTCGTTGATTATTGATATCGGTGTGCAGCTAAACATCTGGCGTGTCATTTCGGTTTCGGGAATGCGGGGACAAGAAATTGCGAATAAGGTTTTACCTGGTTTAGGGTTTGTGATTGCCGGTTTGATTATTTTTGGAGGCTTTGCATTTAATATCGCGAACCTTGGTGGTGCCGGTCTTGCACTCAACGTGCTTTTTGATTTTCCACCTGCTTTAGGAGCTGGAATTACAGCAGTCATTACAATTATTATTTTCTCAATAAAGAACTATGGTAAAGTGATGGACAGACTTATGCAGGCTTTTGGTATCATTATGATTATTATGACGGGTTATGTGATGTTTTCTACAGACCCACCGTATCAAGAAGCTTTAATTCGGACATTTGTTCCTGAAGATTGGATGATTTTACTTTTACCAATTGTCACGATCGTCGGGGGAACCGTAGGTGGGTACATCTCATTTGCTGGTGGTCATCGACTTGTTGATGCGGGTGTAACAGGGAAAGAGAATGTTGGTTTTGTAAGCCGTGCAGCGTCATATGGAATCTTAACGACAGGGGTTATGCGAATCTTTTTATTCCTCGCTTTCCTTGGTGTCGTTAGTGCAGGTTTCACGTTGGATGAGAACAACCCGGCGTCTACTGCTTTTCTTGTAGGGCTTGGTGATATCGGGTATTACATGTTTGGTGTTGTGTTGTTCGTAGCAGCCATTAGTTCAGTAATTGGAGTAGGGTATACGAGTATTTCCTTCCTCCGCTCATTCCATCCCGTATTTGAGAAGTACAATAGCTGGTTTATTGCAGGATTTATTACGATTTCAGCTACAATTTTCATACTCATTGGTCAACCGGTACAGCTACTCATTATTGCTGGTGCGCTAAATGGGATGATCTTACCGATTATCTTAGTGACGATTCTCGTTGCATCACGTAAAAAGAGCATTGTTGGAGATTATAAGCATCCGATGTGGCTCATTATCTTTGGAGCGATCACAGCGGTTGTTACTGTAGGTGCAAGTATTATTGCATTCAGAGGACTATTGGACTTATTCTAGTTTGAACAGGAGGAGAAACAATGGTTAAAGTTGATTTGAACTGTGATATGGGAGAAAGCTTTGGTACGTATGTCAAAGGAACAGATGAGCAAATCTTACCTTACGTGACCTCTGCAAATATTGCTTGTGGTTTCCATGCTGGAGATGCAAGTACGATGCGGAAAACGGTGAAGCTCGCTTTGGGGCACAACGTTCGTTTAGGCGCTCACCCTGGCTTGCAAGACTTGATTGGATTTGGACGTCGTTCAATGGATCTTTCGTTTGATGAAGCGTATGACTTGGTACAATATCAAGTCGGTGCATTAATGGGCATTGTCAAAGCTGAAGGTGGTCACCTTCAACACGTTAAAGCTCATGGTGCACTTTACAATATGGCAGCAGGAAACGAAGAGATTGCGAACGGAATTGCGAAAGCTGTGTATGATATCGACGACCAGCTCATTTTGTTTGGTCTTGCTGGAAGTAAGCTGATCGAAGCAGGAGAAGCTGTAGGACTTCAAACGGCAAGTGAAGTATTTGCCGACCGGACGTATCAGAACAACGGTATGCTTACATCACGTCGTGAAGCGAATGCACTCATTGAAGATGTGAATGTCGCGAGTGAACAAGTCATTCATATGGTTACTGAGCATACAGTGAAAACGGTACAATCAAAAGACATTGCCATTCAAGCAGATACGGTCTGTATTCATGGTGATGGTGCACATGCCTTAGCCTTTGCAAAGCAAGTGCGTGAGCAAGTTGAAGCAGCAGGAATTACGGTACAAGCGTTCAAGTAATCATGTGAAACGGCCATTCGTTAGTAGAATGGCCGTTTGTTTTTAAAGTTAGAGACTACATCTTTTTGGGTGCTTCAATGACGAGAAGGTGTAAGCATTCTTTGATCGTTACGTTAATTGCGTCAACGAGGCTTAAGCGGTTTTGTAAATGGACATCGTCTTTTAGAATGTGCGTTTGACTGTAGTAACGGTTAAAGGCTTGTGAAAGTGACAGGACGTATCTAGCGACAAGCGAAGGGTCGTGGGTATCAGCCGCTCGTGCGATTGTTTCCTCTAGTTTAGAGAGGACAATAAGGCATTCCCAAGCTTCATCTTCAACATTTTGACCGTCTTGCCACGTATAGGACTGTTCACGTATTAATGAATACGTACGAACGTGAGTGTATTGTACGTAAGGACCTGTTTCACCTTCAAAACGAAGCGTGTCTTCTAATGAAAAATCAATATCGTTTCTACGGTCATTTTTCAAGTCGTTAAAAATAATCGCGCCTACACCGACTTGACGGGCGACTTCTTGGCGGTTTGGGAGATTAGGATTCTTTTCTTGCATGTACTGTTCAGCGAGAGCAGTCGCTTCGGATAAGACGTCCTCAAGATAGACAACACTGCCTTTTCGAGTGCTCATCTTTTTCCCTTCAAGACGCATCATCCCAAAGTTGATATGCTTCATCTGCTCAGACCATTCATAGCCAAGTTTACGTAAGACAGCTTTTAGTTGTTTGAAATGAAGAGTTTGTTCATTACCGACGATATAGAGTGAACGTGTAAACTGATACGTTTGTTTACGATAGATTGCTGCTGCAAGATCACGTGTAGCATAAAGCGTTGCTCCGTCTGATTTTTTGATAAGACAAGGGGGCAAATGCTCTTGATCAAGTGAGACGACTTGAGCGCCTTCGGATTGTTCGAGTAAGTGGTGAATTTCAAGCTGTTCAATGACAGCTTGCATTTTATCATTATAAAACGATTCACTGTCGTAGGAATCAAAGGCTACACCGAGTTTTGTATAGATGCCTTGAAAAGACGATAGAGACACAGTTTTAAACCATTTCCAAAGGCTAAGCGCTTCTTCGTTTCCTCGTTCAAGTTCGTAGAACCATCGTCTGCCATCAGCTTCGTCACCTTCTTTATGAAAACGTACATACAGTTTTAACAATTCTTGAATTGGCGCTTTTTCGACCTCTTCTTGTACGCCCCACTCTTTGTACGCGGCAATCAACTTTCCAAATTGAGTACCCCAGTCACCGATATGATTAATGCGAACGACCGTGTACCCTTGGTTTTCGTACAAACGAGCGATGGATTCACCGATGATGGTTGATCGTAGGTGTCCCATCGAGAATGGTTTGGCAATGTTTGGTGACGACATATCAATCGTAACGGTTCCTTGATTTGTGATCTTCTTTTTTTTCTTAGAAAATAACAAATCAGCAAATGTTGTACGGTTGAAATGCACGTTAGCATAACCTCCGATGACGTCGACTTCGTCGATACTCGTAACGGCAGAAAGTATCGTTTGAATACGCAATGCAATATCATGAGGCGACATTTTTAATTCTTTTGCGAGTATGAAGCAAGGAATAGAGAGATCGCCATGAATCGGTTGTTTAGGGTATTCAAACAGTTGTATTGAGATGGGAACGGACAGTTCTAACGATAAGACGTTCGCTATTTCTTCTTTTAGCAAATTCATAAAACGCTCCTTTTTACGACGAAAAACCCCCACCTCAAAAAAGAGGCGGGGGTCCCGCGGTACCACTCTCGTTAACGTATGAAACGTTCACTTTCACATAACGGTGTGATTGCCGGCTGTTCGTACTCAAATGTTCAGAACAGCATCTTAGAAGTCCGCTTCACGATTCTGTTCCTGCCGGCTTGCACCAAACCCGGCTCGCTGTGAGTGAACATCATCGCTACTCTCTTCATCGTCGATTGTATAGTGAGGTTTATTGTATCTTAATATCCTTGTTTGTCAAGCACTCATCTTCATGAACGAAGAAGACTGGACCTGTCATTTTTCATAACATTAGGCTTTTGTCGTTTCATATGCAGGACCTGCCTTCATGACCATGCCAGGAAGTGTTTTGCCCATCACGCGTTCTAGCCAGTTCGCGGTTTTGAGAAGTTTCTCTAAATCAACGTCTGTCGCAATGCCCATTTCATGCAACATATGGATGAGATCTTCACTCGCGACATTACCAACGGCATTTGGTGCAAATGGACAGCCACCGAGCCCTCCTAAAGCAGCATCGAATGTCGTAACACCTTCTTCGTAACCAGCAATGACATTGGCTAACCCAAGTCCACGTGTATTGTGGAAATGTAATCCAAGGGGTGTATCAGCGCCAAAGTTCTCCTTAAATAATCGCACCATTTGCTTTACTTTTGTAGGGTTCGCCATTCCAGTCGTATCGGCAAGAACAATTTCAGTCGCACCAGCGTTTAAGAAACGTTCTACGACGTGTAACACTTTTGTTTCATCAACATGACCTTCATAAGGGCATCCAAAGCTTGTAGCTAACACAGCTGCAGATGGTCGTCCGGCATTTTTCGCATCCCGAATGACGGCACTGTTTTCATCTACACCCTTATCAACTGTCCTTCTCGCATTTTTCTGATTAAATGTGTCACTCGTCGCAACGACGACGTGTAGTAAATCGACGTCTGTCTCAATTGCACGTTCAAGTCCTGAACGGCTTAACACGAGTCCGGCATACGTGACACCGTTACGCTTGTTGATCGCTTTCATTACATCTTCCGCATCAGCCATTTGTGGAACGACTTTAGGGTTCACAAATGATACAGCTTCAACTTTTTTTACGCCGGCATCAACGACTTGCTCAATAAATTGAACCTTGTCCTCTGTAGGCACATGCTTCGGTTCATTCTGTAATCCGTCTCTTGGTCCAACCTCACAAAGTGTAATCATCACAAATCACTCCTTTTTAGTTGTTCAAGGACACGATCTCTTCCTTGATAAATATGTTCATGCATTGCACTCCTTGCGCGAGCGCTATCTTGGTCTTCAATCGCACGTATAATGACTTCATGTAGTTCAAACGACTGTTCTAGTCCTCGTTGTTCAAACCAATAAAATGAATGGAACACTAGAGGTAAAACAACGACCTTACGGATGAGATCTTCAGTATGTGGGTCTTTGCTAGCTCGAATCACAGTGTCGTGGAACTTGTGGTTTTTCTTTAATACATCTTGAATATGTTCTGTTTTATTTGTCCCTCGACTCATGATAATCGTTTTAAAATCTTCGTTTGCCTTGTGCATGTCGGACAGGTCTTGCTCTGTTCGATGAATGGCACTCAAACTAGCAGCGTAGCCTTCGAGTAAAGACCGCACATCATAGATTTGACGGATATCATTTTGTGAAAAGGAACGCACGATGTACCCTCGCTTTAGCGGGGTGATGAGCCCGTCAAACTCTAATTGCTTCAATGCGCTACGAATCGGTGTACGACTCACCTTCCATTCTTCGGTTAACGCTTCTTCGGTTAAGCGATCTCCTGGTTTGTACTTTCCCGTAATTAACGCTTGTTTCATACGTTCATAAACATTCAAAGCCAACACCTCTTCGTTTATTGTAGCTGAATGTTGAGAAAACAACAAAATAAAAATCTCTTTTTGTATACAATGAAGCGTTTACACAATGTTATTTTAAATTATTATTGATCTTTTGTATACAATGGTGCTATTGTTTTCTTAATATTCAATCAGGAGTGATGGGAATGAATGAGACGTCTATGCCCCTTAAAGGCATTCGTGTACTAGAGCTTGGGACGTTGTTAGCTGGTCCTTTTGCTGGACGTTTGCTTGCGGATTTTGGTGCAGAAGTAATTAAGATTGAACCCCCTGATAAGCCCGATCCAATGAGACAGTGGGGAAAAGAAAAGGACGGAGTTGGATTGTGGTGGCCGGTGCAATCCCGCAACAAGAAATCGATTACGCTGAATTTACGCACGGTAGAAGGTCAAACCGTATTCAAAGAATTGGCAGAGAGTTCAGATGTTGTCATTGAAAATTTCCGAACAGGCACGATGGAAAAATGGGGACTCGGTTACGAAGATCTTAGGGAAATTAACCCTCGTCTCATTATGATGAGAACGACGGGTTATGGTCAGACAGGTCCTTACAAAGATCGTGCAGGGTTTGGAAGTATTGGTGAGGCGATGGGTGGTATTCGTTACGTAACCGGTTTCCAGGATCGTCCGCCAGCTCGAGTAGGTATATCAATCGGAGACACATTAGCGGCATTGTACTCGACAATTGGTTGTTTAACAGCGATTGAAGAACGACACAAGTCAGGGGAAGGGCAGATGATCGATACGGCCATTTATGAGTCGGTGTTCTCCGTAATGGAAAGTATGATTCCAGACTACTTGCTAGCTGATTATGTACGAGAGCGAACGGGCAATATTCTTCCAGGTGTTGCACCTTCAAGTATTTATCGTACAAAAGACGATACGTACGTCGTGATTGGCGCAAATGCAGATGCAGTGTTTTCAAGGCTTACGAGAGCGATGGGACAACCAGAACTTGCTGAGCATGATGATTATAAAACACATCTTGCTCGTGGAAAGAATCAAAAAGAGTTAGATGCTCTTATTGAGCGCTGGACAAAAACTCTCGATGCAAAGCATGTGCTTGAAGCGTTAGAGGAGCAAGGCGTTCCTTCGGGACTGATCTATAGTGCGGCAGATATTGTTAAAGATCCGCATTATGCAGCTCGAGACATGATCGTTAATACAGAGCATCCACAGCTTGGAGAGTTTCCGATGCCTGGAGTTGTACCGAAGTTAAGTCGTACGCCAGGGCAAATCGATCATGCGGGAAGTGTAAAGCCAGGCGAAGCAAATGAAGCGATCTATCAATCGATGTTAGGGATGACGAGTGAGAAAATAGAGCAATTGCAAGCGCGTGGTGTCATTTAAACAAATCAGTCGTAAAGGAGGGGTTTGGATGAAAGAACCCATTCAAAAGAAGTGGATTTGGGTAGGTTTTGTATTATTGATTCTGTTTAATGCTCCGTGGTATTTACCTGAGGGGATGATCGAACCGTATATTCTAGGTATTCCGTTTTGGGCGCTCATTAGTGTTGGATTGTCACTAATTCTTTGTGCGTATTTGAGTTGGCTCTGTATGACGCAGTGGAACTTAATAGAAGATGAAGAGGAAGAAGAGTTTGAAAAAGAGAGGAGACAATCATAATGGAGTTGCAATTTGGCGGTACTGATGCCCTGATCATACTAGGTGCATATGCCGTACTCATGATTGTCATCGGCTGGATCGCGGGTAGAGGAAAGAAGTTAGGGAAAAGCGTTGGAGAGTATTATCTTGCGGGACGAAACTTAGGGTTTATTACGTTGTTTTTCACTCTTTATGCGACACAGTATAGCGGAAATACGATTGTCGGTTACGCACCAACAGCCTACCGGGAAGGCTTCTCATGGTTACAGTCAATACCGTTTATGACAGCGATTATTGGTGTATACCTCATCTTCGCACCAAGGTTGTACGTCATTGCGAAGCGAGCGAAGTTCGTAACACCAACAGATTGGATTAGTTACCGTTTTGAGTCGAAGCGGGTAACGATCGTTGCAATCTTGCTCATGCTTTGGGGATTAGGGAATTACTTATTGGAACAACTTGTAGCCATTGGTCATGCTGTTTCTGGGTTAACGGCTGGAGCAATCCCATATGGGTATGCAGTTATAGGATTTATCATCGTTATGCTTATCTATGAGTGGCTCGGTGGGATGAGAGCGGTTGCAGTCACTGATGTACTTCAAGGAATCATCTTGCTTGTAGGTATTTTTGTTGTACTAATCGGTGCTTTAGCGTTAGCGGGAGGGAGTCTTAGCGGAGTTTCAGAAACGATTGCTGCAACCGAACCACAGAAAATTGGAGTACCTGATTTACAGACGAATATAAACTGGATTAGTATGATTCTTCTAGCAGGTATTGGTGCTGCCGTATATCCACATGCTGTGCAACGGATTTATTCAGCAAAGAGTGAGCGTACATTGAAACGATCATTTGCTCGTATGGCTTGGATGCCTCCGATTACGACGGGGTTAGTCCTAGTTGTTGGTATTATTTGTATCGTTTTATACCCTGGAATGGATACATGGCAATCAGAGCAAGTCATAGGTATACTTGCAAATGATATTGCTGCCATGCACCCATTCTATTATTGGATGATGATTATCTTCTTCGGTGGAATCGTTGGTGCGATTATTTCTACTGCGGATTCAGTATTACTAAGTTTCTCATCTATGGTGTCTCATGATATTTATGGGAAGTACATCAACCCTAATGCAACAGATGAGCGTAAAGTAAAAGTAGGAAAGTTCGTCGGTATTGTTGTCGTCTTCTTGTTGTTGTGGATTGCATGGAACCCACCAGGAACACTTTATCAAATCTTTGTTTTGAAATTCGAATTGTTAATTCAAGTTGCACCTTGCTTTTTGTTAGGCTTGTATTGGAAGCGTTTACGGGCAACGCCAGTGTTCTGGGGTATGGTGATTGGAGCCACAATTGCAGGGGTCATGACTCTTACAGGAAACAATACACTCTACGGAATTCACGGCGGGATCATTGGCTTGATTGCTAACTTTGTCGTCTGTGTCATTGGTTCATTGATGATGCCAGTATCCGAGGATTACAAAAAGCATATTCATACAAAAACATCTATTCATGATAACGGCGTACAAATGTAGTTCTGAGAAGGTGTAATTGTGCATACTTGTTGTTAATCAAACGTTTAATTAACGAACGAGAGCATCTTCTTTCCTTTCCGTCAGCAATGTTGTATGTTTAAAACATAAAAAATGAAACCATGACTCATTTTCAAACGTATTTAAGATTAATAAAGGAAAGGAGATGTTGGTATGTCAGAAATACAACGAACGCCGGACCGAGATGCGGAAGAAAATATGGGTTTAGGAATTGTTGCATACATTTTGTTCTTTATTCCGTTACTTGCTGGTAAAGATTCTCCATTTGCGAGGTATCATGCAAATCAAGGATTGTTGCTGTTAATCTTAGGGATTATTGTGGCGATTCTAGGATCGATTCCGATTATAGGGACATTTATTATTGGCCCAATCGGTTCATTATTTGTCCTCGCATTGTTCATTCTAGGTGTCGTGAACGCAGTGCAGAAGAAAAGAAAGCCTCTTCCAGTCATTGGTGGAATACAGATCATTAAGTAAATGGAAACGGTTGTCTAAGGTGCTAATCTTAAGGCAACTGTTTTTTTTTTGTGGTTGAAGAAAAGAAGGGTGCGCAATGAAAAGAGTTGAGCATGGTTGTCTCGACCATTCATCAAAAAAGTAGAGTATTTGTAGGCACTGGTTTCGTTAGTTAGCATGGATGTCATACTGATGGATGGTTACTTATATGTTCTAGAAGCGTTCTTTGCGAAGTGCTTACATACGGTGAAGTCGTTACGGGGGAAGTAGAAGGCACCCTTCTTTCACTTAATGCTAACATTTTTCAGATAAATTGCAATACTTTTATCATACTTTTTCACAATTTCAACGATAATAGTTCGGTTAAAAGAAGAATGGCATAAGCCTTAAGTCTGTTTTCTAATGATGATTCATTTTTCTTATAGGTAGCCATTCAGTATTCGTAGTAGTCCTTCTTGCTCTAGTACCATAAACTGAGTGTATAAAGGTAAAGAGGTGGTTATCTTGAACAACCAAAAAAATGCGGTGCAACAAACGTTCTCATCCTCTTCTCAGAACTATGTGAAAAGTGAGCTACATGCGAAAGGAAAAGATTTAGCAGCACTCGTTACGGAAATTTCAACGCTTAAACCGAAGTCATTACTAGATATTGCAGTAGGTGCTGGTCATGTTAGCAATGCGGTCGCGCCTTACGTAGAAAAAGTGACTGCAATGGATTTAACCGATGAAATGCTTACGACTGCAGAAGCTTTTATTACAGGGAACGGGCATCAAAACGTTCAGTTTGAGCGAGGGGATGCGGAATCGTTGTCCTATGAAAGCGATTGGTTTGATGTGTCGGTATGTCGAATTGCTGCGCATCACTTTGAACATCCGGTTCAGTTTTTGGACAGCGTACATCGAGTGACGAAGTCTGGTGGACGTTTCTATTTATTAGACAATACGGCACCAGAGATTGATGAGTATGATCACTTTTACAACGAAATAGAAAAAATGCGTGATCCGAGTCATTATCGAGCTTGGAAAAAAAGCGAATGGATCGCTATGATTGAACAGTCTGGACTTGTCGTTGAGCATTTAGAACGTTACCCGAAAGTTTTTCAATTTGACGATTGGTGTGAGCGTTTGAACCTTTCTAAGGAACTCCGTCAAGAACTTACTGAACGATTGAAAGATACAACTGTTGAACAGAAGAAGAAGTTCAATATTGATATTGACGAAAGCGGAGCTGTGAAGTCTTTCTCAGGGGAGTCTGTTTTAATTCGAGCAAGAAAGTTATAACCTAACTTGATAAAAATGTTTGTTTCAACGTCAATCATGTGATTGGCGTTGTTTAGTTATGCATCGTTTAGGAAAAAGTAGTGAATTCGGTTACAATAAAGGCAATTGTTGAGGTTAGAAAGGATGTTTAATATGAGTAAGAGTCATCAGTTTTTATATGAATTAGTCAATACACCGTCACCATCGGGTTATGAAGAGCTAGTGCAATCAAAATGGTTAAACTATGTTCAGCCGTTTGCGGATGAATTAAGAACGGATCATGCTGGAAACGCTTATGCGGTCTTAAATCCGAATGCGCCATTTAAAGTTCTAATCGCAGGACATGCAGATGAGATTGGGTTTTTAGTGAAATCAATTGATGAACGAGGATTTATTTATGTTGAGAAACTCGGAGGGATCTCTCCTGCGAATGCCTTAGGGATGGAAGTAACTATTCATGGTGAGCGTGGAGAAGTTACTGGAACGTTTGGGACGAATGCAGAGCACCATGGAGGTGCAAAAGATAAGATTACAGTTGATGATCTTTACATCGATATTGGGGCAACGTCAAAAGATGAGGTGATGCAATATATTCGTGTAGGAGATCCGGCGATATACGATGTAACACCTAAAACGTTACTTAACCAAAGGGTTAGTGCACGTGGCCTTGATAATCGTAGTGGTGCTTACATCGTAGCGGAAGTCATTCGTCGCTTGCAAGGTGAGAAAGTTCAAGTTGGTGTATACGGCGTGAGTACCGTCAATGAAGAAACGAATATGGGTGGCGCTTATTTTGCAGGTGCACAAGTGGAGCCGACGATGGCGATTGCTCTTGACGTTACATTTGCGACCGATTACCCGAGTGCAGATCCTAAGAAAAACGGTGATGTACAACTAGGCAAGGGACCAGTCCTTGCGATAGGTGCACCCATTAATCGCAAAATTAATGGCATCTTTGAACGTGTAGCAAGTGAAAATGGCATTGATTTACAGTATGAATTAACACCAAGAACGACAGGTACGGATGCGGATCGCCTTCGTGTTACGGGTCGCGGGGTGCCTGTAGCGGTCGTATCGCTACCGTTGCGATATATGCATGCACCTAGAGAGGTTGTTTCTCTTGAGGATATTGAACTGGAAATTGAGCTTCTCGTACGTTTTATTTTGAGCTTAGAGGGAAAAGAAGGACTAAAGCCAGTCGAAGTTCCTTCAAATTGATGATTTAAAGAAACGCCATTCCATGTTTCACGTAGAGCACGTTCTAGATGAACGTAAACGAGCACGTCTATTGAATGGAGTACGGATTCGGAATCACTCTTTGAAAGCTTTACTATTCAGAAGTACGTACATTCGATAGGAGGAATTCCATGAACGGCAAAGCAATTGCTTCAGTGATCTTAGGTCTCGTTTCGTTTTTTGTTTCATGGATTGGATTTTTAACCGGTGTTGTTGGACTCGTATTAGGAATTATGGCCGTGCGGGAACCAAACGGTGGTGGATTAGCGATTACAGGAATTATAATTAGTGGACTTTCTGTGTTCTTAAATATTTTACTCATCATTTTTGGTGTCGCGTTCCTCGGGTTTTTAATCTAATTAACAGAGCAATCGATCTAGCAATCGATTGCTCTGTTCTTTTTTGTTAAAGTTGTTCGGTGAGTTGTAAGTCTGTTAATTCATTCGATAATGTTGTTAAGGAATTAAATTCTTGCAACAACTCTTCAAAATGGTGTTGATAATCTGAAACGAACATAGAGAATTGCTCAATGGCTTCATAGTTTAATGCTACCCGTTTCGATGTTTCATTTAATCGTTCATTCATTGCAGCGGTTAACGTGTTCATCGCAAGGGCTCGCTCACTTAATGCTGTAATATCTTCATTTACATTTGACACGTGCGTCTGTGTATCTGCAATTTGAGCACGAATGCTTTCTAGTGCTGATTGCGTATCAGCTGCTAGATTCCCAACTTCTCTAGCGACTACTGCAAATCCTCTTCCGTATTCCCCAGCGCGTGATGATTCAATGGATGCATTTAACGATAAAACTTTTGTTTTTTTCGAGATTTCCCAGATTGTTTGTGTGATTTTACCGATGTTGATTGAGCTTTCTTGAAGGTGTCCTAACTGATTTTTCGATTCCTCTACTTCAGCGACCATTTCATTCAACCGCTTTATAGACGTCGTTGTTTCGTCTTGAGTGAGTTTCATTTCTGAACTCATCGCCAGAGAATCTTTCAGTAGCTGTTGAAGAGAGGTTGTCATGCGCTCCGTTTCTTGCTTTTGTGTTGATACTTTTTCTTTCATCAAGTCAGATTGAGTTTTTAAACTTTCAGCGGTATCAGAAAGCTTTAGATTTTGAGCTTTTCGTGCTTCATTGAAGTGTAGTAAAGATGTTGAATACGATTCGATATATGTTGTAATGGCTAGCTGCATGTCAATCGAACAGAGACGTTTAAATGCGTGATACGTTTTAACGGCTTCCGCTGTTTCCATCTCACGTAAAAGAATCGTTAACATTTCAGTTTGTAAGTGGTTGTAGGCGGCTAAATACCACCGTTCGTTCAGACCAATCTGATGGTGAATTTGACCGATTCGAATACGTCTATTTACATAGTCTTGTCCGACTTTACCTTGAAACATATCGAGAATGTATTCCGAGAACGTTTGCTTTAACCGTTCTGTAGATGAATATTGATCTATAATGTCGCGCAATTGTTCTTGTGCCAATATAGGTTCGTAAAATGTGTCGACGAGAGAAGTGATGTGAGGTTCAATGATTAAACGAACATGAGTTAAGTGTTCGATGTCTTCCAAAGTAAGCCCTGTAAAAACAATCATGTCTCGGTGGTCACTTTGTATAAGATCTTCGAATTCTTCTTTTAATTGTGGCGCTTCTTTCACAAGATTAGTCATAGTAAGCCAAGCCTCCCTACTCTATTCATCGGTTAACCATTTGTGTTCTTTAAGACTTCAATTAAGACTTCAATTCATAAGCACATAGTGCTACTTCAATGGATAATCGTTGAAAGCAGTCTTCGTTCAGCTTACATCCGAGTAGGTGCTCAATTTTGGATAGCCTATGGTAAAGCGTCTGGCGTGCAATGTTTAATCGTTCAGCTGTCTTTTGTTTTGAGCAATTGTTTTGCAAATATACATTTAATGTAGCCAACAGTTCTTCTCGGTTTCGTACGTGATCAATATAAAGGCCCTTAAGTTGTTGCTGGATGAAGCGATCCAATTCGTCGTTGCTAATCGTTAGTAAGAGTTGATAAATTCCGAGCTCATCATAAAAGCAAGGCGTATGAAACGACGTATGATGAAGTTGAATTACAAGTTCCGATTCTCTAGATGCTTCTTTGACGTGATGTAATTTCGTCTTTCGGCTACTAAATGAAAAATGTAACGTTTCTAGCGCTTCCGTAGAAGACATTTTGCTCAGAAAAAAATCATAAAAGTCTCTGTTGCATGCCTTTGATTCAATGATAAAAAGAATGATGGAATCATGATGGATTGTAATAAAGACTGGTATTGCCTTTTGTTCAAACAGAGCACGGATGCGTTGGATCATGTAATACTGATCACTGTTTTCAACAACTGTATGACGGTGTTGTACTTTACAGATCCGGTAATAAAAAGGTGTTTGAACAGACGGGAAACGACGTTCAATTGTCGTGAGTATTTCTCGTTCATTACACGATCGATCGTTCATTAAATCCAGAATCCACCGATTGCTTTGGAGAAGGGATTTCTCTTCATTGTACGTACGACGCAAAATCATTTGTGCAAGAGCAATCGAGGCACGGTCGAGTACGAGTTTCTCAAAAGACGTTACATCGGAGTGCTCAATTAGCAAATACCCCCAAGTTTGACCCATCGCTTCAATTTTTTGTACATAATACGTCTCATAATTAAATGTCCAATACGTTGATTCGAATTCTTCATCACGGTGTCGTTCGACTTGTTGTTGAAGAAATTGAATGTCTTCTTTAGGTTTTACAGGTATACAATAAGGCATTTCGCTTTGCAAGGGTAGATAGACGAGTGGATACGGTATGGCTTCTTTAATTTTCTTTATAAGCTTGAGCGTTCCTTGTTTGTGCAATGTAAGCTTTTGGAATGATTTTGACAGCTCATCGAGTTCGAGCAATTGGTGGTGATGGCGATCGATAAGAAACGCATGAATATCTTGTGTAAGATCAACAAATCGAACGACCTTATCGAAGACGATAATTGGAAATTGATGTTCATCTGCATAACGAATAACAGATTTCGGTACAACGTGAATATGTGTACCTAATTCAAAACAAAGCGCGGTTGCGCCTTGATCAATGAGCCCTTTGACATAATGGAGAGCATTATCATTTTGAATACCCGCACCCGTACTTAAAATTAATTCGTTACCGTGAATTAGTGATTCGAAGTTTGGTACATCAAGAATATGAACCCAACGAATCGAGCGGTTAAGACCTTCTTCACCACTAACGACTCGTGCTGTTTTGAAAAGGGGTCGAGTTAGAATCTCTTGCACAGAGATCATAAGTAGCCTCCTAAAGTGTCAAGTCTTTAACTATAAGATTAGACAACATGTAAAAGGAAATCAATCAGAATATTTGGTATAGTTTGTGTAAAATAACGGATGGAGGCTTGAGCATGAGTGACAAAACAATCGTGTCAAATGAGGAAATGGTCGAGAAAGATCGTCGTTTGCTTTGGCATCATATGACTCCTTATCAAGAGAATAGCGGAGCGATGATTGTTGATAAAGCAAAAGGAGCCTGGATCGAAGACCTTGATGGGAACCGCTTTTTAGATGCGATGGCTGGATTGTGGTGTGTAAATGCGGGCTATGGAAGAACGGAACTCGCTGAGGCGGCCTATGAGCAATTAAAGAAAATGCCTTTTTATCCACTGACACAAAGTCATCTGCCGGCAATTCGTCTTGCAGATCAATTAAATAAATGGCTTGGAGAGGAGTACCGCTTTTCGTTCTCGAATAGTGGATCAGAAGCAAATGAAACCGCGTTTAAGATCGCTCGTCAATATCATTACCAAAATGGTGATCAAGGACGTTATAAAGTCATCTCAAGATACCGTGCTTATCACGGAACAACGCTTGGGGCATTGTCAGCTACGGGCCAACCGCAACGCAAGTATCGGTATGAGCCCCTCGTTCCTGGATTTACTCATGTAACGGCACCTGATTCCTACCGTGTGCCTGAGGAGCATACTGAAGAAAGTTGGAGCAAGCATTGCGCCAATGAAATTGAACAAACCATTCGTTGGGAAAGACCAGAAACAGTTGCAGCAGTTATTATGGAACCGATTATTACAGGTGGTGGCGTACTTATGCCACATCCGTCTTATTTAAAGGAAGTTGAAATCATTTGTAAGAAGTATGGCGTATTGCTCATTATTGATGAAGTGATTTGTGGCTTTGGACGTACGGGTAAGCCATTCACTTTTCAACATTACGACATTTCTCCAGACATCGTAACGATGGCTAAAGGAATTACGAGTGCGTATTTACCGTTATCGGCAACCGCAATGAAGCCTTATTTATTTGAAGTATTTAAAGAAACTGGAGAAAATGATCATTTCAGGCATGTGAATACGTTTGGTGGGCATCCAGCTGCTTGTGAGGTTGCGATTAAAAACCTTGAAATTATGGAAAAAGAATCACTCGTTGAACAATCAAACGTACAAGGAACGAAGTTGCGAACTCAATTAGAGCCCCTTTTACGTCACCCACTCGTCGGTGACATTAGACAAAAAGGCTTGTTGCTCGGTATTGAGCTTGTCGAAGATAAGAAAACGAAAGTGCCAGCGGCACCTGAAGTGATCGCTGATTTGATGAAGCGTTGCAAACAAAAAGGATTAATTGTCGGTAAGAACTCTGACACGGTGAGTGGCTATCAAAATGTTATTGCGCTTTCACCACCACTATCCATTACAGATGAAGATGTTAATTTTATTGCTACCACGTTAAAACAAGTCTTTTCAATAGAGTAAGGTAAAAGGAATGCTGTGGTCATAGTCACAGCATTCCTTTTTTGATTGAGCTACAAATAATGATAGATTTTTTAACAAAGAAAATTTAGAATATTAAGTATAAAATAAGTGAGGAGTGATTGTGATGGCATTAGATCCTACCGTAAAAGCGATTTTGGCGGAGATGGAGAAACAAGGTTTACCAGGACTAGAAACGTTAAGTCCAGAAGAGGCTAGAGTGAACCGAAGAATTGGCACTGATGACGGTCAAGTCGTTGAAGAGGTAAACCGAGTAGAGAACTTGTCTTTTGAAAGTGAAGGGTACACGATTCCAGTGCGAATTTATCAACCAGAAGGTACAACCCCTCAACCTATACTCCTTTACTTTCATGGTGGGGGCTGGGTGCTTGGTGATTTAGATTCCCACGACCCAGTATGTCGTCGAATTGCAAATGCAAGTCAGTCGACCGTTATTTCAGTGGAGTACCGGCTTGCTCCAGAATATCCGTTTCCTGCTGCAGTTTATGATTGTTACAATGCCGTCCATTGGGTCAGAGAGCAAGCAGAGGTCCTTGGCATCGACAAAGAGAGAGTTGCCGTTGGTGGAGACAGTGCTGGTGGCAATCTAGCAGCAGTGGTCACACATTTGTTAAAAGAAAGAAACGAGCCGTTACCGGTGTATCAATTGCTAATCTATCCATCGGTTGATTTTACAAAAAAGTATCCATCTGATGAGAAGAACAAGGAAGGCTTGTTCTTAACGGGAGAGGCAATGAGTTATTTCCGTAAGCACTATTTGAGTCAGAAAGAGGATAAGTTTAATCCACTTGCTTCTCCAATGGTACGTGAAGACGTGATGGGGTTACCGCCAGCGCATATTATCACAGCAGAGTATGACCCGCTTCGAGATCAAGGTGAGGCGTATGCTACTCGATTGAAACAAGCGGGCAATGAGGTTACGTATATTGATTATAAAGGGATGGTCCATGGATTCATCAGTATGGCAAATCTTGTCCCGCAAGGTGCAGAGGCACTAACAGAAGCAGGACGAGCTCTTCAAGCTCGTTTTATTGAAGTGAAAGCAGGAAAATAAAAGAAAGAAGCAAGGGTAGGCGTGATTAACTTACCCTTGCTTCTTTAATGATTGATTGAGTTTGTTTTCCATTCGTTTGTAGTATAAGTAGAAACAAAACCAATGAATACAATAGAGGATTGTAAATGTACTAATTGCAATCGCGACGGCTGTCGTGCTAAATGGAAACCAACCTACAGCATAAGCAATCGTAAACCAAACGACAATGGACAGAGCATAGTGAATTGCCGTAGCCAATAATAAGCTCATCGAGTCATTTTCAAAGATAAGTGCAGAGATTGCGAAGTAAATGCCCATTAATATGCTGCCAAGCATTTGCGTCCAAAGGTAATGAGAACTTGGATTAATATCATTTATCATGAGAATTGTTAAAGCAATAAACATAATAAATCCACCAGCTGCAATCCCTGCTAGTATTCTAAAGAATAATTCACGAATCATAGCGTCATCCTTCCAACAATTTCTGACGTAGTGGCTTTACATATTTGCGTGATACATACTCTTTTTCTCCGGACTTAAAAAACACACAGAGATTTCCGTTAAAAGAGACTTCGAAGCGTTCAATTTGATTTAAGTTTCCAAGAACGGACTTTGAAAATCGTATGAACTGGTGCGAGGCGAGCTGCTCTTCAAGTTCATAAAGTTTCTGTTTAATTTCCGCACGTTCCCCTGCAAATACTGCAAACACTTTCCGTTCTTCTGCAACAATATAGTCAATTGTTTTTGGTTCAAGAACAATTGAGGAATCATCGGTCTCAGCAATAATTCTTCGTTGTGTCGTTGGTTCTTGATAGGCATGCACATGCTTTATAAATGATTCGACTTGATTGGACCATTCTTTCGCATGAATCGTCACACTCGTATCATTGTGTTTAGAATTTAAGTCTAGCTCGATGCGCATATGGTCGATCACCTCTTAGTATTTTCGCATCTATCTTATGTCGAACGTTATGTACATGACTGAAAGATCATCTAGAGGACATAAGTGGTCGAAATTGATGTATTAGATGTCTATACATAGTGTAAGGAATATTCATACATAGTGAAAGATAATTTTGAATTCCTAGAAATAGGTCTTTAATCTAGTTATGAGCTCCATTTATTTGAATAACGGTCATTTTTCAGGATGTATTAATGATAAAATCTATAATATAGAGCTATGACCTGCATCAAATCTATTGAACTAGTTAGATAATAATGGTAAATTAGTAGCAATAAAAGTATAAGTAAACACACATGGTAGAAAAGGAATTGATAATTGTGAGCACCCAGTTTGTCGTTGCGGATCGAGATCAAAATGACCGAATTGGAATGAAATGGGTCATTGAAACCATGGATGACCAACATTTTGTGCGCAATTTTACGACGACTTATGATGAGACCGTTGTGATGTTAGCCCAAAATGAAGCGGATATTGTGATTATAGAGTTAGATATGATTGCATCCGAAGATCATGAAGATCTCGCAAGTGCGATCGCTCGTTTTCAAGGTACAATCATCGCAGTAGCTTCAAAGGCCAATTTCGAGGCAGGAAAGTGTGCGGTTGAAATTGGAGCCAAGGCATTACTTCGTAAACCTGTTCAAGCAGATGATTTAAAGCGTGCCGTTTCCACAGTAACGAAGTGGAACTCACATAGGTTACAAACGAGTTCTCAACTGCCATCACTTTCAAAACGAGAGCGAGTATTGCAACAAATTTATGGCAAAGAGATACAAAGCGAACTCGAATTTAGTATGCTGATGTTTCGAACGCGTAATCGAGAGACTGTGTCACTCATTGAATATGTATTGCAGTTGAGTGCTTTACAGCCGTTCACTCACACGATTACATGTACGGAAGATAGCGTATTCGTAATTATTGATCAACAATCAACGAAAACGTACAATCTACCGAATGAATGTCTGAACGCATGGCCGTATTATGATCATAACCCACTCGTTGTCAGTTATTTCGTTTCAACGGGCAAAAACACCTATCATCAAGGATACTTGTCATGCCAACGAATAAACTTGCAAACATACTTTAGCGGTGAAGGAAAAGTGTTATTTGCAAACCAATCAAAAAGCGACCAACGCTTTGATTTCCCTTTTCTTACGATTGAAGATCATCGTCTTCTACTTTCATTTATTCAACATCGAGATGAATTTAGTTTTATCGAGTGGTGTAAAGAATGGCTTTATACGTATGAAGAAGAAGGTCGCAGTTTATTATTTACGAAAAAGCGGACAGCGGTCTGTATTGAATTTTTATACTATGAATTAGATTCATCGATTACAAAGGACGGAGAAACAGGCGTTCAATTAGCTACAAAAGTGCAAGAAATAGGTCACGTCGATCATGCAGAGCAAATTTTATCGATACTCACAGAAGCATTTCAAATGATCGTACAGTTACAAGCAAATGAAAAGACGACCATTAGTGTTGAAATTGTCAAATCTGCGCTTCACTATATGAAGTCCCAATATAACAATCCGTTGCTCACCTTAAAGGATGTTGCGGACTATGTTGATCGAAATCCATCCTATTTAGGACAATTATTCGTTCAACATGAGCAAGGAACGTTCCGTCAAGTGTTGAGAGATTTTCGATTAGATGCTGCTAAGAAGAAGTTAACGATGACCAGGCAATCTGTAAAACAACTTGCGTATGATGTAGGATATCGTGATCCAAATTACTTTAGTCGACAATTTAAAGACAAGACAGGTTTATCTCCGAGAGCATACCGAGATGAACATAAAGAGCCCCGCTCCTAAATTTGGATGGAACGGGGTTTATTCATTTGGGTGTATAGTTAGAGGGAAATACAACGACTGAGAGAGTCGACTTGGGAAAAATAGGTTGCTTTTAGAAATGGTAGTAGTGGTGTACGCTATAAAAGGTAAAAAAAGTTACGTTGAGGTGATTATTTCTGAAGGGTTGACGGGCTTTGTGTGTCCAGTAGAATCATCATACTTTAACTTGAGGAATCTTACGTCATCACCGATGATCTCTGTAATAAACACTCGTTCACCGTCTTCATTGACGTAATTGCGAGTCTGTATTCTACCGATGACTGCTATGAGCGCTCCTTTGTGGCAATAATGGGCGGTTGATTCTGCTTGCTTACGCCAAACTGTACAAGGCACAAAATCAACATCAAACTCTCCTTTTGCATTTCGGTAGCGTCTTTGAATCGCTAGAGAGAGTTTTACATAGGGCACGCCTGCATGTGTTACTTGTAAATTAGGATCCTTTGTCATCCTGCCAATGAGTGATACTTGATTCAATACGGCATACCTCCAATTCATTTCTAGTTATGGTTCTAGATCCTCCTTTCTGCTGTATTCTTAATGTAGCATAAGACCTGTAGTTATACTATCACTATTATTTGTATTATTGTAAAATATTTCGACAAAATGATTTTTACACTCCATAATTTTTCTAGTAAGTTCGCTGTGCTATACTGTTCATACATGCTTCACGTGTGGAAGGAGAAGATCAATGAAAGTTAAAAAGGCAGTCATTCCAGCGGCTGGACTCGGTACTCGATTTTTACCAGCTACGAAAGCTTTACCGAAAGAAATGCTCCCTGTTGTTGACAAACCAACGATTCAGTACATAGTAGAAGAGGCGATTGAATCTGGTATAGAGGATATCTTAATTATTAGTGGACGTGGAAAACGTGCAATTGAAGATCATTTTGATGTTTCATATGAATTGGAACAAACGTTAGAGCGTACGGGGAAGTACGATCGACTTGAAGAAGTGAAGAAGATCTCAAACATGGCTTCAATTCACTACGTCAGACAAAAGGAACCTAGAGGGCTTGGACATGCCATTGCTTGCGCTCGAACATTTATTGGTGATGAACCATTTGCTGTCATGCTCGGAGACGACATTGTCCGTTCCAACACGCCTTGTTTACAGCAATTGATGGAAATCTATGAAGAACAAGAGCGCTCGGTCTTAGGTGTTCAACAAGTGCCTGACCATAAAGTTTCTAGTTACGGAATTGTTTCGTCACAAGAATCAGGAGAAGTTGTGAATGTGACAGATCTTGTGGAAAAGCCAAAAGTAGAAGAAGCACCATCAAACATGGCAATTATGGGACGTTACGTGTTAACACCGGAGATTATGCCGATTCTAGATACCATCGCCCCAGGTGCAGGAAATGAAATTCAATTAACGGATGCAATTCGAGAACTCGTCAAAATTCAAGAAGTTCTTGCTTACCAATTCGATGGCAAACGTTATGATGTTGGTGATAAATTAGGGTTTTTACAAGCGACCATTGATTTTGCTTTAGAGCGAGAGGACTATCGCGAGGACCTTAAGGACTACTTACGTGGCCTAAAATTATAAAAAAACCGGAGCCGTAAATACGGCTTCGGTTTTTAATAATCAGGATTTGCCATACCAATGGAAACTTTTAAGTTCGCATTTAATTGGCGAATCGAGTCAATGATGTCTTTATCAGACGTGTTGTCTTTCGGTGTTATCATGTAAGTGAGCTGATACATCGTTCCTAAGTTTGTCGTTTCGACAGTCATTAACTTATGTTCATGCAAATACGTATCAAATGTTTCATCAAATACATTCTCATAATGCATGTTCTCTGGAATTGTAATTCTCATACGCTTCTGTACAGATTGTCCACCACCGTAATCAATCATATATAAGAAGTAAATAATGATTGATAAAGTAATTGTGAAAAGTACTGCGAGTAAGTAAAACCCAAGACCTGAAGCAATACCAGTAGCCATACCAAAGAATATAAAGGCAATGTCTTTCGGATCGCTCATCGCTGAACGAAAACGAATAATTGAAAATGCCCCGACTAAACCGAAGGCAACAGCAATGTTATTGCCAATTACAATCATGATAATTGAAACAACGATAGACATGATGACAATCGTATGTATAAATGACTGAGCATAGCGTGCGCCTTTATGTGTTTTCTGGTATAAGAAGGTAATGATCATTGAAAGAACAAAAGTAAGAGAGATGGCCATAAACCCATCGATAATCGATGACTGAGTCGTCATGTCGGTTAAGTTACGTAGTTCTTGTAGGAAACTATCCATTCAAATTCTCCTTGATCAGTTTGAAGATTTTCATTCTTAGAACCTAGGGACCTTACTATAGCAAGGTGCCCGCAGGTTCAACAACTGGGTTACGAGTGTACGGTTTCATTAAACCGTTCGAAATATCAATACATGTGCAAAACTTCGATACGGATTTACGCTCACATTCGTAATCACTTAACATACGAGATAACCAAAACGGCACACTATTAGAAACTTTTACTTCCATAATGACCATATTCGGATCTACAAACAAATCGCCATCAGGTCCATCTTCAATTTGAAGGTTGTCGCTGCGCGTCATTAAATTAAAGTCAAACGTTACACGTAGATCGGGTTCATCTATACCTGCTAATGCTTGACGGTCGTAACTGACGACAACAGAAGGTTTTAGTTCATATAATGAGCTAAATGCTGAAACCTCACCTAAGATTTGCGGATTAGAAACGTTGTAGTTTGCGCGATTGTTAGCGTTATTGTAAAGATAATCATACGCATCTTTAAGTGTAATTAACGTACGTCGTTTGTTTACCACTCGATTGTACTTTTGTTTAATTTCTAAGAATGAAGTGCTGTTTAAATCAGAGTCCCCATAAACCCTTAAACGAAGTTTCTGTCTGAAGTTCAAATTATTGCGAGTTTCATTGTATATTTTGTCATCGTCAGAATCAAAATAAAGGCTAACGATGTTATAACAACCTTGTTCATCTCCATAAGGGTCGAACTTCATGCGTTTTTGTAATAGGGAAGTAATTTCCTTGTAAGTGGAGTAGGGGATTAAATATTTCAGTTCATAGCGCTGGAATATTTCTAAAGCTTCCAACCTGTGTTCACCACCTCAAAATAACGATTCAACCGCTATTATATCATGTGTAAAAGCGGTTGTCCTTTGCAATGTCTAATTCTGAAGAAATCCCCTTCACTCATGAGCAAAGGGGAGGGTTTGCTAGTTAGCGTCTCGTTATGTTGTCTCCGATTCGCGTAAAGAACTTCATAAACGGCCTGAACTCTTTACCTACAAGTCCCACTTTCTCAGCGAACAATTCAATCAAGATCAGCAATGCTAAAACAATCAATACGGTTACCCATAACGTTGACATTGTGAGTACGATTGCGGCAATACCGAATAGTGCACTCATCGCGTAAATAATTAATACGGTCTGCTTGTGACTATATCCTAGATTGAGGAGGCAATGATGTAAGTGAGATTTATCAGCAATTGAGATTGGTTTCTTATTCACGATCCGTCTAATAATCGCAAACAGTGTATCCGAAATTGGAACGGCAAGCATAACGACTGGGATGAGAAGTGAAAATACAGTAATGTTCTTAAATCCAAGTAACGCAATAACACTAATCATAAACCCTAAAAATAATGCACCCGTATCTCCCATAAAGATCTTAGCAGGATTAAAGTTGTGAACGAGAAAACCTAGTGTACTTCCAAGCATAACGGCTCCTAAAGCCATTACGAATACGTTTGAATCGATAATTGCAACGACAGTAATTGTAGCAAGAACAATGGATGATACCCCTGCAGCTAGACCATCAAGACCATCGATTAAGTTAATCGCATTTGTAACTCCGATAATCCAAATCATCGTCAGAGGAATGCTAAGCCAACCAAGTTCCCACTGCATATCAAAAGGTAAGTTAATAAATTCAACATGCACCCCGCCAATCACGACGGCAGAAGCGGCGGCAATTTGTCCTAGTAACTTCCATTTTGCAGAAAGTTCAAAGAGGTCGTCAAGAAACCCTGTCAATGTAATAATAAACGCACCGATTAAGATCGGATAAAAGAATTCATGCGTATGTGCTTGCGTAATAAAGATTCCTGCAATAAATGCAATGAAAATTGCAAGACCACCGATTCGAGCCATTACTTTTTGGTGCACTTTACGATCATTTGGTTGATCAGTGGCACCAATCTTAATCGCAAATCGCTTAATAATCGGTGTTACGGCAAGCGCTATAATAAAACATACAATTAAGGAAATTGCAGTGATCATAACGAAACCTCCCTTAGTACCTTCTGCAAAATTAGCGAACAATATTTATAGTAAATATCGGTATCTCTTTCTCATTATAATGCGGATTAAACCTCATAAGATTATAGCATAGTTTTCTGAGGGAACACGACTTTTTTATACATTTACATAATCCATTGTCATAATATATTCGTGTATTTTGTATAAGTTTGTAGAAACAATGCGGAAGTCCTATCACTGTTTGTTTGAATTTGGTATAATTTTCACATCTTAGTTATATGTGGGGGTCTTTAACGTGAAGAAATTATTCATCACTAGTGCAATTGTTGTTGTGATGGTTAGTTCTGGGAGTTTATTGCTAAAGAATGACGCAATTGCGAATTCTCAACCAGTAGTGGCAAGTGTTGATTGGGTATTAGAACAACTCGCGCCTTATAGTGAGCGATTGACGAACTTAGAGTCTGAAATTGACCGTTTAGAATCAGAAGTAGAAGCGTTAAAAAACCGTTAGAAAGAGTGAATGAAATCTATGAAACTTAGAAAAGTAACTAAAGGAATTCTCGCTTTTCTTTTTGTCCTTACTGGCTTTTTCACTTTCTCTGATTTTAAGGCGAATGCAGCGTCTTACGATGATCAAGTAAACGTTCGACTCGTCGTACCTGAAACGTTTAAATTAACACCAACTGGATCTTATCGGCTCGTTAATGTCGATAATGGCAGATCAGTCGATTATCGTGGATCGTTAGAGTTTCGTTACTCTAGAACGAGCAATGCGATTGGTGTACGATCAGATTTGAACAATTCATACATTTATTCAGGTCGTGGTTTTCGACTTGAAGAACGTACCCCAAGTTCTGGGAATTCAGTTGTTGTGAATCAAGTGAGAGTTGCGGGGGCTGCGAGTTATACGAGCAATACATATCGTGGTTCGATGTCTGTGAGAGTCAATGAGAATGATCGTCGTCCAAGGTTACATAACGAATTAGGGATTGAGGATTATCTTAAAGGAGTTGTACCGAGAGAGGCCATCGCTAGTTGGCCAATTGAAGCCTTAAAAGCTCAATCCGTCGCAGCTAGAAACTATGCGAAGCTAAACATGTCAAAAGGGTATTTAGTCGATACAACGACGGACCAAGTGTATGCAGGGAAGACGGCAGAGCATCCGAATACAAACCGTGCTGTCGATGAAACGAAAGGCCGTTATGCGACACATAATGGCAATTTGATTACTGCGTTCTATCATTCAAGTTCGGGTGGTTATACTGATGATAGTGAAAATGTCTGGTTAAATGCTGTTCCGTACATTCGTGCAGTAGAAGATCCATACGATAATAACCCAGGTAATAGTCGTCATTCTTGGACAACGACAATGACACGCTCTCAGATCGGTGAGGCGGTTTTTGAAAGAGGATGGACGGCAACGGACATTACGATTGAAAGTAAAAGTCGGGCAGGTCGTGTTCAAAGCATGACCGTGACCGGAATGAGTCCGAGTGGTCGAGTAGATACCGTCCGAATTCCTAGTGCGAATGGATCTGCGGATTCAATACGTTGGTCACTTGGTCAGTCATTAAACAGTACAAAGTTCGATGTTGAATTTCCAGATCAAGATGCGAGAGTTCGCCTACCTGGCGGAGGGACAAGCTCTGTTGAGTTAAATGGTGCAAAGATGGCACTTCCAGGGGAACAAACGATTACACTTCGAAGCAACCAAATGCAAGTACGAACAGCGAATAGTGTCGAGGTAATTAGGCCTAGTAGTGACACTGTCGTGTTTAATGGGAATGGCTGGGGACACGGACTTGGAATGAGTCAATGGGGCGCAGCAACGATGGCACAACAAGGCTATTCCTACACAGAGATTCTGCAACATTACTATACTGATATTCGAATTGAACGAAGATAGGAAAGAGCAGTAGAATGTCAAAAGCAATTGATAAACACCCCCAATTCGTATTTCAGGAATCGAATTGGGGGTGTTTATCGTAAATGATGAATGAAACGTTTGAAAGACAATAGAGGTTTAAAGAGTACTAGTAATCGTCAATTAAAGAAGAAGTGAATACATAACAGATTCAGGGTTATTCATAATTAAGATTGAACGTTATACTCATTTTAAAATGTTGTTTGAGCAATATTTTAAAAAGGACGTGATTATGGCAGGGGGCATACTCACGTCCTTTTTACATTCTGACAAATCTAAATAGTTATATAACGTATAAAGCAAAGTAAATATTGTTAAGGTTTAGCGGTAATCTTCATTGATCGTTCGAGACATAAATAAAGCAAAATGAGAGCGTGTTGTGTGTTCTGACGGTCTAAATGCAGTGCCGACTCGATTTGTTATACCAGCGTCAGCTAATTGATTCACTTGATCATAACTAAAAGAACCTTCTCTTAAATCTGTATAAGTATATTGATTCGAAGTTTCAGGAATTTCATCTGGGAAAGCTCTTACGAGTACAACCGCCATCTGAGAACGCGTCAAAGGATTCGAGGGATTCATATGACCATCATTGTTCCCAGTCATTACCCCGTGGTATTCAACTTTTCGTAAGTCATCATAGTTTTGATGACTTTTGCTAACATCAGGTGCTTGAAGAACATAGTCATCTGGTACTGTCAAGGAAAGGTGCCTTGCGATCATGGCAGCGGTTTGCCCTCGATTGATACTATTTGACGGCCTAAATGTTTGATCAGAATACCCATTAATTATACCTAAAGAAGTTAAGTATTCAATTTCATGGAAAGCATTATGTTGTACATCAACGTCGATAAAACTGCGTCCTTCAGAGATCATTGCAATGTCTTGAGATAATTGCTCGGTGCGCGCCTCTGCTTCGGTTACTTTTGAGTCAAGTTCACGAATCTCACTATTGACCCAGCTATCACCAGCTACTTCAGGCTGTTCATCTGCTGTTGCAGAAGATGAACAACCGTAAAGCATAAGCAGGGAACCTGTAAGCGCAAGAAGCTTGGAATGTGCTTTCATGATTTCCCTCCTAAATGGTACTAGTATTAAGAATTACGTCCGATCCCGTAATAATCAATACCAGCATTTTTGTATGCGTCAGCATCAAAAGCATTTCGACCATCAATAACAAAGTTTCCTCGCATCTGTGCAAGAAGATCTGTAGGGTCTATTGATTTGTACTCTGCCCATTCGGTAATCAAAATAACTGCATCTGCATGTGCATACGTTTCTTCCATCGTTTCTACTAGTGTAACATTATTTGGTAAAAAAGGCTTGGCTGCATTTTGGGCAATTGGGTCATGAGCACGTACTATAGAACCAGCTTTAACGAGTTCATGGATAATATCTATAGAAGGTGCATAGCGCATATCGTCTGTATTCGGTTTGAAAGCAAGACCTAAAATTGCGATTTGTTTCCCCTCAATCGATCCATTGAACTTCTTTAAAAGTTGGTCTAACGGCTTGAATCGTTGTCGTTCATTAATACGATCTGCCGCATAGAGCATTTGAGGCTCGTAATTATGAGTTTCTGCCATATTAGCGAGTGCCTTCACATCTTTAGGGAAGCAAGAACCGCCATAACCAAGACCAGCATTTAAGAAATGTGGACTGATTCGTCGGTCTGAACCAATGCCTCGAACGACATCGTCAATATTTGCTCCGACATGTTCACTTATGTTTGCCATTTCATTAATAAATGAGATTTTTGTTGCTAAAAATGAGTTTGCCGCGTATTTAATCATTTCAGCGCTTTTCTCATTTGTTATCACAATTTTATCTCCTGTGGCGAGCTTTTCATGTAATTGTACGAGACGGGCTTTAGCCCAAGGAATGCTCGTGCCAATCACGATGCGATCTGGGTTCATCGTATCTTTAACAGCGGAGCCTTCACGAAGAAACTCTGGCACTGAACAAACCGCAACATCAACATCCTCATTCATGTTATGAATAATTTCTTTGACTTGATCAGCAGTTCCTACAGGAACGGTAGATTTATTGACAACCACATACTGCCCTGTAGAAGGAAGTGCTTGCCCGATTTCTTTTGCAACCGTGTGTACGTACTTCATATCTGCGGAGCCGTCCTCTGCTTGAGGCGTTCCTACTGCAATCATGATCACGTCGCTTGAAGGCGCACTTGTAGATAAATCAGTGTCAAAGGTTAGACGACCTGCCTGAATGTTCTTTTGTAGGAGTTCTTCGAGACCAGGTTCATAAATTGGGCTCTTTCCTGAGCGTAATTGTGCTACTTTATCTTCCATCTTATCTATACATACGACTTCATGTCCAAGTTCAGAAAAACAAACCCCTGAAACGAGGCCGACATAGCCTGTACCAACGATGGTCAGTTTCATCGGTCATCTCCAACTTTCCGTTTTAATAACTTTTGAATATCTTTTCGTTCTTGAAAGCGTAAGGCATACAATAGGCCAATAAATAATACTGCAAAAGTGAAACCGCCGAGCAAGATGTCAACAAGTGGGTACATAGTAATGAAGTGGTTCATGCCATAAAGAACCAAGCCAATAATAGCCGACATGACCAGTAACTTTATAAAGCCTACAAGTTGTTCTTTCATCTCTGTCGGAGCTTTTCTTTGCCATTTTAGCACATTGTTTACACCTACTAAAAGCAAGATGAAGTTAATCCCTGCACTGATGGTCATGGCCCATGCCAATCCTTCAGCTCCCATAGGACCAATCAGAACATAGCTAAGTGAAATGTTAATGGCTAGTACTGAAATTAAGCTGACGATGAGTGGATACATCGAACGCTCATAGGCATAATAAAACCTCGTTATGTATACATTTGCCGCATGGAAAAACATACCGATCACAAAAATCTGTAACAGAGGAGTAGCGACGAGTGTATCTTCTCGTGTGAAATCTTGGTACTCAAACAGTGTAATGATGATGTCCTTTGCATAGACGACGATAAATACAGTAACAGGAATGATGACCAATGCCATTAACTTTAAGCCTTGACCGTGAATCTTAGCAACCGTTTCATGTTCGCTCGCAGCAACCTTTCGCGCTAACATTGGAAAGATAACGGCGGTAACAGCTAACATTAAAACGGTTTGTGGAAGTTGCACGAATTTGGATGTTAGATTCAATGCTGCAATCGTACCTTCACCGATATGTGCACCAAAGATACGGTAGATAAGAAAGTACAACTGTAACGTTGCTCCTCCGAGCATAATCGGAATGGTGAGTCGGAACGTTCGCCAAACCTCTGGTGTAGTTTCTAGACTAGGCCTGAAGTTGAAATATCCTTTGTACCAAATAAACGCAACAAGAAAGGCAAACATTAAAAACGCACTGATTGAAGCGCCATACGCATGTGCGTAAGAAGATAAGCTTGGGTAGAATACAAAGGCAATCGCAACAAACGCACCGTTCATAATTAACGTTGACAGTGCAGCGATTGAAAATTTGTCATTCACGTTTAGTAATCCTTGCAGCCACATTGAAAGGATTAAGAAGAAAATAGCAGGAGCCATAATCATAAATAAGTTTACGGATAAAGAAATGGTTTCTGCTTGGTCTTGGAATAAGAATGGAATGAGTAATTCCGATGTTCCTATAAATAGTAGCGTGAGTAAGATCATGCTAAGCGATAACCAGCCGAACATACTTCTTAAATATTTTTTTTTACGTTCTGGATCTTCTATTTTGCTATAGACAGAAACGAATGCACTCGTTAAGGCTCCTCCGAGAACGATGTAAAGAAAGTTAGGGATCGTGTATGCAGTCGCAATACTATCTGCTTGAAAGCTAAAACCGAATTGATACGCAACGAGCATTTCTCGGAAGTAGCCAATTAAGCGCGAGACCAAATTAATGATCGTGACTGCACCAATTATCGCTATAATGTGCTTTCCCTTCATAGTTCTCAGGCCTTTCATTAAGGAGTAGTGATTAGATGTTGTTAATGTAGTTACGAATCATCGTAATAATTTGCGTTTGTCCGCTTTCGTACGGTGCTGGTTTAAATCCAGCAAAGGCGCGTTTGATATCTTCTTCGAGACTTTCGCTTGCAATAATATGTTCAGTTTCTTTAAATTGAGCAACAATTTCAGTTTGGTGATCATCATTATGTTCACCATGCTGTGAGAGACGCGCGACAGCAATTACAGGCTTGTTTTTCTTGATGCCTGTGATTAATGATCCTGTTCCTCCATGTGAGATAATGACGCTCGCCTGATCATACAGCCCGCTCATTTCATCATAGGAGAAAAACGGTGTTGCGTTTAAATGCGCAAATTGGTCGGCTGGCGTATGTCCGTTTTGGACGATAATTTCTTCTTCGATTACACCTTTTTCTTTCAGGTTATTGACTTGTTCTAAAAGACGAGTGAAGGGAAGTTCTTGTGTACCTAAAACGACGAGTATCAATAGATTGACCCCCCGTACTTTGCTTTTGGATAATGCTTTAACATCGTTTTCCACTGTACGATAAACAAATCTGCGATCGGATAAATCATTCTTCCTGATAACGTTGGAGAGTCGGTTTTCGCAAAGCTCTCAATGTAAATGACTTTCTTTCGAAACAACTTTGCGATGTAACACATCGGGACCGCAGTGTGTGTACCTGTTGTTACGACAACCTCAGGTCGCAGTTTTAAAAATAGAACGAGTGATTTGATGATGTTAAACGAGAATTTGAAGAGATAACGAACTGGGTAATTACGTGCACCATAGACAAGAAAGGATAAATTCGGATGGTCTTTCTTAAGCGCTTTCGTAACCTCTGTCTTTTCGGTAATCATGTGTGATTCGTATTCGTTCATTAGTGGTTGTAATTGCATCAGCTGTGTCAGATGTCCGCCAACCGATGAAATAAAAAGGACTCTTTTCATGAAACATCCCTCTTTGTTGTATCGTTGTAGATCGTCATGATTCGTGCGATGATCTTTTCGGTTTCATTTGCATCCGCTTTTTTGTACCCTGCTTGAACGAGCTGTTTGCGAAGTGATTCATCATATAAGACAGCGTCTATGCCACTTTTTAAGCTTTCAGGCTGTTCTGGTTCTACGAGTACACCAGCTTCATCGCTTAAGAGCGAAGGGAGTCCGCCAACGTTACTAGCAACGACAGGGGTTCCACAAGACATAGATTCAAGAACAACCAGACCAAAGCCTTCAATATGAGAAGGAAGTACAAATACGTCAGCATAAGTCATATGAATTGCGAGCTCATCTTGGGACTTAGGTCCATGGAAGAGAACAGATTCCTTAGGCAAGTGTAGTGCTTCAATCAGATTTTCAATTTCATCCTTAAAGGCGTCCGATTGGAAGGAACCAACGAGATGCAATTGTAATTGTTGGTCGTCTTCATGCAAGTGTTGAAAGGCACGAATAAGTTCTACAATCCCTTTTTGCTTAATGATGTTCCCAGCAAAAAGAATGTGTTTTTTCTCTTTATCAAACGGAGAAGGGACATCGGTTCTTTGATGGAAGACGTTGCGGTTCACGCCCATGTTTATCAAGGAAACACGATCTTCTGGGACGCCATACTCTTGAATGATTTCTTCATAAAGTGCGGGTCCAACAGCAATGACATGGGCAGCATTTTTCAGGATGCTTTTTGTCTGCTTCTTGAAAAATGCTCCCTTTTTAGCCATTTTGTTTAAATCACCACCGTGTACGGTGACGATATAAGGGACTCGACGAATTTTCGAATACAACTTCGCTAACCAGCCAGAAGGAAACGCATAATGGGCATGAACTAAATCATAGCGAGTAGAAAAACGCGTCATCGTCCCAAGTACCCAACGTGCGTATTTCTTTAAGACATTCGCTTTTCCATTTCGAGGATCACGAATTGCGGCAACGGTGATGTCAAGTTCATGTGCTTGTAATTGCTCCACTTGATTCCGAACAAAAATACCAAACGTCGGAGCTTGTGGGGCAGGGTACATATTACTAATGACGAGTACACGCATTAGACGCTTTCCTCCTTTGTTACGTGTCTGTTATTCTGGTGCCAATTTAGGACGATTCCTAAGAATAGCCAGAAGAAGATCGACAACGGATGGTTTTCCCAAGCCGTTGAGAGTAGGCCCATCAGCAAGAAGGCAATTCCGTACGTAATAACGAATACGGATAACCATCGTACAGCTGGGTTTACACTGTCAGACAACTTAAACATCCACCTGAATATGGACCAGAATAAGAATAGGAATAGTACCGTTCCAATGACGCCATATTCCACAAACACTGCAAGGGCATTGTTATCGACCGTCGTCATCAGTACCGGTAACATATCATACATGAATTGGTGGAACGGTGAGTCAAAGACAAATGCAGCGTTACTTCCAAACATTCCTGGTCCAACGCCGATTACTGGACTGAACATAAACACTTGTAAACCAGCGAATGCCATTAAAACACGATAGTTCCGTTCAAAATCAAACGTGTAAAAGTTACGCTGAGCAAACCCTTCTAAAAAGAGTAGAGCAAGCCCATATCCGATGACAAACAGTACACCGAGACCCACTGATGTGATCAGCATGATTCGGAAGGTTTTGTTGTGACGGAATAAAAGACCAATTAAACCTAGGCAACCAATTAAAGCCAAAAATGCCTGTCTTGAGAACGTGAGCGTTAAAGCTAGTAGCATAACCGCAAGCATCGATAAGAGAATAACTTTATGCTTTTTAGGTACTTCTGCTCGGTACATAAAGAGATATAAAACGATTAGAAGTACAGCGACGAGTAAGAATCCTGCAAGCGTGTTACTTGAGTCCATAAAACCAAAGGCACGAATTTCCTCACCAATCGCAACACTTCTTCGTTCTTCCATATTATGTAGTGGCAGTGGGATGCCCAGAATCACTTGGAAGATCCCAACAACGGATTGCACAAAAGCCATTCCAATAATTAAATAAAATAATTTCTTTACCCAAGTTGTTGGAATATCGAGCATTAGTACGATGATGACAAGTAGTACGAATTGGAACAATGCTCTTAGACCAAAAATTCCTTGTGCAAATGGAACGTTATTTAAAAACATACTTACAAATGCAAAAGCAACGAACAAAAGGAAGCTAAAATTAATCGGGTTTTTTAACTTCGTCCAAATATGTTTACGACCGAGTTCAGGGTGAAAAAGAACATACCCGAGAAGGGCGACGAGTAATGCTTCACCTAGATAGCCAACAACTCCAGGGAAAATTGACCATACTCGTGTGAAAAGTAGGTTAATCGTCGTCCAAAAAACGAGTAATAGGACACCTGTCAAAGCGAGTTGATTGGCTTTTTCTTTCGGATAAGCAAAGATGTTCATGAGGGTTGTCCACCATCACTTTCTTGACGTTTTTGTACGGAATGGTCGTATAACCATTCGATATTTTCCAGACTCTTAAACGATTCACGGTGCAATTTGCTGGATTTGTGAGCAACCCTTTGTTGCGTTTCATTCCAATGGCTCTGTATATCATTGATGAGTGTCACGATGCCATTACCGTGCTTGCCAATCTCTAAGCTAAAGGAACTTTCATCAATCGATTCCATAAAGTGGCGAACTTTATGATGATACTCAACACCAATTACAGGCGTTCCTACCGTCACAGATAATATTAAAGAGTGAAGCCTTGTGCCAATAATTAAGTCTTGTTCAGAGGAGACACGCATGATGTCATGTGGAAGTAGTTGTTGATCAATAATCATTGTCCGTTCTTGATGGGTCATCAACGCTTGAATATCCTTACTTACTTCAATGTCTTGTGGATATTTTGTTGAGAAGAAAGTGATAGTTGCATCATGCGTTTCAATGAGTTGGTCAGCAGCAAAAGCCATTCCTTGAATGTATTGTTGGTACTTGCTTTCATCATGTACGGGCCAATATTGTTGACTGTAATAAGGAGCTGCTGTCATCCCAATTTTAGTGAGGCGTTCTGTATGTTTTCGTTTAGGTGGCATTGGAATTGCAAATGCTGGGTCTGCAACGACTTTAATATCTTTTCTGTTTGAAATAGAAGCAATCAGTTGTTGTGAAGGTACATCACGAACACTCACGTGATCAGCCGCATTCACAAGTCTTTTTAAGAAAAACTTCCCGACTACCGTTCGAATAGGTCCTGCACCTACAGAATGAATGATAAGTTTACAACCGCATTTTTTGGCGGTCGTACCGAGCATGCTATACAAAGGCGCGTCTCTTCGGTACATATCCATTAACAATCCACCGCCGCCAATGATGACGAGTTCCAAATCTTTCATTATATGTTTAGCAGCTTTAATCGTAGCAAGCGCTGAACTTGCAGCTGTTCCTTTCTTTATTACGAGCGGAACGGCCTTTACGTTATACTGTTTAGTGGTTATGGCTGGATGGTTGCTAAATACGACGACTTCTTCTTTAGGTATCCCAATCACTTCGAGTTGCGAAAGTATACCGAGAAGAATCGCCTCATCTCCATTGTTGTTATGTCCGTAATTTCCAATAATCCCAACTCTCATATATAGAAGCTGCGCCTCTAAACGTAGAGCGCATGCCATTCACCTCACAAAAACAAACTCCTATACTTGCTTCTTGGAAACAAGCACAATGCTTTCATTATACACCGTGACCTACAAAATCGATAGGTGATTTCGTTTGGTTCCGACAATTATTCCTATCTTTCTACTCATACCAACGTTATTCGCACTGCAACGTTACACAAACCGTCCGATTTAGCAGGTATTAGACACTTATTTGCATTATTCTCCAAGTATTGACAGTTTAATGACTTTCACTTAAGCTACACCTATTATACTATGAAAAAAGGTGGGGTTTTTGTCGTGGGGAAACGGTTGTTGCGAGCACTTGGAGTATGTGCAATAGTAGGGCCATTAATGATTGCGGATGCGGGGGCGCAGTCATTGTCAACGGGAGTCAACCATGAAAGTAGTCAGGGGAATCATCATTTAAAAGTCAATCTTAATGACGTTCATACGAAGATGGGTGTCTCCTATTCACAACCTTTGAACCAGTTAACATCCACACTTTCACATGCAGAACGTGCATCAAGGGACGGTTTTGCTGTTGTAGGTGCCGTGAATGCAACGTTTTTTGATATGAATCACCGCGATCAACCATCATTTAGCTTAATTACAGATCATAATAAAATTATTAATTATGGCAGAAATTCACCAGATAGCAGTCATTATCGTCAACATCCGATTGCTTTTGGGATCATGAGTGATGGGACGGCAATGATTGATCGTTTTGAGAGTCGTTTACGAGCGAGTAGTGGAAGTCGAGAATTCTCGATACATAATATGAATGCTGAACGGTCGGCAAACTCTGTTAGTTTATATACATCTCAATATATACATGAGCGAACAGGAACGAATGAATATGGTGTGGAGGTTGTTGTTAGAGGTGCGGAACGAGATGCTGTACAAAATTTCGGATTTGGTGAAGTAATTGAAGGCACAGTAGAAACCGTAGGCTCTTACGGTCAGCCAGGTAATAGTCGAATTCCTAGTACAGGTTTTGTCTTATCAGGTCACGGAGATGGTGCAGATCACTTACGTCATTTAAGCCCTGGAGATTCAGTGAAAATTGAAGCGTCGATTGACTCGAAATGGCGCGATGCCGAGTTAATGCTAGGTAGTGGTCCACAACTCGTTAGAAACGGCCAAGTAGACGTTAGCATGGATCTTAATTCTTGGCGTGCGCAACAAGTTACTGAGCGAGCGGCTGTCGGAGTAAGTCGCGATGGACAAGAAGTGTTTATGGTAACGACACGAAACATGAACATGTTGCAGTTAGCTGAACATATGAAGAAATTAGGTGCGCATTCAGCATTGAACTTTGATGGTGGTGGGTCGTCTACACTCGTGGGTAGACAATACAATAATTTACGTGCTTTAAATCGTACAGGCTGGCTGCGTCCAGTTCCATCGGCACTCCTCGTTGGGTATACAGGTGATCTTTCTGTGCCTGTGCAAGCGAGCATAAGTTTTGGCAGTGGAAATCAATTTCTCGTTGGTTCAACATTTCCTGTTTCTGTTGACGTGTTAAATGGGATTGGACAGAAAGTCTCTAGTGACGAATCGAATGGCGAACTAAGGGTGAGCGCTTCGGTAGGAGAAGTATTAAATGGGCAAGTAACGGTTCAAAACGTGGGCTCAGGTGGGATTTCTTATTCAGTTGAAGGTAGCCAAATTGCAAGAAGACCGATTTCTTCAACGAATATCATTCATGATTTTGGATTGCCAACATCGATTACGACTTCTGTTGACGGGCGAACGAATCTCGATGTAAAGCCGAAAGATTCTAATGGGAATGAAATTCGCTATGACGGATTACTAGTCGAAAAAGAAGTTGTAGGAAACATAGGTCGAATTGATAGTCGTGGTCGTTTCCATGCTACGAGTGCCGGAGACGGCGAAGTCATTGTAACTATTGGTAAGGCAGAGACGAAGGTGCCAGTTACAGTGACGGAAGCTTCTCCATTCCAGGATGTTCCCACATCTCATCCTTCATATGAAAGTATACTTTTTGGGGTAGACAGAGGCTTTTTTAGAGGGTATTCAGACCAAACGTTTCGACCGAGTCAAAACGTTTTACGGCAGCATGTAGCTGCTGTGCTAGTGAGGGAGTTTGGATTAGAAGATTCCTCTGCTAGTGATCCGGGTTATAGAGATGTAAATGAAACTCATGGAATGTATTCTGAAATTGCAATTGCAACTGAAAAAGGATGGATAAGAGGAAGCACATCGACGGGTAAGTTTAATCCAGGAAACAATCTAACTCGTGGTCAAATGGCTCTAATCTTGTATCGTGCGTATGATTTAAGTTCTGTAGAAGGGGAAATTGAATTTAAAGATGTAACACCGGAAATGGAACAATATGAAGCGATTCAAGCTCTTGCATCAATAGGGGTAACAACTGGTTATTCTGACGAGACTTTTCGACCTGGAGAGCCGATTTCCAGAGCGCACTTTGCAACCTTTATGCACCGCTTAATTAACCATTTTGAAGAGTAGATCAAAAACCCTAGTCTATATTAGACTAGGGTTTTTGTTATAGCTATTACTAGTACGTTCACTCCGATACGATAACGATATTCTTCACATCCAACAAAGTCTAAACGATTTATTAAATGTAATATAGCAGGGTTATCGCTCGAATGAAAAGGAGTTTATATAAATCGATTGCCCCTTAGATGATTCATTCTTTTCATCGGTTACTTCAATAACCACTTCATGTACGGCATGATCAAGGTTGTTTATTTCATAGAGAAGTTCATGGTTACTCGTTTCACCATACGTATCGACCGTGTCAACGAGTTCGTCATTAATATAAACGTTAGCCGTACCATGTTCGCCACCTTGCATTCCATACCATTGAAAGCCTGTTCCTTCAAATGTGAATGTAGCTAGATCACCAGCACTGGAAGTTTTATAGGAAAAGCCAGATTCTCGAGGCGTTGCACGTTCCCATTCCCCGTCATAAAAGATGGCGCGATCACCAGCTAGTATTTCCTCTTCTTCTGTAATGGTATCAATTACTATCACATCAAAAGTTGCCACAAGATCATTGGCGTCATTAAAACCGCTAATAGTTGCTCGTCCAGCTTGACCGGTTTCGTAATTGCCGTCGGAATCTACTTTTAGAATTGTACTGTCTGAAGTGCGATAGTGTGATACATTTTCAAGTTCAAATTGACTAGTGTCATTTGCATCTAGTGTTAATGAATGTTGGTCTGGCAAATGTTCTACTTTAAAACTAACTGTGAGTAAAGGGTCACCTTCAGTAGTCGTAAAGCTTACAGTAGCCTCACCTTGTTCTTGTAAAATGATCTCGTTTTCGGTGTTAATGGTTGCCACGTTTTCATTTGAGGTTTCGACTTCTACGTTGCTGTTGTCTTGGTCCTCAAATTGAACAGTTAGTGGCGTATCAGTGTAATAGTGACCGTTCCAACCGTTATGGGCTTCAAACGTTTGATTTGCAATGGTTAGTTGGCTTCCGGAAATGTCTTCGATCGTCATTTCTGCAATTCCATTGAGGTTAAATTCGTTCGCATAATGATTTCTTAAATACATAGGACGATCATCTGCAAAAGTTCTTAAACTGTTGACTTGTCCTTCCCAATTTTCAATTGAGGCAGGTTCACCCCAACGTTCAATATGAGCAGGGATTTCAGGCTCAATAGTATTTGCCATCTCATCGATTGTAGAGACAACCGTTTCAGGATTGAAATTGGTATTTAAATATTGAGCGGAACGTTGAATAAATTCATTTCTAAAGTCCTCGTTTTCCAGTAAGGAACTAAAAAGGAATGTTGACCAAGCTTCCCTAGCTTCTCCTGTAGCCCAGGCTAATGTGTTGTGTGCAGCGTTTCGACCACTTGCAGGCAATGAGAAGCCAAAATCGGTATCGTACAATAACCAACGCCATTTTCCATTAGGACGCTCACGCCAAAAATCGATGTTATTATGTGGCCAATCTGTATTACCGAAATAAATTTGAGAGATATAATAATCTAAGAAGTTATCGAGGTCCATCTCTTGGCTAACAACCTCTAAGTTCTGATCAGACTCTACTCCGTTTTCACGGATGTAAGCAAGTAGTTGCTTATAGTCTTCGTTTGTACCTTCAATAACTTCTCCGTTCTTTTCAAGATAATCAAGGTGCTCTTGTTGGACGTTATGTGCAAATCTAAAGTAATGATGGTCATAACGTTCACGAATGTTGTAAATGCCCCAGCTTTCACCATTAACGTATAGCGTTACAGGCTGATATAGTTGTGTTTCCATATTTAAATCAGATACAAGTTCTTGCATCATGGCATCTCGAAATAAGGTTCGATTCCAATCTTGTCCAGAATTACGAAGAATAAAGCGATTAAATACATCACGTTCGTCTTCTCCAAATAACGGATGTTCAAAACGTGGTTCACCGTATTCTTGTCTAGCATAAAAACGCAAAGATTTTCGATCTACAGTGGCAGACTGACCGCCATGGATTCGAATTCCTGCATGCTGAGACAAAACGGTTCCTTCATCTGGATCAAACATTTGCATAAATACTGGGCGTTCCCATTCTTGACCACTTTGCATATAGTTCCCTGTTTGGTTCGGTCGTTCTTCATCGTAATAGATTCCCGGCACGTAAATTCCGTATTGTTCATCATACAAATTACGCTCATCTGTAGAAATTGCTATGATTGGTAATGTGGAATCTTCTTGGATGATATAGGAGTTTCCATATTCATTTGTTGATTCACCAGTTGAAGGGAAAAACTTAGCTCTTAAATTTGTATTCTCGTCAAGGGTTAAAGGGTTATTATATACAGGTGAATCTTCCGTAACTTCACTATTATCGACGGAGTAGCGTATTATTCCTTCAAGGTCGCCAGCAGTGCTTAACTCTACTTCAATAGGTTCTGTTTGAACTCCTGGTTCCTCTGAAAACTCTATTGTATACTCAGGTCTTGGAATATCAATGTTGCTAACTTCATCGTAAATCGACGATAAAAGTAGAGCATCTTCTAATGGATTGCCTTCAACATAAATGCGATCGCGTAATACAGGTAAATCAATAATTGGCTCAATAGAAGCAATTTCGTTGTATCTTAAATTGACATCTTCCAGTTGAGTTAACGATCGTAAAGGTTCCACGTCAACAATACGGTTCTCTCGAACGTTTAGTTCTGTTAGATAAATAAGTTCCAACAATGGTTCTAGTGAGGAAACATTGTTTTCTCTAATGTTTAAGCTAATAAGAGAAGAATTGTTTTCAAGTGGGGTCAGATCAGTAACTTGATTGTTCTCTATGTTCAAATCCTCAAGTCTCTCTAACGAACCAATGTGAGAGATATCTGTAATTTTGTTGTCAGCTAGATTTAAAGATGTGAGGTTTTCAAATTTCTCTAGCCCTTCTAAATTGGTAATTTGCATTGAAGAAAGGTTAAGGCTTGAAGCCGCAAAGATGTCCTCTTGCTTAATTGGCTCCCCTTCTTCAATTTGCAATTCTTCTCGCATCGCTTGTTCTAACATAGGATCTTCAAAGGTTACATTTTCACTTTGTGCAACCACGAATGCGCCTACCCATATAGCAAGAGATAAGCCGATGAGAAGTACAAGTGGTACAAATCGCTTTCTCTTCAAATTAGTTACCTCCTAAACACTGTGAAGAAGGCTGCGGAATCTTCCTTCCATCAGCCTTCTTTCATTACGATTGTTTTTGTGGCATATATACTTTCCATTTATCTAAGGAGTAGGTTTCCTTCTTTAGCATGCTCTTTGGAAAAATAAATACCCATGGTTTGCTCGTATTGGCTTTTACTTTTAAATCTTTAGGAGTAAAAGCGGCTTTAGCAAGTACATCGCCGTCAGCATCTTCTAATACGAGGGGAACTTTTTCAAGGTTAACAGTTTTCTCAGAACCGTTACGAATTAAGATAATGAGTTGGATGTCACCACTATCTCTTTTAGCAGCTTTTAACCCTAATAAATTTACTTCAGTTACTTTTGGACGTTCAAGACGGTCTACAAGTGATTTTAAGTCCGCAATATCTTTATCTGGTAAGGTTTTTTGCCATTTTTCATCGAGGTCAAGAGAGTGTTTACGTTGAGATGGTTTTAATTGAAATGCAATTTTCCAACCGTTCTCCGGCTTCTCAACGATGCTCAATTCTTCTTGCGTAAATGTAATAACCCAAGGGCGACTACTATTAGGAGGTAAATTGCCAACTTCTTTTAAATTGAGCTGTTTTCTACCAATGACTTGACCTTGGTGATCGATGAGCACCAGAGTTGTTTCTTTTAGTTCGATGGATTTATTTATGCTATGGCGTATAAATACAGTTGCATCCAAACCACCAACTTCATCCTCACGCTCTTCAATCTTAATTCCAGCGATTGATAATTGATTTGGTAGAAGTGGTGAGCATTCAATATTTAGAAATTGAAACGAATAAATATCTTCGGCTGGTAATGTCCAATCAGGATGGATCGAAAGTTCCGTTTCTATTTCATTTGTTGAATCGCTTTGAGCGGACTCATCGTTTAGAAGCTCCTGTGAAGAAACTGGAGCTTCATGTCCTTCTAACTGCATCTTCGTATCTTTCTTTGAAAAAAAGTTACGCATGATTCTTCACCCCTTTAGTCACTTGTGTAAGTGGTCGTAATATACGAGCTAAATACGTTGTGGCATCGTGTTCAATGCTGCTATACATTTGAGTGAAAAGCTCGTAACCTTCTTTATTGTAAGTTCGTAACGGATCTTCTTGACCATACGATCGTAAATTAATTCCTTCTTTTAATTTAGCCATATCTTCAAGTTGCTTTAACCAATATGAGTCGATAACATTTAGCAGTACTTTACGAGCTTGAGCCTGAACGCCACTTTTCTCATGTAGTGGTTCTAAAAGTACTAAATAATCATTGAGAGCACGCAAGCGAATATCTTGTAGATCTTTAGCTTCTTCGATGTTTTTAATTTCATAATTAGATAGCGTAGGAATCAACATCGTTAACGTTTCTTTTAGTTGATCCAAATCCCAGTTTTCTGGAACTTCATCTTGAGAAGTGTGTTCGTCTACAAGATGTTTAGATGAAGACGTTAAACTCTCGATCCACAATGACAGTGGATCTTCTGAAGTAATCACTTTATCACGCCACTCATAGACCACTTTACGTTGATCGTAAATGACATTATCCAATTTTAAGTTATACTCTCGAATCGAGAAGTTCCCTTGTTCACTCATGTCTTGCGACTTATCAATGAGTATTTTAGCTTCTTCATTGGAAATGACTCCATCATTGTCTACACTCAACTTAGGGCTTAATTCTTCAATGTCTTCTCGAGCAAAACGTTGCACCATGTCATCTTCTAAGGAGATATAAAACTGTGTTTCACCAGGGTCTCCTTGTCTGCCTGCACGTCCCTTTAATTGGTTATCAATACGACGGCTTTCATGTCGTTCTGTGCCAAGGATGAAAAGTCCACCGAGTTCGGCTACGCTTTCTCCCAACATAATATCAGTTCCACGACCAGCCATGTTCGTTGCAATCGTTACTTGCCCTTTTTGACCTGCAAGAGAAATTAATTGTACTTCGTTTTCGACACTTTTCGCATTTAATAACTCGTAAGGCACTTCGACCTCGTCCAAGTAAGAAGCCACTGTCTCTGACTGAATGATTGAGCTTGTCCCTACAATTACAGGCTGCCCTTTTGCATGCAATGATTTAACTTTTTTAGCAACTGCAGAATATTTCCCAGCGCTAGTTAGGAAAATGATGTCGCCATGATCAACTCGAATTCGCTCTTTATTAGATGGAATTTGTATAACATCCATTCCATAAAGTTGCTGCAACTCTTCTTCTTCAGTTTTAGCCGTACCAGTCATTCCTGAAAGCGTCGGATACATACGGAAATAGTTTTGTACAGTAATGGTTGCTTGAGTTTTATTTTCTTGCGTAATCTCTAAATCTTCTTTTGCCTCAATAGCTTGGTGCAAGCCTTCCCCTAAGCTTCGTCCTTCCATAATTCGACCGGTGAACATGTCGACGAGTTTAATCGTGTCTTCATCGACGATATAATCAACATCTTTATGAAACATCGCTTTGGCACGAAGAGCTTGGAGAACAAAGTGATGGAGAACATGATGGTCTAAATCATATAAATTGTCGATGCCAAATGCACGTTCCACTTTTGTAATTCCTTTATCAGTTAAATTAACTGATCGTGCAATTCGATCAAAGGTGTAATCTTTGTCTTCTTGAAATGAACGAGCCATTCGTGCGCAAACATAGTATAAATTAGGGTGAACGGTCGTTTTACCTGCGATAACGAGAGGGGTTTTTGCCTCATCAATTAATACAGAATCGATTTCATCAATAATTGCGAAATGGAATGGTCTTTGAACTCGCTCAGCATGGGTTGTTGCCATGTTGTCTCTAAGATAATCAAAACCAAATTCATTACCTACACCATATGTAATATCAGCTTGATAAGCTTTCGCTTTGTCTTCTGGAGACAATTGAGAATGATTCAATCCAACAGTAAGTCCTAGAAATTCATGGACTTTACCGATTGTTTCAAAGTCGCGTTTGGCTAAGTAATCATTAACGGTAATGACATGTACACCCTTGCCTTCAAGCGCTCTCAAGTAACTTGGTAAAGAAGCAACAAGAGTTTTTCCCTCACCAGTTCCCATTTCAGCAACGTCGCCTTGACTTATTGCTAGCCCGCCAAATAATTGGACATCGTATAGTCGCATGCCAAGTATTCGAGTTGCGGCTTCTCTTACAGCAGCAAATGCTTCTGGTGTGATTGCTTCAAGACTTTCTCCGTTTTGGACTCGTTCTTTTAAATGGCTTGTTACTTCTTGCAACTGTTCGTCTGTATAGTTCTGATAACTTGATTCTAACTCGTTAACAGTTTGAGTGATTTTCTCAAACTTTTTAATTTGTTTTTGCTGGTGGTCTGGAATGAACTTCTTAACAGCTGAAAACATCTTATGCATCCTCCTCATTATTTCCGATCAGACAAAGTAAGAGTTCGGGAAATTAGTCAACACTTTCCTCTAGGAATTGTTGATAAAAATTTAGTGTATCGTCCCCGAAATTAGTAATGAGGCTTCTAGACGGAGCAAATGCCATTTCCATCGCATCTTGTGCACGTTCATCATCGCCCATTTCTCGATAGGCTTGGCTCTGTAGATAATAAATTGACGCATCATCTGGAGAAAGCGTCGTTAGTTGATCATAAATTTCAATGCTTTCTTCGTAGTTTCCAACGTTGTGGTGTGCTCTTGCAATCGTAAAGAACCCGTCACTCCCTAATTCCTCATCGTTAGCAGTTTCTGCCCATTCAAAAATCATTTCTGCTCCACGTTCAATGTCACGTCCAGATTCCATTAGTGCTCGTGCATATCTTAAGGTACGTGTGTGATCTAAAGGATCTGATTCGTATTGCTCAGAAAAGGTTTGAATGGCATCGGTAACTAATTCCTCAGAGTTCGGGAAAGGACTTTCGATGTGTGCAAGCAGAGCATCGTAATATAAGTTTGTAAAAGGCGCAGCCTCTTCGGGCTCTTCATCCACCCAATCTCTAAAGAAAACGATCCATTCATTATAATGACCAGCATCTAGGTCGTCAGCAATAATGCTTGAGATATGGCTAGTTGATAGTTGATCAAGACGGGTTAAGTCAGACATGTTGTACATGACAGACTCATTTAAAGTGAAGTCATCGTCTTCTTCATATCCGAACTTTTCAAGGTCTACTTCCCGCTCATCAGCGAGGTGACGTTCCATTCCCATCGTTGAACAACCAGTAAGAAATAGTATCGATGAGAGGAAAATCGGAATACATTTATTCATCATAATCTCCTTTAATTTCATAAGGTCTACACGGAGGTAAATCTAGTTTTCTACATCTAATTTAGTGTATAAGAATTACATAGAAAAGAAAAGGTCATTCAAAAGATCTTTAAAGTTCTGACAATGAATTTGACGTTATTTGTCATATCGAGTTTCATCGAATTAATAATATTGATGGTTCCTACTCTATTTTTTTGTAATATAACTGTTACTCTATGACAATCTTTTCCATGATATGCTATAATGCGAGCATATTTAACTAGGAAATACGGAGGAGGGAAGATTAGGTATAATTACATAAACAAAAGGAGTTTTGGCACAAATGCGTAGAAGTATCATGCTTTTTGCTCTAGTGGCAGTCGTTCTATGCGCTCCATGGTTTGACTTGACGAAAGGTTCAATTTTCCAACCGGAAACGGTTGAAGCTGCTACTTTAGATGTGCCTTTTGAAGGAACGGTAGCTGTTGCTTCAGCTCTGAACGTTCGATCGGGTCCTGGCACAACGTTCGATCGAGTTGGCCAACTCCGAAATGGGGCGACAGTTACAGTTGTAAATGTTCATAACCAAGGTGAGTGGTATGAAGTAGAAATGAGTAACGGTACAGGGTTTGTACATAGTAGTTACATAACGAATAAGACGAGCCTTGTGCCAGAAGATGATAGTAAAGAAGTAATTGATCGTGCAATTGTAACAGCGAATACACTAGTAGTGCGTGACCAACCAAGTGGAAGTGCTACAATACTTGGGCGACTGACTTCGGGTACAGAAGTAGAAATTTTAGAATATCAAGAGAACTCTCGCTGGGTCTTGGTCATTTATAACAATGGTGTTGCGTACACTCATCTCGATCATCTTCAAATTGAAGAGGCGAGCTCCACTCCTCCTCCAGAAAATGAGGGTCCAGAGCTTAATCGCATTACATCAATTGGGATAGTGACTCATCATAACTTAGCGATTCGTAGTTTAGCAAGTGGCTCTTCAAGTCGACTTGGAGGAGCGACAACTGGTGATGCATTAGAAGTATATGGAGAAGTGAATGGTGGACCTTGGGTGAAAGTGAAGTTTAACAACGTTGACGCTTATACCCATAGTAACTACTTAACATTTCTTGATGTTGCTGATTCTTCATTGCCGATTGTTGAACGAGGAACAGTAAATCATAATAATTTGGCTGTACGAATAAGTCCAAGTGGATCATCAGAACGAATCGGCACATTAACACGGGGAGATTCAGTACTCATACATGAGCGAGTGGGTAGTGGTTCTTGGGTTAAGATTACATATAAAGGTGGATTGGCTTACACGCATCGCGATTATTTAAGAATTCAAGGTAGTGAAGAGCCACCTACTAGCCCAGAACCTCCCGAACAGATTCCAGATCCCGTCGAAGAACTTGGTGAAATTGTAGCTAAAGGTGTTGTAAACACAAGCTCAAGATTGGCAGTTCGAGTAACGCCAAGCGGTTCAGCGCAATCACTTGGCCACTTAGTAAATGGTAATGTTGTTGAAATTTATGAATTTGTTAATGGTGGACCGTGGGTGAAGATTGTCTATGACGGTCAAGTTGCATTTACACATGCGGATCACCTAAACGTTACTCAAGTTGGAGAAGCGATTGAATCGGCTAGCGTTACTCATCATAACCTTGTTGTCCGAAGTGGACCTGGAGCGAGTCATAATGTTATTCACAGATTACCACGGGGTACTCAAGTGCAAATCTATGAATATGTGAACGGTGGTCCTTGGGTTAAAATTTCATTCTCTGGTGGAGAAGGCTACACGAGTGTTGAACACTTAGCAATTGGTTCAACCGGTAGTGGCCCTCTTGCAGGAAGAACAATTGTCGTGGATGCAGGTCATGGTGGTCGCGATTCTGGTGCAACTGGCAACGGTTTAGTTGAAAAAACGATTAACCTACAAGTATCAAGAGAGCTTGCGAATCGCTTGGAGCGTGGCGGTGCAAATGTCATTATGACAAGATCTAATGATACGTTCATTGAATTAGTAGAACGTGCGCGCATTGCTAACCGGGCTAGCGCAGATCTCTTTATTAGCGTCCATGCAAACGCATTCCCAGCAGCAACTGCGAGAGGTGCAGAGACGTTTTATCATCCAAATGATGGGCCTGATAGTCGGAGGTTAGCTACCGCTCTTCAGAACCGTCTTGTTCGTGATACTGGGATGGTGCATCGTCGAGTTGATCCAGCAAACTTCTCAGTGTTAAGAAATACGAACATGACTGCCTCATTAATTGAACTTGGTTTTGTGACGAATGCAGGAGATGCTAGTATTATGCGTCAACCAGGATACCCAGCACGAGCTGGAGAAGCACTTTACCAAGGGGTTTTGGATTTCTATCGTTAATTTAAAGCGAGTAAGAAATCTGTGAGAATACTTTTTAGTAAGCAGATAAATAGTGAATGTATCGTTAGTAAATGGTATGACTCTTTAAGAGTCATACCATTTTTCATGAAAGCATCCTTCATCATAATCCCAATTCGCTTTTTATGAGTTCTAGTAAGGCTTTATGGAAATAACTAAGAGTTTCACGTTTAATAGGTTCCTTTAATAACCGAATAGCATTTCATTTCCTCAAAACTAGTAATATTTGTTATTATGAAAGAAAGAAATGGAGGCGTCATGTAGTGAAAAAGCTTATAGGTATAAGTATGATTGGAGCTATTGTGTTTACTTCACCGTTAGTAGAAGCAGAAGCAAGCTCTTTCGCAGATGTGACAAGTACACATTGGGCGTATGAAGAGATTAATTACATACTTGAAGAAGGAATTATTACAGGTTATTCTGACGGTACATTTCGTCCAACAGAAACCATTTCAAGGTCTCAAACAGCAGTGATGTTAGATCGGGCTTTGGATTTAGACGATGTTACCGAGTATCGAGAATATAATGATTTAGATGAATCCCATCAAAACTATGATGCTATCCAAAGAGTGGGCGAGGCTGGGGTGATGACTGGTGGATCAGATGGTACATTTCGTCCAACTGAAACATTGACTCGAGCTCAAATGAGTGCAGTGTTGACAAGAGCCTTTGAATTAGAAGCAGATCGTTCTGTTGAATTCAAAGACTTAAATGAATCGCATTGGGCATATGAAGAAATTGCCCCTGTTGTTACCAATTATATTTCTACAGGTAAAAATGATGGCACGTATAGTCCAAGTGAACATGTTAGTCGAGCTCAGTTTAGTATATTTATGGCAAGGGCTCTTAATGAGGAATTTCGATCGTCTTCGACCAATGAAACGTTTTATGGTGGAGACTGGTCATTTGATGGTATTAGTATCGGTGATCCACTAGAAGATGTGCAACGATTTCATGGTGATCCTGAAGAAATCCTAGATAGTGAGTATGGGTTCCGTTGGTATGTATATCACGACGATTGGGATCAATACATTCAATATGGAATTGAAGATGGGATCGTCGTTGCTGCGTTAACTCCTCAAGAGCGCTGGAGAGCAAGTGGTGAGATCAGCAAGGGAGCTAATAAAACAGACGTACGTGAGCAATATGGAAGTCCTGAATCGATAATTGTTAAGGACGGTATGCGTTATAGAATTGACAACGGACATAAAGACTTGTTCTCTGTAAACGATCATTTAGTAACGTTTTATTATGATACACACAATGATAATGAAGTTTCTAGTGTGTTTATTATTGATGAAGCAGTAGAAAATGCTTACGATCAATACTATCCAGATGCAACAGGTGCAATCCGTAGTACGTATGAAACTCAAATTGTTTATCTTGCAAATGCCATACGCGCATCTCACGATTTAGACTCACTAGAGCGTTTGGATGATGCATCAGAAACTGCCTTAAACCATAGTCGAGATATGGCAAGGCATAATTATTTTAGTCACACAAACCGTGAAGGTCTTAGCCCGTTTGATCGCATGGATGCCGACGGCGTAGATTACCGTTCGGCAGCGGAGAACTTGGCTAGAGGTCAGGTCCGCCCATTAGATGCGATTGAGGGTTGGTTGAATTCTCAAAATGGCCATCGGGAAGCTTTGCTTGGCAACTATTCACATACAGGCGTCGGAATTGCATTTGATGAATCACGTAACAATCGTCCTTATTACACGCAGCTTTATTACACGTTGCCATAAAACAAAGTTTAAATTCAAAAAAGCTAGAAGGTACATAACATGTACCTTCTAGCTTTTTTCATATTAGTTAGTTAATCGTGATTTCGTCAATACTTACATAACTGTCATCGTTTGCATCATCGCTAACATTATCAACAACAATCGTTACGACGTGTTGCCCTTCTTCCAAGTCAGCAACTTCGAAGGAACCATTGTTGTCTTGGACCGTATCATGAAGCTCACCGTTAACATAAACAGAGGCTACGCCAAACGGTAAGTTGGACATGCTCGTCCATTCAAACCCAGTACCAATAAAACTAAATGTTGCCGTTGCGGCGGTTTCTTGGGAATAACGCATAACATGATCGCTTTCATCATCACGTGTTTGTTCAGACCATCCGCCAACGAAGGTAACAGCACCTTCAGCATCAGGGTTAATCGTCGTGCCTGCTTCAGCAATTTCCTTAACGTGAGTATGATGTATTTCTACAATGTCGCCACTAGAATCCATTCCAAATAAGGTAGCAGCACCGTACTGTTGAGCTTCGAAAGTACCGTCCTCCTCAATAGCAATAATTCGATCATTACTACTAACCCAAGAGATTGTGTCGTTATGAGTAGGCGTGATGCTTCCTTCACCTAATTCAACATGCTCGACATCTTGCTCAACATGCTTAGTGTTGAAATGTAGATGAACGATAGAATTACCATCACCATTCGATATAGTAACATCTGCCTCACCTTCACCAACAAGCAAGATTGAATTATCGCTCGTTATTTGAGCAACATCTTCATTTGAAGATTGTATGTCAACTTCTTCATTAAAATCAGTTTGGATCGGTGTGTTTGTAAAGTAAATGCCTGTGTATCCAGCTTCAGTTTCGGATAAGTCAAAGCCTGCTAGGCTCCAGTTATCAAAATGAGTATTAACGACTGTCATTTCACTCCAACCATCTAACGCAAAGTGTTGAGCTAAGTGAGCACGATTAAACTGTTGACGGTTCATTGCAAAATCACGCAATATATCTACTTGGTCTTCCCATTCTTCAAGTGAATCAGGCTCATTCCAACGCTCAATATGATTCAACATCTCCGGTTCTAATGCTGAATGGAACTCATTAATACGATCTACAACATGGTTTGCTTCAAAACGAGTATTTAAATAATGCGCATAGCGATTAATGAATCCCTGTTTGAATTCTTCGTTTTGTAGTAATGAACGAAGCATAAAAGTCGACCAAGCTGCTGCTTCATTTGTCGCGTGCTCCAATGTGTTATGCATAGCAGAAGATTCAGTCGTCGGCAAGGCAAACCCAAAGTCGGTATCAAAAAGTGCCCAGCGCCACTTACCTTGAGGTCGTTCACGCCAAATGTTCACATTGTTGTGTGGCCAGTCCACATTCCCAAAGTAAATTTGTGAAATATGATAATCCATAAAGTTATTAATATCAATTTCATTCTTTAATTGTTCATACACTTCAGGATCCGATGAGTCAGAGGTCGTCAGCATTGAACGTAGTTGCATAAAGTCATGATTTGAGCCTTCTACTATTTCTCCGTGATTTTCCAATAAATCTAAGTCTTCTTCGGATACATCATGGGCAAACCTGAAATAATGATTATCGTAGCGCTCACGAATGTTAAACAATCCCCAGTCTTCACCGTTCACATAGAGCTTTGCTGGTCGATATAACTGAGTTTCCATATTTAAATCTTCAACGAGCGACTGCATCATGGCGTCTCTAAATAGTGTGCGGTTCCAGTCTTGTCCTGAATTTCTTAGTATAAAACGGTTAAAATAATCCCGCTCTTCTTCACCGAATAACGGGTGACGGAATCGGTTCTCTCCGTAATCTGAGCGAGCGTAAAATCGCAAGGACTTGCGATCTAACGAGCGTGATGCACCACCGTGGATCCGAATTCCAGCATGTTGTGTTAACCCAATTTTTCCATCTGGCTCGAATAATTGCATAAATACAGGGCGTTCCCATTGTTGTCCACTTTGATGATAGTTGCCGGTCGATCCTGGGTTTTGAGCTTCGGGATTATAGTAAATTCCAGGTGTGTAAATGCCGTATTCTTCGTCCCAAAGGTTCGCTTCATCGGTAGCAATTGAAATGATGGGCAGATGACTTGCCTCATCTATAATGTAAGATTGTCCTTCTTCAGGACCTCCTTCGCCGTTATCGCTAAAGAACTTTGCACGAACTGTCTGTCCTTCGTTAATAGATATGTTTTCATTATAAACAGGCGATTCTTCAGTGACTTCGCTGCCATCAACGGTATAGCGAAGGATACCATTGGCTTGTGCAAGGGTATTAATTTCTAGAGTAAAAGGTTCTGTATAACTGCCTCCTTCTTGAGAAAAAGTAAGATGATATTCTGGACGAGGAATGTCTATGTCTTCTAAATCATCATATACACTTGTGAGTATGAGGAGATCTTCGATTGGATTTCCTTCAATAAACAGGCGTTCACGTAAGTTAGGTAAGGTAAGGATGGGTTCAATAAGTGTAATTTCGTTGTAACGTAAATTCAAGTCTTCTATGAATTCTAAATCTTTAATCGGAACAATAGATGAAACCCTATTTTCTCGTAGGTTTAATTCTTCTAAATCAATAAGCTCTGAAATAGGTTCAATGTTTGTCACATAGTTTTCTCTTAAATTAAGACTCGTTAAAGCAGAGAGTTCAGCTAAGTAATCAATTGTATAAATATTGTTATCTTCTAGAGAAAGTGTTTCAAGCCTTCCTAGTTCTGTGAGGACAGAAAGGTCTTCAATCTTGTTATTGGCCAAATCTAAGGAATCAAGCATTTCAAAATATTCAAGGCCTGAAAGGTTTTCAATTTGTTGGTTTGATAAATCGAGTGAAGTAATTGAGCGGGCAAGCTCAGCAGTCACACCTTCGCTTTCTTCTAAATGTAAATCTTCTCGTATTGCCTGATCTAAGAATGGGTCCTCAAACGTAAGGTATTGATCTTTTGCAGCAATAAAAGCACCGCACCACGCGATCCCGGCAATAACGACAAATATAAAAAGTATCGTTATTTGCTTGCCTTTCATGTTAGCCCCCTTATCGTTACTAGTTGTTCGAAATGTAGGCATTCGTAATGCTCTTAATATATCAAATATAAAAGCAACCAGCAAAAAAGCGATGAAAAGAAGGTCTTTTCATCGCTTTTACGTAGTGTTAATCGTTTTGTTTCTCACCTGCGGTTTCAGTATGGTCCATAGGTGTGGAGTCATGATCAAGCTCTAAGTGATTGCGAAGTGCAATTCTTGAATTAGCAAGTGATGTGTCGTCCACATCAAAGTAAAACACACCATTCACGTAAGTGCCTTCACCTTCTAATTGATGTCGCTCAATGTCATCTAATGAAGTGACATAATTATGAAAAGCACTGATGTTATTGAAACTTCCAAAATTGTGCTTCATGTTGTTTTGGAGGTCTTGGAACGCTTGGCTGTAATTGGAGAGGTTAGAAACGGATGTTGCCTCTTCAATGAGTGCCTGAATCACTTCGGTTTGTCGCTCCCCACGAGCGAGGTCGCCGTCTGATTTACGGTGACGAACGTAAGCGAGAGCTTCTTCCCCAGTTAACGTTTGTTCCCCGGCTTGAATGTGATAGGCGTCTGGATTGCCATCTGCATCTTGTTCACTGAAGGCGTGAGATGCATCAACGTCTACACCGCCGAATGTATTCACAATATCAATAAATGCTTGGAAGTTAAGCGTCATATAGTAATCAACGGGCACATCAATGAAGTTCTCAACCGTCTCTACGGCAAGATCAGTACCTCCAAATGAATGAGCATGATTGATTTTGTCACGAGCTTCTCGACCTGGAATGCTTACGTATGAATCCCGAGGGATACTTAGCATCTTTACAGATTGTTCTCTGTGATTAAATGTTGCCAATACGATGGCGTCAGATATTCCCGAAACTTGACCATCACGATTGTCTACACCTAGAAATAAAACGGATATATTGTCTATGGAAGGGTCAACTTCAACATCTCGTTGCTTGGATACCGTTCCTCGATCGAGTTGTACATCGGTATCACGAGTGATTTGATCAGCTTGATAAATGGTATATGCAAGTCCAACCCCTACAGCAATAAAAGCCAGTGATGCAAGAGTAATCATTGAAACTATGATACGTTTCTTTCGACGTCTTTTGCGTTCAAGACGTAAGGAACGTGTTTGTTCTCTCGCCATAAAGCTGGCTCCTCCCATGCTTCGTTCACTTTAATTCAAAACACATTAGATATATTTTACATGATTAGTAGAACAAAAGTAAATAAAGTTATTTCTAAATGTGTCGGAATTTGTTGCCAAGCCTATGGATGCTCAGAATCATCTAATTCTAGGTGGTTTCGCAATTTCAATCGCGCATTTGCAAGTGATGTGTCGTCAATTACAATCACTTCAGACCCGTCAATTCGTTCAAACGTTCCCTCAAGCTGAAATCGTTCCATACTGTCTAAAGAAGAGGCATATGAATGAAAGGCAATAAGTTCTTGAAAACCTTCAATATTATGATTCATATTATTTTCCAAGCTTTTAAATGCATCATCATAATTACTAATGTTAGAAATTGACGTAGCTTCATTAATTAATGAGGCAATGACTTCCGTTTGACGATTTCCTCGTGCGAGGTCGCCATCTGTATTACGGTGGCGAACATAAGCGAGGGCCTCCTCGCCGTTAAGTTCTTGAACACCCTCTTCAATAAAAATAGCATCGGGATTGTGTTCTGAGTCTTGTTCGGAAAACGAAATATCGGAATCGACTGTTATGCCACCAAACGTATCAACAATCTCTATGAATGCTTGAAAATTAATCGTTGCGTAATAATCAACAGGTACGTCAAGAAAGTTCTCGACGGTTTCGACCGCTAAATCGTGCTCCCCATAAGCATGAGCATGGCTGATTCTTTCAGAGCCGCGGCCTGGAATCTCTACATAGGAGTCCCTAGGGATGCTGAGCATTTTAACGCTAGAGTCATCACGATTGAACGTAGCTAAGATCATCGCATCACTTCGGCCAGAAACTGCACCTTCGCGGCTATCCACACCTAGAAAGAGCACGGATACATGGTCGTCTTGAATGTTTACTGACTCTTGGTCAGGGCGCAAATCAGACACCTCTCTTGGGAGTGGGTTGAACGTATCGTTCGTTAAGCCTGATATTTGCGACCATGCCCACGTTAATCCGCCCCCTACAACGAGGAATAAAAGTGTCGCTACGGTTATGAAAAAGACAGCAATTCTTTTCCTTCTGCGCCTTCTACGCATTTTACGTCGTTGGAGTGTTCTTGATTGTTTTTCTTCTTCCATAGGAACCTCCTTTCTTGACTATTTCCCGGGAAATTTGTCTAACTTTGTTCATTATTGGATTATCTTTTTTCGCGATCTTCTTCAACATAGGACGTTTCTGTTGCATTGAACGTTACACGATCGTTCGAGATTTCTACGAGCCAGTTTTCATAATTTGTTGTTTCTTCAACGGGTGCAGCTGTGAGAAAGGTTACATTTTCTGCATAGTTTATGTCAATTAACGTGTACGTTGATTGACGAAGTTCATTTTCTATTTTCCCTAGCAATTCGTAGGAACACGTTACTTCGTAGTGTTGCATTAGGCTTCGCTCGACTGCCCCAATTTCTTCTATACCTACGGAAACACTGCTTCCATATGCACGAATCAACCCGCCTGCACCGAGCTTAATTCCTCCAAAGTATCGTGTTACAACGACAACTGTATCTTTTAGTTTTTGTTTGAGGAGGACATTTAGCATAGGCACTCCTGCAGTACCCGAAGGTTCGCCATCATCATTGGCTTTTTGAACTTCATCATTTTCACCGATTACATAAGCAGAGCAGTTATGAGTTGCATTCCAATGTTCCTTTTTAATCGTTTCTATGAATTCTTTAGCTTCATTTTCAGTTGTTACACGTTTCATGTGCGTAATAAATCTTGATTTTTGTATTGTTTGTTCAGCTTGACCCGTTTTTTTAACTGTATAGTACGAATTGAGCATAAAGTGGAATTTCCCCTTTCGAGACTGTAACTACTTTATAATGTTTTTGTAACACACGAAAAGCGATAAACATGATAGTGTCAGACATGTCAGCGTTTTGTATAACAACTAACGCAGAATATGTTATTTCTTGAACTTTTCTTCTTAATAGCCGTTTAGACCTCTAAGAATGTGCTAAAATAATCATATCGAATCGCACGATAGTGTCAAACAAACGATTCGAAAGGCTGGTGATTATGGAATGGGTTCTAAACAATCGCTAGACCAAATCATTGAGCAAATGATGGACACGGTTAGAGATAGTAAAGAACAGATCTTTGAAATCTGTGAGAAAACGAGAAAAGAATACGCGGGGTTGGAGATCGAATTAAAAGATTTGCGTGTGAAAGTTGCGGAGATTATTCGATTGACAGATCAGAAAGAAATCCATGCCAAATTGGCCCGCAACCGCTTAGCAGAAGTTAGTCGTGAATTTGGAAAGTACAGTAATGAAGAAGTTCGGAAAGCGTATGAGCATGCCAACGAACATCAAATACAATTGGCCGTATTAAATCAAGAAGAGAAACAAGTTAGAGAGCGACGAGATCAAGTTGAGCGCAGGTTGCTCGAGCTTGAGGACACGATTGAAAGAGCAGAATTGCTCGTTGGACAAGTGTCAGTCGTTCATAATTTCCTCGTTGGCGATTTACGTGAAGTTGGAGAAATTGTTGAAGACGCGAAAGAAAAGCAAGCTTTTGGTCTGAAGATTATCCAAGCGCAAGAAGCTGAAAGAAAACGTGTTGCGAGGGATATTCATGATGGTCCTGCCCAGCTTTTAGCGAATGTGTTACTTCGCGCTGAATTAGTTGAACGTCTCTATTATGATCAGGGCATTGAAAGTGCACTTCAAGAAGTTAAGGACGTTAGACAAGCAATTAAGATGAGCCTTGCTGACGTAAGGCGAATCATTTATGATTTACGGCCAATGGCTTTAGATGATCTTGGGCTCATTCCCACATTGCGAAAGTATTTAAGCTCAGTAGATGAGCGTGAAGACATGAATGTGAATTTACGTTTTCTCGTACTAGGCGATGAACGAAGAATGGAGCCGAATTTAGAAGTCGCGCTGTTCCGCCTCGTTCAAGAAGCTGTCCAAAACGCATTAAAGCATGCAAATGCGTCTCAAATTATTGTTAAAGTACAGTTACTACAAGAGCGGGTACTGCTCATTATCTCTGATGATGGTTTAGGGTTTGATCAGTCAGAGAAGAAAGAAGATAGTTTCGGTATAATGGGTATGAAAGAGCGAGTCAACATGCTGAAAGGTCAATTTACCATTGAGAGTGCTAAGGGTAAAGGGACTAAGTTAATGTTTTCCGTACCTGTTGAATTAAAACAAGAAGTTTAATAGACTTTGAATTTTAACGCGACGCACGAGGAGTAGATCCTTGTACGCGGAGAGGTGAGTATAGTGATGTTAGATCGAGAACAGGATCAAATAAAACTTCTTCTAATTGATGATCATAAATTATTTAGAGAAGGTGTCAAACGTATATTGGCGATGGAGAACGAATTTGATGTTGTCGCTGAAGGAGACGACGGTAGCGAAGCTGCTGAACTCGTAGCGAAACATCGACCAGACGTTGTTCTAATGGATATTAACATGCCAGGCGTTAATGGAGTAGAGGCGACAAAGCACCTCATTGAAAGATTTCCTGATGTGAAAGTGTTAATTCTTTCCATTCATGATGATGAAACGTATGTGACACACGTATTAAAAACAGGTGCTGCAGGCTATTTATTGAAAGAGATGGATGCAGATGCACTCATTGAAGCAGTGAAAGTGGTCGGTTCAGGTGGGGCGTATATTCACCCGAAAGTCACGCACAACCTAATTAAAGAGTACCGCCGATTGGCAACAGGTGATCGTGTTGCGGCAACGAGCGATCAAACTGAGGTTGGCTTTAGAGAAGTGGAATACCGCAAGCCACTGCACATTCTGACACGTAGAGAATGTGAAGTTCTACAGCTGATGACTGATGGTTTTAGTAACCGCATGATCGGTGAAGACCTCTATATTAGTGAAAAGACCGTTAAGAACCACGTAAGTAATATCCTTCAGAAGATGAACGTAAACGACCGTACGCAAGCTGTTGTTGAGTCCATTAAAAAAGGCTGGGTAAAAGTAAGATAACAAAAAGTCGGAGCATCCTACGTGCTTCGACTTTTTTTCTGTTTTTCTTTCATTTAGTTTGAAAAAAACTTATAGTATACATAGGAACATAATGGAGAAGTGGGGTCCAAATATGTCAAAAATAGCGATTGTAACCGACAGTACAGCATATCTTGATCAGGAAACGATCGAGCGATATCAAATTAAAGTACTTCCTTTAAGTGTGAACTTCGGGGAAGAGACAATTGAAGAAACAAACCTTGGATACGAGAAGTTTTACGATAAGATGAGAAGCTTCCCCAATCTACCGACGACCTCTCAACCTGCACTCGGTCATTTCATTGAAACGTACGAGCAATTAGCAAAAGACCACGATGCAATCTTGTCGTTTCATCTATCAAGTGGGATTAGTGGAACGTTCCAAACAGCTGTGAGTGCGGCACGTTCAATTGAACATGCGAAGGTATATCCTTTTGATAGTGAGATCAGTTGTGAACCTCAAGCATTTTTCATTAGGGAAGCTGCACAAATGATCGAAGACGGTAAAGATGTGGATGAAATCTTCAAGCGTTTATCAGAGGTACGTGAAACGTTACAAGCCTACTTCATCGTTGATGACTTAAATCACCTTCATCGTGGAGGCCGTTTAAGCGGTGCGCAACGCTTAATTGGTAGTGCACTTAAAATTAAGCCGATCTTAACGTTTGAAAACAAAGTCATCGTGCCTTATGAGAAAGTTAGAACGTACAAGAGAGCTCTGCAACGAGTCTTAAATTTTCTTGATCAATCAGCAAGTAAAGGTAAACAAATAAATGCTAGTGTCATTCATGCGAATGCCTTACCTGAAGCCGAGCGAATTCAAAAGGAGATCCAGGAAAAGTACGATAACGTTACCGTTTCCATCTCATATTTTGGCCCTGTTATTGGTACGCACCTCGGTGAGAATTCTATTGGAGTTACATGGTACGAAAGTAATTAAAAGACGGCTAAGCCGTCTTTTTTTAGGAGGAATGCTTTTGAAATGTGTTTGGGTTGTTCCGAAAGGACAGTTCGCGCCAGTCGTATTACCGTGTGACTTGGTCCAGCAAGATGACGACGTACAATCAGACGCTGCAGTCATTACACACCTTAAGCCAAGTCCACCACTTCCGACGCTGCAAGGGAAGTCTTTACTCATAAGTGAGCTCACTGACCAACAAATCATTACTCGTCGCCAATTGATTGCAGGAACTTTGCAGCTTAGTATAGGAATTTCATTAAAGCGTTCTGAAGCAACATGCAACCGTTGTGGGAATCAAGATCAAGAGCAATTCGCCATGTTTGATTGTTATTGGTGTGGCCGTAACAAGTGCTTATATTGTCGTTCTTGCATCATGATGGGTAAGGTAACAACGTGTACACCACTCGTACATATTCCGGTTGCTGAACCATTTCCAAAGACACGACTGAGTTGGCATGGTTTACTGACCGACGCACAAAAGAGTGCCTCTAAGCAAATGGTTGAAATTCTCCAACATCGTACAAACAATGAATTGCTCGTATGGGCGGTGTGTGGTGCAGGCAAAACTGAAATGCTTTTCCCGCTTATTATTGAAGCGATTGATCAAAAGAAAACGCTACTTATTGCGACCCCTAGAACCGATGTTGTACTTGAGTTAATCCCCCGAATCAGACAAGCATTTCCGAACTTACGGAGTATCGCTCTTTATGGCGGAAGTGAAGAACGCTTTCAATCTTCACCTTTAGTTATCTCAACAACGCACCAAACGCGACGTTATTTTCAATACTTTGACGTTGTAATCATCGACGAGATCGATGCATTTCCTTATCACTACGATGATTCTCTACGTTTTGCTGTCAATAAAGCGGCAAAGCCCTCTGCAAAATTCTACTATTTAAGTGCTACTCCTCCACACTCACTTATAAGAAAGTTAAAAACAAACAACCAAATTGCTATGATTAACCGCAGGTATCATGGCTACCCTTTGCCTGTCCCTAGCTTAAAGTGGATTGGTGATTGGCGTACTTATGTGGAACGTGGAAAATTACCTCCTAAATTAACAGCTTGGATGAACCGTCAAGAACGAGAGTCAGATCGTCAATTACTCATTTTCGTACCGAGTATCAACGTTTCTGAGCGACTGGAATCAATCATTGCTCGTAAAGATATCATTTGTGTTCACAGTCAACATGCCAAGCGAAAAGAAATTGTCGAAGCATTCCGCCATAAACAGTATCATTGTCTAATTACAACGACGATCTTAGAACGAGGTGTAACATTTCCGAGTGTTGATGTGTTTATTTTAGGTGCTGAAAACGATGTATTTACAATTGCAGCGCTCGTCCAAATTGCAGGCAGAGCGGGTCGGAGTTTAGAAGATCCAAAAGGAGACGTACTTTTTTTACATGATGGGACAACGATTGCGATGAAGCAGGCCGTTAAGCAGATTAAAAGGATGAATGAGAGATGAGCAGTTGCCTCTATTGTCAAAAAGCAATTGAAGAGCAACTAAGCTGGGATACGCTTTTTAGGCGTGAGTATCGTCGGTTTTGTTACGCTTGTTCGCAGCAAATGATATGGATTAATACTCTTCATTGCAGTCGTTGTTATAGACCTCAAGCAGACTCAGCCGTGTGTTTAGACTGCGTTCGTTGGGAGAATAGTACTTATTGGTCGAGCAAGTTAACCCGTAATGTATCGCTTCTTTCCTATAACGAATGGGCACAAGACTTTGTTGCGCGCTTTAAGTTCCGAGGAGACGTCGTTCTTGCAAAGGCATTTGAACAAGAACTTAAACGAATGTATGCAAGGAATTTCAATCAACACCTGATCGTTCCAATCCCCTTAAGCGAAAAAAGAATGATCGAGCGTGGTTTTAATCAATCAGAAGTGCTCGCACGTTGTATAAGAACAAACATTACTGATGTTCTTGTTCGTATCATTCATGAAGAAAAAACGAGCAAGAAATTGCGTTGGCAAAGGGTAGCAGGTCGCTCTCGACCATTTGAGGTGACGAATCAAAAGAGCGTAATGTCAAAGAATGTAGTGTTGGTTGATGATATTTATACAACTGGTGCTACCGTTCGTAAAGCGGCGACGGTTTTACTTGAAGCAGGGGCAACTTCTGTCAGTTCAATGACATTATTTCGGAGTTGAATTGTGAGCCTTTCGTCATACTTAAACTTCGCATGTACTAGCCGATATACTAAGTAGAAGAACAGTAGAGAGGTGGCAACGTGACAGAACTAGTTAATTGTGTATCGTGTGGGAGTTTGTACGTGAAAACGATTCGTGATCTTTGTCCTCGTTGCTATCAACAAGAAGAAGCCTATTTTAGACGAGTCAGTACGTTTTTAAGGCGACGAGAAAATCGACAATCAACGATTGCTGAAACGTCGAGTGCGACTGGAGTTTCTGAGCAGCGTATTTTGGATTACATTTCTCAAGGACGACTTCAGTTGATTGACTTACCGAATTTCGAATGGTCTTGTTACTTTTGTAAAGTGAAAACGAGATACGGAAAGTTGTGTAAATCATGCGAAAAGCAAATGTCAAAAGACCTTGCTGAACATATAGAAGAAAGCGATAATAAACGTAAACAAACGTATTTCGTCAGAAACGATCACGATGGAAGGAGATCATGAATATGAAGATTAATCCGTACGGTTCTATTCATTCTTATTACCAATCATCCGCACAAAACGTCCAGTCTAAAGCGTCAGGGCATGAGAAAAAGGATTCGGTAGAGATCTCTTCAAAAGCGTTAGAAATGCAAGAAGAGCCTGTTCCAACTGAACGTGAAAAGCGTATTCAAGAGCTACAACAAAAGATTGACAATGGTACGTATGAAATCGATGAACGAGCAGTAGTGGAGAAGCTTTATGAATTTTGGAATGGTCGTTGAGGTGAGGATTAGATGAGTCAAATTCATCAGTTTGTAGAAACGTTAGAAGAACTTCAGCAACGGCATCATTATTTGTTGTCACTTGCGAAGAAGAAGACAGAATGTCTCCAAAAAGCTGATATTCAAGGCATTCAAGACCTCGTGAAGCTGGAAGCAGAGCAGATGAAAGAGTTGCGATACCTTGAGCGGGAACGGAAGTCGAGAAGTGAAGAGGTCGTAAAGTGGTATTGTCCAAAGCACGTACAAGACTTGCCAATGAATGAATGGCTAGAGTATTTACCTGAAGAAGAGAAGAACGTCTTGCACTCTCTTAGAACAGACCTTAAAGCGACAATGGAAGAGTTGAAAGATCAAAATGAATTGAACCGCCAACTCGTAACCGATAGTTTATCTGTCGTCGAAGCGACGTTAGATATGTTACGACCAGAAGATAATTCACAGTCATATCAGCCACCGAATCAAGTACAAGGAAACGAAAATAAGCAGCATTTTTCTGCGTTTGATTCAAAAGCGTAAGGAAGGGGAACGTGATGACGTCAACATTTCACGGATTACAAACGGCTTATAAAGGGCTAATGGCCCAGCAACGAGCGTTACAGACGACTGGACATAATATCGCAAATGCGAATACACCAGGTTATACACGTCAACGGGTGAACTTCAATGCATCGCAAGCTTTTCCAGCACCTGGAATGAATGCGCCCTCGATTGCGGGGCAAATCGGTACTGGAGTCGATGTAGAATCAGTGCAACGGGTGCGTGATGAGTTTTTAGATTTACAATACCGAGGCGAGAGTTCAAGAGCAGGGTATTGGGGAAAAATGCATGAAGCGTACAACCGAATGGAAGACATTATGAATGAACCGTCAGACTCTGGCCTCGGAATTGTGATGGATGACTTTTGGCGTGCCATTGAAGTTCTAGCGGACAATCCAAGTGATAAAAGTGCTCGTGAAGTCGTACGCCAACAAGGTGAGACACTTGCGGATACGTACAACTATATCGTTGACTCATTAACAAGCGTCCAGCAAGAGCTAAAGCATGAGCTAGACGGTACGACAAAGCAAGTAAACACGTTATTAGAGCAGATTCATAATCTTAACGAGGATATCAATCGCTTAGAACCACACGGCTATTTACCAAATGACCTTTATGACGAACGCGATCGATTAATCGATGAACTGTCAGAGCTCATTCCAATTGAAGTGAAACACGCTGAAAATCAACCTAAAGATAACCGTCACCCAACTGCATTGGGCCCGTTAGAGATTCATTTGAAGAATTCAAATGGTGAAGAAAGTAAGATACTCGATGCAGATGGTTTTCTAGAGATGACAGTTAATGAAAGTGAAAGTGGAAATGCAGTAAGTACTATTACGTTCAATCATGATACGGATGAGGATAGCAACGTTTATTTGGATATCCCTTCACAACACGGAAAAGTAGCTGCCCTCGTTGAGAGTTACGGGTATGTTATGGGTGAGGGTGATGATGCTCAAGTAATTGGTGTGTATCCAGAAATGTTAGAAGAATTGCAAGGTATGATGAATGAATTTGTCACAGCATTTAATACAACACACCAAGCAGGGCAAGGATTAAATGAATCTACGGGAATCAATTTCTTTACTTTCGATCAACAGAACAATCGTCTAGGAATTGATAACGCAATCAACAACCTTGACAACATCGCAGCTTCCGGGAGTGGCGTTTCAGGTGACGGATCGAACGCGTTAGCATTGTCTAATCAAATCGAACAACTACAAGAATCATACCGTGCAATCGTCGGTGAAATGGCTGTTGCTACGAACAATGCTGCGCGTATGGATTATACGAGTGGTGTTCGTCAATCGACCATTGAACAAAACCGATTGTCGATGAGTGCGGTGAGTCTCGATGAAGAAATGGTGAATATGATTTCATTCCAGCATGCTTATAATGCGTCAGCAAGGCAGATTACAATGATTGATGAAATGTTGGATCGAATTATTAATGGTATGGGAATCGTCGGTAGGTAAAAGAAAGTGAGGTGACGATATGCGGGTCACTCAGTCTATGATCGCAAATCAAACGTTAAGGCATATCCAGTCAAACTACAACAACATTTCAAAGTACCAAAATCAACTGAACACGGGAAAGAAGTTTAGTCGTGCATCGGAAGATCCGTTATCGGCGACGAGTGGGATGCATTATCGTACTCAAGTTCGTGAAATCGAACAATTTCAACGGAATCTATCATCTGCACATACGTGGATGGAGACGAGCGATCAAGCGCTTTATGATGTAAACACGAGCTTACAACGGATGAGAGAGCTCACATCTCAAGCGGCAAATGATACGTACGATAGCGAGCAGCGCAAAGCGGCTGCAGAAGAAATTGGACAACTGATTGATCACATCAAAGACCTTGGTAATACAAAGGTCAATAACAAGTACATATTTAATGGTACGGATACAGAGAATCAGCCGATTGATAAATCGAAATTCGACATTACGGTAGAAGACCCTAACGCCCCCCCCGATGGGACGATGTTATTTTACGAAGGAGTCTTATACGAATTTACGGATGGTAGTTACCAAGAACATGGCATAGACCCTGAAGATGAAGGAAGAACACCTGGTGAGATCGATGTAAATAAAGCGGTCTTCTTTGAAAGTGGAGCCATTTCCATTAACGAAGATGACGTCGAATTGCAGATGATGAAAGGCGTAAACATGCCAATCAATGCGAATGGTGCGGATATTTTTGGTTATGAAGGGTTCGGTGAACTCATCTTACTAGAACGATCAATGAAAAGTGCGGACTCGGGTACGGAGATTGGTGACCATTTAGACGTGCTTGATCAACAGCTTGATCGTGTTTTATCAGCGGAGGCAAACATTGGTGCTCGGCAAAATCGGATTATGATGACTGAGAATCGTATGGATCAACAATTAATAACTGCTACCCGAATTATGTCGGACAATGAAGATGTTGATTTCGCGGAAGCGATTATCCAACTCGTATCGCATGAAAGTATCTTAAATGCATCTTTATCAGCAGGTGCTAGAATTATGCAACCGAGTTTAATAGACTTTTTACGTTAATAAAGCCTGAGTTTAGGCTTTATTTTTTTGTTACTAGCAAAATAATCAGGTAAAATAAAGAAAAAAAGTAGGTGAGGGTTGGTTGAACATTTCAACGAAATATTTCGGGGATGTTACTGTGGACGAAACGAAGAGCATCACATTCCCTTATGGGCTCCCAGCGTTTGAGACGGAGCATACGTTCTTTTTGCTGCCAATGGCTAGTGATGAATCTACACCCTTTCAAATTTTACAATCTGCAACAACGAAGGATTTGGCCTTTGTCGTTTGTGAAATCTTTCAATTTTTCCCGGACTTCGAAGCAGAACTTTCACCTTATGAAATTGAATCGCTACGTTTAAATGAAGCGAAAGATGCGACATTGCTCGGAATCATTACTGTGCAAGACCCATTTCAATCCTCAACGATTAATTTGGCTGCTCCGATCGTTATGAATGTAAAAGAGAGGTTTGCTAAGCAAGTGATCGTAGAAGAGAGAGTAGCGCGTCGTAGAGCGCTATTGTTTCAGAGGGAGGAAGCGTATGCTCGTACTGACACGTAAAGTCGATGACGCAATCATGATTGGGGATGACATCGAATTAAAAGTGATTAGCATCGAGAAGGATCAAGTGAAACTCGGTATTGCAGCACCAAAACATGTGAGCATACATCGAAAAGAAATTGTTGTTGATATTGCAAAAGAAAATCAAGCTGCTGCATCAATTTCACAGGAACTATTTTCCCAGATAACGAATCGGAATGAATAGCATAAATAATAGATATTTAGACTAGATATAGAAATATAAGTCTATAAGATTATATTCCAATTTACCTGTAATTGAGGAATTGGAAAAAGTTCAGAAAAGTGTACGGGAAAGCAATATAAAATACCTAGTCCTTTGCTGTCTTTTAGTAGGATCCCTTATTTTGTCATGATTATCGCACCTTGTTTGATGATTGGATCATTGTTAATCTTTCAACATAATTATGTTTTTCACCTGTGTGAAATATTAGACTTGATACAGTTTTTAGTTCTAAAGTCCTTTCATTAACTGTTGTGCTTGCTCAGTTGATGTTGGATTGATGATAAAGGAGGGATTGTTGATGCACACCTCTGCCCAACTGCACTTTGGCAATAAGACTGGAAAGACGCTTCCCTTTCTTTGGCTACAATTAGGTGGAAAAAGGAACGATGAATTCCTACTTACTGCTTTAAAGGCTAGTGGCTTTAAGACAAAGTACTTAGAACAGATCCCAGACACGGTAGACGATGTAGTAAATGATGTATCACTATTATCGAAAGAAGAGAGTTTTTATTTATTAGAGAGCGGACGACTGTATGGATTGATGAATCGTTTTCGTATCTGTGCTGCGATTCCAGCAGATACACCAGATCTTCTTAAGAAAACTGTAGAATCGGATATTACGACGTTAATTTGTATTAATCAAAGCTCAAGGTCGATTGCACAACACTTTGCTACAGCGATTGATTACTCGTCTTATGTAGATCCTCTATTACAAACGGAACTTATTGAAGTACTGCGACTAAATCGTTCGTCAGTCATTAACGAGCCTCCTTTTGAAATTGTAAAAAGGAATATGGACCCAGATGCTTTAATGCTTGATCATGCGAAAGCATCGATCCGCTTAACGGCATCTGAATGTCGAGTGCTAGATTCAATCTTAAAAGGAAAAAGCAATCGAAAGATTGCCGAAGATGATTTTTTATCTGTTTCGACCGTGAACAATCACGTCAGTCAATTGACGAAAAAGATCAACGCAAATGATCGGACACATGCTATTAAGCGGGTCATTCAATTGGGCTGGTTACGTTCTGGATAAGTCAATTAAACATTTTGACCAAACAAACCGATATAGGTAAGGGAAGCAACTCTATGAATGTTGCTTCTCAACTATCATTGTGGAGTTGGTGAATGTGCATGAACGGGAATTGTACAACCGGTTTGGCATTCTTGGTGACCGAGTCGTTTATGCTTTAGAACATGCTGAAGCTTTGATGGATTCAAAAGCAAAGTGTGATGAAGTTCTTCGGCATTTAAAAGAAGTGCTTCTGTTTTATTCTGAGCTCGAAGGTTTAATTCCTAGAACAGGTGATAATCGAGAAATTGGAAACATAAAGGCAAGGCTGACGCGAAATCGTCGTGGAATTGAGGAAGTGATGTATCTCGTGGAGCTAGGGAATACCGTGCGTGCATCTGAAATGCTCTCATTGACAATCCTACCGGCTAGTCGGCGTTTAAAAGAACAGTGCATGTCTGCATTATCACTTGAGCCAAATGTCTAAGTAGATGGAGGAACAAAGATGGATATCGCTGGTTTATCGATGTTGAAATCTCAACAGGCTACTCAACTTAATGTGAACGTTGCGCTACTTAAGAAAACGCAAGAAGTTGCTTTAGAGCAACATGAACAATTAGATCGTATGCAAGTTGATGCTAGAGTGGAAGCGGTAAAAGTTTCTGAACCGTTTAAAGGAGCATAGGTTGATATTCGTGCATAAGAACAATATCCTATTCGGATGTTGTTCTTTTTTATTATGGAATCCTGATTGTAGCAGTTTTATATGGCTAAAGAAGGATTTCTGCGTTTGGGACTATAGAGAGCGATCGATCCGCCGATATAGTAAACAAACATGTAAGAAAGTAGGTATCTGCTGTGCAAATGAATGACATTTCGGGCATGGAATTCAGAGGACGCATTAATGGAGTACAGGAACAGTTACCAAGTAAAGAGAAAACGAGAGAGCTAGAAGAGAAGGGTCGTCCAATTAGCAAGGATACGGTTCGTATTCATGTCGAAGAGGCGAATCGTCAATTTGAGTCGCGTCATACGAATTTGAGTTTTAAGATTCATGAAGATCTATCAAGGATTTATGTACAAGTCATCGATCGCCAGTCTGAAGAAGTAATCCGCGAAGTCCCTCCAGAGAAGCTTCTTGATTTGAACGCGGCAATTTTAAAGCAAGCAGGCGTGATTATTGATGTTGAACGTTGACAGTTGCATGTAGCAATTGTCTTTTTTATGGAGAGCTGAAAAGGAATTGTGATTGAACGTTAACAAGTTATGAAATGAGTCGATATAAAGAATAAGTCAAGAAGCGGGGTGGCTTTAATGAGAATTTCCGGTTTTGCGTCAGGGATGGATATTAACCAAATGGTATCAGACTTAATGAGAGCAGAACGAGCTCCGATGGATAAATTTACCCAACAACAGACATTTAAGAATTGGCAAGTCGATGCCTATAGAGAATTAAACACAAAGGTTCGGGCGTTTGAACAGTCGATCTTTGATCGCTTGTTAACACCGAGTCGTTTTTTAGCGAGAACAGGTAGTTCAACGAATGAATCACTCGTTTCAGTAACATCAACATCAGGAACAGGAAACTCTCACTATACGATCGATCGAGTAAGTCAATTGGCAAAGGCAGCTTCAACACATAGCAAAGAGAAAATTAACGGTGAAGAAGGCATTGATCCTAACACATCTTTCAAAGATCTAAATCTAGAATCAATGAATTGGGCTAAAGGTCAAGTGAAAAGAGATCTTGTAGAACGTGGTGAAGATGGCGTTTATAGGCTCGGACTCGAGGGTGAAAGCATTGGTGAGAGCCCAGTCGTTCGAGTGAATGGACGAGAATATGAAGTGGTAAGTGAGCAGGAGAAGCTTGTTGAAGGAAAGGTCTTCATCGAAAACGGAGAACTAACGTTTGCCCCAGATGAAGTCTCAGAGAATGCACGTGTTGAAGTGGAGTATGTTGACCCACATGGAGAAGGGAATTATACGAAAGCAAGCATTAGCACGTTTGACGCGAATGGCGAACAACAGACACATACGATGTTCATTACGGAAACCGATTCTTTACGTAGTGTGATGAACAATTTTAACAACAGCCCGATTGGGGTTACGATGTTTTATGATGAATTTTCGAATCGTGTGTCCGTGAGTCGAACGGAGACTGGTGTGTTTAATCCAAAAGAGGGTTCTGAGGAGATTATTTTCAATACGTTGAATCTGCCTTCAAATAATGAAGGTGATGACGTATCAAATGGTGGAGAGGCATTTAACTTTTTCAACAGTGTCCTAAATCTTGAATCAGGCCAACACGGTGCCCAAAACGCGGAGTTTGAGATTAATGGATTAAAGACTGAGAGACAATCGAATACGTTCACAATCGGCAACTTAACGATGACATTAAGAGGTCAATTTGATGAGCCGATCAGTGTTTCTTCCTCTGTTGATACAGAAAATATCGTGAAGAACATTACAGAGTTCGTTGATGAGTACAATGCGCTTATTGAAGAAATGAACGGGTTAGTCAATGAACGGCAAAATCGAGATTATCCTCCTCTTACGAGTGAACAACGAAGTGAGATGTCTGATCATGAGATTGAGCTTTGGGAAGAAAAGGCTCAAAGTGGACTAATGAGTCGGGATCGTGAGCTGCAAAGCTTCTTAACGAATATGCGGATGACGCTTTATCAATCTGTGGATCAAGATCAATCCAACATTCGCCATTTAGGTGATCTTGGGATTACAACCTCAACGGATTACTTGGATAATGGAAAGCTCGTCATTGATGAAGCGAAGCTTCAAGCAGCGGTGGAGAACGATCCAGAAGGGGCGTATCATTTCTTTGCTGGATCAGGTGAGAATCAAGGAATTGCCCGTCAACTTCGTCAAGATGTCAACAATGGTATTGACGCCATTTCTCGAAAAGCCGGTGGTTCTAACGGGCGTCACCAAAACCATCAATTTGCTATTGGTCGTGAATTGAACCAATTGGATTCGAGAATTGAGAACTTTGAACGGCGATTAGCACAAAAGGAACAGCGATATTGGCGCCAGTTCACTGCGATGGAACAAGCCATTGCCCGTTCAAACAGTCAAGGAGATATGCTGTATAACTTTATGTTTGGTAATGGTAATTTCTAAAGGGGGTTTACGGATGACGTATACTCAGACAATGTCTCAACAAGCGTATCAACAAAACCAATTTCAAACGGCTTCTCCCGGAGAGTTAACGTTGATGTTGTATAACGGCTGTTTGAAGTTTTTGAGGTTGGCAAAACGAGGATTAGAAGCAGAGAACTATGAAGAAAAGAATAAGAACATCACAAAAGCGCAAAACATTATTAGGGAATTGATGGTCACGTTGCAAGTGAACGATGAGACGAGTGAACAGATGCTCAAGCTTTATGATTACGTTCATGACCAACTCGTTCAAGCTAACGTACATAACCGCAAAGAGAACTTAGATAACGCAGAAGCGATTGTGACAGAGTTTCGTGATACGTGGAAGCAAGTCATTCAAGTCGACCGTCAAAACCGTCATCAAGGTGGGCAGTTGCCTGTATGAGCAGCTTAAACGCCTTGCATGAGTTAACGATTAAGCTATATGATCACCTTACGCTGCCGTTACCGACAAATGATGATGAACGGGATCAATACATCGAGAAAGTCGATCGTTATTTAGAGCGAAGAGAATTAAGACTGTCTTCGTTACACCAAGTTGAACGAAACAAAGAAACCATGATCGTCGCGAAAGAGATTATGGACATGAACAATAAGATCGATATGAAATTACACGAAGCAAGAAGCGTCATTGGTCGAGACTTACATCGTGTGCGTGCTCAAAAGCAGATCAATGATCAATACGAAGGAACAACACCGTCGCAACAACCGATGACGAGTTATTATTTTGATCAGAAAAACTAAGCTTCGAATTTAAATTTTCGAGGCTTTTTGCTATGGTTGCAGTGAGGTGATGACATGGAAATCGGCGTCGAGAGCCAAGTCAAATTTTTAGAGCGGTTAACAGAATATCTAGAAACCGTGACGGATGGTTTGCAGCTTGTTACTCAGTTTTACCATCAAGGTGAGACGGAGCCTGCGGATCGTTTGCGGGAAGAGCTTATTCAAGGGTTTGGACGGTTCGGGGATGAAAATGTCACGATGTATGCGATATTTCGTTCAGATGAACAGGTTTATGAAGAATGGCAAAAGCTCTTAGAAGAGGTAAAGCAACCGTTTGACTCGCTTTCTGTTAAAACAAAGCAAGAACGTATTGCTACAGTCACGTTGCCGGCATTTCAGCGTTTTTTATTAACATCACAGTGGTTACTACAAGAGAAGAAGTGAAATACAAAAATAAGCTGCCTACTGGAATAGGCAGCTTATTCAGTTCCTTCTTGTTGCATGTTTTGGAAAGCTTCTGTATCAATTTGTACAGGCTCTGCTTCTTCTTTGACAAAGTCAGGAATCGTGATGGGGTCAATCTCATTGTGGCGATCGTACGTCAGGTCTAATTGTTGATTTGCATGAATTTGTGCACCTTGTTCAGGCGAGATGAACAATTCAATCGATATTGAGAACGACTCTAAGTACTTTGATTCGCGATCGATTGTAAGTTCATAATTTAACGATTGGATGGTAAGAAGTGATTGCAAATCATCCATCATTAAACCAAACCCTCCTTGCAAAACGTCAGAAATCTGTTCACCTTGTTCATTGACAGTTTCCGTGTCACCAATTGCTGTAATCGTAATCGTCTCATCATCATTTTCTTCCATAGACAAGGAGCTTTCTACAAGATAATCAAGAAGGATCGTTAGTTGCTGTTCATCTTGGTAGTTCTGTAAAGAGTTCATGGATTGCAGCGTTTCATCGGGCATGTGCATCCACGTTTCAAAGTTAGGTTCATAAATGTAAAACCCTTCTGTTTCATGTAAATAAGTTTCAAATGTTCGTTCAAGTTCTTCATCATTCGGGTCGGTCATCGTCGCAATTTCATGATAAGCAAAGGGGTCCTTCGATACCCATTGCGTCGTTTCGGTGTGAACATAAGAAGTATTAATATTCCTTCGATTACGTTGTTCAGCAGACATGGATACTTCAAAGCTGTTTAATTGTTGCATTGCTTCCATTGATGAAGTGATCCATGAGAGCGCTTCTTCACTTTCATCTTCTTCAACGTGTTGGTCTTCGTCAGTTACACGTTCATCTTCGGGGACGTCTCGTTCTGTATCTTCTTCATCAGAATCAAGACAAGCGGTAACGACACTGACAGTTACGGCGAGAGTGATGGATAGAAGTAATTTTCGCACAGTCAGATCCCCTTTCATTGGAGCTTCTGACTGTATCGTACCATATATTTTTGGATACTGTATGTGCGACGGAATAGACGGTTAGACCCTTAGGAAGAATGTTGTCATTTTATTGTAACGAATTTGTCGTTTGAGAAGGGATTTAAGAGTGGTATATAGAAAGTGTAGACATCCTGAAAGGAGGAGTTCTTGATGATGAATTACAACATCCGTGGTGAGAACATGGAAGTAACACCATCATTACGAGACTATGTGGAAAAGAAAGTTGGCAAGGTGGAGAGGTACTTTGACTCGACCCCTGTTGCTGACGTTCATGTTAAAATGCAGGTGAGAAGCACAAATGAACACAGTATTGAAGTGACGATTCCCATGTCTCAGCTTCTTCTACGAGCAGAAGAAAAGCATTCAGATATGTACGCGGCGATTGATCTCGTCGTTGAGAAGCTCGAACGACAAATTCGCAAGTACAAAACAAAGGTTAATCGCAAGTTTCGTCAAAGTGGAACAAAGGATATCTTTAAAAACGAAATCGGTGTAACGGAACTGTCGAACGGTTATTCTCCTGAAGAGGAAGAAGATTACTTTAACCTCGTTCGTACGAAACGTTTTAATTTAAAGCCGATGGATGCTGAGGAAGCCGTTCTACAAATGGACATGCTAGGTCACTCATTCTTCGTATTTTCAAATGCAGATAACGGCGATACAAATGTTGTTTATCGAAGAAAAGATGGTCGCTACGGTTTGATTGAGCCAGAAGCTTAAAACGAGCGAAAGGGATCGCCCCAAATGATGGGCGATCCCTTTTTTTACGATACGACAAATTCCCCTCATTGTATCAAAGAAGACAAATTGTTAAAATAGGGATTGGAGACAATTGATACAAATTGGGTAAATAGGTAAAACCCTCATATACTCCATCAACATCAACCCAACTTTGAGAGGAAGATGGTCAAGTGATTGGTCTAATAAAGAAAGTTATTGGAGATACAGACGATAAAAAATTAAAGAAACTACAAAAGATTGTAGACAGTGTAAATGATCTTGGCGATGACATGAAAGCATTGTCTGACCACCAACTTGCCGAGAGAACAGAGAACTTCAAATCACGTTATGAAGGCGGAGAATCACTCGATGATCTACTGCCGGAAGCGTTTGCCGTCGTACGCGAAGGAGCAGACCGTGTGCTTGGAATGCGTCCATTTGATGTACAAGTAGTCGGTGGTGTTGTTTTGCATCGCGGTGATACAGCGGAAATGAAAACGGGTGAAGGTAAAACCCTCGTAGCAACGATGCCGGTTTACTTGAACGCGATTACTGGAAAAGGAGTCCATGTCGTTACGGTGAACGACTATCTTGCTAGGCGAGATAGTGAGCAAATGGGTGAACTGTACCGTTTCTTAGGGCTTACTGTCGGTCTAAATGAAAAAGGTCTAACAAAAGATGAGAAGCGCGAAGCATACAAGTGTGACGTCGTGTACGGAACGAACAATGAGTTTGGCTTTGACTATCTTCGTGACAATATGGTGTTATACAAAGATCAAATGGTTCAGCGTTCTCTTCACTATGCAGTGGTCGATGAAGTCGATTCAATTCTTGTTGACGAAGCAAGAACGCCACTCATCATTTCAGGTTCTGTTGAACAGAGCACAGACCTTTACGTAAAAGCCGATGGATTCGTTCGGATGCTTCGGGAAGAAGAAGATTTTACGTATGAAGAGAAATCCAAAAACGTACGTTTAACAGAAGAAGGCGTTAATAAAGCGGAGAATTATTTTGGCTTAGATAACCTATTTGATTCTGGAAACGTTCAACTTACCCATCATATTAACCAATCGTTAAAAGCGCATCGTGCAATGAACCGTGATGAAGATTATGTAGTCGAAGAAGGCGAAGTGGTCATCGTTGACTCCTTTACAGGACGTCTGATGAAAGGTCGCCGTTATGGAGACGGTCTTCACCAAGCGATTGAAGCAAAAGAAAGCTTAGCTATCCAAAAAGAAAGTATGACACTAGCATCCATTACGTTCCAAAACTACTTCCGTATGTACCAGAAACTGTCGGGAATGACCGGTACGGCTAAGACGGAAGAAGAAGAATTCCAAAACATTTACAACATGAACGTTATTTCTGTTCCGACGAACGTTCCGATTCAACGACAAGATCAATCTGATTTGATCTATCGTAAAATGGAATTTAAATTCAAAGCAGTTGCTGAACGTGTCGAGGAGATCCACAAAACAGGACAACCCATTCTAGTTGGTACAGCGAATGTGGATACGTCTGAGCTCGTTTCAAAGATGCTTAAAAAACGAAAGATTGAACACAACGTCTTAAACGCTAAGAACCACGCGAATGAAGCAAAAATCATTACAAAAGCCGGAGAAAAGGGCGCAGTTACGATTGCGACGAACATGGCCGGTCGTGGTACAGATATTAAACTTGGAGAAGGTGTACCGGAGCTAGGTGGTTTGTTCGTACTCGGTACGGAGCGTAACGAAAGTCGCCGTATTGATAACCAACTTCGTGGACGTTCAGGCCGTCAAGGTGACCCAGGAATGTCACAGTTCTATCTTTCAATGGAAGATACGCTCATGAGACGTTTTGCAAACGAACAAATGCAAAGTACGTTAGAAAAAATGGGTATGGAAGACGATGAGCCTCTTGAAAGTAAAGTTGTTACGCGAATTGTTGAGTATTCTCAAAAACGAGTTGAGGGGCACAATTTTGATGCTCGTAAACAAATTCTTCAATACGACGATGTAATGCGTGAGCAACGTGACATCATTTACAAGCAACGAATGGACGTGCTTGAGTCAGACAACCTTGAAGAAGTTGTAAGTGGCATGATGCAAAGTGTACTCGAACGAACGGTTGCGCAGTTTACGCCTGAAAATGAAGTACCGGAAGACTGGGATATTGACGGTTTGATTGCAGAGCTGAACAACTCCGTACTTTACCGTGGCGATGTTACGGTAAACGACTTGTATGGTAAGGAACCAGAAGAGATCGTTGAACTTCTTGAAGGCAAGGTCAAAGCCAACTACAAAGCAAAAGAAGCTGAAATTGGCGAAGAAAAGATGCGCGAGTTCGAAAAGGTCATTATGCTTCGTGCGGTTGATCGCAAATGGATGAATCACATTGATCAAATGGAGCAGCTTCGTCAGGGAATTCACTTACGTGCATATGCGCAAAACGACCCTCTTCGCGAATACCGTCAAGAAGGGTACAACATGTTCGAAATCATGGTTTCTGATATCGAGGAAGAAGTGACTCGTTATGTCATGAAAGCAAGAATTCGAAACAACATGCAACGTGAACAAGTCGCTGAACAACAACAAGCGACTCACGGTGAACAAAAGCAGGAACAAAAGAAAAAACAACCGATTAAAAAGACACCTGAAGCAGGTCGTAATGAGCCTTGCCCATGTGGTAGCGGTAAGAAATACAAACATTGCCACGGGGCATAATAAAGGATGATAAACATGGATAGCTCAGAAATTCGTAATGATATCTCAGCAATGACAAAACGTCTTGCGGACTTTAGGGGGTCTCTTTGACTTAGATGTCAAAGAAGATCGCATTAAAGAACTTGAACTCAAGATGACAGAGCCTGGCTTTTGGGATAACCAAAATGAATCTAAAAAGGTTATTGATGAATCAAACGGACTAAAAGACATCACGGTCACCTTCCGGAACTTAGAAGAAGAGCTCGAGAACTTGGAAGTGAGTTTCGAGCTGCTTCAAGAAGAGCCAGATGCTGATTTGGAACAAGAGCTATTAACGGGTTTGAAATCACTTGGACAACAAATTAACGATTTTGAGTTACAAATGTTATTAAGTGAGCCGTATGACAAAAGCAATGCTATTCTAGAATTGCATCCAGGTGCTGGTGGTACGGAATCCCAAGATTGGGCAGAGATGCTTCTTCGAATGTACAAACGATGGGCGGAGAAGCGAAGTTTTTCTGTAGAGACGCTAGATTACCTTGCTGGTGATGAAGCAGGTGTTAAAAGCGTAACGCTTCTCATTAAAGGTCATAATGCGTACGGATATTTAAAAGCAGAAAAAGGTGTGCACCGTCTTGTGCGGATCTCACCGTTCGACTCTTCAGGACGACGCCACACGTCTTTCGTATCGTGTGATGTGATGCCTGAAATGGACGATGACGTGAATATTGAGATTAATACAGAAGACTTAAAAGTTGATACGTATCGTGCAAGTGGTGCAGGTGGACAGCATGTCAATACGACTGACTCTGCAGTTCGAATTACACACCTCCCAACAAACACAGTCGTTCAATGTCAAAATGAACGCTCACAAATTAAAAATAGGGAACAAGCGATGAAAATGCTAAAAGCCCGTTTGTATCAATTAGAGATCGAAAAGCAGCAACAAGAAATTAATGAATTGCGTGGAGACCAAGGCGATATTGGTTGGGGTAACCAAATTCGTTCTTATGTATTCCATCCGTATAACATGGTGAAAGATCATCGGACGAACCATGAGATTGGAAATACGGGTGCGGTGATGGACGGCGGTATTGATCCATTTATTGATGAGTATTTACGTTCGACACTCTCCACAAAATAATAAAGGTCTCAATAAGCTGCCCGAATGGGCAGCTTAATTTTTGTGCATATTGAATGAAAGGGGTACGAATTCAAATGACTCAAATCGACACAAAACGAAGGCAACCGCTTGAAGGAAACGCGAGATTTTTCCTGAATTTATTTCTCGTACTTACTGGATCTGCACTCGTTGCGATATCATATAATTTATTTTTACTACCTAACCAAATTGCTTCAGGCGGAGTGAGTGGTTTTGCGACGATTGTCTACAATACGATGGGGATTGCACCGCACATTACGTTGTGGGCGTTAAATATTCCTCTGTTTTTAGTAGGGATGTTATTACTCGGAGGCTGGAAATACGGAGGCAAAACGATTGTTGGGACGTTGTTTTTACCTCTTGTTGTTTGGTTAACCGAAGATTGGACACCACTTACGAGTGATCCGTTACTCGCTTCGTTATTCGGGGGAATTGGTGTTGGTGCCGGATTAGGACTCGTATTTAGGTCAGGAGCTTCAACTGGTGGAACGGACTTGGCTGCCCAAGTTATTAATAAGTACACAGGCATTTCACTTGGTGCTTGTGTGTTTTTTATGGATGGTCTCATTGTGACACTTTCGGCTTTTGCGTTTAGTATCGAGCTGGCGTTATTTGCACTCATTGGGCTTTTTATTACAGGAAAAACGATTGATGTCGTTCAAACAGGGCTTGGGTATGACAAAATGGCATTCATTATCACGAGCGAAGAGGGCAAAGTAAAAGAGGCAATTCTTCACGATGTTGATCGTGGGGTTACGAAGTTGCAAGCAAGCGGTGGTTTCACAGATGATGAACGGCCGGTTTTGATGGTCGTTGTAAACCGTAATGAAGTCGCACTTTTAAAGCGAACGGTCCAAAAAATTGATCATGAGGCTTTCGTCGTTGTAAGCAATGCGACAGAAGTTCTTGGACGGGGTTTTAAAATGGATTGATTTAGGAACACTAAGGTCATGGGCATATGGTATGCCCCGTTTTTCCTAAAGGAAGGGAGGTATGAGGGGTGAAGAAGCTACTATTAATCACGGGTGCTCTTGCATTTATTCTTGGTGGTTGTGGAGGCGCTGATGACACTGAAGATCCAGCGATGGATGATGATGGTGCAATGGAGGAAGAAGCTGCTGATGATGGCGGTTCTGTAAGTGCTGAAGAAGGAATGGCACTGTATGAACAAAACTGTATGAGTTGTCACGGTGGTGACTTCGAAGGGATGTCAGGTCCAGCGCTTGAAGGCTATAGCGAAGACGAAGTGTTAGCAGCAATTGAAGAAGGTCCTGGTAGCATGCCAGCAGATATTGTGACTGGTGAAGATGCAGACGCTGTAGCGAAGTATGTTGCAGAAGAAGGGTAATGTACATTCAAAAAAGCTTTCGGTCAATCCGAAAGCTTTTTTTGAAGAAAGGGATGCGCTATGAAACGTTGTTTGATCATCGGAGTTGCAGTAATCGTTTTTTTAACAGGTTGTGGGGAGGATCGCGAACCGGTTAGCGATGAAGAAGGTGGAACGACTGATCAAGAAGCGGAAGTAGGTCGTACGTACGACAGCGCTGAAGCGGCTCATCTTTATGAACAAAATTGCTTAAGTTGCCACGGGCAAATGGAAGACAATGAAAGCGGTGCGACTGGCCCGCCTTTAGCAGGCTACAGTGCTGAGGAAGTACTAGACGCGATCGTTCAAGGTCCAGGGAGTATGCCAGCAGGCTTATTAGAGGGTGAAGAGGCCGAAGCTGTAGCGAATTACATTGCAGATTACGATTGAAAAACGAGCAAAATAGCTGCTCGTTTTTTCTTTTTGTTATATTTCTAGGGTAGGTTGTTAAACACATGAAATGAAACTGTAACACAAAAAAAGAGTGGGTCTGATATAATAATTTTCGTAGATCATGACAAAGAATGCCATGATTCTACATAAAACCTGAAAAGGTGTGCGATTACGTGATCAAGAAAAGTGTATTAGGTGTGGGGTTATCATGATTACGATGAAACGAGTGCGCAAGACGTATCCAAACGGGGTACAAGCGCTAAACGGAATGAATATCCATATAGACAAAGGTGAATTTGTATATGTTGTCGGCCCAAGTGGTGCCGGAAAAACGACATTTATCAAATTGATGATTCGTGAATTAAAGCCTTCTGAAGGATTAATTCAGATTAACGGGAACAACCTAGGGGATTTATCGGACAAGCAGATTCCTTATCTACGACGTAAGATCGGCGTTGTATTTCAAGACTTTAAGTTGTTTACAAAACTCTCGGTCTATGAAAACATCGCATTTGCTCTTGAGGTTATTGAAGAAGAACCAGAGCAAATTAAAACAAAGGTTATGGACGTTCTTGATATTGTAGGTCTGAAATCTAAGGCGAGGTTCAACACAAGTGAGTTATCAGGTGGAGAGAAGCAACGTATTGCGATTGCAAGAGCGATTGTTAATCAACCGGCTATCTTAATCGCTGACGAACCGACAGGGAACTTAGATCCAGAAACCGCTTGGAGTATTATGGGGACGTTAGAGGAAATTAACAATAGAGGCACCACAATTGTTATGGCAACTCATAACAGTCATATCGTCAACACGTTGAAAAAACGAGTCATTGCAATCGAAAACGGCAAAGTAGTACGTGATGAATTGGGAGGTTCTTATGGCTATCAAGCGTAAAACACTCACACGTCACGGTCGTGAAGGGTTTAAGAACATACGTCGAAATGGATGGATGAGCTTTGCATCCATGAGTGCAGTCGCAATTATGCTTTTCGTTGTTGGGGCGTTTGCATTCTTAATTGTCAACACGAATCATCTCATTGATACGATTGAGAACGATGTCGAAATTCGAGCGTTTTTTGAACATGATGTCGATGCATCAGAGCAAGAGTCTGTTCTCGAAGAAGTTGAAAGTCATGATTCAGTAGAAAACGTTGTTTATCGAGACCGTGATGAAGGTCTTGACGTGTTTATGGAAAGCATGGGTTCAGATGGTGAAGTATTCGAGAACTTGCGAGAAGAGAATCCATTAAATGATGCGTTAATCATTCAGGCTACAGATCCACAAATGACCGCTGCAGTTGCAGAAGAAGTAAACGCACAATCAGCCATCGAATCGGTCGAATATGGGGAGTCAATTCTCGGACAATTGTTCACAGTAACGAATTATGTACGAATACTAGGGGGCGCACTAGTTATTGGCCTCATCTTTACTTCTGTATTCCTCATTTCAAATACAATTAAACTTACAATTTTGTCCCGAAAAGATGAAATTCAAATCATGAAGCTTGTCGGTGCAACGAATAGCTTTGTTCGCTTCCCTTTCTTCATTGAGGGAGCGTTGATCGGACTGATTGGAGCCATCATTCCAATTGCCGGCTTAACAGTAGGTTACAGTTATCTTTACAGCTTTATGTATGACCAAGTTCCATTTTTCACATTTGTAGAGCCGAATCCAATGATCTGGCAAATCTCAGGTTTGCTACTACTAGTCAGTATTCTCGTTGGAATCTTTGGTAGTCAAATGTCGGTTCGCAAGTTTTTGAAGGTATAGATAAACGAGTAAGGTTTAGAGGAGGAGCATGCAGCATGCAGGGGAAGAAAATAATCATGTTTGCCGCAGCGTTCTTGATCGCCCTAGGAAGCTGGACGACGATTCACGATTCAGCTTCCGCCTCTAGTAGTCTAGAGCAGGAGCTACAAGATCTTGAGCGTGAACGTGAACGAATTGAAGAACGTTCCAATGAAAGAAAGCAAGAGCTTGGTGGGGTTGAAGAGGATCTAGACGCAATCAATGAAGAAATCGCTGAACTCGATCAAGAGATCGGAGAAACAACGAGCGAGATCGCGAGTCGTGAAGCAGAAATTGAAGAAATTGAAGCAGAAATCGAAGCATTAAAAGAAGAAATTAAAGAAATCGAAGCTCGAATTGCTGAACGAGATGAACTAATTAAAGATCGTGCAGCTTCAATGTATAAAAGTGGCGGCAGTTCAGTTGAATATCTAGAAGTTATTTTAGGCGCTGAAAGCTTTGGAGATTTCATTGAACGCGTACATACGTTATCAACGATTGCAGAACAAGATCGTGCGATCTTAGAAGAGCATCAAGCGGATCACGAATTGTTAGAAGAAAAGAAAGCAAAGGTTGAAGAAAATCTAGCAGCCTTGGAAACGCATTTACAAGAACTCGAAGAGTTACGTAAAGAACTTGAAGGATCAATGGCAGTTAAAGAAAGTGTTATGTCTGATCTAAAAGAAGAAGAACTCGAACTTCTTGATGAAATTAACGGATTTACGAATGAAAAGTTACTTCTTGACGATCAAGTAGCTTCTAAGCAAGCTGAGATTACGAAAGCTGAAGAAGAAGCGCGTGTTGCTGCTGCGAATGCACAAGCAGAACGTGAAGCAGTTGAAGCGGCTGAGGCAGCAGAGTCGGAAGCAGTCGCATCAGCGTCAACGTCTCCTTCATCTTCATCTGAATCAAGTTCTAACTCTAGCAACAATAACTCTTCAAATGCATCAAATCCTCCAAGCGTAGGTGATACTGGAGGCACACTTGCAACACCGGCTACAGGTAGAATTTCTTCACAGTATGGTCCCCGTTGGGGCAGCTTCCACCACGGTATTGATATCGGAGCGGGTGGACGTTCAAATGTACCAATCGTAGCAGCGGAATCAGGTACGGTTTCTTATGCTGGGTGGATGAACGGGTACGGAAACACCGTCATCGTTCGACATACGATTGGCGGACGGACTGTAGAAACACTCTATGCTCATCTTGATTCAATTGATGTTTCAAATGGTCAATCTGTAAGTCGAACACAACAAATTGGAATCATGGGTAATACGGGCGCTTCTCAGGGTGCACACCTCCATTTTGAAGTTCATGAAGGAACTTGGAATGGTAGCAAGTCGAACTCTGTTAACCCGATGAATTATCTATAATACAAAAACACAAGTTGCTTATGCGACTTGTGTTTTCTTTAGGTATGCTCTGTGATCTCATGGACGTTGCTGTATTCTTTAATCTGATGGTGAAGATCCTTTCTTGACAAGCCAGAAGAGAGGATTGTCGCTTTCAATGATTGAGCAGAAATTCCCGTAAAAACACGTCACAGAACGTGCCCATTTACCTTTTGTACTTGCTGATGAAATGTGTTTAAATGAGAAGAAGGAATAAGCGTCATACGTACGACGTGCTTGTCATACAATCATGAAGAGTCATTAGGTCTGGATATAAATAGAGGTGGAGCAACAATGAATAGAAAAGGTGTTTGGATCGTTGTTCTTGCTGTTACAGTTTTGGCAGCGGGTGGAGGAGGCTTGTTGCTCGGTATGGGTGTAAGTAATGGAAACAATTACGAAGCACCGATTGCTGGGAATCAGCTTTCATCTAGTGAAGGTGAAGGCTGGAATAAGGTTCATGATGCGTTTCAAGTCATCTCTGAATCCTATGTTGAAGATGTTAACGAAGAAGATTTGTACGAAGGAGCTATTCGAGGAATGCTCCATGAATTAGATGATCCATATTCGGTTTATATGGACCGTGAAACAGCTGCCGAGTTTACGCAATCTCTAGGTAATGAGTTTGAAGGGATCGGCGCTGAGGTGAACATGGTAAATGGTTCGGTTACGATCGTTTCACCAATTCAAGGCTCACCAGCAGAAGAAGCAGGGCTGATGCCCGATGATCGGATTTTAGAAGTTGATGGCAATTCAACGGAAGGATTGTCATTAAACGAGGCGTTAATGCAAATTCGTGGTGAGAAAGGAACAACGGTTGTTCTGACGATTGGACGTCCATCTGCAACGGATCCTTTCCAAGTTGAAATTGAGCGAGACGCAATCCCTGTTGAGACAGTACATGCGAATACGTATGAACATGAGGATCAAACAATCGGTGTGATAGATATTACATCGTTCTCAGTTGATACGGCACAAGAGTTTGAAGAAGGCTTGCATTACCTTGAGAATGAAGGGATCGACGGATTAGTAATTGATGTTCGTCAAAACCCTGGTGGATACCTAAACAGCGTTCAAGATATCGGCAGTTTACTATTGCCAAAAGGCGAAACAATTGTTCAGATTGAAGAACCAACAGGTGATATTTCACAAACGGTTTCTACACTTGAAGATCAAAAAGACTATCCAATTGTCGGTTTAATTAACGGTGGTAGTGCTTCAGCTTCAGAGATTTTAGCTGCTGCTTTACATGAAGCCGGTGGTTATGAGCTTGTAGGTGAAACGACATTTGGTAAAGGAACGGTCCAACAATCCTATGATTTTGGGGACGGAAGTGAGATGAATTTATCGATGTTCCGTTGGTTAACATCAGCGGGGAAAAACATTCATGAAGATGGGGTAGATCCGACGATTGAAATCAGTCAACCGGATTACTTCTATTCAACTGCACTATCCATTGATGAATCACTCGTTCTTAACGATAATAACGATCAAGTAAAGAGTGCTCAAGAGATCCTCCAAGGTCTTGGATTTGAGCCAGGACGAACAGACGGGTACTTTGATGAACAAACAGAAAATGCGGTTACGGCGTTTCAACAAATGCATGATGATCTTGATGTAACGGGTGAAGTCGATGATTCGACGGCACAGGCACTTCACACAAGCATTGTAGAGAAGATCCGTGACCCTGAGAATGATCGTCAATTAAACCGAGCATTAGAAGTTATCCTTGAACAGCAATAGGTGTCTATACATTTAGGTAAATACATCCGTGTAACGACGGATGTATTTATTTTATAAGCTATTTCGAACTGTTTCCGTTATACTAGAATTAATTGATTACGACAATAAAGGGGTCACACTATGCAGACATGGCTGGTCGATGTACTGACAGGGATAGGTATGTTTTTTGTACATCCACTTACATATGTAGCGATCGTTGCAATGGCGTGGGTTGGATTTAGGCGGATGAAGCGCGAGCGCAGGATGTTTCATACGTCAATTCGACCGTGGACAGAAGAATGGCTACACCCGTTAGTGCCTGGTGTGCTTGCAGGCATTATTGCATCCGTCGTTGTTGTACTACTTGGAATTGTATTATCAACAGAATACTTAATGATTACCGCTGTCGTTTACTTAATTCTTCTCGTAGTTGGAGGTACACGCTTTCTCTCTCCAATCTATAGTTTATTATTCGCTTTATTGATTGATCAATGGTTGCTTAGCTACATTACTTATGAAGCGGCTTGGCTTCCAACCGAAGCTACGACAGAGCCAGCATGGGTACTGTTGCTCGTTTTTGTACTAACAATAATTGAAGCGGTATTATTACGTGAAAGACGCAGTAGTAGACGTTATTCACCGCTGCGAATAAAGAGTTCAAGAGGGAAGTGGATTGGCGGTCAACGCTTTGATCGGCTATATTTAATCCCACTTTTTGTTTTTGTTCCTGGTGAGCTTGTGTCGAACGTAAACTGGTGGCCATTCTTACCTGTGGTTGACGGGCTTTCGGTAACACTCGTTCCATTTTTGTTAGGTGCTCATGCGGTGAGCTATTCCGAAAGGATCGGACATCAGCTTGCACGGACGAGCACTCAGCTCCTTTGGGTTGCAGCTCTTGCTGGTGCGTCTTCGTTTGCGGTTTTTTATTACCCAACCGCACTTTTGTATGTTTTGGTCGGTTTGTTAATACTGAGAATCACTGTCCAACTTTCGAAACGATTACAAGACCGCAAAGCAACTCCTTATTTTACGCCGCGAGCTGATGGTGTCGTTATATTAGCTGTTCGTCCAGGTTCGCCGGCTGAGAAGATGGGATTAATACCGGGTGAAATCGTAACGAAAGTTCACCAAGAACCTGTGAATAGTGAGTGGAGCTTCTATCAGAAACTACAAATTAACCCGGCTTACGGGAAAGTCGAAGTCGTAGATGAGCGTGGAGAAAAGCGGATTGAACAAGCGGCATTATACGACAATGAACACCATGAATTAGGCATCGTCTTTTTACGCCCAGAGATGGGTGTAGAGTGGAAGACGAAGGGGAACGAAGCAACATCAAATGAAACAAATGCGTAGTAAAAGTGATTAGACATTCCTAAAAGAGGTATTCTAGTGATATAGAATGCTGAAAAACGGGAATGTCTTTTTGTGTACAGAAATAAAAACCGAAAGTATGTTCGCTTTTATGAAATTATGATATAATTTTAGTAACAAAAGATGTGCGCACGGTAGGAGGAGAGCAACGTTGAATCAATTCGAACTAGTGTCAGCTTATGAGCCACAAGGGGACCAACCACAAGCGATTAAAGAAATTGTGAAGCAAGTGAACGAAGGAAGGAAGCATCAAGTGTTGCTCGGTGCGACAGGTACGGGTAAGACGTTTACGATGTCGAATGTCATTAAAGAAGTTAACAAGCCAACGTTAATTATTGCTCATAATAAGACGCTGGCAGGACAGCTATACAGTGAGTTTAAATCATTCTTTCCAAACAATGCTGTCGAATATTTCGTAAGTTATTATGATTACTATCAGCCAGAGGCTTATGTTCCACAGTCAGATACATTCATTGAGAAGGATGCTAGTATCAACGATGAGATTGATAAACTAAGACACTCTGCAACGAGTGCGCTTTTTGAGCGTGAAGATGTCATTATTATTGCTAGTGTATCTTGTATCTACGGCTTAGGTTCTCCAGAAGAATACCGCGATCTTGTCGTCTCACTTAGAACCGATATGGAGAAAGGTCGAGACGAACTATTAAATGATCTCGTTGATATTCAATATACGAGAAATGATATTAACTTCATACGCGGAACGTTTCGTGTACGTGGAGATGTTGTTGAGATCTTTCCTGCCTCGCGAGATGAACAATGCATACGCGTTGAATTTTTTGGCGATGAAATTGATCGCATTACTGAAGTTGATGCACTTACGGGTGAGGTGATTGGCGAACGAAATCACGTTGCCATATTCCCAGCATCTCACTTTGTTACTCGTGAAGAGAAGATGAAGCGTGCAATTGTCAACATTGAGAAAGAGTTGGAAGAACAACTAGAAGAATTAAATGCGAACAATAAATTGTTAGAAGCGCAACGTTTAGAGCAACGTACGCGTTATGATATTGAAATGATGCATGAGATGGGTTTTTGTTCAGGCATTGAGAATTATTCAAGACACTTAACATTCCGTGAAGCCGGTGATTCACCATACACATTGATCGACTTCTTTCCGAAAGATTTCTTATTAATTATTGATGAATCACACGTGACGTTACCTCAAGTTCGAGGGATGTATAACGGTGACCAAGCACGCAAGAAAGTTCTTGTAGACCACGGTTTCCGTTTGCCATCAGCAATGGATAACCGTCCGCTTAAATTCGAAGAGTTCGAGAAGCGAGTAGCACAAGCAGTATACGTGTCTGCAACGCCTGGTCCTTATGAAGGAGAGAAGGCTCCAGAAGTAGTAGAGCAGATCATTCGACCGACGGGGTTGTTAGATCCTGAAGTAGAGGTAAGACCAATCCAAGGACAAATTGATGACTTGATTGGTGAGATTAACAAAAGATCAGAACGCTCTGAGCGGGTTCTTATTACAACGTTAACGAAGAAAATGTCTGAAGACTTAAGTGCATACTTAACGGAAGTCGGTATTAAAGTGAAGTATTTGCATTCTGACATTAAAACGTTAGAACGACTAGAGATTATCCGGCAGCTTCGACTCGGGGAATTTGATTGTCTCGTTGGAATTAACTTGTTACGTGAAGGATTGGACATTCCAGAAGTATCTCTCGTCGCAATCCTAGATGCGGATAAAGAAGGGTTTCTACGAGCGGAGCGTTCATTGATTCAAACGATGGGTCGTGCGGCACGTAACGCAAACGGGCGAGTCATTATGTATGCAGATAAGATTACAGGGTCGATGCGGGTAGCGATGGATGAAACTGAGCGACGTCGTACGATTCAAATCGAATATAATGAAAAGCATGGCATTACACCACAGACGATTAACAAAGCGATCCCGGATACCGTACAAGCGACATTGTCAACGGATGATTCAGCCGAAGAGAAAACGATCAAGTCACCGAAGAAGATGACGAAAGAAGAACGGGTTGCAACCATTGAGAAAATCGAAAGCGATATGAAAGATGCTGCGCGACTGTTGGACTTTGAACGAGCAGCAGAATTGCGTGACGTTCTGATCGAATTAAAAGGGTCGTAGAACAATACCGTCATTATTGCAAGAGTTATGAAAGGAAGACGTCGATATGGGATTAGAGAACATTCGCGTGAAAGGTGCACGATCACACAATCTGAAAAACGTTGACATTACGATTCCAAGAGACAAGTTGGTCGTTTTTACGGGGCTATCTGGTTCCGGGAAATCGTCACTTGCTTTTGATACGATTTATGCGGAAGGACAACGACGTTACGTTGAATCACTGTCAGCGTATGCTCGGCAGTTTTTAGGTCAAATGGACAAGCCGGATGTGGATAGCATAGAAGGGTTATCACCGGCGATTTCGATTGACCAAAAGACGACGAGTCAAAACCCTCGCTCTACCGTTGGAACAGTAACGGAAATCTACGATTACTTGCGACTTTTATTTGCAAGAATTGGTGTGCCTTATTGTCCGAACCATAACATCCCAATCACTTCCCAAAGTGTACAACAGATGATTGATCAACTGCTAGAATATCCTGAACGTACGAAAATGCAAATTCTAGCTCCAATTGTCTCTGGACGAAAAGGTACCCATAAGAAAGTGTTTGATGATTTAAAGAAACAAGGGTACGTTCGTGTCCGAGTCGATGGAACGATTCTAGACCTCTCAGAAGAGATTGAGTTAGATAAGAATAAGAAGCACTCTATTGAGGTCGTTGTAGATCGTATCGTTATTAAGGATGGGATTGAAGCAAGATTATCAGGGTCACTTGAAACCGGTTTAGACCTTGCTGGAGGTCAAATTCTAATTGATCTAATTGATGGCGATGAAATTCGCTTCAATCAACATCATTCATGTCCACAATGTGGTTTCTCAATTGGAGAGCTAGAGCCGCGTTTGTTTTCTTTTAACAATCCGTTCGGAGCGTGTCCGACGTGTGATGGATTAGGCTCTAAATTAGAGACAGACGAAGAGTTAGTCATTCCAGACGCCTCTCTTAGCTTGCGTGAACATGCAATCTTACCTTGGAAGCCAACAAGTTCTAATTATTATCCGCAACTGTTAGAAGCGGTTTGCTCCCATTATGGTATTGATATGGATGTGCCATTTAACGAGCTTCCGAAAGAACATGTTGAAATTTTATTTTACGGTAGCGGAAAAGATTTAATTGTTTTTCGTCACGAAAATGAATTTGGATCGGTTCGAGAGCGTACTATTAACTTTGAAGGTGTTTTACGCAACATATCAAGACGTTATCATGAAACGTCGTCGGATTATGTTCGGGAACAAATGGAACAATACATGATTAGTAAGGCGTGTGGCACGTGTAAAGGACATCGTTTGAAGAAAGAAAGCTTGTCAGTTCTCGTTGCAGGAAAGCATATTGGGCAAGTAACAGACTTACCGATCCTTGAAGCGAAGAACTATATAACAACACTCGACCTTACCGATAAAGAAAAGCAGATTGCAAGGTTAATCATTAATGAAATCGATGAACGTTTAGGGTTTTTAGCAAATGTAGGGCTCGGTTACTTGACGATGAGTCGAACAGCAGGAACGTTATCAGGTGGGGAGGCTCAGCGAATTCGTTTAGCAACCCAAATTGGTTCTGCGCTGATGGGAGTACTGTACATTTTAGATGAGCCGAGTATCGGTCTTCATCAACGGGATAACACACGTTTAATTAAAACACTGGAACGGATGCGAGACCTCGGTAATACATTAATCGTCGTTGAGCACGATGAAGATACGATGTTTGCAGCAGACCATATCGTTGATATCGGTCCTGGTGCAGGCTTGGCTGGCGGCTATATTACGAGTGAAGGGACGCCTGATGAAATTATGGAGGATCCTGAATCATTGACGGGTCAATATTTATCAGGGAAGCGATTCATTCCTCTTCCTAAAGAACGACGAGCGTTAACCGATCGGAAGTTGACGATTAAAGGTGCTACGGCAAACAACTTGAAAAACGTAACGATTGACATACCACTCGGTGTTTTTAATGCAGTTACAGGCGTCTCGGGTTCAGGGAAAAGTACGTTGATTAATGATATTCTTCGTAAAGCGCTGTCCCAAAAGCTCCATCGTGCAAGGGAGAAACCAGCAAAGCACAAAGAAATTGAAGGCATTGATCAACTTGATTATGTTGTAAACATCGACCAATCCCCAATTGGTCGAACGCCAAGATCAAACCCTGCAACATACACAGGTGTGTTTGATTACATTCGTGAAGTGTATGCGATGACAAATGAAGCGAAAGTAAGAGGCTACCAAAAAGGAAGGTTTAGCTTTAACGTAAAAGGTGGACGTTGTGAAACATGTCGCGGTGACGGGATTCTGAAGATCGAAATGCATTTTCTCCCAGATGTGTATGTGCCATGTGAGGAATGCGATGGAAAACGGTACAATCGTGAAACGCTAGACATCAAATATAAAAACAAAAACATCGCTGACATTCTAGCGATGACGGTTGACGAAGCGATTGTGTTCTTTGAGAACATTCCACGGATTTACAGGAAGATAAAGACGTTACAAGATGTCGGATTAGGGTATATAAAACTAGGGCAGTCAGGAACGACGTTATCAGGTGGAGAAGCGCAACGAGTGAAGCTTGCATCTCAACTGCACCGACGTACGAGCGGACGCTCTTTGTATATTCTTGATGAACCGACGACAGGCCTTCATGTTGATGACATTAAACGTTTGCTACAAGTACTTCAACGCTTGGTAGATAATGGAGATACGGTTCTAGTTATTGAACACAATCTTGATGTCATCAAAACAGTAGATCACATTGTTGACTTAGGCCCAGAAGGTGGCGATGGTGGTGGAGAAATACTCGTAACAGGCACACCAGAAGTCGTAGCTGAAACGAAAGGTTCTTACACGGGAGATTACCTAAAACCGATCTTAGAGCGAGAAAAGAAACGCATGGATGAACTAAAGGAATCTGTTAGCTCCTAAACGCTTGAAACCTTATACCGTGGCTGTTCGTAAATAGATTGTGAGATAGCTAAATGTTAAGGAAAGCGAGGGTACCAACATGGAAGAGCGTAAGATGATTCTCAAGATGATTGACGAAGGTAAAATTAGTGCTGAGGATGGAGAAAAGCTTATGCGTGCCATAAGCAATAATTCATCGAACACTGAACCGACCGTAAGCAGCTCAACAACGAGAGACAAATCTCAACTTAGTACAGAAGTGAACTGGGAAGAAGGGAATCGCCGTTTTGATGAGCAATCGGACCAAAATGTAAATCAAGACGACAATAACCGTTGGAGTGAAGGGGCACGTTGGTTTTCGGATTTTGTTGAGTCAGCAGTTACGAAGATTAAAGAACTTGATCTTGATTTTAACTTTGGCAATGCGGTCGAAGTTAACCATATCTTTCAGCATACAGGCATGAGTGAAGACTTGTTTAACTTATCCCTCGAAAATGGTGCAGTTGAATTAAAGACGTGGGATGAGCCTGACGTGAAGCTTGAATGTACGGCGAAAGTATATAAAGCGAGCCACGTTGAAGAAGCTCGAAACAGCTTCTTAGAAAATACGGTCTTCGAATCCATTGACAACGAGCTTCATTTTTACACGAAGTCGAAGCGCATTAAATTGAATACGACTGTTTATTTGCCTAAGAAAAAGCTCGAAAAGGTAAAGTTGTATACATTTAACGGTAAGGTGACGGTTGCTGATGCAGATACAACGTATCTGTCCATTAAATCTGTTAACGGAAGTTTAGATGTTGATTCAGTAAAAACGGAGCTTCTAGAAGCAGAAGCGTTAAACGGTACCGTACACGTTAAAGGTGGTACAATTGACCGTATCGATTTGAGGACAGCTAATGGTAGCGTAGAGTTGGATGGAAGTTATAAAGACATTGATGCAGAAGCATTAAATGGAACGATCCATTGTCACTTTAAAGATGTGAAAACAGGGTATGCGTCCTTAAACGCCGGTACTGGTTCAGTGAAGGTTATTGTTCCTGATCAAGTGAGTACCAAAGCGAAGCTGAAGACAAATGTGGGAAGCTACCATTGGAAGCTCCCAAATGTTGACGTCCATGAGGAGAAGCGTGACTTTATCCAGAAAACGTTGACACTCGTTTCAAACCCTAACTTTGAGGATCAAATTCGTATTGATGCAAGTACGAAGACGGGTTCAATTTCAATTAAAACAGAGAGTGAAGAATAAAGGATAGAGCGGCGGGGTCCGCTCTCTTCTTTTATGGAAGGAGAGCTTGATCACAATGCTCGGATGTTTCTTTTATATAGTAGTAAATGCAGCAGTGTTGTTAATTACAGGATTGATTTTTGATGGGTTTGAATTAAGCGGATGGGGTGCAGCATTTATTGCTGCCGTTTTACTTGGTCTTGCCAATACGCTTGTACGTCCCATATTAGTCGTACTTACGCTACCGGTGACGGTTTTGACATTAGGTATTTTTATCTTTATTATTAATGCCTTTTTGCTCTACTTTATCTCATTTTTAATGGGAGATGCCTTTGTAATTGATCACTTCGGTACAGCGATTTTAGCTGCTGTCGTTATGGCGTTAATTAACGCATTGCTCAATCTAATTTCTAAACCTTTTACTTCTTAGTCGAAAAGGGACCTTGGCAGAAGGATAGCCAAGGTCTCTTTTTGCTGTATGTATGCTTGTCAAAGGGTGCTGGATGTCTAACATTCATCTTGAAGTTCTTTCATGCTACAATAGATAGGATCTGCAAAAAGATAATGGATAGTTTCGGAGGTGTGACGATGTCAAAAGTCACTGCGAAAAGTTTAATCGATCGATTCTCCATGGAGTTACTCGGTGGAGAAGATGGCATTTATCGACCGATTACGACGAGTGATATATCTCGACCGGGAATGGAAATGGCCGGTTTCTTTACATATTATCCGCGGCGACGGTTACAGTTGCTCGGGCGTACAGAGTTAACGTTTTTAGAACGACTTACCGATCAGCAACGTACAGAAAGAATGCAAAAGTTATGTACACCGAACACGCCAGGTGTCATTATTTCAAGAGGATTAGAAGCTCCACCGGAATTGATGGAAGCCGCTGAAGCTTCAGGCGTACCAATCATGCGTGCAGATATGACAACGACACGTCTCATCAGTATGATTACAAACTTTCTAGAAGCACAGTTAGCCGATACGACAGCTGTACATGGTGTTCTTGTAGACATATATGGAATTGGTGTATTAATCACTGGGGCGAGTGGAGTAGGTAAGAGTGAAACGGCTCTTGACCTCGTACGACGTGGTCATCGACTTGTTGCTGACGATTCCGTTGAAATTAGTCAACAACATGCGGACACATTGATGGGACAAGCACCTGAACTCATTCGCCACCTACTTGAAATCCGGGGTTTAGGGATTATAGATGTGATGACCTTATTTGGCGCTGGAGCGGTGCGACCATTTAAGCGAATTACACTAAATGTTCATTTAGAACTTTGGGATGAAAAGAAAGCGTATGACCGCTTAGGTATTGATGAAGAAAAATTACAGATCCTTGAAAGTGAAATACCGAAATATACGATTCCTGTTCGTCCAGGACGGAACTTGGCAGTAATTGTAGAAGTTGCAGCGATGAACTTCCGATTGAAGCGGATGGGAATTAATGCTGCTCAAGAATTTTCGAACAAACTAATGGATGTTATTGAAGATTACGACAAAGAAGAATTGTAATTGAAAGAGGTGACTGTAAGATGTTTTTATCCGTGCAACCTTTAAACCCCGTTGCCATTGAGATTTTTGGCTGGCCAATTTATTGGTATGGATTAATTATCATGCTCGGTGGTTTTCTAGGTTACTTATTGGCGAATCAAGAAGCAAAGCGCCGTGGTTTACCGAAAGATTTGATTTTGGACTTGCTCATTTGGGCTGTGCCGATCGCAATTGTCAGTGCCAGACTTTACTACGTCTTATTTAGGCTCGATTATTATTTAGAAAACCCTGGTCAAATCATTGCGATTTGGGAAGGTGGACTTGCAATTCATGGGGGGCTTATTGGAGCCGTCATAACTGCAATTGTTTTTGCGAAAAAGCGTGGCGTTTCTTTTTGGAAGTTAGCCGACATTACAGCACCGAGTATTTTGCTCGGGCAAGCGATCGGCCGTTGGGGTAACTTTATGAACCAAGAGGCACATGGTGGAGAAGTTTCTCGCCAGTTCCTTGAAAACCTTATGCTTCCAGAGTTCATTATTAATCAAATGTACATCAATGGTGCGTACTATCACCCGACGTTTTTATATGAATCACTTTGGAGCTTGTTAGGTGTAGCGATCTTGCTTTACTTGCGTCGAGTAAACCTTCGCCGTGGTGAGCTATTCTTAACGTATGTCATTTGGTATTCATTCGGTCGACTCTTTATCGAAGGTCTTAGAACAGATAGTCTAATGATCTTTGATTTACTACGCACGGCACAAGTGATCTCGATTGTACTCATTGTCGGTGCGATTGTACTGATCATTTACCGCCGAAAAACAGGGCAATCCGATATAAGATATTTAGATGACGAACCGAAGAAAAAATCGAAGAATACGAAGAAAAAATAATGAGTGCTTATTGAAAGAGATGAATAATGAGGTAAAGCAGTTTAAAAAATAGAATACCCTTGGGGGAGCGTATGAAGACGTTGAAAAACGGCCTAAGGTCGGGTATTAAAACAACTTGGATGTTAGCAAAAATTATTTTCCCGATCACGTTCCTCATTACAGTGCTTTCACATACGCCTGTGTTGGATTGGATTGCACGACAAATTGCACCAGTGATGAGTTGGCTTGGTTTGCCTGGGGAAGCAGCAATCCCACTCGTTCTAGGCAACTTTTTAAACCTGTATGCGGGAATTGGTGCAATTTTGTCGTTAGACCTTACTGTGAAGGAAGTTTTTATTCTTGCTGTCATGCTGTCATTTAGCCATAACTTGATCGTAGAGTCAGCAGTTGCTGCGAAGCTTGGTGTCCGAATTTCAGTGATTTTAAGTGTGCGGATTGGCCTTGCGATTTTTTCCGCCCTTATGATCAACTGGTTTTGGAACGGTGGAGGAGAACTTGCACAATATGGCTTTTTTGAGGCAAATGTTGCGGCTGAGCCTAGTGGGGTTTTAGGAATTGTTGCAGACGGACTTATCGGAGCAAGCCTTGGCATTATGCAACTCGCGTTATTTGTTTTTCCGATTATGCTACTCATTGAAGTGATGAGAGATTTACATTTGCTAGATTGGTTCTCACGTAAAATGCTGCCGTTTACGAAGATGCTAGGCATTGCGCCAAACACATCAACGACACTTGCATCAGGGCTGTTCTTTGGTCTAGCGTTAGGCGCAGGTGTTATGGTAGAAGAAGTAAAGAAAAACGGGGTAAAAAAGAAAGACGTCTACCTCGTCGTTATCTTTCTCGTAGCATGTCACGCGATTGTTGAAGATACGCTCATTTTTATTCCGTTAGGGATCCCCGTGTTACCGTTACTCGCGATTAGACTTGTAACAGCGATTCTTTTAACGATGATTGTCGCTTATTTCTGGAATCGATCTGAGAAGAAGCAAGCGTCTAAGGAGGAGATCATTCATGAAAACGGTCGATACAGTGCTTTTTGATTTAGATGGAACGCTTATTGACACGAACGAACTTATTATCGCATCGTTTGAACACACACTTGGAGAATATTATCCAGGGCATTACAAACGAGCGGATATTTTGCCGTTTATTGGCCCGTCACTTGATGAGACGTTCACTCGCCTGAACCCTAGTTTGGCGAACGATATGATTGAAATGTACATTGAACACAATCATTTGCATCACGATCAGTTACTTCGCGAATATGAAGGTGTTCGTGAAGCCGTAGCTCAACTTTTTGACAAAGGGTATAAGCTCGGTGTTGTGACAACGAAGCGCCGTCCTACAACTGAGCGCGGTTTGGAGATTACAGGTTTAAAACCTTACTTTTCAACGATCGTAACGTTTGATGATGTAGAGAATGTTAAACCGCACCCTGAACCAATTAAAAAAGCGATGGCACAGCTCGGTAGCACTCCAGAACAAACGATCATGGTTGGGGATAATACTCACGACATCGATGGAGGAAAGCGTGCAGGAACTCAAACAGCGGCAGTCGGATGGGCCGTTCGTGGACTAGAAGAAGTCCGCTCACTTTATCCTGATTACATTTTAGAAGATATGCGAGATCTACTACACATCGTAGGAGCAGACTAATTATGCCTCGAAATACTGAACGTTTCGAGGTTAATAAGGACAACTCGTTATGGCATATGTATAAGACGGTGTCGTTTTGGAAGGTTGCGAAGAACTTCATCGTCATTGAGGTTAGTCGTATTACACCGTTTTTACGTGTGAAAAACTGGATGTATCGTCATTTGCTTAAAATGGACGTTGGAGCCAAAACGTCATTTGCACTAAAAGTAACGCCGGATGTCATGTACCCAGAACGAATTTCTGTTGGCAGTAATACGATTATCGGTTTTAATACGACGATTTTGGCTCATGAATATTTGACGAATGAATACCGACTTGGTGACGTAAACATCGGAAGTAACGTCATGATTGGCGCACAGTCGCTCATCTTGCCCGGCGTCACGATTGGAGACGGTGCTGTCGTTTCAGCAGCAACACTCGTTCATAAAGACGTACCTGCTGGCGCATTTGTTGGTGGTAATCCGATGCAAGTGATCAAACGTTCTTGAAACCTTTGGCCCCTTGCATCGTACATAGAATAAGGAGGTGTTCGAATTGGCAGCAGAAGATGGTTTCTTTCTAGCTATTCTTGCATTTATGGGTATTTTTATTGTTTTTATGTTCCTTTTTGCTATTGTAATGTATTTCTTTATGGCATTTGGGTTGTATCGCATGGCTGAAAATCAAAATATTGAACTTTCTTGGTTAGCGTTTATTCCAATTGCACAGTATTACTTACTCGGTGTTCTCGTACAGAGTCGATTGACAGGTGGGATGCGAGAAGGGATTCCTTGGATTCTCGTTTCTTTGCTAGCGGCGAATTTTCTCCTCGGTATCATCGCTGGAGTCATGCCACTTATTGGTTTCTTGGCGCTACCTATTTCGTTAGCTTCAGTCGGATTTACAATCTATGCGTCCTTCCATCTCTACAAGAAATATTCAGAGCAGTACGTTGTGTTGTTTGTATTCACGATTGTTACTCTCGGAATGCTGGCACCGATCTTTGTGTTTTTCATTCGAAACAATATGCCGCTCGAAGAAGAAGCTGCAGCATAGACAGGAAAGAACGGCAAATGTGTCGTTCTTTTTTATTATGGGGATGAATTTCGTGTATAATTTTCTTATGATTCTGACTCGATTAACAAGTACATTCGATTATCGGTTGACGGATGAATGTGGAGCGTGTAAACTCATCAGTATCTTTAATTCATTATCACTCTACCAAGTTAAAGTGAAAAACGTTAAAATTGGGGGAATGAGTTATGTCTAGCCCTTTTATGTTTGAGAAGCCTCTTGGAATGAAAGACACTCTTCCGCTCCTTTATGATCGAAATGAAGAAGTGACTTCTCAAATTGCAGAAGAAGTTCGTTTATGGGGATACCAAACCTTACATACGCCTGCGTTGGAGTATTATGATACCGTCGGTGCAGCATCAGCCATTCACGATGCGAAGCTTTTTAAGCTCATGGACAGACAAGGAAGAACGCTCGTTTTAAGGCCAGATATGACAGCTCCGATTGCAAGAGTCGTGAGTTCCAGCTTAAAAGACGAACCGTTACCGTTACGCCTTGCTTATAATACAGCACTTTACCGTACACAAGAACATGAGGGGAAACCTGCGGAGTTTGAGCAATATGGTGTTGAGTTAATTGGTGATCAGACGGTAAGCGCAGATGGAGAAATTATGGCGTTGCTTATTTCCGCTTTTGAGAAGACGGGACTACGTCACTTTCGCCTTGCTTTCGGACATATCGGTTTCATGAATGCGTTGTTCACGGAAGTTGTCGGAAGTGGAGATCATGTTCATGCGCTTAAGCAGTTCTTGTTTGAAAAAAATTACGTTGGTTTCAAGCGATATGTCAGAAAGTTGCCGATTTCCGCACTAGATAAAAATCGACTAGAGCAACTCCTTTCACTACGTGGCGGTCCGGATATGTTAGAGACTGCAAAAGAGCTCGTCTCGAGCCCTGATGCACTGCGTGCATTGCAAGAAGTACAAGAAGTGTGGAATGTACTCGAAAGTTACGGTGTTAGTTCATACATGAACATTGATTTGAATGTTGTACTGCATATTGATTACTACACAGGCGTTGTGTTTGAAAGCTATGGTAAGGAATTAGGCTTTCCACTTGCGAGTGGGGGTCGGTATGACGAGCTCGTGCCGAAGTTTGGCCGTCAAGCAAGCGCTACTGGTTTTGGAATTCGAATGGATCGCCTATTGGAAGCGTTGAACCATATTGACTGCCCATTGAACCAAGAACGAACGTTAATCTTATTTAGTAAAGAGCGACAAAAAGAAGCGGTTGAAGAAGCAAAGCAATTACGAGAGTCAGGCAAACGTGTTGTGATCCAGCATGTTGCTGGCATTGAAGACTTAGACGCATACACCTCAACGTTCACAAACGTCATTCAGCGAATCGGAGGCAGTGCATCATGAATGAATGGATAACGATTGCGATGCCAAAGGGAAGAATCTTTGAAGAAGCAGCGACACTGCTAAGAAAAGCAAACTACCCATTGCCCGATGATTTTTCATTCGGTCGGAAACTGATTGTTGAAGCGCCAGAAGCGGGTATGAAGTTTTTCTTAGCGAAACCGATGGATGTAGCAACGTATGTTGAGCACGGTGTTGCCGACATTGGTGTTGCTGGTAAAGATGTTCTTATGGAAGAACAACGAGATGTCTATGAAGTGCTCGATCTAAACATTAGTGCTTGTTATTTAGCTGTTGCAGGTTTGCCGGGCGAAAGACGAGAGCAAGTGGCCCCAAAGGTCGCCACGAAGTATCCGAACGTAGCGACGCAATATTTTAAAGAACAAGGTGAGCAAGTGGAAGTGATCACGTTAAATGGATCGATTGAACTTGCACCACTGATCGGTTTAGCAGATCGAATTGTTGATATCGTTTCGACAGGACAGACGCTTAAAGAAAACGGACTCGTAGAACTTGAGACGATTGAAGCGGTAACGTCACGGTTGATCGTGAACCCAGTGAGTTATCGCATGAAAGATCAGCGAATAGATGAGATTGTTGAACGTTTATCTCAAATTGTAGAGGGGGGAGAGTCGTGAGAATTGAACGCGTAAAAGGTGAACTGAAAAGCCTACGTCGCAGTGTAGAAATGATTGATCCGAGCGTTCAGTCAAGCGTGAAAGAAATTTTGTCTGACGTGAAACAACGTGGTGATGAGGCCGTTTCGCAGTATACGAAAACGTTCGATGGTGCCGATCTCTCTTCCTTTTTTGTTACCGAAGAAGAAAAGCAAGCGGCTTATGAACACGTAAATAAAGACGTGCTGCGTGCCATCCGTCAAGCTGCTGAAAACATTCGAGAGTATCACGCACGTCAGCTGGAACAAACGTGGATGATGACAAAAGACGATGGCACGATTCTCGGTCAAAAAATTACACCGCTTGACTCGGTCGGGGTGTATGTTCCGGGAGGAACGGCCGTGTACCCATCTACCATTCTCATGAATGTCATCCCAGCTCAAGTTGCTAAAGTTGAACGCATTGTTATGGTCTCGCCGCCAAATGCAGAAGGGAAACTGCATCCAGCCGTACTCGTAACCGCTCATGAGCTAGGAGTAAAAGACATTTACAAAGCAGGTGGCGCACAGGCAGTAGCGGCACTGGCTTATGGAACAAAGACGTTAGAACCTGTAGACAAGATTGTTGGGCCAGGGAATGTATTCGTTGCTGCTGCGAAGCGGGAAGTTTTTGGACACGTTGATATTGATATGATTGCGGGTCCCAGTGAAATCGTCGTTTTATGCGATGATTCCGCGAACCCGTCTTATGTTGCTGCTGATCTTCTTTCTCAAGCAGAACACGATGAACGAGCATCGGCTATCGCTGTAACGACGTCCAATGCATTAGCAGAAAACATCCGAGATGAAGTTGAACGACAACTTCAGCAGTTGCCAAGAGAGGCGATTGCACGTCGTTCTATTGAAAGTTATGGTGCAGTTTATGTAGCAGAAACGTTGGCTGAGGCAGTTGAGGTCGTCAATCAACTAGCTCCTGAGCATCTGGAAGTCATGACGAAAGATCCATACTTACTCCTCGGGAAAATTAAGCATGCGGGTGCAATTTTCTTAGGTGAATATAGTGCAGAATCGGTCGGTGATTATTTCGCTGGAACGAATCACGTGTTGCCAACGAATGGCACTGCGCGTTTTTCTAGTCCGTTGAACGTGAGTGATTTTACGAAGAAATCAAGCATTATTTCTTATAGTAAACAAGCGTTAGATCAAAATGGACCTTTAATAGCGTCATTTGCTCGTGAAGAAGGTCTAGAAGCACATGCAAGAGCGGTCGAGATTCGTACAAAAGAAGGAGAGGTCTAATGACAGCGCGTAAAGGTGGAGTTGAGAGGAACACAGGAGAAACAGCCATCGCATTATCGTTGAATCTAGATGGAGAAGGGAATGGGAGCCTCGAGACGCCGGTGCCGTTTCTAACTCACATGCTCGACTTATTCCGAAAGCATGGACAGTTTGATTTGGATGTTAAAGCAAGCGGTGATACCGAGGTGGATGACCATCATTCAACAGAGGATATCGGAATTTGTTTAGGCGTGGCGTTAAAAGAAGCACTCGGTAATAAAGAGGGCATTAGACGTTATGGTGACGCTTTTGTTCCGATGGACGATGCGCTCGCGCACGTTGTCATTGATTTAAGTAATCGTCCTCATTTAGAGTGGCGTGTCGAGTTGCCGCAAGCGAAAGTCGGTCATTTTGATACAGAACTCGTTCGAGAATTCCTTGCGAAGCTCGCAATTGAAGCGCGAATGAACGTTCACGTAAATGTTCATTACGGCTGGAATACACATCATATTATTGAAGCAATTTTTAAGGCGCTTGGACGTGCATTGCGAGAAGCGGTAAGTCTTGATCCGCGGGTAAAAGGAATTCCTTCAACGAAAGGGATGCTCTAAATGATTGGAATTGTAGATTATGGTATGGGTAATTTACATAGTGTTTCTAAGGCGTTGGAGCGACTCGGTGCAACGTACATCGTTAGTGATAACAAAGAGAAACTGCAGTCGTGCGACGGTCTGATTTTACCAGGTGTTGGTGCGTTTAAAGATGCCATGGAGATTTTGAATGAGAACGGCCTTTCTTCGTTCTTAAAGCAATGGGTCGAAGATGAAGAGCCTCTACTTGGGATTTGTCTTGGTATGCAATTATTGTTTCAAAGTAGTGAGGAACATGGTCACACTGAAGGATTAGGGTTTCTCCCAGGTCACGTGAAACGATTTGCCGGTAAGACGAGAGCCGGAGATCGCTATAAAGTCCCGCATATGGGGTGGAATCAATTGCGTTATTTGCAACCAGAGCACCCAATCGTAGACGCAACTGAACCGGGGCATGTTTATTTCGTACATTCTTACGTTGTGCATGCGAATACGAGTGACGTAGTTGTGGCAACGGCAGATTATGATGGGGATGTTCCGGCAGTCGTCGGCAAACATCACGTATTCGGCACCCAATTTCACCCAGAAAAAAGCAGTACGCTCGGGATGAGTATGTTGAACAATTACATTCGTTATGTAGCGGAAGGGAGAGAATAAGGTGACGGCATTTTCTATTTATCCAGCGATTGATATTCGTGGAGGTAATTGTGTTCGCTTAAAGCAAGGGGATTACAATGAAGAAACGGTGTATCATGACTCTCCAGTACACGTTGCAAAACAATTCGAAAGTGAAGGAAGCCGCTATGTACACGTCGTTGATCTAGATGGTGCGAAACAAAAGGAACCTGTGAATTTTGAATCGATTAAAGCTGTGATTGAATCGACGAACCTACTGGTGCAAGTTGGCGGTGGGATTCGAACAGAAGCACACATCAAGCAATATTTAGATGCGGGTGCTAATCGTGTCATTCTAGGTTCGATTGCCGTAGCAGAACCAGCGTTCACAAAGGAAATGCTCGCTAAATACGGGAAGAGAATCGTAATCGGTCTGGATGCAAGAGACGGTTATGTTGCAGTGAATGGTTGGTTAGAAGCTTCTGAAGCCCGTGTAGAAGTGCTTGCTTCTGAAATGAAACAAGCAGGTTGTGAAACGTTTATTTTCACAGATATTCATAAGGACGGCATGATGGAAGGACCGAATGTCGAGGCGAATCAAGAACTTGCTGAGAAAAGTGGGGCGAACATCATTACGTCTGGTGGCGTTTCTTCGAATGAGGACATCTATCGTTTACTTGAACTGCGCAAATACGGTGTCACAGGTGCCATTATCGGAAAGGCGCTTTACACAGACGTTATTGAACTATCTTCATTACTTCAAGAGGTGGAACGAAGATGCTCACAAAACGATTAATCCCATGTTTAGATGTGAAAGAAGGTCGGGTCGTAAAAGGCGTCCAATTCGTTGATTTAAGGGATGCAGGTGATCCAGTTGAACTTGCCGCATTTTACGATGAGCAAGGCGCTGATGAACTCGTATTTCTCGATATTTCCGCCTCTCATGAAGGACGCAAAACGATGATTGACGTTGTAGAGGAAGTTGCGGGAACACTCGCTATTCCGTTTACGGTCGGTGGGGGAATTAACAGCGTTGAGGACATGCGCGCAATTTTAAGAGCCGGTGCCGACAAAGTATCGTTAAATACTGCAGCAGTTCTTAGGCCTGCGCTTATTGGAGAAGGAGCAGCCTTTTTCGGATCACAATGTATCGTCGTTGCTGTTGATGCAAAGTGGGATGAGTCGATTGAATCTTGGCGTGTGTATACGCACGGAGGAAGAAAGCCGACCGATTGGGATATCACGGATTGGGTTAAAGAGGCTGTTCATCAGGGAGCGGGAGAGATTCTGCTTACGAGCATGGACCAAGATGGACGGAAAACCGGCTTCGATCTGCCGTTAACGAGAACGGTCAATGAAGTTGTAGGGGTCCCTGTCATTGCGTCAGGCGGGGCAGGAAACCGACAAGACTTTGTAGAGGTGTTTGAAGATGCTGGTGCGGATGCAGCGCTTGCGGCATCAATTTTTCATTACAAAGAAACGTCAGTCGAAGAAGTGAAACAGACATTAAAAGAGAACGGAGTGGTGGTTAGGTGAAGATTGATTCTTTGCGATTTAACGACGATGGATTGATTCCTGCCGTTGTTCAAGACGCTCGAAGTAAAGAAGTGCTAACTCTTGCCTATATGAATAAAGAATCACTTCATAAGACAATTGAGACGAAAGAAACATGGTTTTACAGCCGAAGTCGAGAAGAGTTGTGGCATAAAGGCGCAACATCTGGCAATACACAGACCGTAACTGACGTAAGGTACGATTGTGACGCAGACAGTTTAGTCGTACTCGTTGAACCTCATGGCCCTGCGTGTCATACAGGTTCTTACAGTTGTTTTACTTCGTCACTTATTAAGGAGGATGTTGGGCAAGCGAACGATCCTTTCTCGATCATTCGAGATTTAGAGAAAACAATCGCTATGCGAAAGCGCGAACGTCCTGAAGGTGCGTATACGACGTATCTATTTAATGAAGGCATCGATAAAATTTTAAAGAAAATCGGTGAGGAAGCATCAGAAATTATTATTGCGGCCAAAAACCGTGACCGTGAGGAAATGCGTTGGGAGAGTGCCGACTTCCTTTTCCATTGGCTCGTATTACTAGAAGAACAAGGGATGACCGTTGATGACGTGCTAGAGACACTTAGAGAGCGGCATCAATAAGTTAAATAAACGCTTGTTTAATTTGAAGACGATCATAATGGTCGTCTTTTTTATGTGTGTTCACGTTTTTAAGCATCGACGTTAACATTGTGTCATAGTTAGAGTTGTGCTAAATTTCTAATATGTAAATTATATTTACTAGATTAAGAGAGGTGTGTGCGTATGGAGATTTTTGGTTTGCCTGCGGTCACCGCATTTTGGCTTTTCGTTCCAATGTCATTAACCATTCTTTTATCTGCAATTAGTTACATTCGCTTTAGAAGGAGGGAGTCTCAATGAGTGGTATTGAAATTCCTACCCTGATTACCTTTATTGTTTACATCATTGGTATGGCGGTATGTGGAGTTATTTTTTACCGACTGACATCGAGTATGTCTGATTATGTACTAGGTGGAAGAAGTTTAAATGGTTGGGTTGCCGCACTTAGTGCAGGGGCATCGGATATGAGTAGTTGGATCTTGATTGCTTTACCAGGAACAATTTACTTAAATGGTCTGAGTGAGATTTGGTTACCGATTGGTCTATCAATTGGTGCATACTTAAACTGGCAGTTTTTAGCGAAGCGTCTACGTCGCTATACACATATTTCAGGGGACGCCATTACACTACCTGACTTCTTGGAGAAACGATTTCGTGATACGTCTAGAACGTTACGTGTTGTATCCGCATTCTTTATTCTTCTATTCTTTACGTTCTATACGTCGTCTGGCCTCGTTGGGGGAGCGATTTTATTCGAGGGGACATTTGGTTGGGATTATCAGTTATCACTCATTGTAGGTACGATAGCAATCGTTTCGTATACGTTTTTGGGTGGATTTTTAGCGATTAGTTATACTGACTTCTTTCAAGGGACATTAATGTTACTTGCTTTAGTCATTGTGCCGATCGTAGCCATTTATGAAATTGGTACGTGGGACAGTGCCGTAGCGTCAGTTGCAGCTATTGATCCTACATATTTAGATGCATTTGCTGGAACATCACTGATTGCAATTATTTCTCTATTAGGTTGGGGATTAGGTTACTTCGGCCAACCACATATTATCACTCGTTTTATGGCAATTCGCTCTGAGCGAGAGGTTCCTGTCGCAAGGTTAGTTGGGATGACTTGGATGGTCATTTCGTTATTTGGAGCCATCTTTGTTGGGATTATTGGGATTGCATATTTTGACGGCATCGGTGCAGGTACGCCACTTGATAACCATGAAACTGTGTTTATTATGTTTAGTCAAATTCTCTTTAATCCGTGGGTCGCAGGATTTTTACTAGCAGCGATTCTTTCAGCGATTATGAGCACAGTTGATTCACAATTACTCGTGTCGTCGAGTGCCCTAGCAGAGGATTTCTACAAAGGGTTTATTCGACCGAAAGCTTCTGATAAGGAACTGGTTTGGCTCGGTCGTTTTGGTGTTGTTCTCATTGCAGTCATTGCAATGATCTTAGGATTGGATTCGGATAACACGGTGTTAGAACTCGTTGAGTATGCATGGGCAGGATTTGGGGCTGCGTTTGGACCTGTTATGTTATTTAGTGTGTTCTGGCGGAGGATGACGAGCTGGGGCGCTGTTGCCGGAATTGTAACCGGTGGTGTTACAGTGATTGTCTGGTCATTAATTGAAGGTGGGATCTTTGAACTTTATGAGCTCGTTCCAGGATTTATACTTGGAAGTCTAGCGATTGTAATCGTCAGCTTGTTGAACAAAAAACCTTCGCAAGAAATTCTAGATGAGTTCGATTTTGTTGAAGTGGCAAAATATGACGAAGAGAAACGTGAATACTATCGATAAATAGAGAGCCTGTGCAATTTCGCACAGGCTCTTTTTCTATGATTTATACCAAATGTTGGGAGAGAGTGGAATCTAATGTAGTTTTCGTATAAAATCGTACTTGAGCATTAGTTCTTAAGGTCAGGAGAGATGTATCGGGTGCGAACGAACAAATGGTTCCTAGTCATGTTCGTAGTACTTCTTTCTGCATGTACGTTGGAAGAGGAAGAACCAGTTGAAGAAGAACAACCAGAACATGAGGAACAAATTGAATCGACCTATGAGTTCGGAGAATTCTCACGCTTTGAAGGAGATTCGCCGAGCGAATGGATGCAGGCCGAACCTGGAAGTTTGTACAATGAGCCAAATGATGAAGAAAAAGCGCTAAAGATATTACGCGAGCAAGCGGAAAACGACGTTTCGGAATCTCAGTTGTACTATCAAATGTTAGATTTAGTTGCGAGTGATTATCGTGATTATCACGAGTATTTTGATCAATTAGATGACGTGTATGATGATATCGTTGAAGCGAGCGCACAAGTAAGAGAAGATGCACTGCAAATGAATGTGCATGTGATTTTTGATGCGCACATTGAAGCGTTCACAACGAGTGAAATCGAACCGTTGCTGTATGAGTTTTTAATGGACATGCCGGATGATACGAATGTTTCATTGAAATTACTCGGTTCGGGGCGAGTTGAGGAACCTTGTGAGACGAGTGTTGATGAGGATTCAGACTTACCATTTGACGAAAAAGAGGCAGAATCTTTACATGTCGAGTCGTATGACGAAACACCGATTGCTCATGCCCTAAATTCTGTTGAAAATATTTTCCCTTCGTATGATGAGGATAAGCCTGTTAAAAATGTCGTTTACTTAATCGCTGCCAATCAAGACAATTGTGATGGTGTTCCAGAGGAAGTAGCGAGCGAGTTGGATGCGATTATTAATGTAATTGGGTTTGACGTTGACGAAGAGACAGATGAATATCTGAAAGCCATTGCTACTGCGGGTAACGGAAATTACGTTCCAGTCACGACAGTTGAAGAGTTAACGCGCACAATAGAAATTGCTTCTATTGAAACGATTCAGTTATGGCGTGATTGGCAAGTAGAGTGGATGGAGGATGAGCGTGATCGTCAAATGGTTTACATTGATGAATCACGTGAACAGCAAGATGAGATGGTTGAAGAAACGAGACTTGAACAAGAGCGTTTACGTACTTTGACAGATCAATTAGAAGAAGAGTTTAATCTAAATGGTTCGATGATTCGTAGTAATGTCAACGAACGAGCGGTCGCCTTGCGCAATTACATGGAAGAAACATCGCTGAAATTCCGAGATGAAGCCTTTCAAGCAGGGACGATGACAGGAAATTAAACTAAGTTGCTATCGTGAGATTAGCGACTTAGTTTTTTTCGTGTGGAATTAATTCATTGAACAAAAAGGCGCTGTTCAGTAAGATAATGGTAACGACATAACGGTCGATGGAAAGGGGATCTAAATGACAAGCATCAATGCATTGCGCCGTTGTATGCCGTCTGATGTAGAGGCGTTACGAGCGGTGAGTATCGATACTTTTGTAGAGACTTTCGCTTCTCAAAATGAACCAGTTCAATTGGAGCGTCATTTGGAACGCGCCTTCGCCTACTCAAAGCTAGAGTTAGAGCTCCAAGAAGAACAATCAGAATTTTACGTGATTGATGAAGGTGATGAGTTTCAGGCACTTCTGAAGCTGAATGTTGGTGCTGCACAATCAGAGCCGTTTGGAGAGGACCACTTGGAGATTGAACGAATCTACATACGGTCTTCCAATCAAGGCCAAGGAATAGGGCGAGCACTACTTGAATTTGCGTTTCAGCGAGCGAAAGAGCTTAATAAAATGTATGTCTGGTTAGGAGTCTGGGAGAAAAACTTACGAGCTAAACAAGTGTATGAACGTCTCGGTTTCACAGCATTTGATGAGCATTATTTTTATTTCGGTGAGGAGCAACAAAGAGATATTCTCATGAAACGGAGTAGTGAGTGATGAACACTCGTCTGTTATCACTTTTAATCCTGATTACTGGTCTTCTTTACATCTTTATTATTCCTAATGTTTTTGAACAGAGCACAATCATCGTCGTTTTTAAAGTTATACCGATGTTGTTGATCATTCTATATGGTTTGAAAATCCGTGAACGTGGTATAAGGAACTTGGTGATGTATGGTCTGATTGTCTGTGCAATCGCTGACGTTGCTATTGCGTATTCGTTTCTTGCAGGTTTGATCATCTTTTTACTAGGGCATTTGCTTTATATTCCAGCTTTTTGGAAATATCGTAAACATACAACGTTGAAGTGGCCGTTTATTGCTATAGCGATTTACATGGGATCGATGGGGTGGATCTTTGGATCGACACTGATCGGTACGACTGAGCAAGGTCTGGTCTTACCTGTATTCTTTTATATTATTGTAATCGGACTGATGGGGATTGTCGCGATCAAAACGAGAAATCGATTAGCCATTATTGGCGCCCTTTTTTTTATCCTCTCGGATAGCATTCTTGCTTGGAATAAGTTCGTTGAACCATTATCAAGTTCTCATATATTAATTATGTCGACGTATTATGCGGCGCAGTATTGCATTGCACGAAGTCGATTGTAAGGGGATGAGGAAGATGTTTACGATCAAACAGTACTTAGAAATCGACGGTCATGAACATGGGATGATCATTGAAGGGACGAATGAAGACAATCCAATTGTTTTGTTTCTACATGGGGGGCCTGGGTATTCAGAATATCCGATGATCTCACGTGAGAAACTAGACTGGTTGCAACATGTAACAGTTTGTTATTGGGATCAACGCGGCGCAGGCATGTCTTACAATCGTTCAACACAAGGTGAGCTTTCTCCTGAACGGTTTGTTCAAGATTGCGTACACGTGACGTTGCATTTAAAACAGCAGTGGCGAAAAGAAAAGATCTATCTATTCGGTCACTCTTGGGGAAGTATAGTCGGCAGTTTAGTGGCGCATCAGTACCCTGAACATTATTACGCTTACATCGGAACCGGTCAAATCGGTCGCTATTTGGAATCGGCGAAAGATACCGTTCGTTTTGTGAAACAAAATGCTCAATACCGCGAAGATAAACGTGCGCTTAAACGAGCGAATAAAGTTGTGTTTGATCAAGAGTTACATACGAGCCGTCCGCTCGTTCAAGTGCTCAGTTACGTAAATAAATATCGTGGTGGTATGAAGCGATCTGGTTATTCTACGTGGCAAGGTTTTGTTGATGTCTTACGGAGCAAACATTATACAGATCGTCAGAAGTTTAATGTGATCCCCGGTTCTTTTCAAACGTATAAAGAAGTGGGCGAATTTATGGTTCATGCGGATTTGGCAAAATTAACTCCAAACTTTGATTTGCCTATTTATATCTTGCATGGAAGGCATGACTTCCAAACGAGCATTCTGGAGGCAGAACGTTTCTACGAATTGATCGAAGCACCTTACAAAGAGTTTCACGTTTTTGAAGAAAGTGCTCATTCACCATTTGTGGAAGAGAAAGAACAGTTCGTTACCGTTTTGCAACAAATCATTCACCAAACGAGCGCCTAAGTCGAAGGAGGAGACGATGAAACCTTACGTCTATATCGGACATCCAATTGAAAAAGAAACAGAAGCCTATATTGCCAAGCATTGTCACTATAAAATTTGGAACGAAGAAAATGAAAAAGTGCCTGAAGTGGTGTTGAAACAAGAATTAAAACATGCTGACGGGGCGATGTTGACAGCAACGAAAGTGACAGATGAGATCGTTCGTGATGCGAACCAACTAAAAGTCATTAGTACAGTGAGTGTTGGCTATGATCAATTTGATGTTGATGTGCTTTCAAAACATGGGATCTACGGTACTCACACTCCTTATGTCCTCGACGATACAGTTGCTGATTTGATCTTCGGAATCTTGCTATCAGCATCAAGGAGAATTGGCGAACTTCATCATTACGTGAAAAAGGGGAAGTGGACAATTGAGCCTGACAGTGCATTTTACGGTCAAGATGTTCACCATAAGACACTAGGCATTGTAGGGATGGGACGAATCGGAGAAAAGATTGTCCGTCGTGCAAAACTGGGGTTTGAAATGGACATCGTTTATCACAACCGTTCTCGTAAACCAGAGATTGAAGAACAATACGATGTATCGTATGTGGAGCTTGAAGAGTTGTTAAAAACAGCCGATTTTGTACTTCTTATGGTCCCGCTTACAGATGAGACTGTAAAATTGATCGGGGCAAACGAGCTTTCGCTCATGAAGTCCACAGCAGTATTGATTAACGGTGCCAGAGGCCCTGTTATTGATGAGGGCGCACTCGTTCAGGCGCTTAAGAATAAAGACATCTTCTCAGCGGCACTTGATGTGTTTGAAACGGAGCCTTTACCGAGTGATCATCCATTTTTGCAACTCGACAATGTTACGCTGACCCCGCATATTGGTTCAGCAACGTTGGCAACGACACGCGCAATGGAAATGCGTGCAGCAGAAAACGTCGTTCAAGGAGCATTGGGAAACGTTCCAAGAGACGTTATCCCTGAACTAAAATCGCGTAACCGAGTATAAAAAAACCGATGCTTAACAAGACCGAGAGCGATACGTAAACAATCATGTGAACGTATCGTTTTTGTGAGAATAAATCGAGTGCTTCGACACTGAACGTAGAGAACGTTGTAAAACCGCCAAAAAAGCCGATGGCAATAGTTGCATAGATGAACGAGTCTGATGCAAGTTGTTCAATCGCAATAAATGCACCAAGTCCAAATGAACCGAGAGCGTTCACGACGATCATGGATACAGGGATAAACGCGTTTTGAAAGGCTTTAGCTAAAGTGAGCCCAAGCAAATAACGCAAAAGACTCCCGATAGCACCGCCTATTGTCACGGCTAGAATGTTCAATGATTATCACCTCGGTTTATTCTTTTTCCAATCATGTAACCAATAAAGGCAAGCGTAATGCCACCGATGATTGAAACGCTCAAGTAGATCGTTAAGAAAGCCACACTTTCATGAAAGATTTGTACAACATCGTAACCGAAAGTCGACATGGTCGATAAGCCTCCACAAAACCCTACCCCAAGACCAACAAATAGCGGCTGTTTAAATCGTGATTTCGTTGCGGTAAGTATGCCAAGTAGAAAGCTTGCAAGTAAATTAACGATCATCGTTGCAATGTGAGGGCTTATAGGCAGTTCTAGCGCAAGATAACGCACTGCACTTCCAGTTCCGCCTCCTAGAAGAACGGCTGTGATTGTATAACAATGACCTCTATTCACAACAATCCTCCTTTAGACTCGTCCTAAATTAGTCGTAACAAAAAACTTAAGTAGCATCACGCAAAATAAACCGTAAAAACTCATGATGTAGTGCCACAAAAGAGAAACTTTTGGAAAGGATGAGAGGGTTTTTAAAGCGTCTTATCTATGGTATAATCAAAACGTTATGCTTTGTTTTAAGGTGCCTTCCTTGACAAAGTACATTTTTTATGTGAAGCCGAGAGTGAGGGTTTGTTCAATGGGTCAAGTTGTCCCTTTTATACAGAATCCAGAATACTTCTTTAAACAAGGAGTCGTTGCATATCAAAAGAAGGATTGGCAACGATCGATTCGCTATTTGCAACGTGCCATTGACTTGCGTCCCCTAGAAGGGGTTTTTCATTGTCAGCTGGCAGCCGTTTTATCGGATATGGGGCAATATGAACGCTCTAATGAAATTTTACTACATGTGATTGAACATATCGATTACAAGCTCTATGACTGTTATTACTTTCTCGCTAATAATTATGCCTATTTAGGCTTATTTGATCGCGCAAGAGACGCTGCGAATAAATATATCCAACTTATGCCTGACGGAGACTTCCGCGAAGATACAGATGAGTTATTGCAACTGTTGAATCTTGAAGACATCGGTAGCGATGATTTTTCCGATGATGAATCGTTAGATGCTCCAATGTCGGATGAGTTTATTTTACGTTTTGAAGAAGTGCACCAATTTATTAAAGATCAAAACTATCTCAAAGCAGAAGAACAACTGCGAGAATTGATCTTTGAAAACCCGAGTTATTATGCGGCTTACAGTCAGCTTGCTCGCGTATTACACCTTCTCGGGCGCACTGAAGAAGCCATTTATTTTCTTGATGAACTCTTACAAGTTGAAGCTTACGTTCCAGCAATATGTCAAATTGCATTACTGCTTGATCACGCTGGACACGACCAAGAACTTCATTATTGGAAAGAAAAATTAATCGATGTGATGCCAATTGATAAAAATCACATGTATAAAGTAGCAGCAACACTTTGCCGACTCGGTGAATACGAGGCTGCACTCCATGCTTTTCAATATTTGCATAAGCATTCGTACCAAGAAAAAGGTGTTTTCTTCTACCGATTCGGAGTTGCAGCATTTCATTGTGGTCACGATGCAAAAACGAAAAAATTCTGGTCGATGGCAAGGCGTACAGGACATGAAAAGGCCGCGCTGTTGTTACAAACTTGGGAAGAACGTTCGTTATCGAATGAAGAAGTACGGTGTGAAACGGTTCAAGATTTAGCGTTCGGTCTTGATTAAGCAGATCAATGGACGACAAGGTCTAAGATCCCATATACTCATATCAGGATAATAAATACTAGATCGCAAAGAATACTGAAAAAGGAGTGGGCAGGATGACAGGGGATATAGAAAAAATCTATGATGTCATTATTATAGGTGCTGGACCTGCAGGGATGACTGCGGCTGTTTACACGTCTAGAGCTGAAATGTCGACATTGATGATTGAACGGGGAATTCCAGGTGGACAGATGGCAAACACTGAAGACGTGGAGAACTACCCAGGATATGACCATATTTTAGGTCCGGATCTTTCCAATAAAATGTTTGATCACGCAAAGAAATTCGGTGCTGAATACGCATACGGAGACATTAAATCCATCGAAGATGGTAAAGAATACAAGACGATTCATGCTGGAAGTAAGACGTACAAAGCGCGTGCAGTGATTGTTTCCACAGGTGCGGAGTACAAAGCATTAGGAATTCCTGGCGAAAAAGAACTTGGTGGTCGTGGTGTGTCTTACTGTGCCGTTTGTGATGGCGCGTTCTTCCGTGAGCGTGAAATCATCGTCGTTGGTGGGGGAGATTCTGCGGTTGAAGAAGCGGTTTACCTGACGCGTTTTGCTAATAAGGTAACAATCGTTCATCGTCGTGACCAATTAAGAGCACAAAAGATTTTGCAACAACGTGCATTTGTAAACGACAAGATCGATTTTAAATGGAATACGATTGTTAAGGAAGTAAACGGTGAAAACGGGAAAGTGAAAAGCGTGACACTTTCTGATGTTGAAACTGGTGAAGAGTATGAGCACGAAACGGAAGGTGTATTTATTTACATCGGAATGCTCCCACTCAATGATGCAGTCAAAGATCTTGGGATTACGAACGAAGATGGTTACATCGAAACGAACGAAGAGATGGAGACGGCTGTGGCAGGTATTTACGCAGCGGGAGACATTCGTGAGAAGTCCCTTCGTCAAATCGTTACAGCGACTGGAGACGGCAGTTTAGCAGCTCAAAATGCACAACATTATGTTGAAGAATTGTTGAATCAAGTGGAAGCTGGCAAAGGTTCGTGACCAATCACCTAGGTCGTTACCCAATCTTTATAATTTCGTTATTCGCTTTTAACTGATTTGTAATCACGATGCAACACTCATGCGCTATGATGGGGTTAGTTAATTGACCCCCCTTTTATATATGTTGATGCGCAAGGCGAAATCGCCTTGCGCCTTTTTTGGGCATAAAGGTTATTGTCATGTATACTAGAGGGAGAGTTAAAGGATCGTGGCAGTATAGGGGGAGATCTTGTGAAGGAAGATATTCAAATTGTCGTCATTACGGGCATGTCAGGCGCAGGCAAAACAGTAACGGTTCAAAGCCTAGAGGATTTAGGCTATTTTTGCATCGATAACTTACCTCCAGCATTAATCCCTAAGTTATTAGATCTCATTGAAGCAGGTTCAATGAATCGAGTGGCACTCGTCATGGACTTACGTGGACGAGAGTTTTTTGAGCAAGTATTTTCAGCTGTGAGCTTGCTTGGAGATACGGCAAATTTACACACGCATATTCTTTTTCTTGATGCAGACAATGAGAAGCTCGTTTCCCGTTATAAAGAGACGAGGCGTTCCCATCCTCTAGCGCCGGACGGTTCATTGCTTGAAGGAATCGAAAAGGAACGTAAGATTCTCGAAGAAATCAAAGGTCGGGCAAGACACAGAATTGATACTACGAACTTAAAGCCAAAGCAACTTCGTGAAGAAATTAATCGCTTATTTTCATCACCGGAAGAACAGCCATTTACCGTTCATTTTATGAGTTTTGGATTTAAACACGGTGTACCGATTGATGCAGATTTAGTGTTTGACGTACGCTTCTTACCCAACCCGCATTACATTGATCGACTTCGTCCAATGACAGGCCTTGATAAAGACGTATCTGACTATGTATTGAAATGGGACGATACGAAGAACTTTATTACAAAACTTCAAGATTTACTTACGTTTATGCTCCCATTATACAAACAAGAAGGTAAAACGCAGCTTATTGTTGCCATTGGTTGTACAGGTGGACAACATCGATCTGTAACGTTAGTGGAACATTTTGCGAACCTATACGAACAAGAATACAACGTGCACAGAAGTCACCGCGATCGTAAAGTCGGGGGAGAAGAACGATAGTGGCCCCGCAAAAGGTGGTCGTAATCGGGGGCGGCACAGGCTTGGCAGTACTGTTAAGAGGTTTGAAAACGTTTGATGTCGAAATCTCCGCGATCGTAACGGTAGCTGATGATGGCGGAAGTTCAGGGAGGTTACGAAAAGAACTGAACGTGCCCCCACCTGGTGACGTACGAAATGTATTGGTTGCGCTTGCGGAAGTAGAGCCTTTAATTGAACAGCTGTTCCAACACCGCTTTAAAAACGGCGAAGGACTTAGTGGTCATTCACTAGGCAATTTGCTACTTGCTGGTATGACATCGATCACGGGTGACTTTGCTCAGGGAATTACCGAGTTGAGTCGCGTGTTGAATGTTCGCGGTAAGGTGTTACCTGCTTCAAATGATAGCTTGGAGCTTTCTGCAACGCTAACTGACGGTACAACGATTCACGGTGAATCCAATATCCCGAAAGCAAACAAGCCGATCGCTAATGTGTGGATCGAGCCTAAAAACCCAAAGGCACTTCCCGAAACATTAAAAGCGATTCATGAAGCAGACAAGATTGTCATCGGTCCAGGTAGTCTATTTACAAGTGTTCTTCCTAATTTACTCGTCCCTGAAATCTCAGAAGCGATCATGCAATCAAGTGCAAAGAAAATGTACATTTGTAATGTGATGACTCAGTTTGGAGAAACAGAACGTTATAGTGCTTCAGAACATGTAACGGCGATTCATCAACACGTGGGGACAGCACTCTTTGATTACGTGATTGTTAACGATGCCCCGATTCCGAATAAGGTGGCCATGCGTTATTTAGATGAGCAAGCAGAGGCAGTATCGTGTGATGAAGAAGCACTACTTCAACTTAAGCTACAAGTCATTCGAGATGATTTTATTCTGATTGATGATGGCGAACATATCCGTCATCATGCAAAAAAAATCTCCGAAGTAATATTATCAATATAAAAAGGTGGTGAGCGCCTATGTCTTCTTTTGCCGCAATGACAAAGAAAGAACTGACGCAAATCGATTCAGAGCATTGCTGTGAAAAGGCAGAGTTGGCTGCGCTCATAAGAATGAACGGCTCCCTTTCATTTAGCAATGGACGCTTATCTTTAGACATTTCTACAGAGAATGCTGCGATTGCTAGAAGAATTTATACGCTCTTAAAGCGATCTTATCGCAATATGAAAGCGGAACTAGTTGTTCGCAAAAAGATGAGACTTAAGAAAAACAACGTCTATATTGTTCGCCTATATGAACAAGTGAAAGAGATATTGGCAGATACAGAAATCATGAACGATGGATTTACGTTCACACGTACGATCTCAAAAGAACTCGTTAATGAGTCATGTTGCAAACGTGCATACTTACGGGGTGCGTTTCTTGCAGGGGGATCGGTCAATCACCCTGACACTTCATCGTATCATCTGGAGATATTCTCGCTTTACGAAGAGCATAACCGGGCGTTGCAACAACTGATGGCAGAGTTTGAATTGCAAGCGAAAGTGCTAGAACGTAAAAAGGGATTTATTCTCTATGTCAAAGAAAGCGAGAAGATCACTGAGTTTCTTAACATTATCGGTGCTCATCAAGCGTTGCTCTACTTCGAAGACGTCCGGATTATGAAGGATATGCGAAACTCAGTAAATCGACTAGTGAACTGTGAGACAGCGAACCTTAACAAAACGGTCGGCGCAGCACTACGACAAGTTGAAAACATTCAGTTGTTAGATCGTGAAGTAGGATTAGAGCGTTTGCCTCACAAAATTCGTGAAATCGCCGAACTTCGGGTACAACATCAAGATGTGACCCTCAAAGAGTTGGGAGAGATGGTTCCGAGTGGCAAGGTAAGTAAATCAGGGGTTAACCACCGCCTACGTAAAATCGATGAGCTCGCTGAGAAGATTCGTAATCATGAACCGATCCAAATTCCGCAAACATAACGTTTATAGAAAGGAAGACTGGCAATGATCCAACGCGAAGTGACTGTTTCCTTAAAAACGGGTTTGCAAGCACGCCCCGCGGCGTTGTTTGTACAAGAAGCAAATCGATTCGGCTCGAACGTATTTCTAGAGAAAAACGGACAAGAAGTGAACGCCAAAAGCATTATGGGTGTCATGAGTCTAGCCATACGTAAAGGAACAAGTGTTACAATTAAAGCAGATGGGAACGATGCAAACGAAGCATTAGATGCATTAGAAACGTTTGTTACAGAATAAAAAACGGCGTAGCTCCTTAAGGGCTGCGCCATTTTTTATGCCTTCGATGGTCGAAGTTAAATACTGTAAGTGTTCGCGTTATGTAGAAGCTCGCACAACAATCAAATTGAGTCCTCAAAAAACTCCCTTCAACGTAGATGTGTACGTTGAAGGGAGTATCGGAGTTAGTCTTGTACAGCTTTCCAAACGTCCCATTCGCCTGAGTCGTTCGGGTTGTTTCCTTGCGTCCACCATTTTGCTTCAAATAGTTGACCGTCATGCATGACGCGATCGCCACCGACGTAGACTTCACTTTGAGTCCAGACTGGGTATCCGTCTTCTAATTCAGGTTCTGTACAATCAGAGGCGATTTTCCAAACATCCCATTGTCCAGATTGTTCAGGGTTCTCACCTTGCGTCCACCATTTTGCTTCATAGAAATTGCCGTTGTGTTCAACGCGATCTCCACCAGTATAAATGTTTGAACTAGACCAAGCTTCGTGTTCACACAGTGGTGGGTTTTCAGGTTCGGGTTCTGGAGCAGGTTCTGTTGCTTCTTCGTCGTGAGCCAGAACTTCAAACACATCACTTTGTGCAGTGTTCGTTTGTTCGAGGTACGTCGCATAGCCAATCATGACGTACTCACCTTCATCAAGTGGGTTGCCGTTAAGTGTAGCGTCGTAGTTCGTTTCAAACGTACCACCAGTTACGTCGGAATACGTAGTTGCAAGACCTAAATACTCACCTGTTTCAGCATCATAGACCCAAAATCCGAGTTCCTCAGCTCCTCGAGGAACATTCGCGACTACATCGAACTCATTAATTTCGTCAGTCTCAAGCACATTAAGACTCGTAATACGCGGATAATCAGGCTCTCCGACGAAAAGAATTGTCGGTACTTCAATCGTATCAGTTAAACTCTGTACGGTAATCGTACCTTCATAGTAATCTTGTTCAAGTAGATCAGGATTTACCTGAATGTTAAGGCGTACTTCGCCAGAATCTCCTGGTTGAAGGGCGATATCGCTGCTTGACATCGCAGTAATTCCACTTGGATTGCCGTGGAATTCAATATCAAAGCCATAGGCTTGGCGTTGATCAGAAACGTTATTGATCGTAAATGAACTGCGCTTCGTTTGGATGCCATCTTCTTCTGTGAAAATACCGAATGAGTGGCTACCTGGTGAAACAGTTGAATCGACGGTTAATGCTTCAACGAGACGAATGCTACCTGTTCCTTGTGTGTTAAATGGATAAGCATTTCCGTCTGCATCATAAAGTGATTCAGCTGTGTTCATAAGCGCAGAACGTACATGATCAACAGATGCATTTGGATCAGCTTCGAGAAGGAGTGCAGCAGCACCGGCAACATGCGGTGAAGCCATGCTTGTTCCTTGCATTGATGAATACCCATGTGGATTCGAAGAATCGTGTGTTGGAACAGTACTCACGATCGCTACACCAGGTGCTGAAACATCTGGTTTGATCATCCAAGTGTTCATAACCGGGCCTCTTGAAGAGAAATCAGCGACAGTTTCGCCTACTTCACGTTCAAAATCAAGGTCAAAAGAAACGGTATTGTTTCCTTGAGCGATTTGAGATTGAAGTTGTTGACCATCTTCTAGTGAAAGCTTAATCGTTGGAATAGAAAGACCTGGTACGTCAGGTTGTTCACCGGCAACGTTGTTGAAAATAATTGCTCCAGTGGCACCTGCTGCTTCAGCGTTATCCGCTTTCTCAACGAATGGCAGGTCACCACGAACCATTAGCGCAATTTTGCCTTCAACATCAACGTCCTCAAAGTCTTCTGGAGCACCAATTCCTACATCAACGACTTCAAAGTCTCCGTCATTTAAGCGAAGAAGTTCTAACTCGCTCGGGAAGCCCATTACTTCTGCGGAATCAAAGCTTGCACTTCCACTCGATAATGCTGCGGAGTATTCTGGGAATGGAAGCTGAGTTGCACCGACAGAAATGGCATCTCGTGACGTTCCTGGTGATCCAACCGTCCAGTTGTTAGGACCTGAATTCCCGTTAGAAGTGACTGCAACAACACCGTCAGCCATTGCTTGATCTAAGGCAATGCTCGTTGCGAAGTCAGGGTCATTCAAGGTGTTTCCGAGTGATAAGTTCATAATATCTGCGCCATCAAGAACAGCTCGTTCGATCCCCGCAATAACGTTTGCTGTCGTACCAGATCCACCAGGACCTAATACACGGTAGGCCAAAAGATCTGCATCAGGAGCAATGCCCGTTACGAGTCCGTTACCTGCGACTGTACCTGCTACGTGCGTACCGTGGTTCGTTTGATTACCTCGAGGGTCTCCTGGAGGTGTTTCTTGTGGGTCTTCGTCGTTATCAACAAAGTCATAGCCTTTGTAAGAACCAAAGGAGCTTGCAAGGTCAGGGTGTGTGTAATCAACACCTGTATCAATTACAGCGACAGTTACACCATCCCCAGTGAACCCGAGGTCAAATGCGTCTTCATTCCCGATGAATGGACCGCTATCGAGCATATGCGGACTAAATTCCTCTTCTGTAATCGGAATTTCCTCACCGACCGTTCCTGTTTCATATTCAACGTCAGGGTAAACCGCTTTTATTCCGTCAATAGTAAGTAGTTGTGGAATTTCATTTTCAGGTAGTTCAATAGAAAAGCCTGAAAAAACGTATCCATACTCTTGAATCACATCGACTGAGCTTACGTTCAGTTCAATGTCATCGATGACGTTACTTCGTTCATCAGTAAGTACAGAGCGCGACTGACGTACCCCTCGTTGTTTTGCTTCTAGTTCGGAGTACTCTTCTAGCTCTACAATAACCGTCTTATTGGAAGAAGAAGAAAAGTCATGGTCCCCGAAAATTTGTGCCTGCATAAAGTCCTCTGCTTGTTGAGCATTAGCTCCTTGAGGTAATGCTGAAGACGCTAATAAAAAGAAAATACTAGAAAGTGCGAAAGTTTTGAATTTAGTCATCTTGTCCTCCTTTTTGCAATTAAAGCTTGTAATGTAAGTACGAATAACCCCCCTTTAATCTTCTATTGAACGACTATTTCTATATACGAAACAAAAAGCCTCCCCAAGTAATTGAATACAGTGATTTCGACCTCCATAAAAAGATGGATTTGTGACTTAGTAACTAAAAGATAGTTAGGTCTAAAATCGAGGGGGTTTTTGTTTTCATGAAGTAAAGGAGCCTAGCACACTCATTTCACAACATCATCGAAAAGATATGTATCTTTTGTGCTTGAAGATGAAATGAATGACGAACAACACAGTGGAGTCTAGATTACATTGCGTTGCATGTAAATGGGTGGGTCAAGACAGCGAATAACCATGCATCTTAAACATTCATACATATGCTGATAATAATGAGAGGAGGTTTAACATGTCGAGATCGAAAAAAGATCATTGTCACCAACAAATTGTCATTAACAATAACCTCATCAATGGTCCTGGTAACGTCCCACCGGTGCCAACACCAACGATTCCACCAGAGCCTGATATTTGTGGGAAGATCTACGTTGCAGATGGAAGGGATCGTTCAATAACTGTGTTAGACGTGGCTACCGGTGAAGTGATTGGAACGATCCCATTGTCGGGCAACCCATTCTCTGCGTATGTCAATCAAGACAAACGTCAATTGTACGTGATTGATAGTTTTGAAGGTTTATTGGAAGTGATTGACGTTGAAACAGATGAAGTTGTACAAACGATTCGAGTAGCCTTTGGAGCGGATATTGCAACCAACCTTGTTTATGACCCTGTACAAGAAATTATTTATGTAGCGGTTTCTTCAGGAATTCGTTTGTTAGATGCAAACACCTTTGAACAAGTTGGGTTTATTAATACCGATGCAAGTGCAAATAACCCTTATGATATTGCACGCGATCCAGTTACAGGTTATATATATGCAACGAATTCATTTGGTGATTTTGTTTACGTGATTGACGGTTCAACAATTATCGGCCAAATACCCGTAGGACAAAATCCAAACCAAATTACAATTGACCCAACGACGAGACGAGCGTACGTATCAAATCATGGCAGTCGAGATGTATCGGTGATCGATTTGACGACAAGTCAAGTCATTGCAACGATAACAACGGGGAATGTTACACCTTACAGAACCGCTGTTGATGTGGCAACGAATACGGTATACACCGCATTAAATAACGGTACAGTTGCTGTTATTGATGGTGATACAAACACAATTATTGATTATATTGACGTTGGGGGATTCCCAAGAGCAATTGCAATCAATGCCATTGATCGACTCGCTTACGTGAGTAACAACTTAGACAATACCGTTTCCGTCATTGACCTTAATACACGTGAAGTAATCGCTACAATTCCTGTTGGGAATGGACCGTACGGCATAGGAATTTACCAATTCCCTTGTTAACGAAGGCAAAATAAAAAACGGAGGAAATGAGACTCGCTCATCTTCTCCGTTAAATCGTTACCTTTGTTTATTTTCCAGGTTGACCGTTTTTCTCAAAGATTTGATCAACAAGACCGTACGTTTTGGCAGCTTCAGCTGTCATAAAGTTATCACGATCTGTGTCGCGTTCAATCACTTCAAGTGGTTGACCGGTTCTTTCAGAAAGAATTTGGTTTAGCTTGCCACGCATTTCGATAATACGACGAGCGTGAATCTCGATGTCAGATGCTTGACCTTGCGTTCCACCGAGTGGTTGGTGAATCATAATCTCACTGTTCGGAAGTGCGAAACGCTGACCTTCTTCTCCAGCAGCGAGAAGGAACGCTCCCATTGATGCTGCCATACCGATGCAAATCGTCGATACTTTCGGAGTAATGTATTGCATCGTATCATAAATTGCCATACCTGCTGTAATGGATCCGCCTGGGCTGTTAATATAAAGAGAGATATCTTTATCTGGGTCTTCAGCTTGTAAGAATAGCATCTGTGCAACGATGGAGTTCGCTACGTTATCATCGATTCCAGATCCTAGCATAATAATGCGGTCTTTCAATAAGCGGGAATAAATGTCATAGGCACGTTCACCGCGATTTGTTTGTTCAATAACTGTTGGGATTAAGTTCATTGTCGTACCTCCTCATATGTTCTGCATTTATCTTACCTCTTAGGTCAATAAAGGTCAAATCAAACGCATACTCTCATTATATGATTTCCGATCTGCAAATTATTCAAACCCATCTAGCATGATTTTGTGATGTAACGTATAATATAGAAAAAGTTCAACTTTTAGACATAATTTGAAGACATGATTTACGATAGGCAATTCTTATAGGGGGAGATTGTAATGAATCTGGAGATGGGCCTGTTCCAACAACAGACGATGAAGCTAGTCATGACGCAGCAATTGCGCCAGGCGATCTCACTGTTGCAGTACTCATCATTAGAATTATCGGAATACATTGAGGATCAAGCCCTTGAGAACCCGCTGCTTGAGGTATTGGAGTCTGAAGAAACGCCATTTATACCAGATGCTCCTGTACTTTGGAGAGATCGTGATGAGTCTGGAGTAGAAAACGGTGCAGAATCGTTCTTAGAACAAATTAAAGAAAGTCGTACGGACTTGACAACCATTCTGTTTGAACAGTTGCAACATTTGAATAGTGATAAAGCGACTCATGACCATATTACTTATTTAATTTATAACTTAAATGAACAAGGCTATTTACAAGTTGATGTTGATAAAGCAGTGAATGAAGGTAGTATGACTGAGTCACAATTTCATAAAGCGCTCTTTCATTTACAAGGGATGGAGCCAATCGGAGTCGGTGCAAGAAGCTTAGCAGAGTCACTATTGATTCAAATGCGTGAACATCCTGAGGAGTTTGAACTTGCAGAAACCATTGTAGAATTTTATTTGCAACCGTTTGCAGAGAAGAAATGGAAAGCGTTGAGTGAAGAATTACAAGTGACGATGAAAGAATTGCAAGACGTTCACGATTACATTCAGCAATTTAACCCTTGGCCAACGCAAGGAATGGGTGGCGAACAGCCACGTTTTATCACCCCAGATGTGTATGTCGTGCGTGAAGACGACCAATGGCGGGTGCAATTAAATGATGAATCGCTACCGAGAATTCGATTGAACCGACAGTATCGGAATTTATTAGAACAAAAGAATACCGAAAACAAGGAAGCTTTCGACTATGCCCATCAAAAGTACAAACAGCTTGTTTGGCTGTTAAAAAGCATTGATCAAAGACAGCAAACCGTTCGTCTTGTAACAGAAGCCATTGTTGACTATCAACAGCAATTTTTTGATACGGGTAATTTGCGACCGATGACGCTGAGGCATATTGCAGAGATGGCAGGTGTACACGAGTCAACAGTTTCAAGAACGACGACGTCGAAGTACATCCAAACCCCGCGGGGATGCTTTGAGCTAAAAGCCTTCTTTAGTAAAGGTTTACAACGTGCAGTTGGGGAAGATACTTCTGCGACCGTACTAAAGCAGTCGATTCGTGAGTGGATTGAGGAAGAAGATAAATGCAAACCTTTATCCGATCAGAAGATTACCGATCGATTTCAAAGTGAACAAGGGATTAAAGTTTCTCGTCGTGCAGTCGCAAAGTATCGAGATGAATTAAAGATTCCTGCATCTTCTAAAAGAAAACGTTTCGCTTAAAGGTCGGTGTTTTTTACACCGACCTTTTCAATTGGAAAGGATTATGATGATGAAAAATATCGCTCTACATAGTTTGTTAGTTTTAGCTTTTTCGATTTTGTTGATTAGTGATTTCTTCCCAAAATTTCCGGTAATCGGTGCTCTGCCTGTTTCGTTCCTATTCGTCGTTATTATTGTGATTTATATTGTCATGTTTATAACGAAAGCCATTGATTCGCGGGATCCACTTTATCGTTTTAAAACGCAGTTGTTTCTTACCACATACCTCGTTGTTATGGTGTTTGCATTAACTGCATTAGGTGGGGAATCAGAGCTTGGGATTACACCTTATCATGAGATTTTTTGGTTTATTGTCATTGTTTCTTTCGGTGACCTTCTATTTCAATGGCGACGAGTAAAGCGTCATCGCACAATGAACCCTGAAGACTAGTGAAGTCATAAGTTTAAGAGATTGCTTAGCCACTCGGCAGCAAAGATTGATAAAAGCATCATTACAATGGCAAGGATGACGACAGCAATACTAACCCATAAGGTTGCCTTGCCTTTAGAGTCTTCAAACGAGACAATAGCTGTAGCGGTCAATTGACTGCTAAGAAGGAAGGTACCTAAGAGCGAGAGACCTGCTACGCCATATTTCGTATAAAAATGTTCGAATTTAGGATTTGGTTGTTTTTTGATTCTTGTAGAGCGTCGCTTAATTCTCCGAGAGAATTTACGAATGCTGTTCCCCAAAAAAACAAAAACGACAATGCTCACAATATTTCCGACAGTCGCAACGAAGGTTGTCGTGACGGGGTGTAAGTTAAAAAGTACAATGCCTGTTGGGATCGCAATCATGACTTCCATAAACGGAATCAGACTAGCGATGAAAATGAAGAAGTAGTGTGAGAGATCGTTAAACATAAGCAATAACCTCCCTTTTATTAAGTCAATTGACTTAATAAAAGTATAACGTAAGAATTTATGAAAAAGCAAGAAAGTTGGATGCAACATGCCAAAACGAGTGGACCATCAAAAAAGAAAGCAAATCATAGCAAAAGCGGCTATGAAACTCATTGAACAAAAGGGGGCTGAGGCAACGACACTTCGAGATATTGCTAAAGAAGTCGGGCTGTCGCTCGGTTCCATTCAATACTATTTTCCAAAGCAAAGTGATTTATATCGGTATACAATGGAAACCTTATTTCAACGGACAAAGCAACGGATGGACGAAGTTGAACCGAAAGGTACGTCTGCATTTGACTATGCCGTTCAGATGATTGTTCAATACATACAAGTAGGCGATCAAGAGCAGCGAATGGAAAATGCAATCTGGATTCAATTTGCAGTGATGGAGCAAGAGGAGAATAAAGAACTATATCAGCGGTTTACAACGATTTACCGTGAATTTCTAGAAACAGTCTTTGTTCAATTGCAGAAAGGAGATTGTTTGAAAGAAGGGTTAGACCTAGATTTAGAAATAAAAAAATTAGAGATTTATACGGATGGACTTATTTTAAATGCAATTTCAAAGTTAAGAGGCTTTAGCCAAACGGAAATTGGGACATACGTTCGTCACTATTTAGCTCATATTTGTCGATAGAAATAACCTTTTTATAAAAATGGCTTTTGTGGCTTCGCCTTCAGTGGGCGTGGCCTCAGCGGTTGTGCTGTTTTTGTTTTGCCTTATAAGTGTCGACTCATGAAGGCAGTAAGAGTAAATTGTGAACAAAAAAAGTTTGTTTTATTAAATTTCTGTAAATTAATTGTGTGATGCTCATTTTAACTCTTTACGTTTAGCGCGATTTTGATATAATCTTCTTAACCCTCAGCAAGTAGGGGGTTCAAGCAGCATAGAATACGATTAATAGTTAGTGTTTTTAAAACGAATGATAATGATATGGAAAGATCGGGGTGATTGACTTTGGGAAGGTGTTAGAGCTTACAAATGGAGTGAGTTTGAGATTTTCATTTTGTTGGAGCGATTGCGTGTGCCTCTCGAAGAATTCCGAACCGATCGAACCTAAATGAACGTATAAGCGATTTGCCGGTTTGAATAGAAACACGCGAGAAGAAGTAAAATAGATGATGAATGTAAAAGTATTTCTGTTCAAAAAGAATAATAAAACAAATAATTCAAAAATAAATGTCTTTTCAAAATACGCGGAGGTGAATCCCTCTCACTGAGGGAAATAATTGGATTTAAGTACAATAATTAATCTTATTCTAATTGTGGTTTTCTTGGCATTAACTGCGTTCTTTGTGGCTTCGGAGTTTGCAGTTGTAAAGGTTCGAAGTTCAAGAATTGAACAATTAATTGCAGAAGGCAATAAAAAGGCAGTTGTCGCCAAAAAAATAACTCAAAATCTAGATTATTATTTATCCGCTTGTCAGCTTGGAATTACGATGACAGCACTAGGGCTTGGAGCATTAGGGAAACCAGCTGTCAGCAGTCTTATGTATCCGGTTTTTGATTATTTTAATGTATCACCTTCAATGTCATCGGTCATTTCTTACGCGGTTGCGTTTCTTCTTGTTACGTATTTACACGTTGTCATTGGTGAAATGGCACCGAAAACGTTAGCCATTCAGTTTTCTGAGAAGATGACATTAATGTTGTCAGGTTCTCTTTACTGGTTCGGTAAAGTGATGTTTCCTTTTATCGTCACACTTAATGGCGCTTCGCGTTTGTTGCTTCGAACGTTTGGTGTCAAACCAATCGGACACGACCAAGCGTATACGGAAGAGGAATTAAAAATTATTATGACGCAAAGCTACCAAGGCGGAACCATTGATAAAGAAGAGCTTCAATATATGGAGAATGTGTTCTCGTTTGATGAACACGTTGCAAAAGATATTATGGTCCCGCGAACTGAAATTGTGACCATTCAAGAAGGCATGACGAATGCAGAGCTCATCGCCATTTTTGATGAACACAATTTTACGAGATACCCAGTGGTTGATGATGGTGATAAGGATAAGATTATCGGTGTTGTTAATGCAAAGAAAATGCTAAAAGACATCGTTGCGGGAAAAGAGATAGACATTAAACTGTACATGCGCGATCTCCCATTTATTCTAGAACCGACGAGCATCCAAGATGTCATGGTTAAGATGCAACAAGACAAAGTTCAGATGGCGATTATTATTGATGAATACGGTGGAACTTCAGGAATCGTAACGATGGAAGAAGTCATCGAGGAGTTAGTCGGTGAAATACGAGATGAGTTTGATGAAGATGAAGAGAGCGACATTGAAAAAATAGCAAAAGATGTTTACTTCATTAACGGTCGTGTCTTACTTGATGATCTAGAAGAGCAGTTCGGGCTGGAGTTTGATAACCGAGAGCATATCGACACCATTGGTGGATGGATTCAATATATGACCCAAGAAAATGACGAATCGGCCCAAAAAGTCGAAGTGAAAATGGATGAACATCGATGGTCTGTAGTTGAAGCTGATCATCACCAGATAAAAAAAGTGAAATTCAAACAGCGCGCATCAGCGACATAACTCTAACAAAAAGCATACTGAAAACTGTGGAGGTGAGTCCCTCTCCTATTGAGAGGGAATAATTGGATCTATTTATTCTCGTTAATTTATTTTTCGTAGCCTTGTTTATTCTCTTAACTGGTGTTTTTGTAGGTGGCGAATTCGCCATTCTTAAAGTCCGCATGTCAAGGATTGACCAACTCATTGCAGAAGGCAATAAAAAAGCGATCTTAGCAAAAAAGGTTGCTCATAACCTTGATTATTACTTGTCGGCTTGTCAGTTAGGAATTACAATTACAGCTTTAGTGTTAGGTGCACTTGGTGAACCTACGGTTCAGAGAATGCTTCGTCCCGTGTTTGATTATTATAGTGTTTCTGATGCGATGGCGACTGTTCTTTCTTATGCAATCGCACTCGCTTTAGTAACGTTTCTCCATGTAGTTATTGGAGAGCTCGCGCCTAAGACATTAGCGATTCAATTCCCTGAAAAAATGACGTTATTACTCGCGCCACCACTGTATTGGTTCGGTGTCATTATGGGACCTTTTATTCGCATTCTAAATGGTTCAGCAAGGCGGATTCTCGGATGGTTTGGTGTGAAGCCAGCTGGACATGAAACAGCGTATTCCGAAGAAGAATTAAGGTTGATCGTTTCAGACAGTTATATAAAGTGGTCAAATCAATCAAACAGAACTTGCTTATTTAGAGAACTTCTTTTCATTTGATGGAAGAACGATGAATGAAATTATGGTTCCAAAAGAAAAAATGATCACGTTAAAGGTCGGGATGAAGATCGACGAAATTCTTCAAACCGTTGAAGATCATGGGTACACACGTTATCCAGTTATGGATAATGAGAATGACAAGCTGCTCGGTTTTTTGAATACAAAAGAAATGCTAACGAGCATTGCCGCAGGTCGTAACGGTGGGATTCAACAATTCCTTCATGAGATTCCACATGTGAAAGCTTCAATGGCGATTCAAGAAGTGTTCTTGAAGATGAAGAAAGCCCGAACGCATATTGTTGTTGTGACGGATTCTCAAGGTAAAATGATTGGACTTGCAACGATGGATGACATTCTTACTGAAATTGTCGGTGAAATGCGTGATGAATATGAAGATCATGCAGGCCTTGTAACGTAAGAATTCATACAATCACTAAAGAAACGCACCCTTTACGGGTGCGTTTCTTTGTTTCGTCTATAAAAGTAAGTCATTGCAAGCGGCCACCAAAGTACAGCGAAAATCGGGTAGACTGCCCAGATTTCATGGGGAGTTGTAATGAGGTTCACCACAACAAAAAAGATACTCGTCGTTGTTGCCATGAGATAAGAATAACGAATGGGGCGATTGCTCCATTGTCTCGTAAAGGGCCACCATAGTAATGCGAAGAGTAGAAAGATGCTCCAGGGAAAACGATCATCGTAAATAAAATTTAGCATTACATAATAGCCACCCAAAATTAGAAAGCTAATCCATGCAAACGGTTTTGTTTTAAATTGATGAGGATACCAAGCGGATAAAGGCCACCAAATGAGTGGAACAGTATAGAGAACCCATAAATATACCGGTGTCTCAATGACATTTATTGCAGTTAACAACCCTGCAATCCATATCGCTCCGATCGTACTGTAAACCGGATGTGGCAATAAAGAGAAAGGCCAGAGTAATAAAAACAAACTCACATAAATAGACCAACTCACGTTAGGATTTAGCAATAGATCAAGCGTGATAAAGACGATAGCAATGATTGATGTTGCGAGTAGTACCGCAGCCAATTCGGATCGTCGGCTCACGTTACTTGTCCTCCGTGCGTTTGTAAACGAACGTCATCGCTAGTGGCCACCACAGAATGGCGAACGTCGGGTAGATGAACCAAATCGTGTCGGGTGTGTAGTAAAAGTTGATAAAAAGAAACAGCAAGATTACAAGCGAGCTTCCCCATAGGGAAAAGTGCAAATTCAATTTCGCTTTTTTCTTTTTTGTAAGTGATGGATTGGTCGGGTATGATTCACGTAATTCGGCCTTTAATTCTTCGGCATCTCCAAATTCCACAATGGCTTTATTAACCGCATCTTCTTCTGACTTACCCGTTTCCATTAAGTCGCGTACCTTTTCTTCTAAGTTCCAGCAAAGATCATGAAGCATTGCTTCTTTTTCTTCGCTGTTAGGGATATCTCGAAAAAGATGTTCGACATGCGCACGTATGTCTTTCATTTGTTTCCCTCCAAAAATACATCTACAATTTCTTTCATTTCGAGCCATTCATGTTTCAGTTCTTGTAAGTATGCTTTCCCAAGAATCGTAATGGCATAATACTTGCGTTTCCCGCCGTGTGACTCAGTACCAAAGTAAGAAAGAATCAACTCTTTTCGCTCTAACCGTTGAAAGGCAGCATAGAGGGTTGCTTCTTTAATTATGAATCGTTCATTTGTTCTCAAGCTAATCTCTTTGGAAATTTCATAACCGTAACGATCTTTTTCGAGGATGAGTGTCAAAATAATGCTATCTAGGTGTCCTCGTAACAAGTCACTTCGTACCACAACGCACGGTCCTTTCTGTGTGTTCTATCTGATAGAGTAATCATAGCGTTAATTACTCTATCTGTCAAAGTAATGATGAATCAATTGCAAAAACGTCAATCTTAATTTATAATGATAATTAAGTTAGTGGGAACAGAAAAGTCAACGAGGGACTTTTTTGTTCCCGGAAAGATGAGCTGAGTAGATCATGGATGAAACATTACTAAAATGGCAGCAGAAATTGCAGCCAGATCTGATGGATAACCTTATAAGGAGGTATCATCTTTTACGTTACATTCGTGTGAGTGAACCGGTTGGTCGAAGAGCATTGGCACAAGAAATGGACATTTCGGAACGCGTGTTGAGAAGGGAAGTTGAACTGTTTAAAAATGAACAGTTGCTTTTAATTGAGACGCAAGGTATGCGCCTTACTGAAGATGGAAAGAATTTGCTCGAGGCATTAGAATCTTCGATTCAAGTGCTTACAGGTCGCACATCATTGCAGGCGAAACTTGAACGCGCGCTTCATGTGAAGCGAGTCATCGTCGCTCCAGGAAATAGTGATGAACAAGACTGGGTGAAAAAAGAGATGAGTCGCGCATGTGTGGACGAAATGATTCAAACACTTGGTGAAGGAGACGTTGTTGCAGTTGCAGGTGGAACAACGCTGGCCGCTTTGGCCGCTGCTGTGTATCCTCATGCCAGGCTTAGCAATGTCACATTTGTTCCTGCCCGTGGGGGACTTGGAGAAGACGTGGAATTGCAAGCAAATACGATTAGCGCTGATTTAGCGAAACAAGCAGAAGCGAACTATCGATTGCTTCACGTACCAGATCAATTAAGTGAAACAGCCTATGATTCATTGATTGAAGAACCGGGTATACGAGAACTACTACAGCTAATCCGTCACCCTCGTATGGTCATTCATAGTGTTGGTGATGCATTATCGATGGCGACACGAAGAGGATCAACGGAAGAACACCTTCAAGGTCTAGAAACGAAAAGCGCTCAATCTGAAGCGTTTGGGTATTACTTTGATCATCATGGGAAGATCGTTCATAAAGAACGAACGATCGGTTTACAGCTCTCTGATTTGAATGAAGAACAAATGGTCATTACGGTTGCAGGTGGTGCTTCTAAAGCTAAAGCCATTGCATCCTATATGACGCATCGACCGAGTGATTTATTGATTACAGACGAAGCAGCAGCGAAAGCTGTTTTAGATACTCTAGAGGAGGATTTATAAATGACAACGAAGATTGGTATTAACGGTTTTGGACGAATTGGGCGCTTGGTGTATCGTGCATCTTTAAACAACCCAGAGGTAGAAGTGGTAGCAATCAATGACCTTACAGACGCAGAGATGCTAGCACACCTCTTGAAATATGATACCGTACATGGAACGTTCCCTTCAGAAATTGAAGTAGACGGCGACAACCTTCTTATTGGTGGGAAGAAGATTGCGATCTCTTCTGAGCGCGATCCAGCACAAATTGGTTGGGATCAATATGGCGTTGACGTCGTAGTCGAAGCGACAGGTCGTTTTGCTTCTAAAGAAGATGCAAACAAGCACATTGAAGGTGGCGCAAAACGTGTCATTATTTCAGCACCTGGTAAAGATGTAGACGCAACGTTCGTAATGGGAGTAAACCATGAGACGTATAACCCAGAAGAGCATACGGTTGTTTCAAATGCATCGTGTACGACAAACTGTCTTGCGCCATTAGCAAAGGCATTACACGATGAGTTCGGAATTCGCCGTGGAATCATGAACACAGTACACTCGTACACGAACGACCAACAAATTCTTGATCTTCCGCACAAAGATTATCGTCGTGCGCGTGCAGCTGCGGAGAACATTATTCCTACGTCTACTGGAGCTGCAAAAGCTGTAGCGCTCGTGCTTCCTGAACTTGAAGGTAAGCTTAATGGAGCTGCGATGCGTGTGCCAACACCGAATGTATCACTCGTTGACTTCGTTGTTGAACTTAATCAAGATGTCACGGATGAGCAAGTAAACGCGAAGCTAAAAGAGCTTTCTGAAGGAGAAATGAAAGGTATTCTCGGTTATAGCGAAGAAGAGCTTGTCTCTAGCGACTATAACGGAAGTACGCTTTCTTCTACGATCGATGCGAAATCGACGATGGTTATGGAAGGAAACATGGTAAAAGTTATCTCATGGTATGATAACGAATACGGATATTCAAATCGTGTTGTCGACTTAGTCGCTCACATGGCTAGAGTTGGGTTATAATAAGATATGAAAAAGGAAAAGGGAGAGACGTACGCGTTCGCTCCCTTCTTTCTTATGAAAATTAACGTATAAATGCGTTAAGGAGGACCTTTTCCATGAATAAACGAACAATCCACGATGTAGATCTAGCAGGTCAAACGGTATTCTGCCGTGTTGATTTTAACGTACCCCTCGACGGTGAAACCGTCACTGATGATACGCGCATTCGCGCAGCAATCCCTACAATTCAACTTTTACAACAAAAAGGTGCGAAAGTGATCTTGGCAAGCCATCTCGGACGTCCAAAAGGCGAAGTCGTTGAGAAATTGCGATTAGATCCGGTCGCTAAGCGTTTAGAACAACTGCTTGGTACAACGGTACATAAAGCAGATAATGTCGTTGGCGATGATGTAACAAAAGCTGTTGATCAGTTGCAAGAACAAGGAATTCTATTACTTGAGAATTTGCGATTTGAAGCAGGCGAAGAGAAAAACGACGCTGCACTTGCTGAGCAACTGGCGAAGCTTGCGGACGTCTATGTTAATGACGCGTTTGGTGCTGCTCACCGTGCTCACGCTTCTACAGAAGGCATTGCACATCATTTACCGTCAGCTGCAGGACTTCTCCTTGAAAAGGAACTGGATGTACTCGGAAAAGCATTAGAAAATCCGAACCGCCCGTTTGTTGCGATCATCGGTGGTGCGAAAGTGAAAGATAAAATCGGTGTTATTGATCACTTATTAGATAAAGTTGATACGTTGATTTTAGGCGGAGGTTTAGCCTATACGTTTATTCGTGCACAAGGATATAGCGTCGGCAAGTCACTTCTTGAACATGACAAAATTGACATGGCAAAAACGTTCATGCAAAAGGCAAAGGATAACGGAGTTCAATTGTTACTTCCTGTTGATGTGAAAGTAGCAGACGCATTCAGTGATGATGCAAATACTGAAATTGTAACGGTCGATGCGATTCCAGATGACTGGCAAGCGCTTGATATTGGACCAAAAACGATTGAACAATTCAAGGCAGCTGTAAAAGATGCGAAACTTACCGTTTGGAATGGACCGATGGGTGTATTTGAAATGGATACGTTTGCTGATGGAACAAAAGGTGTTGCAGAAGCGATGGCAGAGAGCGGTACGTATTCTGTAATTGGTGGTGGCGACTCAGCTGCAGCAGTTGAGAAGTTTAACTACGCGGATCAAATGAGCCATATTTCTACAGGTGGAGGAGCTTCCCTTGAGTTTATGGAAGGAAAAGACCTCCCCGGTGTGACAGCACTTCAAGAAAAATAAAGGGTGATAATCAATGAGAAAACCATTTATTGCAGGAAATTGGAAAATGAACGTAACGGATGAAGAAGCCCTTCAATTCGTGACACAAGTGACAGAGAAATTGCCTTCATCTGACAAAGTTGAGTATGCACTTTGTGCTCAAGCGATTTCCTTAAAGGGAATGAAGGAAAAAGCGGTCGGCACAGATTTACAAATCGGTGCTCAAAATCTTCATGAGGAAGAAAAGGGTGCGTTTACTGGTGAGATTAGTGCCGCGGCACTCACTTCCATCGGTGTGAAGCTTGCGATTATTGGTCATTCTGAACGTAGAGAAATGTTCAACGATACAGATGAGCGTGTGAATGCCAAAGTCAAAACAGCCCTCAATCACGGAATTACACCGATTCTCTGTGTTGGAGAATTGCTTGAAGACCGAGAATCAGGAAGCGCTGATACTGTTGTGAAGGCGCAATTAGAACAAGCATTAGCGGGTATTGAATCTGCGCGAGCTGCTGAAGTTGTTGTTGCGTATGAACCGGTATGGGCAATCGGAACTGGAAAATCTTCAACGCCAGAAGATGCAGAAGCAATGTGCAAAACGATTCGTGAATTTCTTTTTGATACGTACGGACCAGAGACGGCTAATGCAATCCGCATTCAATACGGTGGCAGTGTGAAACCAGAGAACATTGCAAGCTACATGGCTCAAGATAATATTGACGGTGCCCTCGTTGGTGGTGCGAGCATAGATGTTGATTCGTACCTTGCATTGATCGAGGAGACAGTACGATGAGGCAACAACCGCCAGTTGCTCTCATCATTTTAGACGGGTTTGCTCTTCGAGATGAAGTAGAAGGCAATGCAGTTGCGAAGGCAAATACCCCTAACTTTGATCGGTTGTGGAATGAGTACCCTCATGCGACGTTAGTTGCTGCAGGTGAGGATGTTGGTCTTCCAGCTGGTCAGATGGGAAATTCTGAAGTTGGTCACATGAACATCGGTGCTGGACGAGTGATTCATCAAAACTTATCACTCATTAATAAAGGTATTGAAGCAGGAACATTTTTTGAGAACGCGGTTTTCCAAGAGGCAATTGATCACGTCAAAGCGAATAAATCTAATTTGCACATTTACGGGCTTCTCTCTGATGGAGGCGTTCATAGTCATATTGAACACCTATTTGCACTACTCGAGATGGCTAAGGAGAATGACGTGAACAACGTCTTCATTCACGGTTTTCTCGATGGGCGTGACGTAGGTCAGAAAAGCGCTAAAATCTACCTTGCTGCGTTACAAGAGAAGCTTGAGGAATTAGGTATAGGGACACTAAGTACGCTTCATGGTCGGTATTATGCAATGGATCGGGATAATCGTTGGGAACGAATTGAGAAGTCTTACCGTGTGCTCGTTCATAATGAAGGAAATGTCGCAGAAGACCCACTTGCCTTGATTGATCAGTCATATGAAGCAGGAACGTTTGATGAATTTGTTGAACCTACGGTATTGCCAGGTGCGAAGCCGATTCAATCGGGAGATGCGATCATTAGTTACAACTTCAGACCTGACCGTTCGATTCAGATTTCTAAAGTAATGACTGAACCGAGCTTTAAAGAATTCGAACGTGGGGGCAAACACCCAGAAATCTTCTACGCGACGATGACTAAGTATCATGACGATGTTGTAGGAGAGATTGCTTTTCCGCCAACGAGGCCAGTGAATACACTGGGTGAGACGATTAGTGAAGCTGGGTTCTCACAACTTCGTATTGCAGAAACGGAGAAATACCCTCATGTCACGTTTTTCTTAAACGGTGGTCAAAATAATGTCTTTCCTTTAGAAGAGCGGATTTTAATTGACTCTCCAAAAGTTGCGACGTATGACTTAAAGCCAGAGATGAGCGCTCCTGAAGTGACAGATGCTCTTCTTAAAACAATCGAAAACGACCAACACGATGCCATTGTGCTGAACTACGCCAACCCTGACATGGTTGGACATTCAGGACTACTAGAACCAACGATCAAGGCGATTGAAACTGTAGATGAAGGATTAGGTAAAATCGCTGACGCCATTCACGCAAAAGGTGGTACACTAATTGTGACGGCTGACCATGGGAATGCAGATGAAGTAGTGACAACTTCTGGAGAAGCGATGACAGCGCATACGACAAATCCAGTTCCGGTCATTGTTACGAATGATTCGTACACCCTTCGTGAAGACGGTATTCTTGCAGATTTAGCACCTACGATGTTAGAACTGATGGACATTAAGCAACCGAAAGAAATGACAGGTAAGAGCCTATTAAAGCGATAAAGGAGATTAGTTGAGCCATGACAATGATTGCAGATGTATTGGCACGTGAAGTATTGGATTCAAGAGGGAACCCTACAGTTGAGGTTGAAGTCGTAACAGAAGATGGAATTTTAGGACGTGCCCTCGTACCAAGTGGAGCTTCCACAGGTGAGCATGAAGCTGTTGAGCTTCGTGACGGTGGTACTCGTTACATGGGTAAAGGTGTTCTTAAAGCCGTTGAGAATGTGAATGAAACGATTGCACCACAACTTGTTGGCGTCGATGTAAGTGATCAAATCGGCATTGACCAGTTAATGATTGAACTAGATGGAACGACGAACAAAGGCAACTTGGGAGCAAATGCTATTCTTGGTGTCTCCATCGCTTGTGCTTATGCTGCAGCACAAGAGCAAGGTGTTGAGCTTTACGAATACCTTGGCGGGATCAACGCAAAAACGTTACCAGTTCCAATGATGAACATCTTAAATGGTGGCGAACATGCGGACAACTCTGTTGATTTGCAAGAATTTATGGTTATGCCGGTTGGTGCAGACGATTTCCGTTCTGCGATGATGATCGGAACAGAAATCTTCCATACATTGAAGAAAGTACTTCAAGAAAAAGGCTTGAATACAGCGGTCGGTGATGAAGGTGGTTTCGCACCGGATCTTGATTCAAACGAAGAAGCGCTAAGTACAATTATGGAGGCAATTGAACGCGCTGGATACAAACCAGGAGAAGATGTCGTCCTTGCGATGGATGCTGCAGCTTCTGAAATGTATGAAGACGGTAAGTACAACTTAAAAGGCGAAGGGGTCGTTAAGACTGTTGATGAAATGATCGACTTCTATGAGAACCTCGTCAACAAATACCCAATTGTCTCTATTGAAGATGGACTTGATGAAAACGATTGGGACGGATGGAAGAAGCTTACTGAGCGCATCGGTGACCGCGTGCAACTTGTCGGTGATGATTTGTTTGTCACAAACACAGTAAAGCTTGCTGAAGGCATTGAGAAAGGTGTCGGCAACTCGATCTTAATTAAAGTCAACCAAATCGGTACACTGACTGAGACGTTTGATGCAATTGAAATGGCGAAGCGTGCAGGCTATACAGCTGTCATCTCTCACCGTTCAGGTGAAACAGAAGATGCTACGATTGCGGATATCGCTGTAGCCGTAAATGCTGGCCAAATTAAAACAGGTGCACCGTCACGTACAGACCGTGTGGCGAAGTACAATCAGTTGCTTCGTATTCATGACCAACTCGGTGGACGTGGTGTTTACCCAGGTAAAGAAACGTTCTATAACTTAGACTAATTCTAAAGGGGCTGTCCAATCGATTCAGCCCCTTTTCTATGTCTAGAAGGTCAGTTTGCCTAATGTTGTCCTTTTGTGCTAAGATAAAATAAGGATAATTACGTGAAACAGGGGCAGTCCGACGGCTTCCTTTGTCGTACTTGGGAGGTGCGCACACGATGACTACCATTTTAATCGTATTATTGATCTTAAATGCGATCGCTTTAATTACAGTTGTCTTATTACAATCAGGGCGTAGTGCTGGACTATCCGGAGCCATTTCCGGTGGAGCAGAGCAATTGATGGGCAAGCAAAAAGCACGGGGTATCGAGGCTTTTCTCTCAAAAGCGACAGTTATACTGGCTGTACTTTTCTTCGTGCTAACGATATTATTAGCGTATTTCATTTAAGCAGCTAGGGAGCGTATTCTCCCAGCTGTTTTTTTGTTTGTTTGAATTACAATAAATTAGGGAATTCTACGAGCGTTAGCATTGAACGGAGGGGTAACAGTATGATCGGATGTTTATGTTTACACGGGTTTACTGGTTCCCCAGAAGAATTACAGCCCCTTACTGAGCGGCTCCAAAGAAAGAAAGGGTGGCTCGTTTATACACCAGTGCTCCCAGGTCACGGTGTAGGGGAAGATATAGGCGAAGCAGAAGGGGCAAAATGGATTTACACAGCTGACCGTGCTGCCGAAGAAATGCTAAAACACGTGGATGAATTGTATGTGATCGGTTTTTCAATGGGAGGGATGCTTGCTTGTTACTTAGCAGCAAAGTACCCAGTGAAGAAGCTCGTTCTCTTAAATGCTGCGGCTTATTATGTGAATAGACCACAGATGGTTCAAGATTTAGTGGCGAGTTATCGAGGATCTGAGAATCCTTGGCTTGATCTTGTAAATGATAAGCGTAGGGAAACGCCAATGACGGCTTTTTATCAATTTATTAAGACGATACGACTCATGCGCCCGTTCGTTGAAGGTGTTACATCACCTGTGATGATTGCGCAAGGAATGAAGGATATTCTCGTTCCTGAAAAGAGTGCCACCTATTTGTTTGAACAAATAGGTTCTAAGAATAAAACGTTAAGGATGTATGAACACTCGAATCATTTTCTATGTCATGATGTTGAACAAGACCTTGTGATTCGAGATGTTGAGCATTTTTTGAAAGGGTAGTTTCACCATGAAAATCAAACCAGCACAACCGTTTACCTTTGAAGGGGAGAACGATCATGCGATTCTCTTACTGCACGGATTTACAGGCTCATCAAGTGACGTAAGAATGCTCGGTCGATTTTTACAAAAGCATGGCTATACGTCACATGCGCCGATGTTCCCTGGTCACGGTGTCCCACCAGAACAACTAATGGAAACTTCTTGGCAGGACTGGTGGGGAGCCGTCGAGGAAGGCTACCAACACCTTGTGGATCTTGGTTACGAGAAGATTATTGTTTGTGGGCTTTCCCTCGGCGGTTTGCTCAGTTTAAAAGTCGGTTATACTTTTGATGTAAGAGGGGTTATTCCGATGTGTGCTCCAATTATGCAACAAGGGATGAATGACCGCTTATATGATGGTGTACGTCAGTATGCAAGACAATATAAACAATTTGAAAAAAAGGACGAAGAAACGATTGAAGATGAAATGGATGAGTTTGAAACACTTCCGATTTCTACACTTCATTCAATTGATGAATTGATCCTTGTAGTAAGAGAGCATTTGCATGAAATTAAACAACCAACCCTCGTTATTCAAGCAGGGAAAGACGAACTTGTTCCGCCTGAGAATGCAGATGTTATTTATGATGAAGTACAAGCCGAACCTAAAACCAAAGAGCTCTACGAAGATGCTCCACATATTATTACGCTTTGGAAAAATAAAGAGCGTGTTCACGAAAGAATCCTATCATTTATAAAAGAAATTGAAGCTAGATAGCAATAAGAAAGGAGATTAGTATGAGAGATAAAATACTAACTTATATACGAGAAGAAGCAACGAAGCCACTAAGTGTAAGTGAGCTTCAAGAAGCATTACAATTAGAAGATAACGCAGAAAACCATAAAAATTTAATGAAGACGTTAAATACGCTTGAAGAGGCTGGAGAATTAATTCGTACACGGAATAACCGTTACGGACTTCCAGACAAAATGAATTTAATAAAAGGAAGAGTGCAAGCTCATCAAAAGGGCTTTGCGTTTATTATTCCTGAAGATGAAGGTCTAGAAGATGTGTATGTAGCACCTGGTGATTTAGCTGGTGCCATGCACAAAGACATCGTATTTGTTCGAGTATCGTCACGTAAAGGCGGGAATCAAGGCGATCGTGCCGAAGGTACGGTCGTGAGAATTCTAGAGCGTGGAATGACGAGAGTTGTGGGTACGTACGAAGATTACGAACGATACGGATTTGTAATTCCAGACGATAAACACTTGTCGAGTGATGTTTTTATTCCAGAAGGGCGTAATCACGGCGCTGCTGAAGGTCATAAAGTTGTCATTGAAATTACGAAGTATCCAGAAGGTCGTCAAGGTGCTGAAGGAGAAGTCGTTCACATTCTAGGGCACAAAAACGATCCTGGAACAGATATCTTGGCGATTATTCACAAGCACGGGCTGCCAGGTGAATTCTCTGATGAAGTGCAACAACAAGCTGCAGATACTGCAGATCACATTAAGCCAGAAGAAATTGAGCGTAGACGAGATCTACGTAACGAAACAATCGTGACGATTGATGGTGCTGACGCGAAAGATTTGGACGATGCGGTGAATGTTGAAGAACTTGAAAACGGTAATTACAAATTAGGCGTTCACATTGCGGATGTAAGCCATTACGTAACGGAAGGTTCACCAATCGATGTGGAAGCGGCAGAGCGTGGGACGAGCTCATATCTTGTTGACCGTGTGATTCCGATGATCCCACACCGATTATCAAATGGTATATGCTCATTAAACCCGAAAGTGGATCGGTTAACACTTTCTTGTGAGATGGAGATTAGCCCTTCAGGTGAAGTTGTAAATCACGAGATTTTCGAGAGTGTAATTCGTACAACGGAGAGAATGACGTATCAAGCTGTAAATGAAATTCTTGCAGATCACAATGAAGAGACGAGAAAGCAATACGAATCGCTCGTGCCGTTTTTTGAGCGGATGGAGAAGTTGGCTGCAATTTTACGTAAGAAACGTTTTGATCGTGGAGCCATTGACTTTGACTTTAAAGAAGCTCAAGTCGTCATGGATGAACAAGGGAAACCTACGGATGTGAAAATTCGAGAACGTTCTGTTGGTGAGAAACTTATTGAAGAATTCATGCTTTGTGCAAATGAAACAGTTGCAGAGCATTTTCACTGGTTGAAATTACCTTTCGTCTACAGAATTCACGAAGACCCTGATGACGATAAGTTGCAAAAATTCCTTGAGTTCATTACGAGCTTCGGTTATGTCGTAAAAGGACGTGGTGACGCCATTCACCCACGTGCATTGCAAGAGATCTTGGCTTCTGTAAAAGGTGAAGCTGAAGAAACGGTTATTTCAACGGTTCTATTACGATCGATGCAACAAGCGAAATACGATCCATCGAATGTTGGTCACTTTGGACTGGCGGCTGACTTCTATACTCATTTCACCTCTCCAATTCGCCGTTATCCCGACTTGATCGTTCATCGTTTGATTCGAACGTATTTAGTGAATGGGCAAACAGGTAAGAAAACGACTGATTACTGGCAAGGGAAGCTTCCTGAGATCACATCCCATTCTTCTGAAATGGAGAGGCGTGCGGTCGACGCAGAGCGTGATGTGGATGACCTCAAGAAAGCAGAGTATATGAAAGATAAGATCGGTGAAGAGTTCACTGGTTTTGTTAGCGGCGCTGCAAACTTCGGCCTGTTTATTCGCTTAGAGAATACGATTGAAGGAATGGTTCACGTTAGTCACCTTACCGATGACTATTACCATTATGACGATCGTCAGTACGCACTCATTGGTGAACGCAGTGGGAACATGTTCCGCATTGGAGACCAAGTAGAAGTGAAAGTTCTCGAAGTGAACATGGATGAAACGACAATCGACTTTGAAGTTGTCGGCATGCCAAAGCGTAAGCGACGTGACACGCAAAAGCAAAAGGTCATTCAAGGTGAACGAGGCAAGAAGCCTGGCGACAAACGCGAAAATCGTGGAAAGAACCGTCAAAGCGGAGGAACCAAAGGCAAGGGTGGAAAAGGTCAAAAGAACCCACGCAATAAAGGTTTCCGCTCAAACAACAAGAAGAAAAAGAAATAGATCTAAAGCCATTTGAACGGTGTATGTTCAAGTGGCTTTTCTCTGGTGAAACGTTTAATCGAACGGTTTCGTAAATCATTTGATTGATTATGAGAGGAGTGTATACATGTTATATTCAGAACGTTTGCACTTAAGGAAGTTTACAGTCCACGATGCAGAAATTTATCATGCATGGCGGACAGATGAGCAAGTGATGAAAACGACGAGCTTGTCTTTAGACGATTTCACATTTGAAGAGACGAAGCAGTTTGTCCAAGAAGTACTTGTTGGTGACTCACATTCACGGACATATATGATCGTTAACACAAAATCGAACACGCCGATTGGTGTCACATCACTAATTCATATTGATACAAAAAATCGCAATGCAGAAATGATTATTGATATCGGTGAAAAAGAGTATTGGGGAAGTGGTTATGGGTTTGAAGCTGTGAATGTGCTGCTTAAATACGCATTTTTAGAACAGAACTTTCACCGTATATCCTTGAATGTATTTGCTTTTAACGAACGGGCGATTCATCTCTATGAACGAATCGGTTTCCAACAAGAAGGCAGGAACCGGGAAGCGGTCTTTCGAGATGGGTGTTATCACGACATCATACAGATGGGATTATTACAGACAGAGTTTATCGGTAAGCGCGCCGATTCTGACTCCGTAAAAAGCTCAGAATCAGAATCGGCCGTTCAGTAACAAATTCAGCGGAGTGAGTCATACGATTAGTTGATAGGAGCTTGACTATTGTCATTCTTTCTAAGTGTTTCTAAAAATGTTTTTACACGGTCGCGGTACGGACGAGTGTCGTAATGATTGTATAAGTTTGTTGATAGTCGAACAGGATCTCCATAGAAATAGCGTTCAAATTGTGTTTGCCTTGAACCAAAATCACCCATCGTCAAATCTTTGGCAAGTCGTAACAATTGGACTTTTTCTTTTGCTGAGGTGTCATAACCACCGATAAAGCGTTCGAGCAACGGAGCAATTGGAGATTGAAAGTCTTTTTCGTTCGGTGCGGCAATGAAATTACTCGCTCCGATTAATTGAATGATCTCGACAAGTCGTGGGTACGTCGTTTGGTAATAAGACACGGCAGCTTTAAGTGGTGGTGCAAATGGTACCATCATGCCATACTCATTAACCCCTGCTTGCGCTTCGGAAGAATACACGAACGCACGCATCGCTTCTAGCGCTGTGATCATTTCCGCAAGCTTTTGTTGAATGTGTTGAAACTGGCTGATCTTAAGCGTTTCAACCATCTCCTCAGCGAGACCGATGAGCCATTCCGTTTTAACAATTTGCCGGTTTGATGCGTGGAACAATAGTGCAGGTTCTAGACCTGTCTCAAAGAACAAGCCTTGTGATAAACGCTCACTTTTGTAAAGAAACACCCGATCCCACGGCACAAGGACGTTATCGAAAACAACGATTGCATCGCCTTCTTCAAATTGAGAAGAATACGGTTCGTCGTAAAGGGAATCAGTTGCGTAGGAAGGTCTGGCAAGAAACTTTAGACCTGGTGTGGCTGATGGAATGGAGAAAGCAAATAATGAGTCTTTCTCAAAACCTGCGGGCAAGACGATGACCTCATCGGTGATGCCTCCTTGAGTGGCGAGGAGTCGTGCACCATCGATGACAATTCCTTCGTCAGTTTCGTCTACAATTTTAGCAGCGATAGGCAGTTCCTCTTCTTCAGAAAAGAAAGACGATCGTTTTCTTGCTTTTGGATTCACAAACGTATGCGTAAACGTTAGATCATGTTCGAGTGCTTCTTTATGAATCCGTTCAATCCGCTCACCATACTCACTTCCCTCCATTGCAAAATAATCTTTTGCGTTCGCTAACGTTGTAATGATCGTGTTGCCGTATTCCGGGGATCTGCCGAGTAATCCCGCATTTTGATTTGCCCATACTTGTGTCGCGAGTCGGTGTTTCTCTAAGTCTTCTTTTGTTTTCATCGGTTCATATGAGAAATTGCTTTGATGATCTTTGGCACTTAAGATGTCTTCGTATTGCTTCTCATGCACAAGATCATAAAGTTTCGCTTTGCTTTGAAGTACCGCTTTGAATGCGGGATGCTCTGTTACAGGACCTTGTAACAGTGACCCCTCAAGCCATATTTCAGTTTTTAGCTTTGATATTCGATGTAAATACTCTTTACCCGTTACCGTTACCATGACATTCGCCCTCCTTACAGTTACCTTATGCAATGTCATAAAAACGGTAACGACAATCACAGGATAAAACGAAAAAGGGCCTATGTGGTATTCGTAAAAATATTATTAGGCTATACAAATATAAAATGTGATATACTTATTCTATCGATTGAAGAAAATGCGGAGGTATGAAATGGATAGAGAACTTGCATTAGAAGTAACGAGAGTAACCGAAGGAGCCGCACTTGCAGCCGCAAAGTGGTTAGGTAGAGGCGATAAGAATCAAGCTGATGGAGCTGCAACTAATGCGATGAGAGAGATTTTTGACTCCGTGAACATGAAAGGTCGCGTCGTGATCGGTGAAGGGGAAATGGATGAAGCACCGATGCTGTATATCGGTGAAGAACTAGGAACAGGTAATGGCCCTGAAGTTGATATCGCGGTCGATCCAATAGAAGGTACAACAATTGTTGCTAAAGGATATACGAACGCAATTACTGTTCTTGCAATTGCTGATCGTGGGAACTTACTCCACGCTCCAGATATGTATATGGAGAAATTAGCAGTAGGACCAAACGCAGCGGGTAAGGTAAGCATTGACGACCCTGTTGAAAAGACAATTGAAATTGTAGCAAAAGCGAATAATAAAGCGATTGAAGACGTTACGGTGATGGTTTTAGAACGTGAACGTCATCAAGATACGATTGACCGAATTCGTGAGAAAGGTGCACGTGTAAAGCTTTTCTCAGATAATGATATTAGTGCGGCAATCGCAACGTCCCTTCCTGGAACAGGTGTTGACTTATTCTTAGGAACTGGGGGAGCTCCAGAAGGAGTTGTTGCTGCTGCAGGACTGAAGTGCCTCGGTGGAGATATGCAAGGTCGCCTTGTCCCACAAAACGATGGAGAAATTGCTCGTTGTAAAGAGATGGGAATTGAAGATCCACATCGTATTCTGATGTTGAACGATCTCGTTGCTGGAGACGATGCAATTTTCTCGGCAACAGGTGTAACTTCTGGAACGTTTCTAAATGAAGCGAAGTTTCTAGGAGGCGGTCTTGTAGAAACAGATTCAATCGTTATGCGTGCGAAAACGAAAACCGTTCGTTACATCAAGACGGTTCACAATTTAGAACATAAACCGAATTATTACTTGAAAAGTAACGACTAAATGATACACTGAAGTTAATCAAATACGGAGATTTTTAGGAGGAGCCTGCCACTAAGGGACAATTATGTCTCGGTGGCAGGCTCCTTTTTTATTGGATAAGGAGTGGATGTAGATGGCAAAAGTTCAATTGTCGCATTTTAGAAATGGGCTCACACCACCAATAACCGCAATCGCCAATCATTTGAATTATATTGAACACAAAGAGCCACAGCAGCGTTTCTTTGGGAAATCGTTAACAGATCGACGAGCATTTGTTCAAAAAATTGATAGACAAACCTCCGCAATTGAACCGGCGTTTCGGTTGCAGATTTCATTTAGTTATCTTGAACTTGACTTTAAACAGGTTATTCAAGCAGCGATGTGGCGGTTGGAACGTCAATTGAGGATAGATTTCGACTGGATTGCAATGGTTCATTGTGAATCAAATGATCCACACGTTCACGTAATCATACGAGGGTGTGACTTACACGGAGAGCTCTTAATTTTCTATCCGTCCTACGTGCTTCAACTAAAAAAACAGATTGAAGCAATTGAGAACGAGCAACTGCGAAATGAAGAGAAAGAGAGGGAAATTGCCTCTTATCTTATCAACATTTCACGAAACTAACAATGTACCAGTCGTTTACAAATGAAAGAGGAAACAACTATGTTAAACTTACATGGAATGATCTTTAATGACTCAGGAGGATTATATGAACTTAGGTTTGTTCTTGTTGCTCTTAATCGGGACAACGATTGGAATTGTATGGACGCTAGCGATTGCTAAGAATCCTGGTTCGGAGAAGTATAGCAGTGAAAGTAGCTTTAATCTGTTATCGCTCCACTATTTAATTATCGTTCCAATCATACTCGTCATTTTAACGATTATATTATTCTTTCTAATGTAAAGTGAGTCAGCAATTGTTCATTGCGACTCACTTTTTCAACTTAAGGCAATGAAACGTCAGGGAACAAATACAGTGGAATCGGGAAGTAGGTAATCCCGTACACGTAAGGTAATAGTTCATATTGATTAAAAAAGATCACGAGTGTTTGGTCAGCAATGTAAAAGTTCGTATCATCATTTACTCCTGAAAAGGGGACGAGTAAATCACTTGTTAAATGGCGCTCATCGAGTTGACTTTTGATGTGCTCATTTATGATCGAACGATCTTCATTTGTTGTTAAGAACAGATCTTTAAAAGAAAGAAGTTGCCCGGTTTCTGTGTTGAACGTTAAGCCCTTCTCAAGCGTTGTTCCGTGTGCACCACCAGAAAATTGATAAATCGAAAGAGTTAAGCTTAAGATGTGTGGTTGATTTGTTTTAATGTCATACGTTCCTGTTAGCTCGGTTTCTTTTTGACCGTATCCTTGATCTTTCATCATACGCCACACCGTTTGTTTGATCGTTTGATTAATCCTCGTTTCAGCTTTTTTGTTGGTATGTTCCCGAATCGTTGGGTAGTAGACATTCACTCGAGGCTGTACAATATGATGTGACGAGACACTGAGTGGTAACTGTTCAATTAATGACATCGTATCCCTCCTAAGATAACGTATGTCGATGATGTAGAAATGGAGATGAAAAATCATGCAAAAACGTGCAAGTCATTATTTGCAGTTTGGTTCAATGCCAAAGGGTTCGAAAAATTCAATTACAGACGTGCCAGGCGTAACTGTTGGTCACGTAACCTTAGTAGAAGGAGCGGCAATCCGAACAGGGGTAACAGCGGTTTTGCCTCATCAAGATAATCTTTTTAAACATAAAGTTCTAGCGAGCTCTGCGGTCATCAATGGCTTCGGAAAAACGACGGGACTCGTCCAATTACAAGAACTTGGTACGTTAGAAAGTCCAATTATGCTCACGAATACATTTAGTGTGCCAGCCGTAACCGAAGGGACGATTCAATGGCTATTAGAACGTAACGAAGAGATTGGAACGTCGACAGGAACAGTTAATATCGTTGTTGGAGAATGTAATGACGGTTATTTAAATGATATAAGAGGGATGCACATACGCTCTCATCATGCGAGAGAAGCGATTAATAACGCAAGTTCTGAAGTAGCTGAAGGCTGTGTCGGAGCAGGAACGGGCATGAGTTGTATGGGTTACAAAGGTGGGGTTGGAACAAGTTCAAGAAAGGTTGGGAATGGTACGTTAGGTGTGCTCGTTGTCTCAAACTTCTCCCAATCTTTAGATCAACAAGAGCCTCCTGGTTCAATCATGATGATCGTTGCAACAGATTTACGAGTAAATGAAAGGCAGTTACATCGAATTGCGAAGCGAACCGCATTTGGACTTGCACGAACCGGATCGACGGCACATCATGGGAGTGGTGACATTGCAATTGCTTTTTCAACAGCACACCGAACGGCACATGATCAATCCGAACAAGTAGACACCTATTCTTTTCTTAGAGACAACGATGCAATCATGAATGAAATTTTTGATGCGACGGCGAGCGCCACAGAAGAAGCGATCTGGAACTCGTTGTTTGCTGCGGATTCAATGACCGGCAGAGAAGGTAACAAACGTTTAGCAATTACAGCAGAAAAAGCGAGAAAGATTCGAGCGAGATTTTCTTGATTGACTCGAAAAACAACTCCTTATATTTTGAATTTGTGTAATAATATAGACAAAAGGCGTTTCGAATAGAGAGGATGAGTGCCTTATCGTTCTAATCGTACAAGTATTAAGTATACTTCCTTATCTTATGTTCATGAGCGTATGGCTTTATAACACAATGAATCTGTACGAGCCAGTACGAACGTTAGTTTCTGGGATTGCGCTAACGTTGTTTTCTACACTGTCTTTTTGGGTCGTTTCATCGTCAGGTGTAATTTGGCTACCGAATTGGCAATTACTCATTGTTTGTGGGGGAGCAGGTGTCGTCTTTAGTGTTATTGGTGTGTACCAAATGAACCGAAAGGGGAATCATAATGAACATTCAGTTTCAGTCAATCACAGTAAATGAGATTACATTAAATGTGGCAAGTGCTGGAGACCTAGATGGTGAACCGATTATTTTATTGCACGGATTTCCTGAATTTTGGTATGGCTGGAGAAAGCAGATTGAACCGTTAGCAAAGGCAGGGTATCACGTCATAATCCCAGACCAAAGAGGGTATAACAAAAGTGATAAACCGACTGGACGCAGAGCCTATCAACTGGATGAACTACGAAACGACCTTGTTGGTTTAATTAAGAGCATAGGTAAAGGGAAAGTGACTGTAATTGGACATGATTGGGGAGGCGCTGTTGCTTGGCATCTTGCAACGACTCATCCTGAGTTAATCAAACGTTTAATTACCATCAATATTCCTCATCCAGCGGTCTTTCCAAAAGTACTACTCACCTCACCGATGCAATGGTTACGTAGTTCCTATATGGCTTTCTTTCAATTGCCTGAAATACCAGAACGGCTTCTAGAAGCAGGTGATTTTTCGTACATGAGTGAGGCACTTAAAATGTCGAGTAACCCGGGGACTTTTACAGAGGCGGACCTTGAGGTGTATGAAGCAAGCTGGCGTCAACCTGGAGCAATGACAGCCATGTTGAACTGGTATCGTGGGATGCCACAAAGCATTAAATCGATGGACCTTGATGTAGAAGTGACCGTACCAACGAAAATGATTTGGGGAGTCGGCGACCATTTTCTATCAACGAAACTCGCAAAGGAAAGCCAATCACTTCTAAGAAACGGTGAAGGAGTGTTTATCGGTGGAGCAACCCATTGGGTTCATCTTGAACAGCCAGAACTTGTAAATCAACACATCTTATCATTTATTAAGTAGACAAGCTGCCAGGCAACGGTGAAAAGAATAAACAGTGGTACCTAGAAATGAGTTAAGTGGCTTCACTTACTACGGTTGTTACCCAAACGATTCACTGCGCCTAACTCCATCGCAAAGCCGCTTTACTTAAAGACTAGGTTTAATCGATACTTTAAAAGGTGATCGACTTTCTTCGTTTCTGTTTTATTAAGAACGATGTGTATGTCCTTTTCTTGTGTTACGATGGACGCATCTATGTCTAGTCCATTAGGATGAATTGATAACTGATGATTTTGCTGTTTTTGATTATTTCGAAAATCGATTTTCACAAGATTGGGGAGAGTTCGATGGGGCAGCCAAAACGTAAGAATCATATTCCTTATCGTCTTAACGTACTGTTCTTTGGGGTATTTGTCTTATTTTCTATTCTTATATTGCGTCTTGGGTACGTGCAAATCGTTCAAGGAGATTCTTACGATTTAATGTTAAGTCAAGAGGAAGAGCAGACTGCGACTGTAGATGCTCCGCGTGGAATTATGTTTGATAGCAATAATTATGTTTTAGTTGATAATGACATGCAGCTCTCGCTTACGTATACGAATCGCCCAGGCAACGAACAAGAGCGTTATGAAATTGCGCATCAACTTGTCAATTACTTAGAAGTTGATGAAGAAGACGTAGAAGAAATTAACGACCGTGAGTGGCAAGATTATTTCTTATATGAAGCTTCGATTGAAGAGCGTGAGGAAGATGGTACGCTCGGGCCGATGGCAGCATTTGTAGATGAACTCGTGACGAGCGAAGAGATTTCTACAGACGACCTAAGTCAAAGTGATATTTATACAAGACAACTTAGTCGCTTAGATGCGGAGGAAATACGCGAGAGCTATAGTCTGGAAGAACAGCAAGCTGTTGTAATCTGGCGGGAGATGCTCAGCGGTTACAATCATTCACCAAACCGGATTGCTCGTGGATTAAGTGAAGAACAAGCACATCATATTGGTGAAGTCTTACATACAATGCCAGGGACAGATTTAATGAGAGATGCGGAACGAGTTTATCCGTACGGTGAACAATTTGCATCGTTTTTTGGAAGCGTAGGATCAATCCCAGCAGAGCTTGTTGATGGGTACTTAGGGAAAGGTTACGAACGTAGCGATGCTGTGGGAACGTCATACCTAGAGCAAGAGTATGAAGATCTGTTGCGTGGTGAGAAAGCGATCATGACGACATTGCCAAGTGGTGATGTAGAAATGCAAGAAGGTCGCAGAGGAAATGATTTACGACTCACGCTAGATATGCGTTTGCAACAAGAAGTTGATGCGATGGTAACACGCAGAATCGATGGGTACGGTGGGTATGCATTTCCTGCCGGGCGTGATGCGTATGTCGTCATGATTGAACCATCTACCGGTGACATCTTAGCGCTTGTCGGGTATCAAGGCCACCTCGGTACAGTAAACAATAGTTATACCGTAGGATCTTCAATTAAGCCGGCGACGGTGTTAGCAGGTTATCGTCATGGCGCAATTGGACATGGTTCAGTGATTCATGATTCCCCGATCACTCATTTACCGAATACACCATCCATTTCATCCGTTGTGAATATGGGCTATGTGAACGATATAGATGCGATTCGACGTTCATCCAACGTGTATATGGCAGAAATCGCGATGCGCCTTGCAGGTTACAACCGTAGCAACAATACGTGGAACACTCTTTCTGAATCCTACAATATGTTACGTGAGCATTATGCTCAATTTGGATTAGGGACGAGTACAGGAATTGATTTACCGTTTGAGTCTGAAGGCATTACGGGACCGAATACAGCAGGTATGGTGTTATTGTTAAGTTTTGGTCAATATGATGATTACACACCTTTACAACTTGGTCAGTATACGGCAACGCTCGCAAACGACGGAGTTCGAATGCGGACTCGCCTCGTCCGAGATGTACTTGAGCCAGGAGACATTCCAGGAGAAGCAGGTGGGAGCATACGCTATTATGAACCGGAAGTGCTGAATACGGTCGATAACCCGATCGGTGACATAAATCGTATGCAAACCGCGATGAGACAAGTGGTTAGCGTCTCAGGACAAGGTGGAGGAACGGCAAACCGTGAGCTCGGTAGTTTTGAATACCAAGCAGCTGGGAAAACAGGAACTGCCCAAGTGCAAGAAAATGGCATTCGCCTTAACAACCAAACGATGGTTGCTTATGCTCCTTATGATAACCCAGAGGTTGCCGTAGCGGTTGTTGTACCAAACGTAACCATTAGTCGTAACCGAGAATTTGCAGGAATTGCGAATAATATTGCCAGAGAAGCAATGGAGATTTTCTTTGAACAAAAAGAAAGTCACCAAGCACCAGAATTAGCGGAAGTTGAAGACATGGATATCGACCCTGACGATACAGAAGGATAAATAGTGAAAGCCGCTGATCAATCGATCAGCGGCTTTTTTTTGGGAAGATTTGTGTGCAACCAAAATGCTCATCGAAGCGCTGGTCGTTTTATGACGGTGTTCTCCCGTTTCATGACATCATTTCCGTAAACAGTCCGGTTTACGCCCTTTTGCATCAAAAGTACCGAGATAAGAGGTATTAAGCCGTACACTAGCAATAAGAAGAAATGATCAGTCGATTATTATGAATATGAAACAACGAAAAGGGTGGATGACGATGACAGCAATTTTAGAAGTTACTGATTTAAATAAATCATACAAAGACTCTTCATTTTCACTAGAGGATGTTTCCTTAACAATTCCTTACGGTTCAATTGTCGGATTCATTGGAGAGAATGGAGCTGGCAAATCGACAACGATGGGGTCTATTCTCGGAACGCTTCGCGTTGATACAGGTTCAATTCAAATGTTTGAGCGAGACGTGAACCATAAGAACAAAGCAGAAAAAGAGGACATTGGCGTCGTTTTTGATGATTTAAAGCTACCGAAGCGACTAACAGTCAAGAAGCTCAATCGAGTACTAAGTCATGTGTACAAAAATTGGAGTGAAGAAACGTTTTTCCACTATGTTGATTTCTTTCAATTGCCTAAAGATAAGGCTGTGGGTCATTTTTCAAGAGGTATGTCGATGAAGTTAAGTGTTGCAGTCGCACTGTCTCATCAAGCAAAGCTACTCATTTTGGATGAGGCCACGGCAGGACTCGATCCGACAGGGCGCGCGGAGCTACTTGAAGTATTACAAGCGTTTGTTAAAGATCAAGATCGAGGGATTTTAATGTCATCACACATTACGAGCGACATAGAGAAAATTGCGGATCAGTTAGTATTCATTAAAGGTGGAAAGATTCGTTTAAGTGTAAGTAAGCAGGTGTTATTAAACGAGTATGTTGTGGCACGGTTACGTAATGAAGAAGTACAACAATTAACAAAAACACACATCATCGCAAAAAAAGCTGACGGGGAGTATGTTGAAGTGTTGCTTACAAACCGTTCTGAAGTAAGCGAAGATCAGTTGATTCAAAATCGTACGATTGATGACATTAGTTTATTACTTATGAGGGGTGACATATAATGGTTGGATTATTCCTAAATCAATACTACTCAGTTTCTAAAACGATTCTTAGTTATGCAGTGGCTGCATTTGTTCTAGTTCTTGTCGTTATCGGAATTGGTAATGAACTTCTTGTCTTCTTCGCCATGTATATGCCGATTATTTTCCTCGTGTCCCCTGCTTTTGAAGTATTAAAGCATGAATCACAATCAGGTTGGAATAAGTTTGTGTTAACGTTGCCCGTAAATCGAGGCAATATCGTTCAAAGCCAATACCTATTCTTTCTGTTCTTAATGAGTATTGGCGTCGCAATTACAATTATGGCTTTTGTCGTTGCGGAATGGGTGCTTGGAAGTACCATGAACCAAGAATTAATGTACACGATGATGACGGGGATAGGCATTGCATTTATTATGGGTGCGATAAGTTATCCTGCAACGTATGTGTTTGGTACGGAAAAATCAGATACGATTGTTCTTGTTGCAACACTAAGTGGTGTTGGCCTCTTCCTACTTGCCCAGCAAGGGTTTGCGAGATTATTGGAACAAATGAGTATTGAAACGGTAGCATCAATGAATGGAAGTCTCGTATTTAATGGGAGCTTTCTAGTCATCGGTCTTGTACTCTTTGTAATCTCTTACTTCGTAACAATGGGCATTTACAATCGTAAGGAATATTAAAGATAAAACGCCTGTGAGAGTGACTCGCAGGCGTTTTAGGTGTAGAAAGCACGTCTGTTAGCTCGATCCGAGTGTGTGGCCGACTTGTAGACCGCTAAACAAGCAGCCTCCTAGAAATGTTCCTTCGAGAGAGCGGTAGCCGTGAACGCCACCCCCTCCAAACCCAGCTGCTTCACCTGCTGCATAAAGCCCTGGCAGCGGTTGTATTCCGTCTTTTAGAACAGCACCATCTAGGTTCGTCTGCAATCCTCCGAGGGTTTTGCGACTAAGAATATGGAGCTTGACTGCAATAAGTGGCCCGTGGTTCTGATCAAGAATTTGATGAGGTTTTGCGACGCGAATCTTTTGGTCTCCGATGTATTGTCTAGCGTTATGGATTGCTTGCACTTGTGCGTCTTTCGTAAACGGGTTGTTTAACTCACGATCTCGAGCTACGATTGTATCTTTGATCGTATCAAGGTTAAGTAACGACTCGTCAGTAAGGGTGTTCATTTTGTTAATGAGTTCTGTTAAGGACTGAGCGGTAACGAAGTCCTCTCCAAAGTCTAAAAAGCTTTGAACCGCAGTAGTAGGGCCAGGGAGTGCGCGTTTTAAAACAAGCTTTAAATTTTTTCCTGTAAGATCGGGATTTTGCTCCGATCCTGATAATGCAAACTCTCGTTCTACAATCTCTTTCGTCGTAATAAACCAAGAATAGTCATACCCGGTGTCTTGAATGGCTTTTAGTGTTGAGAGTGTATCAAACCCAGGGAAGTTTGGAGCGGAAAAACGATCTCCTGTTGCACTCAACCAAATGGAAGAAGGACCGGGTAGAATTCGTATGCCATGAGATTTCCACACCGGGTACCAGTTTCGAATCCCTTCTGTGTAATGCCACATCCGATCTTTATTGACAGTTCGGGCTCCAACTTGTTCACTAACTTGTAGTAAGCGACCGTTCACATATTCAGGAACACCGGCAATCATCTTTTTGGGTGCTTTTCCGAGCCAAGTAGGCCAATTTTTACGAACGAGATCGAGATTGCCACCAATTCCTCCACTTGCGATGACGACTGTGTCTGCTAGATAACGGAACTCACCGATTGCGGTCTTGCTTGATGCGCGACCTCGCATCGCGTTGGATTCTTCTAACCGATAACCTTCAACCCCAACGATTTTTCCGCCTGACATAATCAATTGTTCAACTCGATGCCTCGGCAAGTAAGTAAGGTTTTGTAAATCGTTCAGCTTTGTGATAAAAGGTTGTAGAATCGCAGGACCGGTACCCCAAACGATATGGAAACGAGGAACGCTATTGCCATGTTCGTGCGCTAAAGAACCCCCTCGTTCAGCCCACCCAACAATAGGGAAAAATCGAATGCCGAGAGATTGAAGCCACTCGCGCTTTCGACCTGCAGCGAAATTGACATAAGCTTCCGCCCATTTCTTTGCCCAAATATCTTCATCATAAGGGTCCGCTAAGCGATCCCAATTCGCACTTCCTTGCCAATCTTGCCAACCAAGATTGGCAGAGTCTTGAATATTCAGTTTCCTTTGTTCGGGAGAATCAATAAGAAAGAGCCCTCCGAATGACCAATACGCTTGTCCACCTAACGATTGCCTACCTTCTTGATCAATTAATAGAACACGTTTCTTTCGCTCAGCAATTTCAGTGGCTGCAACAAGTCCTGAAAGCCCTGAACCAACAACAATCGTATCGAATTTCATGAAGATCACGCTCCAATTCAGATCTCCCCAGAAAAAAATCCATGTCGATTCAAACCCGACACGGATGTAGTTATTCTAGAGGTTATATTGATTAATGAGACGTTCAATCTTTTCAGTTGTTTTGTCATAGACGACAGGGTCTCGCTTTTTAATACTAGCCATCGCGTAAAGGAAGGCTACTTCTTTAACATCATCCGGGAGCTTTCGGTACTCTTCCATAAATTCGGGTATTGTTTTCATTGCATTCACCTCGGGTCCCCTTTTTTAAAGTATACCTTGTTTTCTTAAATACTTCACTAACCATATGTATTTTGTCTATTTTTTTTATAGGTTTTAGAGAAGAGGAAGTGATCGTTGACATCTAACGATACAATAGGACAATAAACGGCAATTATTTCCCGGGAAATCGACAAACAAATGTAAAAAAGGACGCATGATTACGCCCTTTTTATGATCGATTAATGATTTAATGCAGTCTCAAGAGTTTCAATGTTCATTTCCATCATGCTAACGTAGTCTTCGCCGGCATCATAGTCCTCTTGTGAAATGCTCTCCATATTACGAAGAACAAGGCTTTCTGCACCAATCTCGGATTGAATAACTTCACTAATGGTGCTACTAACATTGTTTTCAAACACTACATAGCTAAGGTTATTTTCTCGTGCAGCTTCTACAATTGACGTTAACTCTGATTGTGAAGGTTCCTGAGTAGAAGACAAACCGTGAATACTTAATTGTTCAATGCCGTAGCGATCTTCCCAATAACCATAAGCAGCATGTGAAACGATAATTTGTTTATGATCTGCACTGTCAATCGTACTTTGAAGTGACGCGTCTAATTGTTCCAAATCAGCTTTTAATGACTCGTAGTTTTGTACGAAGTCTTCTTCGTGTTCAGGACGTAATTCACTTAACTGATTCATAATGTTTTCTGCTAGTTCAATGCTGTAAATGGGATCAAGGAAAACGTGAGGGTCAATTGCACCAGACTCCTCGTCATGATCATCGATGTGTATTGTTGTAGTTTCGGATTCAGCGACGGGTTGCTCTTCGTCGTCAATAAACGCTGCATACACTTGTTGTCCGTCTGTATCCACAGTGTCTTCAAAAGATTTGCCTGTTGAAGCTTCACTCCAGTCATCAGATTCAGAATCTCTTGTGTACCAGGTAACGTCTCCTTCGACATCTATGTCTGCGGTAGCAGTAAGGGCAATCGTATCACCGGTATGGTAGTGATCGTTGATGCCTTCAAGATCTACTGCACTCGTCTGATCTTCATTATGATCATGATCGTGCTCGTGCTCGTGCTCGTGGTCATGGGAATGGTCACTTTCGCTGTCATGACCGTGCTCACCTCGTAAAGAGAGGTGTTCACCTGCTGAAATGATCTCTACCGTTTCTTCATCGAGTAGGTCATGAATGGTATCGGCAAATGGTTCCATGCCAACGCCAGAATAAATAAAAGCATCATCTTCAGCAATTTTTACGTACGTACTAGATGAAGGGTCAAATGTATGTGCATCGGCATTAGGGGGATAGACACTTTCTACCTCGACATGTTCACCGCCAATTCGTGACGTGAAATCTTCAAGAGCAAACAAAGTTGTAGATATTTGTAAAGGTTCTGTTGCTTCTTGGTCAGTAGCATCATTCTCAGATGGTGTTTGGTCATCAGAACATGCGATTAACAAGAAAGGAAGAACTATGGATAAAGGCACTAATCGAAATTTACGCATGTAAGTAACTCCTTTAGTAATAACCGTAATGGTTACGATTCGTAATGATTACGATTTATAGAATAACGACAAATAACTGAAATGTCAAGAGCTTTCATTTCCTTTAACTGAAATTGTTTAAGGCTTTAAAAAAAGGAGTTCCATTAGTTTTGTCGAAGAAAAGCAACGTCCATCTTTTGGACGTTGCTTTTAGGTCTATTCATGAATAGGATCTTCAATTTTTCTAGTTACGATACTAATGATGAGACCAATCGTAATCATACTCGCTGCGACCCAAGTAATCGCTTGATAACCAAAGCCGATGCTCAGTAAAAACGACCCTAGTGCTGCACCTATTGCATTTGAAAGGTTAAAGACGGATGCTGCCAGAGTACCTGACAAGTTAGGGGCTTCTTTTGCTGCGAGAATGATCTTTGCATTAAGAAGTGGTGTCGTCCCGAATGTACCCGCTCCGAATAAGAAACTCATTAATATAGCCATCGGGGCAAATTGTAAGAAATAGGCGTACGTTGCTAGAACAAGTGCAAGTGCTAGCAGGGCATAAATCAATCGTGTCGTCAGTTTTGATGGTTGTACGGTTCCGGATGCAAAATTTCCGAGTACTGCCCCAAGGCCGAAGAAGAACAGGCCAATCGTAATGCCGGTTACATCAAAACCAGCAAACTCCCGGTACATCGGTTCTTTAAACGTGTAAGCTGTGAATACACCTGAAAACCCGAATACGATAATCGCCATTGTGAGCAAGACGTTTTTGTTTTTGAGCATTGATAGCTCTGTTTTGATTTTAGGAATTTCAGTCGGTTTAACATTCGGTGTAACGATGAGTAAACCAATAAGTGTCACAACGCCTAGGACAGCCATGAACCAAAAGACAATTCTCCAGTCAAAAATTCCACCTAAATAAGAGCCAAAGGGTACTCCTAGCATGATTGCAATGGTTAAACCACCTTGAACTGCGGCAATGGCGCTCGTTTTTTTAGACGCTTCTGAAATACTAACTGCGACAAACATACATAAGCCGAAGTACGGTGCATGCATCGCAGCTGATAACAGCCTTGATAAGAGCAATACTTCGAAATATGGTGCGGTCGCGGCAATGATATTACTAATGATAAACAGTGCAACAAACGCAACAAGTAAAGGTTTGGGTGAAGCCTTGAGTGTTACGATTCGTAATAGTGGTCCGAAGATGGCAACACTGATGGCATATACGGTAAGAAGCAAGCCGGTCGTCGATACATCAACGTTCAAATCACGTGCAAATTGGGTTAACAATCCGGTAACGACGTATTCTGTCATTCCAACAGCAAACGTCCCAAGCATAAAGACAGCAAGGATTGTTTTTCTAGAGAAGTTAAGGCGCATCATAAACCGCTCCCTTCGATTCTGTTTTTTAATCACGAGTGAACATACTAAAATAAGATCAAAGGGATGTCTAGTGAAATCCATAAAAAAATATAAAAGATTTACTGGAGGCGTTTTCATGTATTCTACAACGATTACACCAAGAGTCTCAGAAACGGATGGGGTTGGTCATATTAACAATACGACGATTCCAGTATGGCTTGAGGCAGGACGTAAGGAGATTTTTAAGTTGTTCAATCCTGATTTGGCATTTCATGATTGGCGTTGCATTTTACTTAAAATTGACATTCAATATCTAAGCGAAATTCACTACCATTCAGACGTTGTCGTTAACATTTGGGTTGAGAAAGTTGGGAATACGAGCTTTACTTTATATGAAGAAATTCATCAAAACGATCGTTGTTGTACAAAAGGACATGCAGTATACGTGAATGTTGCTAGAAAAGGTGGAAAGCAAACGATTCCAAATGAGATTAAGATGAAATTAATGGAACATAGTCGTTGATTACATACTACGAATAAAATAGTATAAGAATAGAGACAAGTAGGTAATGTAAGGAGGATCTTCGATGATGGAAGTGTTTGTTTTACTGTTTATCATCGGCAGCTTTGGTCTTTGTTATTGGCTGTATTCTTCAAATCAAACGCAATCAACATCATTTTTAACAACCTATCGTTCTTTCGTTGTTGATGGTGCTGTTATTAATGGCAAAGATGTCTCGTTTTATCAACTTCGCCAAGACAAACGTCAACGGTATTATTCTGTTCCTGAAGGTAAGGTTTCGATTCAGGGTAAGAATACGAAGTTGGAACTTGATATTGGGGCTAAGCTAACGAAAACAAGCGGTGGACAGTGTGAGCAATTATATATTGAATCAATGACGGTCAATCAGCGTTATGTATATTCTCATCAGCCAGGCCAATTTACACCTTACATAGTGAGCGCGAGCGAACTAGAAAATGATGTGCAGAAAGCATTATTATTTCTTTGTAGTGTACTTATGGCAAACAATAAATTAAGTAAAAGCAATCGGGCGAATCGAGCTTTTACAGATGCGTTAGAATTTAGTGAAGTCAGTCATTCCTTTTTGCATCATCAACAGAGTGCAGAGAGTTACTTGTTTGAACGTACCAAGCTGTCGAGTAAGAGCGTCATTTCATGTGTTAATGAACATATGAAAGTACTAGAATTTCAGCAACATGAGCAAGTAAGCCTTGAAGAAGTAAAGGCAAGATATCGTTTGATGGCAAAGCGTTATCACCCTGATTCGCCGACAGGTGACTCAGTCAAATTCCAGCGGGTCAAAGAAGCATATGAACAAATCAAAAAGAAACACGTCGCGATATGAAAAGTGGTTCTCCGGCAAATCTCTTGCTAGGGGAACGTTTAAAAAGAAGCTTTAAAATTTTCCGAAAAAAGTATTGAAAGCGTCTACATCTCGTGGTACTATTTCGTTATTAAGAAATGAACTTGATAGACGCGTTATTATAATGCTCCAAGCTTGTTCCCGCTTGCTTGGGTAACCATTATAAGCCAAACGATCTATCATCAGTGTTTAAGGCTAGGAGTCTGTGCGCCTTAAAGCGATGATAATTGTTTGGTTTTTATTTTGGAATTTTGTTGAAAAAGGGGAGACAAGAATGACTTCTAAGAAAGAAATCTCATTAACGGATATTTCAAAGTACATAAAAGACGGTGACCAAGTGCTCGTTGGTGGGTTTGGTCTGTCTGGCTGCCCATTGACAATCGTCGACGAGATTGCAAAGACTGACGTCAAAGATCTAACCATTGTAAGTAATAACTTAGGTGAACCTCAAAAAGGATTGGGGAAACTTCTTGTTAACGGTCAAATTAAAAAAGCTATTGGATCTTATTTCACAACACATCGTGGGGCAGTAAACGCTTGGAATGAGGGCTGGCTTGAAATTGAATTGTTGCCTCAAGGTACGATGGCTGAAGGAATTCGTGCAGCAGGAGCAGGGATTCCTGCTTTTTATACACCGACAGGAGCAGGAACGAAACTTTCTGAGAATAAAGAAGTGCGGGAATTTGATGGCAAAGAATATGTATTGGAAAAAAGCATCCCGGGGGATGTAGCTCTTATTCGAGCACATAAAGCCGATGAATATGGAAATTTAGTCTATCGCAAAACACAAGAAAACTTTAATACAGCGATGGCGATGGCAGGAAAAATTGTAATTGCAGAAGTGGATGAAATCGTTCCAACTGGCGAATTAAAACCAGAAGAAATTAAAACTCAACATTTATTTGTCGACTATCTTGTTAAGACGCGCTATGAAGTTGAAGGGGGGACTTTCGTTGAACGTACAAAATAACGTGAAAACGATGAGGCAAGACATTGCAAAACGTGCAGCAGACGAGCTAGGGGAAGGCGAAGTCATTAACTTAGGGGTTGGGATTCCTACACTTATTCCGGAGTACTTAGGTGATAAGCATGTGTTTTTGCATTCAGAAAATGGATTGCTCGGTACGGGTCCTGCACCAGAAGCTGGTCAAATTAATCCCGATTTGATTAATGCAAGTAAGCAACCCGTTACCGAATTACCAGGATCGGCAATTTTTGATAGTGCGTTATCATTCGCAATGATCCGTGGGGGTCATGTGGACACGGCTGTAATCGGAGCGCTTCAAGTGGATCAAACCGGAGAGCTTGCAAATTGGGCCGTTCCAGGTAAGGATATTCTCGGTGTTGGTGGTGCGATGGACCTTGTTGCTGGTGTACAAAAAGTAATTTTAACGATGACACACACATCCAAAAGTGGAGAAGCAAAAATCGTTGAGTCATTAACGTATCCGAGCAGTGGATATCGTAAAGCGGATGTATTGATTACCGAAAAAGCGGTCTTTACATTCAAAAACAATCAAATGTATTTAGTAGAAGTAGCTGATGGCGTGACAGTTGAAGACATTGAAGAAACGACAGCGGCATCATTTGTTGTCGCACTTTAAGACTTACATTGGGGGTGGATGACATGAAGTTTTGGAAAAGCATGATCGTATTCATGATGTTATTGGCGATTGTAAGCGGTTGCTCACAAACTGAATCAAATGCAAATGAAGATACAGAGGTCGCAGCAGGAGAACCTCCTGAAGATTTCACATTTGGTGCTGCAACCGTGGGTGGACTTTGGCACTCACTCGCAGCATCAATGAGTGAAGAGATTCGAGAGATCTATCCCGAGTCTACAGCAACGGTTGTAGAGGGAGGCTCGATTGCTAACTTAATTGGTATTCAAAACGATATTTTTGCATTAGGTTTTTCCAATGGAGAGTCGATTCCGATGGCAGCGAACGCTATTGGAGACTTTGAAGAGCCAATTACGAATATGAAAACGATTGCAACGTTCTATCCGAACGTGTTACACATCGTCGTGCCGAGTAGTTCAAACATTCATACTGTTGAAGATTTAGCAGGTCAGCGGGTAAGCCCTGGAATTCGTGGGTACAGTGGTGAGGTTATGTTCAAAGACATCCTTACGGCCTATGACATGAGCTATGATGATTTAGCACAAATTGAGTACATTGGTACGTCTGATGCTGCGGATCTAATGCGTGACGGTCACCTGGATGCTTGGGTCGGTGGTTTAGGGATTCCGGCGTCATTCGTACAAGAGCTTGATATAACACTTGGTGTACGTATTATTCCTTTAACAGAAGAAGATCAAGTGAAATTGAAAGAAATCAATGAAGGGTATAACCCATATACAATTGAGGCTGGTACTTATGGCGATCATGATGATATTTTAACATTTGCTCCAGAGACCGTTCTTGTAGCAAATGAAAACATAATTACTGAAGAAGTGGGCTATGAACTTACGAAAATGATTATTGAGAATGCAGATCTATGGAGGTCTGTTTCTAGTACGTTATCTGATTTTGATGCTGAATATTCGATCGAATATAGTATTGGTGAACTTCATCCCGGAGCGAAGCGATATTATGAAGAGATTGGAGTTTTAAACGATTAGTTGAAAACGCTTTACAAATGATCAGGGGGTGTTTTAAATGAGCCAAAAAGAGTTAAATCTAGATGTGAAAGACATGGACGAAGCACAGTCGGAAGTTCTCGGAAATAAGCAGCGGACTTTGGTCGGTGTGACGGGTAAAGTCGTTTCGTTCCTTGCAATTTTAATGTCATTATTCCACTTGTATACGGCTTTCTTTGGAGTGTTTGAGTCGATCGCACAACGCTCCATTCACTTAGCCTTTGCACTCGTTCTTGTGTTTGCCCTTTATCGACCGACAAAGAATCAAGAAGGAAAACGCATTCCTTGGTATGACATTGTTGCCATCTTACTCGTTCTCGGTTCTTTTCAATATTTTGCATTAAATGCGATTGACATTTCTGCAAGGTTAACGTATGTAACACCACTCTCTACGTTGGAGATTGTGATCGGTGTGATTGCGAGCATTCTTCTAATTGAAGCAACGCGGCGTGTCGTTGGACGGGCGTTCACAATTATTGTACTCGCATTCTTAGGCTATGGGTTTTTCGGTCAGTACTTGCCTGGAGGATTAGAACATCGTGGGTTTGACTTAATGTGGATTCTCGATCACTTATTCTATTCAACGATGGGTGTGTTCAGTACTCCACTTGGGGTTTCTGCAACGTTTATCTTCTTGTTTATTCTTTTTGGTAAGTTTCTAGAAGTATCTGGGGCAGGGAACTTCTTTATTAACTTGTCTGTAGGTTTAATGGGGAAATATCGCGGTGGTCCTGCTAAGACTGCAGTTGCCGGGAGTGCCATTCTTGGAACGATCTCAGGTAGCGCGGTCGCAAATACAGCTACGACTGGACCATTTACAATACCTCTTATGAAGCGTACTGGATATAAAGGAACATTTGCAGCAGCTGTTGAAGCCGTCTCTTCGGCTGGTGGACAGATTATTCCTCCGATCATGGGTGCGGCGGCGTTCATTATTGCGTCTTACTTAGGTGTTCCTTACATTGAAGTTGCGATTGCAGCCATTATTCCAGCAATCCTATATTACGTCTGTGTGTATTTCCAAGTTGATTTACGTGCGAAAAAAGATGGCTTAGATGGTATGCCAAAGGAAATGATTCCAAAGGTTAAAACCGTACTTGAAGAAGGTGGAATGTTCTCACTTCCACTACTTATTATCGTCATCATGCTCGTTATGGGTTACTCACCGATGCGTGCGGCATTGTTTGCGATTGCGAGTGTAATCGTTGTCGCAGCCTTTAAAGCAGCGACACGACTCTCGTTTGGAACGATGTTCAAAGCGTTAGATCTTGGGGCACGTGCAGCGCTTGAAACAGCGATCGCTTGTGCGTCTGCAGGTTTTATCATCGGGGTTATTAGCATGACAGGAATTGGCTTACAATTTAGTAGCATGATTCTTGCGATTTCTGGTGATAGTCTATTTATTACGTTGTTGCTTACGATGGTAGCTTCACTATTACTCGGTCTTGGGTTACCAACGGTTGCCGCTTATATCGTTCAAGTACCACTAACGATTCCAGCACTCGTCCAGCTCGGCGTAGAACCGATGGCGGCGCACTTGTTCGTTTTCTATTTTGCAATTTTATCGGCGATCACGCCACCCGTTGCATTGGCATCGTTTGCTGCTTCTGGAATTGCAAATACGAATCCGCTGCAAACGAGTCTCGTTGCATTAAGGCTAGGAATTGCTGGATTTATCGTGCCATTCATGTTCGTGTACGGACCGTCACTCATTTGGATCGGTACACCTGGAGAAGTCGTCATAACATTAACGACAGCATTAGTCGGTGTGTTTGCCTTAAGTGCTGCCATTGAAGGCTGGTGGCTACGAGGCACGTACTGGTACGAGCGAATTGCTTTGTTTGTAGCAGCAATTATGCTCGTTGTACCAGACTTCCTTGTCAGCCTCGCTGGTTTTGCAATCTTCGCGATCGTATTTGTTCTACAGAAATGGGTTATGCCAAAGAAAAACCATTCAGAGCACCAATATAACGAAGCACTATAACAATTAAAGTCCTAATCTCCTAAAAAAGTGTCGCTCTTTTACAAAAGAGCGACACTTTTATTATATAATAAGAACATTCAATAAGTTGTAAGGCAAGTAGACAAGCCTAACGAAAGAAGGGATTTTTGTTGGATACGATTTTAGTTACGGGTTATGCAAAGGCCCCTCAAGGAACATCTATGTATGAAGTGTACAAGCACTTTGGCATCGTGTTAGAAATTGATCGTAAGACATATGAAATTGTCGATGTAGAGCTTACCCTCGTGACATCCTTGGCCCAAAGCTATTTCAAACGTTTAATCATCGGATACGATCTAAATGAAGGTATTGATCCGCTAATGAAGAAGATTAATGAAAACTACTACGCACCTTCTGTCAATTCTGTGAATGTTGCTTTACGCACGGCTTATCAGCGATTTAAGGAACAGGTGCAAACGTCATACTAGTGTGATGATCAAAATGAGTAAATAATATAAAGTCGAAATAAGAACATAGATTAGTCGCTAAGAACATAAAAGGGATGATGGGGTTGATAACCTCATCATCCTTTCTTCTCTAACCGAGTAAGTGCTCACTAGTTGCTGTCGCTAGTCTTTTTATTCTCTCGATATCGATACCAATCATCTTTCCATTCTTCTTAACAGGATTACCTGCGACATATACTGAGTCGACGTTCGCGTTGTTTGTGCATTGGACGACCGTCCCGACTGGATCATTGACTGGGAAAATATTAAGGTCATTCTTGTTGATCATAATGAGATCGGCTTGTTTGCCCGGTGTTAACGAGCCGACTTTGTGATCGAGTCTTAGCGCTTTTGCACCGTCAATTGTTGCAGACTCCAATATGCTTTGTGCAGAGAGGTGAAGCTTTGGTCCAGGCATGATGCCTTGAGATAACTGTTCTTGATTTACTCGAGCACGATCCGCTTGCAAGGCGAACTTCATTTGTGTGAACATGTCTCCACCGGTAGACGTAACAACGTCCACGCCAAGTGCTGGTTTTACCCCGTTTTCCAAAGCAAGCCCAACAGCAGGGTAACCATGACCCATCATCATTTCAATTTCAGGCGTTACAGAGATACTGCCACCGTGCTCCGCTAGCAATCGTACCTCCTCGGGTTGTACGGCATTTGCATGGGCGAAGTTCAAATGTTCTCCTAACAACCCTGCTGCATGTAGTTTCTCTATGGAACGTTCTGTTGAGCCCCACGTTCCAAATCCTAAGTGCATGCTACAGACTGCGTCGATCTCACGTGCGAACTGAATTTCCTTTACACTCGTCTCCCAGGAACTAAATTCCGGTCCGCGAATCGCGAGCCCCATCGTAAGCAATTGATCATCTGAGCTGAAATGCCGCTCTTTCATTGCCCTAGCTTTATCGATCGTATCGAGCTTACTATCTGAATTCCAGTATTCAGCATCTCCTGGAGATCCATAACCGAAAATGGCACGGATTCCTGATTCTTTTAGCCCCCTGATCATCTCTTCCGCATGATCATTTGAAATAATCATCGTCCAGTCATATAAGGTTGTAACTCCTGATTCCAACGCTTCAAGCGCCCCTAATAGGTTCCCGACATAATCGTCTTCCGGACGTCTCTTCGATCCAATATTCCCATAATAAATGTTGCCTAAATACGTCTGTAATGACCAATCTGCACCAACGTTGCGAATGACGGATTCCCACGTATGCCTGTGTGTATCGACTAGACCCGGCATCACGATCATGTCCTTTGCATCAATGACCTCACAATCTTCAGCTGAAATGTTCGGTCCGACTTCAATGATCTTATCGTTTTCAATTAGTACATCGGCATCTTTGAAATTCCCAAGGTTGCTGTCCGAGGTAATTACTGTTCCGTTTTTAAATAGTCGCTTCATGCAAACCACTCCTTCTTAACGTCAGATTACTTATAAGAAAAGCACAAAAAAGCCATTGCACTTTCCTAGTTGCAAAGGGGTTGTCCTCTCTATCATTATGATGGATTGATGACAGGTTCGTAAGTGAGCACTTGAAAGTTATTTAGTGTTCTGGAGGAAACTTAAGAAGGAATCATGAAAAAAGAACCATATTAATTTCTCATAAAAACTTGCTTTACATTAAACTCCTTTTACGTTTGAAATGGTTAGATCCTTAAAACTCGTGTTCGTTATTTGTGGCTCTTTAAGATAAACCCAATGGCTTATTTTTCTTTATAAACATGTAACGTTACACTCTATTTCACCATTAAAAACATGCAATTAAAGTGCCGAAAAGTGCGAGCTTATATGGCTTCTAGCTACTCATGCTACCTTTGCAAGTACTACTATAGATACTAACAGACTAATCTGAAATTTTATTTACAAAATCTTCTAGGTAAACTATACTGTGTTGGCGGGCTGAGTGTATGGGAGGCTATTATGTGCGGTTTTTGTGGTCGTGTGAAGCGTACTTACATGGATTCAGTAGATTTACATCGTGTAGAGGAGCGAATGCATCATCGAGGTCCTGATGACTTTCGTTATGTTCAAGACTCAGACATTGATTTCTGTTTTTCAAGATTGAGTATTCAAGATCTATCAAATGCACACCAGCCTATGCAGAGTTTATCCAAGCAATACCTGATTGTTTTTAATGGAGAAATCTATAATTATGTTGAACTGAGACAATCATTAATAGAAGAAGGTTATTATTTTCAAACGGAAGGTGACACGGAAGTGCTTCTTGCGCTTTACGAGGTTTACGGTAAACAAATGATTTATCAGTTGCGTGGGATGTTTGCTTTTGCCATTTGGGATCGCGTGGAGCGAGAGTTGTTTGCGGCAAGAGACCCATTTGGAATTAAGCCGTTTTATTATGATGAAAATGAAGCTGGTTTTTTCTTCTCATCTGAACGGAAGTGTTTACCGCTGTTAGGTGCAGAGCATAAAGCTGTTGATAAAGAAGCATTGCATCATTATTTAACGTTTCAATATATCCCTTCCACGGACGGTTATACAGACGCAGCGTTTCAACAATTGAAGCCAGGGCATTGTCTTACGTACTCGTTTGACTTGGAGAAGGCACATGTGGAACGCTACTTTCAAGCGCAATTTTGTTCTAGTGTAGAAGGTACAAAAAATGTAGCGACAACTTTGCAACAAGCACTTCAAAGTTCTGTATCTGTTCATATGCGCAGTGACGTGAGTGTAGGAGCGTTTTTATCAGGTGGAATTGATTCAAGCACAATTGTTGCACTAGCAAAAGAACATCATCCGAATTTGCAAACGTTTACGGTCGGATTTGAACGAGAGGGGTATAGCGAGATCGAGCTAGCAAAAGAAACGGCCGATCATCTAGGGGTAGATAACCATTCGTATATCATTACAGCTCAAGAAGTGATGAACGAGATGGAGAATATCGTCTATCATTTGGACGAGCCGATTGCTGATCCAGCTGCAATCCCTAACTATTTCGTTTCCCGGCTTGCAAGTCAGCATGTGAAAGTCGTGCTATCGGGAGAAGGAGCCGATGAATTGTTCGCAGGTTATGAGATCTACAAGGAGCCTAATGCGCTGAAAGGTTTTGGCTACTTACCTAGACGACTCAATCATTGGGTACAATGGTTAGCAAGGCAATTGCCTGAAGGAATAAAAGGAAGAAATTATCTGATTCGTGGAACAACACCACTAGCTGAGCGTTATGTCGGGAATGCCAAAATTTTCAATCTTGAGGAAAAAGAATTATTGCTAGCGGATGCAGGATGCATTTATCCATATACAAACGTCACAAAACCATTGTATGACCAAGCTTTACAATGGGATGACAGCACACAAATGCAATACATTGATTTGCACACGTGGTTGCCAGGGGATATTCTGACGGTAGCAGATCGGATGTCGATGGCTCATTCAATAGAACTTCGAGTGCCTTTTTTAGACCAACAAGTGTTTGAAGTGGCATCCATGATCCCTCAGTCCATGAAACTGACGGCAGGTACGACGAAATTTATTTTAAGAGAAGCAGCAAAAGATATTTTACCAGAAGCTGTCTTTAATCGGAAAAAGCTAGGTTTTCCAGTACCAATTCGACATTGGTTGCAAAATGAAATGTATGAGTGGGTTCAATCAATCGTTCATCGAAGTAACACAGACATGTTCATAAACAAGTCGTATGTACTTAGCCTTTTAGACGAGCATGCAAAAGGGATGGCTAATCACAGTCGTAAGTTGTGGACGGCGGTCACATTCATGATATGGCACCGGGTATTTGAAGAAGAACGAACTTCTCGTGAAGTGCTCGTGTCACGTCCCATTCATGCAGTGTTATAATCGGATACATTTGATCAAATGAGGAAGAGAGACGTCCAGTGCATCATGCACTGGGCGTTTTGTGTATGCACAAGCTAAAGAGTAGTTATCCCCAACGTAAAAAGATGGGGTGAGGTCACTTATCCACATGTGGGTAAGTGGATGAAAGAGAAAAAATCCTTAGTTTCCTGTTGATTTGTGGATGAAGTTGTTAAGAACTTAGTCTTTTGTGGACTTCTTCGCGTGTTGGCATGCCTTGTTGGGCTCCGTGTTTTTCGACGGATAATGAAGCGGCAGCATTCGCAAATTCTAACGCTTCATTTAGCGGTAGTTGATCGGTCAATGCAACGGCAAGCGCACCGTTAAACGTATCGCCAGCACCTGTTGAATCCACGGCCTCTGTATCAAACCCGGCAATTCGAACGACAGAATGACCGTTACAATACATCGCCCCGTTTTTTCCGAGCGTAACGATGACTTTGTTCGGGTAGTTTCGGACAGCCTCCTCGGGGCTCACACCGAATAGAATGTCACATTCTGTTTCGTTAGGGGTAATGTACGTTGCTTGTTCAAGTATGCGTGATGATAGTTGTACAGCCGGCGCAGGATTTAGAATGATATCCACATTTTCGTAATGAGCAATAGAAATCATCTCTTCTATAAAAGGAAGTGGTGTTTCCAATTGGAAGACGACGATTGTTGACTGTTTAATCACATCACGGAATGACTCCGCCTCTTCCCTGTTCCATGCGTAATTAGCACCAGGAGCGACAATAATTGAATTATCTTGGTTCGTCACGGTAATCATTGCGACGCCACTTTTGGCTTGATCTGTAACGTGTACATAAGACGAATGGATGCCTTCGTCTTTGAGCGTTTGTATTAAGGTATTGCCATACAAGTCGTCTCCTACTTTGCCGACCATCGTCACATTTCCCGCTAAGCGTGCAGCTGCAACCGCTTGATTCGCGCCTTTACCACCAGGAAAAGTAAAAAAATCATCTCCAAGGATGGTTTCACCGATGGCAGGAACGTTCTTTGTATGAACGACAAGATCCATATTAAGGCTTCCTACGACAGTAATCATTGTTCATGCCTCCGTTAAGTACTCGACCTTTTTGTCGACTGATTAGGTTTATTATATCCTTTTCATGTAACCAACTGAAAAGCCCACCCATACGATAGGATAACAACGTATGGGAGGCGAATTTCTTATGTCCAATTCTCGAATTATTAGTATTCCGTTCCCCGGTGGAGGAGGCTTTTTCCCACCCGGCCCACCGGGACCACCACCAGGTCCACCATGGCAACCGCCGGGACCACCGTGGCAACCGCCAGGCCCACCGGGACCACGAGGAGGGCCACCACCAAATCAAGGTGCACAGCCACCTTCTGCGCCGCCACCGAATTTTATACCGATGCAGTCTCAGGCGACGCCATTTGTTGACTCGGGTGCCATTTCATTTTGCCAATTCCGTTTTACGTACATTTGGCTAAGAAATGGGCAGAGTTTTTGGTACTATCCAATTTTTGTAGGGCAACGATCGGTTGCAGGGTTCCGTTGGAATGGACGTAACTGGGTGTTCTTTGGTATTAATACAAATCAAATTACATCTTTTTCTTGCCAGTAATCGTAGCGTAGTTAATGTGAGGCATTAAATCATCTTAAAAACACACAGACTTCGGTTTGTGTGTTTGTTTTTTACATAAGAAAGATGTAATTTGTAAACTTTTGTGTAGAACGTTATTCTTTTTAAAGAAATACAAGTATACTGGAATAGAGTAGAAATGAACAAGTGCGGATTGTAATGCGTTATTTAGGAGAGAGGTTTAATGAAGGCGAATGTTATGGACAATCTTATCAAAATGGTCGACTTAATTACCGAGCTTACGACTGCTCATTATTCGCAAGAACAGTTAGCGTCATTTGTGGACTGTCCAGTTTATCGAGAAGCAGAAGAGGGACGTACCGTTTTCTTAGAGGATCGCCCATCTTGCTTAAGAGAGCATTGCCTTTGCGATTCGACGTTCATTGTTAAAACGAATAAACAAGGAATGTTAGTCGCGAAAGGGAAACCAAAAAGGCTCGAAGAAGCGTTAGACTGCTTTATTGATGCCGGAGAATACTTAGGATTTCTTTATGATTATGAAAATCTAAAAGTTGAAAATCATAAATTGAAAAAAGAACTAAAGTTAATGATAAATGAAACGAATGAAGCCGTGATGGTTGTCAATCACGAAGGAAAAATTCAGAGTGCTTCGTTACCTAGTTGTCGCATTTTCCAAGAAACTGAATCTTCAATGATTAATAAATCGATTTGTCTCTGGTCGGAAGTCTTATGGGAAGAACTTGAGAAGGTTGAGTACTCAGGGAATATCCAGGTGAAAATTCATGATCATGACGTCCATGTGATCGTTCAGACTGTAATTGAAGGTGGAATTAAAGATCGTTACGTGTTGTACCTTCAAGTGAAAGATCGAAGCCAAGCACCGATTCATACGAACTATAGTTTCTCGAACATTATCGGAACTTCACTGGCTGTTGAGCGGACGAAACGATTGGCAGAGCGGGTGGCACCGAGTGAGACGACGATTTTACTTCGGGGAGAAAGTGGAACAGGTAAGGAAGTCTTTGCGCAGTCCATTCATTCCGCGAGCAGACGGAGTGACCAACCGTTTATTGCCATCAATTGTGCCGCAATTCCAGAGGCGCTGCTTGAGAGTGAATTGTTTGGGTATGATTCCGGGGCATTTACAGGTGCAAATCAAAAAGGAAAATTAGGCAAGTTTGAAGTGGCCAAAGGTGGTACGATCTTTCTTGATGAAGTGGGAGACATGCCGCTTTCATTACAAGCAAAGTTACTTCGGCTTCTTCAAGAACGGAAGTTTGAACGGGTTGGAGGAACGATGAGTATTGACGTTGATGTCCGAATCATTGCAGCAACGCATCAAGATTTAGATGTTCTCGTTCAACAAGGGAAGTTTCGACAAGACTTATTTTTCCGGTTAAATGTCATTCAACTCGTCATCCCGAGTTTAAGAGATCGAATTGATGACCTTCCATTATTAACAGAGAGTTTTCTTAAAGAATATTCATTAAGGCAAGGTGGACGTAGCAAGCACTTCACAGAAGAAGCGTGGCTATTGTTGCAACAATATGATTGGCCGGGGAACATTCGTGAGTTAAAGAACGTAATTGCCCATGCGACGCAAATTGAAGTTGGTGATCAATTAACTGTCGATAGCCTGCCAGTAGCGTTGCGAAAAGGGTACAAGAATGTTGTCGTAACCCCTACGCACGCCAGTGAAAAAGAACGGCTATTAGAGCTATTAGATCAATACGGGCGGCATACGGCAGCTAAAAAACAAATCGCTTATGAGTTAAATATGAGCTTGCCGACGCTTTACCGACGCTTGAAAAAGCATGGCATTAAATAAAGTGAGAAAACGTGAGAAAACATGATAATTCAAGAGATATATTGTTAAAATCAACCATATTCACTAATTTTAAGTTTATCATTATCAACTTAGATGGACATCTACGTCTGAGAAAATGTCCAAAACACAGGCTTAAGACTCATAAAACAATTGGCATGAATCTTGCTTATTACTATGTAGGGAGGACAGGGGAATGTGGAAGCTTTACAAAAGAGACATATCCGCTGTTGCCATAGGTGCAAAGTTTCTCGGTTGTGGGGGAGGAGGAGACCCATTTATCGTTGAAATGCTCATTAAATCTGTGATGAATGATGAGGAAAGTATTCAAGTCCTCGAATGGCAAGATCTCACAGATCAATGGATCGCACCGATTGCGATTATTGGCTCTCCAGAGTTTTATAGTGAACAATTACCTTCAGGAGATGAAGGTCGTTCATCACTAAAGTTGTATGAAGAGTATACAAGTACAGAGCCTCAAGCCTTAATTTCGTTAGAAATTGGTGGGCTAAATGGTATTAGTCCAATTTTGACAGCACTTAGAAGTCGTTTGCCAATCGTAGATGGTGATGGAATGGGCAGGGCATTCCCTAAACTAAAGATGAGTGTTTTAAACTTAGCGGTACCTTTAACGCCAGCAGCCGTGTATACACATAACTATCAAGAGGTCATAGATTTCGTTCCGAATGAGAAAGCGAGTGAATACTTGCACAGTGTCGTTCAGCAAAATGGTGGTTTTGCACATTTAACGAGTTATGTAGGAAATGCAAAAAAAATCTCAACAGCGATGATTCCGGGTACGTTAACCGTCGCAAAAGCGATTGGAGAGATTGTAGAGAAGCAAATTAGCGCTTCTGATAAACAAGAACAGCTACAGAAAATGTTTGGTAATTCGATTTATGGAAAGGTAGAGTGGATTCTTTCTGGCGTTATTGAACAGATCGAGCGTGATTTTTATGATGGTGTCGTTACAGGTAGATGCCTCGTTCTCGAGCACTCTGTTCAAGATTATCGAATGGTTACCATATTTTTTGAAAATGAATTTGTTTATGTTGCATCTGAACATGACCGGCTTGCGACAACGCCTGATTTAATTGTCGTATGTGAAATGGAGACGCTTAGGCCACTAATGGCTTCAACGATACAAAAAGGAACTGAAATTACGATTGCTAAGGTTGCATGTCCGTCGATTTTAAAAACGAAAAAAATGCGTAACCTTTACAAGCGTAATGACTAAAAGAGGTGCACATGAGACTAGGAATTGATGTTGGACGTTCGTATACAGACGCCGTATTAACGTCAGAGAATGGAAGGATCTTTGCCAGAACGAAAAGTACACGAGGTGAAGATTCAGTCGAGAATACGAGATTGGCACTATCAACTATTTTTGGACAAATCAAAGGTAACGAGGCCAGTATAAAAGGAATATTTGTATGTTCTTCACACATCGAGCAGGCGCTTAATGAAGTAGAGCGTTTAGCGAAAACGTACCTCGTACGTATTTCACCGATGCCATCAATTTTGCAGCCAGCAGTTGATTGGCCAGAGGACCTTCAAGATCACATTGTCGGTACGACTCATTTTTCTTCAACTGAAGACGATCAAGAATGGGAAGAACTGGTTGTAAAGATCAAAGAAAGCGACGCGCAATCGATTGCAGTCGTTGGAGTAAATTCACCAATGGATGCAGAATCCGAACGACGCCTCGGCGCAAAAATCACGGTAAAATTGCCTGATCTTGCGGTTAGTTTATCTCATCAATTCGGAAGCATTGGCTTTATTGAACGAGAGAACACAACGTTACTTAACGCGATGCTTAGACCAGCTACGGTACTTTCAAAAAACTTGTTACATGAAATTCTATCTGATTACGGTGTACAGGCACCGGTTTGGATTGCCAAACACGATGGAACGCTCATGACAGAGAGTGAGGCGCTCGGTTCGCCGATTAAGACGATCGCATCAAATCGTGCGATGGCTTTTCAAGGAGCAGGTGAGCTGGCTAGGTTAACGGACTATGTTGTCGTCAACGTAGGAGAGAATGAAGCAGGAGTTGCTGTCGTTAAGAATGGCAAAGTAGATGAATCATCATTAGCGATGCGCATTGATGGCATTCGAACGACGATTTCTTTACCTAGTTACGAACATGTAGAAGCAATACCTGAACGACTCAAGGAGTATGAACGATTAGATATAGAGAGACAAAAAATACAGCATCCTAATTATATAGATGATTTTCAATTGTTTTGTTCGAACGTTCGATCCGTTATTGAACGTGTGCAACCTCGTTACGATGAATTGCCGATTGTGCTTGTCGGAAGTCGGAGTGAAACATTATTCCCGCATTTAGAGTCTAGGTATGAAACGTGGTTACTCCCAGATGCATCCAATTATTCTTGTGCATACGGTCTTTGCTTTGCGATGGTAGGAAGTGAATCTGATGGAATCTATCATCTAAAAGATTCGTCAAAACAAGAGGTTATTGAGCGTGAAATGCGTAAGGCTGAGATTTGCTTAAATGAAAAAGCGAGATTTCTTATTCGTGATCAAGAAGTAGAAGAGTATCCGTTTTGTTATTTAGATGGAGAGATATCCCGGATTCGAGTGAGGATCAAAGGTTCATTACAACTAAACTAAGCGAGTGAAAGGGCATTTCCTTTTGCTCGCTTTTTGCATAGAACAAGAGAAGGTGTGATCTAAAGAAGCGTCACAATCAGACGTAATCTGCCAATCAATATAAAGAATTCATGACAAGACTAGTTGTTATTTGCACTAGATTTTGCGGAATACATAGAGTAGTAACTTCATAGCTTCTATATATAACAAGGAGTTAAGAAGGTGGATATTATGATAAAACAATGGAAATTAAAAATTGATCGCTACTTTGATCTGGAAGAAGATCGCTATGGACAAGCATGGATGTATGGTTTAGTAAGTGTAGGTGTCTTATTCTTGCTTTTTGTAACCGTGATGATCGTTATGGCTTAGTCTAGTAAGCCTAAATTAATAAGTTTTTTCTAAAAGCTCATTATTTCACGTTTAACAAGGGGAGTTCGGTGGTAAGGATAGAAATACACATAGACAATATACCTAATTGTAGAAGTGTGGTGAGTATGAGCCGAATGAATCGCATGATTCGTAGTGATCGAAGTGAAGGATTAAAGAAGACAGCAAGGCATCGAACGAAAAACGAACGAAGTAAACATCGTGTTAATCATAAGAACTAGACCAACGAAACAGAACGTTGGTTTTTTTTGTTGTAGTTAATTAAAACATTCGTTTAAAGAAATGCGGAATGTGGTAAATACAATGGGAGTGATACTTATTTAATTTATGGAATACAGGAGGAGGGACCTTATGAAGAAGTGGCTTATCGTGTTCAGTGCAGCAGCGTTTATGCTTGCTGGATGTAATGAAGATGCAGGTGACGTTCAAGAGCCTGTTGGGGACTCATTTGAAGATAGTGGTGGTCCATCAAGCGCAAGTGAAGAAGGAGAAGACGGTGAAGGTAGTGAAGGTGAAACCGTTGACTCTGGTGAAGGTGCTTCTTTGTATGAAGAGAACTGTTTAAGCTGTCATGGTCAAGATATGCAAGGTGAATCTGGTCCAGGAATTGCTGGAATGGGCGAAGACGAAGTGATCAATGCCATTGCAGAAGGACCGGGTAGTATGCCTGAGAACCTCGTTGAGGGCGAAGATGCTGAAGCCGTTGCGGCATACGTAGCGGAAGGCGGAGAATAAATAGAAAGCTTTCGCAAAAGGGTTGCGAAAGCTTTTTTTTAATGTGTACGCATCGGAATTCGTTCAAAGATTCGGTAGGAAACAACATATTTAGAATTAACTAAACAATTCGGCGATAACGGAATAAATCCTTCACGGCGTTCTGAAAGAAGCTGGCGCAACATGTTCGCTGTATTCTCTTGGGTGTTCTTACTATGATAAAGCACTTCTTCATTGCTAATCATCTTAAATGTGACATCGCTCTTCACATGGTCACTCGGCTCATAGAGCACGCCGCTTTCATAGATTTCAATATGGGTGACTTGATCTTTATCAAGGTATAAGGTTTCGTCTAATTCGATAAAACGGTCAGTTGTATCTAGCCATTCTTTTGCAATTGCAGAAGCTGTAAAAATTGATTCCGCTTGAATAAGATGACCAATGGAATGACCTGAAGTCATATAGTAATTCACTTCATAACTGTTCATTGCAACCCCCTAAGTAAAACCTATAAAAAAGAAAAACGAATTAATTTATCTCGCTTACGAGACTTTATAACAAATAATAGCATGAAAGTAGTTTCATGATCCTGATTCTTTTCTACTGATTTTGTTGTGCGTTGTCACTTTGTTTCATCCTTAAGTATGTAAAAACAATAGATAAGCTCATTAGTCGTATACAGTATTGTAATGAAAAGTAAACGCTACCATGTTGCATGGTAGAATAAATAGGAACGAGATCGAGAAAGTGGGGTTCCTATGAAGAAAAAAGTAATCTTAGATTGCGATCCTGGACATGATGATGCAATTGCAATCTTTTTAGCTGCTGGAAGTGATGCGATTGATTTACTGGCCATTACGACGGTAAGTGGTAATGCTAGAATTGAGTATACGACAAGAAACGCACTCGTTGCTTGTGAACTAGCTGAACTTGACGACGTTCCTGTGGCAGCAGGAGCAAGTGAGCCGCTCGTCCGAGAACAAGTCATATCGGTAGATATCCACGGAACATCAGGAATGGATGGTCCAGACGTTCGACCACCTAAAAAGCAAGCGATAGAACACCATGCGGTCGATTACCTCATCGATACGATTCACCGTGAAAAAGAGAAGGTTACACTCGTCGCAACAGGTCCGTTAACGAATGTCGCCCAAGCGATCAAGAAGGATCGGTCGATCGTTGAGAAATTGGAAGAGATCGTGATCATGGGTGGAGGATCATTTGGCAACAAAACACCTGCTGCAGAATTTAATATCTATGTCGATGCCGAAGCTGCTAAGGTTGTTTTTGAAAGTGGTGCGAAGCTGACGATGGTTGGTTTAGATCTTACTCATCAAGCGTTGGCGCAAGACCGAGAAATTGTTGCAATCGAAAACATTGATGGAGAAGTAGCGACATTTACTGTGGAATTATTGAAGTTTTTCCGTTCAACCTATCTAGATGTGTTTGAGATTGACGGGGGACCGATCCATGATGCATGTTGCATTGCATACTGCATCAATCCAGAAGTGTTCACGACGAAGCACCTTCATGTAGATATTGAAGTGAAAGCTGAACATACATACGGGATGACGGTCATTGATTATCATCATGTGTTAGAAAAAGAACCAAATGCACACGTAGCAATGGAACTGAATCAAGACATATTCTGGGATATGCTTTATTCCTCACTAAGAAACTTAAACAAATAGAATCGTCGACGGTTTTGTAAGCGGCTGTTGTGACTACGCCTTCGTCACAACAGCCGCTTTTTCTAACACATCGTTTCAATACAAGAATACAAGAATAAAAGCGTTGCTATTCGTCACGTTTCTCGGATTGAAGTTGTAGAAGTTCACGCATCTTTGCTGGGATCTCAGTGTTATCCTGCGTTGTAGCAAACTGAGAAGCGCCGGGACCGTAACTATACAAAGGGACATTTGCGGCTTCATGAGCGTGAGTCGTCCAACCAATCGCTGCTCGTTCACTGATGAGGGTAGCGATTTCTTTATGCATCGTATCAGCTTGTTCCACGCGTTCAACTTCGTCCTCTGTGACATCTTCAATTCCTGCGTATTCTTCTAGCACTTCTTGAACATCCATTTTCTCTTTTTTAATGTAATCTTCTAATGCATCTACAGAACGTGTGACGTTTTGAATAACTTCAGGATAGAAATGATAGTCGTTATCATAACCAAGAGCCATACCGCCAGTGCTATGATCAGCTGTCACGACAATAAGTGTATTCTCATCTTGTTCAGCGAAGTCATAAGCAACCTGAACCGCTCGATCAAATGCGAGCGTTTCTTGAATCATATCTGCTGGAGAATTGTCATGACCCGCATGATCAATTCGGCCACCTTCAACGACTAAAAAGAAGCCATCTTCCGTTTTATTAAGCTGCTCGATTGCGACTTCGGTCATCAATTCCAGCGAGGGCTCTTTTGTATCTTCTCGGTCAAGTTCAAAGGAGAGATGGCTATCATGAAACAAACCTAATACTTTATCCGTCCCGTCAATCCGTTCCAAGTCATCGATGTCTTCAATGAACTCGTAGCCAAGTTGGTTTGCTTCGGCGATTAAGTCTCGATCATCGTCGCGGTCGTCAAAATAGGTTCGCCCACCGCCAAATAAGACATCAGTCTCGTCATCGAGCAATTGTGGTGCAATGTCTTCTTCGCTTTTTCGACGATCAATGTGGGCTGTGAATGCGGCAGGTGTTGCATGTGTAAGACGTGCAGTAGTGACTATTCCAGTTGCTTTGCCATTCGATTTAGCTTCTGTAAAAATGGACGACACCTCTTCATAAGTTCCTTCTTCGGTTGGTGCTTTGCCGATGACACCATTATCCGTTTTATAACCAGTAGCGAGTGCCGTTCCTGCTGCTGCAGAGTCGGTGACAAGGTGGTCGTTGGAATGAGTTCGAACGAGACCGATAGAAGGAAATTGATCGACAGCAAGCTCACCGTAGTCACTACCATCACCGAGCGTATACGAAGCAGCGGTTAATTGATCTGTCCCCATCCCGTCTCCGATCATAAGAATAATGTTATCAACCGTTTCTGTTTCTTGATCCTCGGTTTGAAAGAACGATAATCCGATGATGGAACTTACGATGAATGCCAATGAAGCTACTGCTTTTATGAGTGAAAATCGCAAAGCAACCACCTCCACGATGAACTAGAATCTCCATTATGAAATGAATGTAGCATGAGAATTGCATGAGAAGCGTGTTAAAAATAACTTTGTTTAGCTTATGCAAAGGGGTGGGAAGTCTATCCTGTTGACGGTTTTTGAAGAAGGTTACAAATGATAAGTGTGTGGGGATTTAAGGGGTTTTTATTCTTAATGGGGGAGAGATCCCATCAAACAACTGTTTACGGAGGAATTTCAAACGAAAAAACGAGGAGGACTCCCCTCGTTTCTCAAACGCTTGATTACTTTGTCATCTTCGAAATGAACGTGTACAAATGGTCAAGTACACGAATGTTCTCGTTGCATTGGCGCGTGTCGGAACAGACGTATTGAGAATACGACGTGTAGTTTCCTTCATCACCACGTTCTTTGTACGAAGTGGTGAATTGTCGTGTTGCTGCATGGTGGTTACAAATTGAACAGACCCCGTGCACAGTTCGAGTATGTAAACGACCTTCGATTCCCACGTGTTTATGATCAACATAGGCAATAATATAGCGTTTTTGCTGCCCTGTGTCGTCCCAGCTAATGTAGGAAGAGAATTTTCGTTCTGACTCTTGGATGGACATGCGACCTAACTTTGCTTTTGGAAATAATTGCGTGATTTGTGTGTTGTTAATCGCAGGGAAAGGAATGATCAGCGATGCTATCTGGTCCAGAAACAGTTGTGCATCACCTTCATCGTTTAGTTGAGCAGTAAGCGTAATTAACTTATTTTGTTCATTGGATAACATAACAAACTGTTCAGCAATTTGCTCAATCGCAAGGGATTGGACAGCTTCAAGTACATCGTCATCGTTTAAGGTTGCTTGATTGTAGACAAGCTTATTCACTTGGTATTTCCATTCGTTGTACTGATCGTTGCGAATGAAGGCTTCCATATACATACGTCCTTTCTAGAACTCGAGGCGAGTATAACGCATTTTTTATGTAGATGTACAACAAATAATCATGCAAATTATTTGGAATATTTATTATACTGATAAAAAGGAGGCAAGATTATGGAAGAAAAGCAAAAACTAAAAAAAGTATTGAGCAAGACGGATGCCATTGTATTATCATTCGGTGCAATGATCGGTTGGGGATGGGTTGTCCTTTCTGGTGGCTGGGTTACTGATGCTGGAGTAATCGGAGCGATGCTTGCATTCTTAATCGGTGGAGTGCTCGTGCTTTGTGTAGGTTTTACATATTCAGAGCTGGCGTCATCCATGCCTAAAGTCGGTGGTGAGCATTCATATGCGCTACGCGGAATTGGTCCTCGGGGTTCATTTATCGCTTCATGGGCGATTGCGCTCGGGTACGTATCAGTTGTAGCTTTCGAAGCTGTTGCCTTACCTAACGTTGTTGAGTACTTGTTCCCGAACTACAAAGTTGGTTACATGTATAGTGTGACAGGATACGATGTGTACTTTACTTGGGTATTAGTCGGTGTTGCAGGTTCATTGTTTATCGCCTGGATCAATTATATCGGAATTAAATTCGCTTCATTCGTCCAGATGATTCTCACGCTAATGATTGTGCTCGTTGGTTTATTGTTAATTTTTGGGGGAGCTGTCAATGGGGACATTGCAAATGCAGATCCATTGTGGGTGACGAGTACGACGGGACTATTGGCGGTTATGATTATGACGCCATTCCTTTTTGTCGGCTTCGATGTAATCCCTCAAGCAGCTGAAGAGATGAACGTAAAACCTCGTTCGATTGGAAAGCTACTTATAGCATCTTTGATTTGTGCGATTGTGTTTTACTTAGCGGTTATCTATGCGGTGGGATTCGGTCTAGGTTCAGCAGAACGGGAGCAATCGGTGTTGCCGACTGCAGATGCAATGGTCAACCTGTTTGGCGGTGAGATATTCGGAACCATTCTTGTTTTAGGTGGGATCGCAGGAATCTTGACGAGCTGGAATGCCTTTATTATTGGGGGAAGTCGAATCATCTTTGCGATGGCGGATACGAAGATGCTGCCCCAATGGTTTGCAAAAGTTCACCCGAAATACGGTACGCCATCCAATGCTATTTGGTTTATCGGCATACTGTCGGCGGTCAGTCCATTCTTCGGTGCACCGATGCTCGGTTGGCTTGTCGATGCAGGCGGTCTGACAATCGTCGTTGCGTATTTAATGGTTGCGGTATCGTTTTTATTCTTACGTAAAAATGAACCTGCGATGGTTCGTCCATTTAAAGCGGGTCGTTCTTCAATCTTCGGTTGGCTGGCACTCGTCATGAGTATTTTCTTCGCTGTTCAATATCTACCAGGAATGCCTGCTGGTCTTGGGTGGCATGAATGGGTCATTTTACTAGGTTGGTGGATAATCGGGGCATACTTTGCAATTACTCGTTACAATCAATACAAAACACTGACGTATGAAGATGATATTCATGATTTGGATGAGCGAATTAGTTAATCGTATTGCAAAAAGCATGAGGAATCATTCAATTCCTCATGCTTTTTTTCGTTGTAAGCGAGCATTTTTTCGTTTGAAATTGTAAGCAATCCCAACCATCATTGCAAATAGAAGCAGAACGAGTGTAATCATGTTGAAGTTCCCTGATCCTATGAACGTTAACGTTGAGAACAAGAGACTGACGAAGATGATGAGCAATAAGGTTATGACATATACAGTTAATGGGATGTTAAGTAGAATCGTTTTCACCTTCTCACCTCCTAAAACAGTAATGTTCATTGTATCATCTGTAATTGCAAAATATCTTTCATATTTAAACTAGTTTGTTCAATGTTTAACAAACTTTAGACAAAGGGTAGAAAATCTGCTATAATGATTGATATTCAGTCACCTTGGGCGCTGACCGCTTGGGGTGGCTCTATTTATTCACAAAAAATGACTGATATTCAGTCATGAGAAATAGAGGTAGAAACAATGAATAGGGATACAACCTCAAAAATATTACTTCTTTCCGCTTCCACAGCTTTTGTATTTGCGGTTGTAGGAATTATTTGGGGAATCATCAGTGCATCACAAATGATTCTTTTTGATGGCATCTATTCAATAATTAGTTTGTTCATGTCACTAATCGCATTAATTGCATCGCAATACGTGCGAAAAGAGGATACAAAAAGGTTTCCTTTCGGTAAAGCTTCGATCGAACCGATGGTCGTCATTATACAAGCAATCGTGATTAGCGTTCTTTGTGTTGCTGCAGTGTCTTCATCGATTATGGCATTGGCTAGTGGTGGACGAGATGTGGCACTCGGGAGTGCACTTTTATATGGAATCTTCTCTCTTGTCGTCTGTTTTGTCATTCAACAAGTGATGAGAAGAAATCGACACCACTCTGAATTTATAAAGGCAGAATCAGCACAATGGTTGATGGATACGTTATTAAGTCTCGCTGTTGTGGTCGGTTTTATTAGTGCAATCTTTTTGCAAAACACAAGCCTTAGTTGGTTTGTTCCTTATATTGATCCGATTATGGTATTGCTTGCAGGTGTCTATTTCATGACGGTTCCTATTTCTTTAATTCGAAGAAATGGTCGAGAACTGCTTCACATGTCCTCTGACGCCAAGACGGATCAACAAGTGAAGAACGTAGTCACGGAACTTGAAGCCATGTATGACATTAAAGAGACCCACATCCGTTCTTCAAAAGTAGGCAGAACGCTTTATATTGATTTTCACTTCTTACTTGATGATCAGTCGAAAATTACGTGTGTCGACGATATTGATCAGTTCCGGGAGCAACTGTATGATCGGTTGTCGAATGTAAAGCAAACGAAATGGATGAACATTAACTTCACGAAGCAAAAAAAGTGGGCATTATAAAAAGGTTCACGGAATTGTCCTCTCTCTCGGCAAATGAAATCTAGTAAAGTGAATAGGGAGGGGGCGTATATGAAAAACTTCCAGCTTAAATGGTTTCGCAGAGTAGGATTGGTCGAGGGATTGTCACTCATTACGTTATTATTTATTGCCATGCCACTTAAATATATGTTCGGCGTTGACCAAGCAGTCTCTATTGTCGGGATGGCGCACGGTGTACTGTTCTTGCTCTACATGGCGTTTGTATTTCTTGTCACACTTACAGTGCGTTGGTCTCTTAAGTGGTTTCTCGGGGCAAGCGTGGTCGCAATTATCCCGTTTGGGAACTTCGTGTTCGATGCCAAATTAAAAAAAGCAGACTTTGCACAACCAGAATCGGTTGTAGAAAAAGTATAGAAAAAACAGCCCTTGGGCTGTTTTTTTGTGTCTATCGTGAGATCTATGAATGTACGTCTTTTCTTATGTCGTTGATCACATCTTTAATCGTCATCGTTTTTAGTTCGTCTTCCATCGCTTGTTGAGCCCGGTGGAAATAATGCTCCACAGATCCTTGGATGTTTTGACCAACAATACAGTTTGGATTAGGGTTGTTGTGAACACTAAATAGCTCATTATCTTTTACCACATGCACCGCATGGTACACATCAAGTAAAGTAATGTCTGCGTAATCTCGAGCGAACTGAATTCCTGCAACTCCAGGTTGGACGGTGATGAGGTCAGCTTTTTTTAGCATTCCCATAATCTTACGAATAACAGCTGCATTTGTATTGACGCTTTCTGCAATGGATTCAGATGTATTGACGGTATTCTTATTTAGTTCAATGAGAGACAAAATGTGTATTCCTACGGAGAATCTACTACTAATTGACATAAAGTCACCTGCTTTCAAGACAAATGCTTATCGTAAAGTAGTTCCTATTATAGCGCAGAAAAAGGCAAGATGCTTCTTGTTAATAAATACAAGTTGACGAATCACTAACATGTAACTATTATGAATACATGTAATGATAATGATTACAAGTTGTGAAGGAGTCGATCAAATGAAAGTGGCGATCATCGGAGCAAGTGGTAAAGCTGGACGTTTAATTATGAAAGAAGCATTAAAACGAGGTCATGAAATTATGGCAGTTGTTAGAGATCGTTCTAAAGTAAAAGAAAATGTAGTCATTCTTGAAAAGGACGTATTTGAACTTACGTCTAATGACTTGGAACCATTTGACGTTGTCGTTAGCGCATATGGTGCGGCGTTCGGTGAAGAAGACAAGTATGTTCAAGTCGGTAAAGCTCTGGTTGAAGCGCTAGCTGGAACAACAGCACGATTTATCGTTGTTGGAGGGGCAGGGAGCTTGTATGTGGATGAGCAAAAAACAACGCAACTTATGGAAACAGCAGAATTCCCTGAATTTGCGTTAGCTACGGCTAAAGGACAAAATGAAAACTTGGACGTTTTACAAAACACAACAAACGTCACGTGGACATTTATCAGCCCAGCCGCTTTCTTTGACCCAGATGGAAAGAAAACAGGTGCCTATGAAAAAGGTGGCGACATACTCATCGTAAATTCGACAGGCGAGAGCTACATTAGCTATGAAGATTATGCGATTGCAGTCGTCGATGAAATTGAACAAGAGAAGCACGTGAACGAACGCTTTGCGGTCGTTGGTGAAAAAGCGTAATCATAATAAAGCCCAGTTCCTAAACTTAGGAACTGGGCTTTATATTAGTTCGTTGTTAACGGAAAGTAGCGATCAATCTTCTCATTGATCGACTCGTCTTCAATGAGTGGCGGTGCATGATGAGGCTTTAGACGGGCATCGATAATGACGTTGTCACAACCCCAATGTTTGTGCTTCGTGAAACTATTGATTCCGTGCATGTCGTGAGAAGGATTACTTCTCGTAAATGTGACCCATAAAAAGTTTGAGAGTGTTTCGCTTACGAATGAACTGTCATCAGCAACGACAATCAGTGGGCACTCATCTAAGTCTTGATGATTTGCTAATTGATTTGTAACACGTTCAATCTGCTTCTCCGCTTCCTCTTCATTAACATAGTCACCGAGTTCAATGCTCACAACCCCTGGAATGACGAGTTGTGGATTGTGGATATCTTTGTTTTCTTTTAAAGATTTCGGGACCTCTGTGGATAAGTCGCGCAATTTATCCCCATAGGCGGCAAAGATAACTTTGCTTCCGCTATTAAGACCTGTGCCTGAATAATCGAGCGTATCAATGGTTGTATTCGTTTGGAAATGCAAATCACGGGATAAGTCAATTCGTTCGAGCACGTACTGCATGAATTTTGCTTCATCGTGCGTACTAATGTCATCATCTGCCGTAATAAATAAATACTTCGCTAAGCTAAGCTGACCAAATCCGAGAATACGGTTAGCGATTGTTAGCAGTTCCATCGGTTTTTTGACCGGTTGGAATGGTGTATAGCGCTCACTTCCAATCGCAAATAAAAGGGGATGAACACCTGCAGCATCAACCGCATGGACTTCTTTTACACCAGGGAGTTCTTGTTTTACAGCGTCGCCAGTTAATTCATGAATCACGTCACCGAAGCTTGTATCTTCTTGTGGAGGACGTCCGACGACAGTAAACGGGTAGATTGCGTCTTTTCGTGCGTACACTTTGTGCACGTGCATCACTGGAAATTCATGCGTCAAGCTATAATAACCAAGGTGGTCGCCAAACGGGCCTTCGGGTTTCGTGTCATCAGGGTAAATCTCACCTGTAATGACAAAGTCAGCGTCGTGGCTAATCATAAACCCGTCTTCATAACTATGGCGAAAACGTCGGCCAGACAAGAGACCTGCAAATAGCATTTCACTTAAACCTTCAGGGAGAGGCATAACCGCAGCGACCGTGTGTGCAGGGGGGCCTCCGACGAAAATACTTACTTTTAGCGGTTCGCCCTTTTTAACTGCTTTGGCTTGGTGAACGCCAATTCCACGATGGATCTGATAATGAAGGCCGACTTCTTTGTTAGGCACGTACTCATTCCCGTTAAGCTGGACACGGTACATGCCAACGTTTGCGTTCATGATCCCAGGCTTGTCCGGGTCTTCAGAGTACACTTGTGGAAGTGTAATAAACGCTCCACCATCATCTGGCCACGACTTAATCATCGGCAAGTCAGATAGAGAAACTTCTTCTAATTTGGAATGTTTCACACTCGGCAAACGCATTGGCAATGCTTTGACGGCAGAGACGCCTGTTGTTGCGTTTTTGAATGGATGCTTCAGAGCGCTCATCGGATCGTCTCGCATCGCGATTACATCGTTCACACCATCCCACGTTTTTCGGAAAAGAAACTTTGTTCTCTCCACGGAACCGTACAAGTTTGCGACGGCGCGGTACTTAGAGCCTTTTACATTTTCAAAGAGGATGGCAGGACCATTTTCTTCGTACGCTCTTCGTTGAATGGCAGCCATCTCTAAATCAGGATCGACTTCTTCTTTTATACGTAGTAAATCACCGTTTTTTTCTAAATCTAGCAATGCTTCTTCAAGGGTATGATACATCGTCTTTTCAGCCTCTCTATGAAGAAATTGAACACTACAATCATATCACGAGTCAGTAGGAGTGGTCATGATCAACACAAGTTAGGAAAGTAAAACTTTAAATAATTAAAATAATTTGACATTTGAATATACATTCAGTAATATAATGGAAATGCAAAAAATGAAAGCGATTACAAAATAAAAGAAGGTGGGGATCGTTTGCGCTGGTTGTTAGTAAGTGTAGTCGTTTGCAGTCTAGTGCTGACCGGGTGTAGCTCAACAGTAGCATCAGAAGAAGAGGGAGGCGAAGAGACGTACCACCTCGTATTAAATTCTTCGCAACACCCTCCGTATTTTGATTGGGAGCCAAAGTATTATGCGGTTGAGGAGTTTACACAACTAGTTGAAGAACGTACGAACAATCAAGTGACGTTTGATATTTATTATAGCAATCAATTGGCGGGTCAAAGGGAATCTGCGGACGCGCTTGCAAGAGGAACGTATGACATGCAAGAAGTGAATGGGGCGTTTTGGACGGAGCGGATTCCTGAGCTATACGTCGTTTCGTTAATGTTTTGGAATTATGGTGAAGAGCACACGTTGCATATGATGCGTAATACAGAGTTCGGAGAACTCTATGAACAATCATTAGAGGACTACGGAATTAAGCTGATGCACTTTTGGCCAGCGAGTGTGACTGGTTATATGTCTTCAACGCCACTCGCTTCCATGTCTGATATGAACGGGCTGATTATGAATCAAACGAGTAATCTAGCTATGGATTACCATCAACAGGTAGGTGCTGGGATTGCGACCATGCCAACGGTTGAGCAGTATGAAGGGTTAATGCGAGGAACGCTCGATGCGATCCAATTCCCATTCTATTCGTTGGAAACGTATCGTTACGTAGAAGTCGTTGACTATATTTCGTTACCGACGTTAAATCCTGCAATCTCGATGGTAACGATCAATCAAGATTCGTGGGATGAACTGCCCGAAGACATTCAAGAGATTATGATTGAAACGTCACAAGAAGTCGAAATGAAAGCTGCTGAAGCATCTAAAGCAATGACGGAGCGTGCGTTTGAATTTGCGAATGAGAATGATGTTACGTGTGTAGCTATGGATCGTGAAGATTTTGAGAGTATGCGTAGTGCAGTCAAAACGCATTTGTGGGGGAAGTACGCGTCGATTAATGAACGGACAGAACGAATGGTAGAAGTGTTAGAGGAAGAAACCGAACGTTGGTTAGAAGCAAATCCAGAATTCAAACAGTATTTCGATCCATACTTAACGGATTATTCTGGAGGTGAAGAAGATGAGCATAATCATTCAGATGATGAAAGCAATCACTATTGTTAATAAATCGATGCCGTGGTTCATTGGCTCTTTAATCGCTGTTGTTAGTTTCTTGCTTGCCTTAGATGTTGTGCTGAGATACTTCTTTAGTGCGCCAACGGTATGGGCCTTTGATTTATCCACATGGTCAACGGGTGTTGTCGCATTTTTACTCGGTGGGTACGCGCTTGCTAAGGGGCACCACGTCAGAGTGGATATCCTCTTTGAGCGTTTTTCTGAACGAACGAAAAGCATCGTCGACGTCATCGGTGGGATGTTTCTGCTCTTAATTGCAAGTACGTTAGTCGTTGTCGGTTTCTCGTACGTTATTCATTATTTCCAGATTGGTGCAACATCATCAGGTGGGATGGAAATGCCTCTTTGGGTTCAATGGTTGATCGTTCCGATTGGTGGTCTTTTAATCGGATTGCAAGGACTTGTGAAATTGATCAATGACATTGCGATGATCACGAGAGGCAAGCCTTTGTATGTGACAGAGGAGGAATAACGATGGAGATTTGGATCATTGCATTACTATTGTTTCTGTCGTTGTTAACGTTCCTTCTCCTTGGTGTTCACGTCGCCTTTGCTCTTGGTGGCATCTCAATTCTATTCGGTTTGATTTTTTGGAATGGGTTGCCGAGTTTAGACGGCTTTGTACTTGGAACGTATGAACGGACGACACAAGCGATATTAACAGCACTACCGTTGTACATTTTTATGGCTGCGGTGCTCATGTATAGCGACTTGGCAGATGATATGTACGAAGCAATTTATCGTTGGTTTGGCGGGGTGAAAGGAGGATTGGCAGCAGGGACGTCTATTGTAGCTGCGGTTTTTGCATCGATGGTTGGTGTCGCTTCAGTCGCTACAGCAGCGGTTGGAATGGTCGCTAGACCCTCAATGTTAAAGCGTAAATACGATGACCAGCTTACGTTAGGTGTTATAATGGCTGGAGGTGTACTAGGTGCGTTAATTCCACCGAGCATCGTCATGATTGTCTATGCTGCTGAAGCGAGTGTTTCGGCGGGTGCATTGTTTATGGCAGGTATTGTACCGGGGATTATGGCTTGTTTGCTTTTTATCGTGTATTCACTCATTCTCTGTTACTTCCGACCTGAGAAAGGCCCGAGTGTTGAAGTAGATATGCGATATACGTTAAGAGAGAAATTCCAATCGTTAAAATCAATTGTTTTACCTGGTTTGGTCATTTTACTCGCTCTTGGATCCATTTACTTAGGGGTGGCGACACCTACTGAAGCAGGTGCAGTTGGCGCTGTAGGAGCTGTCTTTGCTGCAGGCGTACGGAAAAAGCTCACCTTTGTAAATATCAAACAGATCTTTATGATGACCGCAAAGCTTTGTGGAATTGTGTTTTGGATTCTGATCGGAGCAGTGGCTTATGCTCGTATTGTAACGGTGACCGGTACAGGAGAATGGTTAGGGAGTATGATTACTGACGCGGGACTCAATCGCTGGGTCGTACTCATCCTTATATTACTCTTCTTCTTAGTGTTGGGGATGTTTATTGATACGGTTGCGGTCTTACTGATCACTGCACCACTCTTTCTACCTGTTTTAGGTGCTTTTGACTTTAATATGGTCTGGTTTGGTATTCTGTTTACAATAGCAGTATGCATCGGGAATTTAACGCCACCATTTGGGATTAGTATTTTCATTATGAAAGGTGTCGCACCAGATATTAGAACGTCGACACTATATCGTGCCGTATGGCCATTTGTTTTTATTTTATTGTTCTGTATGATTCTCGTCTTGTTGTTCCCTGAAATTGCCATGTTTGTGCCTACACAAATGCTCGGACAATAAGTTGAATTTTCTAAAACTTAACTTGACATTCAAAAAGTAAACATTTAGAATTCTAACTAATTATAAGCTCATTTTGCTACTTGAGATCGAAAGGGGTATTCAAATGGAGATTGCTAAGAAGACGGTTGTCGTAACAGGTGGAGCGTCTGGTCTTGGAGAAGCGGTTGTACGCCAATTTGTTGAAGCGGGAGGAACCGCAGTTATTCTAGATGTAAATGAAGAAAAGGGCGGAGCGTTAGCAGACTCGCTAGAAGATAAAGCTGTTTTCGTAAAGACAGACGTCACGAATGAAGAAAGTGTTGAAAGCGCTTTAAAAGTCGCAGTTGATCACTTCGGCAAGATCGATGTACTCGTCAATTGTGCGGGTGTAGGTGGCGCGATGAAGACGTTTGGACGTCAAGGAGTACATGATCTTGCACACTTCACGAAGATTATTAACATCAACCTGATTGGTACATTTAACGTCTTGCGATTAGCAGCAGAGAAGATGAGTGAGAATAGTCCAACTGACCAAGGGGAGCGTGGCGTCATCATTAATACAGCATCTGTTGCTGCGACAGATGGGCAAATCGGTCAGGCGGCTTATAGTGCGTCAAAAGGCGGTATTGTCGGAATGACACTGCCGATTGCAAGAGATTTATCTACACTAGGTATTCGTGTGATGACCATTGCTCCAGGGATCTTTGAAACGCCACTTATGGCAAATGCGCCAGAAAAAGTGAAGAAAGCACTCGGTGAAATGGTGCCATTCCCACCACGCTTAGGTGAACCACCAGAGTTTGCCCAACTCGCACTCAGCATCATTCAAAACCCAATGTTAAATGGAGAAACAATCCGCTTAGACGGTGCAATTCGTATGCAACCAAAATGATGAGGTGAGACGATGAAGCGAACGGTATTTAAAGAGGAGCATGAATTATTCCGTAAGTCGATTCAAAGATTTCTAGATTACGAAGCGATGCCCTATTACAAGGATTGGGAGAAAGAGAAGCAAGTCCCTCGCTCGTTTTGGAAGAAGATGGGCGAGCAAGGGTTTCTCGCACCTCAAGTTGCTGAGAAGTACGGTGGTATGGGCACGAACTTCTTATATAACGCATTGCTCTCAGAAGAATACAACCGCGTAGGCAGTGGTTTAGGTGGGGTTGGTGTCCATAGCGACATCACCGTTCCTTATATTGAAGCCTTTGGCAGTGAAGAAATTAAAGAGCATTATTTACCGAAGCTCGTAAGCGGTGAGATGATCTGTGGAATTGCGATGACTGAACCAGGAACAGGTTCGGATTTGGCGAACGTCAAAACGACGGCAGTTCTTGAAGGCGATCATTATATCGTCAACGGTGAGAAAACCTTTATTACTAACGGTTATTACGGTGATCTGTTCGTCGTCGTTTGTAAAACCGATCCAAATGCTGAACCCGCACGTCGTGGAATTAGCCTTCTACTCGTGGAAGCAGAGTACGATGGATTTTCACGTGGTAAGAAGTTAGAGAAACTAGGTCAGCACGCCAACGATACGAGCGAGCTAGTCTTTGAAAATGTGAAAGTACCGAAAGAGAACCTGCTAGGAGAAGAGAATCAAGGCTTCTACTATTTAATGGAAAAGCTACAACAAGAACGTTTAATGCTATCGATTTCTAGTATTAACACAGCGAAGATTGTGCTTGATCAAACGATTGATTATGTAAAAGAGCGAAAAGCATTTGGTACACCGATCTCTAAGTTTCAAAATACGCAATTTAAAATTGCAGAAATGAAATCAGAAATTGAAATTGGTCGTACATTTGTTGATCGTCTCATTGAAGAGCATACAGCAGGCAACAAAGTTGTAAACGAAGTCTCGATGGCAAAATGGTGGGTGACGAGCTTGTATAAGCGAGTCGTGAACGAGTGTTTACAGTTGCATGGTGGGTATGGCTATACCGAAGAGTATGATGTAGCAAGACGTTACCGTGATGCTGCGGTGACTTCGATCTATGCTGGTTCAAATGAAATTATGAAAGTAATTATTGCAAAGAATGAAGGATTATAAATCAGAAGATTAAAGGAGGTCATTTCATGAGAGAAGTCGTTATTGTAGAAGCCGTACGTACGCCTGTTGGTAAGAACCGGGGGGCATTAAGCGGGATCCGAGCCGATGAATTAGCGGCGTTGCCGATTAAAGAAGTCGTGAACCGTGCTGGGATTGATCCGGGACTTGTTGAAGATGTGATTTTAGGGTGTGTAAGCCAAATCGGTGAGCAAGCTTTAGACGTCGCTCGTAGTGCAACGTTAATTGCAGGGTTTCCGATTGAAGTCCCAGGAACGACCGTTGATCGTCAGTGTGGTTCGAGCCAGCAAGCAGTAAGTTTCGCGGCACAGGCAATACTGAGTGGTGATATGGACGTTGTCATCGCTGGTGGTGTTGAGAGCATGTCCCGTGTTCCGATTGGTTCAACGAGACAAGGTGTAAGGCCTAGCCCGAAATTATCTGAAAGGTTCGAATTGATCCATCAAGGGTTGTCTGCAGACCGGATCGCAGATCAGTGGGGATTTACTCGGGAACAGATGGATGAATACGCCTTTGAAAGTCATCGTCGTGCGGTGGAAGCGCAAGACCGTGGCGGCTTCCAAAGTGAAATTATGCCGATTGAGGTAACACTCCCTGATGGGACGACGGCGACAATAACAGAAGATGAAGGGCCTAGAAGGAATTCGAGTGTCGAAAAACTAGCTACATTAAAACCAGCTTTTGCCGAAGATGGCAAAATAACAGCGGGGAACTCGAGTCAGATTAGTGATGGCTCAAACGCCTTGTTACTCATGAGTAAAGAGAAAGCAGAACAACTCGGGTTAAAGCCGCGCTTTAAAATTGTTGCGCGCTCGGTAACCGGCTCTGACCCTACGCTCATGCTAACGGGCCCAATTCCTGCGACTCATAAAGTGTTGGAAAAAGCGAATCTATCAATTGAAGAGATTGATCATTTTGAAGTGAATGAGGCCTTTGCAAGTGTCCCGATGTGTTGGCTGGAAGAGTTCAAAGTTGATCCGAAAAAGTTAAATCCAATTGGTGGTGCAATTGCGCTTGGGCATCCACTTGGAGCGAGCGGTGGACGATTAATGATTAGCATGATGAATGAGCTAGAACGAACAGGTGGAAGATACGGTCTTCAAACGATGTGTGAAGGAAATGGGATGGCAAACGCGACGATTATCGAACGAATCGTGGATTGATAAGGAGGACTTCAATGCCACTTACATCTGTAAAAGTATTGGATTTAACTCGTCTTCTTCCTGGGCCGTATTGTACGATGATGCTTGCGGATTTTGGAGCTGAAGTGATTAAAGTTGAAAGCCCTGATGTGGGAGATTATGCACGGGAAAGCCCGCCTATTGTTGACGGCGATGGTGCGATGTTCCATAGCCTCAATCGCAATAAGAAAAGTGTGACACTGGACTTGAAAAGCGATGAGGGTAGGGATCAGTTTCTAGCGCTTGTTAAAGATGCAGACGTCATCGTCGAAGGGTTTCGTCCTGGCGTGATGGAGCGTCTTTCATTAGGCTATGAAGAAGTAAAACGAGTGAATGCTCGCATTGTGTATTGTTCGATTACAGGATACGGTCAGACAGGTCCTTATGCAAAAAAAGCCGGTCACGATGTGAATTTTATTAGTACAGCCGGATTGTTGAATCTAATCGGTGATGAGACAAAGCCACAAATCCCTGCCGCGCAAATTGGGGATATTGGTGGTGGAGGATTAACGGCTGCGGTTGGAATTTTAGTCGCTCTATTGGAACGAGAGCGTTCAGGTGAAGGGCAATATGTCGATATTTCAATGATGGACGGTGCGGTCTCTTGGATGCAAACATTCTTGCCTCATTTTCTTATGGGAGGCAAGGAGCCTAGCCGAGGCAACATGGTCTTAAGTGGTAAACTTGCTTGTTATGAAACGTATGAAACAAAAGACGGTCGTTGGTTTGCGGTAGGCGCACTTGAACCGAAGTTCTGGAAGAACTTCTGTGAAAAGCTTGGACGTCTTGATCTCATAGAACAACACCGTGCATCAAGTGACGTACAGCGCCGTGTGAAACATGAAGTACAGTCAGAATTCTATAAACGAGACTTTCATGAATGGCAGAACGTCTTTTTAGATGCGGATGCTTGTGTCACACCAGTTCTTACGTTAGACGAGATGGTCGATGATCCACAAATCAATGATCGTCAGATGATTCTTCCATATGGAGCAATGAAAACGATCGGATTCCCGATCAAACTTTCCCGCACACCTGCGAAACTAAAAGAATTGGCTCCGAAACTAGGCCAACATAATCAAGAGGTGTTAACAGCTCAAGAACAACTAAGAGAAACGTAGACGGTTGCGAATTCGAATCATCAACCGTGTATGTGCAAAAGGTCGGTGCCAATCATTTGTGGCAGCGACCTTTTCAGCAAAATCGTGTTGGCACAATCACTTCATAAGAAACTCATTTGTTTTTATAGTAAAGGTGGTATGTGATCAATGATTTACTCATTAGTAAAGGAGAGCGTAACAAAAGAGGAAGATCCATTCGTCCACTTTGAGGGAGAAGCGCTGCGCTATTCTGAGGTGTTGCAACGAGCAGACGGTTTTGCTCAACACCTAGTCAGTCTCGGAATTAACGCTCGTGATCGGGTGGCATGGCTCGGAACTAATCATCCCCATTTCATCGTTTCCTTACTTGCTTGTTCGAAACTAAATGTGACATTCGTTCCGTTGAACTATCGGGGAAAGTATGCGGAATTGCAGCAGATGGTTGAGGATAGTGGCGCAAGAGTTATCGTGAGTGAACGTCGTTATCGTGAGCTGGCAGACGACTTAAATACGCACTGTCGTACAATTGAACAGGTTATTTCGGCAGAGGAAGTGTATGTGGGGCAAGAACCGCTTGCTGTTACGCAAGGCGCTAATGATGATTTGGCATATTTGATTTTTACGAGTGGGACGACATCACAGCCAAAGCCTGTGATGATTACGAGCAAAACGATCGCAAACTTTCTTAGTGTGTATCCGAATGCAGACTCCATTGGTAAGACGGTCTCATTGCTTCACGCCCCGAACTTTCACATTGCAGGTTTGTTAAATGCGCTTTTATCCTTAGTAGGAACGAATCATATTGCGATGCTTCGACAATTTGATGCTCGTCAGTGGCTACAAGCTGTAGAAGACGTAAACGTTACGAAAACATTTCTAGCTCCAACGATGATGAAGCTAATCACCGACACACTTCAAGAGCGCCAGTATGATCTTAGCAGCTTGCAAAGTATTGTGTACGGGTCAGCGAAAGCTCAGTTACCGGTACTAGAAGCATTTATGAATGGTTTACCAGAACAAACAGCGGTCACCCACGTGTATGGCATGACGGAAACGTTGTCCACAATTACGCTATTAGGATCTGACGTGCATGATGAACATCGCAAACGTCCAACTGAACAGACGAAGCGACGCATTCAATCGGTCGGGAAGCCACTTCCTGATGTGGAAATTCAAATTTGGGATTCTGAAGGTCAAGTGTTGCCGGCTAATGAAGTAGGAACGGTTGTGGCTCGTACATCGCGAACGATGCAAGGGTATTACAATCGTCCAGAGGCGACGGCAAAAGCATTACAAGGCGGTTGGTACGTATCGAGTGACGCGGGATATCTAGATGAAGAAGGATACTTGTATGTTGAGGGACGACTTGACGACATGATTATTCGTGGTGGTGAGAACATTGCCCCGAATGAAATTGAGGAAGTCTTATTGTTGCATGAAGGCGTATACGACGTTTCGGTCGTACCTCGTGTCAGCGAAACGTGGGGGCAAGAAATTGTAGCGGTCATCGTACCTAGTCACGCGAAGAACACCTACAGTGAAAAAGAACTCCAAGAGCATGTAAGGCAACACTTGTCTAGTTTCAAAGTTCCTTCTGCATGTCATTTTGTTGATGAATTGCCTCGCAATGCCACCGGTAAGATATTGAAGCAACCTTTAATTAAGGCAGTAGAAAACTTAAAAATGTAAGCGTTAACATATGAAGATTAAATGTCGTGTGAGCGAACGGTTATGTGAAAAAATTCGATGGAGGCGATGAACGATGACACAGCTGACGTATCCGCAACAGCCTGTGCACCACATATTAAAAGGGAGTGCAAGGCGCTATGGGGAGCGGCTCGTGTTAATTGACCAAGAAGAACATCTCACCTATGAACAGCTTTATAAAGATAGCCTGAAATTCGCTCGTGCCCTCGTACGGCTTGGTATTGAAAAAGGCGATGTCGTTTGTGTGCATCTTCCGAACTGCTCATCGTTTCTTGTTGCTTATTACGGGACGTTGATAAGTGGGGCGACATTTACACCGGCCAATCCCTTATTATCTGAAGATGAGTTGTCTCATCAATTAAACGATGCGAGAGCACGAGTAATCATTACGTCGAACTCAGCGGTGTCTTTTAAAGAGACATTGATCGAACACATCATCTATGTCAGTGATGAAGGTGTAGAAGGTTTGAATTTCAAGCAACTGCTTCAACAAGAGGAAGCCACTCCGGTTGCAATTGACATAGATGTGGAGAGTGATTTGGCGCATATTGCATACACGGGAGGTACAACTGGAAGAAGTAAAGGCGTTATGCTTACGCACGCAAATGTTGTCACAAACGTTGTTCAGTCGTGTTGCTTTACAAACGGAGGCGTGGCGGAAGTTGAAGATGAAGCGATCGTATTAAATGAATTACCAGGTGATAAGGAGAAGTATGCCATTCCGTTTGGTACAGGAAGGTTATTAAATGTAACGCCTTGGTACCATGCCATGGGAACAGTCGGTTATTTGAACAATGTGCTACTTCAAGGTTCAACGATTATTTTAATAAAGCGGTTTGAGCCCAAATCATTTCTAGAGGCGATTGCCTACCACCAAGTGACATCGGTCGGTGGAGCAGCGCCGATGTTTCATGCACTCATTAATGTTCCAGGCATTGAGAAGATGGACCTTAGTAGTGTGAAGCAAGTCCGTTCAGGAGCATCGCCAATTTCTAAAGTTGCATTGGAGAAGTTAAAAGGTATTTTCCGTAATGCAACAGTTACGGAAGCATACGGGTTGAGCGAGGCGACGATGATGTTAACATCGAACCCTGCAGAAATTGGAGGAAAGACGAAAGTGGGCTCTGTAGGAATTCCTACGTACGATACAAAAATTCGCATTGTAAAAGAAGACGGAAGTGAAGCGGCGACAGGAGAAGTTGGTGAAGTAGCTGGCAAAGGACCACAAATCATGCAAGGGTATTTGAATAATCGGGAAGAAACAGCGATTGCCTTACGTGATGGCTGGCTTTACACCGGTGACTTAGGTTACGTAGACGATGAAGGGTACGTATACATTGTCGATCGCAAGAAAGACTTGATCTTATATAAAGGATACAACGTCTATCCGAAGGAACTTGAAGAGATTCTGTACCGACACCCAGAAGTTGCGACAGTCGCAGTCGTCGGTGTCCCTCATGAAATTAACGGTGAAATCCCAGTCGCATTTGTCGTGTTGAAAAACGATCAACCAACAGAACCGATGAAACAGGCGTTAATGGGCTACGTAAACGATCAAGTAACACCGTATAAAAAAATCCGTGAGGTCGCGTTCGTCAAGGAATTACCGACAAGCGGGGCAGGGAAGGTTTTGAAACGAGCGTTAAGAGATCGCGCAAGTGAGTGGCTGAAATTAAACCAATAGCTGTCCATCTATACTTGTCTACGTGGTCTGCTCACGAGCAGTTTAAGGGGAAAACAGCTGTGATCGTAAAATAAATAGAAATTTCAAAAGATTAATTTGACATTTAAAAATTGAACCCATAGAATTTATGTCAATAAGGTGTGATGATATGTCATTGAGAGAGCGAAAGAAAGAGAAGAAGATCAATGAAATTATGAATTCTGCCATGGGTTTAATCTCAAAAAAAGGATATCATGCAACGACGATGGATGATATTGCAAGTGAGTTACTCATGACGAAGGGGTCGTTGTATTACTATTTCAAGGATAAAGAAGACCTTGTCTTTTATTGTACGAAGCAGTTGCTCGGTGAGAGTATTCAGCAGGCGGAAGAAATTGAGCGATTAGACGTGAACAGTCACGAGAAATTGCACAAAGCCATCGTTGTCCACATGGAATACTTATTAACCGAAAGGTCAGGCTTTGAAATTGGGTCAAAGCCGAGGTCGTTCTTTTCTGGAGAGAAGCTGGACCATGTCGTGAAACTCCGGCACGATTATGCATCGTGTATGGACCGTATGATTGAAGAGGGTATGGCGTCTGGAGAGTTTGAGCAAGGTGATGTGAAAGTAAAACGGAACCTTTTATTAGGTGCGATGAATTACTCAATTTCTTGGTACTCACTGTCGGGCCCATTAGACATTACCGAGACAGCTCATAAAAGTGCTGAACATTTAATGAAGATGTTTGTGAAGTAACGGAAGGGAGGAACGGGAAGTTTCATCATGTGATTTTGAGAGCGCAGTCACTCGAGTGATGGATCGAAAATTGAGGTCATAATATACGACGCAATAACAACGAGCGTTGAATTAAAGAGGAGATGTTACGATGTACGAAGTGATTTCTTTGGAGAAAAAAGGTCCAATTGCAATTGTAACGATCGATAACCCACCGATGAATCCACTCAATATTCAAGTGCGTACTGAACTGATTTCTATGGTTCGTGAGCTTGAGCAAGACGATGATGTTGTCACGCTCATCATTCGAGGAGCTGGAGACAAAGCATTTGTCGCTGGAGCGGACATCAAAGAGTTTCCGCAACGCTTAAAGCAACAACAGCAATCAGCAGATCAAGAAAGTGTCTTTGAAGTGGTTGCGAATACACCAAAACCTACGATTGCTATGTTGAATGGCTATACGTTAGGCGGTGGGTTAGAACTTGCGCTCGCGTGTGACTTGCGGGTTGCTGAAGATCATGTGAAAGTGGGCTTCCCTGAAATTAAGCTCGGTTTACTTCCAGGTGGTGGCGGAACGCAACGCTTACCGAAGATCGTCGGACCATCAAAAGCGAAGGAAATTATGTTTACAGGTTCTCAAATTGAAGCCGAAGAAGCGTTAGCACTCGGCATTGTGACTGAAGTCGTACCAAAAGGCGCAGGTATGGAGAAAGCAGAGCTTCTCGCAACGAAAATCTCCCGGCACTCGTTACAAGCACTGTCGAGAATTAAAAGCTGTGTAAACGTAGGAGAAGAACAACCGTTGAGTGAAAGCTTGCAATATGAACGGCAAATGTTCCAAGAGTTGTTTAGTACTGAAGACGCAAAAGAAGGCATTAGTGCATTCATTGAAAAACGTCGACCGGTCTTTACACATAAATAATCACAAGGCGAAGTCAAACGTCATTGACTTCGCCTTTAGTATAAAAGAAGAAATCGTCTAAATTTTATTGACAAAATAAGTTTTTATATATAAAATTTTCTGTAAGCGATTACAGTTAGGGGTAGTTTGTTTCGACAAGAAATCACGTTGTAATCGCATGAGAGCCCCGATGAATTTTTACGAAGGGGCGGATTGAAGGAGGTACTCCACCGTTGCTTACTGGAGATCAGAAGAAAAAACAAAAAGCAAAGTATAGTGTACCTGCCGTAGATAGTGCATTTAGAATCTTAAGGTTACTAAGTCGCAAGAAGTTCAGTGATAGCACAGTAACAGAAATCGCAAACGCGTTAGAACTGCAGCCCACAACGTGCTTTCGAATTCTACAACAATTAAAAGAAAGCTCGATTGTTACCTTCCATGAGAAGTCAAAGCGTTATCGCCTAGGGCCTTACCTCGTCGTACTTGGTGAGCGGGCGAAAGAAAATTCTCTCGACTTGGCGTTAGTATTGCCATATCTTGAGAAGATTTCTGAGAATACGGGTCTTACATCTGTGATCGTAAGTCGGGTAGGTAAGATGAAGACAACGATCGTTGCGAAAGTAGAAGGTGGAGACTTTGGCGTTCATGTTTCAGTCGGTCGTCATTTTTCTATTGAAGCAGGCGCATATGGAAAGTGTTTGCTCGCTTACATGCCGCCAGAGGAACAACAAGACATTTTCCGAGAGCTTCATGAGAGTGAGACGTTTGAAGACGTCTCAAAGATTGAACAAGAACTACCAAGTGTCGTAGAAAAGGGATATGCAACAAACTACGGAGAGTCAATTGAAGGGATCTTTGGTGTTGCAGCTCCGATTTTTAATGTGAATCACGATGTCGAGATGAGCATTTGTTTGTTTGGGATGACAGCAAGGTTGAAGCAAGATGAACTCGAAGAAATCGGAAGTTATTTACATAGTGTTTCTAAAGAAATCAGTCGCAAGATTCAAGGGGCTGAACAATTCTAAAAGGAGTCGATGCTATGCAGCCGTCATTCATTGTTAAAGAGAAAGTAGGTACAGTTCTAAGGATTGCGCTAAATGTACCAGATACAAGAAATGCACTTTCCATGGAGTTACGTTCTGAACTGTTGCAAGCGTTAGAGGAAGCTGAACGTGATGAAGACGTTCGAGTCATCATTTTAACTGGAGAAGGAAAAGCATTCTCCGCAGGTGGCGATCTAAAAGCGTTAAAAGGAATGACAACACTTAAAGGTCGACAGCGATTGCAACAGTCACAACCACTAATCTTTAAGATGCTAGATATGGAGAAGCCGATTATCGCTTCGGTGAATGGACCGGCTGCTGGCGCTGGGTTTAGCCTCGTCCTTCTTTGTGATTATGTGATCGCTTCTGAACAGGCGTTTTTCGTTCAGTCGTTTGTTCATGTAGGGCTCGTGCCGGATTTTGCGGCGCTTCATTTTTTACCGACACTAATTGGTAAGCAAAAGGCAAAAGAATTGATGTTCTTAGGAGAGCGTGTGACCGCACAAGAAGCTGAACAATTAGGCATTGTGAATCGAGTTGTCGCTCACGACTCTCTGCAAGAGGAAACGTATGAAGTTGCCAAACGGTTAGCGAGTAAATCGCCAGTATCGATTGGCCTTACGAAGAAATTACTGAATTCTCATATGAATCGGGATTTAAAAACGTTGCTAGAACTTGAAGCGAGTGCTCAAGACTTATGTTTCCAGTCTGATGATTTTAAAGAAGGTGTATCGGCGTTTTTTGAAAAGCGTAAACCTGAATTTAAAGGAATGTAGCAGATCGCACATTCATGCCAATGAAAAGGGATGATTCGATGGAAGCTTTGTTACGAGGAATTAAAGTGCTGGACTTAACGCGGTTACTTCCAGGTCCATATTGCACGATGTTTCTATCTGATCACGGAGCGGATGTTATCAAAGTGGAAGAGCCAACGCTCGGTGATTACGGTAGAAGCACTGAACCAATCGTAGACGGATATAGTGCGAGGCACTTGTCAGTGAACCGCAACAAACGTAGCCTCTCACTGAACTTAAAGAGTGAAGAAGGAAAAGAAATCTTTTTAAAGCTCGTTCAAGATGCAGATGTCGTTGTGGAGAGCTTTCGACCAGGTGTGATGAAGAAGCTCGGATTGTCGTATGAAGAACTGACGGCGTACAAAGAAGACCTCATTGTCTGCTCAATCTCAGGTTTTGGTCAAGACGGACCTTACGTGAAGCGTGCAGGTCATGACCTTAATTACATTGGGTATGCGGGCATCTTAGGATTAATGGGTGAAAAAGGACAGACGCCACCTCCTCCGAGCGTCCAAGTGGCCGATCTTGGTGGCGGTTCATTAATGGCACTTTCGGCAATCTTAATGGCTTTGTTTTCAAGGGAACGAACGGGCAAAGGACAATACATTGATATATCGATGTTGGATGGTGCGTTGTCTTGGTTATCTGCGATCGCTGGAGGTCATCTCGAAAAAGGAGATCTCCCTCAACAAGGAGAGTTCAGGTTGTCGGGTGTGAAGGCCAGCTACTCTGTGTATGAAACGAAAGATGCCAAGTACATGGCGGTCGCTCCGATGGAAGAGAAGTTCTGGCGTCGTTTTTGTGAATTGATTGGTCGTGAAGATCTCATTGAACACCTCCACGACTCACTTGAAGGTCAAAAGCAAATGAAAGAAGACCTCCAACAACTCTTCTACACGAAAACACAAAAAGAATGGACCGATTTGCTTGCGCATGAAGAAACATGTGTAAGCCCTGTAAATGATATTGAAGAAGTGTTGCGTGACCCACAAGTTGAAGCACGGAACATGATTATTGAAACCGAGCACCCTGAACTTGGGACTTTGAAGCAGCTAGCTTCTCCGCTTAAATTTTCCGGTGCCGATGCGCAAATAGAACGAGAAGCACCAACGCTTGGACAACATACCGATGAAATTCTATCGGAACTTGGGTATTCAAAGGAAACGATTCAGCACCTACGACAAACAAAACTAATTTAATGGAGGTTTTTTTCAATGACAGTTGTATTTTCAGAAGAAGTAAAAATGCTAAAAGATACCGTGAGAGGGTTCATAACGAATACCGTTGAGCCGGTAGCTCATGAGATTGAAGAAAACGACCATATTCCAGCAGAAGTGATGAAGAAAAGCAAGGAACTTGGGCTGTTCGGATTAAGTATTCCAGCTGAATATGACGGTCTTGGCATTACGATGTATGACAAGTGCGGGATTTACGAAGAACTCGGAAAGACCGTGAACGGTTTTACTACGGTTATTGGAGCACATACAGGAATCGGTAGTGTCGGCATTGTTGAATTAGGGAACGAAGCGCAAAAACGCAAATACTTACCCCCAATGGCAAGTGGTGATTGGATCGGTGCATTCGCACTTACTGAACCGAGTGCAGGGTCAAACGCTGCCAACTTAAAAACGACAGCGGTGAAAAAAGGAGACCACTACATTCTTAATGGTTCCAAGCACTTTATTACGAACGGTACGATCGGTGACATATTTACGGTAATGGCGGTTACAGATCCGGAAAAAGGTGCAAAAGGGATTACATCGTTTATCGTCGAAAAAGACTTCCCTGGATTTATCGTTGGAAAAGTCGAAGAGAAAATGGGTCTGCACGGTTCACAATCAGTTGAATTATTTTTCGAAGATTGCGAAGTGCCTGTCGAAAACGTACTCGGTGAAGAAGGTCAAGGTTACGTGAACGCGTTGAAGATCCTTGCAAACGGACGTACTGGTTTAGCGGCAAGAAACTTAGGCTCTTGTATTAAATTGTTGGATCTTTCAATGAAGTACTCCCTTGAGCGAATTCAATTCGGCAAGCCAATCTTCGAACAACAAATCATTCAACATTACTTAGCGGACATGGCAACAGACATTGAAGCACTATCAGCAATGACGTACAAAATTGCCAAAGACACTGATGAAGGCAAAAAAGTCATTAAAGAAGCGGCAATGGTCAAGCTTTACGGATCAGAAGTGTACAGCCGTGTCGCTGATTTGGCCGTCCAAATTCATGGCGGTATGGGTTACATGCGTGAATTCTCAATCGAGCGTTACTACCGTGATGCGCGTATTACGAGAATTTACGAAGGAACGTCTGAAATCCAGAAAAACATTATTGCGGCTCAGTTGAAAAAAGAATATTCATAAGAGGTGATTGTGGATGAGAGAAGTTGTTGTAGTGGATGGTGTTCGAACTGCGATTGGTCGTATGGGTGGAACGTTAAAATCAGTTGAACCAGATTATCTAGCGGCACATGTCATGAAAGAACTACTCGAACGCAATCAATTTGACGGGAATGATGTGGATCATGTCATTCTCGGACACGTCAAACAGAGCACAGAACAACCGAATATTGCTAGAAAAGCAGCACTAAGAGCAGAGATGCCGATTGAAGTTCCTGCTTATACGGTTCATCGTCAGTGTGGTTCTGGTTTGCAGTCAATTAATAACGCTGCTCAAGAGATTATGAGTGGGTTAGGAGAAGTGATCGTAGCGGGTGGTGTTGAGAGCATGAGTACAGCACCGTATTACATTCGTGGCGCGCGTTTCGGGCTTCAAGCCGGCAACAGTGTGATCGTTGATCCGAATACCGAAAGCCAACCGAAAGCGCAACCAGAAGAAGTGTATGGCCACCACTTAACGATGGGCTTAACCGCGGAGAATTTAGCGGAGCAGTACGATATCTCCCGTACAGAACAAGACGAATTTGCATTGCGAAGCCAAGAGCTTGCAAAGTCAGCAATTGAGCGTGGCGCATTTAAAGATGAAATCACACCGTTTGAAGTGAAAGAACGAAAGCAGACGATCTTGTTCCAAGAAGACGAACATCCACGGGCGACGAACCTTGAGAAGCTCGGCAAGCTAAACGCCGTCTTTAAACAAGGTGGAACGGTCACGGCTGGGAACTCGAGTGGCAGAAACGATGCCGCCGCAGCAACGCTCGTTATGTCAAAAGAAGAAGCAGAGCGCCGTGGACTGCAACCGAAGCTACGCGTTGTCGCTCAAGCAAGCGCGGGTGTCCGTCCAGATTATATGGGGATCGGTCCTGTACCATCAACACACAAAGCATTAAAACAAGCCGGTCTCACGTTAGACGATATTGATTTGATTGAGTTAAACGAAGCATTTGCAGCGCAAGCATTAAGCGTCGTGAAAGAACTCGGAGCCGATCTAAACCGTGTGAACGTGAACGGTGGTGCAATCGCGCTCGGTCACCCATTAGGTGCAACGTGCAACATTCTTACGATCAAATTAATGAACGAAATGAAAGTAAGAGGAAGTCGCTACGGCTTAGTAACGGCGTGCATCGGTGGAGGACTTGGAATCACGACAATTTTTGAAAACTTACAGGTGTAAGTGATGATTTCATATACGCCAATCGATCAAGCAATTGCCCAGATTCCTAAAAGCGGTACCGTCGTTTTACCTGGCCTTTCAGGGGAACCGTTGCACCTTCTCGACGCACTCGTGTCAGAACGTGAACGCTTTACAGGTTTGACGATTTATCATATGCCACTTGCAACGCCATGTCATTATGCAAATCCGTTTTATAAGGAGCACTTTCAGATTCGTTCGTTTTTATTAAACGGTCAAGTGAAAGAAGCGGTTAAACAGAACATGGCTGAGTATGTGCCGATGAACCTGTCTAACGTTCCAGGTTATATGGAGACTCTACAGCCAGATGTTGCGTTCATCATGTGCACAGAACCAAACGCCGAAGGGCACACAAGCTTAGGTGTTTCATGTGATTATACGTTGGCTGCGCTTCGAGCGGCAGACGTTGTGATTGCCGAAGTGAACCCGTCGCTGCCATGGACAGACGGTGCGCCAGTCATTTCTACGGATGAGATTAGCTACTTCGTAAAAGGTGAAGGGCAATTAAACGAGCTGTCGGCCGCGACGCCAGGTGAACTTGAGCAACAAATCGCAACACATGTGGCGACGCTCGTACCTGACAAAGCGACGATTCAAGTAGGAATTGGCTCTTTAGCAAATGCGGTCGTCGCATCGTTGCATGATAAACAAGAGCTCGGTGTTCATACAGGGACATTCCCAGAAGCGATGATTCAATTAATCAACGATGGGGTCGTCACAAATGAACATAAAGAAATGGATCAAGGCAAAGTCATGGCCACGTGCCTCGTCGGCTCAAAGGAATTGTACGCCTTTGCCGATCGCAATCCCCTGATAGCGTTGCAACCGTCCAACTACACGCACCATACCGCAACAATTGCTAAGCTTTCCAATTTCATTGCCATTAACTCTGCGATTGAAGTCGATCTTGTCGGCAACATCAACGCAGAAATGATTAATGAAACGTTTGTTGCAGGTGTAGGTGGGCAAATGGACTTCATGCGTGGCGCGATGGCGTCTCGTGGTGGGAAGTCAATCATCGCTTTGCCGTCAACGGCAAGTCGTGGCAAGCGATCAAGAATTGTCATGAACGTCCAAGGGTTTACTTCTACGAAATCGGACGTTCATTACGTTGTTACAGAGTACGGGATTGCCTCGTTATTCGGGAAGAGCACGAGTGAACGTGCAGAGGCATTAATCGACATTGCCCACCCGGACTTTCGGGAGGCACTTCGACAAGAGTTTTATGAACAGGTTGGACAACATGAACCAAAGAGCGTGTAAAGAGAGAGATCGGAGAAGGAGAGATTTTCGTGATGAAACGTTTTGATACACGCGTGGCTGTCGTAACAGGCGCGAGTCAAGGAATCGGTGCAAAAACGGCAGAGATGTACGCATTGGAAGGCGCATCGGTTGCGCTGTTTGATGTGAATGTTGAAAAAGCCGAAGAAGTTGTAAAGCAAATTGAAGAGCAAGGCGGCACAGCCATGGCCGTACGTTGTGATGTGAGTAACAAAGAAGAAGTCCAAGATGCGATGAAACAAGTCGCAGAACGTTACGGCCGCATTGATATCCTCGTTAACAATGCCGGGGTTACTCGTGACAGTCTTCTGTTCAAATTAGAAGAAGAGGACTTCGATCTTGTTATGGATACACACTTAAAAGGCGCGTACCTCTGCTCAAAAGCGGCACAAGCGTATATGGTGAAGCAAAAGTACGGCAAAATCGTGATGCTTTCTTCGCGCTCTGCACTCGGAAACCGAGGGCAAACGAACTATTCTGCCGCCAAAGCAGGGCTTCAAGGAATGGCCAGAACACTCGGCATCGAGTTAGGCCCATTTGGCATTAACGTCAACGCGGTTGCACCAGGCTTTATTGAAACGGATATGACAAAAGCCATTTCAGAGAAGACAGGCATTCCGTATGAAGATGTGAAACAAGGCGCAATTGATCAGAACAACATTAAACGCGTAGGAACACCAGAAGACGTCGCAAATACGATCCTATTCTTAAGCTCAGACCAAGCAGGCTATGTGACAGGGCAAGTCATTTATGTCGCCGGTCGCGTCGTCGGCTAATCGTTAACCATCCGCAGAACGTTTCTGCGGATGGTTATGTAATTGACACATGTTTTATTTAGTGATAGTATATACTATCCAGAGGGTAACCTCTGCCTCATACACCATGGGGACGATACGGATTCGACAGGAATAGGTCGAGCTTAGACCGCGAGTCGAGCTGGGTAGGCTCGTAAAAATGCCCACGCCTATAATTGGCAAAGCTAAAGAAACTTTCGCAACACCAGCTCTAGCAGCTGCGTAAATAACGTTGCGGATCCTTCCTTCTATCGCCCATGTGGAAGCTTCGAAGGGTCTCACTTATTAGTGGGCTACGCTGTCTGACCCCCGTCTGAGGTCAGCAGAAGAGACTAAACAGACTAGCGTTCATCTAAGCCTGTTGCTAGGCCGAAATGATCGCGAAATGATAATATAGCAACTACGCTCGTAGACGTTTAAGTATCGTTATTTCTGGACGCGGGTTCAACTCCCGCCGTCTCCACCAATACTTAGCAAACACCTTCACCACAAGGGGTTTACGTTGGTGGTAACATTTTTGGTAACATATCAATTTTCAAGTTTAGAAGTCGTTTTCCATTTGGAGGACGGCTTCTTTTTCTGTACTAGGGTACAAATGGCTATAAATGTTTAATGTTGTCGATATATCACTGTGACCAAGTCTCTGAGCTACTATCCCAGGAATGGCATTGTTATTTATTAGATAGCTTGCGTGGCTATGCCTGAAATCGTGGATTCGAATCTTCTTTAATCCTGACAATTTTAGATACTTCGTAAAATAACGATCTAAAGTCGTTGTTGAAGTGTAATCATAAACTTCACCAAAAACAACATAGTCTAGTTTTTTGTGACCCTGGGCCACCTGTAGATCAGAAAGGAGTGACATTGTGTGCTCCGGCATAATTATTGTTCTTCTGCTAGCTTTTGTTTTTACACTAGTTACGTTGCCTTTGTAGTACGTTTTATTTATTGTAATCTTGTTATTTGGAAAATCAATATCATTCCAAGTTAACGCTAAAGCCTCTCCTTTTCGCATTCCACTGTAATAAAGTGTCATGAACAGAGTGTGATAGAAGGGATCATCTATCTTTGAAAGAAAGCATTTGAATTCCTCGAGTGTCCAGTAATCAACATGACGCTCTTCTTCTAAATCAACATTTCCAACAATAGCAGCTGGATTCAGCTTAATGTATTCTTGTTTTATTGCGTAGTTGAATACTGCCGATAGCGTAGTGTGTATTTTCTTCACATGGTGTGCTGAGTAATGTTTATCGATTAACTTGTCTTGAAATTTAGTGATATCGCGGTTTCTGATAGCGTCAATCTTTCTCTTGCCGAAGTTTGGGTTTAAGTGTGTTCTTATCAAACTAGACAGTTTACTGTAAGAAGATTCCTTCCTTCTTTTTTTGTACCAACTTAAATATTCAAGAGCAACTTCTGAAAATAGCATGCTTTCATCTTTTGTTTCTTCATTTTCCCAGTCAATTAACAGTTGAGCTTCTGCGAGTCTAGCTTCTTTAGGTGTTTTAAAACCCCTACGTTTAATCTGTTTAGTTTTACCATTTCGCAATTTTACACGAGTAACGAAATAATGAGTGTCATTTACGTCTTTATAAACAGTCAATCTTATTCACGCCCTTAGTTAGGTTGGAGGTATTCAAGAGGGATGCCGTATTCATACAACAACTCATCTTTAGTGATGGTTTTGTCCGAAAACAAAAGCATAGATGCAAAATAGTTAGCTTCTTTCTCAATGCTATCAGTGGAAAAAAGAGTGTATTTATTGAGGAAAGACGTGTTTTCATTAGGGTGTAGTATTGCATGCCCCAATTCGTGAGCCACCACAAATAATCTTTGTTTATCACGCACCTCTTCATTAATGTGAATAATCGGAATACGAGACATGTTAGAGTAATAGCCCCATATACTTCCTAAGAACTCAAATTGAACTAAGATCTTTTTTTGTTCAGCTATTTTATATGGATCAGTTGTATTATATTTTCTTTTTAACTGATCCACTCTCTCTTTAATATGATCCATTAAATCGACACTCCTAATTTCGGTATTTTTTAGGGGTGAATTTCTGTTTTGCTATTTTCTTGGATATTTTCAGCGAATGTCTTAGTGAATCAATGAGTAGTTCACGATCCTCTTCGTCCAAATCGTCTATTCCTCTGCCACCAAAAGCCGCGTATCCACCATTGTCTAAACCTGCGATCATTTTTTCAAGATCTTTTTCAATGTTAGCCTCATCTTTATCAGTGAGTTCGTAGTACCTTTTCTTGTCAGTTTTGCCCAATAGATAGTCCACGCTTACGTCGAAAAACTCGCTGACTAATTCAATCTTACTGATACTAGGACTGGAAGTATCCCATTTTCTTACTTGACCGTTAGATATACCAGTTTTTCTTTCTAGTTCAGCGATTGTAATTTTTTGTTCGTCACAGAGTTTTTTAATTCTATTCACCAAACTCATTGAGCTACCTCCTGGAGCTTATGGGATAAAATATCAAATAAGTTAATAATGTGTTGACAATTATTTTATTTGATATTATTATGTGTACATAAGCTAATTTATTGGCTAAAAAAGGCAACAAAAATATGACTTCGCAATATACAATTTTAATGCTGGGGAGCAGACAAAATGTATTAACCGCGGACTTTTTATGTCTTATTTAGCTCTGCCTTCATAATATCATATTCGCTAATTAGGGTCAAATAAATTAGCTAATAAATTAGCTTAATATTTGCATTTATTTACAGAGGAGGTGAAACGGTGAGTAAGTACACTGAGTTCGGAGCAGAAGTTCGAAAAGAATTGTTGCTAAGAGGTAGATCGGTGAGGTGGCTAGCTGAAGAAATAGGAGTGTCGGCACCTTATTTGACAGACATTCTTAAAGGCAATCGAAAAGGAACAGCAGTAAAAGTGAAAGTTCAAGAAATATTGAATATCGAATCAGTTAAGGAGATGAGGTTTTGAAGAACTACAAACTCTATATTGCTCGAAAAGAGCGAAAGCTCCGCCAGATAGACATAGCAAAGAAGTTAAGTATATCTAAGCAGAGTTATTATAAAAAAGAAAACGGGTTGAGTTGTTTCACTCAAATTGAAATGAATATGCTTGCAAAGATATTTAATTGTAGCCTGGATGATTTATTTTGGTATGAAGAATCAAATATCGAGTCAAAGTTACATCTATTATAATCATTCCTAAAAGCTAAGGAGTGATCGTAATGATAGAAATTAAGATTGACCGCGATGAAATAAAAAGCTTGATTGAGCAAGAGATGAAAAAAGCGCTAGAAGAAACAGACAACGAACTCTTGTTTTGGGATTCTAAAGAGCTGAAAAGAAGAACTTGTATGGGATGGAATACCATACTAGATCAATTTTTCCACGATCCTGACTTCCCAAAATATAAGAAGGGTGGTAAATGGTACTATCCGGCAGAAGAAACCTAAGAGTTTTTGATCAACTGGCTGAAAGAATGAACTTATAGCAGTTCCTAAGTGAAGGAAGTAGCTTCATTTAGAAGGTTAGATATAATTCGTTATTATCATCCCTAAATACTGAGGAGTGATTGAAATGAAAGAACGAAAAGAAATTAACCATCAAAACAATTTAAAGCAACCTTCACAAGAAGCGCTTTACCAAGCATTGCATTTCATCTATACCCAGGCTTATCCTCGCATCTTGAGAGAAGAACAAATTCGAGATGATGTTGATCAAAAATAGGAGGTGACAAAGTAAATGCATAAATCACTTGAACGATTTTTCTTAGAATTTGCAGTAATTATGCTTGCTAAAGGTAGAAAAAACACTGCGGATTGGGCTTATAAGAAGTCGTTGAGTTACGGATCAAGGTAAGAAGTATGAGGAGTTGAAAGTAACGTGCAGCATCTAAAGGAGATTAGAAAAAGACAAGGGCTTAGTCAAGAGGGCATGGCAATGCAAATCGGAGTATCGATTTCATATTACGAGAAAGTAGAAGGCGGTTTTAAAAATCCAAGCTTTCAATTTCTTGTAAAACTAAAAAAGAGTTTTGGTGAAAAAGTTGACCTTAACAAGTTCTTTTAAATTAAAAAGACACTTCTCCACCCTACTGGAAAAGTGCCACGGAAATTTTTAAAAAGCTTTTAGTTAGTAGGGTAACTACCACAACTTCGCTGGTATCGTCTCCAGCACTGCAAATGGCGTAATATCCACTGTAATTTTTTAACGTGCTTAGGTATGTAAATGTCACCCATGAAACGGAGTTAGTGTCTCCCTAGCATGTCTGCCATTACTACCTTTCCCTCTAATTTTTACGTCTTAGGAAGACGATTGCAAGCCAGCAACGCAAGACCTGCGACTACAGATTCAATTACAAAAGCACAGTGAAGTTCAAAAGTTTGCCCATTAGGCATCACTCCTATTTACACAGGATCTTTGAACAATTCTATTTTAGCAAAATTATCACTATTTGTGAAGATTGGAGGTGGAGGTTTTGGTTGATCCGCATAAAAGTCAAGAGCCGATGATCATGATTGTAGGAATTTTAACGTGGTTCGGTTGCATGGCTTTACTAATTTAAGGAGGTGAGAAGTTTTGAAGGTGTACGTAGTTGAAATTGACAATATTATGGGGCTTAACGAGCATCGAGTTTTTAATCGTGAACGTGAGGCCATCCAATTCCTAATCGATCGCACCGGCAGACCTTTTAATTTAGGGCGAGTTGATAAAGTAATTGAATTAAACACAATTAATTGCGCTGCACAAGAAGTCGAGATTACGGTTTTTAGAAATGAGTTGTCTTTAACAAAAAAAAAAAGCTGATCAAGCAGCCACTTGATCAGCACACAAAACTATAGATAGCTGGATTATAACACAGTCCAGTCTAGAGAGGAAATTTTATATGAATCATACCATTAGCGTTGAAATTAAAGCATCACCTGAACTTTTGGCAGTATTACAAGGACTAGCTGTGACATTTGGGCAAGCTGACAATTCAGTCCAACAAGAGCAACCGTCTTTAGATCATAAGGCTTCAAACGTTAGTCAAGACACGCCAGTGCAACCGCCAACGGTTCCAACACAACCACCACAAGAGCCAGTGCAACAGTCGCTAGTTCAACCACCGACTCAAGCACCAATGAATCAAGCACCGACTGAGCCTCACACCGTGCCGACGACTGCTCCATCTTATTCATTTGACGATTTAGGCATTGCGGGTAGGACGCTTGCTGAACAAGGTCACGGAGATCAAGTACGTAACGCGATTCAATCACTTGGTTTTGCCTCGCTTGTAGAAGTCCCACAAGAGCAGTACAACGCCTTGGCACAAAAATTCCGTGAGCTAGGGGCAAAAATATGATAGCAGAGCAAGGACATGCAGCTCGTGCTCATGCTTTGTTGTCTGCATCTGGTGCTGTTCGGTGGCTTAATTGTCCACCGTCAGCACGGCTAGAGGAAGGTTTTGCAGACACAACTTCTGATCACGCAAAGATCGGTACGCTTGCTCATGAAATCGCAGAAATTAAGCTTCACAAGCAATACACGGCTGGTTTCGGTCAAAAGAAATATGACGCAGCACTAGCAGAGTTTGTAGAGCACGGACTGTATGACGAGGAAATGCTTGAGCACACAGACGCGTATTTAAATGTCATCAAAGACATCGTTAAACGTCTAGGTGGCAAACCTCACGTAGCAATTGAACAGCGTGTGAGCTATGACAAGTACGCACCGGAAGGCTTCGGGACTTCTGACACGATCGTTGTAGGTGACAACGCGATGTACGTTGTTGACTTTAAGTACGGCACAGGCGTGCCAGTGTCAGCCGAAGACAATCCACAAGCAAAGCTTTACGCGCTGGGTGCTTATGAAATGTACGGCTTTCTTAGTCAGATCGACGAAGTGCACATGGTGATTGTACAGCCAAGACTTTTCGATGAACCTTCACACTGGTCAATATCAACGACGGACTTACTTTCATGGGGTGAATCGATTAAGCCCGTCGCAGAACAAGCCTTTAAAGGTGAGGGTACGTTTAATCCTGGTGAACATTGTGGCTTTTGCCGTGCACGTTTCCAGTGTCGAGCACGTGCTGAACAATTCAGCCCACTTAAAGATTTCGGAGATCCGAAGCCTAAACCTGATTTGATGACGCATGAAGAGGTTGGAAAAGCATTAGAAATTGGGAAGCACTTAGCGCCCTGGGTTAAGGACTTGGAAAAGTTCGCACTCTCTGAATCATTGAACGGAAAAGAAGTGCCAGGTTTTAAAGCTGTCCACGGTCGAGGATCACGGGCATTCGTTGATCAAGATAAGGCGTTCGAGCATCTTCAAAATAACGGTTATGATGAGTCAGTTTTGTATGATAAGAAACCTCTATCCGTTGCACAACTTGAAAAGATGCTCGGTAAGAAAGATTATCGAAAGCTTTTAGAAGAAGAAAAGCATGTAGAGAACAGTCCAGGTAAACCGACACTTGCACCGGAGTCAGACAAGCGCGTAGCAATTACTCACGCCCCTGCTGCAAGTGAAGACTTTCAATAAATTAAATAAGAGGAGATTGATGATAAATGACAGATCAGACTAACCCAACAAGAGTAGTTACAGACGAGGTTCGTTTCAGTTTCGTGAATCTATTACAACCGCGCTCGATCAACAACAGTGATCCTAAATATAGCGTTGTTTGCTTGCTACCTAAATCAGACGTTCAGACGAAACAGCGTATTGATTATGCTATGCAGCAAGCCGAACAACGCGGAATTAAAGATAAGTGGAATGGCAAAAAGCCTGCTCGTGTAGCAAGTCCGGTCTATGATGGAGACGGCACGCGGCCTAACGGTGAACCTTTTGGCGAAGAATGCCGTGGACACTGGGTGTTTACTGCTACGACTAAGGCCGATCAACCGCCTGAAATTGTAGATGCAAACCTGAATAGCATCATGAACCCTACAGAAATTTATTCTGGTATGTATGGTCGTATTGCAATCAACTTTTCTCCTTATAGTGTTAATGGAAATAACGGCATCGGTTGCTATTTGGCTACAAACGTTATGAAAACACGTGACGGTGAGCCTTTAGGTGGATCAGCCCCTTCTGCTACAACTGACTTTGGCGGCGCACCGCAGACGCAACAAAGTTTTGGACAACAAGCGCCAGCGCAACAAGCAAATTACGGACAACAACCACCGAACTACGGGCAACAGGCACCAGTGCAAGAGCCGAATTACGGTTACCAAGTACCGCAGCAGGGCTATGGACAAGTTCCACCGACACAACAAGCGCCACAGCAGCAACCGCAACAGCACGACCCGATTACTGGCTTTCCTGAGCAACGAGGCAACATTTACGGGATATGAACAATTTAAGCATTGATATTGAGACGTATTGTGAAGCTGACCTTAAAAAGACAGGGCTGTATAGATACGTCCAGGATGATAGCTTTGAGATTTTGCTTTTTGCTTACTCAGTCGATTTTGGCGAGGTGCAAATTGTCGATCTAGCCCAGGGGGAGCACATTCCCCCTGGCATCATCTTTGCACTGTCTGACGAGAGCGTTACTAAACGAGCCTTTAATGCAGCATTCGAATGGTATTGCCTAAACACAATCGTTGCCACACCACTTAATCAATGGCGAGATACAATGCTACAAGCGTTGTATTGTGGCTATCCGGGTGCACTTGGCACCGTGGCAAAAGCACTCAAACTTGATGATGGTCAGCAAAAGAAAGCCGTTGGTACAAAACTCATTAACTACTTCAGTAAACCTTGTAAACCAACGAAAAATAACGGCAACCGAACAAGAAATCTACCGCACCATGACGTTGATAAATGGCAACTATTTAAGGATTACAACATTCAAGATGTTGTCGTAGAAATGGAAGTCTTAAGGCGCTTTGAATCCTTCCCTGTGCCCGAGCAAGAGCAACGTATGTGGGAACTCGATCTACAAATCAATGCTCACGGTGTTGCTGTCGATCAAGATGTCGTAGACGGTGCACAGCATGTCAGTGACGAGGTAACGGACAAACTCACAGCCGAAGCAAAAGAGATCACAGGCTTGAGCAACCCAAACAGCACCGCGCAGCTTCAAAAATGGCTGCAAGAACAAGGGATGAAAATTGACAACCTTCGTAAAGACACTGTTGCCGATAAGATCGAAGAATCTACAGGTGACGTCAAACGCATGCTAGAGATCCGCAAGGAGCTTTCTAAGACCAGCGTTAAAAAGTTTAAAGCGATGGATGCCGCACGCTGCGAAGATGGCCGTGCCCGAGGACTATTACAGCATTACGGCGCTAATCGCACCGGGCGATGGGCTGGAAGGCTCGTGCAAGTACAGAACCTTCCAAAAAACGAAATGGACTCATTGGCGTTTGCTCGCAATCTCGTTAAAGATCGAGCCACGGAAGCGCTGGAACTGATATACGGTAACGTGTCAAACGTGTTATCTGAGCTTATCCGCACCGCGTTTGTCGCTTCCCATGGTCATAAACTTGCTGTGTCTGATTTTTCAGCCATCGAAGCCCGTGTGATTGCTTGGTTGGCGGGGGAGCAATGGCGATTAGATGTGTTTGCTACACACGGCAAAATTTATGAGGCATCGGCATCGGCTATGTTTAACGTCCCCATTGAAGAGATTACGAAAGGTAGTCCTTTAAGGCAGAAAGGAAAAGTGTCTGAGCTAGCACTTGGCTATCAGGGATCAAAAGGAGCTCTTATGCAAATGGGTGCACTGGACATGGGGATTACTGAGGAAGAATTGCCGGACATCGTAAAACGTTGGCGATCGGCAAACCGACGGATTGTTGATTTATGGTACTCACTCGAAAACGCCGCATTAGCTGTTATGAAAACTGGTGATCCAGTCGGTGTAAAAGGATTGCTTTTTGCGAGAGAGTTCGACATTGAAAGAGGACTCGACTTTCTTACAATTCAATTGCCTAGCAGGCGAAAGCTCTATTATGCCAAGCCATTCATTGCACCGGGGAAGTTTGATCAAGATGCTGTTCACTATTACGGATTAGGCGAAAACAGGCAGTGGGCGAAGATTCCTACGTATGGTGGGAAGATCGTGGAGAACGTTGTACAAGCCATTGCTCGTGATTGTCTGGCAGAAGCACTGTTCCGTGTACACAATGCCGGTTATCAAACTGTGATGCACGTGCATGATGAGGTCGTTATCGATGTGCCAGAGCATCAAGCTGACATTAAGTACCTGGAAGAAATAATGGGTGTACCGATGCCGTGGGCGCCTGACTTGCAGTTAGAAGCTGACGGATTCGTGACAGATTTCTATCAAAAAGATTAGGGGGCTTATTAATGAACGATATAATCACGAAATTAGTTGCTGAATTAAAGAGAGTTGCGAATGTCGAGACATTAGACATTAAAAATAAAGATTACATTCTTCAACTTCAAGACGGCGCTTTTCATTTCGGTTGGGATGAGGACGAAAAAACCTTAAAAATTCAGGTTTCCATTGGAGAAGAAGTAGAGTTGTACCATTCTGATAAGCGCATTAATGACATTGGTGACAGCCCAGTGTATGAGGAGAGCGAGTCAGATGAGTAAAGCTGTTGAAATTAAACAATTCAACAGCTCGCTGAACTACTGTAATTGTTGTGACATGGACGAAGTAGAGCCCCCGGTGTTTATGATCACTTTTTATCATGGTAATAGTGGCGTATCAATCCGGTTATGTCACGACCATTTAGATGAGCTTCGTGTTCGTTCTAATATCGTCTTGGGCCAAGTGCATTGTGAGAGTTAACTGCTCGTACTGTTTTCGACCAGCAAAACTTATCAAAGCTAAGGAGCTTCATCCTAGAAAACGTGGATGGTTATATATCTGTTATAACTGCAAAGCTCATGTCGGCTGTCATCGTGGTACACGTGAGCCTTTAGGCTACTTGGCCACAAAAGATGTTCGAAGACTACGGCACAGATGCCATAAAGCACTTGACCCAATTTGGCAGAGTCAAATAGTGACACGATCGGAAACTTATGAATGGGTGGCGAAGGTGCTTAATCTGCCTGCTGAGGAAGCACACATTGGCAAGTTAAATAAATCACAATGCCAAAAGCTATTGGTGGCAACTAAACAATTAAAATACCAATTCTACGGGTTACTACAAAAGGGTGATAAAGAATGAAGAGTATCGGAATTGTACGCAGGATTGATGATTTAGGACGTGTCGTTATTCCAAAAGAAACACGTAAAATGTTGGGCATTAAAGAAGGAGACGCTTTAGCGATCGGTGTTCAGGGTGATCGCGTAATTGTTGAAAAATACGAGCCTCATTTGACTAAAGATGATTTATACGAAATGTGGCGCGTTGAGGTAGGCGAGAGTAAGGCAAAGCTTTTATATCGTGGCGCTGCAATAACTGCTGTTATGAAAATGTCCGAAGAAGATGCTAAAACCGAGGCAGATCGACCATGAGAAAAGACATCGGTGATGGGCTGCAAACCGTAGACGAAGCGTTTGAGCAGCACGGAAAACTCGTTTACTTCTGCGCTCATAAATTTCAACGATCGTTGTTAGATACTGGATTAGATTTTGAAGATTTAGTTCAAGCAGGATGCGAAGGGTTTACCCTAGCTTTTCAAAGGTTCGATGAGAGTAAAGGGTTCAAATTCTCCACGTACAGTATTTCTATAATTAAAAGCCACATGATGCGATTGTTACGAGATTATTCAACAGTGTATTTCAGTCGACCAATGAAAGATAACGGTAAAAAGCTATTGAAGAATGGTTTTGATGAACATTCAAAAGTTGATGACATCGTTAATTTTCTTAACTGCTCTAAGAGAGAAGCGAGGTACGCACTTCAATATATCACTCATCGACAGACAGCCTCTTTCGATCGTATCATCGACCCTCACTCAGGGCTCACTTTGTATGACGTAGTTGATCAAGGTGCAAATGATAGCAATTACGTGGTGAGCGATTTTGTTAGTCGGCTCTCACAACGTGAACAGGATGTTGTCCGTTTAACACTAGCTGACGTTAAGCAAATCGAGATTGGCAATACGATCGGATGTGCTCAAGCGCACGTGAGCCGACTAAGAAAACAGGCTTGTGATAAATGGGAACGTTACGCAGCAGGAGAAGCGATTTAGTGAAACGTTATGTACAAGAAACGGTTGAATGTATAGACGGAGAAGACTTGCAGAAGGTTGTCATCTTTGAAGAAAAGCAGAAGCCTATTAATTTTGAATATGTCGTGTTTCTCCCGCAATTAGAGGAATCAAGATGATCGTAGCTCCCTAAACATCCCATAACAACGTTTCTATACCTGTTTCTACTGGCTTATCAATTAATTGCTGCATCATATCACATGAGTGGTTGTAGAGCATAGTCGGTTGGTACTTCATTTCTATAAGTTGCCCGCGGCACCAAGCTTCGTAATGTACAGTACCGCCAGAGCTTAATTGATCTTTTTTTGAAATCTTAATCCCGTATTTATAGAGGTGTTTTTTGATGTGCTTCATGCGCCGATTGCCTTTTGATATTAGAGACTCTGTGTAACCTTGCCAGATACGGCTCAACTTAAACGGTGAGTTATCCGCAGCGTATATCCGTTGATCACGGTTAAGGGATCGGATCGTTAACTCCAAAATGATGTACTCGTGTGCAAGATCATAATCACGTTTGTACTCATGGGGTTTCATCAATTACACCTCTTATCCGAACGTATGTTTGTAATTAAGAGTATATGACAAAGGAATTTGTAAAGCAAATGGAAATTGGAGGGTTAACATTGAATGCTATTTTTCTTCCAGATTTCGCACTTGAAGACAGTAAATCTGTATTAAAAAGTCATCGAGATCAATGGAGAAGCGACGCTTCTAACTTACGGAAGAGGTATCGTGTTTCGAAGACTGAGCAAGAACGTCCATTTGAAATACAAACTAAAATTGATCGATTTGAATGGCTTCTTTCAACGTTTAAGCAAGCCAAGTGCCGACCTGTGTTAATGGATAATACATCTATTGTCATCGACTACGGGTTGTATCAATCGTTAATGAAGAAGCCCAAATCGTTTGAAGTAATCGTGCAATATGACCTTCATGGAGTGTACATCCACTACTCTAATTCATTCGAAGGAGTAAAAGGTGCATGTTTTCTAAATGACATTTCCAGTCATTTTTATAGTGCTGAATCATTTCCGAAGGCTGAGATACGATGAGGGATCGCAAAGAGATTATGACAGACATTGGAGTAAATCTAGATCGTTACTGTGAAGGTTGCAGTGTGAACAAAATCGTCTATGGTAATCAAGTCAATCAATTTTGTTGGAGCCAGTGCAAGATTGGTTACAAGCTTCTGGCTTTAGGTGACGAGTTAGAAGATCTAGGCAGATCAAAAGCGAAGCAAAAGAGAAAGAAGGAGGTTCTTATGAAACGTAATAAGCACGAGCTAACAAAAAAGAAATACCAGGAACTGAAAGCTTCAACTTCTTACTCTGATTATGAGATTGCAGAAATCTATCAAATCGCTACAGCCACGCTTTATAACTGGAAAGTTAAATGGGGTCTTGCCGGTAAAAACAGAAAAAGCAAACCTTCTTCAAGCGTTGAGCCAAAAAAGGAAGTGGAAAAGTTGGATAGCAATCAATCGAAAGTACCTGTTAAACCAGCAAAGGCACAAGAATTGGAAGACATTCATCCGCGTCGTATTTCTGCACCGTCACAGGCTGCCTCCCCTCAATCTTGGCAAAAGCCTACGCCGCAGTTCGTTAGTAAGCCAGATAAGCAATCAATTACAGCCGATCAGGTGATTCGTGAAGCAGTGCGAGACCTTAAAGAAATGGAAGCGTATTACGTCGGAAATCTTTTTAACAGTCTCTGGATATGGAAGCAAGACGGCAACCCCGCAGCGCTTAAAAGAGCACAAGGATATATTAATCAGATCATAGAGCAAACAGAGTAGGTGAGGGCATGATTCAATACGATCGACAGTTAACCATATCAAGCGCTGGCAGTCGAAGAGATACGCTTTGGCCGTCTCAAACTATTCATTGGTCGGACATGGTAGAGAAACTTCGCTACGCCGTTCGAGGAACTGAGACGCTTGACGAGTATCTAAAGATGCGAAAGCCCGAGCAAGATGAACGTAAAGACGTTGGGGGATTTGTTGGGGGAACCCTTCGTAACAACCGGCGAAAGGCTGCCAATGTGGAAGGGCGTGACCTCGTTACGCTGGACTTGGACAACATCGACAACGGCTATACCGATTACGTAATTAGTCGTGTTGATAGTCTAGGTTGCGCTTATGCGATTTATAGTACGCGAAAGCACGAGCCGACTTCACCTCGGCTTCGCGTGCTTTTCCCTGTCAATCGGACTATGACAGCTGACGAGTATGAGCCGATTGCTCGCAAGTTGGCTGACATGATCGGTATAAGCTTTGCCGATCCGACCACGTTTAAAGCTGAACGCCTCATGTACTGGCCGAGTGTCAGTGCAGACAGTCAGTACGTATTCACATACGGTGACAAGCAGATGGTCAACGTAGACGGAATGCTCAACCTCTATCAAAACTGGAGAGATGTTCAAGAATGGCCAGAAGTACCCGGTGCTGCAAAGACGCACGTACGGATGGCTGCCAAGCAAGGTGACCCGGCTAGTAAACCGGGTGTCGTAGGCGCCTTTTGCCGTCAATACGACATCCACCAAGCCATTGAAACGTTTCTTCCTGGTATTTACGAGATGACCGATGACGGGTCAGGACGTTATACGTTTATCGACGGCTCAACGGTTGGCGGTGCAGTGGTATATGACGATGGGGCATTTCTTTATAGTCATCATGCGACTGACCCGACAGGTGGGCGCCTCGTAAACGCTTTTGATTTGGTAAGGCTTCATAAGTACAGCGATGAAGACGATGAAGCAAAGCCGGATACACCAATTAACCGGATGCCATCGTTCAGCAAGATGTCAGCATTTGCGCTTAACGACGCAGATGTTGCGACAGCTATTAATCAAGAAAAATATGAACAAATGACCGAGGATTTCGGCGGTACATCAACACCTGCCACAAAGGTAGATACGGAGTGGATTAAACGGCTCGAAGTAAGCGCAAGCACAGGTAAACCCGCCAAGACCATCGCAAATGTCGAGCTAGCACTTGCTAATGATCAAAACCTTGCAGGAAAGATCATGATGGACACTTTTGCAGATGCAATTCTCGCACAAGGCCCGTTCCCATGGGCACCGCGAGAAGACGATCACAATTTGTTCATGTGGACAGATCGAGACGACGCCGGATTGCGTTCTTATATGGAAAAGATTCTCGGTTTCAAAGTCAAAGATACGATCAACGATGCCTTGGTGATCGGTGCAGCACGGAATCGTTTCAACCCAGTTGTAGATTACTTAAATAGCTTGGAGTGGGATGGCGTGCACCGACTAGACCGACTTTTTATCGATTATATGGGTGCGGCAGACACGTCTTACATCCGTGCTGTCACACGCAAGTCCTTTATCGCTGCTGTCGCGCGTGCAATGGTGCCTGGGATCAAGCATGACACGATGCCTGTATTAACCGGGGCGCAAGGATTGGGAAAGACGACATTGATTCAAAAAATGGGGCAGTCGTGGTTTACCAATAGCATTGAGAGCTTCGAGGGTAAAGACGCAGCCGAATTGCTTCAAGGCGTCTGGATCGTCGAGGTCGGTGAGATGTCGGCGTACAGTAAAAGCGATGTTAATACGATTAAGGGTTTCCTAAGTCGTACGGAAGATCAGTACAGGGCTGCATATGCCCGTAAAGCCGAGAAGCACCCGAGAAAGTGTGTGTTTTTTGGTACGAGCAATCAATCGGACTATTTAAAGGACGCAACCGGTGGTCGTCGTTTTTGGCCTGTTGATGTTGGGGTTACAATGCCGGTTAAGAGTGTTTTCACTGATTTAGATGAGGAGATTGATCAGTTATGGGCTGAGGCAGTCGCAGCCTGGCGGTCGGGCGAGATTACGTTTTTAACTGGGGCACTTGAAGAAGAGGCGAAACGTCAACAGGAAATGCATACGGAGCAAGATCCGCGTCAAGGGCTGGTACAGGACTTCTTGGAACGCCCTGTTCCTTTAGATTGGCAGAAGAAAAGCATTGAGCAACGGAAGATGTACTGGAGTAACGATTTTAAGACCGAAGCGCCTGAGACGGCGTCACGTGATCGAGTGTGTGCTGCCGAGGTGTGGGTGGAGTGTTTCAATAACGATTTAAAGTTTATGAAACGTCACGATACCGTTTCAATTAACAGTATGATCGATAACGTCGTAGGTTGGCAGAAGCTTCCCAATCCATCCAGATATGGGCCCTACGGAAAGGTTCGGGGTGGCTTCGTAAAGTCTTGATCTTTGTCTACATTCTATCCAATATGTCTACTTTGTAAAAAATGGAATATGTCTACGTTGTCAACCTTGTAAATTTAGAAAGTAGACGAGAAAGTAGACGGTTAAACCCGCACCAATAACGTATTTATTATAAATGTCTACTTTGTCTACTTTATATATATATATAAATAAAAATAGGTAAATAGAGAATATTAGACACGCCCTAGTACGCCCTGTACGCCTAAATTTATATCTATACACGTGTAAGTGTGCAAAGTAGACGAGGTTAGTTTATGGAGGTTTGATCATGAGAGAACGAGACATTGAAAACTATCTCCGAGATCGCATCAAGAAGGTCGGCGGAATTGCTTATAAATTTGAATCGCCAGGAAATGTTGGGGTGCCGGATCGACTTATCTTGCTTCCTGGAGGCGAGGTGCATTTCATAGAGCTAAAAGCACCAGGACGTAAGCCGACGAAAAACCAAACGCATCAACACAAAAGGTTTGAACGATTGGGAAGTATCGTCCATGTGATTGACAGTAAACAAGGCGTGGACGAGTGGATCGACAAGATGGTGGGTGCATCAAATGCAGTTTAAGCCTTATGACTACCAACGCTATTGCATCCACCGCGTTCTACATCAACCGGCACTTGGCTTGTTTTTGGATATGGGACTTGGAAAAACAATCATCACCTTAACTGCAATAAATGATTTGATTTACAGCCGATTCCAAGTTGCAAAGGTGCTGGTAATCGCACCGAAAAAGGTAGCTGAATCAACTTGGATCAATGAGACCAAGAAGTGGGATCATCTGCATTTGCTTCGAGTGACGTCAGTGCTTGGCCCGCAAAATAAACGAATGAGAGCTTTGAGCCAACCGTCTGACATCTACGTCATTAATCGTGAAAACGTGCCGTGGCTTGTCGAGTATTACAAAGATGACTGGCCATTTGACATGGTGGTCGTGGACGAGTTCTCCAGCTTTAAGAGCCGTCAGGCGAAGCGCTTCAAAGCGTTAAACAGTGTTCGGCGTCATATTAAACGAATCATTGGGCTAACGGGAACGCCAGCACCAAACGGGCTATTAGACTTGTGGGCTCAGGTGTACTTGTTAGACGGCGGAAATCGATTAGGTCAAAACATCACCGGCTATCGTGAAAGATACTTCGTACCGGATCAACGCAGCCGTGACATGATCTACACTTACGCCCCTAAAGATATGGCAGAGAGCACGATCCACAGACAGATTGCAGACATATGCGTCAGCATGAAATCAGAAGACTACCTAGAATTGCCAGACATCACGTACAACACAATTCCTGTTTATTTAGACAAGAAAGCACAAGAAGCTTATGACGAGTTTGAAAAAGAAATGCTGCTTGAAGTAGGAGAAGACGAGATCGTGGATGCTAACAATGCAGCCGTTTTATCTAATAAACTTCTGCAATTAGGTAATGGGGCGATGTATGGCGAAGAACGTCAAGTACACGAAATCCACAACAACAAGATCGAAGCGTTTCAAGAGCTTGTGGAAGGTTTAAACGGCAGTCCTGCTTTGGTCTTTTACAATTTTCAACATGACAGAGAAAGGATCAAGCAGGCGCTTAAAAAAACAAAGCTTCGTGTACGAGAGTTGAAAACGCCGCAGGATCAAGACGATTGGAACAACCGAGAGATTGATATTCTTCTAGCACATCCGGCTAGTGCAGCCTACGGACTTAACCTGCAAGAGGGTGGGAATCACGTGATTTGGTTCGGTCTTAATTGGTCACTGGAGCTATACCAGCAAGCCAATAAACGACTGCACCGACAGGGTCAAAAGGAAAAGGTGATTATTCATCACTTGGCAATGGCCGGTGGCGTAGACGAAGATGTCGTTGCTGCATTGCAGGATAAGACGGCAACGCAAGATGAGTTGCTTCTAGCACTTAAAGCAAGGATCGAGAGAGTTCAAGAGGGGGAGTCTGCATGACGTTAACCTGGGCAGACGAATTAATCAGACAGTATTTGCGCACGATCAGTGATCTCAAAGACCAGAGCACATTGTTATCAGACAACGAGTTAGACATTGAAGATCGGAAAAAGATTAATAGCATGATTCGTGATTTACAAGATTCTGTACAGTGGATGGAGACAGGACGAGAACCTGGAGCAAGACGAGGCATTGATCAACGATCGGTTTATCAGAGCACGGCATTGATGGATACAGACATTTTTCCGTCACTAGCCGTTGATGAGGAACAACCTCTGACAACATACGAACGCCGCAGGGTTGCAATAGTCCTTCGACTGTTATCAAAGCAGGAACGAATTTGTTACGCTTTATTCAAAGCATATGAATTACCCCAACAGCAAATTGCTGAAGAGATGAATCTATCAAGGCAGAGTGTGAGGACGTATATTGATAGAGCAGAAAAAAAGATAAAAAAATATTTTGAGGAGAAAAAACCTACAATGACAGGGGATTGAAAGCCCTTGTCATTTTATTTTGGTACGAGAGAAGGCAAAATTTGTAGCCGTTATGTAGCCATTTTCCCAACTATTAGTAAGAGGGTTTTTAAATCGTAAACGTGTAAAACGAGAAGGGAGGGTCGGCAGATGCTAAACGAGCCGATGATGAGAGCTGTTGAATTGATCGCTGAGGGACAGCTAAACAAAAGCGAGATTGCAAGTCGGGTCGGCATCAGTCGACCTACACTTTATAAGTGGCTGGACAACGAAGAATTTAAGGCTGAGGTTCACAGTCGCTTACACAAGGAGAGAGTCTTTGCTGAGAAGATGATCGAGGCGAGATTAGAGTTTGCTATCAATAAGCTGCATGAGATTGCCAAGGACAGCAGTAACCGCCGGGTGCAGGCCCAGACCCTACAGTACCTAGTGGATAGGGCACTGGGTAAGCCTACCACCAGGGTAGACCTAGACCAGGTTACCAGTACCGCCCAGGGCGTGGAGGGTGATGTGTTGGATGCTGAACTGGATAAGTGGTCAAAGGATGAATAGATTATTCATCGGTATACAAATCGACTTCCGAAAAGGATCATTATGTTAACTAAATAAATTGAGGAATCCTTTGTTATCAAGGGATTCAAGGCGATCAATTGTTAATGAATATTATTGAATTTATACAGTCCAAAAAGCCTGCTAAATCAGGCTGTAAAATAATTGGAAGTCGATGCGTTTTGCATAAAATCCTGCATAAACGTAGCGATGGGGGTACTTTCTGTTTGAATTGTCAGACAATTGGCTTTGGGGACACTGACAATTTTGTTCACAATTTTTGAAGTCTGAAAGGAGGCGTCGGTAATGGAAACGCCTGTTGAAATTAATACACCGGATAACCGGCGCACTCTGTTCAAGTATCTGGTGAAATTGTATGGCAGCGATAAAGCAAAACAACTCATGCACAAACATCGAAGAAATTTGTTTGGGGTGAATGGACTATCTTTCGCAGTAGGGAAAAGAAGTATTGAATATTTTTGTATGTTCTACTTGCAGGATACTTTCGTTCCTAAAGAAGGCAACGATGTACGAGAACTTGCGCCGTTCCACTATCAGATCTGGGAAGAATTGAACGCGATGTTTGTTGACGATGAATACGATCAGGAAGCATTGATTTGTCCGAGAGGTGTAGGCAAGACGACCGTAGGAAACTCTGCACTTGCCGTATGGGCTCATGTATATGAGGTGAGTCATTACTCGCTTGTTGCAGGACGTACTGAGCAAGATGCGGTGGAATTCATCCGTGAAGTTAGGCACGCATTTGAAGAGAATGAGTATGTAATCACGACGTTCGGCAAGCTATTAGATCCGCAGCGCTTTTTGACGAATAAACTTGAACTTGAACTCACCAACCGAACGAAGGTGCAGGCAATCAGTTCCACATCATCGTTACGAGGAAAGAAATACAACGGTCGCCGTCCGTCAATCATCATTGCCGATGACTACCAAGGTAAACGAGACGTGATTACGCAGGAAGCGCGCGATAGCAAATTTAATACGTTCCAGCAAGATGCAAAATATGCCGGAGATACGGCAGTCTACCGTGACGGAAAGAAAGTTCGAATGGCTACGAAGTTTTTGGTGCTCGGAACGATCCTACACCGCGACTGCTTCGTTAGCAGGATTTCAAGGTTACCATCTTATCGATCTATCAGTGAGAAAGTCGTGCAAGTAGAAGATGTGGATGAGTTGTTTAATACTGGTTTATGGGCTGAATTTAAAAGTCGCTACTTCAATGCGAAAGATCCTCATGCAGAAGCTAATGCGAAAGAGTTTTATTATCAAAATGACTTTCTCATGGATTACAAAGTACTTTGGCCAGATAAGTTCAGCTGTTTGCAACTTGCCATTGATTATTACGAAGATCCAACCAGTTTTAAGCAAGAAATGCAGAATGATGCTAGTAAAATCGGACAACGTGCGTTTCACCAGATCACGAAAATACCGCGTGCAGAAATTGAGGAAGAAGATTTCGTCAGAACCATGCTCGTTTGTGATCCGGCTGTTGAAACGGGACGACATAATGACTATACGGCGCTACTAGTCGGCGGGAAAACCTCCAATGAATTCCGTTGGATCCGAGAAGGTCGCATCAAGAAAGTCAGCTTTGATGACTACATCAGTAACGTGATTGAACTGCTACATGGCTACCCAGACATCACACACATCTGGGTGGAGAAAAACACATACAATGGCGCTGACGTTCGGGAGATCAAAAAATGGATAGAAAAAGACGTTGATCTTTCCCACCGTAACATAGAAATTTTGAATGAACGCCAAAACAAGAACAAAGAAGCGAAGATTCGTGCCATATCCGCAAAAGTGGATAGTGGCTTTTTTGTATTTGCTGAAGAGGATCAGCCTTTCTACGACCAAGTGCTTGCTTACGAGGGCGAAGGATTTACCGCACATGATGATGCGCCGGACGCACTAGCAGAGTTTGACCGAGTTATCGATGAGATCGAGGAAACGCCAGAAGTGAAAATTTTGGACAGCTCGTTGCTGTTTTAGGGGGTGAGGGAGAGTGGATGAGGAGTTAATCAAAAAATGTCTACGAGCATTTCGCCAGCAGCGAATTAAATACCGTAAATATCAAGATTACTATGATGGGCGTCATGATATTGTGAGAAATTACGCAATGGCAGATTCGAGAGCGAATATGAAAGTGGTAGTCAACTTTTTCAAGAAATTCATCAATGATGAAGTTGCTTACGCCCTAGGGAATCCAGTTTCATACGTTTCTCGTAAGGATGACCACAATACTACTGATTTAGTTGATCTTAATTTTGGCCACTGGTCAAAGCAGCACGATCAGAATTTGATTCGACAGGCTAATATTTTTGGAGAAGCTTATGAACTCTTCTATATCAATGAAGATAGCGAATTTAAGGCGACAACACTAACTCCACTGAACGCTTTCGTCTTGGAAAACGGTGATGCCGAGAATACAGTACGACTTGCGCTGCACGTCTATAAAGAACACCGATTCAGCGACAGAGAGATGCTGGATGTTTACGAGGGTGAGAAGGTACATCAATTCTCAATTGGCAATAACGACGCTCACAGGCTCGTTCACCTTGATACGAAAACAACCAATTTTAAGCAAACGCCAGTTGTGGTTTGCATGGCAAATCCAGCAAGACGCTCACTTCTCGATGATATTAAGTCGGCAATCGATGCCTATAACAACACACTGTCCGATCTAGTCAACGAAGTATCAGATTTTAGACAGGCTTTTTTGAAGATCACCGGTGCAACACTCGGGGATGACGAAGCCAAGAAAATGAAGCGATCAGGAATTATCAATGTTCCAGCGAAAGGTGAAGTTGATTATCTGACTAAGCAAATTAACGATACGTTTGTAAATAACCTTCTTAGTAATCTTGAGGAGAAAATTTACAAGCTATCCAGCCACATTGATACGAATGAGAAGTTACAGTCCAACTTATCGGGGGCAGCATTGCGATCGCGGATGATAGCACTCGAAAATCGTTGTGTACTCATGCAAAGCATGCTTGAAAAAACTGTCAAACGGCGGTTGAAAGCGTTTTTTGAATACCAACAGCTAAGAACCGGACAAGTTTTGGATTATCGACAGATTAAACTTAAATTTACGATGAACGTTCCGCAAGACATTTTGATGCTTGCTGATGCACTCAGCAAGTACAACGGGATCGTTAGTCATCGAACCATGCTGTCTATGCTGCCGTTTGTTGAAAACCCAGATCTAGAGCTTGAGCAAGTCAGAAAAGAACGAGATGACGAAACGCAACGCTTTCTTGATTTGGATCGTGTCGGGATGAACCCGGGAACTGTCACTCCAGGTGATGACGATGGCTAGTATGCAACGAGACATACAAAAGATCCATCGTCTAATTGACCGTAATACTTCGGGCGGTATGCGTCCCATCTTACGTGCTTATAGAGACTCGCAGAATCGCGTGCAGGGTGAGATGGCCAGACTCACGGCAGAGTACATCCGTGACGGGACTCTGAGCATGTCGAGTCAACAACGATATCAAGTGTTAGCTCAACTTGATCAACAGATTGTCGATCAAGCACGCCAGCTGGGTGCCGTTGACCTTGAGCACACAACAAATATCTTAAAAGAATCGTATCAACAGAGTTATTACAGAACCGCATACACACTAGACCGGGGTTTGCAGCAGCCGGTTTCTTTCTCGTTACTCAGACCTGAGTTTGTAGAAGCATCAGTCAATATGCCTTTAGCAGGCGAACGATTTAGCGATCGCATTTGGCATAACAAGGAAAAGCTGGTCGCTCGTACACGGTCGCTCGTGCAACGCTCGATGATCGACGGTGCCGATCCTGTGAAATTGGCACGGGAGCTCAAAAGGGAATTTGGAACAAGCGCTTACGAAAGCACTAGACTGGTTCGGAATGAAGTCGCTCGTTGTACACGGATGGCACAGGATCAGATATACAGCGATTCCCAAGTCGTTAGCGAGGTCATGTTTGATGCAACACTCGATGGGCTAACTAGCGAAATTTGTAAGGATCTGGACGGGGAACGATACCCGATCGATCAAAAACCTGAGATCCCAGATGACACACATGTTGGCTGTCGCTCAGACTACATTCCTGTAGTCGACGGATGGGAGCCATCGCAGAAGTTTGATAACGAAGAAAAACAATTAATCGACTATAGCTCATATCCCAAATGGGCGGAATCACAAGGAATCACATAACATTTTGCGTATCCAGGGCGTTGCGTTGGGTGGGCTAGGAGGATGACACGATGAATTGGGAAGAAGTAAAAAAATGGCTAGAAGAGAACAGCAATGATGAAAACGTTCGTACTTTTATTGCCGGCAACATTAAGACTGAGGAAGTGAAAAAGCTTGCCGATGATAATAAAGATTTAAGCAAGTGGCTTGAAGGAGAGAAGGATAAACACTCTTTAAAAGCTTTGGAGACTTGGAAAGAAAATAACCTTGATAAGCTCGTAGATGAGAAGGTCAAGGAGCTTTACCCTGACGAGACAGAAGGCCAAAAAGAAATGCGGAAACTTCAGGAAAAAATCTCGCAAATGGAGGGGGAGAAAACACGTGAAACTTTACGAAATAAAGCCCTTACTATTGCAGGTGAAAAGGACTTACCTACATCCATTCTTGACCACTTTATCGGCAAGGACGAAGAAACCACCTTGAAAAATCTTGAGACGCTAGAGTCTGCTTTAAAAGACGGTGTACAAAAGGGTGTCGATGCTCGGTTGAAAGGTAGTAGCTACACTCCTCCTGGGGGTGACGACAATGAAGGTGGTTCTAATGATGGCAACAGCTTCTTAGATGTCATCAAAGATGAGCAAGTCAAACGATAAATTACTTTATGGAGGACGAATAAGATGACATATCTAAAAGATGAACTACGAGGCTTCGTGCCAAAACCGAAAGCCAATGAAATTATGAAAGATGTAGCGCGGGGGTCAAGCCTCATTCGTTTGTCGCGCATTGAGCAAATGACAAGCGATAAAAAACAATTCCCAATGATGGTAGATGGGCCCGGTGCCTACTGGGTAGGCGAATCGGAACGAATCCAAACATCGAAAGCCGAGTGGATTTTTCCGGAGATTGAAGCGAAAAAACTCGCTGTAATTGTGCCTACGACTCGTGAAAAAATGAACGACTCAACCATTGATGTATTCGGAGAAATGCGCCCTGCAATTTCTGAAGCGTTTTACACAACTATTGATGCTGCTGGATTAATGGGTACCAACTCCCCATTTTCGAAAAGTGTGTTGAAATCCGCAGTTGAAGCTAAGAATGAAATTACTTTAGGTGATAATCTCGATATTGACGCGTCCGAGTTAATGGGGTTGATTGAAGAGAAAGGTCACGATGTAAATGGCTTCGCTGCCCATTACGGAATGAAAAATAAGCTTCGTAAATTACGAGATGCCAACGGGAATGCACTTTTTGTTCCTGGTGTAGGCCAAAGTGAATTTTACAGCAACCCGATTGAATTTGTTCGTAATGGTGCTTTTGACAAGTCACAAGCAGAGGCAATTGCAGCAAACTGGAACTATTCAATTGTCGGCATCCGTGAAGATATTTCTTATGAAATTTTGACTGAGGCAACATTGCAAAACGTAACAATGAGCGACGGTAAGCCGTTATCGTTGGCAGAAAACGACATGATTGCTATCAAGGCGACCATGCGTATCGGCTATCTGCCAATTAAAGATGAAGCATTTGCAGTGCTACGTCCTAAAGGGTTTGGTGACTCGGGGGAGTAAATTACCCCGAGATTAAGGATGTCAATCCTACGACTGGCGGGGCAGTCATCAACTTATCGTAAGGAGGGCTATCATGGCTTTTAAAATCTATCAAGGTGATACCGTGGTGGTTGAGGGTGAAAGTCCTCTTGAAATTACAGGTATTGATCCAAACACGAGCATCGAAAGTGGAGAATACAAGGCTGTGAGAGTTGAAGATGACAGGGAGTCCGAACCAGTGGATGTTCCTGCATTCACCACACGTCTAATTGAGGTTGAGGGTGTTAGCCTTGCACCTCGCTCATCAAGCGCTGAAACGGGCGAAGAAGGTAATCGTCAGCTTAATGCTACAGTATCACCGTCTGAGGCTAACAATCCTGCTGTTTCTTACGTTATTGCTCCCGAGGCAGACGGTTTATCTGTAAGTGATGGTGGTAGAATATCTTGGTCTGAAAACACACCAGCTGGCGAGTATACAACGACAGTTTCCACAGATGACGGCGGGCACACAGACACTCATGTCTTGACGTTAACGGAACCTGAGCCAGAGCCCGGTGAGGAAGATAATAATGAGTAATCAAAAAAAGATCATAAAGCAGCTTCTTGAGATTGACGACGAACTAATGGACGATGTGATTGAATATTACATTGAATCTGCTCGTCAACGCCTTATGAACGCTTGTTATCGAGATGATTTTCCGTTGCAGTTGAACCACATTGTAACGGAAATGGTCTTTCAGAAGCTGGATAACGGATCGACGCCAGGCGTGACTTCTGTAAGACGTGGGGATACGTCTACATCATTCGATTCCAGTGATGCGTTTCATCGGGTCATGGAGCGATACAGTGAGGAAATCGCAATGTTTAGAAAGGTGCGATCAGGGTGCTGAAAGCTCGAGCAGAACGAAAGGCGCTTGAGTCAACCTACTATCACAGAGCACGGATAGAACGGTATGAATCGTATGTAGAAGAATGGAGAGAAACGCGCCAGGGCTATCGTATGAAATACGACGATAAACCTTGTGCGCTAAGTCAGGCAAGTCGCTCAAATTCAACACAAACTCAAGGGCCGAACCAGATCGATTACGACGCAAAGCTATTCTGTAGCCCGAAGCTACTCATTAAGCCTGGTGATCGTGTTACAGTTACTTTTGAAAACGGCTTAGAACGACAATTTGAGGCAGGCGAACCCTTCCCTTACCCACATCATCAAGAGATCCCATTACTAAGAGAGGATGATGCATAGTGTCGGTAGAAACATTTGGATTTGATAATTTACAAAACCGTCTACTTGCTGTTGCTGAACGTGATGCACCACGACTCATTGATGAGTCTGTTGAGCGTCAAGGAATGCAAATCGTAGCAGATGTCAAACAAGGATCACCGGTGCGTGCGGAATCTGGTGGAGGAAACTTGAAGCGCAAGTGGACAATCGGCGTTGTTTCTAATGGTGCTGTTGAGATTGGTACGAATGTTGATTATGCACTACCAGTTGAAAAAGGCTTCATCCATAATAACGGTGGCTTTAAAGTCAAAGGAGTCCACATGCTAGAAAAAGCAGTAGAAAACGGACGCCGTAGACTTCCTGGTGAAATGGATCGACTCATGTCTGCCATTCGAAACGAGTTAGGGCTATGAAGTTAATTACAATTCAACGTGCCGTCATATCTCAATTGGTTGAGAAATTTGGGTATACGGTTTATGGCGAAGAAGTAGGGACGGGCTTTAAGCGACCGTCCTTTTTTGTGTATCTGGTGCCTCTTGAAACTCGAAATTTAACATACTACGAACTGGATAAAGCAGTGATGGTCAAAATCGATTATTACAGCAGGGACGAGACCAGAGCTGAACACTGGATGATGGCTGATGAACTTGAATCCTTGTTTAATAAATCGTTAAAGGTTGACAATCGCTATTTGAATATTGAGCGATCAACGAAAGAAGAAATTGAAGGCGTTCTTTCATTTGGATTCACGGTCGAATACACCGTTGCCATTGATCGGAGAGATGTTGATTTAGGTTACGGAGACGGAAAAGACAGGAATATGGAAATTTTAGAAATGGAATGGAGTGATCCGAATGGGACTTCCAGAAATTAATATTCGATTTCAGACACAAGCCACAACAATGATTCAGCGCTCAATGCGGGGCGTTGTTGGGTTAATTCTTAAAAGCGAAAACAATCAAGGCATTCATACGTTCCGTAGCCCAGAACAACCACTTGAAAACGAATGGGGTTCGAGCAACTATGATTACATTCGATTAGCTTTTATTGGAACGCCATTTAAAGTTGTAGTGTTTGCTATTGATCCCGAAGATGGAATTAATAACGCTTTAGAAAAGGTGAAAGGCAAGGGCATTAACTATGTGGCGATCCCAGAAGCGACATCTGACGAATCAGAACTACTGAGTACCTTTATCAAAAGCCAGCGTGAAAATAAGGCAAGCACTATCAAGGCTGTGGTTGCCAATCAAAGGGCTGACAATGAAGGTGTCATCAATTTTACGACAGGAAATATTGTTGTCGGCGATGAGACTTACAGTGCAGCTGAATATTGCACTAGAATTGCTGGAATCTTTGCAGGTTTATCATTGGAACGGTCTGGGACGTTCTATGAACTTTTAGAAATTGATAGCATTGAAGAGAAAGACGATCCTGACGCCGCCATTGATAACGGTGAACTCATCCTCATCGACGACGGGGAAAAGATCAAGATTGGTCGGGCTGTCAACTCGTTTACTTCTACCACCCCTGCTAAACACGAAGAATTTCAAAAGATCAAGATTGTTGAAGGTGTTGACATGGTTCGTGACGACATTAGAAACACTTTCCAAGATGAATACATCGGTAGAGTAATTAACGATTACGACAATAAGATGCTGTTCTTTGCTGCTGTAAATGCGTATTTTAGACAGATCGCACGAGAGAATGTCCTTGATTCTAATTTTGACAATTATGCAGACATCGACTTTGAAGCACACCAATCATATATTGCTGCACGAGGTGATGATCTTGATGAATATGAGGATCAACAAATTCGAGCTGTGAACACAGGATCTACTGTTTTTGGTCAAGCATCAGTAAAGTTTGTTGATGCGATGGAAGACCTTGAATTTGATGTATTTATGTAGGAGGGATAGCATATGACAGCAACTTATAGAGGACGTAATGTGATCAACGGCGCTCACGGTAAATTGTGGTGGGATGGTGAACTCATCATGGAAGTTAAATCGTTTGAAGCAAAGGTGGTCGCCAACCGTGAAGAAGTCCCAATCGGTCTTGATGTTGATTCCAAGATTGTCAGTCTTGCCGGCGAAGGAACGATGACACAGAAAAAAGTCTACTCTCGCGGGATGCGCAAGTTTTTGGATGCTTGGCGCAATGGTCAAGATTTACGGTCGACACTTACAGGAGTCTTGGCTGATCCAGACGCTATTCGGTCTCAAACAGAGCGTGTGAGCATCAGTAATGTTTGGTTTAACGAAATGACAATTATGCAATGGGAAGAACAAGCGAAGTTAGAACGAGAATTTCCGTTTGGCTTCACGGTTTCTGACGTAGATATTCAAGATACAATTGACGCTTAAAATACACTAATCGGAGGTTATTCATAATGGCAAAAGATCGAATTACGATTCAACGTTTATTGGCAAAGCGAGAGCATATTGAGAAGGGTCATGAGAAACAGGCTGAAATGTATATTAAATCCTTAGATGGCACGGTTCATGTGCAATCACCACCGCGTGATGTTGTGCTTGATGCATTAGATGCGGAGAGTTCAACCGAAGGGAATCGAATGCTCGTTTATGAGGCGGTGACAGAGCCTAATCTTAAAGATGCGGAGTTGCATAAAGAATTCGGCGTTGCTCACAGCCCAGATCTAATCGTTGATAAGCTTTTTAACCTAGGTGAAGTGGCTGGCATTGCAACTGAAGTGATGAAGATGAATGGTTTCGATGGGAAGTCCACCCAATTGGTAGATGAACTAAAAAACTAATTGATAGTGATGGAGAGTTTCAGATGCTTCATCACTACACCCAAAAAGGTGTCCATCCTGACGTTATTATGAATGCAGATATTACATTGAAAGCATGGTATAAGGCTTCTATGGCTAAAGATATTGAAGATGATTCTTCACAAAACGCACAATTAAAGAAGATGTTAGGACGTGGATAATCCACGTTCTTTTTTTTATCCCCGATGAAAGGGGTGAGAAACCTTGAGTAGCTATGAATTTGGCGCGAAATTTACGATAAAAGACGAGTATTCACAACCTTTAAAAGATGCAAATGAACAACTAAAGGGCACAGAAGATGCCGCCAAAAAAGGCGGTAAAGGTGTCGATGGCATAAAAAAGAAAATGCAAGGCGGCATTAAAACAGCTGCTAAGTGGGGAGCTGGTATCGCAGCCGCAGGGACTGCTGTAGTCGTTGGCGGTGTTGCAATGGCAAACCAGTTTAGTAAGACAGCTAATAAAATTGATCAAGCATCGATTAAAGCTGGATTACACACAGATACCTTGCAAGAAATGCAGTACGCACTTGGACAAACAGGCATGGGCACACGTGACGTCGAACGTACTTTTGAGCGTCTGACTCAACGTATGGGTCGTGCAGCGTCAGGCAATGAGAAGTACGGAAAAGCGCTTGAAAACGTTGGTGTCAATCTAGCAGATGTGAAAGACGGCACGGTAACGACAGAAGAGGCTTTTGTTCAGGCTATTGATACGTTGCACGGTATGGAAAATGCCATGGAACGGTCGGACGCTGCGGGTGACCTTTTTGGAACAACGCTAGGTCGAAAGCTCTTGCCGGCGATTGAAGAGGGCGGTGACGCCTTAGAGGCGCTTCGAGAAGAAGCCCACCTGTTTGGAGCCGTAATTGATGAAGATGCGATTGAAGCAGGAAAGCTGTGGGGCCAATCGATGGATCAAGTGAAGACCATTCTTAGTGGAGTGGGCACAACACTAGCCACAACAGCACTTCCTTACTTACAGCGTTTTCTTGATTACGGCATTGAGCACATACCGAAAATACAAGAATTCATGAGCAACGCAATGGAACGAGTCGGATCGGTTTTCTCTTGGATTGGTGAGACTGGTGTTAGTATTTTTCATAGCATCCGTGATGCGATCCAGGATAACATGCCGTCGTTTGATTTGATTAAAGATCAAGCGCAAACCTTCGGTGAGATGCTCGTGAATGCGTGGGAAGGCGCTCAACCGTATATTGAGTGGTTTATCGATGAAGGAATCCCGAAAGGTGTAGAGGTACTAAGTGACATTGTAGATTCAGCAATGGATCTGTACCACACGATCGTTGATAACTGGGGAATGATTGAGCCGTTCGTTATCGGTATTGTTACTGCATTTACAGCTTGGCGTGCAATTACTGCTGCCCATGCTGCTGTAACTGGAACTATGACCGCAGCGCAATGGGCACTCAACGCAGCCATGACAGCAAACCCTATTGGAATTGTAGTCGCTGCAATCGGAATACTCATCGGTATAGGTATTTTGCTTTGGCAAAACTGGGATACGATCCGTGAAAAAGCAGGCGAGTTATGGGATCGCATACGTGAAACCTGGGACAACATCAGAAATAGAACTTCTGAAATTTGGAATAACGTAAAGGATGCCATATCTGATGCAATGGTCAGTGCTTTAGCATCTGTAACAAGCTTCTTTCAACCATTGCTAGATTTCATCTCTAACGTCCGCAGTGCATGGGATCGATTGACCAGTGCGTTTAGTAACTTCAGCATGCCGGATATTGGTCTTCCAAAATGGATGGGCGGGGATGGGCTACTAAGCTTTGACGTTGGTACAAATGCTGTTCCTCATGACATGATTGCACAGATTCATAAAGGTGAAATGATTGTGCCGGCGAAACAGTCAGCAGAGCTACGTAAGCAAGGCGTCACGATCGATAACATCACCGATATGTCGCGAGTTGTAAGAGGGAAGAAAGAGCAATCTGAGCCAACGAGTCAAGTGAAGTCGGTTCAAGCACCAAATAAAACTGGTTCAGGGAACAGCTTCAATTTCTACATCAACGGTCTTTCTGTAGATGAGGTTTTAAATGAACTCGTTCCAAAATTAAAATTGGCTTTAGCTAATATGTAAGGAGGGGAACAGCGTGGATGTTTTTTTGAGTGTGAATAACAGAGAACGAGTAATTCAATTGCCCGTTGTTCCTGAGGGTTTTAAGATCGATAGTCCTCACAACAACGAGACGTACAACTCGTTTAAATGGGGCGATATTAAGTTGATCGGCACTACTGGTCTAAAAGGGTTCACCCTATCAAGTTTTTTTCCTATTAAAGACTATCCGTTTCTACGCAGTCGTGATTATTTCGGCTGGGAGTACATCGAAGAAATAGAGGAATGGAAAAATAGGCGTGTCCCGATTCGTGTAATTGTCACTGGAACACCGATTAACTGGCCAATGTCTATTGAGAATTTTACGTATGGCCCAGAAAATGGGAGTGGCGATTTGTATTATGACTTGCAGCTTGACTACTTCCCTTGGCTGACGAGATTGGAGCGATCGTAGACATGGCCAATAAACCTTTTCAATTGCTCGTGACTACATCTGCTACACGTACCATTGATGTGACGCCTCTCGTTGGCAATATTAGTTGGCGCTCAAGTGTGGACGAGCTCGGCCAAGAGTTGGATTTTGAGGTCGCGTACAGTGATCAAAAGCACCTTGCTGGCAATCCTATACAGATAGGTCACCAAATGACACTACTACAAGGATCCGAAGAAGTGCTTCGAACAATTGTTGTAGACGAAGGACGACAAGGGAGATCATCTCGCTCATACGCAACATTTGACTCTGCTTTCTACCTTAATAAATCGATAGCAAGCTATCAATTTAATAGCATCACCGGTGATCGTGCCATCCGCAAAATTGCCCATGATTACAGTATCCCGATCGGTCATATTACGTCCATTCCTACACGCATCAAAGAGATCTTCATTGGCGACACGCCAGCTGACATCATACGAGAGATTTTAGAGCAGGCCGAACGTGACCAGGGAGAAAAGTATCGCCTTGAAATGCGCGTTGGGCAGCTGCATGTAATGCGCCAGCGTGAAATGCTCGTGCGTGGCCGTTTTAAGCTATATCATCCACGAGGGTCTTGGCGAGATATGTCTGAAGGTATGAGTAACCCTCAGCGTTCGCAGTCCATTGCGGATATGCGAAACAGCATCATCGTTGTCCGAGACGATGAGGTGATCGCCACAGCTGAGAATCAAACATTGATTGACCAGTACGGCTTGCTACAGGAAGTGGTTGATGTGGATGAGGATACAACAAGGTCACAAGCACGTAACATCGCTCGAAACACCCTTCGTGAACTCGGACGTATCCAAGAAGATAACAGCATGGATTATGTTGGAGACATACGTGTCCGATCTGGACGCTTAATTGACATAGATGAACCTGTGACTGGCATTGCCGGTCGCTTTTTAGTATCTGCTTGTTCTCACACATTGAGTAACGGCTTGCACAAAATGACACCGACTTTAGAGAGGGTGGTATGATGACTGATGCATTAACGGAGTTCGCTAAACTTTTTAAAGACCGAGATCATAAACCCGTTAAGATGCCTACTACCGGTTTTGTAAAGTCCGTACCTCCCAATCCTAAAATTAGGTTGACTGATAACATTATTTTGGATAAAAGCCACTTGATATTTTGTAATAGAACAGCACTGTCATATGACGTTGGTGATGAAGTGGTGCTCGTACCACAGCATCGTAATATGTACATTGTTTTAGATCGGGCGGTGAGGTATTAATGTTGCCTAAAATTACGCAATTGGAATTCGATCGACCTTACGATCAAGAAGTTACTGAAGCCACTCATAGTGGGAAATCTTATTTATTTGATTTCGAGAAAGGTGACTACGTAACTCGTGACGGTAAAATGGTTCCGATTGAGGGTATTGATGCTGTCAGGCAATGGATAAAAACGACAATGCTCACCGAGTTTGGTCGTTACCGAGTGTTTGAGGGCGTTGATCACGGCATACGAACGACAGGACTGATTGGTTCGGCATATCCAATTGATTTTGTTAAGACGGAATACAAGAGAGAGATAATTGACGCGTTGACTCTGCATCCGGCGATTACATCGCTTGGTCAATGGTCATTTGCACACGAAGGGTCAACGCTGCACATCTCGTTTCGAGTGGATACGATTTACGGCGATTACAGAGATGAGGTGAGGGCAATTGTCAGCTGAAAGAGAACGGGAAATTCACCAGGAAATACTGGACGGTATATCCGACGATCATGAGAAGATACCCGGCGCACCGGTCTACGATTGGACACGACCGCCAGCGCGCAAATTTGCGGAATACGAACAGCAACAAGACCGCATTGCTGGCAAGCTGGATGTACGTAATCTGACTGGCGATGAGTTGGAAAGCTACATTAATCAGCGCACTGGCCAAGAACGCCAGCAATCGACGCATGCGATCGGCCAAGTGCTTGTTGTAGCTGACGGCACTGTACCAGCTGGCGCTCGTTTTGAGACAGTATCGGGCATTGAGTATGAGGTGTTGGAAGCTACACCTATCGACGAAGAAGGGCGCGTTGACATTCGTGCGGTAGAGTCTGGACCAATCGGGGTAGTGCCTGCCAATCAGATCATAGAAATACCCGTAACACTTGAAGGTGTTGTTTCAGTGACCAATCCAGAGCCAACATATGACGGCTTCTCAGCCGAGTCAGACGATGACCTATTACAGCGTTACTACAAGCGTATTCGTACCCCTGCAACATCGGGAAATAGATTTCATTACGAGAATTGGGCGCTTGAGGTGACGGGCGTTGGTGCTGCTCGTGTCTTTCCGTTGTGGGACGGGGACAACACCGTGAAAGTGGTCATCATTGACGCTGATCGGCTACCAGCATCAGATGAATTGGTTGCCGAATTGCAGGAATACCTTGATCCAGGCATCACCGGCAAAGGTGACGGACAGGCGCCAATAGGTGCATACGTCACTGCAGAGAGTGCCGCCGACAAAGCCATTTCGCTATCATTCACACTGTCGGTTGCAGGAAGCGCTGAGGTGGATGAAGTGATCGAGGGCATTGAAACTGATGTGACCGCCTATTTGCGAGAGATCGCATTTGAACAAGACTTTGTTTCATACGCTGCAGTAGGCGCTATTATTTTGGCTGCTGATGGCGTAGCAGACTATACAGATCTGCTCGTTAATGGGGACAATCAAAACGTAGCGATTGGAGAGCAAGAAGTGGCTGTGCTCGGAGGTGTTGACGTTGATACGTGATCTTCCCACATTCATGCGCGGATCGTCCATCCTTAACCAGGTCTTTAATGCTGAGGGCAGGCAGTTTGATAAGCAAGGCTATCGGATATTGGACATACACCGGCAGATGAACCTCGAAACAGCTACATGGGCGCTTGATATTTACGAACGTGAGCACGGCATTCGTGTTGATCGACGCAAACCATACGAGGAGCGCCGGTCTGTTTTACGATCTCGTATCCGTGGTACTGGCTTAGTGAGCGCCGACATGATCAAGGCGGTGGCTGACAGCTATACAAACGGTGACGTAGACGTGGACTTTCTCGGCTATATACTCATTACGTTTACATCTCGTATTGGGCGGCCGCCCAACTTGGTGGATGTGACACAAGCGCTTGAGGATGTTGTTCCCGCCCACCTTCGTATTGAATATGCTTTTCGCTACCTTACTATCGGTGAGATTAGCACACGGACGATCGAAGAGGTGCAAGGGATGACACTAGGTAAATTCGCAGGAGGTGAAGCTGTTGGCAACTGAAACAGAGAAATTGAAGCTATATAGAGCCAATCCAGAAGCCAATCCAGATGAAGTGTTTGACTTTGACCGTTTGCTTAATGAGAACTGGGAAAAGTTGGACGAAGAAGCACAGACCGTCGGTGAGTTCATGGACAGCAAAGGTGAACCGGGAGGTTTGGCAGAACTAGATGAAAACGGAAAAGTAAAAGGTGTAGAGATTCCAGAGTTACCCGAAATGACAATCGAGAACATTGAAGGGTTGCGAGATGCACTCAATAGAAAAGCACTTATAGATCACTCGCATAATCCTTCGCAAGTTGGTCTGGGAAATGTAATTAATGAAAAGCAAGCTACTAAAATTGAGTTTGACGATCACACGAATGACAACACCGTTCATATTACGCAGCACGAACGAGAGAAATGGGATTCAAAAGAGACGCCCTCAGGCGCTCAGCAAAAGGCTAATAATGCAGAAACCAAAGCTAATGAATACACTGACAAACATGCCGAATCTTTTATTGCACACGATGAGATCAGTAATCGCAAACGTCTAAATAAAGACGACTCAGGTATCTTTACAACGATCGAATGGCGCCGAGAAGACGGTACACTTGCCAAGCGATCGGTACTAAGTGGCGGGGAGTCGCCTGATTACACGCAACGTACAGTGACTTATTTTGCGTTAGATGGTTCATCAACAGAACATACGGTTGTTTACGATCAACAGTACGATGAGGATGGCGACTGGATCGAGGAGGTGCCACGATAATGCAGGATATACAGCTTCATGGGATCACTGCTGGATCGAATATGCGAGGGAGAAGGCACTTTAAAATTTTTGTTCAAGCTGACGAACCTTCAGCAAATAACATCGGTGATATTTGGATCGTTACTGATCAAGCCATTAACGAGATAAAGACGACAGGACGACAGCCGCAGAGCCCTAGACGTGATGACGTGTGGGTGAGGCTCAACAATTTAGAATATGAATTAAGTCTCGATAAAGCAAACGATCTATTCTATGAAGGTACAGTCCATACACTCTATTATGATACTACCGAAGAAAGTCTTGTTAGCGAGTTAACTGATGATAATTTGCTGCTATGGGAAAACCCGTCCACAAAAGCTTACGGAAGACCGTCTCACGTCCACAAGTGGGACAGGGACAATGTTAGATGGAATCGCTTAGAAGCTTACACGTGGAATGGAGAAGAATGGGAACAAATCTCGTCTCTAACATTCTATCTTTATGAAGAAGGCACTCTGCATGAGCCTTGGGAGTTATACAGAACGGGAGATGCGGCGACATGGAGAGCTACTGTGGAATTTAGAGACGATCACATGTATTTGTCGGGAGGAGCGCAAGCAAATAGTCAACCTGGAACGGGATATCAAACAGGACACGGTAACGCTGTTACAGCAAACCCTATAGATGTTACTAATTTAACTACGCTCCACCTTAGATACACACTAACTGTATTTGGTGGCCAAGGAAGAATGTATATAAGCGATGTTGCATCATCGCCAAGTCAGGGTAATTCACTTTTGTACGCTCGCCTAGATAATAATAGAGACAAAGATGAGTGGTACTCTTTTGATGTATCTTCTTTGACAGGTGAAGCATATCTTCACTTTTCAGCTTGGGCTTCACTCGGTTTTAGTGCCAATAACGGTTACGCAAGATTGAATGTCTATGAAGTTTATTTTGAATAAGGAAGGGGACGGTGTAATGGAAGGTTACAAGTATTTAGTGTACCACTTGGAAAGTGGTCTCGTTATTGAAATTCGAGAAACGGAGCCGGTTCACCAAACAGGTTATAGCTACGCACTATCTGATCAACATAAACCTGGTGACGAATTCGAGTTCTCAATCTGGGTCATTAGAGTAAATCATAATAAGATATTAGTTTCTCACACTTCAATTCGTAATAATCCACAAGCTGAAAGACTTTTGCGGGAAAGTGTAGAGATTAAAAATGATATGAATGAAGCTATATTGGAGCTAACAATGCTACTGGCGATGCAGAGTGCGCCGCAGACGGAGGACGATTAAATGTTTGATCAAAACAGCATAGTAGCCCGGACATGGGCAGAAGTGGTTTATAAAGGGGATCGATCCATTGAAGAAGTTCCTTCTCTTTTTAATCTTGTTGACGTTGTTACTCACATGGTTAATGAAGATAAAGGGGGTGAAAATAATGTTTAATGAGAATAGCATTATCGTTAGGACTTGGTTCACAGCTGTGCTTGCTAACGTTTATCCATTTCATATGGTGCCAGATCTTTCTAACTTAAAAGAAGTTGTAGGGCAGAAATTAACTGAACTTGGTTTTGACACCAACGCCTAGATAGGCGTATTTTTTATGCCATAAATAGAGATAGGTGACAGATAATGTGGGAGTCCATAATTAAATATGGAATTGATTCGGACATCGGTATTTTCGGTGTCCTTTTTATTTTGTTGTTAGCACTGCTTTGGGTAGGTGTTTGGTGGATTATGAAGAAGAACGATGAACGAGAAAAGCGCCTTCAAGCTAGGAATGAAGAACGGGAGAAGCGCTATATTGATGTGATCGACAAGCAAGCAGAAGGACTTACTGCAATTAACAATGTACAAAAAGATGTGTCAGAAATGAAAAGTATGCTTTTAAGGAGGAATTGATGTGACTGAGATTTTAGCAATGGTATCTGTTCTCGCACCGGTAACAACAGGCGTAGTATTAGCACTTCACAAGACAGGATTGAAGAAAAGCTATAAACCTTTCATTGCGATGATTGTTGGGGTAGTTATCGGTCTACTTGGCGCACCGTTGATCGTTGATGCTGAGATTGGCCAACGTTTATGGGCGGGCTTTCTATCTGGTCTGACGGCTGTCGGCTTATTTGAGGCAGGGAAGCAGACAATTAAAAGTAAGGAGGATTAGGTATGATTAAACCTACTCTGAGGTGGGGGAGTCTTACACCGATCGGACAGGTGAGACGTATTATCATTCATCATCCCGCAGCTGTAAGATACTCTTATTTACAGATCCACAACCAACACCGTAATCAAGGATGGTCAGGGGCAGGGTACAATTACTATCTGCAAAAGAACCATGAGTTTTATGAGCTTCGAGGACTAAATGTAGGTGCTCATGCTGCCAATGAAAACAGCGATTCATTAGGCGTCTGTGTTGAAGGGAACTATGACGTAGAGAATATCAATGAATCTTTGTTTTTGAGGTTTGTCGATGAAGTACGGAAGCTCATGAGAAAACACGGTTTAACAGCGAATGACGTCTACCGTCACAGTGATGTAGGGAATACCAGTTGTCCTGGTGGTTACTTCCCGTGGGCGCGGTTTAAGAGGTTGATTGGGCAGGCAGAAGAAGTGAAGTCAATTGTACATGAACCAAAACAAGAAGAGGTGATCTACGTGAAAGCAGGAGATTTTCAGTGGGCATCAGGTAAAGAGCGATTTGAACATATTCTTAATCGTCACGGAAACAGCAGCGAACAAGAAGCCTATAAGAATGATGAGTTAACAGTTAGCGATGCATTTGGAGTTTTGGCTAAAGGTGTACTTGCTGAGCCGTCACAGACAGTACCAGAAGCTCATAAAGAGGCATGGGATGAGTATACAGAACGTGGTGTATATAACGGCAAGAATCCGAACCATCCGATCACAAGAGCTCAGCATGCAACAGTAACAAAGCGCATTGAAGATGGTATGTGATTGGTATATTTTACTATTACAAAAGTATTAATTATTTAGGTTATAAGTGCTATGATTAAAACTCCATCATTTGCTCGCAATGGTCGAGCGATTACCCCGTAACTAACCGTGCGGGGTTTTTTTATGCAAAAAAAAGCACGCCCCCAGAAGGGGCGTGTCAAGGTTGATGCGAGAAACAAAGGGTTGCTGTAGTAAAGTTATGTACAAGTTTTAAAGGAAATATACCTCTGTGTTAATAAAAGACACGTCTCACCACAAGACGTGTCAATGTATGCATATACGCGGAAATTGGAGTGGGTAATTATAATTTAACCCATTGATGGAATTATATACATTCCTAAACAAAAACACGCCTCATAATTGAGACGTGTTCACCCAATGTCATGGTTTGGGTTTACCACACAGGAGTGGTACTTATAAAGTACTCAAAGTCGCATTGATATATACATCTGTATAATGGAGGGATTTGAAGCGTCTAAGAATCAACGGGAGGAATAGACGTTGCCCTCTGCAATTATTGTATGTAACGAAATTAAAAACGTTATAAACAATAAACAGAATTAGTTATAGGGATTTAGGACTGGATGTTGATTGACATAAAATTGAGACTATTTTATTATGTTAGTGAAGGAGTTGCACACAGCTTCTTTCACTTTCGATTAAAAGCCACGTTTTAAATGGACGTGGCTTTTACTACTTATAGTTGGGGTTGAGTCAAATTACACAAATACATATGATGAACAGGAATTTTTCAGATAAGCAGTCGACATACACATCTAATACATTTCCTAGTAGCTGTCCCAGATGTAATCTGACACAACAGCCGAATTTGCTACGCGGCATACATATCAAGGGGGGGATTTATGAAGTATTGTTCAAATGCGTGAACTCAAAATGTTTATTTTTATTTTTAGCTGAATATAGGAAGGTTGGTTCTCCAACAAATATGCGTGTGGCATTAGTAAGAACTTATCCTGCTGAACCAAAAAAGTTCGAGTTCAGTGAAGATGTACATAGAATATCAGAGAAGTTCGTGAAAACATACAATCAATCTGTAGCAGCTGAAGAAGCTGGTTTAGATGAATTAGCAGGTGTAGGGTACCGAAAAGCGTTAGAATTTCTCATAAAAGATTATTTAATAGAGCATGAAAATGTAGATCCTGACAAAGTCGCAAGCAAGTTTCTTGGAACAGTAATTAACAACTTTGTGAAACACGAAAGTATAAAAGAGATGGCAAGGCAAAGTGCTATCCTAGGAAATGATGAAGCGCATTATGTTAGAAAGCACGAAGACTATGATATAGAAAATCTTAAAGTGTTTTTGAATTTAACTGTTAAATGGATTGAAATGGAACTAGATACTGCTAAGTTAACAGGCATGATTCAGAGCAAATAGCGAAGGGTTTGATCCAATGAGCTTAAACAAAACACGAAACAAGTTGTACAAGGCTGCACGGATCCTAGGTGATGTGAACGCTGTGAAGAAAGGTCGAGTCGGACGTCGCGTTGCTCGCCGTGCTGCCGGCAGAGTCACTGGTAGAGGCTTGGGTAAGTTATTCAAAGGATGGAAGTTCTAATAAAGTAAAAGCCGTACTTAACTGTACGGCTTTTTCAATGAATATTTTATGCATTTTTTATACATTCTGGTAACATTACCGGTAACATTGAAGTAAAAACATACTACTACAGGCAAAATCCTAAACCTTGTCAAACCTCGATAAGTAAAGGGATCCTGTTAATAATACATTTGTTATTTTATCCTTTATCTGACTCCCGCCGTCTCCACCATACATAGAGATGGTGGTTTTTTTTGTGGATTTGTCACTTGAACCATAAGTTTGCCAAAACGGCAAGCTTATGGTTCTTTTTACTTTTGGCAATTTTATGGTTCCAAACAAGGATAATTTATATGAATTTTACTTTAAGGATGGGATCTCATTTACTCGAGAAATCTTCAACAATCGGCCATTTAATGGAATAACAAATAATTTTTATCTGCCGAAACATTTTTTGGATTAAACTCATAACTACGCTAGTGGTTGCTTTTAGCGCTTTTTTTAATTATACTTTATGTACAAAATTAAGGAGGGATTTATGAATGTTAGTTATTTTCCGCGCGTTGAACAGCTAAATTAATAGTTCAGTGGCTCTGATTTTTCAGGGTGAAGCGGGATAAGTCTATCCATTTATATTTCTCTTTCGGTCATAAAAGGAGTAAGGTGGGTTAACCATCTTACTCCTTTTTATATATTTTTTGAATGTATCCTTAATTACTTTGCAATTATCTCGGAGACACTGCTCTATTCCATTTGATTTTACTAAAAGATGTTTTAGAGAGGTGTGTTTATTAATGACGAATAAGCCATTAGAATCTAGAGTCTGGTTGATTACTGGCGCAAGTAGTGGGCTTGGATATGAATTTACAAAAAAAGCACTTGAATCTGGCGACAGAGTAATTGGAGTTTCTAGAAATTCAGATAAATTAATCAGGTTTGAAAAGGATTATTTAGAAACTTTTAAATCATTTGAGCTAGATATAACAGACAGAGATTCTGTATTTCAAGTTATAGATAACGCTGTTGACCATTTTGGCAAACTTGATGTTGTTGTAAACAATGCAGGAAGTATGATATTAGGAATGATTGAAGAGTTCACTAAAGCTGAAATACAACAGCAGATGGAGACAAACTTTTATGGTGCCGTTTGGGTGAGTCAGGCAGTGATGCCTTATTTAAGAGCACAAAAGTCTGGTCACATTGTGCAAATATCAAGCATAGGTGGTATACTCTCTGGTCCTATGACAGGTATCTATAGTGCAAGCAAGTTTGCTCTAGAAGGGTTTAGTGAAGCGTTAGCCCAAGAAGCCTCACATTTTGGCGTTCATGTCTCCATTGTTGAACCAGGAGGTTACTGGACTAATTTATACACAAAAATGCAATTTGCTAATTTAAATGAAGACTATAATTCAGTCAGAGAAGTATTAGCAAAACAAAACATTGAAAGTAAGGATAGCCACCCAAAAGAAGCTGCACAAGCGTTAATGAAACTTGTGAACAACGACAATCCACCTTTAAGGTTAATTTTAGGTAGCCTTGTCTTTGATGCGGCTATAGATCATGCCAGCAATAAAATTAAAATATGGAAAGATTGGGAGGATACGAGCCGTTCGGCTGAGAAGGCAATCCCTGACCCTAATGAATAAATGTAGGGTACTTCCTGTTTAGGAAGTACCCCACCCTAGCTCATGCTTATCTTGAATCTTTAGTTTACTGCAGTTACTTATCTTTATTCCATTAACAATCGGGCGCCATCCTGTAAGAGGGATTGCGCTTTTTAACATGTAGCATATTTAATTTATATAGTGCAGAAGATGCAAATGATAAAGCCTCCAGTTACTATTCACAAGGACTGACCCTAATTCGGACAGAAATTGTAAACAATCATACTGGGAATTATGAGATCTTAGGAACACTCGATACAAACTTTATAGAAAATGAAGAATTTGATTGGAAAGATATATGAGCAGGGAACAAGCAGGGTAAATTAGCTACCTTGCTTGTTTTCTGCGAATGTTGAATATGATGAAGACTTCTTTACATTAGAAGATGTTGTATTTCTAATTGGAGTTGTATCAATGGCCATAGGTCCCGCACTGTTTTTATATGTTCTGTTTTATTATCCTGCTTGAGATGAAAGCTGTGGGGAGGTTTAGCAGTTAATCTGTACTCAAAGTATTAGGATTAATAGTTGCTATAGTAGGTATTATTACAGGTACAATAAATTTTATAATTTGTTGTGCTAATTATCAATTAGACTTAACTGAAAGCTATAATGCAAGCTGGGGATGGTTTTACAACATTTGCAAACCCTCGTGTATGGGGGAGTACTACGGTTCAAAAAGGCACTAGTTACAAAGGATGGGCAAAAACTAATGCTAACACCAACTTAGATCAAATTCGAGCAGTAGCAAAACTATACTATAGAGGTGGAAAAATAGCTCAGGGTACAGATACAAGAAGAAATCATAATTATGCTGGAGCTATGTTTGACAAGGCTAATGTAGGGTTGACACGAGATCATTATGCGGCAGGAGAACATATTGGTAGAAAATCCGGGTACAAAGATTTAACATTTAACACAAGAAAAAGTTATTAAATATTGATTCTCGCCGTGGAATTTTCACGGCGAGAAATACAAGGAGTGCATGAATATACTTAAACCCACTAAATGTATAGTACTTATATTAGGTATTAGTTTACTAATGTCATGCAATAGTAATAGTGAAAGTAATGCCAACATAGATGATGACATTCAAAGAAGTGAAGATGATATAACTGGCATGGTAGATAAAGACAGTATGGTTTTATCTTATGGCTTGTATGATGATAAAGAAATAATTATTGACACATACATTGATGCTAAATATGATGACGAGTACAATTTAACTTTTGAAATGGGACAGTATTATCCGAATGATTTAGAATTTAAACTGCTTGTATTTGAGGATTATATTCAGAAAGATTTTTATACTGATGAAGAGACTGTATCTAGTGTCGACTATACAGTAAAATCCAACGGTATTGAAAAGATTGACTTTAAAATATATCCAGATCAGCAAGCAAATGAAGTATCAATTTTAAATATAATCTCGCCAAACATTCAATTACAAGACATTGATGAAGAATTTGGTTATGATTCTAATACAGCCTATCCAATTAGGAGAGCTGTATCTCAAGAAGTTAATAAGAAAGAGTTCGACCAAAATGTAGAGGTAAATAATATTGATGAGGTGAACTTTGACTCTTTCTTGTCACGTTCCGAAGGTGAGTTTGAATTAATTAATGACGCAGACAAAGGTGAAAGTTTATATTTGAATTTAGGCAATATTTATGATCGAGATGTAACATATGCAGTAATTGCTTTGCTTGATTGGAAACAAGTACCTTTAAATGGTAAAGATGTTTTATTTACTAAAGTTGATAAAGATAAAACAGGTGTTTTGGAAATTGAACTTCCTGATGATATTGATGGAAATCCATCTTATCAACTTATTGCATTTTCTTACCCTTATGAAATTGAAGAAGGAAATTATGATGCTGCTGATGTATATCCCACTCAAAGAATATTCTTAAAATAAATAAACTTGCTGTTTTCAATTAAAATAGATAGCTCTTTTTTAGAGGGCCATAGATGAGGGACATTTCACGCCATATATGCTCACTGTTATTTACGGAGCAAACTTTGATCCAATCCAAACTATGGGCGAAGATCAGTTTGAGCGTTTATTGGGGATAATGGGAGTCGAAATGTTCCATATAGGGGCGATTATAGCTCTAGTTTTGGCAATTCTGATGCTTCTATGGGCGGAATTTAATATAATACGAAAAAAATAAAGCATAGGGAATTAAACTAGCTGTCAAATGGTTGGTATTTCCTCTGAACTTCGCCTAGACATTTACCTTTTCAGGAATAAATAGTAGACCTTTAAAAAAGTGTTCAAGTTACTATTGCCATTCCAAAATAACTAGGTAGAGGTATGAATAATATGAAAATTAAAATCCTTATTACCGTATTAATTTGTGCTATATTAATCGTTGTTTTTTGGCGCTTGAACGTAGAGCCGGAAATATCAGAAGAAGAAGCACTTTCGTCAGTAATTGATAAAAACAGTAATGAAGACGAAGAAATCGAAATGTTATCTATAAAAAAACGATGGGGAAACTATATTGTAGAGTGGGAAAAAGAAGAACACTGCGAAGAAGGTACAAATACCGTTGACGGAGTTACCGCTGAAATTATAAAAGGTGAGGTATCCATTTGCTAATGTAGGCTGACTCTCTGTGATCTTTAAAGATTGTTGGGAGTATATATTTTAAGGACCACAAAGAATTTATGAAGAATATAAATTTATGAACGAATTCCATAACTAAGACCATAGCCTTTCAAGGTTTTCACACTACAAAAAAGAGTATCCTCCCAGACAGTCGAACGAGTAAAACTCGATAATTCGAAGCCCTCTTATGGCCACTATTCAACAAGCGAGCTTAATTCCACAATAGGGCGCAATCCTGTAATGACAGAGGTTGCGCTTTGAATTACTTTATGTAGAAATCATTTTTGCGTTTAGATATCTCCAGTACTTTTAAGGAAACGTAGAATGATAATCCTGCCAATAAGTATAATAATATCTCCCAATCTATAGGAGAGTTATTGACGAAATAAATCATTAGGCCGCCAAGAACACCAGCAACGGAGTAATTCACCCAACGAATTCCTTTATTGATATGTTCTATGATGAATGAAGCAGGTACAGCCAGAAGCAAATAAGCTGGCAAAGCATAGATTAAGAAGATCAGATAATAGGAGTCTAAAGGAAAAGACGGGAAAGTACTATTTAAGATGAACTTTGGTATTTGATAAATACCAATGAGTAAGGAAAATACAAAAGGGGATAGTATGGCAGCAAATATCTTTAACATAGGATCACCTCCACTGTTGATCCTAGCATGAACGATCAGGTTTAGACAGGATACATGAAATTGAGTGTTCATTATGATGCCAGCATAGAATTGCCCATAAGAGATTGATGTAACAATACTTGTTATATGTTTAACGATCGACCCAAAATGCTAAACGTGGATTTGGAAAAACATTCAGAGTAGTTTTGATTGTAATACGTATGTCGAAGATGAGCCTGGGATTCCAAGATGGGAGTGGGATAAATTATTAAATTAATCACTTGGAGCTTAAAAGATGTCAACTGATCAAAAAGCATTCCATACGACAGGTATAATAACAATCCTATTAGGTATCATAACTATCCTTTGGATTAACGTTGGTAACGGTGGCGAAAGCGATTTAAATTGGACTTACATCATAACAAGAGTATTAATTGGTGTTGTAGTAATAGGACTGGTTGTGTTCTTTTTCTATCGCAAAAAGAATAAGAAAGACTAGAGGGTGCGCATGCATTGCGCTCCTTATTCAACGGGTAATTGGTGTCTTGTTGATGGGTGTTTCTTTGTATCTATTTTATAAAAATTAAAGCAGTCTTAAACAATCGGTCGCTTTAATGTAAGTGAATGTAGTAGTCAAAAACAATAAATTAATATCACTTAATATTCTTTATAATGTAGCATGCTATTTAAACTGAAATATGTATAGGGGGGTCATATATGAAAAGAATAGTTTTATTATTATTAACGTTCACTCTCTTTCTGGCTGGTTGTAGTGAAATAATGGAGAAAAGCTATGAGGGTGATGTATGGAATGTGGAGTTTGAAGCAGAGGAAACGAGTTCTATAACATTCACGTATTTACCGAGTAATCCAGAAGATATAGATACTTTTGGTTTTGTTTCAAGTACAGGTATAACTAAACTTGGGATTCCTCTAGATCAAAACGGTATGCACACAGATAATAGCGGTTGTAGAGGATGTGCACAAACCGTTGATAATCCAATAGATATTGATATGACTTGGGTTACAGTGGATGGAGAAGAATTTGAAAAGTCCATCACATTGAATTAAACACATCATGCTCTTTCATGTAATTATCCAAGTTTAATTACTTTAACCATAGGTGCTACTGTTTAATTTTATAGATTAACACGTTGTGGTTTTGTGTAACTTATATGGATCATTATGTATATCAATAAGAGTACAACAAAGAAGCATAAATAATTGATAGTTATAAAATCATTTATGCAAAAAAATCAAGCCAAATCCGCCATATAGAAAGTATAAAAAGTAATGAAATCAAGATATAATTAAAAATAATGAAACCTCTGGAAAGAGTGTTTTCTTTTTTCCCAATTATATTTTGTACTAATAAAAACGCACCAAAAATTAAAGGGATTGTGAAAAATAAGCTAAAAGAACTTCCTGAAATAAAAAGTGTGAGGTCAATTATTACAAAAATAACCATAAGCACACCTAGTATGTTGCTTACCTTCTTCAAAATATACACCCCTCCCAATTATTACCATTACATTATAAAGAGGTCAATAGATGCTCCTGCAATTTGGTGAGAAGTCACAGATCGGTTCAACAACTGGCAACTTTGTTGGAAGAGAAATTAATATTGAAAAAGCGGCATTCAATCAATCGGGGTTAGAGATTGGAAAATTCATGGCTATTTTGCATACAGCATGGTGTGCATCTGGAAAGATTTAATTTAAATATGCTATTAAACAATTGGGCGTTTTGTTTAATTAAGGGAGACATCGTTTCTCAGAAGTTTGTAACATCAACAATATATACTGGCCTATGCTTTTGGAATTCATAAACTTGAAATGATGCTGTACAATAAATGCAAATGTTTTAGAAATCTTTGTCTGTTGAATACTTTTTAAAGGTTCACATATAATTCTGGAGGTCTATCCATGACCAAAAATGCTTGGGTCCATATTGGCTTTTTTATATTGTTAGTGTTCTTGTCTGTATTTAGTTTTTTTTATATTTTTGGATCTGGATTTGGTGGAAGTTTGAATGCATCTGTATTTATTATGTTGGCAATCTTTTCAATCCTATGGTCTTATACGTACATTAAACAAATCCACCTAAGCAAATCTTATTATTATGTTATTTCAGGCTCAATCATTGTTTACAATATTTTTCTCTCTACATTGTTTTGGTATCCAGAGAATTGGCTTTATATTGGAACGCCTATAATTATGCTTGCAGGATGGTATATTTTAATCTTACTTGCGGATAAAAAGTATGCATCGCATTGGTCAGTATTACTTTTGGTAATTATTATTTCAATTTATTATGCATGGGACATTACAAGGTTTTATTACGAAGGGATCGGGATTTGAAGATTAATTTCTACAAGAAAGTATTGAGTTAGATAAAGAACAGCAGTATGACTACGGGTTCTATAGGAGGTAGTAAACAAATCAAGGAAAAACGGTAAAATTTCTTCTCGATTCCTAAGATCCATTTTTCAATTACCTGTATATAAAAAGGTTCAGTGAGTTCATTTACTAATCATTAACTTTCTTAAGTGCTTTAATAAGTATATAAAAAAGAAAAGATACGATTGTTATAACCCCTAAGATTGTAATAATTTGAATGGCGGTAGTTGCTACTGCGATTTCTGAGTACGGCATAATGTTCTCTCCTAATGAAGTACATGTTATTACTATAATCCTAACAAAATCTTAAGTGGAATTAAATGGATACTCTATTTTAGAGAGCAATCCTGTAACGCCTGAAATTATAGTTATGAGGGATGTGTTTCGTTGAATTTTAACACTGAAAGATTAACAATCAGACCATTTGAAAGTAATGACTCACTTGATGTATTTAAAATCTATAATAACGATGATACTTGTAAATACCTCCTGCATGATAAATGGGTACATGAAGATTTAGAGGGAGAATTTAATAAAAAGCTAACCAATTGTTCATTATCAAAAGACTCTATGTTGAGTTTGGCGGTTGAAAATGGGAATAGAGTCATTGGTGATTTATCAGTATGGTATACAGATATGAAAGATACTGTTGAGATTGGATATAGTTTCTCGAATGAAGTATCAGGAAAAGGGTTGGCAACGGAAGCAATAAGTAGTTTAGTCTATAAACTATTTGATGAATTTTCTGTACATCGCATCCAAGCAAATCTTGATGCACGGAATATAGCTTCACAAAAATTATGTGAGCGAATAGGTATGAGAAAGGAAGCGCATTTCATACAAGATTTTTGGAAAAAAAAGATGAATGGACAGACAGTATTGTATATGGAATGTTGTCTTCAGATCTGAAGTGAAGATAGTAAAAGATCGGTTTGAATGAAGATTTATAATGTCACTATCATTAATTAAGTACTCTAACAATAAACCAGCTACTTTTATGGCAGTTGGTTTCTCTTACAAAATTTCTATCATTCATTGGGTTAACAAGCGTGTCTTTGTAAAAAAGATACTATGATGGGCCAAGATTCCTTGGCAGCATTGGCATTGGCAGATTGCGTTCCTCCATATTTCATTACCATTCCTCCACCAACGTGTTCATAAATAGTAGAAGGCATGTTGGGTAGAGCGTAAGGAAAAGAAAGAAAATGTCCTGCATTTTCAAAATAGAAATGTTCTGTTTGTGGTAACCGACTTTTTATTTCTTCGGAAAATAAGGAAGACGGCCAGATTTCGTCATCAGTACCTGAGAGGAGAAGAACTGGGGCTTTAATATTTTCTGCTTTTATTCTGACCTCTTCATTAATCGTAGTCTTGAGGCTGCTATCCCAAATTCCTTTAAAGGATACTGGCTTTTTTGTTAACCATTTACTTATGAAATAAAGCATAGTACTGGGACGATAACGGAACTTAAGATAGGGTTTAGCTTCACCGTTAATTGTCCACGAGTTGATTGGTGCGTAAATCGAATTTCTTAATCCAGATGTTATGTATGCACTCGGTGCCCCTGCAACAACCGCATTAAACTCATCGTATTCCGATGCTAACAAAAGTGCCAGTTCAGCACCTCTTGAATAACCAACAAGCGTTACTTTTTCGTGATTATCGGTAATTTTCTTTAGAAGTTCTATTGAACTCTTAAAATACTCCAAAGGAATGTTTTCGAGATCTTTTGGTACCCCTGATTGATTAAAATACGAGAGATCTAGCACGTTAAATCCTTTAGAAGCTAGGAGAGCTGCTGAATGTTCTAAACGTCCCCCATCTGACCCTGCTAACAATATGATATTTTGATAGTTTCCTTCATAAATTGGTTGATACAAGGTACCAACTGTACCGTCTTGATTAACATCGGTTCTGGTGACCTCGCCTTTATCAAAATATCTTTCGATTAGAACCTCATCAACAACTTCATTATTGATTTCTAACTTAATCGTAATCTTTAATTCCTTTGCAGTCGTTTTTGTGAAGTAATGACCGTGTTTTTTCGTTTCATGGGACATTGACCAGAATATGCCGTTCACATCTACTTCATTATAATTCCCAGAAATAGGTGCCACTTTAGAGATCAGTACCTGGCCTTTTGTATCCGTAATAAACGTAGCTTTTGACATAAACGGTTCACTTTCATCGTCTGTTACGTATGCATATAATGAGACTTCTTCACCGGGGTTGCATCCACTTATTATGATGGTTACATCCTCGTCTATATAGGATTGTCTTGGTGTGATCGTTACCGTAGGTTTTGTCATTCTATAATTCCCCTCTAATTATTAATTACTCAAAATACTTCAGTAGTAGCCAAGTTAGAATTGAAAATCCCCATCTTTCAGTAAAAGGACTTTAGTTTTGTCTTCTTTAATACCTACTACTTTCATATCTTCGGTACCAAAGGTCACATTGATTAACAGGAGTGAAGTATTTAGTCCGGCTTCTTTCAATTCTTCCTTCGATAAGTCACTGCCATTTTGAAGGTTAGAAGGGGAAGCGTTGCCGATTCCAATATGACAAGCGGTATTTTCATCAAATAAGGTGTTGTAAAAGAGAGTATTCGTTTGAGACAGAGGAGAATGGTTAGAAACTAAGGCGATCTCACCTAGATAATGTGAACCTTCGTCGGTTTCGATGAGACGTTGTAACGCTTCTTGCCCTGTGGTGGCATCATAGTCTGTAATCCGTCCCTCTTTAAAGGTTAGGTAGAAATCGTCGATGACACTTCCTCCATAGATCAGCGGTTTAGTGGAGAATAGTTTGCCATTGACCTGATCTCTGTGGGGAGCGGAAAAGATCTCTTCAGTGGGAATGTTCGGAAAGAATGGGATACCCTTTTTATCCTTAACACCCCCGCCGATATATCGGTGATTTTTAGGCATTCCGACTAATAAATCAGTTCCCCGACGATTCGTAAAATGTAAGGCATCGAACTGGCTGTCGTTTAAGAACTTTTTTCGGGACTCGAAAGCTTTGTCATGATTTTCCCACTCTTTTATAGGATTTGGTCCATCTGCCCGAGCTCCTTGTAAGATCAATTGCCATAATAATTGCAAAGCTTCTTCTTTACATAAGTGGGGAAATACTTTAGTTGCCCACGAAAAGGAAGGCACAGCGAGAAGACACCAACGTACCTCGTGGGATCTAGTCTTTGCGTAATGATCCTTCAACTTGGTGCGGGAAACTTTTTGGAAATGGCTCATCCGTTTCGGGGATACCTCTTTAAAGACCCCTGGATTTTCAGAAATAATATGGATATACGCAGCACCCATATTGTCCCACTCCTTATAGCGGGCAATCTGCCAGTCAGGAAAGTGATCGATGGCATCATTTGTTGCATGTAAATAAAATTCTTTAGTAGACGCTTCATCTGTCCAATCGATAACCACGTTTGAAGCACCCGCATCATAGGCAGTTGTTTGGATTAGACGTGCAAACGTAGCATGTTCGATGTCACTATGTATAATGACTAATTGATTCTTTTGCACATTCACACCCGACCATACAGCAAGCTCTGCATACTTGTTCAACTGTTCTTCACTAACAAGCTCATACTTCCCTCTAATCATATTCTCAGCTCCTAACCGTTACAATAACGATCCCAATTCACTTAGTTATCTTTAAATTATACCAACTAATGTGAATTCAATAAAAGCATCGAAATAGTAGGCTATTTTAAACACTATATTAATTAGAAAAGAATTGGTGACGTTGTACTATGATCAGACGTGATTGTGTATGAAAGTCCATTTAACGACATAAGAGAGCTTATAAAAGGGGATATTGCAAGCTGTGAAGAAGTAGTAAGGATATTTTAATAGGAGGTATTTAAAAATGTTTATTGTAAATGTTGAAGGTGCAATAAGGAAAAATGATAAGTGGCTGATTATTGTAAGAAGCCACAAAGAGGAACATGCAGGTGGCCAGCTTTCTCTTGTTGGGGGCAAGGTAGATCTAGTTGGGAATTCATCAGACATATTAGAGAAAACAGTGAAACGAGAGATCGTAGAAGAAGTCGGTGTGAACGTTAAAGACGAGTTGAATTATGTACATAGTACATCGTTCGTAACAGATAAAGGTGAACATGTTGTGGATATTGTTTTTCTTTGTAAATATGAATCGGGGGAGGCATTTTCTAAAAGCCCTGACGAAGTAGAAGACGTATTATGGTTAACAACTGAGGAAATCGTAAGTCAATCCAATTCACCAATACATTTAAAGGAAAGCATTAAACATGCGGAGTCATTAATTCGAAGTCATTCGTCATAACAACGTTGATGTGTAGATGGAAGTAATAGTTGTTATACATAAATGGGGAGAAATGGTGTATGGAAAAAAGAATATACATAGTACGACATTGTGAAGCACAAGGGCAACCTCCGGAGTCACAATTAACTAAACAAGGATTTATGCAAGCAATACATTTAACTGAATTTTTCTCGGAAATTACAATCGATCGAATTATATCAAGTCCCTTTTTACGTGCAATTCAGTCAGTTGAACCCATGAGCGAGAAAGCTAAACTAAAAATAGAGATTGATGAACGTTTATCAGAGCGCACATTAAGTACAAGGGATTTACCTGGCTGGCTTGAAAAGCTTAAAACAACATTCAGTGATTTGGATTTGAAATTCGAAGGTGGCGAGTCGAGTAAAGAGGCTATGAAGCGAATCGTAAACGTTGTAGACGAAGCTTTTGAAAATGAGTCTGAAAACACCATAATCGTTACTCACGGAAATTTGATGTCTCTATTATTAAAGAGTTATGATAACAGTTTTGATTTCAACAGTTGGAAACGTCTTAGTAATCCTGATGTGTTTGTATTAAATTACATCAACAATGAAGTTACTATGGAACGTTTATGGCGAGAGGATCTAAGATAAGAGTTGTGGAGTTTATCTTGTCCACAATATGGATCGCGTAAATCTTAGTGAAGAGGCACGTAAGGGAGTGAATAAGTCATGGATATTAATGATAAGTTTTGGACGCTTTGCTTAATACAACATGGCGATAAAGTTCTGTTATTAGATCGAAACCATGACGATTTTAAAGGGTTTATTCCACCTGGAGGTAAGGTTGATTTCCCTGAAAGCTTTGTAGAAAGCACAATTCGAGAAGTAAAAGAAGAAACGGGTTTAGACATTTTCAACCCTCAATTCAAAGGGATATATGAATATGTAAACCCTGGGAAAAAAAGATCGGTACATCATCTTTAATTATCTATGCAAGGAATTCCAAGGAGAAGCATTGTCGAATCCTCCTGAGGGAACGCCAACTTGGGTTGAAATTAAGGATGTGAACGATCTACCAATGCAAGAGTCTATAAGAAGGCGGTTTCCGTTGTTCTTTGAAGATGGCACATTTGAAATACAGGTACAGTGGGATAATGAAAAAGATACTGCTGGTAACATCGTAACTAGAATAACTTAAATAGTAGCATCTCGTAATCAATCTTATAAGCTTAACTTAAGGAGTGAATACGTATCGCTTACCTAAGGACGCTTGCAAAAATATTGTTCGGTGCAGCCGGAGGTTTTGTATTACTTCTCACCTACCATTGGTTGGCTGACCCGTAAGTTTCTCTTCGAAATACTGTAACGATAGGTATCATTGCTACGATTTTAATTTCTATTATAGGTGCAATTTATACATTTATGAAAAATAAAAAAGAAAATAAGAGAGCGTGAGGTATCTTGTGTAAATGCACAAAAACTCGAAAAAAGAAGCGCTTTTCTAGAAAAATGATTTGATCTATGGCTACTCAACGGCAGTGTTTGTGATGCTCTTTTGGGTACTAATAACATTTTTCATATAAGAATACACTCTTGCCTCAATATGTTTTGTGGAGGAATTCCAATGACGAATACGGAATCGAAGCAGATAAGGAATCGATTGTTTCTTTATTTTTTTATTCTTTTTCCCTTTTCAATCGTTGCAGGAAGATACCTATCGGAGTTGGGTCGATCAGGAGAAATTGCCAGTATAAGTGATATAGTTTCGACTGGTGTTATATCAATGATGATGTTTGGACTTATTTACTTTCTTTTTAAAAAGCATCTTATATATAAAATGAGAGAAGAGATGAATACAAGTAAGAAGAAAATTATTATCGGATGGGGTGTATACCTTACTATCTTAATCTTATTGGTATATGGAATCCCTTTCATGTTTAATTTGTTAGTGTAAATGTTTCTCATTTCTATGTAAACAGACCAGGTAGTTGAGCATTTAGTTGGAAGATTAGTGGAAGTTTCTTGAGGGTATAGAAATAACACTGGTGAAGCAATGAGTATTGGCTCTCAGAAAAATTGCTTGGAGTTGGCTATCCTGGAAAGGGGCTCTGTTAATGAGTATTAAAGAATACTTATTTAACCTGTTAAAGCATGCTGTAGGGTTACTTATAGGAATACCACTATTATTAGTGTTGGCATGGACAGTTAATATGGATCTTGCATTTGTTCAAGTTTTGACTGTTGCGATTACTGTTTTTGTATTATCAGCCGTTCTAATGCCTTTAATACAGCCTTATTATAATGAAAGAAAAAAATCTAAAAACCTAACAGGTAAGCAAAAGGTAGTGCGTTATAGCATTTTCTTTGGCGTGATTTTGATTATGTTTTACGGAATAAATTTACTGGCAATAACGACTTAATTCTCTGATCGTTGTTGTGGGGGTGTCGGCGTTAACGTAATTAAGAATGTATTCATAGTTTTGACGGTGCTTTATTGTCTATTCGGTTCTAATATCAACTTTTGAAATTATCCCTATTGAATTACCTCTGTTTCCTATTTTTTTAGCTGTAAGTGCGGTGTTCTTCAATGAATTTATTTCAGAAAAAGAAAGTCTGCTGAGTAAAGCTCATTATCTTTTATTGGCGATCTTATTCTTGATTTTGTTCGGGCTGTTCTTTTTCAATTTTTAGTTTTTTGGTTGATTCACTATAGGAGTCAGGGGGAGATTATGAGGGGGATAAGCAACATAATTATTATGCTTATGATTATTGTCGTCATTCTTAACTTTGTCTTTTCTTTTAGTTTGTTTAGTGCAATCCCCTTCCTGTTTGGTGCCTTTTTAATAGTACAGACTTTAATCGGTAAAAAAGAGAACACAGTTTCAAATCAACAAAGTGTTTTTTACTATATTTTAGCTTTCATATTTCTACTATTGACCATTTGGTTTATTTGGATTGATTTTTTATATAAATAATTTTGTAAATAGAGGCTCACGGTTTATATTTTACAAAAGGATTCTAAGTTTATTATTGGGGTTTGTATTAAATCTGGACGAAAGAATACACACAAGTACTTTGATACAAATAAGTATTTATAGCTTGGTTGTTTCAACTTTGAAGGCGATTAAAGCTGAAAAGAGATCCAAGGATAATAACAAGTTATTCTGTGGACCTCTTAAGATGATATTTAATCGAATTAGCGTTATAAAAGCTTCACATAGCTTGTAGCATAAAATTTATTCGAAAATTGCTACTGGTCTAGACCAACCAGCGCTTGCTCCTGTGATTTTAATCGGAAACGCTGCGACCTTAAATCCGTGTTTTTCGGGTAGTTGATCAAGGTTAGCAAGCTTCTCAATTTGACAATATTCCGCCTCTTTGCCGACGAAATGCGCTGCCCATAGTACACCCTCTCTTGGATTCGTACGATAATCTTCAGCTTGTAGTGCTAGTGGGATATCCCAACCCCAGCCATCGATACCCATAACCTTAATACCTTTATCTATGAGCCAACGGGTAGCATCCGCAGATACCCCAGGTTGTGAAGCTAGATAGTCCTCTTTAAACAAGTTATGATCTGTGTCCGTTCGAATTAGAACGATATCAAAAGGTTTAAGATCATACGACATCTCATTTAGTTGTTTTTGTAAATCCTCAGTCTGTATTTCATAACCTGGTTCTTTGTCACTAAAATCAAAGAGAACACCATCACTATAAAACCATTCTAAAGGTAACTCATCAATCGTTCTGGATTTTTCACCTGCAGTTTTAGAAGCATAATGCCAAGGCGCATCAACATGTGTTCCTGTATGAGTGGTCAATGTGACGGTTTCATTTGCCCATGCCTCATTATTAGGGAAGTCGCTTGCCTCAAGCCCTAAAATCCCTGCTGCTTGAACGGCGCCTTTAGCATGAGAATCATAAGTGATCTCTGGTGGAAAAGGTTCCTTTACATTATTGTCCATCGGAACACTCAAATCAATTATTCTTCTAGTCATGTTATTTCCTCCTAAGTTAATTAATTTTAAGCTTCTTTTATTATTTGGTTTTTGTATTTGTTCACTATGCCTTTACCTTTGTCAGTTACAAGGATTTGTCGCCGCCATAACCCTTTTTCAATCAAATATTTATCATCTTTGAGCTTCGAGAACATTGCGGATATTTTGAGTGATTCTAGATTTTCTTCGTCAATATATTGATTAAAAACCTCAATGCCTGCATCAATTTTCTCTATGAACATAATCTCTTCATTCGTTAATTTATCTTCAATGAATGTGACAAGTCCTTGGCTATATCTGGTTCCATCATCGGTTAGCGAGAATGAATAGAAGCCTGCTCCAGTAAGTTTTTTTCGTACAATAAGTCCTTGTCGATCAAGGTTTTCGATGGCTCGATTACTTACAGATGAATCCACACCAAGCATATCGGTAATTTGTACCATCGTATTGTAACCCCGATTAATTAAGCTAAGAATTTGTTCCTCATGAGAGCCTTTTTTAACGGATACATCAAGATTTTGCGACTGAAGATTCCAACTGGCTTTTCCGTAATAATTAGGTTGAGTGGCTAAGCTAACGAACACCGTTATCGATAGTGTAACAACTAGACCAATGATGCCGATATGTGTGTATTCGCTAATTGGGATAATTCCAGCAATATCGCCTAGTAGTGTAGCTAATGTTGTGGCAATAATCCCTGAAAGTCCCCCTATGAAAGCGCCTTTCATTGTCGTCCGCTTCCAAAAAATACCGAGAACAACGAGTATGGAAGGGGGGCCGAGCCATGCTGTCGAAAATGCAAATAAATACAATGGCCCTCCTGGATAGAACGTTAACAACCATACGAGTAATCCAAGAACGAGCGTGATGATTTTTGACGGCTTTATTAACTGTTTGGAAGTTGCTTCAGGGCGAATATAACGTTGATATATATCGCGCACCGCAGTACTTGAGGCACCGATTAATGCGGTTGTCGCTGTTGAAACGGAAGCTGCTAAAGCTCCTAGTAGTGCAATGGCTGCGATTCCAATTGGGAGAGAGGTTAACATCAATCCATATGCACCCATAGGATCTGAATCGCCGTACGGCGGTAATAAATCTGAGAACGCTGCTCCTGTGTAAACACCAACTACAAGTAAAATTAAAGAGGGAACGAGTGCTAATAAGAGTGCTGCGTAAACATACGACATTTTTGCTGTTTTTTCATCACGAGCAGTTGATGCCCGTAACCAATAGTAGTTATTCCCCCAGACAAGAAAACATCCAAACATCACAACAAAAGTTAAAATACTTGGATATTGCAGAGAAAAAACGGGAATGGTTTGACCGCCTATGCCTGCTGTAAAGAAAGATGTTGCTGATGGCCAATTCGAGTTTATAAATGAGATTCCGCCATACTGAGAAATTATTGCAATTAAAAGGACTGGCATCGCAATTAAGCCGATAATCATTTGAATAAAATCAGTAAGTGTTATTGCCCAAAATCCTCCTATATAGGTGAAGAAGAGAAAAACGAAGAATATTCCCGCTAATGTCAATAAAAGTGACCAGCCTGTAAATTCAGTTGTGATAATCGCCATAGATATCACATTATTCGCCATAATGCCAAGTAATCCAAAGATAGATGATATTGTTATAAGAAGTCTCGTCTTAGCATCAAAGCGCATTTCGAGCCACTCAGGTAGTGTTTGAGCGCCAGATCGACGAATATAAGGTGTAAAGAATAGCCCGTACAACATTAGACCTATTATCATAAAGGCGATACTAAACCCCAAAGAACCCCATACACCGTACAAAATGGTAATGCCTGGCCCCAGAGAGATCATCGTTCCCGCGAATCCGATGGCAGCAACCCCGAAAATGTTTACAATCATACCGACTTCTCTACCGGCAATCAAGTAATCATTGGAACTCCGAATCCATTTACGCGTGACGAGAGAAGCAACAACAAGAATTAACCCAAATGTTAATAACATGAACAAAAACAATAAATTAAAACTCATATCGTTCACCCCTAAGATCAATATGTGAAGCGCTTACATTTTAATGATTGATGAAGATCAAAAATCATCAATTAAAGCCGAAAAGTTTTCTCCGTAGATTTCTTGTAACTTTTCATGACCGATGTCCGCAATCATACGATTAACGTAAATGTCATGACGAATATAATTCACTGCAGTTCGTACCATAAATTGATGATTAGAAATAACTGCGTTCGCTTTTCGTCGATTTGCTTCAACACTAATGGTTTTGTGTTCATCGATTACGATAATTAACTCGTTTTTGTGGCGCTGGCGCACCTTTTCATTTGCCTGATGAGTAAAATTGCGCCAAGGAATTTTTGAAGAATCAGGTGTATAGTCAAATACTAAGCTCACTACACGTATGCCTCTTTTGTGAGCTTGCAACAGATGTGGCAGTAAAGCCTGCAATTCCTTTTCCCAGCAGCTAATGAGTATGGACTCCTCGGATTCATCAATAAAGTGCTTAATTGCTTCAATGGCTGGTTCGTACCCTTCAATGTGCGATAGTTTTGGCCATGTTTGTTCACTTTGCTCATGAATGTCTTTTAGATGTTTTTGTAAAAATGAAATTTCATCACTGAACTGTACTTCAAACCGTTTGATTAAGTCTTGATAGGGGAGTGGTGTATAAAGCTTATTTTTGGACTGTTCACCTTTAGATACCAAGAAAACAATGCCTTTGTTCATTAAAGTCCTTAGCGATTCATAAATTTTAGGGCTTGGTACGCCTGAATCTGTAGCAATCATATTTCCGTTTGATGGGTTTTTATATAGAAGTGACAAGTATACCTTCGCTTCATAGGAATTTAAACCGTAATTCTTTAGGGTTAAAATAATGTCTTCATATTCGTTACTCATTGTAAATCACACCTTGTTTGTTTACTTGATTTGATTCTTTAATGTTCCGATTCCTTCGATGTGCAGCTCTACAATATCGCCTGGTTCTAACCAAGGCTGAACGTCTGTACCGAGTTCCAAGATACATCCTGTGCCAACGGTTCCCGATCCTATGATTTCACCAGGGTGTAACTCTACACCATCTGATGCTCGTTCAATCATTTGTTCAAATGAATAGTGAATATCTTTAAAGTTTCCACGAGACAATTCAACACCGTTTACCTTTGCTGTCATCGCCAAATTATGCCCCTTTTCGGTTTTGTACAGCTCTAATTCATCCTTTGTCACGATGACCGGTCCAATTGACGTAGCAAAATCTTTGCCTTTTGCGGGTCCGAGTCCCACTTTCATTTCTTTCATTTGTAAATCACGTGCAGACCAGTCATTAAATATGGTGTAACCAAATATGTGTTGTTCGGCATTTTCAGCTTTTATATTTTTCCCACGTTTACCGATGATACAAGCGATTTCTAATTCAAAGTCCAATGCTTTGCAGTTAGGCGGTCGTTCTACAATTTCTTCGTTGCCGACAAGGGCTAAATGATTTGTGAAATAAAAGGCAGGTATCTCGTACCATTCCTTTGCTAAAGTGAGACCGCTTTTCTTCGTAGCATTAACAATATGTTCTTCAAATGCCATAAAGTCGCGGATGCTTGGTGGATTCGGTATAGGCGCTTTAACCTTCACTTGATCTAAATGATAAGATGGTTTGGCATTTGCGAAATAAGTTGGGAGTGTATCCTGATACTTCGGATAACTTTGAATGAGCTCCAAGATTGTATTTGGTAGCTTATTATTGCTTATTGTTTGAAGGTCGTAAATAGATTCTTCCTTTAAAAACCCTGCACGTAAATTCCCTCTTGGGTCTTGAAACGTTAAAAGCTTCATACAAATCACCTTTCTTCCACCGAGTATTTATTTCAAATAATCATACTACTATAGTAGTAAGTAGTCAATGATTTAAATGAATATTCTGTTAATATAATGTAATTCCTAACACTTTATATGCCTGTTGTTATGACAATGACATGTACAATGATTAGGTTCAAATTTAAGAACCAAAAGAATATACTGCATTTAAGTTGATATTTATACTGTTGCGTTTCACTGATTAGATCCATTGAAGGAGGGCGGTACATTGAAAGAAGACATTGACTATACCTTTGAAGAGCGCGAAGAAATAGCGAGATTATTGATACAGTTAAAAGAAACCCAAAGCTATACAAATGCACGGTTTTTTTACGAATCATTAAGAATTATTCGCTGGAATGCCTTGGCAAGACAAAACTTAAAAAAGCAAGCGCTGCTCGATTTTTACGGCCTTATAAAAAGATACAATGAGACTAAATTAAAGATTAAAAAGACGAAAATCGAAAAGGAAATCATGAATTTACTAAATACAGATCTTTGAAGAGAACTCCTCGAGTGAATTAATTAGCTTGAGGAGTTTGTACGTTATGTCTGAATTAGATCTTCAGCCAATAACCATGAACATGTTGTTTCAATGTATACGTTTAAAAATAGACAATATTTATCTTAGGGAGTCTTTTGCTATTTAATGAGGTAAGATTTTAGCCGGGAAGGTTGTTTTGATTTACAATAATGATTAGTCATCTTCACCAGTCTCATCTTCAATTTCATCTGAAATAATTTCAGAAATATCTCCTTCCTCAGCTTCATTAGAAATGACATCTTCAAGTCTGAAAAAACCTTCTTCAAAAGGTCCAGCGTTCTGTTCGAAATGAAATCAAGAATTTCAGTTGTTGTTGTTGTGTCCGATTCCTGATCAGATTCGTGTAATTGTGTTTCTGTCTGTCGAACATTGAATGTACTTTCTTCTAACCAAAAAGTAGTCATTGCCCCCTCATCACTTACTGAAACTTTGTAAGATGGATCGCCGTTAACTTCCTCTAATCCTTCGTAATTTATATTTGAAGAATCGATCGTTTCGATCGCATTTCTCATAAGTCCAACCCAAGCACTTAAGTTGGTCGTTCCTTCATCTAAAAGCTCTTCCGATTCATAAACGAGATGATCTTCTAAATAATTATAAATACGCTCCGCATCATTAGATGTGTACAATACACCAGCTGCGTGATCCAAATGCTCTTCTCTAGAATAAATAACATCATCATCGTAGAGTACATACTCATTGATGTCTCTTGCATCATCCTTCAACTCTAACTCTTCATCAAATTCATTCGTTATTCTTAGTTCAATGTAGTAAGATTCCGTACTTTCATTTGTAAAAATTGCATTTTGAAGTATCGTTTCACCTTCATTGAGGTCATCTGGATGTTGAGCTAGTGCGTCATCGTTTTCATCAATTGAAGCGACCTCTTCAGTTTCTTCGGGTTCAGCTATATTCTCTGTCCCGTTACTGCAACCCATGAATACAATCGATGATATCGTCATAAGACCTATGTAAGTATAGCTTTTATCCATGAACTCTCCCCCTAATCTATTACTTACTATTTTCATTAATATAGATACTTTTAAACTAATATAGGGACAGAACATGATAGAAGAATTGCATCAAGTTGTAGTGGGGCGGGGGAATTGAAAGAGCGGAAGCTTCGCAGTTTAAGTATTGAATTTTCTGTTAATTATGTTGATAAATTACTCATCTACTATATAATTAGGAAACAATCTCATTTTGTGGAGTGGTCAACGATTCGAAAGAGTAGATCTTTATTATTGTTGTTTGGTTTTCTTTTATTTGGGTGCCAATCTGAGAGTAATGTTGTGCAAACCGATGATGAGACTAGTGAAGGTTATCAAAAGGAAACTGATCACAGCATGACGATTGAGTCTTCTTTTGATCAGGAGGATTATTATCAAATTGGAACCTTGTTCGCTGATTTTGAATTACCTGAAGAGGGACGAATAACAGAAGATGAAGCACGAGAGCAACTCCCTGACAATTATAATTTTAGGGAAAATAGCATTTACTATAGCAATCATCTAGTTTTTGATAAAGAAACGAAGATGGTTAATGATTTACGCTGGTTAAATTTTGATCGTCACGATACGAATGAAATTGAACCACATGGAACTCAAGCAATTGGTTTTATGATGAGTATTATTGAAGCATTGAATCAACATCATTATGATGTTAATGGAGAATTTCATGAAGGAAAGCTTAAGGAACTTAATGAAAATGAAATTCAACTCATTAATGATGAGCAGTTTGATCAAGTATCTCAGATGGACGTAGAAAACGGTGATTTACGCGGTTGGGGTGCTTTGTTAGTAACTGCACAGAGTGTAGAATATCAACTTGCAAAGATTGAACCCTATATACAGGATTATAATAAGTTAGCAGCCTGGTCTAAAGAGACACGTGAATTTTTTGAAACTGGCAAAGAGATTGGCATGCAAAGTGATCAAAGACATGAAGAAGCATACCCGTATTTTGTTGAGGGAACAAGGAATATTGAGGCAATGAATGAGGAGTTACCTCAACGATCACCGCATAAAACGGACGATTTATTATAAGTGTGGAATTATGGGAGGAGACGGGTTTTGAAAAGACGCCAATATCTATTGCTATTATTGCTGCTTCTTATATCAGGTTGCAATTCAAATGAAGTGAAAGGTCTAGAGGATGTAAATTTAAGTTCTCAAGAAAAGCACAATATTGAGTTAGCACGAACAGATATCGATGAAGAGTCCTTTTATGAGGGAATTGATAATGTTGTTGGCACGGATTACGAAGTGTTACCAACAACCAGTTATGATGCTTATATTTATAGCAGAGCAGTATTATCAGAGGATAACTTCTTGCATTTACAGGAGACACAAGGCATATTCACTGAATCATTGAGTTATGAAGACTATCTCATGTTTGCAGAAGGATTTATAACCAAAGAAGAATATGAAGTTACTACAGGTTCAGATGAATCAACCAATGAGTATTTGGAGATCTATGTTTTAAGATTGGTGCAATACTTAAATGTGGAGCACTAAAAGTAAGGTTTAGAACCTTACTTCAGTTATAGAAACTTAAATCATACTTCGCCTACATTTATAATTGTAGGCGGATAACTTAACATCACAAACCATCGTTTTCTCGGTTCGCTACAGCAAGAAAGGCTTGACTCCATAGGCATTTAAAACACCCCTATTATGATCTAATAAAATAGGAAAAGTTAGCTCGTGTCTGTTAACGAATCGATCAACTTTGACTTCGCTTTCTCCCACATTGACGGCAAAGATCTCAATGTCTCCATCTTGTACGTAATATTGATTTTCCGTGCAAGGCATTTCCTCGCAAGGAGGACACCAAGTTCCCCAGAAATTTAACTAGACCCCTTTGCCTTTAAAGGACTCAAGTTCAATCACTTGATCATCAAGGATGTTATATAAGGAAAAGTTTGGTGCGGCATCACCGACTTGTACGGACCCAATTTCTGTTTGTGATTGGCTATAAAATGTGTAGCTGATCAGTAGAAGGACTTGTCTTATCTGCGCTTTCTGCTTGTAGTGAGACTGAGAATGAAGAGACTGCCTTAACGGGTGGGGATAACGAAGCCTCAGAAGATGGTTCTGATAATGAAGAATTAGGAGATATTGAAACGGAAGAGCTAAATCAAGCTGAAGAGATTGCAACTGAATTCATCAGGAATGTTGCTGAAATTGAGCGTTATCGAATTGTGTTTGAAATTGCTGGTGAGGAGAATGAGCCACTTGATACAATTGAATATGCAGATTTATCTGCGGATCCAGTCCACTCAAGGTTTGAAATAGATGAAGAGCAAACGACAGGCACGATGTATCAAGCATCTGACGGTCAACATGTCATCAATTATCAAGATTATTATAACGTTTACAATGAAGAAGAATTACCGATTGAAGAAGATGCTGCTGCAGACTTGTTGAATTGGGCGAGTACTCTTGAAAGTAATATTGCTGAGGAGGACACGTCGCTCACGTATGAGGGTGAAGAAGAAGTGAATGATGTGCTGACTTACAAAGTCATTGTCAGCTTTGATGAAGGTGAAAGTGAGCACTGGTTCGATCAAGACACCAATATGATTGTGAAAAGCAAAACTTCTACACAGTTTGAGCAGACGATAACGGTTTTGGATTTTGAAGAAGTTGATGAATTTGACGAGGGTTTCTTTCAACTTGAAGATGTAATTCCTGATGATGCAGAAGAGGGCGATATTGCTGAGGAGATGGCAGAAGAGCAAGATAATGATTAAAGCCAAACTATGAAGACTGTGTTTCGCAGTTCAGGCTTACCTCGCGCTCTGCCGACGATCATGCTGTTCTTCTAAACCTCGTTCTCTTGTTTGCTCCTACGAAAAGCTTCCATTAACCATATGATTAGGAAAATTACGCTAACAAATAAAGCGGAGGCTATGTTTTCAATCCAAGTAATGTCACGATCCCTGAATACATCCAACAGGCTAAAGTAACTAATCAATGATGTAAGAAGTAAAATGGCTATTAGCAACTTTCTGATGATGACTTTCTTAATACAATTACCTCCTACTGTTATGAATGATCTTGTTTAATGATAAAGGCAATCAATCGATTTGAAAAGATATTCCAGGAGCGTAAGTAAGCTAGAACTAGGAAATTAATAAGGCTTGTATTCATAGCAGTTTTTCTCTTCAATCCACCCTCAATAAACAAAAAATTCTAAAATCCCAAGCAATAAAAATATAATAAAGAATGCTCCATAAAATATGGAAAGTTTCTTAGTCCCTTTTCTAATTTCTACAATCGTTAATCCGCTAAAGAAGAAGAGAAAACCTATAAGATAAAAATAACCCATACTGTTTGTAAACACCAATGAGAGAAAGGATGCAACCCAAAAAACGAAAAACAGGGTGTAGCTGACGGTCGTAATGATCTTATTTACATCTCTTTGCACATGTTTCCCCCTTGCGTTTCCATTCGAAAGGTTCATAGTAAGCGACAAACGAATACAGTTCAAGCAATAGCCTTTCACGTTCGCGGGGGCTCTACTATGTAATCCCCGATTAAAAGATCAAAACGTTTTACCTGACATCCATTTTCTGTTAAAAATAGACTATGCATTAAGAGTAAAGCTCAGGAATTATGTGAAGTTTGCGAAAGTGGTCGTTTATTTTTAAAGTTGAAAGTCGGGTTATACTACGTTTAATGAGCAATTGAATGAGTGAAGAAATGAGGGGTACGGTTTCGGTGATTACATTTAATCAAGTGGACAAGTCGTTTACAGAAGATAGAAAAGCAGTAAAAGGATTATCGTTTACGATTGAACGTGGTGAATTCTTCGTGTTAATTGGGCCGAGCGGATGTGGCAAAACGACGACGCTTAAGATGATTAACCGATTAATTGATGCGTCAAGCGGTACGATTACGATTAATGGTTCAAATCATACAGACGTTAACATGCATGAATTGCGATGGAACATTGGTTACGTCTTGCAACAGATTGCACTATTCCCTCATCTAACTGTCGCAGAGAATATTGCGGTCGTACCTGAGATGAAAAAATGGAAACAAGACGATATACAAAAACGAGTGAATGAATTGCTAGAACTGGTGGGGATGGATCCCGAGACATATCGTGACCGGCTTCCGGCTGATTTATCGGGTGGTCAACAACAGCGGATCGGGGTTGCAAGAGCTCTCGCAGGTGATCCGGACATTATTTTAATGGATGAACCGTTTAGTGCGCTCGATCCACTCGTACGAGAACAATTGCAAAAAGACATAAAAGCATTACAACAAAGAATCAAAAAAACGATTGTGTTTGTGACGCATGACATGAACGAAGCGACTTTGCTCGGAGACAGAATTGGCATGATGGAAGCGGGTGTTTTGTTACAAGTAGGTACGGCAGATGAGTTGAAACGAAATCCTGCAACACCAGCGGTCGAAGCTTTTATTGGTCGGTCCGTTGAAAAGAAGAACCTGTCGTTAAAAGAATCGTTAACGCCAATTGACAGGAGTGAATACATACGAACTCATCGTGATGAACAGCGAGTAACGGTACAGTTTATTATAAATGAGCACGGTGAATGGGTAACGACGTATAACGATCACAACGAGTTGGAGGCGATGATTCCAATTGATGCATCAAGTTCTGTGAAGTCAGCATTTGAACTATTGGAGAGTAGTCATCTTCCAGCTTTACCGGTTCAAGAGAATGGCAAGGTCATTGGAAGTGTCTCTTATAAAGACTTAGCTCGTGCGTTAGTATAGCTGCAATCAGAAAAAAAGATTACATGCACCCTCCTAGTGCAAGGAATAGAGGAATGCACAGTCAACTAGGAATGAGTCAATGTTGATTGGTGCAAAACGATATGGCGAATTTTATGGAATCTTACGTGTCACTGTTTCAAGAACGATCGGATTTACTATTCAACTCCTTTTGGGAGCACGTACAACTTTCACTCGTCTCACTATTGATTGCAGTTGCGATCGCCTTACCGATAGGAATTTTATTAACGAGGTACACTCGCTATTCTGAGTGGATCATTGGGTTTGCGGCGGTATTACAGACGATTCCATCGCTTGCTTTACTCGGTTTTCTCGTTTTATTTGTTGGAATTGGGACGACACCAGCGATTATTGCTCTGACGGCGTACGCATTGTTACCGATCATGAGAAATACGTTCACCGGAATTCGAGAAGTTGATCCGGCCATTGTTGAAGCGGCAAGAGGGATGGGGATGAATTCTTATCGAAGCTTAATGAAAATCGAACTTCCCCTAGCGATGCCGACGATCATGGCGGGAATTCGTACGTCAATGGTGTTAATTGTCGGCACGGCAACGCTTGCGGCTCTCGTTGGTGGGGGTGGCCTCGGGCAAATCATTATGACAGGGATTCAGCGAACGAATAATGAATACATCTTGTTTGGAGCACTTCCTGCTGCACTTCTAGCGATTGTGTTAGATGTTATTCTTCGTTTAACAGAACGAGGTACAAAAAGGAACCGACGTGCCTCATTTAAGCCGATCATAGCCGTTGTCGCCATCGCCCTTTTGATCGTGTTTATACAACCGGTCGTCTCTATGTTTAAAGATGAACCTGATTTAGTCATCGGTGGGAAGCTAGGTCCGGAACCCCCGATTCTTGCGAATATGTACAAGCTATTAATCGAGGAAGAAACCGACTTAAACGTAGAAGTCATTGCACCTCTTGGTGCAACGAACGTGAACTTCAATGCGTTAATTGTTGGAGATGTTGATATTTATCCTGAATTCAGTGGGACGGTATTGGCCGACCTATTAAATGAGGAAGAGTTTAGTTATGACGAAGAAGAGTCGTATCAAGAAGCACGGGACGGAATCTACGAGGAGTATGGTTTTCACTTTTTAGAACCAATGGGCTTTCAGAATACGTATGCCTTAGCGATGCCGAGGGAGCTCGCTGAAGAATTAGAAGTGAGTACGATTTCTGATTTAATGCCATATACGAACGAGTTAAGTGTGGGCTTTACCTTTGAGTTTATGGATCGTGAAGACGGATATGCGGGGTTTGAAGATGTGTATGGGTTTAGTTTTTCAGATGTGACGTCCATCGATGTGTCGACCCGTTATCAAGCCATTAGTAACGGGAGTATTGAAATTAGTGATGTCTTCTCGACTGATCCACAACTCGTAGAATATGACATGGTCGTTTTGGAAGATGATGAAGATTTATTCCCACCTTACCAAGCAGCACCTTTAGTGACGAACTTTGCACTCCAACAACACCCTGAAATCGAAGAGATTTTAAATCAATTAGCAGGAGTTGGAACGGTTGAAGAGATTTCAGAGTTAAACTTCCGAGTCGATATTGAAGATGAAGATCCCGAAGAAGTTGCACGAGATTTTTTAGTTGAACAAGGACTATTGGATAATTAAAACATTAACTTTGTAAAGTATAAAACAACGCGATAAAAGGAAAAGCCACCAGGTGAAAACTGGTGGTTTTTCCTTTTATACTGCGCTTTTGAGGTGAAAGTTCAGAGTGAAGTCCAGTGCATAAAGTCTGTGTATTTAGACACTTTGATATTGTTGTATAGTTTAGAATCTATTAACTTCGGCTTTATGATCACTTAACATCGATCATTTATAGTGAATTTATAGCAATTATAACAGAAATAATCAGCAGTTATAAGAGAATGCACAGGTGAAGCGTGATTGGAGGTGATTCATGGAGGTCTTACAAAGCGGTATGGAAAACGTATCTTGAGATCAAATTTCTAATTAACTTTGTAAGGAGGACTACAATGAAAGTAAAAACTCGAGGTTTTCGGATCGCATCAATTCCAAGAAGGCGACAATGGGCAACGCGTGCAGGTTTTATGATGGTGGCATTTGGAACGGCTGCAACGCTGATTGCAGCCTCAACATCTGAAGTGGTCGCAACTGAGCCGTTTGGTGCCACGCAAGGAAGTTTCACAGATGAGTTACAAAGACCGGCACTCATGGATTTCAGTTCTGCACCAGAGGAGGTTCTTGAGGAAGACGATGAACTCTGGCAGTCGGAACAAGTTGGACCAAATGCTTCCCCTTATCAGGCGTTTGAATTGGAGCATCCTGGGGAGCACACTCCAGTTAGATGGAGCGGGAAGGTTGACCCAGAACGTGACGTTTCCTTATTGGCGTGGAATCATGAAAAAGAGCGTTGGGATCAATTACGAAGTGAATCAGGCTCTGCACCTGACAATACAGTATTGAAAGCCTATCTGTCTGAGGATTATCGTGATGTGAATGATGCTGCACACATCGCCATTGTTGGTGAAGATTCATCGATGACGAGAACAGGCAACTGGAAACCTGACTCCAGCGGTGTTACAGACGATTTCCGTGATCCTGAAACGTATGATTTCTCGATGGCTCACATCACAGATACTCAGTTCTTAGCAGAAGGAGCCGTTGACCCAGAACTCGATGAAGACGCACAGGAGCGTTTCGCTTCAGCTTACAGAGATAAGATGAATTGGATCGTTGATAATCAAGATCAGCGAAAAATCGCATACGTTGCTCATACAGGTGACATTATCGAAAATTGGATGTTGCCGCATCATTCAGAAGAACAGGCGCAGAAGGAATTCGGATTTGCTTCGGATATGCAGGCGATCATTGATGAGGCTGGGATTCCAAACGGCATCCTCCCAGGTAACCACGACAACGGTTGGGGTGCTTTTGGCAATGATATGTTCAATGATTATTTCTCTCAAGAACGATACGAGGAAGCATCACAATCTTGGGAGAACGGTACTTACGGCGGTCCATGGCAAGAAGGGGATAACTCCGCTCATTACGACTTATTTGAAGTCGACGACCATGAATTTATCGCGGTTCACTTGCCATATGGTCATACGAACGCACAGAGAAACTGGGCGAATGAAGTGCTTGAGGCGTTTCCAAATCGTGATGCATTTTTGTTCACGCATTCCTATTTGAGAGCATCAAGTAGTGATGATGCTACAAAAGCGTCTGGAAACAGAGGCTACGGTGATAACAGTCATTTACTGAGAACACAAGTCGTCGAAAAAAATGACAACATCGTCATGGTCTCTTCCGGTCACTATCATGGAACGGCTTGGAATCAGAACTTTAACGGCAACAACGGTCCAGTTTTTGAAATGTTAGCAGATTACCAGAACTATGAAGTCGATGGCGAGCGTAACACAGGATTCATGCGGTTGTTGCAGTTTGATATCGATGCTGGTGAAGTTACCGTAAATACGTACTCACCGAAACTCGGTGAGTTCAATGCAACAGACTATGATACTGGAAATCGTAACTATCAACCGGAAACCGATGAGTACACGGCTCCGCTGTCTTTAAGCACACGAGGAACGACTGTTATGACCGACCAGATCCAACTTGGCAATGTTGATCAATCGGTTGCTGAACCTCCAGAAAATGAACCTAAACCGATCCCATATGAGTCACCAAAAAGGGATGGAGACGACGATCAGCAGATCGGACAATTGAACATCCGCCAACAAGATGACCTGACTGTGAAATCAGGCGAAGAAATCAGTCCAATTGATCTATTCGTCAATGATGACGATGCAGCCATAGAATTCGAAGGACTACCCGAAGGCATGGTCGGTGTTGCGGATAGCCGCACAATCTCAGGTGTCCCAACCGAACCAGGCACGTATGAGATTACAGTGACAGCATTCAACCAATTCGAAGTTGAAGAGACGATGAGCTTCTCGATTACGGTAGAAGAAACTGAGTGATGGTTATCCGGTAAAGTTAAAAGGAGTTCCTTCTAAGCGATACGTTAATAGCGTATCGCTTTTTCTAATTTGTAGAGTGTTAGGGTATTAAACTGTAGAAGGAAATGTTTTATAGAAAGCGAATAGACAACGAAGGAGAGATACAATGAATAAAAAAATTATATGGAAAAATTTAGAGGCATTCGGTTACGAGCATTTTGATTTGAGGATAGAAAAAGACATTAATGCAATTGGAACAATCATTACTACCGTCGATGACGTTAAACCAATAGCAATAAAATACTGCATCCAACTAAATCAAAATTGGGTTACAACTGAAGTGAATATAGAAATAGAAAACCAAAATCGATTGAAAATACATAGCGATGGAAATGGGAATTGGTTTAATGAGGATGGAGCACCTTTAGAAAACCTTAGAGGAGCGATTGATGTAGATTTATCAGCAACCCCGTTTTCAAACACGTTACCAATCAATAGAGAGAGTTGGAATGTAGGTGATGAAAAGAAGTTTGAGATGGTGTATATTTCTTTCCCTGAATTAGAAGTTATGAAGGTTAAGCAGAGTTATAAATATAGTAAAACAAAGGATGGCAATCGTTACTATGATTATGAGTGTCGAGGTTATCAAACAGAAATAACAGTCGACGATGATGGTTTTGTAATTGATTACCCTAATGTTTTTCAAAAGATCTATTAAAGTAAAGTGTGCAAGTAAAACGTTAAAAATTAGCATAAAGTGCTGAGTAGTATCGATTAAATAGAAGTTTATCAATGATTACAGAATGAAATGGAGGGTCTTGCATGTGGACTCAACAGCTGATTGAGACAGACAGGGGTGTCTTTGAAGTTTTCATAAAAGGAGACGGTGAGCCTTTAGCCGTCACCCATCATTATAGTGCTTTTAATGAACGTGGAAATGCCTTTGCAAATCCATTTACGGATGTCTATAAGGTACACCTCATTAATCTTAGGGGTGCAGGTCAATCCGTAGGTGCGAAACAGGAACATGAATACAATATGGAAGTGACGATCTTGGATTTGGAAGCACTTCGTGACACCTTAGAGTTTGACCAATGGGGATTTGCAGGCCACTCTACCGGTGGGATGTTGGCATTGAAGTATGCGATTAATCGACCAGCTTCTTTAACGAAGATTATCGCAGGTGGGGCAGCGGCAAGTTATGAATATGGATCAGATCCGAACTCCATTTATTGCCCCGAAAATCTGAATTTCACGCTCATCGTAGATATTATGGATCAACTAAACGATCCGACAACACCAATTGAAACTCGAAGAAAACTGAATTATGAATGGGCTTTAATGTCCTATTACTCAGAAGATAAGCTGCAAGATGCGATGACGAAGCCGAATAGTGGTAAACCTGTCGGAGAGAGGCTAGATTATTTTAGGAAAGTTGAATATCCTACCTATGATATCAGGGAGAAGCTAAAAAATGTAACTGTACCTAGCTATATTTATGCCGGAAAATACGATGCCCAGTGCCCGATGAAGTTCGGAATTGAAATTGCTCAATTGATCCCAACAGCTTCGTTAACCATCTTTGAAGAAAGCAACCACAATCCATTCTCGGAAGAGGAAAAGAAGTTTCAAGAGTTTGTGAATGGAACTATTAAAGAAGCCCTCAAAGAAAACTAGCGTAGGGGTAAGTTCTTGTATGTGGGGATTTTGATGGTTCGATGTATATAGTCGATGCAAAATCCCCTCGTAAAAACGTTTATTTGGCGATTTTGAAGTTTTAATTTTTAGCTACATAATCTCCCCATTTTATGGTATTTGATTAAAACTCCTTGATAGATTCGTTCACAATAGGAATACAGAATGTAACGGTAAATATGAGGTTTGTTAAACAGCATGTATGAATCATTAAAGTTAATTGTTTGGTATGTTAGTAATAATAAAATAATCTAATAATTCTGATTCAATAAGGGGTGAGAAGTTTTGAGTGTACGTAAAGTAATCTTGATCTTAATAATTGGTGGTTTATTTATGCTTCAAAGTCCAATAATCTTATTAGCGAATCGGATTGAACCAGTAATTTTAGGTTTACCTTTTTTTATTTTTTGGAATTTTCTTTGGTGGGCAATTTTAACCCTAGTTATGTACATCGCATATAAATTAAATTGGGGTAATCAAAAAACAGAGTAAGGGGTGAAGAAGTTGGTCTCTGGTGTAGTTATAATACTATTATTTATGATAATCCCATTAATCGTAGGGGTATTGGCGGCAACTAAATCGGACAATACGAGTGATGATTATTTCATACAAGGCCGTAATATGGGTTCAATCACAACATTTTTTACAGTATCGGCAACATGGTGGAGTGCATTTGCTTTTTTGGGATCCAACGCCTCTTTATATTCTGAAGGACCTGTTTATTTAACTGCAATTGGTTGGAACATTTTATTTGGGATTTTGTATTTTGTAGTTGGGAAGAGGGTTTGGTACTTAGGGAAGAAGTTTAATTATGTGACGCCGTCAGATCTTTTAGGTGATTTTTATGATAGCGAAAAAATAAGAGTAGTGGTTGGTATCGTCGTTGTGGTTTTTACGATTCCATACTTACAAATTCAGTTGACAGGCGGAGCTTATTTAATAGAAATTGCTTCAGGAGGTTATATTCCTTTTTGGTTAGCTGCATTAATGTTTTATATCGTTATTTTAATTTATGTTTGGGTTGGCGGGATAAGAGCAATTGCGTGGACAGATATTATCTATGGTGCAATTTTATTATTTGGTCTGCTATTTGCTGGGCTTTACCTTTCTAATGTTGTAGGTGGACCCATAGCTATGTTTGAGCAGATGCAAGCTCAATATCCAGAACATATGGTGTTACCTGGTCCTGATGGGAATGCAGGATATGGTATGTGGATTTCACTTTGTTTTATAACAGCAATTGGAGCATTAATGGGTCCTCAAATGTGGTTGCGTATGTATTCGGTTAAGAATGGTACGATCTTTAATCTAATGCCTTTTCTAATATCTATTATTGCGATTTGTTATGCAGGTTCACTGTTAGTTAGTTGGACAGGGGTTCTGGTAATGCCCGGTGTAGAGAATCCCGATCAAATACTTCCGTTACTATTAATGGAGTATGCACCATTTATTATCGCTGCATTAATTCTGGCAGCTGGGGCTTCGGCTGCAATGTCGACTGCAAATAGTCAAATCCATGCTGTGTCTACTGTAATGACAAAAGATTTTTATCAAAGATATAAAAATCCCAATGCTTCACATGAAAAACTTATGAGAATTGGTAGGTATTACTTAGTTGTATTTTCAGCTATTGCTTACGTTTTAGCTTTATTTGCACCAGGTCTACTCGTAACGGTGGGTCTAATTGCGTTTGGTGGGACTGCGCAGTTAATCGTACCTACATTGGGTGCATTATTCTGGAAACGCTCTACTTCAATCGGAGCATTGACTGGCATTATTAGTGGATTGTTCGTCATGATGATCCTTCAATTTACTCCTTTACCGTTACCATTTGGTCTTAGTTCTTCAATGTATGGTCTATTTGTAAATGTAATACTCTTCGTTGTGGTCAGCTTGCTAACAAAGCCTCGACCTGTATCGGTGTCGAATCGCTTTGAGTTGGCATTGAAAGAGTTCAATCAGGAAGAACATAAAGGACTTAATGATAAGAAAAATATTGCATAAAGGAGATGTTAGTTTTGCATACGGCGATTCAATTAACGAGAGACTTAGTGCAAATTCCGAGCGTAAATCCTTATGGTAACGAAAAAGAGTGTGCTGATTATATTTTAAAATGGTTGGAGGGAATAGAAGGTATTTCCGTAAAGGTACAATCAGTTGAAGAACATAGAAACAATATAATTATAAAGTATCCATGTGAACATAGTTCATTACCGCCTCTCGTAATTATTTCTCATATGGATACCGTACCAGCAGAAGGGGAATGGAGTGTAGGTCCTTATTCCGGTGAGATCATTGATGGAAAGCTGTATGGTAGAGGTTCTTGTGACATGAAAAGTGGCTTAGCATCAACATTAGTTGCTCTAAAAGAACTTGCGGAATCAAAAACTGAAGTGAAACGTGACATTTATGTAATTGCTAGTGTCGATGAAGAAGGTCCGTATATGAAAGGGGCTGTAGCTTTAATTGAGGATGGAATCGTACCTGAAGATGCTCATTTTCTGGCTACCGAACCAACAAGTTTAACACTATCGAAAGTTCATAAGGGAACAATATGGTATAAGATCACTGTTATTGGAAAAAGCTCGCATTGCGGAAATGCAAAGTTAGGTATTGATGCTGCACACGCTGCAGCAGAATGTATCACTGATCTTAAACGTAACGTAAGTAAACTAGAATACAATCATGAGATATTCGGTGAGCCTACATTGTCTGTAGGAACGATTCATGGTGGTGAGAAAACAAATATGGTTTCGGGTTCTGTTCAGTTTGAGATTGATTTTAGATTAGTACCCCCAATGACCCAAGAAGAAGCAGAAAAGATTGTAGAACAATCACTAAAGCAAGGTTGTGCAAGAGTGACAGGATCAAACTTCAAAATAGAACAATTTGGTTTTGCTCGAATTCCTTTAGAATCAGATGAAAACTCTAACCTTTTAGCTCGAATTGAACATGCATATGAAGCATCTTTTCAAACCGACATCGGTCATAGCGGTTTTCCTGCTTATACAGATGTCGCGATGATCGGTTTAAAGACTGGCAATAAGAATATTGCTGTGTTTGGACCTGGAAATTTAGAGCAAGCTCATATGATTGATGAATACGTTGAAGTACAGCAAATTATTGATTGCGTTACAGTCCTTAAAAAGCTTATGGAGAGTTAGTTTCTTTTGGATGACTGGAATGCTATTTGTATTCTGCATACAAGCCTCTTCAAACTACTCTAGCGTTAGTCTTGGAAAGTTCATCAGCGTGGGATGGGAAAGCATCTCCTACTATGATGTAAGGGAGAAGCTAAAAAATGTGATTATCTAGCTCTATTTATGCTGAAAAATACTTTGCACAGTGTCTAATCTTTAAAGAAAGCAACGACAATGATTATTCCAAACAAAAATGAAGAGCATAGGGTATGCTCTTCATTTTTGTTATTTATAATTGAGGGTATATATAATCGCGCGAAACGCATCTTGAGAAAAAAGGTAGACGAACGTTAAGATCATCGAAATTGGTATAATAAATATTAAGAGTTTTACTAAAGGCGTTTTGATTACTAGTGTTTCTGCTTTTCTTAGGAGTGACATGGAATCATTATTGTTCATGATGATCCTCCTCGATAGGTGGTTTCGTCATGGCTAATTGATCGGTCGTTTTATTATAATTATGACACTACGATTTTAAAATCATTTTACGTGAATATTTTTTATTTTTATATAGTTTCTGAAGAATTGAGTCGAATGACTATACTCATTTTTTACTGAAGGAACTTCTTTTAATGGGGGATCAAAAATGAAAAAATGGTTGGGTTCTTCAGGTGTATGTGTCAACCAGGATGGTCAATTGTTAATGGTTTTGCAAGGCAAACCTGAAGAAAAGAAAACGTGGTCCATTCCATCGGGTGGAAAAGAACAAGAAGAAACATTTGAAGAGTGCTGCATTAGAGAAGCGAAAGAAGAAACGGGTTATACAGTGGAAGTCGTTGAGAAACTGAAGGTGAAGCAAAGAACTTATGAACAGATTAGTCTAGCTGTTGAAGCTCACTATTTCTTTGTGAACGTTGTAGGAGGAAAAAGAAACATTCAAGATCCTGACAATCTTATTTATGATATCGCTTGGAAAGATGTAGATGAATTAAAAACGTTAGAGTTAACCTTCCCCGAAGATCAAGAATTTCTTACTAAATACTTAATGAAAGTATCTAGGCAAAACTTATAATTCAACGAATCGCTTTATCCAAAATAAAAGGAGAATGCATACATGCCCGAGCCAAAGATGAAAGAAACCAACAATAGTGTAAACGAATTTATTGAAAGTGTAGAAAGTGAGAAGAAAAAGGCAGACGCCTATCAATTAGTAGAAATCTTTGAAGAGGTAACGGGGTACAAGGCAAAGATGTGGGGACCTAGTATTATAGGTTTCGGTAGCTATCATTATAAATACGCATCTGGACGTGAAGGAGACGCTCCTTTAGCGGGTTTTTCACCAAGAAAGGCAAAAATTAGTCTCTATTTAGCCTATGAAAGTGAGAAAAGAGAGGAACTGTTAGCACGGTTCGGTAAACACACAAAGAGTAAGGCTTGTATATATGTTAATAAATTGGCTGATATCGATCTAGATGTGCTCAAGGAATTGATCCAGCACACAATAGAAACGTATCAAGACTAACAGCATTATGAAAAGAGCACTTCTACAATTCAAAAGTAATTGGTCTAAGGTTCTTTATAGGGGGAAATTATGATCGAGTCTTTTGCATGCGCTATTCCTTCCCTTTTTGCACGATTCATCAAACCACACGTCAAACAGATCATAAGTTTAGTAACGAGGTATTTCTAAAAATAAGCAGGAACTTTTATGAAAGCGCTTAATTTATATAGGGAGTAAAGGTACAAACTTATTCCACGAGGAGTGTTGTCATGAACCTTGCCTCTATCATTACGCAGAAAGCTGAAGAAACGCCAACGAAACTTGCACTTGAAAATGAGGATGTGCGTATTACTTATGAGCAACTAGAACGAACGATTAATCAAACGACGCATTTGTTCCGTCAGCGAGGTGTCGTTGAGGGTGATCGGATCTTGTTGCAACTAGGTAATAGTTTAGAGTTTGTGTATTGTTATTTTGCAGCTGTAAAGTGCGGTGCCATTATCGTACCGATTAATCCGACCTATACAGCAGCAGCAGAAATAACGCATATCGCGTTTGACTCACAACCGGTGCTTTTTGTTGTTGATGCTGCAGCTTCGGAGAATGTTCAAGCTGTTAGGGAGAATAGCGACAATCTTATTGATGTAATCTTAGTTGATGCCCAATCATCTGACAATGCACTGTTGCGTGCGATTCAGTCTTTGCCTACACATTGTGATCCAGGTGTCGTTGATGATGAACGCGTATGTCAAATTTTATATACGTCTGGAACGACTGGGAAGCCAAAAGGTGCAATGCTCACTCACAAAGGGTTACGAACGAATGCGATGACGTATAAAGACATTCTCCATTGTTCTAGTGATGATTATTGCTTAATCTCTTCTCCTCTTTATCATGCTGCGTCTCAGACCAATTGCATGCTTACAATGCTTGTTGCTGGTGGTACGAGCTACATTTTGCCAAAGTACTCGACTGATAAAGTCTTAACGCTTTTAGAAGATAAGAAGGTCACGTTTTACTTTATTCCACCTAGTGTTGTCGCGATGTTGCTTAATCACCCTCGAATCAACGAACGTACTCTATATCTTCGAATCGCTTTTACAGGCTCAGCCCCAATGCCAGTAGAACTACTCGATCGGTGGAAAGCTGTGTCAGGGGTTGAACTAATTGAAGGGTACGGGCTTACGGAATGTTCTCCAATCGTGACTAGTCATCGTCCAGAAGGTAAAAAGAAGCCCGGATCCATTGGTACGGCACTCCCCCGAGTTTCTGTGGTGATTCGAGACAACGAAGGTAAAGAAATGCCGAGTTATGAGAAAGGTGAACTTACGGTTAAGGGTCCAAATGTAATGAAAGGGTATTGGAAAAATGAGGTCGCAACAGCTAATACGATTCGAGATGTCTGGCTATATACGGGTGATATTGCATATCAAGATGATGAAGGTTATCTCTATATCGTGGATCGGAAGAAAGATCTAGTGATTCGGGGAGGGATGAACATTTACCCGAGAGAAATTGAAGAAGTGCTCTACACCCACCCAGATATTTTAGAAGCAAGTGTCATCGGCAGTCCAGACCCAATTATGGGCGAGGTCGTACATGCATACTTTTCAACGAAAGATTCGAGTGTTACATTGACCACAGACATGTTGCAGCGTCATTGTCGGCCCATGTTAGCACCCTATAAAATACCCGCTTACTTTACACAACTAGATGAATTACCTAAAACAACGAGTGGGAAAATTTTAAAACCCGCTCTTCGGGAATTGGTCACTCGTAAGTAGGTGGGGCGAAGACTTAACGATACCACACACAAGTCAGGCACAACACCTGCTTGTGCTTTTTTTATGGATGAGCATTGAGAGAAAGCAGGGGCATGGAATTAGCACGTTGAATGTATGGTGATGGGTGAGAGTTCTTACGTATCAAACTAAAGGGAGGATACAGATGAAAGTTGGGATAATCGGCGGTGGATTTGGCTTAAACGTTCAAGCTCCAATCATTGCGTTGCATCCTGAAATGGAAGTTACGGCAATTTGTACGATGAATCGGCATCGTTTACCAGATCATCTATTAGATGAGGAGCGGGCGCCAGTTCATTATAAGTGCTGGACCTTAATGCTAGAGAAGGAAGAGCTAGATGTCGTGTTTGTTAGTTCGTTACCTCGGTATCATTTTGTTATGGTTAAAGAGGCGTTGAAAAGAGGCATCCATGTCGTTTGTGAGAAACCGTTTACGATGAATCATCGTGAATCACAAGAACTTGTAGAACTTGCAGCTCTTTACGATGCGAAAGTCGTTATTGATTTTGAATGGCGGTATCACCCTGCCTGTCAGAAGATGAAGGAGCTCATGCTACAAGGTCTAATCGGGGAGGCTATTCACTTTGAGAATCACATCTCAAGCCCTCAATATCAAAGCTTGCATTTGAACAAAAGAGGTTGGATGGGTGAAAAACAACAATTCGGAGGTATGCTAGGCGCTTTAGGCACACATATGATTGATTGTTTGAGATGGTTAGTGGATGATGAGGTAGCGAACGTGAATGGGTTGTTACATACGCACGTACCTGAAGGTGCTGGAGAAATGAGAGATGCTGATGATGGGTTCTTTATTCACGGAAAGATGAAGAAGAATTGCACATTTTCAATTCAGTTGCTTTCTTGTGTTAACCACGGATTTGGGTCTAACATCAAGGTATTTGGAAGGCAAGGAACGATTAAACTAGAGAATGATAAGTTGCTTTTAATAGGGCAAGCTCAAGCACCATTAGAAGAGCTCGACATTCGGTCAGAAGGAAAGCTGCCAGCGCTACAGTCGAAAGAGGCAGCGGCTTATTATCCAGCATTTTATCCTTTCTTAGAAAAGGTGTATGATTATTTTGCCTTTCATCAAGTCGATCGGGATTTACCACTCATTGAAGATGGGCATCATAACCAAGTCGTGATGGATACAATCATTGAAAGCCAAACGTTATTTTATAAGTAGGTGGTAGTGGTGAGAAGGATCGTTGCGTTCATCATCTTGTTTGTTTTGTTTTCGTATCTTGCTAATTTTGAGCCTGTTATTGTCTTCGTCGAGGCGTTACTTCAAAATAATTTTATCATGTTCATTGGGCTTCTTTCTTTTATTATCATAACCGTCATGGTGACCATGATCTTGAGACCGAGTTAACAGTAAATCATTTTCTAGAAGATCATACAAATTGACATTATACCCATAGGGGTATATTATGAGAAATAAGTTAATCGAACAAAGGGGTGAAACGACATGGAATATACCGATCAAATGAAAAATCGATTAAAACGAGTTGAGGGACAACTTCGGGGCGTTTTAAAAATGATGGAAGACGGGGAAGATTGTCGTGATGTTGTGTCCCAACTAGCGGCTTCTCGTACAGCCATTGATCGCACGATGGGGGTTATTGTTAGTGAGAACCTCGTAGAATGTGTTCAGAAAGCAATTGAAGATGGAGAAGATACGAAAGACTATGTCGACCAAGCTGTGAACTTGCTCGTTAAGAGTCGCTAGGGTAGCCTGTCTACCCTAGAAAAAAATTTTAGCAATTATAATACCTATACGGGTATATGTATAAGTGAGGAGAAGACGATGACGGAAACGAAATCAACGAACATTATTCTTTTTAGTGGAGACTATGACAAAGCAATGGCTGCGTACATTATTGCAAATGGTGCAGCGGCTTATGATCATGAGGTCACCATCTTTCATACGTTCTGGGGACTTAATGCGTTGAGGAAAGATGAACCAATTCAAGCGAACAAAACGATGTTGGAGAAAATGTTCGGCAAAATGATGCCCCGTGGTGCTGAAAAGATGGGATTGTCTAAAATGCACTTTGCGGGAATGGGGCCAAAATTAATAAAAAAGGTCATGAAAAAACACAATGCGATGCCGTTAGCCGATCTCATTGAAATGGCAGAAGAACAAGATGTCAACTTAGTGGCCTGTACGATGACGATGGATTTGTTAGGACTGCAAAAAGCAGAACTGAGAGAAAGTACTCAATATGCCGGTGTTGCAGCGTATTTAGCCGATGCTGAAGATGGAAACGTGAACTTATTTATTTAAGAGGAGTGAATGTAATGGAAGACGTCACATTAATTGTTGATGCAAAAGGATTGGCTTGTCCAATGCCAATCGTTCGAACAAAAAAAGCAATGAAAGACATTGCCCCAGGAAGCATTGTTGAAGTGCAAGCGACAGACCAAGGCTCAACGGCAGATCTAAAGGCATGGGCACAAAAAGCAGGACATGAGTATTTAAAGACTGTGGAAGAGGATCAGTCGCTAAAACATTATTTACGCGTGGGAAGTAACGATTCAAACGAGTGCAAATTTCCACATGTGATTGATAACAAAGGACTTCAAAGCGTCATTGATGGTGACTCGAATTTCGTCATTGTTGATGTGAGAGAGAAACATGATTACGACGAACAGCACATTCAAGGTGCTCGCTCAATTCCCTTTGGTGAATTACGTGAGCGCATGCATGAATTAAGAAAAGATCAAACCATTTATGTCGTATGTCGGACGGGTAATCGTAGTGATTTAGCAGCTCAAGCGTTAGCTGACCAGGGGTATCATAACGTCGTAAATGTCGTGCCTGGCATGAGTCAATGGAATATCAAAGGAGGAAACCAAAGGTGAGCTTAATAGCTATGAATCCCAGTGAGTTAGCGAGAAAGGTCATTCAGAAAGAGCCGTTGTTTATTTTAGATGTTCGAAATGAAGATGCGTTTCGTGATTGGAAGGTTGAAGGAGAGAATATTCAATACTTGAATGTCCCGTATTTTGATTTACTAGATGGTGTCGAAGAGATCGTTGATCAGCTTCCTAAACATCAACCGATTCTCGTCGTCTGTGCAAAAGAAGGTTCATCGATTTTAGTCGGTGAGATGCTTTCGGAGGAAGGGTTCAATGCTTCTTATTTAGCAGGCGGTATGAAAGCATGGAGTGAACATTTAGAGCTCATTAAAGTCGCCGATTTACGTGAAGGTGGAGAGTTATACCAATTTGTTCGTCTCGGTAAAGGCTGTTTATCGTATATGGTGTTGTCCGGGAACGAAGCCGCCATTATTGATGCGACGCGAATGACAGATGTTTACGTGACGTTTGCGAAAGAGAAAGGGGTATCGATCTCGCATGTGTTCGATACCCATTTACACGCCGATCATATTTCGGGTGGCAGAATGATTGCTGAAGAAACCGGTGCGACCTATTGGTTTCCACCAAAAGATGCCGAAGACGTCACGTTTAATTATAAGCCGATTGAAGATAACACCCATTTGCAAGTAGGTGCTTCTCGAATTGACATCCAATCTCTAGAAACGCCAGGTCATACGATTGGTTCGATGTCCTTTATTATCGACGAGGTCTATTTATTAACGGGAGACATTCTATTTATTGATTCAATTGGACGACCAGATTTAGCTGGAAAAGCAGAAGATTGGGTGGGGGATTTAAGACACTCGTTGTATAAAACGTATCAAGCATTATCACCAGACCTTATCGTCATGCCTGCGCATTTCATGATCATTGATGAATTGAATGACGATGGAAGCGTGGCTGAAAAACTTGGTGTCTTAATGGAGAGAAACCACGGATTAAACGTAGACGACGAGCGAGAATTTCGCTCAATGGTTACCGATCATTTACCACCGCAACCGAATGCTTATCGTGAAATTAGAGAAACCAATCTGGGCAAGAAAAGCCCTAGCTTAGAAGATCAACGTGAAATGGAAATTGGTCCAAACCGATGTGCGGTTCGATAATACTTTTAACTAAAAAGGAGTTCATACCAATGAAGATTACTAAGGTAGTAGATGCAAAGGGAATGGCATGCCCGATGCCAATCGTAAAGACGAAAAAAGAAATGAAGCAGTTAGAAACAGGAGACATTCTTGAAGTACAAGCAACCGATCAAGGTGCGTTAAAGGACTTCGAGGCATGGGCGAAGTCAACAGGCCATGAGTTGTTACAAACTAAGGAAGCGGACGGGGTTTTGACGTTCCACATAAAGAAAGGAGAATAATAGGCGATGGAAGAGGGGCACATCACTGTCCCTTTTCTTATCAGTAAGGGGAACTTCGTGGATATTCTTTTTATCATAACCATTTTTCTAATTGGTTTTATCGGCTCATTCATTTCTGGAATGGTAGGTGTTGGGGGCTCGATTATTAAATATCCGATGCTTTTATTTATTCCTCCACTAGTGGGATTTACAGCTTTTACGGCACATGAAGTTGCCGGAATTAGCGCAGTTCAAGTGTTTTTCGCGACAATTGCGGGTGTGTGGGCGTATCGGGGAACCGGCTATTTGCACAAGCAATTGATTGTTTATATGGGAGCTAGCATTCTACTTGGAAGCTTTATCGGAGCGTTTGCTTCTAATCTTCTTCAAGAAAGCGCCGTGAATGTTGTCTATGCCGTACTCGCGACAATTGCGGCAATCATGATGTTCTTACCAAAAAAACAACTGCCTGACCAGCCAGCACAACACATTACATTTCATAAAGGACTGGCTGCTAGCTTATCCTTTGTCGTAGGTGTAGCATCTGGAATTGTAGGAGCAGCAGGATCGTTCTTGCTCGTTCCAATTATGCTAACCGTATTAAAGCTCCCCACTCGTGTAACGATCGCAACCTCGTTAGCGGTAACGTTTATCTCTTCCATCGGATCTACGGTCGGTAAAGTTGCAACAGATCAAGTCCTCTATGGACCTGCAATTGTAATGATTATAGCAAGTGTTATTGCGGCGCCGATCGGAGCAAAGCTTGGTCAAAAAATGAATACAAATCGTTTGAAATGGATCCTTGCCATACTCATTCTTACATCCTCACTACAAATTTGGTGGGATGTATTGCGTGGCTGGTTGTGAAGATGAAGACATGTTTCTATAGAAGAAGCATGTCTTTTAATTCCATTAGTTGGAAACGGAATAATTCGTGACCTAACAAGCACCCTCGATCATCGGATACATACATTACGATTAAAACGGTGAAAGGTTTGATGTTCGTGTATTATGTACCATGCATGTATCCATATGCGTATTATCCATCTATGCCAACCCAAAATTATCGGCAGATGCCTACTCAATCATACGCACATCCGAGTCATTCGTATCTAAATGAAAGACAGTATGAGAACTCTGATTATGGTAAAGAACCAATCGTTTTCAATATCGATCAAGCAACATATCAAAATGAAACATTTCGAACAGCAATCTGGACAGGTGATCATTTACAAGTAACATTAATGAGCATTCAGCCTGGTGAGGATATCGGTTTAGAAATGCACCCCAATGTTGATCAGTTTCTTAAAGTTGAGCAAGGGCAAGGCATAGTACAGATGGGAGAGAGTGAGCTCAATTTACCGTTTGAAAGTCTGGCTGGTGAAGGATCAGCTATTCTAATCCCGGCGGGAACTTGGCATAATGTTACAAATACCGGTCAATCGCCATTAAAACTATACTCAATCTATGCCCCTCCAAATCATCCATTCGGAACGGTTCATAAATCGAAAGCAGATGCACTTGCTGCAGAAGATCATGAGAATAATGAGTAATAACATTTGAAGCACGAATTATAACTAATAGAGGGCTGCCAACTTCAATGGTAGTCTTTTCATTTATGGTAAGGGTGAATGAGCGTATTTTCTGAGGAAAGAGAGTTCTTCGATAGTAATTAATCAAAATAAATTGATTAATTAAGTTTTGTTTGTTATTGTTAAGTTACCCAATTGCTAACTGGAGGTACAATCGTGCAACAATCCTATGCAATAGTAAGCGTTGAAGCACTTGAAATGTATAAGCAGAAGTTTAAGGCTTTAGCAGATACGAAACGATTACACCTATTGAACGTTCTTAGTAATAAAGGTGAAACTTGTGTTTGTGACTTAACAGAAGAGTTGGAACTTCCCCAATCTAAGCTATCGTACCACTTAAAGGTCTTGATGGATGCAGGTTTATTAATGAAAGAGACACGAGGTACGTGGAGTTATTACAGTATTAACGAGGAAGAAATCGATCAGCTATTATCGGAACAACTATGCTGCGTGTTAAAACCATCCAAGTGATGGTTTTACATATCTATCATTAATCAAAAAAAGTTGATGAAAGGGTGTTGAAAATGACTAGCGTACACATTGGATTAAACGTAAGTAATTTGAAAGAGAGTCGAGAGTTTTATGAGAAGTTATTTGGAGCATCTCCAAGCAGGTTAAAAGAGGACTATGTAAAGTTTTTACCGAAGGAAGTGGCAATTAATTTGACGTTAAACGAGGTGTCGTCTGTAACTGGTAATCAAGTGAATCATTTTGGTATACAAGTTCCGTCAAAAGTAGACCTGTTACAACATAAAGAACGTTTAGAGCACGTTGGTTTTTTTGCTCGTGAAGAAATGGATACGACATGTTGTTATTCTCTTCAAGATAAGTTCTGGGTAACAGATCCAGATGGTAATGAATGGGAGTATTTTTATACGAAGCAAGATACGGAAATTCGAGACGAGGACTCAACGTGTTGTACTGCGTAAAGTGACTATTCTTTTAACTTAATAAACACTAAATCGGGCGCTCTGTTTCTCGAATAGCGTCCCTTTTTGTGATTGAGCTCATCGTGACTTAAGATACACCTCTGCTCACATACTGCTCGTAATGTGAGCAGAATCAAGGTAAAAACGACGATTTACAGTTCTTCTGATCACATAAAAGATGATTCTACTCACATACTGCTCATAATGTAAGCAGAATCAAGTTAAAAAGGTCGATTCTCGGTTCTTCTGATTACATAAGCAGCAGTTCTCGTATTACGTAGCGGACCGATTTAATGTCCTCGATTCTATTTTAGGTCTGTCTGTACAATCCAAGTAACGTTGTTCGTAACATTCGGTTCTCTCTCTATATCTTCAGAATGGATTTTTGCAGAATGAGTAATGCTGTCGCCAGGTGAATTTAAGTTCAGATCATGTGCAGTCCTGCGCATACTCTTAACGACTTCGCCTTCATCTTCAAGTTGACTTTGATACGTAGAATAAGTAACGATCTCCCTAGTCTCGTTAGACCCTCTAGTGAGGCCATTTATGAATTCCTGTAAAGTACGTATAGGTTGTGAAACACTCGGCATGGCTCTTCGAATAAAGTAGTTTGGAAGGTCACTTGAAAAAGGATCAAACCGTTTCTTCTCTTGGCCAATCTGTAAATTCTGCTCAAAGAACACAGTTCTTTCAGAAGATATAGATTTCGTGCTTGCATATTCGATTACTTGATTCGGAGCAAATGCTTGGACGACTCTGACAGTGTTAGTGGACTGATCATACGCCATAATGACCCCATCAGATAGTAGCAATGTAGACCGATGTTCACTAACGCTAGCTCCTTCACGCCAATCCGTAAGTACTTGATTACCGTGGAAAAAGCTTACTTGCAACAGGTATTGATCAGAACTCTGACGGATTCCATACATCATGTAGCCATGATCACCAGTTAAATTTTGAGACCAGGCGCCATTTAATGTGAACATAGATGAATCTAAGTACTCGTAATCATTAATATCTATGGGACCAGAAGTCAGGGTGTTCAAATCAGCGATTAATTGTTCCACATCGTCTTTTTGTCCTTGTTGGGTTTCTTGATGTTCAGTTTCAACATTCTCGTCCTGATTTTCTGCTGTAGCATAGGAAGAACTTTGGTCTTCTTGCAGTTCGAAGTCAATAAGGGCGTTGTAAAGCACCATATTGTTGTCTTCTAATTTGGTTTCAAAAGAAACCGTATTACCTTCCTCTAGATCTTCAATGACAAGATGGAGTGTATTTGTCTCGCCCCGAATATAAAATTGTAAGATCGTATACTTCGTATTCGTTGTATGTACATCTCCAAGTGCATTCTCGGAAATAATTCCTTCCCCATAAGGAGTAAGGTTCCCCTTAATGTCTAGCATATAATCTTCATTGAATTTTAATTGCCCCTCTACCATGATTGTTTCATGTACCTGATAAAAATCTAACTCGATTAATTCAATCGTCGGTTTGACGGGCGACGAAAAGGCACTAAGTTCAATGGTGTCAGCGTGTAGCTGGTCGTGATCATTTGCTTCAAGAGGCTGAGGCATAAAAAAAGAGCTAACGACAAGAAATGCAACAAATAACCTTCTCTTCAACATGACCACTCCTTTACACGTTTGAATGACTACATAAAATACCCTAGAGTAATGCACTACGAAGATCAAGATGATTAGAAAAGTTAATAGAATTGTAAAACAACTTAGACTGCAAATAGCGTCCCTCTGTCCTTTCATTCGAAGTGTTTTAGATTCCATATTTTAGTGAATAGACTATTGACCATATTTAAATGTAGAGGGGAGAATGTCACATGAGAAAATCGTCATTATTCATTGGTATGTCACTTTTGCTTGTTGCTTGTAATGCTGATGAAGAAGGTAATGCAACGAGTGATCAAGAACAACCCCAAAGTTCAGAGAATATTGAAGGGGAATCAGACCCGTTTGCAGAAGAAGTTGTTCAACGAGCGGCTATGTTTTTTGAAGATTTAGACGGACTGTATTTTGAAGTAGAAGGGCAGCTGGATGTTACGGTTGATCGTGATGGAAACGTAATCGAAGATGGTGAAAACGTTACAATGCTCGAGAAGCATTGGCACTATATGAAAGACGATGAGTATTATAATCGCTTCCAAATCGATACCATTCAAGAAACAGAAGAAAACGGTGAATTAAAGGTTGAAGAAGAACCGACTAGTTATACGTTTACAGATAGAGACGACCCAGAGTATCAGTTTGACTATAACGAAGGTGACGAGTCGGCGATTCGTTATGAAGTCGATCGTGTGGAAGAGATTGAATCCATACCTGGAGCAGCCCCGCATGAGCGACGATTAGAGGAGTCCGTGTTGACATACCTTGGTGAAGAAGACGTGAATGGCTATCAAACGTATGTCGTGCAGTCGGAAATTGACGATATGCAGATGACACATTGGTACGATCAAGACACGTATTATGAGGTGCAGTCTGAGACCGTTATTTCAAGAGATGATGAAGATAACGTAGAGACAATCAGTATAATTACGGTTCTTGATTTTGAAAAAGACCCTGAGTTCGAAGAATCCTTATTTACAGTACCTGATGAAGTGGAAGTCGTTGAAGGTGATATCATGGATACCGTTGGCGATGAATAAAGGATGTTAACGTCCTTTGGGTCCGTAATAAATGATGGGGAATTCTTAGTTATAGGAGGAAGTAATATGAGGCACATCACAGGATTGTATATCATCATGACAAGTATTTTCTTTCTAAATTATACGAGTGTATTTCTGTTGAATAATAATTACTCGGGTATTATTGGTTGGATCACAGGCATTCTTTTTTTAGTTGGAACCGTGTATTTTGTCGCTGCAAAGAGAGAGCGTTTGACTGGATAGGTATAAGGATTTTTCTCTGCATTAAGAATTGTATGGAAAGCAAGGTGAGTGACATGGAACCTTCCAAAGTTCATGAAGCGGTCATCATAGCCCCTGCAGAACTTAATTTTCTAGTCTATTGCCATAAAATTATTAACAATAAATCTTTTCCATTTTTGAATCATATCCATATGGATATGATTCAAAAAGCGTCTGCACTTGAAGTAATAAGAATTGAATGGGATGCCGTATGTTCTCAAATTGCGAAGAGAAATGAGTATGTAATGGAGAGCCATTACATTTATGCTGCCGCAACCAGAATATTTCCAGGCTGTCGTGATGAAAGTGTACAAGAAGTGATTCAATCCTTTGAAGCATTTTGGTTCCACCTTCCAGGTTTTGGATATCAAAGTGTCTTAGAAACCTTAATGGTAGCGGCTATTGATCGTATAGCCTTATACACAAATACGTACAACGTAATTATAGCGTTGTTTGATGAGCCGCATTTTATTGAAACAAGAAAGGTTGGAAGATTTGGCGAGATCGTTCCGATTACATCGTACCTTTAAGACGTAGGGAGAGACGGTATGGAGTACAACAAACAAAACAGAACAATACGTACAGACCGATTGTATTTAAGAGTCTTTGAAAAAAGCGATGCACAATCTGTTCAAGCTTTATGTAATAACAAGAACATATACAAGAGCACACTGTACTTACCGTATCCATACGCCTTAAGCGATGCGTTGCGATGGATTGAAACTCACAAAAAGAATTTCGATGACAATCGATCCTATGAATTTGCGGTTACAGATCGGGAAAGTGGAACGTTGTACGGTGCAATTTCTTTATCGAATAATCAAAGATTTAATCATGGTGAACTAGCTTATTGGATCGGTGAAGAGCATTGGGGAAACGGCTACGGGACTGAAGCGGCACGAGCAATGGTTGAATTTGCATTCGAAGAAAAGAAGTTGCATAAAGTATTCGCCCGTTTCTTCAAGTCAAACCCGGCTTCAGGTGCAATTATGCAAAAAATAGGGATGGAGCAAGAAGGAGTATTAAAAGACCAAGTGGTCAAAGATGGTAGATATGAAGATTTAATACATTACGGAATTATCAATCCTGATCATGAGTAACGAAGATTTTCATAGGCTACTACAATAAGTCTATTGGAAAGGTGGTCATAACAATTAGTGAGGTCTTATTTTATGGTACATTATTTTCAATACCAGTCATCATTGCTATTGTTATTGCCAAACCTTCGTATTTAAGCTTTGTCATTAGTGGACTTTATTTATTGGTTTTTGGTTACTGTTCTTTTCTATTTTGTTCTTTTCTTTTCAAGATCTGAATCAAGGGATTATAGGAATGGTGATTTTACTAATTACATTTCCAGTAAGTTTGTTATTCATCATAATCGGTGCAATTTTAGCAGTGGGAAAAAGTAATTAAAAGTTAGATAGATTTGTTTGGGTTAACCTGCTGCATAATGATGCAAAAACGACCGATGACCGAGTGCGGATGTGAGGCGAACATAAAAAGCCTAGGAGATCCGTACCGATAAATTTAAAAATTGTGATAAAATATGTAATAAAGATAGAGCTTGAATGGGACATTTTAGAGTTTATGATTCTGATTTGCCTTGATAAGAGCGAATTTTGTATAAATATAAGCAGAGTTCGCTGTCGCACTCCATGTGAGTACGTGGATAAAGATTGCTGCGCGTACTTTACCGAAGTAAGCAGCGATGCCGTCGCACTCCATGTGAGTACGTGGATAAAGATGCTAAAGGTCTTATGTTCATTGGCGCCACACTACGTCGCACTCCATGTGAGTACGTGGATAAAGATAACTTGTGGTACTTCTTGTACTCGTTTGAAGTGTGTCGCACTCCATGTGTGTGTGTGGTTTGAAATATAGGGCTGTCAACACGATTCAAGTAGCGAACAAGTCGCACTTCATGTAAGTGCTTGGAGTGTATTTACTATTTTAAAAGCAGTCAGCACAACTTTAAGGTCGTAACTACTCCAAAAAACATAGTCTAAGAAATGGAAAAAGAAACTAGATCCATGGTGTGTGATATGCTCCCTCCAAAGTAGACACTTAAAAAAGTGAAACCTTTGGAGGGATTTTTTTGTCGAGAAAATTGAAGGTTGATTTGGCGATTCTAGAAGACGTTTTCAAGAAACGTGCTGCCGGCTATTCCTACAAGTGGCTCATTGAAACGTATCAACTTCCGATCGTTGAAACCACCTTACATCGCTATTATGAACGGTATCGGCTTCATGGACTTGAGGGTTTACAAACGAGGAAATCGAACCAGCGGTATTCGAAGGGCTTTAAAGAAAAGGTGGTTCAAGAATACGTAAACGGTCATGGCTCGCTTCAATCCCTCACGATTGCGTATAACATTCCAAGTCTACAGATATTGAAAAACTGGGTGATGCGACACACTTTAGGAAAAGAGATGAAGGTCTACCTTCCAAAACCTGAGGTGTGTATACCATGAACGCACGCAAAACAACCCTTAAAGAACGGATCAAAATAACCGAAGAATGCATTCGAGAAGGCCTCAACTATAAAGAAACGGCTGAGAAGTACCAGGTCAAGTACAATCAGGTCTACCAATGGATGAAAAAGCACAAAGAACACGGACCGGATGCGCTGATGGATGGATGAGGGAAAGGAAAAGCCCCATACATTCAGACGGACGCTGAAAACTCGAGGCAGAAATCACAGCGATGAAGGCACGTAACCAATGGCTAGAGATGGAGAACAACGTCCTAAAAAAGACCAAAGAAATCGAAGAGGAGATGATAAGAAGCGCCTCCACTAAAAAGCGTCTTACCAAACGATCGAAGCGTTAAAAGAAGCCTACCCAAATTCCTGACTTTGTGAAGCGCTGGCGAACTCTCGAACTACTATAAATGGACACAGCGCCAAACGCCTGACGATGAAGCCTATGACCGAGAACTTATGGACGAGATCACAACCATTTATCACGATCATAAAAGGGATTTATGGATATTGCCGCATCACGATTTATTTACGTCAACGGAAAGGCATAATTGTTAACAAAAAGCGTGTTCATCGACTGATGAAACATCTTGGTTTACGTGTCGTGATCTGACAAAAACGAAAGTCCTACCGCCCAGAAAATCTTCTAAATCGAAAATTCACTGCTGTACGTGAAAATGAAAAGTGGCTTACCGACGTGACCTAATTGAAGTTCCCTAGTGGTCCAAAAGCGTACTTAAGTGCAATTCTAGACCTCGGGAAAGGAACCATTGTGAGTCATGTCCTCGTCCATTCCAACAATAATAAGCTTGTCTTTGATACGTACCATCAAGCGATTGAAAAAACGCAAGCGACCCATGTTCTTCTCCATAGTGGCCGTTGCTATCAGTACATATCGCCAAGTTTTCAACGCTTGTTAAAGCAGCGCCAGTTTGTGCAAAGCATGTAAAGTGTAGGTCGATATATTGATAACGTGCCGATTGAAGCGTCTTGGGGAAAGTTTAAAATGGTATAGCTCACTACGAGCTATGCCACGTCTACGTACTTTACTTATTTATCTGTCTACTTGACAGGGAGCAGTTCAATGTCTCCTGATTCATCTTGTTTTTAATTGCATAGATATTAAAGGAAAGCTGTAGAGTACATGATTAAGTGATACCTATAAAACAAACAAGGCAAAAACTATCCTTATACTTCTAGCTGTACCCGATCTTCTTTTTAACTAACGACTCTGTTAGTTAAAGTATTCCACAATCGACCTTTAATTGAATAGCTAACTTATGAAATTCAATAGATAATATTTTTAATTAATTTTTCTGCAATTTTCATTTCCTTATAAACGGTGGTAAGCAATTCTTCTAAAGGTAAAGAGGTCAGTGTTTTTACCATAATTTTGAAATAGTTTTCACTCAATGGAGAGTTAATTTCAGTAGAAAGATTATAATGAAACAGATTATTTCTAAAAGCATTATCACTAAATATCCTTTTATGATTCTCTATTACTGAGATAATTGTTCCATGATATTCTTCAAAGTCTTCTAAATTACCAGTGCTAAAAGCAAAATCTATTGCTTGGACCGAGTAATAGTAAATCAATAATTGAATCCTGTATTTAAGTGGATGTTCGTCTATTATTAAATCTAAAATACAAAGAGCGAAATTTAATTGACATTGCATATTAAGTAGATATAATGAGACACCTTTATCCATAACTTTATTAAAAATGTTTCTTTGTTTTTCTTCGCTATAGATATAATCTTGAGTGGTTAAGTCTTCACCACCTACATTAGATTTGTAATCCTCTTGTTTTAAGTATGGTAACTTGTGTCCTTTTAATGCATTATAAAACCCATTTATATACATAACGTTCTGCATACTGAATTTTAATACATCATTCCCAACTTCCATAATACTTGAATTAAAAGGTTTAACATATAAATTTATTTGAGTACTGTTAGCATAAGGTTTGTCTTTATAGTAGAAAACACCTAAGTCTTCTTGTCCAAACGCTTGTATATATGCCAATTGTTCCACAGTATAGTCTCTTACTAATTCATCATGAAATTTTTTAGTTTCACGATTTAGCATTTTTATTGAAGTTCTTATATTTTTTTTATCAGTAAGTAATTTTGAACTTGCTCTTATGTTTTTGATAAGCGTCGTGAAACTCTTTCCATTTATATCTTCAAATCGACTAGAAAGTACAACCGTATCTTCGGTTTGGAAAAGACTATCAATTCCATCACATATCATTGACATATAAGGTAATAATGAACTTGAGATATTCGGCTGAATATCTTTTGGTAAGTTTATTAATCGGTAAATCATTTTGTTAGATTCGTATATTTCACTAATTAACTGGCTTCTGGAGACTTGCAATAAATTCATAATTACCACCTCGATTAATATATCTGCCTGTTTTTATTCTCTTACACTAACGCGTCTCTCTAGTTCGAAAATTTCTATGCTTGTCTCGAACCTATGCACTCGTGGCTTAATTCACCAACAATAACGAAAGGAAAAAAATTCTAGTTTACTAAACTGCCACGTTAGTGTATGAGTGAGAGTAAAACCGTGTTGAAGATTTTACTATTGCAAATTACTTCCGATTTCGGTTACCACCTATAATACATAGTTTGCAAAACTCCATAGCCTATTTGTGAAATGTTTTGATAAATAAAAAGGGATAGGAACTAATCGAACAGTTAAATCGCTTGAGCGAAACAAAATAGCAATACTTGATCACTCACATCCCTGCATTTAAGTTAGCTTTAGAGCATTTCACCTTTATTATCGAGAGTATCCAGAAGTATACTAACTCTATGCTCATGCATTTTGTCTGTGTCACCATTTTTTAAAGAGTTTAGGTGAACTTTTAAATTATTAACTATACTTGCTTCTGGACATTCATTTTGTAGATCTTTAATTAAGTAAACTATTAACCTACTCCAACTCCACTTGTTTTCGTTAATCTGACCTTTTAGGTTTGGTAACAAATAATGTTTATCTTCAAAAGAATTTATAATGACTTTTAAGATTTCTATAGGGATGCGTTGACTAATTTGCTCCCTTAATATGTGTAGATATTTTAAACTGTTATATTCCCCGTTATAATGCTCATTTGTTACTGATTCTAGCAGTTTCTTAAAGTATTCTTCTTTAATCTTTTGGTTAATCAGTTCAATAACCTTAGTAATATCTTCAGAACTCGACATAGCACCATAGTTTGATATTAAGTTTAAGTAAGCAGACTTATCGATTTCTATACTATTTGTTATAGCAGGTGCAATTTTCTCTACTATTTCATATTGATCCATAAATTCTTCTTTAACTAATTTACCCCAACCGTACCCAAATTTAATGTGAACCATTATCGAGCCCAATGATTTAGAACCATCAATATTATTAATAATTTCTTTAGCTGTAATAATACTCTTTCTTATTTGTTCCTCTGATGAATAAAAACCTATAGGTTCTTCATAGACATTTATAGCCTGTATAGCCTCAAGAAAAACTTTTTTTGAATAATCTCCTGTTTTATACCACGAGAGAAGGATCGGAAGGATTGTATTGCTCATTTCATTTTCTAATGATGTTGTAATGATATACCTTAATAAATATAATGTTGTTCCTTTTTCTCCTGCATTGTAAGTTGCATTACTCAAACTTGTAGTAGAGTCTTTCGATTTACTTAGAAACTTTTTCTCTTCTTTATCTTCCACAATATAATAAACTACGGCATAACACATTTTATATAAATCGGATTTTGTAAATTTATTGGTGAAACCATCATCTCCTACAACACTCATAACTTCATCAATAAACATATTAATTTTTTCAGCTGTTCTAAGATTCATAAGACTTAGATCCCCAACCATAAAATTAACCGCTCTCAAAACATCGTTACCAAGTATGCTTTCTAAGGCATCATCTGAAAACTTATCAATTTTATAAGATCTATCAATTGACTTTTCCTTATACTGATTAAAAGTTTCTTGTTCACTGTTCAATTTGTCTATTTCCCCAACTAAAACTACCTTGATTCCATCTATCTTTGCAAGATTATCTATTAAACCAAGAACTTCTCTTATGTCTAATTCTTCATGCTTTCTCTCAAGATCGTCTAAAATGACGATACTTCTTCCTCTGGTGTTTAATTTTTTTTGCAGACTGGACTCTAGGCTTGCTAATAATGGGATTGATAACGAAAATCCATAATATGAGAAGTTTACTGTCTCAAGTTTCTTACTTATTGACTTTCCCAACTTTTCTAGTTTTGCATATGGTAAGCTTTCAATAATTTGAAAGTATAAATCATTAATGATACTCTCTATGTCTTTTCGTCCAAATAAGGAGACATAATAAACGGTATCGTTGCTACTATCACTTTCTTTAATAAAATCAGTAATGTTTTTTGTTTTACCTATGCCCCAGACACCTTCAATTAATATCTTTTGATTATTTGAGTCACTAAGTTGACTTAAAAAGCTAGGTATTTTATCCGCTTTCATTTAACACCCTCCTCAGAGAGCAAGCTCTTTGCTCTTTTTAATAAGAATAAATCTTTTTGAGTAACTGTATGAAAATGACAAACTTTATTTCTAACCTGCTTAGTGGTTGATAACATTTTAACGAGATCACTCCCCAATCTTCGCTCGTAAATAGTAATTACATAATCTAAACATTCACGGTACGATCCTTTTCTTTGCAAGGGTATATTGTAGCCATCTATTAACGTAGTGTAAATTTCATAGAGTAATTGATATGCAATAACATTGTTGTTAGTTTCATTATACATATAGCACCTCACTCGCTGCCTCACTCAATCGGCGTTCGGGAAGATCACCCTCACACTCTCCCTCGAGTCGCAGCGTTCCATATTTGTGCCACCAATTACCCGTGACGAGTTAGTTTTGTTGCAATCCGTATTTCTTCGCATCGCACTAGCGGTGATCCCTGATTTCTGCCACCTGTGGCCTCCAAAGGGATACCGCCCCCCTCCTTCTCCAACCACCTATTGTTCTTACGAACTTAAGCTGACGGAAGGCGAGGCTGGATACTTGCTCACTTCGTTCGCAATCGAAAGAACTGACTCCGTCAATTCTTTCTCTTCATATTTCTTTGGAGGCTTGTCTAGTGAAACCTATGGTTTAGCGTTCTGATTTAAGTACGCGCTCTTGCACAACGCAACTACTTCGTTACATTCATAGACGCGAGCGCAAGTAAAGCCTCATTGTACTTAAGAAATCAAATGATCATGCATAGTGTTACTTTCTTCTGTCTGCTTATTTTGTCATGCGAGTCAAATTGATTAAAGGAAAGCTTTTCTGCAAGCAGAAAAGCAATTAATTAAGTTCAATTGGAATTCGCATGTTATTCATTTTGGTGACAGAAGAAACTAGGGAGGCTTTAAGATGAAGGTCATTAATTCTTACGATGAGGCACGTCAGTTTGTAACAAAAAGCGTTGAAGAATTGCAAGAAGTTGTTTGCAGAGATTTTAAACTTAGATATGATATTGATTCCAAGATGATATATCTATCAACATCAAAAAAAGAGCGGTTCAGTAGAAAAGCAGTACTATCCTAGTGGGTTATCAATTTTTGCATTTCAGCAGCGGAAACAAATCAACAAAATATTGCGGGATTAATCAACATTTTACTTTTTCAAATCACTGGTAAAAATATCCTGAGTATATTACCATTATAAATGATTAAATATTCTAAATAAAGGGTTTGATTGTATATCAGTGTTTGGTTATTCCGAGCGGGTAAAGAGGGACAATTTGAAAAGAAGTTTCTAGATGACAGTCGTATTTATCTTACTTGGGATGAGTTGTATTTCGACCTTAATGATCACCCTGACAAAACAGAATTGTAAGAAGTTATACTTAAGCATTACGAACTTGATAACCGTAAAGTCGCTATAAATTGGGCTTCACAAATCTATCCAATTGCACACAGGGTGGAGATCGGTGACTGGGTAGTATTGCCAAGTAAATTTAATCGTAAGTTACACTTTGGCAAGATCACTGGTGAGTACACCTATGATGAAGAACAAGAAAATCCTTATAATCACTTCCGCGATGTAAACTGGTTTGCCACTGACATCCCGCGGGATCGGTTTGATCAGGATATTTTATATTCTCTCGGTGCTTTTCTAACAGTCTGTAAAATTAATAAAAATGATGCAGAAAATCGGATAAAGAAAATGCACGAAAATAATTGGAGTATTCCAAACAGAACGGTTACTGAAGAGTTTATTGATACTGAAGAAGATATAATCGTAAACATAGAAGAAAATATCCAAGACCGTCTTTCTGAACACATCATACGTAAATTCAAAGGTCATCGAATGGAAGAATTAATCGAAGAAATCTTAAAGGCGGAAGGCTTTACTACCTATCGTAGTCCCGAAGGCGCTGATCACGGTATTGATATTTTAGCTTCAGCAACTACACTAGGTTTCGGTTCTCCTAAACCAGACGTGCCTGTTGATCGACCGACGATGGATCAACTCATTGGTACAATGAGCAATGTAGATGCAGATTATGGAGTTTTAGTATCTTGGAACGGATTTAAATCTTCCGTCATGAACGAGGTCCCTAAACAGTTCTTTAAATTAAGGTTGTGGGACTCAGCAAAAGTAATTGAAGAACTTAGAGAGAATTATGAACTTCTTAGCGACGATATTAAATCTGAAATTCCTTTAAAGCGAGTTTGGTTGTTAAATAAAGATGAGTAACTATCAAGAAGACCCCCGTTTATAACGGGGGTCTTCTTGAATCAAAACTTATCCAAGTATCTAGTCTTCTATTAAGGTGCCCAACTTTGATAAATTCTCTTGCAACAACACCTCGGTAGTCACCGGTGACGTTTCATTCGGTTATCATGTAAATCCAGATAAAAGTAACTTATTTACATTGATTATGGCTATTTGTTAAGTACTAATGGCATACTGACATAACGAGCTAGGGCTGTTGCTTTCTTTTTTTGCTCAAATTATAATTACTACCTAAGTACAGTGCTTGTTATTAACTGCTTTCCAATTTAACTAACATTTAAAGTTCGTTACACCAGACTTTACAAAGCACTATAAAGTACTTAATTAATTAAAATCTACGCAAACAGGAGTAAATCATGCAACTATCTGATTTTGATGAACGTAAATTTTTACAAACAGTTGAAGATATAGCTGAAATTGCCAATAAAGAACTCAATGACGAAGAAAAAAAAAATAAAGGACAATATTTCACACCTATTTCTATCGCAACCTATATGGCCAAACAAATAAATTTAGGCAAAGCAAATAACTTAAAAATACTCGATCCCGGAGCAGGAACGGGCGTACTAACAGCTGCGTTGGCTGATCGAATCATAAAAGAACAACGCAAAATCAATTTAGTCGTAGATCTATATGAGCGTGACTTAGAAGTATTGCCTTTTTTAAGAGAAACATTAGATTTATGTGTTCAATTATTTAATTCTAAAGGTCTTGTATTCCAATTTAACATTATAGAAAACGATTTTATCATTGATAATAAATCTCTATTCTTTAACGGGTTGCTACAAAAAGAAAATACTAGCCTTTATGATATAATTATATCGAATCCACCTTACTACAAAGTCAATAAACAACATGAGTACTCAAAGATATTAATAGATTACATTTATGGTCAACCGAATGTTTATTTTATGTTCATGGCAGTTGCGGAAAAACTGTTAAATACCACAGGGCAATTAGTATTTATCACACCAAGAAGCTTCTGCTCTGGTGCTTATTTTGAAAAGTTTAGAGAAAAATTCTTTGCAGTTATCGACCCCGATCATATACATTTATTTGGATCAAGATCAGGTAATTTCAAATCCCAAAAAGTACTACAAGAAAATATAATCATTAGTGGTTTTAAAAGATGGCCGTTTAACCCGTATATTACTATAAGTTCTTCTTCATCTCTTGATATCAAAGACGATTACAATGAAGAAGTATACGAAAAGTCATTAGTGTTAGACTCTTTCGATCAGAAGAATATGTTACGTTTACCCTTAAATGATGAAGATAAAAACACACTAGAACTATTTGATAACTGGACTAACACTTTATCCCAAATGAATATGGATATTTCAACGGGTCCTGTAGTTACTTTTAGACATAAAGAATATCTAAGTAAGTTTCTAGAAGAAGAAAACTATCCTTTACTTCTAATGAAGCACATAAAAGATGTGAAAATTAATTTTCCAATCAGTTCTGATGAAAAGGGAGTCATTGCTGCTGCTGAAAAAAGACGTTTACTTTTGGACTCACGTAATTACGTATTATTAAAGCGCTTTACATCAAAAGAACAAAAGAAAAGAGTCGATGGTGCACCATATATAGCAGATGCCCATAATTTTAAAAAGATCGGTTTAGAAAATCATTTGAATTACATCCATAAGGTAAATCAAAGTTTGACCTCTGCTGAAACTTATGGCTTAGCAGCTTTTCTGAATTCATCACTAGTAGATCGGTATTTCAGAATTATAAATGGCAATACACAAGTTAATGCTTCTGATATAGTCTCACTTCCATTACCTGAATATGAAATAATTGAAGATATAGGGAACAAAATCATTTTTGGTAAACTAACATTTGAAAATGTCGATAAGTATATTGCAGATATTATATCAAATCCTAAAGTTTACACCTCAAAAGAGGGGGATAAAATGACAATTGAGGACGAAGCATTACAAATTATAAGTGAATTAGAATTAGAAAAAAGACAACAAAATTCAAGGTCAGCTCTTACACTTCTCGCTCTTCTTGGATTAAAAGTATCAAGCGAATGGAAAGATGCTCAGCAAAAGTTAATGCGAGTTGTTGATATAATGTCTTTCATGAAAGAGCACCACGACAAAGAATATGCAGCTAATAGTAGAGAAACTATAAGAAGACAAACACTACATCAATTCGAACAAGCAGGCTTAATTAGTAGAAACCCTGACGATCAAACTCGACCAACTAACAGTGGAAAAACGGTATATGCTGTTACAGACGAGTTCCTTAGACTAGTACAATCTTTTAACACTAGTGAATGGGATAATAACCTACTAATATTTAAGGATGAATTCTCTACATTAAAGCAAAAGTACGAGAAGATTAGAAATACCGCTAAAATACCTATACAGTTAGATGAAAAGGTCTATAAACTATCCGCGGGTGAGCACAACATACTTCAAAAGAAAATTATTCACGATTTCAGAGCACACTTTGCTGACAAGGCTGATGTCCTTTACTTTGGCGATACAGCTAACAAATCAATGCATATAAAAGAAGAAAAATTAAAAGCACTAAATGTTCCTTCGCTTAATCATGATAAATTACCTGACGTTGTATTGTATGATGAATCTCGAAACTGGCTATTCCTCATAGAAGCAGTAACAACACACGGACCTATTTCTAATAAGAGATATTATGAACTAGAGAAAATGTTTAGGAACTCATCTGCCGGAACAGTGTATGTTACAGCATTTTTAAGTATTCAAGACTTTAAAAGTTATGCAGATGATATAGCCTGGGAAACGGAAGTCTGGTTTGCAGATTTACCTGCTCATATGATGCATTACAATGGTGATAGATTTTTGGGACCTAGATAAGTCATTAATTATAATCACACCTTGATTATCTATTTTTTTATAAGGTTGCATCTAAATAAAAATGACCACACACTTATTGTTTTTGGCTTTTTCCAATGTTTAAAGTCAATTGAGTTAGATTACAAAAAACGCAGTAGAATGCATGTTATGCACATGCCTCTACTGCGGTAAAAATTCGTCCCGACAATGGTAAGGATGAGAATGAGGTCAATAGTTCACTCATACTTGTCTGGAAAATAAAATTCTGCTTGAAATTCCTCAATAAAGGGTATTGCTCTAGAAGAAGTAGAAGCTGCGATTGAATTGAGGTGCAGGAAGGTCATGGATGCTAAGGAAAGCATTAAGCGAGAGTTGAACAAGTATTATCGTCGAAGAATTGCTTTGATGCAGGCGATCGATTTGATCGATAATTATTGCAATGAGTTGGAAGAGGAGCTTAGTTTCTTCTTAGAATTTGCGGATGATGATCTGTATTTTAATCAAGAAAAGGACATTGGCAGTTGGAATATTGAAATTCCTGTGAGACGTTCAATTTCCATCAAATTAAGAATTGAAGATCATGAGGAGCCGTTGAATGCGAAGTACATTGACGTCATTGTGACAGTAAGTGAGAATAGAATCTTTAAGGACGTTCTATATTATGATCCAGATCGCAGTGAGGACCGGTATATTTCTGAGACGTCTGGCGAAGAGATTTGTAATGATCTACTGAATAAGTACTTTAAGATTCTTCAGAATGAACATACGGCTAAACAGATCTTGGATCGTTACAGTGATAAACAATTATAAATCGTAAGAGCTGGGACAAAGGGCTTTGAGGACGTGATGGTGTTCTTAAGGCTTTCTTTAATTTTAAAAAGATCATCGCTGTTTAAACGTGACTTATCGCAAAATGAGAAAGGAGTAAGCAGTATGCCTTGGACAATGGAGAATTACCCATCATCACTCAAGAACCTCGATAAAGCGGTGCGCAAGAAAGCGATTGAAATTAGTAACACGCTTATTCAAGATGGTTATGATGAAAGCGAAGCCATCCCAATTGCAACCTCCCAAGCAAAAGAATGGTTTTCCAACGCAACGAAAAAGGAACGAGAAGGTTTTTTACAACACGCAACGACCTCTCCGAGCAGTACAACGTCGTCAAACAGGCCAGAGTTACTCGATCGTCCTTTATTTGTAACAGCTAACGAGGAAGGCAACTGGGTCGTCCAAACTGAAGGAGCGAAACAGCCTGCCCACGTGTTTAATAAGAAAGAAGATGCAGTGAAGCGAGCAAAGGAGATTGCGAACAACAAACAAACTCAGTTAATCATCCATCGCAAAGACGATACGGTCGAAGAGAAAATTAATTATGAGAAGTAGTCATTTAGATATCTGTTCTAAAAAGTGAAAAGGTCACCACCGTCGTTGTGACCTTTTTTGTCGTGCCTATTGCTATACATAGAGATATAGACCGACAAACACAGCAATTAAATGGGGAAAAGAGAATAGGAAAAGTGATGTCGCCCAGGATGATCTCTTGTTTCGGGTCGATTGATCTTCTTGAAAGTGATTCGGATCGTTTCTCCATTGAAAGGTTCCTAGAAGTAACCCAGAGACGAGTAGGCCACCGACGCCTATGATTGCTGTAATGATGAGGAAGAGTTCTGCAGAGGTAATTAGCCATGAGGTTAGAAAAGCAACGATGAGTAAAAGAAAACCGAGTATGAAGGATTTCATATTTCTACCATTCCTTTCCACTTACCCTTGATATTCCCGCTGAAGGGGTATGCTTAAACGAGTTAAAATAAGAAGAAAGACTGTAAGGGTTGCGATCACTGATATTACGGTAGCCGTTTTCGACAGAAGCTGATTATAATGAGTGAGGGAGGGAACGCGATGAACATAACGACCAATGGCTGGGTGCACCAGCTTATGCGACAACTTGGAATGAAGAACGAACAATTACAAAAAGAATTGTCTTTATACCAAACGGCATTAGAACATTCTTATGAAGGCATTATCGTCGTAGACCCTGACGGTTATATCATTTCGGTGAATGAGACGTATGCGTCTTTTATAAATAAAGTTCCAGATGACGTGCGTGGCAAGCACGTAACGGAAGTTGTAGAGAATACGAGAATGCATCTTGTAGCCAAAACGGGCTACCCAGAAGTGGCGAACGTGCAAGAGATTAATGGTCATCAGATGATTGCGAATCGAATTCCAATCGTGTTGGACGGAGAGGTCGTTGCGGTTGTCGGGAAGATCATGTTCCAAGATCTTGATGATTTGTTTAAAATGAATTCGCAATTCCAAGAACTCATCAAGCAGTCTTCGTTATTTGATACACCTCATGAACAGTTAAAAGCTAAATATGCGTTCCAGCAAATCGCAGGTCAAGATGACAAGATCGTCAAGACGAGAAAGATGGCCAAAAAAGCGGCTAAAACGGATACGACGATTCTAATCGAAGGGGAGAGCGGGACAGGGAAAGAGTTGTTTGCCCATGCGATTCATCGTGAGAGTCGGCGCGCGAACGGGCCTTTCGTGCGACTTCATTGTGCCGCGATCCCAGAGTCATTGTTCGAATCGGAGTTATTCGGTTATAAAGAAGGCTCGTTTACTGGAGCGAAGCAAAGTGGCAAAGTTGGAAAAATTGCATTAGCGCATCGTGGCACGTTATTTCTTGATGAGGTGAGTGAGATGCCACTTGCGATGCAAGTCAAGTTGCTTCGCGTGCTGCAAGAAAAGGAGATTGAACCGATTGGAGGCGTGGCGCCAGAAGCGGTTGACGTTCGAATTATTGCTGCTACGAACCGGCCCCTTGAAGCACTTGTGAAACAAGGAAGTTTCCGAGCGGATTTATATTATCGTCTTTATGTAATGCCTCTACGAATTCCTCCTTTGCGTGAACGTCTCGAAGATTTCGGAACACTTGCTCATTCTCTATTGCGAGAGTTAGAACGAGAGATGGGAATTGACGTAGCGGGTCTGACAACTCAAGCGGAAGAGAAGCTTAAGAAACACGCGTGGCCAGGGAACATTCGAGAATTAAGAAATGTACTTGAGCGAGCCATGATTCGCAAGGAAGATGAATGGATTGAGTCTGGCGATATCGACTTTTCACTCAAACTTACTGAAGCGGTCGCAACTGATGAGTCGCTTCAAGAGACAATTGAGCGTGTAGAGCGTGAACGAATTGAAGAAGCGTTGAAGCATGAAGATGGCGATGCACAACGTGCAGCAAAACGATTAGGAATCGGGAAATCTAGTTTTTATGCAAAGCGTTCCAAGTACGATATTCCATAAAAATGGAGCGCTTTCCGGATTTGAGGAAGAAAAAGTGGAGTCGTTTACAGTAAAACCTTGTCACATCCACCTCTAAATATTGGCACACTTCTTGCAATAAATAATGTAATCGCTTACAAAAGAAGGTTTAGGAGGGTTTAAGGTGATTTTTAGCTTAATCGGTTTAATTGGGGGACTAACGCTACTTATCGTGCTAACGATGCGTGGCTGGAATTTATTAATTTCAACGCCATTGTGTGCATTGTTCATGGCTGTATTAAATGGTATTCCGCTGTTCCCGCAATTGGTAGCAGAAGGGGATCCGAACCTTGTAGGAAACTACATGACTGGATTTTCGAACTTTGTTGGTCAGTGGTTCTTAATGTTCTTGCTTGGCTCAATGTTTGGAAAAGTTATGGAAGACGCTCGTGCAGCGGACAGTGTTTCGAAGTTCGTTGTCGATAAACTTGGCGTAAAATATGCAATTGCGGCAATTGTCGCAGCGTGTGCCATCTTAACGTATGGTGGTGTGAGTCTATTCGTTGTTGGTTTCTCTGTTTTTCCTTTGGCGCTTAGCTTGTTCCGTCAGGCGAATTTGCCGAGACGATTTATTCCGGCAACGCTTGCGTTTGGTTCTGTAACGTTTACGATGACGTCTGCTGGATCTCCAGAAATTCAAAATTGGATTCCGATGCCGTTTCTTGGCACATCACCGTATGCAGGTTGGGAAGTAAGTTTGATTGTTGCAATCTTTATGATTTTCTTCGGTTATTACTTACTCAAATGGATGATCAACCGTGCGGTTAAAAAGGGTGAAGCTTTTGATGAACGCCCTGGCGATCCTGAACCGACGAGTAAAGATTTACCGAATCCACTTTTATCAGCCATTCCATTAGTTGTTGTGCTCGTCATTTCATTTTTGTTCCACGATACACTTGAGCATTCAGCGTTAATCATTGCTCTAGCGAGTGGGATTTTTGCAACATGGATTTTAAACCGTAAATACTTAACCGATGTATGGGGTTCTGCTTCTAAAGGAACGATCGGTGCACTTCTTGCGATTACGAATACTGCAGCAGTTGTTGGTTTCGGTGCTGTAGCACAAGCGACACCTGCGTTTTCAGCAGCTGTTGATATTGTTACGGGTTATGAAGGTAGCCCATTAGTTGGTGCAGCTGTAGCTGTCGGTGTTATTGCGGGTCTTACTGGATCTTCTTCAGGTGGTCAACAAATCGCGTTGCCGCTCATTGCTCCACATTACTTGGATGCAGGAGTCAACCCTGAAGCACTTCACCGTGTTGTTGCGATTTCATCTGGTGCGCTCGATACACTTCCACACGGTGGATACGTTGTAACGACGATTCGAGCGATTTGTGGTGAGTCACATCGTGTGGCCTATGGTCCACTTGCGATGGTAACCGTACTCGTACCAGTAATTGGTGTAATCTTAGCCATCTTCTTATTCTCATTAGGACTAGGAATCTAAGAAATATAGAAAGAAAGAGACGTGACAGTGATGACAGAATTACAAGGACGTGTAGCTTTTATTACAGGGGCTGCGAACGGATTAGGATTAGAGATTGCGAGAACTTATGCACAAGCAGGAGCTAAAGTCGTGCTTAGTGATATGAACGAAGACGCAATCAAGACACGAGTAGCAGAATTTGAAAAAGCTGGTCACAACGTGATCGGTGTTGCGTGCAACGTGCAAAGTGAAGAAGACATTAAACGAGCGGTGGCACAAACGATGGAGCAATACGGTCAGTTGGACATTCTCGTAAACAATGCAGGTATGCAGCACGTGTCTCCTGTTGAAGACTTCCCGACGGAGACGTTTGAACGCATGATCGACATTATGTTGACGGGACCGTTCCGTTTGATTAAAGAAGTATTCCCAATCATGAAGGAACAACACTATGGTCGTGTCATTAACATGGCTTCCATTAACGGTTTAATTGGTTATGCTGGAAAGTCAGCGTACAACAGTGCAAAGCATGGCTTAATCGGTTTGACGAAAGTGTCAGCATTAGAAGGAGCGGCTAATGGAATTACGGTAAACGCTCTTTGTCCGGGTTATGTTCGTACCGACCTCGTCCAAAAGCAGTTGGATGACCTTTCAGAGGAACGGAATGTGAGTGAAGAGAAAGTATTAGAAGAGATCTTCTATCCATTAATTCCGCAAAAGCGTCTCCTTGAAACGGAAGAGATTGCCCATTATGCGCTATTCTTAGCGAAAGAACAGTCTAGAGGCATTACAGGTCAAGCGAATGCGATTGATGGAGGCTATACAGTTCAATAATGTTGGGATGGTCAGCTTGCTGACCGTTTCTTCACGATGAAAGGAGAGGAATCCAATGAAGAAAGTTACGGTTATCGGTTCTGGTGTGATGGGGCATGGGATCGCCCAGCGCGTGGCTCAAGTAAAGGTACCGGTTGTGTTGTTTGATATCAACGAAGAATCGTTAGTAAAAGCTAAGTCGTTAATTGAAAGCAACTTAACGATGCAAGTGAATGAACAACTACTCGGTGAGCAAGAGAAAGAAGAAGCACTTGCGTTTCTTAACATGTCTACAGATTTGGAAGCGTCAGTTCAAGGAAGTGAGCTTGTGATTGAGGCAATCTCGGAGAAATTGGAGCTAAAACATGGGTTGTACCGTTCACTTGAATCACTCGTTCCAAAGGAGACAGTGATCGCGTCAAATACATCAACGTTTTCTATGAAAGAACTGACAGAAGGGGCAGCGCATCCAGAGCGATTCGTCGTTACCCATTTCTTTAATCCTGCACAGTTTGTGCCGCTCGTTGAAGTCGTTAAAGGAGCTCAAACGACGGAGCATGTCGTGAATGAAACGATGTCGTTCATGAAGCAGATTGGTAAGAGCCCAATCTTACTTAATAAAGACATTCCAGGGTTTGTTGCTAATCGACTGCAAGCCGCACTAGTGAGAGAAGCGTTTTATCTTCTTGAAGAAGGCGTTGCGGACGCTAGAAGTATTGATCTTGCAGTAACTGATGGTCCTGGATTCCGTTGGGGATTTGCTGGGCCGCTTGAGACGGCTGATTTTGGGGGTTTGGACATTTGGAAAAGTGTCGTTGAGAACTTAGCACCTACGCTATCAGAAAACACGAAAGTCCCTGATTTCATCCAAACGGCGATTGATGAAGGGAACCTCGGTACGAAGACAACCGAAGGTATTTATTCGTATTCGAGCGATATCATTCAAGACCGCTTAGTGGAGCGAGATCAATACCTTATGCATTTAGGGAAACTAAAACAATCAACGTAAATGAAGAGCGTCCTAAACAGGGCGATTAGGGTTTCAAAAGACCTCTGCTGTCACACCATAGGAATTCAAAGTGGATGAACTGATTGTATTGCTTAGACAATCTGTTTAATTTGCTTTTACAAATAGAGTTTGTATGAAAAAGTGGATTTTTGTGGCGAAGGCGTCCGCGGCAAGCATAGCCGCAGGAGCCGCTTTACTCTTTGAAAGTACGTTTGATTCGCTCAAAAACTCAGCGTCCCGAAAAAAGACCGCTGAAAAACAGCTTTTTGCTCCTGAAAGACCAAAGTAATTAAAAAAACGGATATTTATCACCATATTTAAAAGACCTGAGGATTGGGCGGTTTCTTACTCGAGTTGGTGCTTGAGTTCATGGTTCTTGGCGATGAATCACCGCCTCCTCCGGTGCCATCTCTAGAAAATACTTAAACGACATATCATATTCCGATCGACAAGGTTAACGTCAGACAACGGATAGATACTCTTTAACAGTAAGTATTTAATCATTCGTAGGGGGTCAATGGCGGAACGCACATAAGTCAATATTTAGGTTGATTCTAGTTCCTCATATGTGAACGAAAAATCAATAAGTTATTCATTATTCTTAATTGTAGTCTGTTGGAACAACTACATCGTAAAGGTCAGCATACTCAATACGTGGAGGAGACGGATGACGCTGAATCATGAATAACACGGCTTTTTTTGGGTTTTTATTTTGATGACCTTTGTGCGTCAATGAACTATTCTTTTAACGAACACACTTGATTGGAACGGAAGGCGGTGACGCCTGCGGAAAAAGGGGCGAGTCGAGACCCGAATGGCGAAGCCTGAGGAGGCTCGGCCGCTCCTCCGCGGCATAGAAAACACGGTGATTGCGAAGCAGGAGCCGATGTTGCCCTTGTGCCAGGGGTGCAAGCATCCGCCTGCAGTGGAAATCATAGCTCTAGTATAGGTTATTAAAAAAGAACGTACGCTCGAATTTCGAGCGTACGTTCTTTAATTAGAGACTTTTTCAGTGGTCTTTCCAAACAGGACGCTTTTTTAAGATTGTATAGAGAGTTTGTTAATTTTTCCGAATACGGCAATTCAATCGCTAGAATGAAGAGGAGGAGGGGATCAAATGAAAAAATACATAGGGATGGCAGGCTTGTTTCTAGTGGTTGGATTGTCTACGACAGACCTTGTCGATGCAGAGGAATTAAATCTGAAAGAAGCAATACCTGACGAGGCGTTGCGCGATGCGGTGAAAGCTTCATTAGAGACAGAAGAGAGTATCATTGATGAAGCGACGCTAGAACAGCTTGTTCAGTTGGACGGAGCTCGCGGACAAGGAATTGCTGATTTAACTGGGCTGGAGCTCTTTACGAACCTTGAAGACATTGAGCTACGTTCCAACGAGATTACGGATCTTGGTCCGCTACAACGGTTAGGCAACCTTGAAAGTATTGACCTTAGGCAGAATCATATTCGTGATCTTGCTGCACTTGAAGGACTTACCAGCTTGTTGGACCTAGACCTTCGCGGGAATGCGGTCTCTGATTTATCAGCACTAGAATCACTTGTTAATCTAGAAACACTCGATCTTAGACAGAATCAAGTCGCATCAATTGATCCACTAGCTAATCTACATAACTTAGAAGAGCTAAATCTTCGCGAGAACAGTGTTCATGATCTACAACCACTACAGCAATTGGTTCAATTAAAAGAGTTGAATTTACATACGAATCGGGTCAATGACTTAAGCCCAATTTCAAATTTAGAAAAATTAGAAGTGTTAACGCTCCGACGTAACCAAGTAACCGATCTCTCCCCACTCCAGTCATTGGTGAACTTAAATGATATGAATTTACGTGACAATGACATTGATAGTCTAGAACCATTAGCATCGTTACCTCGACTTACCGAGCGTTTGCACGTAAGAGGGAATGATCGCTTAACCGACTATTCACCTGTGGAATCGTATTATGCAACCATTAAAGACGTTGATTTTATCTTGCGACCGCTCATGCCGTTTCCATTAGAGCGCTTCGACATGCAAACGAGTGCTGAACGACAACGATCCATTTACGAATCACTCGTTCGTAACAACAGCCATTTTAAAGATGAGTCGATTTTTGAACAGAAGTTTCAAACGATGAATACAGGCATGTTTTCTTTTTTTCGAGGCTCTTCTCACTTGTATGCCGATGATGCGTTACGAGGGAATATGGGGGTTCCGGATGCGTGGCTTGAAGACGATGTGAACACGTGGATTACGGGTGACTTTCATGTAGAAAACATCGGCTTTTATGGAAATGGGAGTGGTGAACCTGTTTTTGATTTTAACGATTTCGATGAAGTTGTTTATGCACCGTTTTACTATGATCTCATTCGTTACGGTTCAAGCATAATAAAGTTAAATGACATCGCGCCAGGCTTACAGTTGAGTGACGATGAAATCAGTGACGTCATCACCGAGTTCGTATCGACGTATACGAACGAACTTCAAAAAGTAGTGGACGGAGAAATTGAACCGAATCAGTTCTCATTTACACCAGAGCATACAGAAGGATTTGTGAAGGAAACGGCTGAGGAATTGCAGTCCATTTCACAGTTGGACGAGCTGAATACGTGGACGACGATGATTGGTGAACAAAGACACTTTGAGGAAGATAATCCCCGCTTAGCCGCAGCTTCTGAAGCAGAGAAAGCAATGATCAACACGTATTGGCAAAACTATGTACACGAGCAAACACAAGACTATGATTTAGATGAGGAACACTTTGAAATTAAAGACATTGCTCGTAGAACGAATGCAGGCCTTGGTAGTCTTGGATACGATCGTTACTACGTGTTAATTGAAGGTGCGAGTGACAGTGAAGATGACGATATTATTTTGGATGTGAAAGCTCAAACAAAAGCACCTTTTGAAGAAGAAGAGTCAATGCAAACCCCTCATGCAGAGCGTACGATCACGGGTGCAAAGGCATTGTTGCCAGATAACCATAGTCCATATTGGGGAATGTTGGACACAGAAGAGCAATCGTTTTCAGTGCGTGAGCGTTCTCGTTATAAAGAAGAATTTGGTGAGGCGTCCTTCGAGTCAAAAGAGCAGTTAGAAAGTGTCGTGCAACATAGTGCGCAAGCGGCAGCGATTGCCCACAGTCGTGCCAATCCGATATTTGCTGAAAACGCATCTCGCGCGATTCACAGTTGGGAAGACTTTGACGATATCTTAACAGAGATTTCGGTTCAGTATTATGACCAAGTGATTCATGATTATGACGTGTTCAGCGCGCAATATACGAATGGGTTCTTTGAAGGCAATCCGTATGTTCCAACGTTGTTAGACTACGTATCTGGTGCAAACTATCAAGACGTTTCTGACACGCACTATGCCATTGACGAAATCAATGCGATGTACGCACTTGAGGTTATGACAGGGAATAGCTCCGGACAGTTTATGCCTGCACGCCATACGACAAGAACACACTATACCGTGATGCTCGTTCGAGCGTTTGGTTTAAACGGTGATGAGGAGTCCTATGAACAAGCCCTTTCATTTGCCGACGTGGATGAAGAAACGTGGTATGTGAATGAACTGTCTGCAGCGTTAAAACACGGACTGATTCAAGGATACAGCGATGGAACATTTAGAGGAGAGCAATCGATTAGTCGTATTCATTCCATTCGAATTCTAGGAAGAATGCTTGAATATACATTTGATGTTGATCCTGATCAATTCGATGTGGCGCCTTTTTCGGATCTTGACAATATCGATGAAGAGACGCAATCTTATGTAAATGCTCTTTATCACATGAATGTTTACCAAGGAAGAGACGATGTACTCTCACCTAGTGAGCGCTCTTCTCGTGCACAAACTGCGGTTGTATTCTATCGTCTATTAAATGAGATGCAATCGCTACAAACTACACGCTAGTTAGGGGCGAACGGTAATTGGATGCAGCGATCATTACGATCAGTTCTCAAATCATGACGTTAAAAATCTATGAAAGTAAGACAAGAGTGGTTGAGGAGACGTTGCAATTCCGGGTCTCGATTGGACATGATATTTATCATGCCGGCTTAATTGAATTAACGACATTAAAAGAGATGTGCCGAGGGCTAGAAGGCTTTCGGCTCAAGCTCGAAGAATTTGCGATTAAAGAAGCGCTCGTTTTTGCTACAGCGTCAATTCGTGAAGCGGAAAACGCGTTGTATGTAAAAGACTATGTGTACAACAGAACCGGATTTTCTTGGTATTGGTTAGACAATGCGGAGGAGAGGCAATACCATCAGCTGGCGGTAGCTGAACATGTGCCTAATTATCAAGAGCGGCTTAAAGAGGGCGCGTTGCTCGTTGATATTGGAAGCGGCAGTATCCAATTGACGATGTATCAACAAGAAAAGCTCCTATTCTCTCAACATGTGAAGCTTGGTCCTCTTCGAATTCAAGAAGTCGTGACCCGTATGGAAAATCAAATTGATCGCCATCAAGATTTGATTGAAGATTACATTTTGAGCAAAATTGAAAGTTTGCAACCGATCATTGAGTCTACACAGGAATTGAAGCATTTAATCGTATTTGGCACAGATTTAAAAGCATTTAATCAGTTGTTCCAGGCGTACGATCAATTAACCGTTGATCATTTTCATGAAGTCTATACACAGTTACATGAGAAAGAACCGCGAGCGTTTGCGACGGAGTTCCAAGTATCAAGAGCTGAATATCTGCAGCTGCTACCGTCCGTAATTATTTTGAAGCTCATGTTGCAGTGGACAAATGCTTCGCAGCTGCATCGTTCGGAGTCAGACTTGTGTGATGGATTAATTGCTGCACAAAATGAGCGAGCACTACTGGCATTTGAGCAAGATCTAATGACGGCGGTCTGGCGTATTGCCGAACGTTTTCAATGCTCGAAGTTGAACAATGATGCTGTGCTAATGTATGCAACGCGTGTGTTTGATCAGACAGGGGACATCCATAATCTCTCAAACCGCGAACGTTTATTGCTACAGGTAGCCTGTATTCTGCGAAACATCGGGAACTTAGTTTCTATGAATCACCATTATCTTCACTCATATTATCTGATTAACGAAATGGAAGTCATCGGACTGTCAAATAGAGAGAAACAAATCATTGCCCATTGTGTTCGTTATCATAGCAGCTTGACCCCATTAAATGACACATTACATTTTCAAACGTTACCTGAACAACAAGCGGTCATCATCGGTAAGCTAACGGCAATTCTTCGAATTGCCGATGCGTTAGATGATAGTCGACAACAGAAGATTTCCCGTGTGAACGTCACCATTGAAAAGCAGAATGTTCATCTCGATCTCTATTCGAATGATGAAATTACGCTAGAAAGTTGGGTTTTATCAAATAAAGCCTCGTATTTTGAATGTGTATTCGGTATGAATTTTACGTTTAAGGAGATTCGAAGCAATGTTCTTGCATAAAAAGTACATCAATCGGGAGTTTAGTTGGTTGGCCTTTAATGAACGGGTGTTAGACGAGGCGAGAGATCGATCCAATCCATTGATGGAGCGTTTGAAGTTTTTATCGATTACTGGGAGTAACCTGGATGAGTTTTTTATGGTGCGCGTTGCAACGTTGCACCATCAAATGCAAATGTCAATTTCAGATGTTGATATTGCAGGTATGACCGCGACTCAGCAAATCGAAGGCATTTATGATTGGACACAACAAATGGTCCGCAAGCAATACAATACGTATTCCTACATGTTACTGCCTGCTTTAAAAAAGCTAGGCGTAACTTTTTTATCCATCTCGGCGATGTCTCCTGAACAGCAGAAGAAGCTTCATCTCTATTTTAAAAAGGAGATCTTCCCAGTGTTGACGCCACTCGCTGTTGATTCATCACGGCCGTTTCCTTTCGTGTCTAATCAATCCATTCATATCGCGGTTCGACTTCAAAAGAAGGACGATCCAACGAGTCCAGTAAAGTTTGCGACAATCGAAGTTCCTTCTGTACTGAGTCGAATCGTCCAAATACCTTACAATGATGCGCGGGAATGGGTGTTGCTTGAAGATGTGATTCAATTTTTCATGTCTGATCTGTTCCAAGGATACCGCATCATTGAAAGTTGTTGCTATCGTGTTATTCGCGATATGGACATCGAGGTCGAAGAAGGCGATGCGATTAATTTATTGAATGAAATGAAAAAGCAACTTCGCATTCGAGAGCGAGGCGAAGTGCTTCGGCTAGACGTAGAAGGGTCCATTTCTAAAGAGATGCATCATGAACTAACACATTCGTTCTCAATTGATGACAACATGATTTTCATACTGCGTGGTCCAGTTGACCTGACGTTTGTACCTAAGCTTGCCCCATTGTTGCCTGAAGATGGATCGCTGTATTACAAAGAGTACGTCCCATATCTCGACGCTGCTCTCGATGATGGAGAGATCTTCGAACAGCTTAAAGAGGCGGATTACTTGTTGCATCATCCTTACGAATCGTTCAAGCCCATCTTAAACTTATTGCAACAAGCAACAGACGATGACGCTGTGCTTGCAATTAAAATGACGTTATACCGGGTTTCTGGCAATTCGCCAGTCATTCGCCAACTTGAAAGAGCGGCTAAACGGGGAAAGCAAGTGACGGTACTTCTGGAATTGAAAGCTCGGTTTGATGAAGAGAATAATATCCTCTGGGCAAGGCAATTGGAGAAGGCTGGTTGTCATGTGATTTACGGCGTCTTAGGGTTGAAAACCCATGCGAAGCTATTGCTCGTCGTACGTCGTGAAAGTGATGGCATTCGCCGGTACGTGCATTTAGGTACGGGGAATTATAATGATCAAACGGCGAAGCTTTACACTGATTTTGGACTGATGACGTCGAATCGGCAATTAGGCTTTGACGTTTCGGCGTTGTTTAATATGTTATCTGGCTTTGCTGAGCCTACACTTTTTAATAAACTCATTACAGCGCCTTACTCATTACGAAATCAAGTGCTCGAGTTTATCAACGTTGCCATAGAGGATCAGAAGCTTGGGAAAAAAGCGTCGATTGCAATGAAATTAAATTCCTTATCTGATCGGGCAATTATTGATGCGTTGTACAAAGCGTCAGCAGCAGGGGTTACGATCCGTTTGCTGATCAGAGGCATCTGTTGCCTTCGTCCGAACGTGGCTGGCTTGAGTGAGAACATCGAGGTTCAATCGATCGTTGGACGTTATTTGGAGCACACGAGAATGTTTTTGTTTACGAGAGAAGAGGGAACAAACGTGTATCTATCAAGTGCTGATCTTATGGTTAGAAATTTAGATGCTCGTGTGGAAACGATGTTCCCTATTGACGACAACGCTGCAAAAACCCGGATCGTTCAAATGTTCGAGACGATGTGGTTAGATAATGTGAAAACGAGGATTCTACAAGAAGATGGTAGTTATAAGCGAGTCGATAAGCGGGGAAAGAAGCGGTTAGATGCACAAGCGCACTTTCAAACAGAAGCCGAAGACAAACGCTCGCAACAACGAAATGAAGAACGGCCCATGTATCCGTTGCGTCCGCTTGATCAGAATACGTAATGATTGAACGCTCCTTACGGGGCGTTTTTTGGTGTGTGGAACCATCAAAAATACGCAATGAAGTATAAAATTCACTATTTTATAAAAATATTAGAGGATCTACGATCTAGATCATGAATTAGGTAAAGGGAAGATTTTTTTACTAACTATAAAAGCGCTTACAGATGAGGTGGGTAATGTGAAGAAGTTCGAAGTAGCTTGTATGCCAGGAGACGGTATTGGGGTCGAAGTCGTACCAGAAGCAATGCGAGTGTTGGAAGCTGTGGCAAAGATTCATGGAGGGCTCATGTTTTCTTTCGATACATTTTATTGGAACTGTGATTACTACGTTCAACATGGACGAATGATGCCAGAAGATGGACTCGATCGATTGAGTCAATATGATAGTGTCTTTCTCGGTGCAATTGGAGACGTTACGAAAGTGCCGGATCACATATCCGTTTGGGAGTCGATCTTGACGATTCGCCGGGAATTTGAACAAGCCTTAAACATCCGACCTGCAAAGATCATTCAAGGTGTCCATTCTCCACTCGTTAATCCAAAAGATTTTGATTTAATTGTTGTTCGGGAAAACAGCGAGGGGGAGTACAGCACAGTTGGCGGAAAAATGTATAGAGGTAAAGACGAAATCGCTGTTCAGAACAACTTCTTCTCACGCCGAGCGATGAGTGAAGCGATGCACTACGCTTTTGACCTTGCTAAAAAACGAAAAGGTCATGTGACAAGTGCAACGAAGTCCAATGGAATTTACCATTCGATGCCGTTTTGGGATGAAGTGTTTCAAGAAGTTTCAACAGACTATCCACATATTCAGACGGATTCACAACATATCGACGCGCTCGTGGCGTTTTTTGTAACGGACCCGTCACGATTTGATGTGATTGTAGCCTCGAATTTGTTTGGGGATATCCTAACAGATCTCGGAGCGGGGATTATGGGAAGTGTCGGAATTGCACCAGCGGCAAACATTAATCTTAATGGAAAGTATCCGTCAATGTTTGAGCCTGTTCACGGTTCAGCGCCTGATATTGCTGGAAAAGGGATTGCTAACCCAATTGGTCAAATTTGGACAGCTAAATTGATGCTTGATCATTTCGGCGAAACGGAACTCGGGGACCTTGTCATGGATGCGATCGAAAAGGTCATTCAATCAGGACGCACGACCAAAGACATCGGCGGAACGTTGTCTACAAAGGAAGTCACAGTCGAAATACTATCAGAATTAAACAACTATTAGGGGGCAGTCCTATGAAATTAAAGAATAAAGTCATGATCGTTACTGGGGCAAAGGGGGGAATGGGGAAACAACTAGTTGAGGATAGTTTGGCTGAAGGTGCGATTGTTGCGGGCTTTGATTTAGCAGAAAATGCCCCGATCTCAAATGATCGCTATTTCTATCAACGTGTCGACCTTAGTGTGGAAGAAGATGTAAATCGTGCGTTTTCAGAAGTGATGATGCGTTTCGATCAAGTTGATGCACTCGTCAATTTAGCTGGAATTGCTCAATCAGCAACACCGCTTGAAGACGTAACATTAGAGGACTGGGAAAGAATTCATAAAATCAATTCGACCTCTGTTTTCTTAACGTGTAAAGCGGCAAGCCGTGTGATGAAGAAAGCGGGAAGTGGTTCGATTGTGAATGTGGCATCCGTCTCGACTGTAAGGCCACGTCCTGGTTTGAATGCATACATTGCATCCAAAGGAGCTGTTGTCTCATTCACTGAAGCGATTGCGATAGAGCTAGCCGAATACGGAATAAGAGCAAATGTTTTGCACCCAGGACCTGCTGATACGGCGATGATTAGCCAATTTGCTGGCGTTGATCAAAACATTGATGAAGTCAAAGAGAACATTTTCAAAAAAAGCGTCCCGCTCGGACGACTCATCCGACCTGAAGATATTAGCACTGGCATCATTTATTTATGTAGTGATGATGCGAGTATGGTTACGGGTACGACATTACGAATTGACGGGGGAAGGGGGCTGTAATATGCAAAAGCCAATGTATATCAATGGTGTTTGGGAAAAGCGGGATGAGGAGCTCATCGTTTTAGATCCTGCGACGAGAGACGTGCATTATTCGGTTCCTAAAGCAAGTGTTCAAGACGTCAATGAGGCTGTAGAGGCGGCACATCACACATTTAATTCCTCGACGTGGCGCTCATTTAAACCGCACGAACGAGGCTATTGTCTACATAAGGTGGCGGCTGACTTACGGGAGCGTCTTGATGAATTCGCTAAGGCTGAAACGTTAGACGTCGGTAAACCACTCAAACAAAGTGAAGCAGATGTCGAAGCGGCCGCCCGTTATTTCGAGTATTATGCAGCGATGGCTGATAAAGTGCTCGGTGAAACGATTCCAGTTGAGCCTGGGATTTTGGATTATACCGTACGAGAGCCGCTTGGCGTTACGGCTCATATTATACCTTGGAACTATCCGATTCAAATTACAGCGAGAAGTGTTGCAGCAGCGATTGCAATGGGAAATACGACGGTCGTTAAACCAGCAGAACAAACACCGAGTACGGCACTTTTATTAGCAGAGAGCATGGAGAAAGCAGGGATTCCAACAGGGGTCTATCACGTAGTGACGGGTACGGGCCAAGAAGCAGGACAGGTGTTAGCGAGTCATTCGCTCGTGCGCCATATTGCATTTACCGGTTCAGTGAAGACTGGAAGTACGATTATGCAAACCGCGGCGAAGCAAATTACACCAGTCACGCCCGAGTTAGGTGGAAAGTCACCGCAAATTGTTTTTCATGATTGTCACTTCGAGCAAGCGGTACAAACGGTCACGAATGCCATTACGCAAAACGCTGGGCAAACGTGTTCAGCAGGTTCGCGGTTAATTATTGAGGCATCGTTAGAAGAACGATTTGTTGAAGCGTTAAAGACAAGCTTTGAAAAGCTGAGCATCGGGCCTGGCATGGACAATCATCAGCTCGGACCGATCATTACCGATGCGCAAGTTGAACAGATTGATGGGTACATTAAACAAGCCAAAGCGGACGGTGCGACGATCGTGACGGGTGGAATGAAGCAAGATGATTATTATTATCGACCAACAATTATTACGAACATCGATGCAAGTCATCCTATTGCGCAAGAAGAAGTCTTCGGACCTGTCATTACTGTTCACCCATTCACGACTGAAGAAGAAGCCATTTCCCTTGCGAATGGAACGGATTATGGTCTCGTTACAGGGATTTGGACGAATGATATAGGACGAGCCCATCGTGTTGCAGAAGCCGCGGAATCAGGCCAAGTGTTTATGAATAACTACGGTGCTGGTGGGGGAATCCAAATGCCTTTTGGTGGCTATAAACGAAGTGGTTATGGTAGAGAGAAAGGCTTGGAAGCTTTGCAAAATTACACGCAGCTTAAAAACGTTGCAGTGTCGTATCGTCAATCTTAAGAAATGAGGTGTGGGTATGAGCGGCGTCCAAAAATACTTTGCTTTTATCGTTGTCGGTTTCAGTGTCATTGCGTTACTATACCCGCCACTGTTTAGCTGGTTAAGCCCATACATCCCTTATTTATTAGGGATTGTCATGTTGGCAATGGGGCTAACAATTAAGCTTCGAGATTTCACGATCGTCTTTAAGCGACCGCTCCCGATGCTTATTGGGGGTGTTGGGCAATTCCTCATTATGCCGTTGATTGCGTTTGGGATTGCAATTCTTTTTCAGTTGCCTCCAGAATTAGCGGCAGGACTTATTTTGGTCGGAGCCTGTCCTGGTGGTACCTCATCCAATGTAATGGTTTATCTAGCAAGAGGAGATGTCGCATTATCGGTTGCAATGACAACAGTGTCAACAGTCATTGCGCCGATTATGACGCCATTAATGATTCTGCTGTTGGCGAATCAGTGGATGCCAATTGATGCTGGTTCTATGTTGTTATCGATCGTACAAGTGATTATCGTTCCAGTTAGTCTTGGAATTCTCATCAACTATTTTTTTCCAAAGGTTGCAAGTGTTGGACGAACGGCACTGCCGAACATTTCGATCTTTGCGATTGTGCTGATTGTGAGCGCCATCGTTGCTGTGAATCAAGAGAACTTAATAACGGTTGGGTTACTTCTATTCGTAGCGGTTATTCTTCATAACGGTTTAGGGTTGTTTGTCGGTTATATCATTGCCAAATGGTGTGGGCTTAACGAAGAACAACGACGTACGATCGCATTTGAAGTAGGGATTCAGAACTCTGGGCTTGGTGGAACACTAGCAACGTTACATTTCAGCCCTTTGGCGGCCTTGCCAAGTGCGATTTTCTCAGTTTGGCAAATTATCTCGGGACCGATCCTCGTCTCGTTTTGGAATCGCGGGAAGAAAGGAAGGGGTCCGTTAAGTTCTAAAAAGCGTATCGTTTAAATGTATCAACAAAACGCGAGTCGAAAAATCTAGGGCTCGCTTTTTGTTATGGAGCCAGTTGTTCTTTCTATTTCAATACCATAATGATAAGATTATTCAAAATAATAAGAGGGGAATGGCGAAATAATGTTTACTGCGCTTACAAGGTTCTCAGACAGGCTCGTACAACGGTATTTGCCGGATGCATTTATCTTCGCATTAGTTTTAACATTGATCGTTTTTCTGTTAGGAATCTTCATTACACCGAACAATCCTGTACAGATGGTACAGCTCTGGGGAGATGGATTTTGGGGTTTGCTAGAATTTACGATGCAAATGTCACTCATCGTTGTAACCGGTTACATATTAGCGAACACGAGTATCGTCAAATCAATTCTTGCTCGTTTAGCCCTTTTTGCTAATACCCCAGGACAAGCCATCATGCTCGTTACCTTTGTTGCGTGTATCGCTTGTTTAATCAATTACGGGTTTGGTCTTGTGATTGGTGCACTATTTGCAAAGCATGTTGTACAACAAGTACCTACGGTGAATTTTCGTTTGCTTGTCGCGTCTGCATATAGTGGCATGATCGTATGGCATGGTGGCTTGTCTGGATCAATTCCATTAACAATTGCAACTCCCGGACACTTCTTGGAAGATACGATGGGAACAATTGCGATTCAGGATACATTGCTTGCTCCATTTAATATCTTTATCGTCGTTGTTCTTGTCATTATGTTGCCATTAATGAATCGTTTGCTCATGAGAGCTGCTGACAGTACAACAAAAATTGAACCGATCGTAATTCAAGAAGAAGCAGCGGTGAAGGAGGAGCCGTCGGAGAATCTCACACCGGCAGATCGCTTGGAAAACAGTCAAATCATTTCGATTGTTATTGGTGGTTTAGGACTTATATTTGTAGTCATGCATTTTATTAATAATGGATTAGATCTGAATATTAACATCGTGAACTTTGCGTTCTTGTTTCTCGGTATTCTCTTCCATCGGACACCAAGAAGGTTTTTGAAGACAGTGTCTGAAGCAGTCAAAAATGCAGGAGGAATCATCATACAATTTCCGTTTTATGCAGGAATCATGGGGATGATGGTCGGCTCAGGACTAAGTGATATGATGTCGGTTATGTTTATAGCGATATCTACTGAGTTTACCTTTCCGCTGTTTACGTTCATTTCCGCTGGAATTGTGAATTTCTTCGTTCCTTCGGGCGGTGGTCAATGGGCGGTTCAAGGTCCAATTATGATGAGTGCTGCCTATGAAATAGGAGCGGAACCTGCGCGTGTGGCGATGGCAGTCGCTTGGGGAGATGCATGGACAAACATGATTCAGCCGTTTTGGACGTTGCCGCTTCTTGCAATCGCTGGATTAAAAGTTCGTGACATTATGGGATTCTGCGTCATTATTCTTCTCTGGACGTTTTTCCCGATTGCTATTGGGTTGCTTTTGATTTAACTTACTATTGATTTGTAGTAACTTAAACCACATTCTCTCCACTAGTTCTTACCTCAAATTAATCAATCACGTAAAAATAGACGAATGCTTGAGCTGGCCCGTTTAGGACTAGCTCAAGCATTCGTTTTGTTAGTTTTATGATCTTCATCTTCGTCCCTTATCCCCTGCAATATCAATTCCTTTGAGCACATTCTCACTCTCTAAGTCTTATCCGCTTAAAACATAACACCTTTCACTCCTATAGATCATTATCCTATTTGAGTTATGGCGCAAAAGATTGATTTTCACTGGACGATAGAGGTATGAAGTACGGTGTCATTTCAGTTTTCTATGCCAGAACTCATAACTGGAAATTGAATCCAAAAGACTAATTGACAGTGATTATCATTCTCAATTAAAGTGAGAGTAGATGAAAACAAGGAGGCGATGATCGTTAGAGCGGTTAAATACGATTTCTCAAAAAGACAATAACAAGATGTTGCACAACAAAGAGAAACCAACGTATATAGTCGTTGCCGCCATTATCGGCGGTGGATTTGCCTTAGTTGTGACCAACAGTGCATTTAATGTGCTTATTCCAGGTTTATCGAACTTGTATGAGATAAAGACATCGGAAGCAAGCTGGTTAATTACGATCTACTTGTTAGCGATGACGGTAACGATGCCAATTGCTGCGTACCTATCAAGAGTTTGGGGGAGGAAGCAATTATTCACTAGTGGAGCTCTCATTTTGTTTGCATCCTCAATATATGGCGCCTTATTCTATGATTCTTTTATTGCGATTGCCTTCGTCAGGTTGTTGCACGGCGTAGCGGCAGGAATTATGATTCCCCTTTCGCTCGTCTTGTTGTTCTCTCTTTACCCGCAATCCTTTCACGGGAGGATTTCAGGATTGTGGGGGCTCGTATTAACAGCAGCACCTGCAATCGGACCATTCTTAGGCGGAGTACTAATGGATTTGGGTAAGTTCCACTATTTATTCTGGTTCATGGTTCCTTTTGCACTATTTGTAAGTTTCATAGGTGTCTTGAAATTACCAGAGCAACGAGCAGTACCAAGAAAAAAGACGAGTCCATATATAATTGGCGTGTTCGCCTGTTCGTTGCTATGTATCTGCTTAGGATTACAGCTGATGGGCACGACAAACCTTACGTATTGGCTGCCCTATCTTTTCTTAATTCTAGGAATTGGTCTACTGTATCTATTTTTAAGAAATCAGAGAAATGCTTCTGAACCTATGATTGCCTTGCACTTGTTTCAGAATCGTCTATACACAGCGTCGGTCGTCATTGTGACCGTGCAACATTCAGTCATGTTTGGTGTATTAATTCTATTTCCCCTCATGATGCAAGATGTATTTTCTTACAGTGCAAGTGTTACTGGTGCACTGTACATCCCTGCTGCAATCTTTGCGAGTCTGTTTGCTTGGTATGGAGGACGAAAAATCGATCAACAATCCACATCTTTTGTGAAAATAGGCATACTACTAACCGCACTTTCTATCCTACTTCTAGCGTTCGTTCCAATCCATGCATCTTTACTTGTATTGATTGTCATTATGGCTATTCGGGGGATGGGAATGGGCCTATCGAACTCGCCCGTCGTAACGATTGGTCTGCATGCACTTGAAGAGAAAGAATGGCATGATGGATCGGCGTTATCCAACACGTTAAAGCGGCTTTCGTCGATGGTAATGGTCATATTCATAACGATGTACTTTGATTTAAGGTGGACTGCCCTTGAGGCAACAGTGACCGTAACAGAGGCTAAATGGCAAGCACTTCAAGAGCTTTGGCTGTTACTCGGATTTCTAATGATCGTGACATTACCGTTAACTAAAGTTATTACAAATCGAACGAAAACTAGGTGAGGAGATAACGATGAATCGTAATCCATGGACGTATGCAGATGAACATACGTGTAAGACATTGCTTAATTGTTACCTAAGAGAATGTGAAGGCACGTTCATTTATGAACAAGAGGATCACTCCTATGAAATTCCATTTCCATCTAGTCGAGCAGCAATTACTGGGAAACTAACGTATTACTCGGCAATGGGAGAACATGAATATCAGAGCTACTTCATCAGACAACAACGAATCGATTATATGGATATCGCTTCTTTAATCGTAAAAGAATTAGAATCAAGCCATTCGACACTCTCACAAACTGAGAAAATGGTATTTCTAAAAAAGGTGAGCAATAGTTTTCATAAGCTCAACATTTTCCTTAGTCAAATGAACGATCGACCGGTTCATGATTACATTAGCTCAGAACAATCTCTCATTCATGGTCACCCGTTTCATCCTTTCCCAAAAAACCGTGAAGGGTTCTACGCCGAAGAAATTGACCGTTACAGTCCGGAATGTCACACAGCGTTTCAGCTTGGTTATGTGGCTGTGAAAGAAGATGCCTATGTTGAAAAGTGGGTCCATGAAAAGGTTCAATTCCCAGATCCGTTAATGGAAAAGGTGAAACGACGTTTAGGCGACCAATATGATGACTATCGGGTTTTGCCGATGCATCCTTGGCAGTATGAACACGTTCAACGTGTGCCTGAGATTAAAGTGGCGATACGCGAAGGCACATTACAATTTCTAGGAATGTTCGGACCGATGGCATATCCTACATCTTCAGTACGAACAGTGTATGTGCCTGAGATGACGTGCAATTTGAAGTTGCCATTAGATGTGCAAATTACGAACTTGAAACGTAACAACACTGTGGAGCAGATGAGACGAACACTTCAAGCGACGCACTATTTAATGGACAATAAGTGTTTCTCTGACGAACCGTACACGCAAATTTCATATGAAACAGCGACAGCATCCTGTCACTTTGATGATGAAAAGTTAAAATCAATGTTCACGTATGCATACCGGCCCGTAAACTTTGATACGAGTCGGACGATGATTGCGTCTAGTTTAGTTGAATGGAATCCGTCAACGGACTGTTACCAATTGGAACAAGTTATTGGACGAATTGATATAGAAGATTGGTTTGAACGGTATTTAGAGATTTCATTAGTACCAATTGTCCGCTTAATTGAAGATAAGGGCGTTCACTTTGAAGCTCATTTACAAAATTGTCTTGTCACATTGGACGAGGGGCTGCCTGTTCAATTCATCATTCGGGACCTTGAAGGTGTAAGTGTTGAACGGGAGAAAGCAACAAACGTTGATGACGATATTGAGCATTCTTATTTGTTTTATTCGACTCAAGCAGCAAGGGAGAGAACGATTTATTATTTCTTCGTTAACCATCTAGGATCTTTAATTCATGTCATTGCGCAACTATGCAACGTGTCCGAGCAGAAGATTTGGCAACGGGTCGATGACGTTTTGGAAAGAGAATATGTGCAGACGAACAATCAATTTGTAAAAGAGATTCGTGATTCAGAATCATTTATTGCAAAGACGAACATGGTTAGCTGTTTATTGAGTAAAGGAGAAACGCCATCATTTGTGCGTGTTAACAATGTGATGCACGCCACACGGAGGGATTTAGATGTACGAAAACAACCTGTTGAAATCCAATAACCGTAACCTTCCAGAAGAAGTAAGAGACCGAATCATGCGCCAAACGTTAGAAGCTCTCTTATTTGAAGGAATCGTATCGTATGCGCATACGGATGGCGATTGGGCCGTCTACGGAGAAAATGAAGAAGGGTCTAAGGTCATCTATACGTTTAAGGCTACTCAAAAGCATTCGTTTCATCGGATAAAAATTAACCCTTATTCGATTAAACGCAACGACGAAACGTGTGAGGATTTATATGTCTTTCTCGAAGAGTTGATTCAGAATCAATTCCATGAGAATCAAGCTTCGTCGTTCATTCGTGAGTTGCTTGAAACGTATGCAAAGGATGCACAAGCGTTACGAGTGCAGCAAGAACCTCAGCCAGTAAATTCACTTTCCTTTGATGATATTGAAAGCCTTCTTATCGAAGGGCATCCGTATCATCCAAGCTATAAATCACGCATAGGGTTTTCATTAGAAGATAATGAACGTTACGGGCCAGAATTTAATCAATCGATTTTCCCGTTTTGGCTCGCAGTACATCAAGATTTAGTAAAAGCAACCAAACTCGCAACAATTGATTGGCAAGAACTTTTGGACGAACACCTTCCTCTTGAGGATCAGCAGCGATTTATAAAGTACATCGAAGGTTCAGGACAAGCACCTGAAGAAATGTATTGGATTCCTGTCCATCCGTGGCAATGGGAGAATGATTTACAACCAAAGTTTCTTCAAGCGATTGAAAATCATAGTGTTGTGTTATTAGGTCGTTCATCGGTTCCTTACCAAGCCCATCAATCTCTGCGTTCGTTAACGAATAGAAATTATTCTGAGTCGACGTATCTAAAACTTCCGTTAAACATCACCAATACATCATCCAGCCGAATATTAGCGAGCCACACTATCCAAAACGCCGCAAAGATAAGTGAGTGGCTGCATTCCATCATTGACGAGGACCCGTACTTTAAAGATGATTCATTCAATATTTTGCGTGAGGTCGCAGGAACGGCTTTCGAATATAAAAAAGCGACTCAAATTGAACAAAAGCAACTATACGGGAATTTAGGTGTGATCTATCGAGAGAATATAAACACCTATGTGAATGAGAATGAACGCGCACTCCCATTAAATGCGGTCACTCACATTCAGAAGAACGGGGTTCCAATCATTCAAGCGTTTATTGATCAATATGGGGCGAAGAGGTGGCTGAACCGACTAATAGAAGTCGTTTCTAAACCATTAATGCATTTGCTTTATAAGCATGGCATTGCGCTCGAATCTCACGCTCAGAACTTGATCGTCATAGTAGAGGATGGCTGGCCAAAGCGAGTCGTTGCAAAAGACTTGCATGATGGGGTTCGTTTTGTACCAGATTCCCGTTTTGGTCCGAAGAACCAACCCGTGCTTATTTCTGAGCCTGAGGCCCATAAAAAGGTGAACCGTTATTCTTTCCTAGAAGCTGACGCATTTACCGATGTGCGTGATTATTATTACGATGCGTTTTACTTTATCTGCATGACAGAAATCGCGTTCTTCTTTGAACGATATATGATTGATGAAGAAATGTTTTGGAAGATGTGTACGAACGCTATTCTTGACTATCAACATGAAGTGAACCTTGATCAAGAACGCTGTGAAGCTTACGATCTCTTCGGTGAAGACATAAAGATTGAACAAATGACAAAGCGTCGATTATTTGGCGACGGTGAATTGTACTTTTCACAGGTAGAGAATCCACTTCTACTAGCAAGGAGGCAGGTAGAATGCGAGCCAATCTCTTAAAGCAGAAGATTGCCCGTAACGAAAAGGTGTTTGGCATGTTCGTGTCTACCCCCCATCCTACGATGGTTGAGTTGCTCGGCTATGCGGAGTTTGATTTTGTCATCATTGATCATGAGCATGCTTCAAGCAGCAAAGAAATGATTGAGAACATGATTCGTGCTGCAGAAGTGACAGGAACGACTCCTCTCGTACGCTTAGCGGAAGTCAACCGCCAAGATATTTTGAAAGTTCTAGATGCGGGTGCGGCCGGGATTGTCATTGCGAATGTGAAGACGAAAGAAGAAGTTGAACGAGCGGCTCAACATACGTTCTATCACCCTAAGGGAATGAGAAGTCTGAATAGTGGTCGTCCTGGTCAGTTCGGCAAGCACTCTTTAACGGAATATATTGAAACAGCCAATGAAGAACTGATGCTCGTACCGATGATTGAAAGTATCGAAGGCATTGAGCAGAGAGATGCGATTGTATCGTGCTCACCTATTGATTTTGTGTTAGAAGGTACGGCTGATCTATCACAATCGTTACACGTACCATGGCAGCTTAATCACCCAGAAGTAGAAGAACATGTAGAGCAACTTTTTGAATCTACAAAACGAGCGAACATTCCTTATGCGATCGTTTCCAGAAATGAAGCCCAACATCAGCAGTGGAGTGAAAAAGGTGTATCGATCTTCGTTCTTGGAGATGAACGAGGAAATGCTTTTCGAGCCTATCAAGCAAAACTGAATCACTACCGTTCGTTAGCGAGGAGAAAATCCGATGAATAGGGAAATCCAACAGTTAGTGACACAGTATAGAGAAGCGTGTCATCAACCATTGTGTGCGTATGTCTATGATCTCGATCGGTTAGCACAAGAAGCTAGAAATATGGTCAAGTTGTTGCCGAAAGATACAAATCTGTTCTATGCAATTAAGGCCAACCCTGATGAACGAATACTTGGGGCATTGTTGCCTTATGTGTCAGGCTTTGAAGTCGCTTCGATTGGTGAATTAAAGAAAGTGAGAAAAGTCTCTGCCGACGTTCCCGTTCTCTTCGGAGGCCCGAGTAAGAAGGAATACGAATTGCGAGGGGCATTGCGTGCGGGAGTGACGTACATTCACATCGAGAGTACGTTGGAGTTACAACGGTTACTACTGATCGCAAATGAATTACAGACCTCAGCGCAAGTTCTATTAAGAATTAACTTGAATTATGATGACCTCCCAACAACAAACGTAACGATGGCAGGAGAACCGTCGCCCTTTGGGATGGAAGAAACAGAAATTGAACGTGCGTTAAAGTTAGTCGCGCATCAGAATTTGGTTCAAATCTATGGCTTTCACTTTCACTCGATATCAAATAATCTACGTGAAGATTTGCACGTAGCGATGATTGACCATTATGTAGATAAAGTGGAAGAGTGGCAATCTACGTACGGACTTGATGTTAAGGTTCTAAATTGTGGAGGTGGATTTGGCGTCTCGTATGATGAGAATCCTAGTTTTGATTGGGAGAAGTTTATCGCTGCTTTAAAGTCTAGTGGTGTTCTTGATCGTGTGAAAGGTAAGCAACTGCTTTTTGAACCTGGAAGAAGAATCGTTGCCAACTGTGGCTATTATGTGACTGAAGTGAACGATCTAAAACAGTCTCAACAGGAACACTTCGCCATTCTTCGTGGCGGTACGCACCACCAACGTCTGCCCGCTTCTTGGGGACATAATCATCCCTTTAAGATTATCCCGATTGAAGAATGGCCGTACCCGTTCTCGCGCCCGACAGTAACAGAGGAGCGAGTCAACATCGTTGGTGAGCTCTGTTCTCCGAAAGATCGACTGCATTCTCAAGCTGAGGTGTCTCAACTTCGGGTCGGAGACTTGGTCGTATTTCTACAATCAGGGGCTTACAGTTGGACAATTTCACACCATCAATTTCTAGGGCATGATCAACCAGCATTTCTTTACTATCGTGACAAGCAGTTTCAGTCTATTTCAAGGAGCGATCATTAAATGGCACCTACATTAAACGTTATTAACGCTGAGACATTGATTATTCAGGATTTGATTCAGGCGTTACGAAGTGAAGGGTTTTTCCCGTTAGATCAGGAACTTCCTTTGCTACGAGATACACGTCCAGAAATTCAACGTTTGTTCGGTGTTGAAGAAGAAACAGTTGTTTATGAACATGATCTTTGCTTTCTATTAGAAAGACGCGCCGGTAATGAGTTGAGCTGGAAGCTTGGTAGTCCCATTTATAGGCGAGGACCAAATGGTTGGACTTTGTTAAAAACAGCAGCGGAAATTGCCAGATCGACCTTCGACATGAATCATGTTGGTGCAAGGAAGTTAATTGAGAGTATAGAAACGTCAATTCACCAGCTGCAGTTAAGTATTGACCATCTTAATGAACAAGACAACAAAGAACTGAATCACTCTTACGATTGGTTTATTGAAAGTGAGCGGGTGGCGTCTTATCGCGATCGCCCGTTTCACCCTACAGCGAAGGCAAAGATCGGGTTTACTGATCAACAATATAAAAAGTATATGGCAGAATTTGGGTGTACGATGCAGTTGTATTGGGTCGCAGTGAAAAAAGATGCGATGGTAACAGGCGAGACGTCTTTAACGCCAATAGATGGTCTCCCTCTAGAAGAACAAAAGATGTTAGAAGAGGAGTTAGGGAGAACGGGAGTCACTCTAGAGGACTATACACTCATGCCTGTGCACCCGTGGCAGATGGAAGTCATCATTAAACCAACGTATGAGCAAGAGATTAAAGAAGGCATCATCGTTCTTTTGGAAACGAGAGCAGGAGATTATGTGGCGACGTCGTCCCTTCGTTCATTAGCGACTGAAGAACCGTCATCAATGATGCTGAAATTACCAGTTAGTGTCACATCATTAGGCGCATCCCGCTATCTACCTGTCGTGAAATTACTAAATGGCGGCTCAGGTGAGCGACTATTAAGGCAAGCAATTGAATGCGATGACGTCCTAACAGAGAAAGTCTACCTATGTGATGAACGTCATTGGTGGGGGTATATGCCTGAATCGAAAGGGTGGTTTGATGAACAACCGAGACATTTAGCTGCTCAACAACGACTCTATCCAGAAGAATTAACGAAAGAGCCTTATCGAATGATTACAATGTCAGCACTTGGTGCTGGGGTTGCAAGTGAAGGCTTCTTGAAACAATTACTAGGTGATCTAGACGTTGAGACGTTTTTTGATGAGCTTGTTGAATTGTTCTATACCGTTGTCATGCGGTTGTTTAAAATTGGTGTCGTTCCAGAGATTCACGGCCAAAACTGTTGTGTCGTCGTAAAACAGGGAAAGCCCGTTGCTCTCTTATTCCGTGATCACGATTCTGTCAGGTTGCACCCACCTTATACTGAGCGCTATGGACTTGAAGATCCTAACTACCGAATCAGACCGGGTTATTCAAACAGCTTGTACAATAACACGGTCGATGATTTGCTATTTTACGTACAAACATTAGGTACTGAAGTTAATATTCGTTCAGTGATTGAGACCTTTGCACAGACGTTTGAGATCACAGAAGAAGAGCTATGGCTCGTAACGAAACAAAGGTGGCAACAAGCATTGAAGGCAGTTGGTTTCTCAGAATTTGAAGAACAGCGGCTACATGTAAAGTTATTTGAAGCGGATCATTGGCCTGTAAAACAAATTCTAAAACCGTTGCTTGATGTTGACGGAGTACCAGGAGCAATGCCCTCCGGGAAAGGTCAAGGTCACAATCCGTTTAAGCGCATTTTAGGAGGCGTCTAGAATGATTCGAATCGTTGATAAGAAAATGAAATACACGAATGAGACGATGGAATTGATGCAACCATTACACACGTCAACCATTGGTCATTTCACCGATTTTGGATTCGTTAACGATCTTAAGACCACGCACCCGGGTAACAGAATTAGTGGCACAGCCGTCACCGTAAAGCTTTCAAATGGTGACGGGAAACCAATCACAGAAGCGCTAAACGAGACGGAAGCTGGAGATATCTTAATTATCGATACGTCAGGCAATAAAACGCACGCGTGTTGGGGAGAGTTTCGCTCCTTACAAGCATTGGCAGCGAAGATTTCAGGAGTGATTATTAACGGAGCGATCACGGACCTCGACACGTTATGGCAAGTGAATCTTCCTGTTTATTATGAAACGGTTTCAGCACAAACGACGAAACCGTTAAATCTAGAAGCAGAGATCCACGGTCTCGTTAGTGTAGGTGGCGTCGTCTTTGAGTCAGGCGATTACGTCATTGCCGATGCGGATGGGATTTATAAATTTAACCCATTGGATTACGAGGATATTATCGAAAAAGCACAGGGAAAAGAACAGCGAGAAGAAGTCAGAAGACGCACGTTTCAAGTGTGAGCTTCAGATGATCGAGATTCGTCGGACCGAGTCATCTCGTATGTGGCATTTTGAAGTTTTATGTTGAGATTTTTAATACTTCCCTTCAATTCTGAAGCAAAACCCCAACATACAACGCGAAAGCAGCTGTTTTCTAACAGTTGCTTTTTTGGTGGAAAAATATTGGTTGTTTTTTGTTACTAAGTATATTAAACTAACTTAAAACATAGTAAACAACTTTGTATTATCAAAATTGAATGGATTTAGGTGATGACATGTCTGCGCTCGTACAAGTGAAAGAGATGAGCAAATCGTTCCATGACAACGAAGTATTGTCAGAGATTTCTTTATCCATAGAAAAGGGTGAATTCGTCTCGATCCTCGGTGAAAGTGGCTGTGGGAAGAGTACGTTACTGAACGTCATTGGGGGATTTGAGGCTCCGACGTCTGGGCATGTACTAATGGATCAAGTTCCTATTGAGAAGCCAACGAGACGTGCAATTATGCTCTTTCAACATTATGGACTTTTGCCTTGGCGTACTGTGAAGAAGAATGTGGAGTTTGCATTAGAACCGACAATCTCATCTGCAACCGAACGAACGAAAAGAGCAAATGAATACATTCAATTAGTTGGTCTTGAAGGCAGTGCCAATCAGTTTCCTGCGGAATTATCTGGTGGGATGCAGCAACGTGTCGCCATTGCTCGCGCACTTGCGATTCAACCTGAGCTGATTTTAATGGATGAACCGTTTGCTGCGCTTGATACGTTTAATCGCTATTATCTTCAAGATGAGCTTTTGCGTATTCAACAACAAGAGCAAACGACCGTAGCGCTAGTGACACATGACATTGATGAAGCCGTCTATTTGTCCGATCGCATTATTATTATGGATCGTAATCCAGGGAGAATTAAAAAGACGATTGCCATAACGCTTCCTAGACCGAGAGATCGTAGCCATGGAGATTTTCATTATTTTAGAAAATTGATTTTTGATACGTTTCATTTTGGAAGAAACGAACTTGATTCTGACTATCACATTTAACGTAAGGAGGAATGATGGTGCATCGTCAAGTGAAAGCGATCAGTGCAAGTGTATTACTCATTGCGGCAATGGTGATTACGGGTTGTCAGCAACGAGAAGCGGCAGCTGATTCAACGATTAAAGTCGGGTATTTGCCAATCACTCATGCAGCACCTCTTTACATTGCAAATGAGAACCAAGAACAATTTATGCAAGACGGAGATATTGAATTAATACGTTTCGGTACGTGGATCGATTTAATGGATGCGTTGAACAGCGGCAGAATTGATGGGGCTTCCGTATTGTTTCCTTTAGCTATGAAAGCTCATGAAAAAGGAATTGATATTAAAGCGACCGCACTAGGACATGAAGATGGAAATGCAGTGATTGCTGGTCCGAACATTGAACAAGTAGAAGATCTAAAAGGTGAAACGGTCGCCATCCCTCATACTTTATCTACACATAACTTGTTGTTAGATGAAATGTTAGAGAACGCTGGCATGAACTACAGTGACGTGAATGTCGTAGAGATGCCACCAGCTGAGATGCCTGCAGCGTTATCAGAAGGAAGAATTGAGAGTTACATTGTTGCAGAACCATTCGGAGCGATTGGTGTGACGTTAGATGTGGGGCATGTGTTGTATCAATCAAATGATCTTTGGCCAGGGTGCCTCTGTTGTGCAATGGTCTTTAGACAAAGTTTCTTGGAAGATCGTCCAGAGTTAGCGAAGCAATTTATGGAAGGTTACGCTCATGCTGGAGAACATGCTGAATATGATCTTGATGCACATATGAACTACTTGAACGTTGATGAAGAAGCATTAGCTCTTTCATTAGAATGGATTTCTTATGAAAATCTGAATATCAATCGTGAAGATTATGAGTATATGAGAGAACGAGTATTGCAATTAGGGTTGATGGAAGAGCCACCAACGTACGACGAGTTCGTCGATACGTCATTACTTGAGGAGACCCAAAGGTAGCTTATGAGAAAAATACTAAATGTCTTAATTGCGTTCATTGTCCTCATTGTCATTTGGCAATCGGTGATTTGGGTTGGTGGGTATGAAGAGGCACTTTTACCTTCGCCGCTCAGTGTTGCGAGTGGCATTGTTGAGATGGTCATTACCGGAACAATTTTCGAGCACATCGGTATTAGTTTGTATCGTTTCTTTATGGGCTACGGTTCAGCAGTGATTGTCGCAATCGTCCTTGGTTTAATCTTAGGGCGTTCACCAAAACTATGGGGAATTGTCGATCCGATTGTTCAAGTATTGCGCCCTGTGGCTCCGGTCGCGTGGACACCTTTTATCGTCTTGTGGTTTGGGATTGGGAATATGCCAGCGATTGTTATTATTTTCATTGCTGCGTTTTTTCCTGTATTGCTCGCAACCGTTTCAGCAGTGAAAAAGGTCGATAACACGTACTTGAAATTAGCGGAAAATTTAGAAGTGAAACAACCAGCTTTAATGTACAAAGTCATTCTTCCGGCTGCATTCCCAGGAATTGCGAGCGGGTTGCACCTTGCTGTTGGGACGGCTTGGATCTTTCTCGTTGCTGGGGAGATGGTAGGCGCCCAATCGGGATTGGGCTACCTCATTATCGATGCAAGAAATGCGCTTGACCTTGATTTGGTGTTAGCGGGAATCTTCTTTATTGGCGTTCTTGGGTTATCAATTGATAAGTTACTTGGATTGTTTGAATCATGGGTAGGCAAACAGTGGGGATTTAACCGTTAGGTTTGACGCTCAAACGGGATGACAGATAAATGTTCTTGGGGAATTCTTTCGCCTGTTTTTTGGTCATAATAACCGATCTCCACGTCGTTGTCAGTTTCTGAATTGATGAGGGCTTTATAACACGTATCAAGGTGTTCGCGTCCCCATAAAAGAAGGGCATGAAAGACCGGTTCAAGGTCTTTGCTTTTCTTGGTCAGTGCGTATTGGTAGCGTGGTGGATGCTTACTATAAAGTTCTGAAACGACCATGCCTTGTTGTTCTAAAGCTTTGAGGCGGGTCGATAACAAATTTGCTGAAATGGTCTCCAGGTTGTGCTTAATATCATTAAATGTCGTATTGCCGACAAGAATTTCATGAATGATTAAAAGTGTCCAACGATCACCGACAATGTTGAGTGTTTGTGCAATGTTACACGGTAATGGATAGCGTTCTTTCATCACGTTTCCTCCTTTAATATCGTAAGTATAACACAGAGTTTACTAAGTTGATTTTTTTAACCTAGTATACTAAAATAACCTAAATAATCAAAAAGGAGTGACGAATACAATGGCATTATTTTTAGTCGAAGCAACATTAACGGATGCAAGGGAGCAAGCTGCTGTAGAGCGTGCGGTCGATACACTTAAACTTGGGGATGCAACACTTATTGAGGTGCAAGTAGCAAACGATTATAAGAAAGTGTATGTCATTATTGAAGCCTCAAAAGAAGCGGATGTAAGTCCAGCATTTAGTGAAAGTGTATTTACAGTACAAGAAGTAAAAGAAGTGAGAATTGTAGGCCAGGACCTAGAGGATGTTCGAAAAACGGCAGGGAAAATCAACTATTTGGTTGAATGGAACTTCCCAGCAGATCTTACGATGGATCAATATTTGGAACGTAAGAAGAAGAATTCTGTGCACTACGCAGAAGTGCCTGAAGTTGAATTCCAACGGACGTATGTGTGTGAAGATATGACAAAGTGTCTTTGTTTCTATGATGCTCCTGACGACGATGCGGTGAAACGCGCAAGAGAAGCAGTGAAAGCACCAGTGAGTTCCATTACTAAACTTTCAAGAGACTAGGATTAGGAGGAGAAGTATATGCTTGAACAATGGCTGAAAACAGAGTTAAAACCTCTCGCACAAGAGATTGATTTAGAAGGGTTTTATCCGAAACAAATTTTACAAGGCCTTGGTGAACAAGGGTGCTTCTCCTCTTCGAATCAACAATCTTATTTGCAGTCGGTACAGCAAGAAGTGGATACTGTACGGCTTGTATCGAAGTATTGTATGACAACGGGCTTCATCACATGGTGTCACTTAGCTGCCATTACGTACGTAAGGCATACAAAAAATGAATCATTGAAAAAGAGGTTACTGGCTCCTTTGGAAAGTGGAAAGGTTCTCGGGGGAACGGGTCTTTCAAACCCAATGAAAAACTATGCAAACCTTGAGCCACTCCATCTAAAAGCACGAAATGTCGATGGAGGCTATGAAGTAAAAGGGACGCTACCATCCGTGTCGAATCTGGGTGAAGATCACTGGTTCGGGGCGGTTGCTAAAGTAGAAAATGAAGATCGTAACGTGATGATTTTTGTGGAGTGTCGAGGAGAGAGACTCGATCTAAAAGAGAAAAAAGATTATGTTGGAATTAATGGAAGTGCGACGTATGCTGTCCGTTTTTTGGACTTGTTCGTTCCAACAGAGCAAGTGTTAGCTGAAGACGCAGATGCGTTCATTAAAACGATTCGTCCCTATTTCCTTGTGTATCAAATTCCCCTCGGTTTTGGTGTCATCGAGGCATCCATTGCTTCAAGCGAAAGTGCGCTAAAGAAGCAAAACGGTTGCAATGCTTATATGGAAGAGCAACCAGATCAAGTGAAAAGGGATTTGGCACGTCAACAAGAACGACTGAAAGAGCAATTCCAAAACGGGCCCCTCATTTGGGAATCATTGTTGCCGATTCGTAAAGCAAGTGCTGAAGATGCTGTGAAAGCAGCACACATGACGATGCTTCATGTTGGAGGGCCCGCCTATTTAAGGAAAAGTCATCCGGCAAGACGTCTCAGAGAAGCGTACTTTCTTGTGAACTTAACACCGACCATACGGCATTTAGATAAGATGATGCAAATCACTTCTAATGAAGCGATAAACTAGGACATTTCCGAGGTCTATGACCTCGGAAATGTCCTTTTTTGTTTTTGAGCGCTTGTTGCATAAAGAATGGGCAAAACCTATGATAAAACAATCAAGAGTATAGTTTTGCAAAATTCAAATGTACAGTTATTGCATGTCAAAACCTCTTAACAGCTGGAATAGACTGATATATACTCCGAGTAGGTTATGGAGGAAGTGCAAAATTGTATTGTGCAAGGGGCGTACGCTGTGGTTTTAGATCAACGAAGAATTGCCATATTGTCTTACCTTAGCCGTGCAACAACAACGGTATCCATACCTGAACTAGCAAACGCTTTAGGTGTGTCAAAACGCACACTTTATTATGATTTTAATGAGATTGACCACTGGCTCATGCATCATCACTTATCACCGATTCAAAGGAATTATAACAAAGGCTTATTTCTTGAAACGTTGACAAAGGAACGCTTACCTTCTTTGTTAACACTCAAGAGACAATGGGATTATCGGTTCACTCAGGTGGAGCGACATTACGTGATTAGTGCGTACTTATTGCTTCATGATGGGTTTGTGTCTTCAAATGAATTGAGTGAACTCGTTCAAGTGAGCCGGGGCACGCTGTTCAAAGATTTAGCAGTCATTACTGAGAAACTTGATGCGTTTGACGTTTCTTTGAACTACTCGAAACAAATTGGATATGAACTGAAAGGGTCTGACCAATCGTTATGGCGTGTGATTCATCAACTCATTCAAATTGTGATTGAAAATGAACATGATGAAGTCATACAAATGCTATTGAATCAGTGTAATCAAGACGTTGATGATGCTGAAGTCATGATTCGAGAAGAGATTGGTAAGCTTGAGCAACAGCTTGACCTTTCATTTAATGAGCAAGTGACGTTGTCTCTCTTGCTACACATACTGATGCTATACAAGCGACCGTTAAATAACCTTTGGGTCGATCGTGAAGAACAGGAAGTCCTGTTGCAATCACAAGCTTTTGGAGCTGTTGATCAACTAAATGAACGTCTTTCAAGTAAGGGCTTCAGACGATTTACTCGTCTCGAATGTGTTGTCTTAACGATTAGAATTCTCGGTTCTCGTGTAACCGATGGCTTAGCGTCATTCACTAAAGATGAGCGCTCCGATATTGACGTCGTAACAACGGAAATTATTGAGCAATTCGAGGCTCATAGTGGCGTTCGTTTTCGTGAAAAGGAACGTCTACAAAAGAACTTAGTCGCACATATTAAGCCTGCCTATTATCGACTAAAGTACAACGAGCCGTTAGATCATCGATATTTGCCATTAATTGAGCATCAATTAAAAGAAGTCTACACCCTAACAGAACAAGCGCTAGAACCATTGGAGCGTTATGTGAATCGTACGATTCCGAGTGAAGAAGTTGCACTCATTGCGATGCATTTTGGCGGATGGATCCATCGAAAGGTAGACCGAAGATCAAAAGCGTATCGCGCTGTAGTGATTTGTGAAAACGGGATTGCAGCATCTTCAATGCTTTTTGCGCAACTAGAAGGATTATTACCTGACGTTGAGATTCTAGACTTCTTGCCCGTTCGTGCGTTTTCGGAGTATGAACAAGACATTGATTTTGCCTTTTCTACAACGTACATTCACACTTCCACTGTGCCAATTATTTATGTTCCGGCGATACTTGGTGATTCGGAGAAAGCACACGTATTACGAGAGTTGCAACGGTTTATGGATCCCGACCGATTAAAACAATCAGATTTTGAAAGTGTAATCGGCATCATTGAGCAACATGCCACGATTCATGATCATGACGCATTAAGGCGCCAGATTGAACCGTATTTTCGCCCAACTAGATCAAGACTTGAGGTGCACAAACCGATGCTACACGAATTAGTAACTGAAGACATGATTACTGTGAAACCAAGTGTCACGTCGTGGCAAGAGTCCATTCGAATTGCCGCCGAACCATTACTAGAGAAAAAATACATTCATCAAGAGTACATCGATGCAATGATCGCAAATGTCGTGACGAACGGTCCGTACATTGTCATTGCACCTAATATAGCAATGCCTCATGCCCGCCCTGAAGAAGGTGTCGTTCAGCTTGGTATGAGTATTCTAAAAACCGACGAGCCGGTTCACTTCTCAGAAGAAGAAAAGCATGATGCTCGAATTATCATTGTGCTTGCGGCCGTTGATAATGAAACGCACCTTAAAGCACTTTCGCAACTTTCAGAGTTGCTCTCTGAAGAAGAGAATACTGAAGAAATTCTAGCAAGTACGACCGTATCAGAAATTGCACACGTGATTCAAAACCATAACAAAGGGGAGTTTTAATATGAAAAAAGTATTAGTTGTTTGTGGAAATGGATTAGGAAGTTCAATGATTGTCGAGATGAATGCTAAAAGCATCCTAAAAGATTTACAAAAGGAAGCTGATGTCTCCCACACGGATTTAACAACGGCTAAGACAGAACAAGCTGACTTGTATATTGGCTCCGATGACATCGTCAACAACTTACAAGACGGATCACGACATGTCGTTGGGTTGAAGAACTTACTCGACAAAAATGAATTACGAGAAGTGCTTGATCAAAATTTATAATTAGTGGAGGTCACAGACAATGATTGATTTCATCATGAACGATCTCTTAGGTACACCAGAACTTCTTGTTGGTCTCTTTGCGCTGATCGGTTTATTGGCCCAACGAAAAGCGATCGCCGATGTTGTATCAGGTACGTTAAAAACCGTGCTCGGCTTCGTTATTCTAGGGGCCGGTGCGATGGTTATCGTCCAATCGCTTGATCAATTTAGCGCAATGTTTAACCATGCTTTTAATGTAAACGGCGTCATTCCGAACAATGAAGTGATTGTGGCAATTGCACAAGATGCGTTTGGTACAGAAACGGCGATGATCATGCTTTTCGGAATGGTTGCCAACATTCTGTTTGCCCGGATTACCCCTTTTAAATATATCTTTTTAACGGGACATCATATTATGTTTATGGCTTGTTTGATTGCGGTAATTCTGACGACAGCAGGAATGGGTGGCGTACCGATGGTGGCGCTCGGTGCCATTATATTAGGTTCACTAATGGTATTACTGCCAGCGATGCTTCAACCTTATACGCGAGAGATTACAGGGTCCGATGATATTGCCGTCGGTCACTTCGGCTCGTTCGGTTACTATGCATCTGCTTCCATTGGAAAGTGGTTTGGTAACAAAGAAAAGACGACGGAAGATATTAAAGTACCTAAGTCACTTGGGTTCCTTCGTGATACGACTGTAGCCGTATCGTTAACGATGGTTATTCTCTTCGTAGTTGTCGCCTTCTTTACAGGAAGCACATTTATTGAATCAGAACTAAGTGGCGGTCAAAACTTCCTCGTGTTCTCACTCATGCAAGGACTCACGTTCGCTGCAGGTGTGTACATCATCTTAGCTGGGGTTCGTATGTTACTCGGAGAAATTGTACCCGCGTTTAAAGGAATTGCCGATAAAATTGTTCCGAATGCAAAACCAGCACTTGATGCACCAGCCGTATTTCCTTTTGCGAACAACGCCGTAATTATCGGTTTCTTGTTCAGTTTCGCGGCAGGTTTGATTAGTATGATGTTCTTGCCACTCTTTGGATTGGCTGTGATCGTACCAGGTCTTGTCCCGCATTTCTTTACAGGTGCAGCAGCCGGTGTATTCGGTAATGCAACGGGTGGTCGACGTGGCGCAATTATTGGTGCCATGGTCAACGGAGTGTTAATCAGCTTCTTACCTGCGCTACTTTTACCAGTACTCGGTGATTTAGGATTCCAAAGCACGACGTTTGGTGATTCAGATTTCGGTGTCATCGGGATTGCATTAGGCGTACTTAGCCAACAAATTACCTCAACCATTCTCTTTGCACTCGCAATTCTTCTGATCCTTGCAGCCTTTTTCTTCCTCGGATGGAAAACAAGAAAAGAACCGAGTAAATCATAATCAAAAGCTAGGCCGAGTGCCTAGCTTTTTTGTTTTACCTAAATTGATCTGTATGTTTAGGCTCGTCTTAATTTTGATTATCCGTAGGTAGGTTTCAGTAATCCTTATAACGGATAAAGAAGGAGACGTTACTAATTTGAGCAACAACATGGAGGAATGATGATGAAACCTACGGACATGCAAAAGGGAGAAACCCCGCGCCAAAAGCAAGAAAAGCAGCCAGGTATTGAATCGAAGATGCAGCCCCTTCCCCATCACCCTCATGAGTATATCGGTACGAATAAATTAAAAGGAAAAGTTGCGTTAATTACAGGTGGAGATAGTGGAATTGGACGAGCAGTGGCGCTGCTGTATGCAAAAGAAGGAGCCCATGTCGCGATCTCGTATAAAGATGAACATGATGATGCCGAACAAACGAAAGTTTGGGTCGAGCAAGAAGGGGTCAACTGCCTCTTGTTGCCTGGAGATGCTCGTGATGAAGATCACTGTGTATCGCTTGTAACTGACACAGTTAATGAATTTGGCAAGTTGAACATTCTCGTTAACAATGTTGCTATTCAATACATTAGAGAAGATCTATTAGACATTACGTCTGAACAATTCAGAGAAACATTTGAAGTGAATATGTATTCTTATTTTTACATTACAAAAGAGGCCGTGCGTCATATGTCAGAAGGCGACAGCATTATCAACACATCAAGTATTAATGCGTATCAAGGGAATGCAATCTTAATGGATTATTCCGCGACCAAAGGAGCAATCACAGCATTTACTAGAAGTATTGCACAAAGTTTAGCGAACCGTGGAATTCGCGCAAACTCCGTTGCGCCAGGGCCAGTCTGGACGCCGTTAATTCCGTCATCGTTTGATGAAGACGGGGTTCAAGAGTTCGGTCAAAATACGTTAATGGGTCGTCCGGGACAACCATCAGAACACGCATGGCCGTATGTGATGCTTGCATCCAATGAGTCTAGTTACATGACAGGACAAGCCATCCATATCAACGGCGGTTCGTACACGTCGTCGTAAAGGAAATGTGCTAGAAGTACAGGCCTCCATGAGAGTGTTAGACCACCCTGCTAAAAAAAGATAAATGTAAGAAAACGAGGAGCGTGCTCCTCGTTTTCTTATTGGATTAGGGTTGTAGTGAATTCCTTTCTTCAAAAAAGCCATAGACATGTGCCAAACTAGACACGTTTTCCCCACAAGAAGTTCACAAACTTCTCGTATCGTTACAAGTGAGGTAATCTCTTCTTTATGATTGAGAAAGTATTGTAGTAACTCTCTTCTATTTCAATGTTCCTGAACATAGAAATAGAAAATAATTGTAACTAGTAATCGAGATGTGGAGAGGATGGCAATTGGTGAAGCGATGGATGAGTCTAGTTTTTTTATTAGTGGTAAGTGGTTGTGGGTCAAATGAAGAAACACAAGAACTGTCATTGTCTACTGAACCGATCGACGTGGAAATTCAGCCAATCTCAGAAGCAGTGGTTGGAGAAGAAATCACAATTGAGACTCTCGTGACCCAAGAAGATTATCCGGTCGAAGATGCACAAGCTGTGGAAATTGAAATTCGCTTTGAAGGTCAATCTGAAGGGGCATTATTCCCAGCAGAAAATGATGGGGAAGGTCTTTATCGTAGTACCCACACTTTTGCAGAAGCAGGTGTTTACGAGATTCAATCCCACGTGACAGCTAGAGGGATGCACGTGATGCCTGTTCAAAAACTACAAGTGGAAGAATAAAGAAGTCGTTCGATAAACATCGAACGACTTCTTTTTAAGATAAGAGCTTCAACCCGACAGCAGAGCAAAGAATAAGCGCAATACAAACGATCCGTTTCACTTCTTTTGACTCTCCGAATAGATACATACCAAGCACTGCAGAACCTGCCGTACCAATCCCAGTCCAAACTCCGTATGCGGTTCCCATTGAAATGTCATTCATTGCATACGTAAGAAGAGAAAAGCTAACCCCGAAGAAGATTACCAAATAAATGATGGCAGACCACTGTTTCATGGCGACTTTCTTCAAGTTAATCACACCAAGTACTTCAAATAACCCCGCAACAATTAAAGCTGTCCAGTACATGGTTCTTCCTCCTTCACGTCACTACTTAATAACTTCAATCCAATAACGCCGAGTAGAAGCGTACCGATTAACAATACTTTCATCCAACTAAACGGTTCATTGAAAAAAAGCGTCTCGACAACGACTGTACCTGCCGTGCCGATCCCTGCAAAGACTGCGTACACCGTACCAATTGGAAGAGTGCGAGTGGCTAAAATGACGAGCGTGAAACTTATGATGATGGCAATAACGGTCAATGCCCATTGCCAGAATGTTGAAGAATAGTTAAGGCCAGAAACCCAAAAGATTTCAAGTACACCTGCTGCAAGTACCATCAACCAATTTGTGTTCATGTGGATCGCTCCTTTATACGTGATGACAATTCTCATTCTATACTAAAATAATAAAACCGTCCAGTCGGTTTTATTTGAACTCTGTTAAAAATACTCATTTTGGATGTTCTCCTATTGTGCGCTACACTAGTAATAAGAAAAGCCGAAAGGTTTGAGACATATGCGTAATGAAGAGAAAAACACACGAATCTTTGAATCAACAACAATGGTCATTAACGAACAAGGAATTAATCAGTTTACGTTAGATAAAGTAGCAGAACGTGCAGGAGTGAGTAAGGGGGGCTTGTTGTATCGTTTCCCTTCAAAAGAACGCCTTTTAAAAGGATGGAGCCACTATGTACTAGCATTATTTACAACGCTCGTTGAAGAGGAGGAAGAGAAGTCCAATTCCTTTGCAACGGCGTATTTACAAGCGACGTTACGAAGCCTAGAAAGTGCGGAGATGAAGACGTTTATGACGGTTTCTGGCTATCAAGCTGAGGAACAGTTCTATGAAGGATGGAAAGAATTCTATGCGCAAACGATCGTGAAGTTACAAGAAGAAACCAGCCCTGAATTAGCCTCAATTATTCAATTAACGTGTGATGGACTCTGGTTACAAGATGCATTTCAGTTTGAATCATCGTACCGAGCACAAGCCAAGCAATTGGTTTCTTATTTACAAAAGCTTGCAGCAAGTGATTTCGATCGTTGAAATGAATGGTGAGAAACAGTAGAAGGAGAGTAAAGCATTCTTCGAGGGTGTTGCTTTAAGTAACATCCTTGTTCAATTATTGGGCCATTTAACGGAAGAAGGTTGCGTTTTCTATGGCCTTATTTGTGAACTTTTTTTAAGGTCCCTATTAAGCTATTTACTTTAACATATCAAAATACATGGGATTCAAAACAGAATGAAAATAGTTGTCCATTTCTTTTGGAGTTTCTTCTTTTTTGTTCTTCATCCAATAAGAAAGTAAAGTTCCAATTGTATTGGAGTAAACTTCAATGGCAATCTCTTGTGGTACAGAAAGAGGCTTATATACTAATAGTTCCTGTAAATCATGAGTTAATATATTTCTTAAACTTCTAGTACAAAGATCGGTAAAATAATCATCTTTTGCATTTAATAATGCAATTTTCTCGACTATGTGATGGGATTCTTGTAGGGAGATCATTTGAAAAGGGGTGAGAATATGTTGTTTTCGTTCTTTGAAAGTTAGTCCTGCAAATGGATCCATCTCTTTAAAGAACAAATCATACTTATCGGTGTAATACTTATAGAACGTTGAACGATGAACCATAGCTAAATCACAAATTTCTTGTACAGATATATCGCTAAATTTCTTGGATTTGGTATAGGTCAACTCTAAGAAGCTTTCTAATAATAGTTTTTTTGTTCTTCTCACTCGTAAATCTTCTTTAGACATAATATACTCTCCCATCATTTTTATCGACAGCAGATTAAGGCTGAATTTATCTTAATACAGATGATGATGGCGAAGGTAGACATTTTAACAACAGTGTCGCTTAACTATACAGGTTAATTTAACTGAAGATATTATGCAAATTGGATTCCTTTTATACTGATAGTGTAATTACACTATGAACAAAGAAAGGAATATAAATTATGCAGGCTAAAACAGATAATACAAGGCAACAAGTTAACCTGAATAAAGGTCAAAGAACAGGAATTTTAATCGCACTTATTATAGGTGCTTTTGTTGCCATCTTAAATGAAACACTCTTAGCCAATGCCTTGAATGTATTGATGGGTGAGTTCAATGTTGCTGCGACCACTGTACAGTGGCTAACGACTGCTTATATGTTAGTTGTTGGTATGCTAATACCAGTTACAGCATTACTTCAAAAATGGTGGACAACTCGTCAAATGTTCCTGACCGCAATGATTGTGTTCTTAATCGGGACGCTCATTGCAGCAGTTTCACCAAACTTTACCTTGTTGCTAGTCGGACGCATCGTTCAAGCATTAGGTACAGGGTTAATACTACCCTTACTTATGAACACGATTCTACTAATTTATCCTCCTGAAAAACGAGGAGCTGCCATGGGAACGATGGGACTTGTTATTGTATTAGCACCATCGCTAGGTCCAACATTGTCTGGCATTATACTCGATTACTTATCTTGGCAATGGCTATTTTATACAATGATTCCATTTGGATTAATCGCTATATTTATTGGAAATAAATTTTTGGTTAACGTTTCTGTAATAACAAAGCCAAAAGTCGATTACCTGTCAATTCTCTTATCATCCATTGGTTTCGGTGGTATTGTTTATGGATTCAGTACATCAGGAGCTGCGGGATGGGGCGCACCAGAAGTATATGGAACCATCATTGTAGCAATTATTTCATTGATATTGTTTACAATTCGATCACTTCGTATATCCAATCCTATTTTGGATCTACGTACATTCAAGTACCCGATGTTTAGTTTAACGGTTGTATTAATGATCGTTGTAATGATGTCACTGTTTGCTTCGATGACATTATTACCTTTGTTTATGCAAAGCGTACTATTAGTGACTGCTTTCACCTCAGGGTTGATGATGTTACCAGGTTCACTGATTAATGGCTTATTAGCACCAATATCTGGAAGGTTGTTTGATAAGTTTGGACCAAGAGTGTTAATTATCCCCGGGTTATCACTTGTCGTTATAGCTATGTATCTATTCTCTGGTCTCCAGTTAGATTCGACCCCTTTTGAAATTATTAGTACCCATATGCTATTAATGGTCGGTATTTCTCTCGTAATGATGCCAGCCCAAACATTCGGTTTAAATCAGCTAACTTCCGACTTATACGGATCAGGGACTGCGATTATGAATACACTGCAACAAGTAGCTGGAGCTGTTGGAACTGCTTTATTTATTTCGGTTATGTCAGCAAGCGCAACAAATTATATAGAGACCGAAGTAACCGATCCGTCAGACCCTACACAGTTGTTAGAGGGTTCGTTGCATGGATTTGAGACTACATTCTATCGTGGCATTAGTCATATCGCTATTCATAAGAACGAAGAGTAAAGAGAACGCATAATTTTAGAAAATGGCTGTCACTTTAACAGCCATTTTCTATTAGTATTAGATTAGACATAAACTAAGTTAGAAGTCATTAATCGTGCTTAGTTATATGTCTACTTATAATTAAAAGAAAATCCTATAATATATGGATTTTAGTGGTTGAGTTATTATTTATTATTGGTGATGTTAATTAAGTCATTGATCTTCAGCAATCGGGCGCAATCCTTTACTAAGAAATTTCAGTTATCTTTGGGGAATGACATTTATTAAGTATAAAAAAAGAAAAGGGCTTACTAATTAAGCCCTTTTCTTCAATGACTAATTATCAACTTTAAGGAGGTTTATAGACATTATAAACCTTATTTTATTGCATGTAAACAAAAAAGTTTCCTTAAGGAAACTTTATGCGAATCGTATTATATCCTTAAGCTGTTCGGCTTCAGTTCAAAACAATCCAAGGGTAAAATCACTTATCCCCATTTAAAATCTTAGATATTAAATGGTACAAATTGAGCAAGGTAACTAGAAATGATTTGGAAGTACCCTGTGAATAACAGTAGCCCCATAGCAATCATAATGTAGCCCCCAACTTTTTGAATTACAGGCAAGTACCTGTTCATTGCGCTAAGTTTATGAATAGATTTTGAATAAAAGAAACCCACCAATAAAAATGGCACACCTAGACCAATTGAATACATCAGAAGCAATAGAATTCCGGATGACACGGTTTCATTTTGACTGGCAAGTGCAAGAATAGACCCCAATACAATGCCCACACAAGGTGTCCATCCTGCTGCAAAAAAAACGCCGAATGCTACAGATCCCCCAAAGCTGTTTACTTTTTTGGGTTTCTTTTTAATGCTTTTTCCTGTCATTAACGTTTTGAAGTTCACTAACCCTGTCATTTGTAATCCGAAAAGAATAATGATGATTCTGCCCAACTGTGAAATCATATTGCTGTATTGATTAAAAAGTTGACCTAAGTATGTTGAGGAAGCTCCTAATAGCATAAATACAAGTGTAAAGCCTAAAATAAAACCCACGCTGCGGAACATGATAATTCGTTGTTGAGAGTTAACTTCGTTATTAGATATTGTCGTTCCCGTAACCTGTGCTAAATTGCAGGAAGATAAGTTACACCGTAGGCATTTAGGACATCCCTATTCTGATCTAATAGAATTGGAAATGTGAGCTCATGTCGCTTTACGAAGCGATCAACCGTTAGTTCAGATTCGCCTACATTAACAGCAAGAATTTCTACTTCTTTATCTTCGTATTCTTTATGTTCAGCTTCCATATAAGGCATCTCTTCTTCACATGGCGGGCAATATGTTTCCCAAAAGTTTAGGAATATTCCTTCTCCTTTGTAATCTTCTAACTCTACTCGTTCACCCTCCAAGTTTTGCAAAGCAAAGTTAGGGGCTTGGTCTCCTACACTTATTATTTGTGTCTCTTCTTGTATAAAGTTGGTGTAGAATACATAGCCAACAGCAAAGGCAATAATTAAGAGGATTGATGTGCGCATCATAAGTCTGTGTTTTTTATTTTTCTTACGCTCATCTTTATTCATAATTAACTTTCCTCCCTTCAGCATCTTTGCACTCAGTCTACGCATGATTATTAACGAATTCAATCCATTGCTCTATTGAACATTTGAATATAGTGTGAAACATCATGCACCTACAATAGCTATTTAACGTATAGTTCAGTATATATTTAAACATTGACACATTGATGAATTGGAAATAAACTAATAATCAAATGATCATTAGTTTATTGGAGAGGTGAAGAAATATCAAAAATCATAAAGATACATGTGACATTTTTTGTTATGACGAAGAAAAAGTAAATCGCATTTCACAAATTGTCGAGAAGCAAGAATTTCTTAATACTACTGATATTTTTAAAGCATTAGCTGATCAAACAAGATTAAAGGTTGCTTTTACGTTGACACAAGAAAATGAATTATGTGTTTGTGATGTTGCTAATATTATTGGTACGACAAATGCAACAGCATCACACCATTTGCGACACCTACGCAATCTACGTTTAGCGAAAAGTCGTAAAGAAGGTAAGCTTGTCTTTTATTCATTAGATGATCCACACGTTACAGCGTTGATTTCTATGGCTATGGCTCACGCACAGGAGTGAATTTGATGAATGATATGAAGGGAAAGCAAGTTTATCGTGTTAATGGTTTTTCTTGCGCAGGCTGTGCAGGAACGTTTGAAAAGAATGTAAAACGAATTCCCACTGTTCAGGATGCCGAAGTCAATTTCCCCGCGTCTAAAATTACCGTATATGGATCGGCTTCAATTAAAGAATTGGAACGAGCCGGTTCTTTTGAAAATCTAAAAGTACGCTCTGAAGACGATGAGGAAGACTTTAATGTAAAGTCTAAACCGTTCCTTTTGAAATATTGGAATGTGCTACTCGCTCTTGTTTTTTTTCTTTTTGGTTTAAGTAACCAATTCCAATTTGGTGAAGAGCATGTATTGTCATATGGTTTTTTCCTGCTTTCAATGATTGCAGGTGGCTACTCGCTTTTTATTACCGGAATTAAGAATCTAGTTTGTCTACAATTCGATATGAAAACCTTGATGACTGTGGCTGTCATCGGTGCTGCTATCATTGGAGAATGGACTGAGGGTGCAATTGTTGTCATTCTATTTGCAATAAGTGAGCAACTCGAACGATTCTCAATGGATCGTGCAAGGCAAAGCATTCGTACCCTTATGAATATTGCCCCGAAAAAAGCACGTATCCGTCGTAATGATGAGGAAGTTACTTTACCTGTTAAGGAAATTGAAATTGGGGATATTCTCATCATCAAACCTGGAGAAAAACTAGCTATGGATGGGGAGGTCGTGCACGGTCATTCTTCAATTAATCAAAGTGCAATTACTGGGGAGTCCATTCCAGTTGAAAAACATAAAGGTGACTCTGTGTTTGCAGGAACACTCAATACTGAAGGGTATTTAGAAGTTGAAGTTACCAAACGGGTAAAAGACACAACACTTTCAAAGATTATTCACCTCGTAGAGGAAGCACAAGCCGAACGAGCACCTACACAAAGTTTTATCGATCGGTTTGCTAAATATTACACCCCTGCCATTATGGTTGTAGCTGCGCTTGTTGCCATCACACCTCCACTAATTGTAGGAGCAAGTTGGGAAGTCTGGGTCTATCAAGGCTTAGCCGTTCTTGTTGTTGGGTGCCCCTGTGCACTTGTGATATCTACCCCGGTCGCAATCGTTACAGCGATTGGAAATGCAGCCAAGCAAGGTGTGTTGATTAAAGGGGGCGCTTACCTCGAAGAAATTGGTCGACTTAAAGCTGTTGCTTTCGATAAAACAGGGACACTTACAAAAGGAGAGCCTAGTCTAACTTATTTCTACAATCTCTCAGATAAATCAGATGTAAACATTTTACAATCAGTCACGGCAATTGAATCGTATTCACAACACCCCCTTGCAGGTGCAATAATTAGGAATGCAGAACAGGAACAGCTTTCCTATCATAATGTCCGTGTAGATAACTTCCAATCAATAACGGGTAAAGGGGTTCGTGCAAGTGTTGATGGTGAGGCACTTTGGATTGGGAATAAGCAATTGTTCGAAGAACAGTTGCACATGACCTTCTCGGAACATGTTCGGTCTATTCTTAAAGACCTTCAATCTACTGGAAATACGGTGATGATTGTCGGTAATCATGATGAGATAAAAGCGATCATTGGTGTTGCCGATAAAGCACGGACGCAAAGCGAACATGTGTTGAAGAAACTAAAAGCTATTGGTATAAAACAAACTATCATGCTCACAGGCGATGACAAAACAACAGCGAAAGCCATCGCTGAAAAACTTGGTATTGATCAGATTAAAGCTGAATTGATGCCTGATGAGAAATTGACGGCAGTTAAAGAACTTCGCCAGCAGCATGGCAGTGTAGCAATGGTTGGTGATGGAGTTAATGATGCACCTGCATTAGCTGCATCAAGTGTAGGAATTGCAATGGGAACTGCCGGAACCGATACAGCTTTGGAAACAGCTGACGTTGCACTGATGGGTGATGATTTAGAAAAGCTTCCTTATACTGTTTCATTGAGCCGTCGTGCATTAACAATTATTAAACAAAACATAGCACTTTCACTTGGACTAAAAGCAATTGCACTTTTGCTAGTTATCCCAGGATGGCTCACGCTGTGGATTGCGATTTTATCTGATATGGGAGCAACTCTACTCGTTACTTTGAACAGTCTTCGTTTACTCCGTAAGAAAAATAACTGATGAGAAGCACTCTAATGGGGTGCTTCTTTAAAGAGGAGAAAGCATTGAAATTTGATACGATCATTATTGGCGGTGGCCAAGCGGGACTAGCAATGGGATATGCGCTTTCAAAGAGGAAAGAATCGTACATCATTATTGATGAAAATGAAGATGTTGGCACTTCTTGGCGTGATCGCTACGATTCTTTAACTTTATTTACCCCTAGAAAATACAATCAGTTGTTTAATATATCATTGAATGGTAACCCGAATACGTTCCCAACCAAAGATGAAATCGCCTTATATTTAAAAGATTTTCAACAGAATCATGAACTGCCTATCATTCTAAATCAAAAAGTGATAAAGCTAAAAAGAGAGAATAAAGAATGGTATAGAGTAATCACTCAATCACATTCTTATTTGGCTAAAAACGTTGTCATTGCTACTGGGGCTTTTCACACCCCCTTTATACCGAGGATTCATGATTCTTCCATAGAACAGATGATGCATATATCTGAATACCGAAACCCTGAACAAATTGCAAATAATAAAGTTTTAATTGTAGGTGCAGGCAATTCCGGTATACAAGTGGCAGCTGAGCTTACGAAGAGTCATCAAGTTTATTTGTCTAAAAGTAAGATGCTCAAACGCTTGCCACCAGAAATTGCAGGTAAAAGTTTATTTTGGTGGATGGAAATCTTTGGAGTGATGAAAGCTGACACCAACTCTTTTGTTGGAAAGATTTTAAAAAAGAATGACCCATTAATAGGGGAGGATCTAAAAACAGTAAAAAATGCAGTCAGGATCATGAATCGGCTAGAAAAAATAAAAGATGGTTTTGCTCATTTTCATAATGGAGATAAGTTCACAGTAGATACTGTTATTTGGGCTACTGGTTATCGAAATGATTATTCTTGGGTTGAAGTTGAAGGCGTTATCGATCAAGAGGGGATACCTATTCACAAATCAGGAGTGTCCAATGAAAGAGGAATTTATTTTATAGGATTAAGCTGGCAGAGGAACCGTGGTTCTGCATTACTAAAAGGGATCAGCAATGATGCACATGTCATTGCCGATGTAATGACACAAAAGAAGAAGGTGTAGTGATTGAGTAAAAGATGGATTGGACTTGCAATAGCTGGAATACTGCTAATTGGATGTGAATCGGAAAATGAACAAGGGGATGATCTGTCCTTATCTTTAGAGCCGGTAGAAGTCAATATTGATTTGCCATCTGAAGCAAGCGTTGGTGAGGAGTTGTTCATAGATACGATCGTGACTCAAGAAAATGAACCGGTAGATGATGCTCATGAGGTGGAAGTTGAGCTCCGAATTGAAGGCCAAAACGATGGTGTTCTAATCCCCACTGAACATGATGACGGAGGAGTTTATTCAATGACCCATACGTTTCAGGAAGAAGGAACATACGAGGTTCAATCTCATGTCACCGCGAGGGGAATGCATGTCATGCCAACCAAAACCATTGAAGTTACGTCACCATAGGAGTGGTATAGAATGATGAAGAAACATGGCTTTATTTTTATTGGTTTTCTTTTATTACTTACAGCTTGCCAAGGCCAAGATATTGAAGATGTCCAAGGAATTACAGATATTAGTGAAGCAAATTGGGAAGTTGAATCATTCGAATATAAAAATCAAGATAGAGAACCTTTTGGATTAGGTGACTTAGAAGACGGTTATTGGATTGCGAATTTCATCTTTACACGCTGCCCAACTGTTTGTAACACAATGACACCAAACATGGTTATCTTGCAAGAAGCTGTCTTAGAAAATGATATTGACGTAGAGTTTGTATCTTTTACCGTAGATCCTAGTTACGACAACCCAGAAGTATTAACGGAATACGCTTCAACTTATGGTGTAAGTCAAGAGAATTGGACGTTTTTGACTGGATATGATGATGAAGAAATTCGTGAGTTATCCGAAGGGAGCTTCCGTCAAGAAATGAAAGATGATCCTGAAGGTAATGATATTATTCATGGAGTTAATTTCTTCTTGATCACAGATGAACAAGAGATCATCCGGCTATACGATGGAATGAACACACCAGTTGACGAAGTCATAACAGATTTAGAACAAATTGGTCTATAGAATTTAGTAGAATCCTAAGGGTATCTTATTCCATTATACGAAGGGCGCGATCCTACAATAAAGATGGCGTTTTAATTAAAAACTGCTTGTGTAGATCATAAGGAAAGAAGCGTTTCTTAACTTGTAAATATAAACTTTCTATGAATAAAAACTGACAAAACTATGAAGTGCCTATGTAAGATGAAATACACATGTTATATTGTGTGTGGAGAAATCATAAGTAATGATTAGTTTTAAGGAGAGTGGACTTTCTATGAATAAATTATTATTGGTTCTTGGTAGTAGTTCAATGTTGCTACTTGCTGCTTGTGGCGGTGGCGAAGAAGAAGGAACGGATGAAGAAGCTGCAACAGATGAAGGCCAAGTATTCACTTTAGAAGAACTTGAAGAATATGATGGTCAAGATGGAAACGATGCTTATGTAGCTGTTGATGGCGTTGTTTACGACGTTACAGGTGTTGACGCATGGGAAGGTGGAGAACACGCTCCTGCTGGTGGATTAGAAGCTGGTGGTGACCGTACTGAAGAAATTGAAGCAGCTCCACATGGTACGGATGTATTAGAAGACTTACCAACTGTCGGAACTCTTGAAGAACAATAAGAATTAGTCACGAAGTGTAACCCTTTGGATCAAGTGATTCCAAAGGGTTTTTTGATTTCTAGAAGTATATTTCTAAGAACACTTGAAACTAGCAATTATCCAAAATAACTATGAAACGACCAAGCGATCAGCGTCATACTCACGATTCCCCAAACTGTGGCACTCAAGATCCACCAAATGATAGAATGTGTTTTTATTGAATGTGGATCGTCTTCTTTATTCGCAGTTATAAAAGCAAGGTTATTTTCCATACCCTTTTTCATAGAAAGAAGAACAAAAAATCCGATTAGGATGAAACCAATTGTTATCCATAGTAAAACGTCGATTTTTTATACCTCCCTTCTTATTTTATTCGTTTAATAACTCTGTCTGTTTATTTTCTTCAAGTTAACATGAAAAGTTAGTTGCTGGAAGTCTTATATTAATGAAGGAAGACGATTGTGACCAAGCCGAGTGTCCAACAAGCGGTTCAAAATGAATCGAAAAAAATTGAAATTTTGAAGTATTCATTTTGACTTTCGCTTACGCATAGTTTATTATTACGTTATACGATATAACGTTTGACGTAATAAAACAAGGAGTGAAAAGATGGTCAAAAAAGGAAAGTTTTCAGAACCATCATTGTTAATATTGATAAGCCTTGCAGAAAAAAGCCGTCATGGATATGCAATTATGGAAGATATTCAATCGAATTATGATATTAATCTAGGACCAGGTACGTTATATGGAGCAATCTCACGCTTGGAGAAGGCAGGGTATATACGTGTTCTTGAATCAGAAGATCGTAAGAAACCTTACAAATTAACAAAAGAGGGTAGTGTGTATTTAACTCAACAAATAGAAGAACTTCAAAAAATCGCTACGCTCGGTTCAAAAAGGCTTGGCTTAATATGAGGTGGTTTATCTACCTTTACCCTAAAATTTGGAGAAAAAGATACGGTAAGGAGTTAGAGCAAGTTCTACAGCAAACAGGCCTCTCTGTTAAGGTCATGATTGATCTGTTATTGGGCATTTTAGATGCTTGGCAGATTGAACTAAGTGAAAGAAAAATTTATGGTTTCCGAATGGATCGGTTATTGGTACTCATAAGCTTGCTAAATGTACTTTTAATCGTGCAATTAATTTCATTAAGGGAGGTTATCATGTTGGAACAAATAGCCTTAATTATTGCAATGTTGTCATTCTTTCTAGCGGTTTGTATTTTAATCGTTAATATGTTTAAGGTTGGAATTGCAAAAGGGTTTTCATTAAATACAAGGTTAGGAAAACTCTCGATTGGGTTCATGGGCTCCTATGCGCTATTTTTTGTTTCATTTTTAGTGTTAGCTAACTAATTAGAATGTACTGATCCTGCATGAAGGATTGCAGAGCTTGATAAGTGTAAAGGACGCAAGTAAGGTATAACGATCTATTTGCGTCCTTTAATTGATTATTGGACGAGCAGATGAATGTTTTTATACAGTTTGCTATCGTGAACTACATGTGTTAAGTTATTCGAGATCATTGTAAAAGTGAGGTGTGTGCATGTTACTGAGCGTTCAAAACTAATAACAGTAATTGAAAAGGGTAATTAAAAAATTCCGTTAAATACGGAAGTTTATTTCGCATGCGAAATTTTAAGACCCTTGCATTTATTAGTAGAGAACATCAAGACAACATCGCCTTACTGTTCAAAATTAGAACGTTAAGTCCATGCTGTGTTCAAGTGTGGGCTTTTTTATATGTATTTATGAACAATAATAGATTGCACTGGATGTTCTCTGACTCATGTTAATTTGATAAGGAGAATAGAGTATGGAACAAAATGATACTAAGTCATTATTTAAATACCGAACATTTGTCTTACTGCTTTTTGCTGGTTTCTTTACAATTGCTAGCTATAGCATGTTTATTACGACAACGACCTGGTATGTCGTTACGGACTTAGGATCGGCTAGTAACTTAGGGGTAATCTTGATTGCAGCAACCCTCCCACGTTTAATCATGATGGTTTTTGGAGGCGTATTAGCGGACACCTTCAAAAAAACGACGGTCATGTTCTCGGCCAATCTAGCACAAGTCATTATCTTAGCAATCATTTATTATTTTGTTGCCTTTAATGACATGACTTTTCTATTATTGCTTGTTCTAACAGCTTTCTTCGGTACGATTGATGCGTTCTTTGGACCCGTGAAAACGTCCATGATTCCGAAAATCGTTACAAAAGACCAAATGCAAAAAGCTAATGCCCTTTTCCAAGGTTTTGATCAAGTGTCATTTATTATGGGGCCACTTCTCGCTGGAGTATTTATGGAATTTGGGAATGTTTCAACGAGTTATTTCGTCGCAACCGCTTTAGTTCTCCTTTCAACAGTGCTCGTGTTCCCACCATTTATTAAAGAAGCACCGATTGAGGTTAAACTACACCATACGCCTATTCTTGATCTAAAGGAAGGCTTGCTTTATGTATTGAAATCCAAGTATTTAATAACGGGAATAATCATTTTGATCTCATATAACTTCCTTGTGATGGGAGCCATTATTGTTTCGATTCCGCTTGTTGTAGATTTGTATGGGGGAACACCGATTCATTTAAGCTATTTAGAAGTTAGTTTAGGGATTGGCATGGTCATTGGTTCTACGATTGTAGGGTTTGTTCAATTAAAAAATAGAGGGAAAACCTCGATTTATGGGTTGTTAGGGGCAGCTGCTGTGTTAGTTGTATTTAGTCAACTAACAGATTTATTTTGGCTAACACTTGTCGTTTTCTTCATCGGTTTAGCGATGCCAATTGTTACGATTCCGTTCTTCACTTCTGCTCAAGAGACGACAGATCCAAAATTAATCGGGCGTGTGATGAGCCTTATTTATTTAGCAATGAATGGATTTGACCCCATTGCATTTGGCGTCATTCCGTTACTCATTGAAGAAGGAATAGCGATTCAACATGTGTTGCTAAGCTTTGCCTTGTTAGCTGTTCTTATTGGCCTAATTGTTCGATTTAAAGGGAAGAGTTATCAGCGCATCTAATATATAGGTAACTGCCTTTATTGGCAGTTACCTATATATTAGATCTGGAGTGATAGTTAAATGAGAATAATAAGGTATGAAGAAAACGATGCGAAAGAGATTGTTTCATTATTTTACGATACCATCCACTCCGTCAGTTTGAAGGATTATACCCAAAAGGCAGTCGATGCTTGGGCACCAATAGATGAAAAGGAATCTAAAGTGAAAACTTGGAAGGAATCCTTGAATCAAAATATCACCTATGTTGCAAAGATTGATGACGGAATCGTTGGTTTTGGTGATCTAACTTATAGTGGCTATCTAGATCGACTTTTTGTTCATAAAGAGCATCAAAGACAAGGCATTGCCACAGCAATCGTTGAACTACTTGAAACCGAGGCAATGCAGTTAAATCTTATAGAAATTCAGACAGAAGCGAGCATAACAGCTAAGCCTTTTTTTGAACAACGAGGGTATAACGTTATTTGTAAACAAACGGTTGAACGAAAGGGCGTTAACTTGGTTAATTACAAGATGGTTAAAAGAGTAAAATGACAAATTTTGAATAAATGGCATATTGATGGAGAAGTGTTATTTCATAGTTGTTTCATTGTGTAGTGTTTAGCTATTTTGATTTTGATTTGTATTTTTCTTTTAAGAACAGCCCTATTGCGAAGCCAACCATGATTGCGAATCCTGAAAGTAAAATGGATGATGATGGCCTGCCAGTTACAGATGGAGAATCAAATTCATTTGCAAAATAGAAACCAAGAGTCAACAACGCAATGCCCGCACAGCATAGAGATAATTTTTTGAGATATTTCTTGAAATTCAATGAATTACCCCCTTCTTCTTAAGAAATACCACGAAGTTCTCTACAAATAACGGAAGGCTACTGTTTTATTTATATAACCTGTCTCGGTTAACACAACTCGTTCATGATCGAAACATGGCATTTCTTGGGATAGAGAATATGAAGGAATTTAGTTTTACTCTCTTCTTTCTTCTCCTGCTACCACCACCTATACTAATTAAAGGAGTCAGCAGGAAGGTAAGGGGAAAATTTGAAATTCTAAAGGAGGTAATAGTGATGAAACTGGGCCATTTAAATTTAACAGTGAATGATGTGAATGCATCTAAGGAATTCTTGGAAACTTATTTCGATATGACGTGTGTTGGTAGCCGTGGTAGTGGGTTTGCAGCTATGTTTGATGACGATCAATTTGTCTTAACATTAATGAAAGGCAAAGAGGTTCACTATCCTAAAACGTTCCATATAGGATTTCCGCAAGAAAGTAGAGAAAAAGTTGATCAAATGAATAAGCGACTTCTCGATGCTGGTTATGTGGTCGACCTTCCTATTGAATCTCATGGATATACGTTCTATGTCCAAGCCCCGGGTGGTTTTACAATTGAGGTTCTGTCAGAATAGGTTTATCTTAGTAGAACATTTTATTTCTGAGGCTCTATGTTGAAAGGTTCTCCAGTTAACTTGGCGCAATTCGGGTGTAATAACCTGTTTGCGTCTTATTTCATGAGCGGACCAGGTTGAAGGGCTCTAAACTAACTGGTCAGATCAGTATAAATTGAGGGGGATTAGATGTTCAGTAAACTAGTCACCGCAATTGGTTCTTGTATTCTATTGAGTGTGATTTTATCAATTCCTGCTTTTTTCTCTTATTATGATGAACATGTATACAGTAGTTTTACTGATCATTTCTTCATAGTAAGTGTCTATGCAATGGTCATGTATTTAGTTATCGGGATACCTTTGTCGTATATCGCAGATCGGTTTCGGTATAAGCAGGTTGCTTACTTAATAATGGGGGCAATTATTGGGCTAATTATAGTAGTGGTAGTGAATGTAGGGGGAGAACCAATATCAGTTCAAGTTTCATTCTTTATCTATAGTTTACTAGCCTCTTGGATATTTTATATCGTTCAGGAAGCTTTGAATCGTCCTATATTCAACAGGAATACATAGCTTACGGGTAGAGGCGGATTGTACCGTTTGGGTAGTGAAATGAGTAACCAAAAGCGAAGCATCTAGTCTAGACACTCCGCTTTCAAGGTGTACATCACTCATTTTTCAACACTTGAACCGACTGGCAAAACGAGCGAGACGGTCGTGCCTGCATTGAGTTCGCTACTCACATCAATGGAACCGCCGTGGTGTTGGACGAGCTCTTTTGTAATTGTCATTCCGAGCCCGCTGCCAACGGAGTGTTCTTGTGAAGACTTGCCACGATAGTAACGGTCAAACAGTCGCTTTAGGGTTTCTTGACTCATGCCCTGTCCGTGATCGGCGACCTGTACGGTGAAGGTATCGTCTCCATTCATGAAAGCGCGCACCCGAATGTTCGTTTCTTGTTCGTTATGCTTCAACGCATTGTCTAGTAAGTTCTCAATCATCCGACCGAACCATTTCGGATCAACATACGCCTTTTCAACAGACGGATCAATCTGTAACTGGATGGAACGATCATCATGTTGGAAAGCTTCAATGCTCTTTATGAGCAATTCAGTTACATCGACGTTTTCTTTTTGTAACGTCATCGCGTGACTTTCGAGGCGATACGTTAAGCTTAAGTCGTCAATCAGCTTCGCCATGAAGTTTGATCGTTCAGTGAGTACTTTACCGATTTCTTGTGTTTCGTGGCTTTCCCAATCATAGTGTTCATTGGCGAGCATAATTGAATAACCTTGGATTGAAGCGAGTGGCGTTTTCATATCATGTGATAGACCCGCAATCCATGCTTCGCGACTTGCTTCCAATGCTTCTCGCTTTTCTTTGTTGACTCGAAGTTGATTCGATAAATTGGACAGTGATTGATACAACTCTTGATAGAGGTGATAAGGACGTTTCCATCGTCCTTTTTTTGTTTTTCCGAATGTTTTCGGTTCTTGGAAGTTCCCGTCTTCAAGCTGTTCAAGCCAATCCACTGCACCGTTGATCGGCTTTGTGAATGTACGTGTAAACCAAAGAATCGAGACAATAAACGATAGAATAGCCAGAGCTAAGATCGATAAAGCAATCCACGTTAATGTTGTGCCAACTTCATTTAATGGAAGAAAAGGAAGTTCTGGAATGGGAGAATAAACGACGTACGTGAGACCATCTGCTTCCCCGATTTGAACATAAGCATCAACACGCTCTGGTTGTGCTTGATGTAAGAGCACCTCTCCCATACTTGGATTTCTTAACGAATGAGGCGCTTGCAACTGTTGAATCAATTCGTCGCCATCAAACACATATCCCCAAGCAGAATGATCATTAAATCGCTGCAAAACCTCCGTTGTTGTGCCCTCTGCTTGCAATAGTCCGAGAAGCTCATCGGTGATGCGCTCTTCTCCGTAGATGAGTAAATACGTCTCATCGGTCTCTTCGAAAAGCGTCGTGTACACATGGTGTGATTCGATCGTCCTTGAATCAATTAAGGTCGTAAGCTCTTGCATGCTGTACGAATCTGAAAAGCCTGAGCCATTCGGATAGGAATCGAGCACATTGCCATCTTCACTAACAATTTGGAACCAGCCATTTCGAGCATCAGCTTCTTGTTGTAAGTTATCACTGATCGCCAGTTCTCCTTCAAATGCATAGTCCGTTGCCACTGAGAAGGCAAGACTGTCGAGCCCTGCCTCATAGAAGTTTGTTCTCCGTTCTTGCGTCTCAAGATAAAATCCAAAAATCAGAATAAATGTCATAAGCAAAAGAGCAGTAACAAAAAGAACTAATGAATATTGGAAAGTGAACCTGCGCCATAATCGGAATCGAAACCCTTTCATGATGGCTCCTGATCAGGGACAAACCGATAGCCAAGACCTCGTACTGTCTCGATATAGGTTGGTCGGCTAGGGTCGGCTTCAATTTTTTCGCGCACTCGACGAATGTGTACCGTTACAGTATGGGCATCAAAGGATAAAGGATCCTCCCATACGTGTTCGTACAATTGTTCTTTATGAAACACCTGGTTTGGATGTTTGCAAAAGAATAATACCAATTGAAAGACGAGTGCGGGACACTGCACACGTTCACCTAATACGGTTAATGTGCCTTCTCGCTCATCGATGGTAAAGCGCTGATACGTAAACCGACGTTTCTCTTGTTGGACGACAGGTGAATGGCGGGCAATCCGGGCACGAATGCGGGCTACAATTTCTAACGGGTTAAACGGTTTTGTAATGTAATCATCACCACCGATTGCAAATCCTGATAGTTTATCAAAGTCGGTGTCTTTTGCACTAACAAAAAAGATCGTCGCAGACGTAAGGTGGCGAATTTGGCGACAAATTGAAAAGCCATCGCCGTCTGGCAACATAACATCTAACAAAATAAAATCGTATGTATACGTTTGGCATAATTCAAGCGCTCTTCGTTGTGTTTCTGCGCTATCTACCATGTGGAATCCTTCTTTGTTCAGCACCTTTTGGAGCATCATGCGAATGGAAGGATCGTCTTCTACAAGTAAAATGCGTGGTTCACTCATCTGTATCGCTCCTTTACGATGGTACAACTAGTGTATCATCACAACATTACGAGAAGATCAACCCATTAGATAAAAGTTGAGCTCGTTGTGATTTCTACGTTTCCTTCATGTGAACTTCAATGATTACGATAGATGTAGAAGCGAATTGAAGAGAGGGATAAAAGACGATGAATACAAAACGATGGATTGCCAGTGCAATCGCTACTGTAATTGTGATCATTGCAATACCGATTCAAATTGTAACCGCGGTACTAACCGCAGAAGGATCGGAGTGGTTGTCTTTTGACCAAATGTACAATAAAGAGGTTATGAAGAACGGTTCGAACGGAGAAATTGTTGTACTGGAACTTGATGGTGTCATTGAAGATACGGGAAGTAACAATGGGTTCTTCTCAGTTGGGTACCATCATCGCCAGTTTCTTGAGATGTTAGAAGATGCGATGGAAGATCCGCTTGTTGATGGCATTGTAATCACGGTCAATACACCTGGTGGAAGCGTCGTTGCCAGCAATGCAATTTATGAACAAGTGGTTCGATCTAAGGAAGAGTTTGATACTCCGGTCTATGTGTCGATGGGGGAGATGGCTGCATCAGGAGGATACTATATTGCTGCTGGAGCGGACTACATTATGGCACACCCTGCAACATTGACAGGTTCAATTGGCACCGTCATGAGTGCAGGTCTCAACTTCGCTGACTTAGCCGAAGAATGGGGCATTTCTGAAACGAGTGTGTCATCAGGTGAATACAAACAAATGGGGTCACCATTTCAGACGTTAAGCGAAGAAGAAGAAGTATTACTCCAAGAGATTTCAGATGACATGTACGAGGATTTTACAGCAGTGGTTGCAGAAGGAAGAGGATTTAGTGATGAAGAGATTGATACACTCGCTCAAGGTCAATTGTTCACAGGCAATCAAGCCTTAGAAAATGGTCTTGTCGATGAGCTAGGGGATCTAAGAGATGCGGTATCACATATGGAACTTATGCTTGATTTGGATGCAACGGTCACCCATTATACGAGTGGATCGACCGTAGGTTCGATGTGGAATGTCGTTGCCCCGATGGCTTCAAAGGACCCTGTTTCTACGATCCTAGATGAGAGTAGAGCAACAAGAATGCTCTATTTACATCAGTAGGAGGCGAACTCATGAGAACCTATGCAGGATTTTGGCTACGGCTTTGGGCATATTTGATCGACCTTCTCATTGTAGCGTCATTAAGTTCAATCATCATTCATCCCCTATTTGCATTTTTGTTCACCCCTGAACTAGCAATTGGTGTATTTACGATACAAGGAGTACTTCTTGCTGTAAGTTACTATGTATATTTTGTCGTCATGACAAAAGTTTGGCAGCAGACGCTTGGCAAAATGGTGTTCGGCTTGAAAGTGGAACGTACCGATGAGCAACGACTCGTTTGGAAAGATGTGTTCATACGTGAAGTAGCAGGGAGAATCATCCACCGTGTATTATGGATTACAAACATCCTTTACATCGTTGTGGCAGTACACCCAGAAAAAGCCGGGATCCATGATCTCTTATCTGATACGAGAGTTGTACTTGAACGTTAACCCTCTGATCAGGCCAATCTTCGTATGAAGGTTGGCCTTTTTAGTTTGGTTCGCCTGCAACTTGAATCACTAGCATGAAGTAATTGTCTTTTTATTCCAAATTATATTTATATTCCTTCGTCTTTAGAGTACACTTAATCTATATGCAATTATACATCTTAATTAAGGGAGAAAAAGCATGAAAAAGTTCGCTTTTATAACATCGATTTCGATCGGTTTCTTTGCGATGATCGTCATTATTTGGAATCTCGATCTCCATCAATCTACTGACGGTATGGAAGTTAAGGGTCAAGATGAGGAACTGGAGAGTCAGATTGATGAGGAAGAAGATCGTTTAAACTACTTATCTGACGTTCATCAGATGCACCATTCAATTGTGCGATCGGTGCAAGCAGGTCATGGATTGATGAATGGGTATGCGATGTATGGTTGGGAAGATGAGAATTATAACCTAGAGAATTTCAAAGTTTCTGAAGCGAGAAGAGTAGCATTATTAGAGGAAGCGATTGAGCATAGTGAAGAAGAGCACGTGACAAAAGATTTGATAACGATTTTAGAGAAATTTAACGAGTTAATAGCTGATCTCGATCATAGTGAAAAGAGGCTGATCCACGTCAGAGAATTGCAGTCGTTGTACCGGGATTTGGATTACTATTTGCTAAATAATACGTATTACGAACCTAGAAATGTTAGTTCAACTTCTGAACAGTACGAGGACGAAAGAGTAGTTGCTGATGAGGACACTCTCATTGCACTAGATTCACAGTTTGATGATGGTGATTATGAGGAATTTGCAATGTTTTTTCGTTCATATGAGTTGCCAGATGAAGGACGTCTCTCAAGTGAGGAAGCAGAAAGCCATTTTTCGATCTTTCAAGGTCATTTAGGTTGGGAATACAATGAGGATTACGTGTTCTATGAGAACTATTTAGTATTCGAAAATGAATCTAAGCTTCCAGTAGCGGGGCTAAATCGTATGGATCCCATCACTTCTGAAATGATTGTTCCATACGGTACTCAAGGAGTTTCTTTCGTTAGAGAGGAATTAATGAGGTTAGGAGAAGCTTATCCTTCTCCCAATGGGGAACGTCATGAAAACATCGTGCCTTTGCGTGACGAAGATCGAACGTATTTGGATGATATTCAATACCTCGTTGCTTATAAAAATGGTAACGAAGATGAAGCAATTCAAAAAGGCTGGGGTGGGACTCAGTTGTTGTTGACCCACACACCGCAACTACTTTCAGAATTAGAACTGTATGTTCATGAACATGAGCAGCTTACGTTATGGTTTCAAGAAACGCGAGAATACCTTCAAGCCGCAGACGCTATAGGCTACGACGATTATGAAGAAGCGTATACCTACATTGAAGCTGCTTTTAGGAATATTGAACGAATGAATCAGATTGCGCTTAATGATTGATTTAGTATGAACGAGTGAGAGTATGACCATACGATGCACGATAACGGCGATCACCGCTAGTCGTTATCGTGTGTTTGTTTACAATACTAGCGATAAAAAATTAGAGGACTGCAGACGTTTAAAGATTTTTGGCTTCGTGACATGAAGTCAATAAAACGCGAGAAGGAGAGATTATTATTTCTGAGGATCCGACTCACGAGAAAATGAAGAAAAAGTTATTCTTTCAATATGTGTTCTTTTTGCCTTTTGTCATTAGTGCAGTATCCGTGATTCATTCAATCACAAATGAAGACCGCACCGTGTCGATTGTTTATAGCGTTTTGTCGTTTCCTATACTGGTAGGCTTAGCATTCATCTTATTTCATTATTTGAAAGATATGTTAATTGAACAAGAGCAAAAGCGCTTAGGGAAGAAAAAGAACACCAATAAAAGCGAGTTATATTTCTTTTATGTATGGTTGGGTGTTGGTGTGGTTCTCGCGGTGATCATTCTTTTCTTTTAAACTAAACTTCCTCCACTGCAACAACAAAATCCTCAAGATGTTCATTTCCATCATCGTCCTGCCAAGCGATGTAGAATTGATAGGAGTCTTCCAGTTCAATATCATGATATCGATGTGCCTTCGGCGTTGGATTATTACCAGGGCTAGAGGATTGTAGCCACCCATTCATCTCAATTTCATAACCCATTAAACGATCGGTATCTTCTTTAAAGCGTATCTCCATCGTGTAAGTTCTCTCGTCTGACGTTTCATGGTCTGTAATAAGCTCTGCTTCCCAAGTCGAAGAAGAGCCATGTCCTTGAACGATTGGCAATTCTTCATCTTTATGATGCGTTGAGGAACATGCTATAACGAACGTAACGATAACGAATAGAGATATTGTCTTGTAGAACATCGTAATCACTTCCTACGAAGGAACTCAAACTCAGGCATAGTAGCCGACTCTGAAATCGGCCAGCTTGTTATTCATCAGAGATGGTGATTCTTCACTTTTCCTTTGTTAAAAAACCTCCACCAAATTGCTACTGCGATAATTGCAATAAGAATGATCATTAATCGGTTGTTAGCACGGTCAAAACTCATGGGCGGTAATTCGCCATTCATGATCCAGTACCCTAAAACCCAGCCGATGAGCAATCCTAAAAATACAAAAGTTCTTATAGGTAAACGAGGTTTATTTCTGCTTTCTGAGTTGTTAGAATGCAGCATGAAAATACTCCTTGTTTTGTTATTCGTTAATCATTGCAGTGATTTATTTTCTTATGTGATACGACTTAATTTCCTTTACGACACCTTTATTTGAAGCGCTTGTAAATGTGAAAACATCACAAAAATAAAGGATATGGTTATTAGAAAAATGAACAACGCCATCAACAGAAGCGAACTTTCCGTGTGTAATCACTGATGCAATGGTTAGATCACGTATAGGTTGATGAGTCGCCTCGACATTTTGTTTAATTTCTTCTATGCCAGTTAATTCTTCATTCGTAGCAAATTTCATCCATTCAGCGGTAGGATTTAAGTATTCTTGAATCGTAAGAGAATCATTTGCCAAAAAAGCCAACGTTAGATCGATGATTACTTTTTTTCGTGGAGCGTTGTCACAACCAGTTGGTAACGTAAGATTGATGTCTTTGAAGTTTTCCATATTGATCGCTCTCCTTGTTAATGAAGGTCCATAAATTTATTAACCATGATGTACTTGAATGACTAAATCAATGAGTTCATCCACTTCCAATTTATAATCCCCAAGTCCGTCAGTATCTCTCAACATATACATAAACGTTGCCACATAATTATCCTTCTCTGCCCACCAGATGGACTGGGTCTGAGTGCCTTCTAAATAATATAAAATCGTACCATTATCAAGTTGGAAAATTTCATCGTAACGATCATTATGAGGTAAGGTGTCGTGCACAAATGTTTCATTTGTTTGATGTTGGCTTAGTGTGTACTTTAAAAATTGTCCTGTTTCATCATTATCATAAGATGTAATGTATTGGTGAATTCCATCTACATGTTGGATATCGATGATGGTTTGTTTCTGGTCAACTTCAAATGGTAAAGCGGTAGGGATTTCAAAATCGTGTATGATGGAGATGTTTGTTATATCTTCTTGTGCTTGCATACACCCCCCTAGTAATAGTGTTGATGCAATAAAGAGTAGCCTTTTCTTCATCCGAAATTCTCCTTAGATTAATAAAAACACTTCACATTCTACCACTGAAGTTCGTGATTCTAAACCCTCATGTAGCAATAGGCTTGTGCACCGACGTTTAATCTTCGTCGTTAAACTAAAATTAGAAATCGAATCGTAACGAAGACAAAAGCACTTGTCAGCAATGTATAAAGAACAATTCGTCCGATCCTTTGGAAGCGTGTAGGGTTTTGTTCTTTTTCTTGGACGGCTAATTCGGGTTTGAAAATACCCATTAAAGAGCTTGCGATGAAAAAGCCAATCGTCAACCCGATGCCTGCAGATAACGGTGGCCACCCCACCTCAATCATTGCTCTGAATAAATAAGCACCAATGCCTGTGGTAATGGGAAAACCGAGGAAAATCCACCATTTTCTTTTGGTCGGTATGTCAGAAAAGCGCAATGGAAACACCTCAAAACTATTGGTTTCGTTCAGTTGTCATTACAGTTTCTTCTACCCATGAGTAGTGTGAATAAACAACGTTAATTCGACATGTAGAGTTATGGGCGATAACGGCATCAGTAAGGAAAGTACCGTGAGTTAAGTATGACTGTACGCTTTACTATTAGAATAAAATAGTGTAATGGCGTGTCATGAATGTCATTTTTATGTATTTTTTTGTAAAATTTGACCATTGAAATCCGTTACGAACCACGGCGACCATTTCTGGTCATAGATGTTCACTTCTTCTCCATGAGAGAAACTACCGATTTCTTCAGCACTTTCATAAGGCTGTGAATATACGACCATCTCTTCGCTTCTGACATTCATCGTTTCAACGACTTCACGCTCTATACTTTCTAAATAACGTTCCGCTATCATAGAACTATGTACATAACCACTTGTTCCCTCATCATTTTCTATTTCAATCCAACCGTTATCCTCCACATGCTCCATCGTAAACCGCTCATCTGACTTAACCTCACCTATAATTGCTGCTGATTCATCGGCACTTTCCCGTATTTCCAACGTCTCATGAGCAAAATGAGTCTCTTCTAATGCCTCTGTTTGAGTACTATTCGCGGTACTCAAACTCAACACGAACACCAATGTTATGGCGACTTTACAAAGCAATGAATTATAATTTCGCATACAACACCCCTTTAGGAAAAATAGACTTTAATTCCAATAAACTCCAGTAAACTTATCATACTTTATAAAATTTTACAAAAAATACATAAAAATGACATTCAAGTTGGCATTCGTCCATGAAGATGCCCTCATTCTTAAGAGAGAATCAGAGAATCAAGAAGAGGAGAATGAAGGTTCGGTTGATGATGAGCAAGTAGAAGAATCGCAACAGATCGAAGAGGAAGCTGAAGTTCCGGAAGATTCTCAACTTCAACCTCAAAGTGCAGACGGACTTGAACCACGTTCAATTGGCATTGTTACGCATCGTAATCTAGCCATTCGTGAATCTGCTAGTGGCTCAAGTCAGCGAGTTGGAAACGCAACTGAAGGTGATGCGCTTGAGATTCTCGAAACGGTTGGGGAGGGACCTTGGGTAAGTATTCGTTATAATGGAGACATTGCCTACACGCACAGTAATTACTTCGTCGAACTTGAAGTAGCAGGTGAGGATGAACCTGTTATTGGCACAGGTACAGTCACTCATCGCGCACTCGCCATCCGCTCTCATCCTAGTGGTTCTGCTGCACGGGTCGGTACGTTAACGGAAGGCGCACAAGTGGAAGTCCATGAATATGTAAATGACGGTCCATGGTTTGCTTTCACATTCAAGGGTGGAATTGCCTATACACATCGCGATTATGTCGACATTGAAGAGATCACGCCACCAACGGATCCTCCGGGAGATGGGGAGTTAGGTGAGGTGATTGCGACAGGGATTGTTGATGCAAATGGAAGGCTTGCTGTACGGACAGAACCTAGTGGGTCGAGCGAATCGCTAGGCCATTTGGTCAGTGGTGATATCGTCTTGATTTATGAGTACATCAACGGCGGCCCGTGGGTGAAGATTGAATATGAAGGTCAAGTCGCTTATACACATGCTGATTATATGAATGTAACCGAGATGGGTGACGTCATTGATACTGCAACCGTTACGCACCATCGTCTCTCTGTGAGAAGTGGTCCGGGAGCGTCTTATGAAACCGTCCATCGATTAACGACGGGTGATCAAGTTGAAATCTTACAATTCGTTAACGGTGGTCCGTGGGTAGAGGTAAACTTCAACGGCGGGAGTGGATTTACACACTTAGATCATCTCCGATTGCACGCTGGCAATACGGGACCGTTGCAAGGAAGGTTAATTGTTGTTGATGCTGGTCATGGAGGACATGATCCAGGGGCTCAAGGGAACGGACTCGTAGAAAAAACATTAAATCTTCAAGTTTCCTTAGAGCTTGCTCAGCGGTTAGAAAGCAGCGGAGCTGAGGTGATCTTGACAAGAAACACGGATACTTTTATTGATTTGTCTGTGCGAGCGAACATCGCAAATCAGGCAGATGCAGATTTGTTTATAAGTGTACATGGTAATGCAGCAACAGATCCGCGGGCAAGAGGAGCAGAGACCTTTCATCATACGTCTGCGAACCCTGCCAGTGTACGACTCGCAAATGTGATGCAAGATCGTTTAGTGAGTGATACAGGGATGACGTATCGCCGTGTGGATTCAGCAAACTTTGCCGTATTGAGAGAGACGGCAATGCCAGCGACTTTAATCGAATTAGGGTTCTTGACGAACAGCGGTGACGCATCAATTATGAGACAACCGGGATACCCTGCTCGTGCTGGAGAAGCGTTGCATCAAGGATTCTTAGATTACTATAGTTAATGAAGGAATAGGCAATAAATGTGGCAAAGATATCATTCAACTGTGTATTTAGAATCCAATATATGATATATTATAAAAATACTATATATTTCCTTTGTATAGTAAAACAAGTTTGAGCTACTCTTCTTTAGAGTAGCTTTTTTAGTGTTTTTATAGAGATATCTTTTATAAATAAATTATTCATATAAGTTATCTAAAGTGATAAATATAATGAATGAATATTAATCAAAGCAAAAAACCTTGCAACGAGTCTAAGAGATCGACTGCACGGTTTTTTCGCTAGTTATCACTTATTTAATGCCTTTTTATATTTAAGTAGCATAAGACTTTTCATCGTCTTCATCATTCATGAACATCAGGTAAAGAATAATTACACCAAAAGCAATTACAGTAGCGAGTAGTGACTGTATATCTGTTGTTAAAGGCGTATAAGCTAACAAGATAGGCGGCAGATGAAAGGCGATTAAAATGATTGGAAGTATAAAGGTTCTTGCCCAAAATGAAAAGGAGATGACAAATATAATCATCAGAAAGGACAGCAAGGTTTGACCAATAATTCCAAATTCTATCATTGGAGAAACAACATTCTGATCAAGAATTAACGCACCAATTAGAATTAGCATACTTAGCAGGACAGGTATTCCTAGCCAAGTCATTTCTTTTAAGAATGATTTCTTAGATTTTGCTAAATGGTTAAAAGCAATCAAAACCCCACCTAGAAATGAAATAATAAATAATAAATATCCTGTTATTTGAATCGTGCTATATGCAAATTCACCTTGCAATAAGTCTTGAATAAAAAGAAAAGATATAGCCCCAAGAAGTAACATCGGTATAATCTTTAATCCCCATGTACGATAATCACGATTCATTTCTGATGACAAACTTTTCATGTACGCTTTAGGTGACTGACCAACAATCTCTTCTGTGGACTTTCCTTCTCTTTCTGCATCGGTTAAGTGCTCTGTTAGTTCTTGGAGAATATCATTTATTTCACTTTCACGTTTTCCAGATGTAAATAAATACATTCTTAAATTTTCAAGAAACTGTTGGCTTGTCTTACTCAATACATGAGCGTTCATTTTTCCTCTTCCTCCACCTCTCTAGTTATGACAGCATTTACGTTACGGCTGATTTCATTCCAATTTCTTAAGAATACTGCTAATTCATCCTCACCTTTTTGAGTTAAGTTGTAATATTTCCGTTTCGGTCCAGCGGTTGATTGCTTACGTGTAGAACTCACGAGCTCTTCTCTTTGTAATCGTAAAAGCACAGGATATATTGTCCCTTCACTAATTGAAGAAAAGCCATAATGGCTTAAGCGAGTAGCCATTTCATATCCATAACATTCCTCTTCGTTGATAATTGCAAGAAGACAACCATCAATAATCCCTTTTAACATTTGTGTTTGAGACATAGATAAACACCTTTCGTATAACTTGTTAAACAAGGTATACGTTTATAATAATTGAGTATATCTTGTAATACAAGGTAAACAATTAAATAAAAATCAGTTTTTTTGAAACGTTTCGTGAGTAACGGGCGTAACTGAATATACAATGGGGGTGATGAGTTTGAAAAGGAAGACACATAGCGCATTGTTTTTGATGTTGCTAGCTTTTATCGTAACGTATGTCGTTGCTTCAGCGAGTGCGCGTTTTGGAATTGATCCAACGACAGGGGTTGCTAGCCTACTTATTATTTGTACGGGTTATTATTTAACTACAGTTTTGAATAAGGTCTTTGGAAACACCGTGAAATTGATCAATGATTAGATAATTCCAGAGCCAATCAATGGGTCCTTTTTGTAACTTTAAAAGGCAATATGAATGCCGTTTACATGTATAAGGATTACTTGCCAGAAGAGATTTGAAAATACCCGATTAATTCGGGTATTTTCGGCAGTTTATTCAATAATGATAACGATTACAAAAGATGTAATTACTCACCTTGGAAAACTGGTTTTCTCTTCTCCAGAAAAGCTTGAACACCTTCTTGGACGTCATTTGTTTGGAAACATTTTTGAATGAGTAAATATTCTTGTTTGAGCAAGGTAGTAAGGTCAATGTCGTTGCTTGCTGTTAAAAGACGTTTCGAATAGGTCATCGCAACGGGAGGTCCTGCTGCTATTTCTTTTGCTAAGTTAAGTGCGTGGTTATATAGTTCGTCATCCGGTAACACATCGTTTACGAGTCCCAGTTCTTTTGCTTCTTGAGCGGCAATGTCACGTCCCGTAAAGATGAGTTCTGCTGCTTTCGGATAACCAATTAAGCGAGGTAAGAAGTAAGACATTCCTGCATCTGGACTTAAACCTCTACGAATATAACCCGTCGTTACTTTGGCACTTTCACTAATAAAGCGAATGTCACACGCGAGTGAAAGGGCAAATCCTGCACCAGCAGCCACACCGTTAATGGCTGCAATCACCGGTTTATCACACTGAACAATCCCTAATGCTTGATGCCCAACCCATCCAAGATCATCTAACGTCTCATGACGCGTTTTCTCAGATGCTTTCCGGTTTCCGAGATCTTCAAGGTCAAGTCCTGCACAGAACCCACGACCATTCCCCGTGACGATGACTGCTCGTACTTCATCATCGAGTGAAGCTTCTTTGAACGCTTGTACAATCTCTAAACTTAATTGACTGTTTACCGCATTTAGGCGTTCCGGACGATTTAATTTGAGTGTGCGTACGCCATCCTTTGTTTCAACGAGAATGTGTTCCATATCCGTTCCTCCTTAGTTAATTGAAATAGTTCATTGTAAATGAGAGTGGTGCGAAAAGAAAGGTGATACATACTGGTTAACGTATCACAATTGTTAATTTAGTTGAAGTGGTAATATTCAGATTATGTAAAGCGGAGTTAAAGTTACAGAATGATTCATGTGTTGGGATTGGCACATCCTTTAAAGTGAGGAGAATGCTGCGTCAAAGTAGATAAAGTGTTTATAGTATCTTTATGGAAATAAAGGAAAATGGTCATTTACGTAAAACTTAATAAAGGTTAAGAGATTTGATAAAGGTATAGGTGCACTAATGGATATAAAAACAATATGGGGTTTAAGGGTACAGGAATTTTATCAAAAAATGTTCAGGTATTATTCAATTATTGGGGCCAATGTTTTTTATTTTTTCCTGATCATGAGTAGTATTTTCATTTATTTTTTTCATTTATTTCTAGAGTGGGTTCCTCCTCAACTACCTGTTGAAGTAATCGGATCCCTCTTTGTAACTTACCTATTAATGTGTACAAAAGTCCGTACTTTTGTTAAAAGGGCAGACATCCCCTTTTTGCTGCCATTAGAATGGCGTTTAAAGAACTATTTTATTAAATCCATTCTGTATAGTTTTGTGATTAATGTTGTTATCTTGGTGAGTTTCTTAACTGTATTTTTAACTCTATTTTTGCAAGCAACGACGATAAACTTTCTCTTTCTTATTTTTATAGTGGGGGTTGCTGCTTGTAACATTTTCATGAAGTGGATTGAGCAATGGTTAGATAACCGTGTACAACTTATGTTACATCGGTTGAACAGGCTCTTATTGCTGTATGTAATGTGCTACTTTTTACTTGGAAATGATTGGATGTATGTACTTGTATTAATGAGTGCCAATTTCGTCTATTTAATTTACTTTACAAGTAAAAAAAGAAAGTTGAATTGGCAGTGGCTAATTGATGAAGAAGAACGTGCTTTAGTAAGAAATTATAAATTTATTAACTTTTTCATAGATGTTCCTAATCTAAAACGTTCTTTTCGACGTAGACGATTGCTTACAATGATTCTGAAAAGATGCATCCCAAGTAGACAGAGCCATACATTCGTCTATCTATACTCACAGTTGTTTGTACGACATAATGATTATTTTTACCTTTATTTAAGACTGACTGCAATTGGCATCGTTGTTAATTATGCAATGCCAGCAAATGGAGGGGTTTTTAATCTTCTAGTTCTATTTATGACTGGATCTCAAGTAACCCCTTTGCAACATGAACTGAATCAAAGTGTCACATTGTATCCGATTTCAGAATTTCAGAGAAAAGATTCTTTCTTAACGTTTGTCTTGATCATGCTCTATACTCAATTAGCTATTGTATTTTTCGCTACATCCATGCTTACGTCTACTGCAAACGTATTCAATCTTTTCATTGGAGGTCTATTTGTACATGTATTCGTTTATTTCTTTGTAGCAAAGAGAGTCAATGTCTCAGGAAGTGCCTCTAAAAGGTAGTGTGGTAGGAAAGGCTTCAGCGTAAAAAGTCAACTAGCACAGAACAAGATGCATTCTGTGCTAGTGGAGGTCACATGTCGTTACTCTTTAGAATCTGCAGTCACTAGTTTATTCTGACCTGCTACGAGGCCAAACAAAGCAATGCAAGTGGCAACGCCCATGAGAATCATGTATGGGACTGTCCAGCCATTTGTCCATTGCGCAACAGTTCCTAGAAGAATCGGTCCAGTCGCAGCAATGAGATAACCGACGGATTGAGCCATTCCGGATAATTGAGCAGATTCGGTAACTGTGCGTGTACGTAAGACAAAGAACATCATCGCTAAACTAAACGTTGTACCCGCGCCCATGCCAGTTAAAATGAGAAAAACAAGAATGAAATAAGAGCTGGAAAGCGATGTTCCTAATAAACCCGTAAACAATAGAACGCCGGATAAGAACGCAAGCATTCGTTGATTGTGCATTTTAGCAGCAATCATCGGCACGATAAATGTAGCTGGAATGAGACCTGCTTGATAGATGGCCATAAACCACCCAGCTTCGGTTGCATCAAATCCTTTTTCTAGCATCATATCAGGAAGCCACGTAAAGATGCTGTATGGGATAAACGATTGAAAGCCCATGTATAATGTGACGGCCCAAGCGATTTTTGATTTAAACAAGGCAGATGAAGGTTGATTGTTGACTTTACCAGGCACCTTTTTATCTTCTGCGAGAATCGCAGGTAGTCGCATCAGAAGTACAATAATCGCTACGACAGACAAGATTCCCCAAAGCTGCAATGCGCTTTGCCAACTAAACAATGCCGATGATGCGACAGGTACAGATATGCCTGATGCAAGCGCACCAAAGACATTCATGGAGACCGAATAGATGCCGGTCATAAGACCGATCCGATAAGGGAAACTCATTTTTATTAAACCAGGCATGAGTACATTACCGACGGCAATACCAATACCGAGTAACACGGTCCCTGTCAGTAATAACGAGACGGAGCCGGTTGAACGAATGAAAATCCCGAATGATAAAACCACCATCGCCAACATTAACGTAACTTCCATGCCGTATTTTCTCGATAGTCTAGGTACAAATGGTGAAAAGAGACCAAATGCAATAAGAGGGAGTGTGTTTAAAAGTCCAACCGTAGAGTTTGAGATTTGAAGATCTTCTCGAATAAAGGGAACGAGTGGACCAACCGAAGTCATCGGTGAACGTAACGTTGATGCGATAATTAAGATTGCGAGAATCAGTAAAAACGTATAATAACGATTGGACTGTTCTTCAGGTGACAGTTGCATTTGGACCCTCCTTATCAAGCGACTTAATGCTGATGAAGTGTATCACAAAAGTAGGATGTTATAAATATATGTTTCTTAGTAACAAAAAAAGCACAGGTTAATGGTGCACCTTGTGCTACTAGTATGTACCGTGATCCTTCTAGATCATTGTTCTAAAAAAAGTCTTAAGGCAACGGACGAACCAAACGCTAGGAATATCTTTGGTGTTGTTCCACTAATGATTCGTCCCATTTCTCTTGTGGCAACTTCGTAATCAATTCGATTAAATTTCCATCTGGGTCTCGTAAATGTACAGTCGAGATTCCCCATAACGGCATAGCTTCAATATCTGAAATGAATCTCCCGCCTCGTTCCTTAATCTCTCGTACTGTTTCTTCTAGATCCGAGACTTCAAAGATACACATGAATGGATCCTGAGATCTTACTTGTTCTGGTAGTTCTTTCGTTCCGACAGTCTCAGCAATCAGCTCTTTTTTGAACAAAGCTAATACGCTGCCTTCACCAACATCAAAGCTTGCATAATTCCCACCTCGTTCTCCCCAAGTAAGTGAGAATCCCATAATCGTTTCATAAAAGTGCAAACAGTCATCGAAGTTCGAGACGAGCAATCGAATGTTATCAAGTTTCATAAGTATTCCTCCTTATTTATATTTGAATATTATAAATTCTGAGCTCCTAGTTATGCTGAACCACTCGTTTCACTTGGGCGAAGTGGTGAAGATCATGTTCAGCAAGTCCATTAAAGTAGTCATATAACTGCAACCGTGTTTGACCAATAAGGAGTTCTTCTTTCCAACGGTTATTGGAAATCTCATGAATGGCGTTAAGAAGATTGGATCGTACTGAAACAAACTGACGAATTGTTGCACTCTTTTCTTCATTTCTAGATTTGAATGCGGATGCGTTGTTTAGGGTCGTTGCTTCAGGTCCTTTTGGAAGTTGTTCGTTCGTGAATAGATAAGGAATCCGCTTTTGCAAAACAAATTCATCCCAAGGAATCAAGTGACCAATCACTTCGGCTACGCTCCATTGACCAGCTCCTAGTTCCATCCGCCATGTTTCTTCACTTACTTCATGCAAAGAATGTACGAATTCGATCGTTTTTCTATGATGTCCTACAATCTCTGCTTTTCTTTCATTCATAAGATCAACTCACTTTTCTTACTTAAAGCTTATCATAAAAAGAGGCACAAGCTAGGTTGTTATACCTCGCTTGTACCTCCCATCATTCAGCTAATTAAACTTCGATTGTTAAAAACTTATCAAGTTGCTTTTGATGTTTGTCGAGTTTAATTTGTTCCGGTTTAATTCCTTGTTCGAGCAAAACATTGATGTTTTCAGTAAGAAACTCATCGCTTCCAACAACGTAGAAAAGACCATCTTTGTCTGCAGAAAGGTTCTTCACTTCTTCATAATAATCATGACGGTTATCGACGAACTGTGATGTGAATTTCTTATCAGGTGCCGGTTCAAATAACGTTGTGAAGAGGTAATCTTTTGATGAATCGATGTTCAAGGAATGGATGTGGCTAACGTTGTCTGCACGATCGAAATAATCAAGTAAAAGTGGTCTGAACGTTGCTAGACCAACACCAGAGGACAAGAGGTACACATTTTTGTTTTCTCTTTTAAGTGGTATATTCGAATGCGTCTTAAAGATCGCAACTTCATGCCCAACGTCAAGGTTACGTAAAATGGATTTGAATTCCGAACATTCTTCCTTGATTCGCGTTGTAATACCGATTGAATTCTCGTGTGGCAATGTGGAAATTGACATATGACGGATGAGGCTACGATTTGGTTTTTCACCAGCATTAAATCCTTCGAATGCGAAGTGAGTGTGAGCTCCTTCTTCCCAAGTGAAATCCTCAGGGCAGTCGAGTAAGTACGTTTTAACTTCTGGTGTTTCTTCGACAATCTTATTTATTTTCGTCCAGTAAATTTGCATAATCAGATCCCCTTAAACCGTGATATGACTCTTTAGGAGTTAGTATACAACAAATGATAATGATTCTCAATATCGATTGTTGGATATTGAAATTTGTAATTAGCGTTTATACGTAACCAACATCTAGAACACAATCTTCCCGATTTTTCATCGCAAGTCCGGAAGAGAAAGGGTGTAAAACCACCGTCCAAGAGAAAAGTTTTTTAGCGCGAATTTTAACTTATCAAGATGTTAAGATAGCAATATATTTTTATGAATGAGGTGTTCCAGTGTTTTTTGAAAGAGACAGTGAGTCAACAGACAGGCGTAGTGTAAATGTAGCTACTTTTTTAACGTTTGCATTTTGGGGTTCGTTTTTATTATTTATGTCTATTTACAGTATGTGGGTTCTTGACGATTTATATAATATACATTCTGTGATACTTTTTATTGGATTAGTAATATTTTTTACAACAAGATTATTTATAGAAATTAGTCAAAAGAGAAAATGAGTACCTATAACATTATAATCAATATTAAGAAAAGTTAATATGATCAAAAGGAGTTTCTATATAATTTATCAGTGCTTATAAAAAATAAAGCCAATGACATTTAACTAGTCATTGGCTTTATTTTTTAATCCTGCGTGTTCTTGATAACGTCTCTGTTGTTTTAAGATGCCTGTTTAGTCTCGTTTGAAATTGTGAATTCGTGTTTGAATTTCGTCACGAACACGCTGAAAAACTCCCCACTTTTCTTCATGTGTGCCTGTGGCTTTTGCTGGATCGTCAAAGCCCCAATGCTCACGTCTTACGTGAGCAGGCGTGATGGGACACTTATCTTTTGCATCGCCGCAAAGGGTGACAACAAGGTCAGCGTTTTGAAGTAGCTCCATATCAATCTGATCAGAGGTTTGGTTTGAAATATCAATTCCGATTTCATTCATCGCCTTGATGGCGTAGGGGTTTAGTCCGTGTGCTTCAATTCCGGCACTGTAAACGTCCCACTCATTTGAAAGAATCTGCTTCCCAAATCCTTCTGCCATCTGACTGCGACAAGAGTTACCAGTACAAAGGAAATATAGAGTTTTCTTTTTCATGTTATCTGCTCCTTAACTAATGATCATAAGCCAGAGGTATAGTCCAAGTAATGTGATGAACAGCACCGGCAATGTAATGACGATTCCGGTTTTAAAGTACGTCCACCAAGAAATCTTTACCCCTTTTTGGGTTAACACATGTAACCAGAGAAGCGTCGCTAATGAACCAATCGGTGTAATTTTTGGACCTAAATCAGAACCGACTACATTGGCGTAAATGAGAGCTTCTTTCATTAATCCGGTCATTGCCGTCGTATCAATCGCAATCGCATTAATCATAACGGTTGGCATGTTGTTCATAATTGAACTTAAGATCGCAGCGATAAAGCCCATGCCCATCGTTGCTGCAAAAACACCATGTTCTGCAATCGCTTCTAAACCAGAAGCCAATACATCGGTGAGTCCAACGTTTTGTAGCCCGAATACAACGACATACATCCCGATCGAGAAGAAGACAATGTTCCACGGCGCACCCTTTAGCACGGAGCGAGTCTGAACGACTGGACTTCGACTTGCAATGCTTAAGAATAGTAGCGCAATGACGCCTGCAACGATTGAAACGGGGATGTGTAGAAATTCACTGACCAAGTAACCGACTAATAAAATCCCTAGAATCCACCATGATAATTGAAACATTTTCTGATCTTTGATCGCCGTTTTAGGAGCTTGCAGTTTGTCATGATCATAGCGTTTTGGAATCTTTTTTCTGAAATAAAGGTACAAAACTAGGATGCTTGCAATTAATGAGAAAAAGTTCGGCACGATCATGCGCGTCGCATATTCAATAAAACCGATCCCAAAATAATCAGCAGACACGATATTCACGAGGTTACTGACGATGAGTGGCAAGGAAGTTGAATCGGCAATAAAGCCACTTGCGATAATGAATGGAAAGACCATCGCTTCGTTAAAGTTCAACGAGCGGACCATCGCAAGCACAATCGGTGTTAAAATCAACGCGGCACCGTCATTGGCAAAGAAAGCAGCCACAATTGAACCGAGAATACACACATAGACGAACATGAGCACTGCATTTCCTTTAGCAGCCCTAGTCATATGTAAGGCAGACCACTCGAAGAAGCCAATTTCATCTAAGATTAAAGAAATAATGATAACAGCAATAAACGTTAATGTTGCATTCCAGACGATACTTGTCACTTCAATCACATCTCCAAAGGAGACGACGCCAAGAAGCAAGGCAATCACCGCACCTCCGCAGGCGGACCAACCGATGTTTAAGTTCTTCGGTTGCCAAATAACGAGAACAAGTGTCGCAATAAAAATTAATGAAGCCAAAATTACAGAGGACACGTGTTAATCTTCCTTTCTAGCCACAATCAACGGGGCGTTCTTTGTTGATGAGCTCGATGTAACGCTCATCTTGATCTGAAATTTGATTAATAATGGCATGAACAATGCCGATTGCATCGGAAGCGGTGTTCAATGAGTAGAAACGCCATTGTCCTCGCCTAGTTTCTTCAACAAGGCCATAGCTTTTTAGTTTTTTCAGATGTTGACTGATGGATGGCTGGCTCATTTCAAACATTTCGACAAACTGGCAGACGCAATATTCTTTTTTAGATACGAGCTTTATTATTAACAATCGTGTTGGATCGCTCATGACTTTGGTATAGGTAGCAATTTCTTCCGAACTTAAACGATAAGATTGGTTCATTTTCTTCCTCCTTTAGACTACGATTATAATCGAAGATTTATATATAAGTAAATGATTATATAAATGAAAGTTAATATATTATTTTCAATAAATTCATTGTGATACAATCACGAGAAGAGAAGCTTCGTTAGACAAAGCTGATGGTATTTAATGGTTCATAAAGGATTGGAGTGATCGTGATGACGAAACATAAAATTTATACGATGAGCTTTGCGAGTGTGTATCCTCATTATGTTAAGAAGGCTGAAAGAAAAGATAGAACAAAGAACGAAGTCGATGAAATTATTCGTTGGTTAACCGGATACAGCCAGCAACAACTCGAAGCACAAATCGACAATCAAACCGATTTTGAAACATTCTTCAATGAAGCTCCTCAATTAAATTCATCAAGAGCACTCATCAAAGGCGTCGTGTGTGGCGTACGGGTGGAAGAGATTGAAGAGCCGATAATGCAGGAAATTCGCTATTTAGATAAGTTAATTGATGAATTGGCAAAGGGCAAAGCGATGGAGAAGATTCTACGTCAACCATAAAGAAAGGCCACACAGGGTGAACTGTGTGGCCGAAGTTATTTTTGATACGCGTTGAGCGCACTGCGTGTTACCGAGAACGGCGACAAATCAAAGTTGCTTTCACCTGTTAAGGTAAGGTCAGCGAGAATTTCTCCGATGACCGGTGCGTACTTGAAACCGTGTCCTGAGAAACCACCTGCTAATACAATAGATTTGTGCACGGGGTGGTGGTCAATGATAAAGTCGTGATCTGGCGTACGCGTATACATACACGCTCTTCCGTCATTGCACTGACCAGCAGCTTTAGGTAAAAAGCGATCAAGAAATTGGCGTGGGTCTTGTTCGTCTTCAGGATATGTGCCGAATGTGCGATCCATCGTCGAGGGGTCCACATCAGGACCGTGATCGTGACGACCTGACTTTACTCCTTTTTCATCGATCATTGGAAAGCCGTAATATTCTCCGTCTGGTAAATCAGCAAAGAAAATGGGGAAAGAATCCTCAATACGATAGAGATTCTCTTCAGGTTCAAACCAGACATTCGTCTGTCGAGTCGGTTGCATAGGAATCTGCAGATCAAGCTGTTGGAATAGTTCTGTATTCCAAGCGCCCCCACTAACGACGACTTTCTTGGCAGAATAGCTACCCTGATCGGTCGTTACCGTACCGGATCCGGCATCAATTCCAGTCACTTTCGTATTCGTTAACAGCTCTGCTCCTTCAGAGAGTGCCATCTTTTTGAACGCTAGCAAACAGTTCGCACTATACAACATGCCAGCATTTTCTTCAAGACAACCTTCATAACCATCAGGCGCTTCGATGCCAGGCCAACGATTGTGAATTTGCTCATGATCTAACAGTTGATATGGAATGTTGTGCTTCTTGGCGCTGTTGATCGTTTCGCGAATAAACGAAGCATCTTTAGGTCCAAAAGCTAGCACCCCTGTGTTGCGAAATAGTTCATATCCAGACTTCTCTTCTAACTCTTCCCACAGTTCCTGTGCTCGAAGAGCGAGAGGGGAGTAAAATTCTCCTTCTCCTAAAGCGTGGCGAATAATTCTCGTCTCTCCGTGATGACTTCCCATTTCGTGGGGAGGGTCAAATTGGTCGATGAGTAACGTGCGGACATTCTTCTTTGAAAGATAGTAACCTGCAGCCATTCCCATCGTACCTGCCCCGACGACAATTACATCATAATCCTTGTTCATTATGAGAACTCCTTTGCTTATTCCATCGTGTCCGTCAGTTTCCCTAATCTAAGAATATGAAAACGTATTGATGATGAACAACCCGAATTAATCAACGCCAAGTTCGTCGTCCCAAACTCCTTGTTGCTTTCGGATGTCAACAATTTGACCAATATGATAAGCGTTGTGAATGGTTAGATGGGTCAAGTCAGGAGATTTCTCATTGAGTGTTTCTTTGCTAGAAGAACGAACAGCATCCGTCCACTCTGTCATCAACGTATCAAACGCACGAGTCGTGTCTGCCCAAGAATCATGATTATGGTTATCAAAAGACTCATCATTCGAATCGATCGTATAAGGTGAACCTCCTTGACCTTTAAAACGATTCAAGTAAGAACGATTGTAGTAAAGCAAATGATTAACCGTTCCCCAAATTGTGTTGGCACTTTGATGATTTGTCCATAGCGCCTCTTCTTCGGTAACACCAGTTAGTGCTTCATTCATCGACACAAACCAACCGCTCTTGTTGTGAATCGCTTGTAACTGGGTAAGAAGTAATTCTCGTGTATCCATCACATTCACTCCTTTATTCTCCATTGATGGGTGAAGTATAAAGAAAGGAATTGAAAAAGTCCAATTATTGAATCAATTGCGTTGTGATTCAAAAGATTGAATGCTACGTTAGAAAGCGTGTAGAAGGGAATGGTTGACTATGAATATCAGACCATATAAGCAAGCAGATCAAGATAAGATTAAAGCGCTAGCTGAACGTTTTTTGGAATTTGAGTTGTTGCCTTATCGCGATCATAAGCGAATGTACGAGAAGCAAATGGAGCTTGCAGAATCATCGGTAAAAAATGCTTCGAATATTTATGTAGCAGAACAAGGACAACAATTCCTCGGGTATATCGAATTGGCTGAACAACGAGATTTCTTTACAAATGAAAGCGTGGCATACATCTCAGCCATTGCGGTTACCCCAAAAGCTCAAGGTAGCGGGGCAGGAAAACAATTAATGAAAAAAGCAGAACAATGGTGCAGTGAACGAGGCCACTCTCAACTCGTATTAGATGTGTTTAAGGCAAATGAGGGGGCTGTGCAATTTTACAAGCGATTAGGGTTCGAAGAAGAGGTTGTGAAAATGGTGAAATCGTTGAAGTGAGAACGGAGGAATGGTCATGATTACCGTCCTTGAATCATACGAATGCGCAAAAACAGGAAATCCATCTGACATGGAAGACGTAACGGTCGTGACAGAATCGTTTGCAGCAGTCATTGATGGGGCAACGAATGTCTCTGGTCGTAAGATCAATGACCAAACACCAGGACAACACGCAGCAAGACTCGTTGCTGAAACGATTCAAACCCTAGCAGGGCATGAAGGGATTTGTGAGATTATTCAGCTGATTAATCGTCGTTTCATAGCGTTTTATAGACAGTACAACATGTTAGAAGATGTTCAAGAACGGCCCTACCTACAGCTTTCAGCAACGATGGTACTGTATAGTCACCACCACAGAAAAGTATGGACAATTGGAGACGCACAATGCTTGCTTAACGGACGCCACGTTCAAAACCAAAAGATCGTAGATCAGATTACAGCTAACGCCCGTGCATTAGTTGTCGAGGCTGAACGAGCTAAGGGCAAAACGGAAGCTCAAATTCAAGAAGATGATCAAAGCTTTGAATTGATCAAACCACTTATTCAATCTCAGTATCAATTTCAGAACGGTCATCCTAACGACCCTTATTCTTATAGTGTCATTAACGGCTTTCCTATACATCAGGAGAGCATTGTAGAACGGGCTGTGAAAGATGATTCGACTACTCTTATCCTCGCATCCGATGGCTATCCAATGCTTGAAGAGACATTAGTCGAAACGGAAGCTGTTCTTGCTAAAAGCATAAAAGAAGATCCGCTGTGTATTCGTGCGAACAAAAGTGTTAAAGGGGTGACAAATGGAAGAATCTCGTACGATGATCGAAGTTATCTTAAGTTAAAGATTGAAAGACTAGCATAACGAAAAGCGTCGAAGAGAGTGAATCTACATAGCGTAGGACTTGTTTTAGAGTGACCGCATATATTTAGGGTATTCGTTTAAGAGTTCTCGAACACCTTGTGGGAGACCTTTCGTTAGTAAATAAGAGGGCTTGGAACACCAGGAATGTTCTCAATTAACGTCTTACCTATGACACTTGTCATGGGTGGGCTGTGACACGTGTGTCTTACCTAACTTGAAACGGTTCGCTACACTGAACGTATTCAGTGAGGTTGGGTGGGGTAGACATGAGCAGGGAAAAACAAAAAGCACTAAAACAGAGTGTCGCACCATATGCGACGTCCAATACGAAAGTCGGCATCTTTCAATTAGTGAATACATTGTTGCCATTTCTTTTTGTCTGGTTTTTGGCTTATCAAAGTTTAAGCATTTCAATTTGGTTAAGTCTAGTTTTTTCAATAATTGCTGCAGGGTTTGTTGTACGGATTTTTATTATCTTTCACGACTGTACACATGCAAGCTTCTTTAAAAATCGAACGTGGAACAGAATTGTAGGAAATGTATGTGGTGTGCTCACACACTTTCCATTTGAAAAATGGAAACATAGCCATGCCATTCATCATGCGACGAGTGGGAACCTTGATAAGCGTGGTGTTGGTGATATCTGGGTCATGACCATTGATGAGTATAAGGAAGCGTCCAAGTTTGAGCGATTGAAATACCGGTTGTACCGAAACCCTTTAATCTTATTTGGGTTAGGACCACTCTATTTATTTCTCGTCGATAATCGGATTAACAAACAGGGCGCGAAGCGTAAAGAGAAGTACAATACGTATCTAACAAATGTGTGCATTGTTTTCGTATACGGTGTAATGATTTCATTGATCGGTTGGCAAGCGTTCTTACTCGTCCAACTACCCATTATGTATTTGTCAGGCGTTGCAGGCATTTGGTTGTTTTATGTTCAACACCAATTCGAAGATTCCTATTATGAGAATGATGACGAATGGGATTTTGTAAAAGCGGCTGTTGATGGTAGCTCTTACTATAAACTCCCGAAAGTTATTCAATGGATGACGGGGAACATTGGTTATCACCATGTGCACCATTTAAGCCCGAAAGTTCCAAACTATCATTTAGAGAAAACACATGACAATATACCGCCTTTGCAAACGGCAACGACGATTACGCTGAAAAAGAGTCTTGAATCGATTCGATTTCGGTTATATGATGAAAAGAATCAGACGTTTGTGACTTTTAAAGAGATGAAACAATCACATCGTCCACAAGTGGCAGCTAGTTTAAAGAGTAAATCCAAGCAAGTTGAACAGAGATTTTAATGAAAGCTCTCCTGACTGAGAGCTTTTTTCTTCGTCATAACGAGTATCGAAGAAAAGGGGTTATTCACTTGTATCATTGGTTTCATATTTTCCCAAAGAATACAGGCCTAAGCTTATATGCGTGGATTGCTTTTTGTATCTTGCCTTTTTACTTTATTATTCGGTCGTCCACGTTATATGAGATTATTGTTGGGGTCACGGTACTTATATTATTTTTCACGATTTACCGACTCTCCTTTGTGAAACAAGGATGGACGGTTTACGTCGCGCTTAGCTTTGAAATGGTCATTAGCATAGGCATGACGATTTACTTTGGGTTTGTATATTTTGCATTGTTTATAGCGTTCTTTATAGGTAATGTGAAAAGCAAAGCAGGGTTTATTAGTCTTTATGTGGTTCATCTCTCGACAACCGTTGTTGCATTTATCACTGGTTTTCTCATTCATAGTGAAATTTTTATTGCCCAAATCCCTTTTAATGTGTTGGGAATACTCGGTGTAATTTTACTACCTTTTACCATCTATCACCGTAATCGAAGAGAAGAACTAGAAGGCCAGTTAAGGGATGCCAACGAACGAATTTCTCAACTGATGGTCATGGAAGAGCGACAACGAATTGCTCGCGATTTGCATGATACACTTGGGCAGAAGTTATCATTAATCGGGTTAAAAAGTGATCTTGCAAGTAAGTTGTTGAGTACAAAACCAGACTTGGCAAAGCAGGAACTTGATGATATTAATCAGACGTCGAGAACAGCATTAAGTGAAGTGCGAGAGATCGTTTCAAATATGCGAACGGCAAGGTTAGAAGACGAAATGGTTCGTGTGCAAGAGTTGTTAACGTTTAGTCAGATTGAATGTGAAATCTCTGGAGAGCAAACGCTTAACCAGCTCCCTCTACTCGTTGAAGATGTGTTTTGTATGTGTTTACGTGAATCCGTGACAAATGTTGTGAAACACAGTCAATCCTCTACTTGTAAAATACAATTAAATAACTTGCCAGATGAGTGGCGAATGATCGTCCAAGATGATGGAATTGGCATTAAGCCAGAAACTCCATCAGATAAAAAGAGTGGTATGAAAGGAATGAAAGAACGGTTAGAATTTGTGAATGGCAAGCTAGATGTGAACTCGAAGCAAGGGACGCAGCTAGTCATTCGTATACCGAGGATTATCCATCAAACTGAAGGAGGGCTCAGATGATTCGGATTGTGTTGGCAGAAGATCAAGGAATGCTTTTAGGGGCTTTGGCATCGTTGCTAGAGTTGGAAGAAGATATGACCGTAATTGGCAAGGCAACGAATGGACATGAAGCGGTGGAATTGGTTCGAGAACACCAACCTGATATTTGCATTATGGATATTGAAATGCCACTTATGACTGGGATCGAAGCTGCCGAAGCTCTAAAAGACGAAACGTGCAAAATCATCGTGCTAACGACCTTTGCACGAACCGGGTATTTTAACTATGCACGCGAAGCAGGCGTAAGCGGCTACTTGTTAAAGGATAGTCCAAGTGATGAGCTGGCGAGAGCGATCCGAACGATTATGAGTGGCCGTAAGGTGTACGCTCCAGAGTTAATGGATATGATGCATAGCAATATTAATCCGCTGACAGAACGAGAAGGGCAAGTGATTTCGTTAATTGCTGAAGGCAAAAGTACAAAAGAAGTGGCCGATCTTCTAGACATAAAAACAGGGACGGTTCGAAATTACGTATCCGTAATTTACGAGAAGTTAAACGTAAGTAATCGCATAGAGGCCATTTCGCTTTTTAAAGAAAAAGGTTGGTTCAAATAATAGAGGCACGTGTTGGGTGTGTAAACAGAAGACATGCGATAAGCAAGCGACTGTTTTTGGAGTAGCGTTAGCTGAAGATCAACGTGAAAAGCACAATAGTTGAGGAAACGCCCGCGGCAACCGGGGCAACAACAGCCGTTTGTATAGTTATCAAGAACGTATAAGTTTCTAAACCTAGTCGACGATTGTGTGCATCGACTAGGTTTTTTTGTGGTGACACGTGTCACATTGAAGAGGTGACAAACGTGAATAGGTTTCTTCTAGAGACTTCGCTACAATGGTAACAGACTAGTCAAAGGGGCTTAAGGTGATGAGCTTTTCATTCTATCCGGATTATGCAAAGCGTTTTCTCGTCTTGGAACTCGTGAGCATTGTGTTTTTCTTTTTTAACGTTTTGACGTATGACAATGACGTTTCGTTGGTATTGCGAATTGCTATTGTCCTTGCGATCTTGGCACTTTATTTAGGTACGCTTTGGTATTTTGACGTGCGATATGTCTTGTTTAGTGCGCTTGCTTTTATCTTATTTATTTACCTCAGCGTAGCACTGCACTATTACTTGTTGTTGTTCATGTTGTTTTTTGTTGACCTTCATAAAAAAGTGCCGATTGTACCAACATTAATCATTCAACAAGTGCTCATCATTTTTACACATGCGGTTGTATATATCCTTGCCGTTCCGCCCGCAGATGGTTCGTATTTTACGACGGTGCTCTTTCCGGTGTTGCTCATTCAATTGTTAATTCCTTACGTATCACGTTCGGTCATTCGGGCAAAAGAATTGCGAGAGGAATTGGAAGACACGAAGTCTCAGTTGGATGTGTATGTGCAAGAAGAAGAGCGAAATCGAATTGCGCGAGAACTGCATGACACATTGGGGCATACGCTCACGATGATGAAAGTAAAAAGTGAGCTCGCGCTGCATTATATCGACCGCGAGCCAGAGCGTGCGAAAGTCGAAATGAATGACGTGCTACAGACGACGCGGTTTGCGTCCAAGCAAGTGCGCGAAGTCGTCACGACACTTCGCTATACATCCATTAAAGAAGAGATGGAGCACGCGAAACAACTGTTTGCGACCAATCATACTGCATTTATAGTTGATGGAATTGAAGAGATTCCCTCACTTAGTCAGGTCATTGAAACGATGGTTGCCCAGTCACTTCGAGAAGCACTAGTAAATGCGTATAAGCATAGTCACGCAAAGCGAATATGTGTGTCATTTCACTATGATGAAGAGCAGTTGACCGCCCGTATAACCGACAATGGCGTAGGGTTTGAAGAACAGATGACAGATCTTGGGAATGGCTTGCATTCCATTCGGGAGCGAATGAAATTGGCAAAAGGAAAGGCAAGTATCCACTCATCACCGAAAGGAACGATTGTGACGTTAACCATATTCGTAGGAAAAGAGGAACAACGATGATTCGACTATTACTCGCTGAAGATCAAGTTCTCCTTCGCGACGCTCTGCAATCTTTACTTCAAGTATCTGAAGAAATTGAGGTTGTCGCTACGACCGGTGATGGAAGTGAAGCACTACACCTTGCGACCACTGAGAAGGTGGACGTGGCGTTACTCGACATTGAAATGCCTGGGCTCACTGGCATTCAAGTAGCAGAAAAGTTAAAAGAAAGTGATACGTATTCAGGCAAAGTTGCACTATTAACGACATTCTCAAGGCCTGGATATATTGAAAAAGCCATGGTGGCGAAAGTGGATGGGTACTTGTTGAAAGACGAACCGATTGCCACTTTGATTGACGCAATTAAGACGATTGATTCTGGTAAACAAGTCGTTTCAACGGACTTACAACCGTTGCTCTTCTCCTTAGAGACAAATCCGTTAAATGAACGTGAAATCATGCTTTTACATGCGGTAAAAGAAGGCTTATCAACTGAGGAGATTGCTCAAGCCAAGCACTTATCAGAAGGAACCGTTAGAAATTACTTGTCATCTGCTCTACAAAAGTTGCACGTTACCCACCGTCATGAGGCGGTCCGCGTAGCGGAAGAGAAAGGATGGATGTAATGTGAACCGATGGTATTGGATTGGAATTACTGCATGGATCCTCTCCTTAGTACCGCTTTTGTATGAACCGATCGCCATCGCCGCATCACCCGTGCCGTATAATCCTATGCTTCAACCGATGAGTGATCTTGGTGTGACCGTCTGTAAGGAAAATGCTTATCCGTTAGTTCATTCATTAATGATTTGTTCACCTCATTATGTCATCGTTAACGCGTTGTTCACGTTATCGGGTGTCGCTTACGTTGTCGGAGCACTTGCATTGCGACGTTTTGTGTCCGAACGTCTTCCATTTGTCTTACTCATGCTGTTTGCCATCGGTGCAATCATTTCTGGATTAGTTCCAGCAGACGTAAATTTTGTGGCACATACGATTCCGGCGCTTACGATGTTCTTTGTGCCAGTTGTGATCGGTTTCTATGCAAAACGGATGCATGTTGCTAAAGTGTGGAATTGGTCGATTTTCTGGCTGATGATCTTAATCTTTGTAGGAATGGTGCTTACCGTGTTTTTCCCGATTGGTGGTCTCTTGCAACGAAGTTTTTATGCGCTAGTTGTGGTATGGGGAGTTGGATTTATGGTACTTCTTCGTAGAAAGCAAGGAGATTAGTGATGAGTTCATTTCTATTAAATTACCAGTGGGAAGCGTTTATTGTTGCAGAAATTCTGAGTTGGATTTCGTTATTGGCATTTGGTCTTTTGCGATATTTCTTTCAACGAAAAGCTACAAGTCGATTGTTTTTGGTCTTATTTGTAGCGATGACCGCATTCCAGGCGTTACTTGCATGGGTTGTGTACCGCGAGACAGGTGAAATATCGACGTTTACGATTATTATTACGATCTTTGTTCTGTATGCTTGTACGTTTGGAATAAATGATTTTCGCAAACTGGATCGATGGATGCGTATGAAGATTGGCAATTTCCGTGGGCAGGATCTATTAACAGAACATGATCATGAAGCAATGAGAAAACAGAGCAACCCCCGTTACGTTGCGCTAAAAGATATAACGATCACGGCTTTGCATGTCCTTATCTTCCTAGGCGTTCAGTTGTACTTCTGGTCGCAAGGACCAATTACTGTGGCAGAATGGGGCGAAGCGCTCGGGAACTTTAGTGAATGGTTTTCATCTGGTGACTATGAAGACTCGCCTTATGCGAATGAAACAGCTCTTGCCATTTCTTCCGTTTGGATGATTGTTGTCGCTATAGATGTGATTTATTCTGCGAGTCATCTATTTTCGATCGGTTCCAAAAAATAATATGAACTGAATTCCCTCTAATTTGATCTGTTTTGTTATACTTGGATTAGAAAATGTTGACTAGGAGGGCTCGCATGAGTGAACAAACCCCGTTAGCGCACCACTCGATGTATCGAATTACCGCTCGTCTTGTGACTTATTTACATGAATCCGTGACAGAGTCCTTTGGAGATGAAGCAAAAACACTGATCCGAAAAGGGACCGAGTCCTTCGGATTGGCACGAGCGAAAAGCATTGCAGAACGTGCTCATCAAGAAGGTGAAGAACATATTCTTTTTGACTATGTATCAGAAAGCGAGCAGCCAACAACGGAGAAGTTGGATGATCAAGTCATTTATCCTTGGATGGCTACATGGTTCGCTCAAATTGCGAAACAAGTCGTCGATCAATTCGGAGAACAAGGTAAGGACGCGATCCGAGAAGGCGTTCGACGCTTTGGACTTCAACGAGGCGGAAACATTGCAAACCGTGCTGAACACTTGGGCTATGACAACACGATTGAACATTACCTATCGAATTATGATATGGGACGTAGCGATTTGTTTGAATTCGATACGACCATTCATGCTGAGAACATTGATCAAACGTTTACGAAATGTCCATTTGGCCAGCAATGGGCAGATGAGAACATGCATGAGTATGGCATTTTATATTGTGAAATGATTGATCCGTCCATTGCAAAAGGATACAACAAAGACTTCGAAGTTGATCATCCTAAATTCATTCTAAAAGAAGGCGTATGCCAATTTGATTTTAAATTGAAAAAGAGCTGAGAATGTTCAGCTCTTTTTTTCGTAGAGTAGACTGAATCTGTTATACTTTGTGTCAATACAATTATAAAGGGAACGGTGTAATTATCGTCGAGGAGATGATCGGGTGAACGTTGCAAGTGTCGTATCTGTTGGACTGCTACTACTGCCATGGATGTTCCTAACCGTTGCGATCCTTTATGCCACCTTAAAGAAACCGTGGCGACGGGAACGTGTGCTGTATGCCGGGCTTGGTTTTCTAACGAGTGTGTTAATTATCGCGATTGTTCCGATTCAGTTGGTAAGTGGGGCAAGTGGTCATGCGATGTGGATGGAATCTGCTGTCGTTACTTCGATCATAAATCTGTTTCTAATGGTACCTATTAGTATTGTGTTTACGTTGATTGGTTTGTTTATTTATTTTAACAACAAAGAAGGTAAAACAATGTAATTTGTGTTTTACCTTCTTCAATAACTAGAAACATCGAAAGGCGGCTTCTTTTGAGAGGTCGCTTAATTTTATGAACTCACTATATTACGATGATGGTTCTCTAACAAGCAACATTTTTAACGTACCCAAGCTTCTTTCAACAACTGGATTCCGTTTTGAATGTCTTCGATCGTTAGTCCAGAAAATCCAAGTTGCAACGTTGCTGGTGGTGTGTCGCTTAAGTACGCGTGTGACGTTGGGTATACTTTGACCCCTGCTGCATCTGCCTCTTCGATGAGTTGCTTTTCTCCTTTATCTAATAAGACATCAATTAAAACTCTCGGTCCTGCAAGGTGTCCATGGATGTGGATGGTGTCGCCAAATGAGTGTTTAAGTTCATTCAGAAGGACTGTTTTTTTCTTCGTATACATTGTGCGCATTTTATTTAAATGAATCGTCCATTCGCGTCGTTCCATAAAGTCAGCGAGAGCGAGTTGCTGACTTGAAGACACCGTTTGTTTATAAAGTAAGGTTAGCTTCTGCATGCGTGGGAGCAGTGATTTGGGAAGAATCATATAGCTTAACCGCAAGGACGGCAAAAAAGACCTTGAGAAGGTTCCCATATATATCAAATTGTCGCGCTTCGCGAGTGCGTGCAGTGACGGTAAGGGTTCGGTCGTGTAATGAAACTCACTGTCATAATCATCTTCAATAATGTATGCGCCAACATCTTCAGCAGACTGTAGTAACTCTACTCGTTTCTGAAGCGTCATCCGAGATCCAAGTGGATAGTGATGAGAAGGCGTAACATAGATAAGGTCGGGTTTTGTAGAATGAATGTCGCCCAATAGTAATCCTTCAGTATGATCGACTCGTAACGGTACAACTTCTTTTTTTAGTAGTGTGAAAATTTCTCGAGATCGCGGATAGCCAGGATCTTCAAAGCCAACGCGCTGACACTCGTCAAGTACGTAGCAAAGTAATGTCAATACATAGGACGTTGTCGAGCCAACATACACATGATCGGCTGACGTGTTCACGCCCCTTGCTTGATAGACGTAATCGGCAATCAATGAACGTAATGAGTGCTCTCCAAATTCATCACTCGGTTTACACAAACGATCCAAATGAAAATCATAACTCAAGGAAACGCTTTTCTTCCAGGAATGTAGAGGGAAGTCTTCTGAATTCACATGTCCATAATGAAAGTCAATGACGGTTGAAGCTGGATGTTTAGGAGATCGGACACCCTGACTTCCTTTATAGTGAAGACAACTGACTGCACCGTAATCGACATACATGCCACTTCGAGGTCGACTAAAAATATAGCCCTCAGCAAGCAGTTGTTCGTAACATCGTTCGACGGTCGTTTGACTGATGTGTAATTTGTTTGATAATGATCGTTTTGAAGGGAGCTTCATTCCTTTACGTAAAGCCCCGTCATGCATGTTGTTTTTGAAATAGTCAATCAGTTGTTTGTATAAGGGGATCGTCGATTCTCGATCTAGAAATGGCGTGACATCCATATCGTGCTTGCTCCTTTCAAACTGACGCGCAAAAAAAGTAATCAAGTGACCTTTTTCGTTCTGTTTCATCCAGTATACACTTGGTTTGCATAGTGATCACGGTCGTGTTGAACAGGAGGATGTCACATGAACTCAAGTGCGAAAGGGTGGATCTACGGGTTTGTAGGGATCATCATCTTTAGTGGCTCACTCCCAGCCACTCGTGTTGCAGTCATGGAACTTGACCCGTTGTTTTTAACGGCGATTCGAGCGATTATTGCTAGTCTGTTAGCAGTGGCTGCGTTACTGCTGTTTCGTTCAAAACTGCCTCGTCGTACGGATCTCGCTTCACTCGTCATTGTAGCAGGTGGAGTCGTCATTGGATTTCCACTTCTTACAGCGCTTGCTCTTGAACACAACACCGCAGGGCAATCGATTGTGTTTTTAGGATTATTGCCTTTATGTACGTCGATCTTTGCTGTTATTCGTGGAGGAGAGCGTCCGAATGCACTGTTTTGGTTTTTTTCTATTATAGGTAGTTGTATTGTTTCCGGGTACGCACTGCTCTCAAATGGTGATCTATCGATGCTCGGCAATGGATACATGTTGCTAGCCATTATCGTCTGTGGGCTAGGGTATGCCGAGGGAGCGATTTTGTCTAAGCGATTAGGAAACTGGCAAGTCATCTCTTGGTCGTTGTTAATTAGCTTCCCTTTTATGCTCGTCATCACGCTTTTCCTATTCCCAAGCTCAATGATGACAATGCAAGTAGAAACGTACGTTAGTCTTTTTTATGTTTCATTTTTTAGTATGTATATCGGGTTTGTCTTCTGGTACCAAGGCTTAGCGATTGGAGGCATCGCCTCGGTCGGACAAATTCAATTGTTGCAACCGTTTTTTGGCTTGGTTATTGCAGTTGTGTTATTACAAGAAACGATTGGGTTGTTTCTTGTCATCGTCAATGTCGCTGTCGTCCTTTGTGTCGTCTTAGCGAAAAAGTATGCGAATTGAATGTCATGATCGGGTTACTAAATGTAGCATGATGCACAAACAATACAGAAAATCACGATAGTGTAGCGATTGCAGCTACACTTTTTTATTTAATTATCAGATTTTATTGACAAAATAAAGTTTTGTATATAAAATTCATGTAAGCGATTTCAAAATAGTTTAATTACGGGGAGAAGGGTGTTGTAGATGTCCAAGTCGTACCTTTTTTTGACGGGGCTCGTTGGTCTTGTGTTACTAACCAGTTGTGATAATCCGAGGGCAAGTCCTGAAACGTTGAGTGTAGGTGCTCAAGGAGAGCAAATTCCTGAAGCGATGGTTTGGAGCGTGTATGACATTAACTCTGGCGGATATGCAGAAGCAGCCGCTGTTGCTAATGAGATGACAGAAGAATACGGCACGCAAATTCGCATGTTGCCTTCTTCAAGTGGTGTGGGACGGATGATGCCATTATACAACCGAGATGCATTACTCGGAAAGATCGGTGATGAAGTGAAGTTCTCGTTTGAAGCAACGGAAGAGTTCTTTGATTTAGGATGGGGACCACAACCGATGAGAACGATTTGGGCACCAATTTCACCGTTTGGCTTTGCGGTACGTGAGAATTCACCAATTCAATCGATTGAAGAAGTTGAAGGGCTACGCGTACCGATGATTCCTGGGAACAATTCAGTGAATATTAAGACAGAAGCGATTCTTGGCTTTGGTGGATTATCTAGAGAAGACGTTGAAATCGTTGATATTAACTCATACGGTGGACAAGGTGAAGCACTCATTCAAGGTGAAATTGACGTTGCATCGATTAATCCATTAGCCGGTGGGATGTTTGAGGCTGATAGTTTAGGAGGCATTCGTTGGTTGCAAATGCCAGGTGACGATGAAGAGCGCTGGGCACAGTCAGCCGAAGTCGCCGATTGGTTTTTTCCTAGAGAATTAGATAACGGTGCAGGTATGGACGGGATGAATGAAGTCTTAGGTCACGGTTACGTCTTTGCCACCTATGAAGAAGCCTCGACTGAAGCGATTTATACATTTACGAAGGCACTGATTGAGCAATATGAAAACTATGAAAATGCTACTTCTAATATGTGGACGTATCATCCCGATGAAGTCATTATGAATCCAGCTGACACAGGAGTACCGTTCCATGAAGGCTCAATTCAATATTTCGAAGAAGCAGGTCTTTGGAGCGAGGAATATGAACAAGCGAACAAAGATCTATTAGAACGAGAAGAGCAATTAAATGAGATTTGGGAAGAAGCAAAGCAAGTAGCAGAAGCCGAGAACCTAACAACCGAAGAGCATGAACAACTATGGCTAGAAATGAAAGCAGTTCTTGATGAGTAAGCACGGCATAGGAGAGGGGTGCTTCGGTTGAAGCGACTAACAGGGACATGGGTCTGGGTTGTTATTATCGCAACGGTGATCGGAATTCTTTTAACAATCAATCAAGTGTTTTATTTGCGTTTCTTAGGTTTTGCTCCGCTTGCAAATGAGTATCTCTATTACATCATCGCAATTTTTATGTCGATTTCGTTTTTGATTCTACCAGCCCGAAAGAGCGATACGAAAGTTCGATTCTACGATATTACAGCTTTTCTTTTAACCGTCATCTGCGCGCTTTATTTAGGGTTTAATGCGGAGCGGATTATTCTTGAAGGCTGGGACTGGGTAGCCCCTGTTCAAGCAACAACTGCAGCGATTATTCTTTGGATTCTCGTTTTAGAAGTGTTGCGTCGTGCAGGAGGGAAAATACTCTTTTTTATCTGTTTAACCATTTCACTGTATCCTCTTGTGGCACATGTTATTCCGATTTATTTCTTACAAGGTCATAGTTTTGATTTCATTACACTCGCAAACAACCATCTGATGAGTACGAATAGTGTACTCGGGATCCCGCTTAGTACAATCGGTTCACTCGTTATCGGGTTTATGATCTTTGGGGTTATCTTAACGCATACAGGTGGGGGAGAGTTTTTCTTCAAGTTGGCACAATCGATTTTCGGCCGTTCCCGCGGTGGAGAGGCGAAAGTGTCGGTCGCAGGTAGTGCGTTTTTCGGGATGCTTAGTGGAAGTGCAATCTCGAATACAGTAACGACTGGTCAGTTAACGATCCCTGCGATGAAAAAAGCAGGTTATGAGCCGGAATACGCAGCTGCTATTGAAGCGACCTCTTCAACGGGTGGGACGATTACCCCGCCGATCATGGGTTCTGCAGTGTTTATTATGGCATCATTTATCGGTGTTGCGTATCTTGAAATTGCTCTCGCGGCGATTATACCAGCCATTTTGTTTTTCCTAGCTGTCTTTTTACAAGTGGATGCATATGCGGCAAAGCGGGATTTAAAAGGCATTCACAAGTCGAAATTACCGAAGCTCGTCGCGACATTGACGAATGGTTGGATGTATTTACTTAGCATTTTGGCACTAATCCTTGTATTGATCTTCATCCGTTCAGAAGCGCAAGCTCCGTTTTATGCAAGTGCTTTAGTGCTCGTGCTCTCGTTCTTCTCTGCGCAAGCAAAATTAACGTGGCAATCGTTTAAAACGATGATCTTTGACATTGGAAAAGTACTCGGTGAAATCGTCTCATTAATTGCAGGGATTGGTCTCATTGTTGGTGCGTTTTCTGCAACAGGCGTGTCGTTCTCATTCTCACGGGAACTCGTACAAATGGCAGGCGATAACTTATTGTTGCTGCTCATTGCAGGAGCTGTGACGAGTTTTATTTTAGGTATGGGTATGACTGTTTCAGCGAGTTATATTTTCTTAGCGATTGTCTTAGCGCCAGCGCTTGCACAAGTGGGTGTGAATGTGATTGCTGCTCATTTGTTTGTACTATATTGGGCAACGGCATCGTACATTACACCACCTGTTGCACTCGCATCGTTTGCTGCGTCGAGCATTGCCAATTCTAATCCGTTGAGGACGAGTGTCGTATCAACGAAACTTGGGATTGTCACCTTTTTCATACCGTTTTTCATCGTCTACCAGCCAGCACTCATTTGGCAAGGAACGTTTACAGAATCGGTTGTAAGTATTTTTGCTGCCGTAGCAGGGGTTGTACTAATAAGCGCTTCACTAAGCGGTTACCTTGTTGGTGTTGGTCGGGTCAATTTGCTTATTAGGATCGCATTCGTAATAGGTGGATTGCTCATGCTCATGCCGAGCACTGTTGTAAATCTGACGACAATTGCGGTGACGGTTATTTTGTTAATTATTTATAAGATGATCAAGAAACAACGATTTGATCAATCTGGAACAGTCGATGTATCAAATTCCTAGGAGGCGATTGAATGACGAGAACAGAAGCCATTGAACGTTTACTTCATCCGAAATCAGTAGCCATAGTTGGCGTGTCGAAAGACTTTTCATCGATTAGTGGGAAACCGTTGAAGAATTTGCTAGAGCACCGCTATCCTGGTGAGATCTATCCGGTTAACCCGAAGTATGATTCGATTGGAGATCTTACGTGTTATGATTCAGTGTTAGATATCCCAGGTGAAGTGGATGTGGCACTACTTGCGGTGTCCGCATCACGCATCCTCTCGATTCTCGATGAATGTGAGAAAAAGCAAATCCGTTCACTGATTTTGTTTGGATCGGGGTTTGCGGAAGTCGGTGAGGAAGGCAAAGCGTTACAAGAAAAAGTCGAGCAGAAAGCCAAACAAGCGAACCTTTCGTTACTTGGACCGAATTGTTTAGGGTTACTAAATGTGAAAGATTCCTTGCCACTCGGGTTTGCGACTTCGTTTGAAACAGAAACGGGATTCATTTCAGGAAACGTTGGTTTCGCATCGCAAAGTGGGGCACTCGGATTCTCACTGTTTGGCATCGCTCAAGAGCAAGGCATCGGGTTCTCCTACATCATTAATACAGGCAATCAAATGGACATTAATACGATCGACATTATGGACTATTTACTCGATGACAATGATACTAACGTCGTTGCTGGCTACTTGGAGAGTATTCCAAACGGTGAAGCGTTCATTACACTAGCCAAGAAAGCAAAAGAAAAACAGAAGCCTCTGCTCATTATGAAAGCTGGTCGCTCAGAAATTGGTCAAGAAGCTGCGATGTCACATACCGCTTCCATGACAGGGTCCGATGAAATGTTCCAAACGATTGCAAAGCAATACGGTGTTGTTATTGCAAACGATGTGGATGACTTAGTAGATTTAATGAAAATCTTTTCTCGAGCAAAACAAATGCACGGCAAGCGGGTTGCGACCATTTCAAACTCTGGAGCAGCAGGCATTACGATGGCAGATTACAGCGAGCAACTAGGGCTGGATCTTGTCCGATTAGAGGAAAGTACGTTAAAGCAAATCTCATCCATCATTCCAAGTTACGGATCTGCAGTTAATCCGATTGATGTGACCGCCCAAGCGTTAAAAGAGCAACACATTATTGCAGATACTCTGGATGTGCTAGCGAAAGCAAGCGAAGTGGATGCTATCGTCGTACAGACAACATTTGGCGGCGAACTCGGTAAAAAAGTGTGCGAGCGAATTGTAGAGATAGACCAGCAAACAGAAAAACCAATTGTTGTTACCGTGACTGGTTCTGAGGAGCTAACAGGTGCAGGTCGGAAGGCGCTTGAAAGCGCTAATGTGCCTGTGTACGTTACATCATACAAAACGATGTACGCGGTTGAGAAGCTCTCAACGTTTACGACGACGACACTTGAAGAGTTGAACGTTCAACCGTCATTTAAAGTCAACGCGAGTGAAGCAATTTGGACAGAAGTCATCGCCAAACAAACAGTTAAAGATCTCGGCATTGAAGTGCCAAAAGGCATTTTAGTCACTGGGCAAGAACAATTAACCAACGTATCGAATGAACTGGCGTATCCAGTCGTCGCGAAAGTCATTTCGGATGATATTTTGCACAAATCGGATGTAGGAGGCGTAGAACTCGGAATTGAGAACAGTACGCAACTTCGTGAAAGCTATGATCGTATCGTTCAAAATGTTGCAAAGCACCATCCATCCGCTTCTGTTGAGGGCATTCTCGTAGAAGAGATGATGCAAGAGAAATCAGTGGAAATGTTCATTGGCATTCAACATGACGTTGATTTTGGACCATTTATTGTCTGTGGTCTTGGTGGGATTTACATTGAAGTGTTCAAAGATTATGCAATGCGACATGCGCCTGTCTCAAAACGTAGTGCTTATCAGATGATTGATGAGTTACAGTCCGCTGCGATCTTAAAAGGTGTACGTGGTCACCAAGGGTATGATGTCGATGCGTTAGCCGATGCCATTGTTAAGCTCTCACAATTTGCAGCTGCGAATCAAGATCGTATTCAAGAGATGGATCTTAATCCAGTCTTCGTTCGTGAACAAGGCTTGCAAGCGTTAGATGCGATTATCGTTTGGAGAGAGGTCGATCGTGTCCATTCATAATAAGGAGGTACGTGTATGATGAACCCGTCTACTCAATTACCTGATACATTGGGAATTAATTATTATGAAGCAGATCAGAACTTGTCATTTTTGTTACGTCAGTATGTAGATGTTGATTCTTTTGAGCAATTAGAACCTCTTCTACAACAATTAGGTCGTGTTGCGAGTGAAGAGATTGATCCGTTGGCTTCCGTCGCTGACAAACATCCACCTGTTCTTCAAACGTACAATCGTAGAGGAGAGCGTGTCAATGAGGTGAGCTACCACCCCGCGTACCTTGAATTGGAGCGGATCGGCTATAGCCAATTTGGGATGTCAGCGATGACCCATCGAGCAGGCGTGATGGGGCGGAATCAACCATTCAAGAAAATCGAGAAATATGCGCTCTGGACACTGTTTGCCCAAGGAGAGTTTGGCCTGTGTTGTCCGATGAGTATGACCGATGCAGCGGCGACGGTGCTTACCAACTATGCAAATAAAGAAATGAAAGAGAAGTACGTTCCTAGGCTTACGAGTACGTCGATGGATGACTTGTTCACTGCAGGTCAGTTCATGACCGAAAAGCATGGCGGTTCAGACGTAGGCGAGAATACGGTAAGTGCGAAGCTGAAAGGAGATCACTTTGAAATCTATGGAGACAAGTGGTTTTGTTCAAACGTTTCAGGCGATGTTGCGCTCGTGTTAGCACGACCAGAGGGTGCTCCAGAAGGTTCAAAAGGGTTAGCGATGTTTCTCGTGCCTAAATATTTGGAAGACGGCACTCATAATCACTACACAATTCTAAGATTAAAAGATAAATTAGGCACGAAAGACATGGCGAGTGGTGAAATAAACTTCCACGGAGCGATCGGTTACGTCGTCGGGAGTATCGAAAACGGCTTCAAACAGATGATGTCGATGGTGAACGCATCACGATTGTCCAATGCGGTTCGGTCTACGGGTATCATGAGAAGAAGTTTCCTGGAAGCGATCGAAACCGCTAAAGAGCGAGAAGCGTTTGGAGGCAAGCTCATCGACTTACCGATGATGCAAGAGAACCTCGTGGAAATGCAACTAGATGTGGAAGCAGCCCAAGCAATGATCTTGTACACCGCTCATCAATTCGATGAAAACGACCAAAACGTCGAAGGTGCAAAAGAGATGATGCGAATTCTAACCCCGATTCTAAAAGGGTACATTTGTAAGCGAGCCCGCTACGTGAGCGCCGAGGCGATGGAAGTTCGAGGTGGGAATGGCTATATTGAAGAATGGGTTAATCCACGCCTCGTTCGAGATGCTCATTTAGGATCGATTTGGGAAGGAACGACGAATATCGTTGCATTAGATGTGATCCGGGCGATGCGTAAAGAACAAGCAGGTGAGGTTCTTTTATCGAGACTTCGTCAAACATTAACGTCCCTTTCTGAGAGTAGTGAACTATTCACAATGGCGCAAAGTGCTGTGGATGCACAGATTACCCACGTTGAATCGGTTATGCAAGATGTGGTGAAATCAACAGACAGAGATGTCGATGCATTTGCTCGCCATTTTCTTGAGTTGTTGTACCACACGACTGTACTCGTTCGGTTCCTAGAAGAAGCAGCTGTTGAATTAAAGGAAAGCAAATCATACCGAAAATTGTATGTGTTCTTCCAGTATTATCGAAGGTATCTCTCTCATGAGCCGCGATCCATTCAAGATGCACGCAGTACGGCAGCGGTCAGTAAACGGATGCTGTTATGGCAACCGATTTTTTTAGAAGATGTTGAGGGATATGGTCGATATGTATTAAAGCAAGCCGTTACGATGTAAAAAACGAGGAGGGGTACTACTCCTCGTTTTTTTATGGATTAAGATTTTTTACGGGCTCTTCTGTAGAACAGGGCGGTGATACCGGCGAGTACAGCACCAATGGAGCTGATGAGAATAACGAGACTAATCGATGAAGCTTCCTCAGGTTGATTGCTCGATTCGTCTGAAATCGGGCTCGAATCTAGACGATCGTTATCCATATAACGATAGACTGGGATTTCATCACCTTGATTAACTGGGATGAAATTATACGTAACGTAGCTGTCTTCAGATTCAGGTTCCAACGCTAACGCTATGACAGTTGCTGCGGTCTGATCCATTTCGAAGACGAGGCTACCAGCCGGAAAGATTCGCGTGGCCGTTTCTATTTCAGTTTCAACGTGATTCGTAATGTGACCTTCTTGTACTTGTTCTCCGATGGTTTGCTCGACGACTTCATACCGCTCAACAGCTAATTCAACTTGTTCATTAAGTGCTTTTACTTCAACGCCATGTATGCGTAATTTATCAGCGATATGCTGGTGAGAAGGTGGCAAAAGGTATGCTCTAGGAAGGACTCTTTCTAGTGTCGGTAAAGCCTCTGTTGCACTCAAATAAGTCGTTGGTACTTCTACAACATCCCCCGTTTCGATGTCCAATATTTCCAATGGACGATCCAGTTCCGTTGCCTCACTACGAATGACAATAGTGTCAGAAGGGTCAACAGTCTTTCCGTTTTCAACCAATTGCTCACGTGCGTCGTGTATCATGGAAGATATATCGTCAGAATGCTCTGCAGTCGTTTGCAAAAAGCTTTCAATGGCCAAGTAATGAGAATGAACACGTCTTGCGAAGCTTTCACGGCCAAAGCGATCGCCACGTCCTTCTAATAAAAACGTAAAGCTCGGAAGTAAAGCGGCTATCTCTTTTTCAAAACGAGGTGAACCATTACCCTCCGAGACAGTGATTGATTCTGTGTCAGGGTCATAGTCTTCAGGAAAAGATACGTACGTATCGGTTGAATAACCAGCATCTTCTAATTGGTCAAACGCGTTTTGGATGAAAAGGTCGTCAGCCATTTGACGAATCTCTTCGGGTACATTAAGGTTATAGCCTTTAGCGAGTAAGATGTCGTGGTATGGACCGCCGCCTTCATTGCCAAATTCTTTAAAAGCATCCCAGTTTCGGTGTCCATATTCATGTGAGGTTAGGACAACTTCTGGCTTGAATCGTTGCAACGCTTTGTTCATTGCTCTCGTTTCAGGAAGGTCTAACTTCATATGATCACGGTTAATCCAAGGACCCCTCGCACTTCCAAATTGGAAGTAATGCGAACCATCAGGATTGACACGAGGAATAATGATGACGTTGATGTTAGCTAACAATTCGTCACCGATCTCTTCTAGAGCAAGTTTTTGAGCGGCAACTAAGGCAGCTTCACCGGCACCGGGCTCACTACCGTGAACTTGGGCTTCCAGCCATACGGTAGGTTTATTCTTCGTTTCATCAATCGCCCCTCCATCTTCTGTGAAAATAAGTAAAGGAATTTCTCGGTTTTCTTGTGAATAACCGATGTTCTCTAGTTGGAGGCGATCACTTTCTGTATCTAGTTCATGAAGAAAGCTCATCATTTCTTCAGTTGTCGTAAAGTTTTCTTTCTCAGGTGCAAAACCAGGTGTAGTGAATGCAACATCTGGGTCGGGGTAGAGCGATTTAATATGATCAGGTTGCTCCATACTTTGTCCAAAGTAAGGCTGATAAGAAAAGGGAATGGTTGCATCAGGCTTTTGACCCGCAGCAGGGGGAGTATCTGCAGGTGGGAGACCGTCACTTGAACTAGTTGCTTGAACAGGTGTTGTCATGAGAAGTAAACCTCCAATTAAGATCGAATAGTTCTTTAATTTAGACATTTTATCATACCCTTTCTAAATTGTTCAGAGAGATGCACGAAAAAGGATTTCTGGATAATCGTATTGACGTAGTAAGGGTTCCATGTTGATTTCGTGCGTTATTGAGGAAAAACTAGAAGTAAAGACTAGTCAAAGTAGGTATTTATTTCATATTTTCATAACGATGTTCTTAAACCGCACAGTCAAACTAGTGGGAAGGGTGTTTGAGATGCTAACCAAACCAAAAAAGCTACAACGTGGAGATAAGGTTGCAACAATTAGTCCGTCTTATGGGGGAGCAGGAGAACCTGATCTACACTGGCGTTACAAGCAAGGTGTGGAGCGTTTAGAATCGGTGTTTGGTCTAGTAGTGGTTCCGATGCCGAACAGTTTAAAACGTGCAGTCGACTTGTATGATCATCCCGAAGCACGTGCAGCCGATCTAATGTGTGCATTTAAGGATCCGAGCATAAAAGCAATCATTGCAAACATCGGTGGAGACGATAGCATTCGTTTACTGCCACATATTGATTTTGACGTAATCCGTAACAATCCAAAGGTTCTTCTTGGCTATTCTGATGTAACAATTAGTCACTTATTCTGTCATAAAGCAGGTCTTTCTTCGTTTTACGGTCCTGCTGTATTAACGGACTTCGCAGAAAACGTAGAAATGTTTCCATATACCATTGAGATGATCAAGAGGACATTGTTTTCGAGCGAAGTAATTGGAGAAGTAAAGCCTGCCACAGAGTGGACGAGTGAGTATTTGCCGTGGGAAGAGGAAGAGACGAAGCATCAACGTCGTTCGACTCAAGTAAACGATGGAATTGAAGTGCTACAAGGAGATGGAGTCGTCAGTGGCCGCCTCTTTGGTGGGAGCATAGAGGCGCTAGAACTTGCGAAAGGAACCCTCTTGTGGCCGGATGAGGAGTATTGGAATAATCGAATCTTATTCTTTGAAACTTCTGAGGAAAAACCAGAGCCGAGGCTGATTAGAAGTTGGCTTAGAAACTATGCCGCGCAAGATATTCTTCATAGAATTAACGGAATCATCTTTGGGAAGCCGCAAGATGAAGCGTATTTTGAGGAATACAAAGAAATCATTCGTAGTGTTATGAAAGAACAGCAATTACAGTCAACTCCAATCTTGTATAATGCAAACTTTGGTCATACAGAACCTAAGTTTGTCTTGCCTTACGGTGCGTTGGCTGAAATCGATACAAAGAACAAGACGTTCTCAATCTTGGAAAGCGGCGTTCAATAGCGTATATTTTTATTTTCAAAAAGTTCTTATGATTAATGGGTATTTTCTGTATCTTTATATTGACTAATTAATCAATCAAAAACTAGAGGTGTAACATGCCAAGGGACGAACATCAAAATCGTGAGATACGAGATGCAAGGCGAGCATTATCTTTGCAAGGAGAGGAATAGCTGGGACGAAAATTAGTGAAATAGCAAAGGAAGCAAAGCTCAGTCACGGTTTGGTTTATCATTATTTTAATTCGAAAGAACATCTGTTTTTTGAACTTGTCAAGAAAGCAATTGAAAGGTCGATGGGAAGCATTACGAAGGCGACGCAAGTGGAAGGTACACCTCTAGAAAAGTTATCGGAAATGACAGAAGAGATTTTGCGTTCCATTGCACGTGGCAATGAATTGTATTTGTTCGTGATTAAGATTCAAGCGAGCACATCAGACGCAGTACCAGACGACGTGACAAACTTATTAAGAGATGAACAGAATTCGCCAGTCAAGGCGATCTTACCGATAATTATGGCCGGTCAAGAACAAGGAGAAATTGTAGATGATTCCCGGTGCAGCTCGCGGTTGCTTATTATGCAATGATCCAAGGGTTAGCGATCAATAAATTGCAATGGGCAGAATGCCCAATACCGGAAGCATCACTAATTCTTCGCTTGTTTACGAGTAAGGGTGGAGAGTAAAGATGGCAAGCCGTGCTAAAACGACGTGGATTCTACTATCTCCGATCATCATTATTGCAATTGGCTTTGTAGTGGCAACGTTGTTCTCATCATTTATTAATGAGTGGGCATGGGTACCGCTGGCGATCGTGTATTGGTCGTTGCTTGGCTATTGCATCTATCGATTTAAAGGAAACAAAAAAGTGAAAAGCTGGCTTGGCAAATCAAGACCATCGAAAGGAATCGTAAGTCTAGGCTGGGTTGTAGGGTTGTTTCCATTCACTGTCTTACTCATGAATCTACACGTGTTAAATGATCCGTGGATCATCGGTTTATGGCTTCTGTTCGCGATGATTAATCCAGTTTTTGAAGAGCTCTACTGGAGAGGGTTATTGTTGGATGCGGCAATGAAGAGGTTTCCCAATTGGGCAAGTATTGCTTACACAACGGTGTTCTTCGTTCTGAGTCATCCACTCATGTGGGGCGTATTCTCAATTGCAAATCAACACGTTCACGTTCTTCTCTATCTTCCAATCTTGGGAGTCGTATGGTCACTCATCTACATAAAAACAGGAAGCTTACGTTTTGCGATCGCCTCTCATGCACTCGTAAACATCGGTATCTTGACCGTTCCGGTATTCTTGAATTTGTACATTCCGCCGGTTTGATCACCGGATTATGTTCTGAATAACTAACATTTACTAATGTTGATAGGGTATTCGATGCTAGGTGCAGCATCGTAATAAGTTAATGTAAGCAAAAAGAGCCATCCATGAAACATCATGAATGGCTCTTGGAATAAAAATCGTTTTACAGAATACCTGGTACATCTAAACCAATGACTTGTAAGGTTGCATCTGTTGTTCCTGCTTCAAGTGTGATTGTTGTACCTTCTGGACCAACGGCGGCTAATTGCAAGTTATCTCCTGCAACAAGATCGATTAGAACTTCATTATTATAATCAGTGTACGAACCACTCAAATTGCGATTTAGTGCTGATGGTTCAATAGGAACACCGTTTAACAATACCCTCGTAGAAATAACTCTTGATGTGAGCAATAAAAGAGCATAGGAAACTCTGTAACGACCCGGTTCAAGAACGGTAAAACCATCATCAGCTGCAATAATATTCGGGCTCGTTAATTGAAAGTCAGGAACAGGGATGATTGCACCAGGTTCACCTTCAAGTGTTATGGTTTGCCCAAGGACTGAAGCTCCGAAGGCTGATTCAACTGTTGAACCACCGCCGCCAGGTCCAGTTGGTCCAGGTGGTCCAGTTGCTCCTGTCCCTGTAGCACCTGTAGCTCCAGTTGCGCCCTCACCACCTGCAGGCCCTTCTGGTCCTTCGGGGCCTTCAATCCCTTGTGGTCCTTCTGGTCCCTCCGGACCTGTAGCACCAACAGCGCCAGCCTCACCCGTAGCGCCCGTAGCCCCAGCGGGTCCAGTAGCCCCTGTGCCAGGTGGTCCAGTAGCGCCCGTCGCGCCAATAGCGCCAG